>NZ_CAMLSE010000039.1 GCF_946482605.1 uncultured Dyadobacter sp. | reverse complement strand
CAAATAATTGTGTATTTAATAATTACGTTTTATCATCAAAAGTGAAGAAGAACCCTATATGCTACGAAAGGCCTGCCCCCATATCGCCGTAATAGACATAGAATGCTTGTGAAATTTCGGGGTAGGTATTTAGGATTTACTTTCGAGCTCGGGAAGCGGTATTTGGTAATTTATATTAACGAAAATATGGAATATTTCGGTGCCTGATTGATGATTAGATTTGCCAACCTTTATCGCTGAATTTTCGATGCCAAAATCGGATGTGACATCCTTAGCTGGTGGGATCAACGCATAAGTGGAGTCGAAGTGAGCATTTCGGATTATTGTATTAATATAGTTAGTCCAGTTATTTAAGAAATTTTTGCTACGCTCCCCTTTATCATAAACAAGCATCAAAAACGTACTTCTTTGATGATAATAGTTGAACACCTTTAAAAGGTGTTCCTTCGCAGCAGTCTCACTTCTTAGGATAAATGCCTCACAAACCATCATGATCTTACGCGATGGTTCAATTAGCGTCAAATCACGTTCGCCAGGCTGAATTCCTAATTCTTCAGAAAACGCGCCTCGGGACTGCGCTACGAGTTGCCAGCCTAATGTACTAATGCGGGAGCTAAGTATTACTTCAATTAGATCATTATACTTATCCTCGCCCCCGATTTTGTCTATTGACTTAATTTTGTCCAGCATTCTATCGGCGGCATAAACAAATTCTTGCACAATGAATTCGTTTAGGTTCTTTTTTCCGTTAAGGTTTTCAGGCAAAATCTGGATTAATTTGGATGGTCTGCACTGGTAAATGCGTGAATAGTTGATTTGGAGCTGAGCGAGATTGTCTTTGTCGCTGATCTTATCGCGTAACCGATTAATCACCTCGATTTCGGATAGGTCATCGGACTTATGATAGGCCTCAGCAGAATCAATTAGTATTGTGGCTTCGTCAATGCGCCTGCGTTTAATCAAACTATCGATTTTAACAGATAGGTTGTCAGCCTGCATCTTATCGGCAATGTCCAGTTTTTCGAAGATACTGTCTAAATCGGTGTCTTTATTGAGCTTGGAAAAGATGTGAAGTTTCATTGTTACCAAGTCTCGTTCGATTGATTCCAGCGCGGTAGCCGGCATGGTTTCTTCACTGGCCTGCCATTCTGCAATGCCGATATTTAACTGCGATAAACTGTCAACCTTCTCCGCAAGGTTGTACCTTGCAATCAAGCGGTTGAACGCCATTAGCGGGTTGTTTGGAAATTTCTTGCAGAGTTGATTAAATATTTCGTGCCCACGCTCTGGGCGGTCCTCTATGAACATAAGCCCCTGATAAAACTGCCGATAATCCTCCGGCTTGAGTTGCTCCAGGATTTGTGGATGCGCGGCGGCGGGTACCTTGATGGAATTTAATTCGTTCTCGTTTTTCCTGATATAAGCAAGTAGAAGCTCGGTTTGAAAAAGCTGCATTTGGTATTGAAAGTCCTCCCGTTTTTCTGCGACCTGAAGTTCCCAAAAAATTTTCGCCTCCTCGGTTTGTTCGACAAGTTCGGGGTAACGTGAGATTTTAACCAAAGTGTTCTGTATTTCGGGGATCCAGTTAAGGCCTTCTAGAAAGGTTAGGACATTGATTTTGGTGACCTTACTTAATAGTCGCTTTCGAACACCCTCAGAAGTAATGTAGTCTGCAATGGTCAGGATTTTGTTTAAATCGCCTGTGTTGACAATTGCATTGATTATCAGGTCTTTCTTTGAAAACCAATTAATGGCCCTTGCGATATCGGGCAATAGCGCCTCCTTTCCGCCAGAGTTAAAAGACATCTCCTTGTTGAAATTGAAGATATCTAACTTTCCGCTTTGGGGCTCATTGACGGTATGAACCAATATGTAATCGGTGATCTTGCTCTCGATCCGACTTTTGATAGCATCAATTTCCTTGCTTTCAAACCCATACGGAAGCTCTGGTAAGACCAGTTTTTTAAGTATCTGCATCAGTACACCGATGTGGGTTCTGATCTTATCAGCCGTAAATTTGTTTCGTTCGTCATACAGATCCTCGGTTTCGATCACCTCTAGCGGGGGTGCCAGAAATTGCTCCAATTTTCCCGCCTTGTGAAAAAAATAGATAGGATACAGCCAGTCTATATTTACCAGGCGCTCAATTTTCTCGGCCCAGCAGGGAGTCGAGGGCTTTTCGGAGAATGTTTTCAAATCGATCTTTATGATCTCTTTTGTTTTGATAGTATCCAGGTAACTATCAAGGAAAGCATCGACGATATTATTTCGCTCTGGCGGCGTCAGATCAAACTGATCGGTGTAGTGAAAGTAGGTAGAAGCCCTTAGTAGCCATGTTAACCCTGCCCATTTCATCAAAGGGAACTGGATAAGGCCATTTTGATATCCGATTTGAGCTGGCTGCTTAATGACTAGGGCTGAGAGGCTATTGAAAACCACGGGTAGCAAATATGTTCGGCTGCCAGCGGGGTTGTAAGAATTTTGCTCAAGGTAAGCTCCTTCAATAAGCTTCAGAATGGTTTCCTCCTTTCGCTTTCTCGCTTTTTGCAGTTCCAAATACATATCCTCGCGGGTCTGATTACGGATAGCGTATTTATTGTAGTGCAGCCGTCCGAAGATTTCAAACAGGCCTTTCGTAACAATGTCAGCCGCCGTTCTAAACTGAAATGAAAATGTCCAAAGTGCCAGTTCTATTGACTTTTTCCAAGCCTCTAAATTCAAATATTCCTTCTCGTCATCGGGGTAGTCTATCTGATCAATTAGTAAGAATGATAGTGAAACTAACTCGGGATCGGTCAGTAACTTTGGTATCGCATCGAGTCTGATATGTAGAATCCACCGCGTAGTGGCCCAAAGTAGAAAAGGTTTGTTTAAGCCTTGTTTCAAGAGATTTATGGTCTTCTCACAACTTGCATCGTGTCGAACTAAAAGCCCGATCAACGTCATAAGTGTGTTTCTAGACCCTTGATCGTGAAAGTAGGTGGAATTAGGCCTCTCTTCAATTAGGTACATGCTGCTAAGCAAATCGAATAAGCTTTCATCCCGTAGTGCAAAAAAGTTCTTTTCTGGCTTGACAACCACGCCATTCGAAGATAGCCTGTCCAGAAAGATCTTTTCGAGCTCCTGTTCAAGTCCAACAAGATCATGCTCGGAGTTGATTACTTCGTCGGCGATTTCGAGAAACCGCAGTTTGTCTGCTTCGTCAACCTGTGCCAGTAAATCTGTATCAACTTCCCAATAGATAGTTTTTAACATCCATTCTTGTAGTCTCTCCCGGTCGGAAGCATACGAAGAGTCGTCCGCTACATGTTGCCAAAGTGATGCAGCAACTTTGTTTTTAAGAGAACATTTTATGTTCCTTGGGCTGAATAGGTAAGTGTTTACAGTTTTTGTCAAGTAACCGTTCTCAATAAATGATTGGAGAGTGGGCATTCGACTGTACGCTGCCCTGAACTTTTCATAGTGGGACTCGACTACAGTAGTGGAAATTGTAACTACTTGATTGCTGACACTTTCAAGATTGCCGATATAAGCCTTGAGAAATCGAAATTTTGACCAGTGTTTTTCATATTGACGAAAATAGGTTTCTATGTTTGCGAGCTCGACTTTGTCCTCATTGACCGTAAGCCAGCGGCGATAGTATAGGCCCTCGTCCTGTAAAATCACACCATATTGTTCTTCATAGGCTTTTCTTGCGGCATCGAAGTCCGATAGTGCATAAATTGAAGTATCTAAGTTGGTTTTAGGAAACTTCTCCAGCAGGAATTCGAGCTCTTGTCGAAACGGTTCGATTTCTCCGAAGATAGCAACGGCTGTCCTGATTCCAGCCGGGATTTTGATAAAGCCAGTAACTTCCCTTAACCAGAAGTTTTCAAACAGGAAGCTATCTTCAACGTCATCGCCGGAGGAGTTTGCATAGTCAAGTTTAAAACGCTGGAATTCATCAGTTGTCCCTGTAGGCTTTACGATATTTCCGGCATGGAGCAAGAACGACCAAAATTGCGCAGCGTCCCAACCGGAGTCCTGCTCAGACAAGGATTGCAAGCTGAGGTGATCATGATGGGTTGATTTGCAGCGTTTAAGAAACGTTCTTAATCTTTCGACTTGAGTGTACTGCTCGGGTTGCATATTATTTTACTTTGAAAACTGGAACAGACTGCTATTGTTGTCTGAGTATTTCGAATCTAAAGAAAAGCTCTCGCTTGCCTCAGCGGACATATTATCCCAGAGAATGCCAAGATATCCTTTTTTTGCAGTCCCCCGAGACCTTCACAAAACCGATCACAGGAAATTAGGGCAAAACCTACCTGCCTCTGAAACGGGGCTCGACAAATATGACTTTGAGGTAAAGGCTGCCGATGAACTTGGATGTAACGTCGATCTAGGGACGGAAAATGACAAAGTGTTACATTTTGGTCAAGCGAATCTAAGGATTCTTTGCAATCAGTCCCCTGCAATATCGATTCTGCCTTGTTTGCCATAAGAATAATCCGTGCGAAGGCTTTAACAATATCAGCTATGAGGGTTGAGTGGGAAATCCTAATATTGAAGCTTGTTGGTCGCCCGACGGCAGTCATCGGCGTAACTTGTTGACGCTTTTGAGAAGCTTTTTAGCCCTGGAAGTTGAAACTAGCCAACTATCGTCCTTCAATCGGTCTCGAATAACCCGGCCGTTAGCTAGCACTTCAATGTTTTTCGTAATGCCTCTATCGAAAAGCTCGACGATTATGTCAGGCGCTATCCTTACTTCCAAAATCATCAGAGGTGTCTTTGACATTGTTTGCCTCAGGATCTTTTTGATTGTTCGTTCGTAACTATTTTGCTTTCTTTCATGCTTGAATCCCACCTGTACAATGAAGGACTTTCTAATGCGTTTGGATTTACGAAATGAATGACTAGGATTGAATTCAATCCAAACATCATCGCCATAAAGATGTCTTGAGCCCGGCACTGGGGGCCATGAACCAACACTGTCAAAGCATTCGACGTCGCCAAGGGCTATCGCGCCAGTAGTAATGTATCCCTGGCTACCAAAAACCGTACATCCGCACGCATTGGCAAGGTCTTGGGCAATTGGGCCGTCGTCTCCAGATCGAAGCCCAGTATTACAACCATCCAAATATATCAATGTATCGCTGCCAATACAGCTTATTTGTGATAGTGATTGGCCGAATTGATCTACGGTGGATAGGTCGGTGTCGCCGAAAGTTGTTTGAGAGCCGTGGCAAATGAAATCCAAAATTTCAATGTTCTCTCCTGTCTGTGCAATCATCCCAAGAATTTGGTCTTCGTCTTGATAGACAAGGGGATCAAATCCAGCGTTTTGGAGTTCAGGAAGCAATTCTGTAAGACGCGAATTTCCGTCATCATGAAGAGTTACCAAAATTCTCATTTATTCATATTTGCGTTCTTCTTGATATCAGCAAGCCAATCATTTTCTAATTGCCGCTAAGTTATATGTTAGTGCGATAAATAGCCCTGATTTCCATTTATCAAAGGTCGGCACTGTCGTCGTTCCCTTCGGTAGAAATAGACCAAGGCTGTCGGATTCGACAAGCTGGGACAATTCCTTGATCTTTGCCCATGCCTTTCCAAAAGTGATTGAAACCGACTTTTCCTTACCTAACATCAAGGTAGGTCCGGCAAGGTAGCGTGTTTTGCCATCAAAAGGGGAAATTGAGAGTCCAAGGCCAATGCCGAATCGTAACCACGGGGTTGGCTTGTAATAAGCGTGAGCTATTCCGCCGAAAGAGATGTCATGTTTTACTTTTTCATCATTTATTACGGCAACTTTTTCATCAACTCGGGATTTTAGGTAATAAGGTTGATCTGAAAAATCACCAGTGTAGATAAAGCCGGTTGAAAAGCTGATACCAAAACTGCTTCCACCCGAAGTGAATATTGTCTCCTGTTCATTGAGTAACGTATCCTTTGTGTAGTTGTCAACGAGCACTATTTTGACTTCGGAAAGGTCTTTGCTTGCTTTGAATTCATTGGATGTGAGGGACTTTTTGGTTATTTTTACGGATCGAATCAAATATTCAAGAAGTGATTTGTAGTCAACTTTTTCAAATTCCGTGCTCACCGTTGAAATTTTAGAAAGAAGGTATATATCATCTGCGTCATACGAGGGGTAGGTTTCGTTTATCGCATCACCAACCGATTTCAAGGACTTAATGAATTGTATATCTTCTAATACAGCTGTCTTGAATGCCAAATCGGCTTCTAACGAGTCCTTCTTTAATGAATATTCAGAACGTGCCATCTTATAGAATCGGAGCGCCTCCATAGGATTTGGTAAAAAGAGCGAAATATCGTGAAGGCTATCAGCACATATTTTGAGCACGTTTAATTTCTTTAATTTTGCATCTACGAGAACTTTGAGCTCGTCTTGAGCTTTTTTTCCATCGTTACTACGCACAATACTGCCGGCGAGATTTAGAGGTAGCGTTTTAAGCACCTCGGGGAGGGGTGTGTAAATTTCTTTTGATACCGTTGTGACTTTCAGAGTCGTATGTGCGGGATTGACTCCATCTACGGTTATTTTGTAGTATGCATTTGGCTTTACGTAATCTTTACTTTTCTTCTCAATTTTTAAGTTTTTCCCATTGCTTGTCTTAACCACAGTGATCGAAATTTCAGTTTGCGAGAAGACATTTACTGAAAGCAAGGTAAGTAGTGAAAGTAGAGCTAGTTTCATAGGGGGCAGATATTCTGTTTATCAGTTGTTTTGGGGTTGTTGTTGCTGTGGGTAGAATCACAATGGACATGAAAGATGTCCTGTTGCGAACACGCAGTCAAAGACATCCTTAAGTTACGTTCCTTATTGCTTCAATTAAACAAATGTTATTATTCGGTACCGGATCAGATTGGGAGTGCTTGATGTCGCAGCTGATTTCGTTTCATTTTTGTTTGATCCGCCTAATGCAAATCCAATTTCGGTTCGAAGATTACGTAAACTCCGGCGAATTACTGTTCCCCAGAGTTTACGAAGCTTGTATCCATCTACCTACAGCTCAGGGGCACAGTTGGCTCGTCAGAACGTTCCTCAGCTTGGCCATATCATAAGACACTTTCTTTTCGACGATCTTGGCGTATTGCTGTGTGGTTTGATGTTCCGGTGACCGAGCGTCTTGGAAACAGGTCATCATGGATAAATATTGATGGTAATGCCACAACAAAATGGTGTGCTGCTGAAGGGGAAGTGGTTGTAAAACTGCTTCACAAATTAGCGGATGAACGTGTCGCAAATCCGGATACCTTCATTGTCACGCCATTTCGGATTGTGGCGCAGGAGCTTCGAAGTCGACTTGAACAAGAAACGGATTTGTTCTTGCGATTTGGGGTGAACCAAGCTAAATGGCTATTTGATCGCGTAGGCACAATTCATACTGTTCAGGGCTGTCCCGCATTTCAATTGGGGGGATTATAAGAACAATGTTCAAAGCCAATTGAAATTTTAATTTGAAAAATGGCGTATATTAAGCTTGCAAGTAATTTCGGTACTAAGGAAATTTGGGTGTAAGGTTTTAGCGGTATTAACAAGAAGTTGAGTAAAGTTCAATCAGAATTATCACTAAAAACTGTAAGTTTTTTTCAGGACGACACAGTTTCAAGCGTCCTGGAAAAATCGACCATGTCTCGAAGATCAACTGCCTCAACAGTGAGTACGAATGATTCGGGATAATAACAATTACAAAAGAGCTTCCACCGAAATATCCAAACTTTCGAGTTTTGCTTTGATCGCGGTAGACAAACTTGGCACCGAGATCACGAGGTGATTTTGCGCACGACTAAGTGCCACATAACCCACTCGATGATCTTCATTCCCTGCTAGATCAGGTCTTGTGATAAATTCTAGAGCTTTTGAGTCTTCAAATTTACCGTCCTTGTCGAAATCGAAAGTCACCATTACTAAATTGAACTCATCTCCCTTGGCTTTATGAACAGTTCGATGGTTTCCTGCTTCGTATAAATTTTTCACTGCTGCGGCAAGATGTTTTACAGGAGTATTCTCATAGAATGTCTTTGGAGCGCCTGCTTTGAACGGAGTTAGAGTAGCAATGCCTTCACGGTTGATGAAGTTAAAGAGATCAATGATATTTTTATCGGCAAATTCAGGCTCTTTTGAAACGGCCAATTTTAACACCTGCAGGCTCTTTTTCTTATCACGATCTGTCCGGTTTCCATTGTGCAAACGTCCGATGGTATTCATTGCATCTTTGAAATAGCCAAGTCTTGCGTATTCAATGGCTTTGATGATGTTCGATACTGTCTGCCTTCTAGCCTTGTTGCCACTATCGATTTGCATTAGTTCAGCGAGGAGATCTTTTTGGCCACTCATTCCAATGCCTTTGCTTATCGAGTTAGCAGTTATGTTGTCTCTGCTTAACGTTACAATCGGCTCACCGCAGTGTTTCGTTGATACCCATTCAAGAGCTTTCAACTTATCGCCGATGAGTAACGTGACACTTGAAGAGCTATATTTCCGAAGTGCTTCCTGCCGCAGATCCGATCGCAATCTGTTAAGTAGCGTGACAATCTGGTTACTGCTCCTCCAATTATCTTCAATCTTAAACTCCAAGATGTCTGGGAGTTTGAAATTTCCGAGCTGTCCCGGCTTAGCCCCTAGGAAACCATAAATTGATTGCGCCTCGTCACCCACGACGCCCACGACAGTCTCCTTTTGAGCAATCAATTTAAGAATAGCTAATTGGATTGGACTTGTATCCTGAAACTCATCGACAAGGAAATAAGGGAAGCAAGCTCTCAATACTTCCAAAATGAAGGGCTTCTCTGTGACCAATTTGTAACTGAAAAAGAGGACATCATCGTGGTGAAGCAATCCTCTTTCCCAAGTCATCTGCTTGTAAATCAAGTATCCCGCGTTTTTCAATGAAAATTTGCCAGCCTTGAAAGGGTAGGGCGTTGAAATCGCTAGGGCACCACTTGCATCAAAATCCCATCTTAGTTTTTCCCATGCACTAATTATTACTCGATCGTCAGTGATATAATGTTGGGCAGTTCTTGCCTTCCATTCTTTTATAAAGGAGTAGTTTGTGATGAGCACATCATCATGGCCCTTGATTGAAAGCGCATCTAATCCATACTCATCGGCAACGAAATGTACGTATGGCTTAATAAGATACTTGTATAAGAAACTGTGAATGGTGTTTATTTCGACTCGTCCGGCATGATCTCCGATTCTGGAATGTATAGTTTCAGCAGCAATGTTAGTATACGTGATGCATGCTATCTTTCTCTGAATGCCTAGACGATCTGAGTTTGTCAAAATATTTCTAATATGATTGACGAGGAAGCGAGTTTTACCTGCTCCTGGACCTGCAAGGACTTTGAAATGTTTCTCAATATCCGTCAGGCGCGTATGTGCCGTAATTACTGACATGCCCATTCGATTGCAGCTTTGATATACGAAGGAACGTTAAAAGGGATTTTTGACGCACTTGTAAGGTTCGCATCCAATGCATAAGAGACCTCAAGAGCATTCCCACCTTTGCCTACGCTATTTAAGTATCGAGACGAAATTAATGCTTTGATCTTCGATGCATCGTCCCATTCCGCGCCTTTACATGACTTTAGGGACTCGATTATTCTAGTCGTTTCTTCGCCTGCGTGGGTAATATTTGTTTCAATCACTTCTGAGAAAGTTTTCTTGTCTAAAAGTAATTTTGCTAGCTGCTCAAATTCAGTTGTATTGCTAGTGTCGTCAGTTATAAGTAATTCACATCCAGGATTTTCGAGCATCATTTCATATTCTAGCGTTTTTCCGAATTTTTCATCTTGTGAAAAAAAGGCAATATTCGGATGTGCTGTATATAAGGTCAGATTTGTATTTGCTGAATTCGAATATTCGTATATAGTCGGTTCCTGCCCGACCTCAAACGGATAGCATTTTTCGCTCTTTGCATTTGGAGCAATCTTTTTTCTGGTCGGATCTCTATCTGTAATACACGCGACTTGCTTGTGTATGGTATTTGGTTTGCGTGTATCGAACAGTTTAAGAAAATGCTCAAAATACCGCCCACCAACATGTACAACAACGGTATGCGTGTCCTCCAAGGACTTGTTGAGATATCTGGCAAACGTTGGGATAAGTAGTTGCTCTGCTATTCCCTCCACTAGAATCACATTTTTCGAGAACAGCATGTCAGATCGAGTGGCATCTAGGAATCTCTGAACATAATTCTTCGATTTCTTTCCAGCTTTGTCAGCGCCAAATACTTTTCCTGGGTACCCAATATTTATCTGGCCAGATGGGGAAGCGTGAATACTTATGATCTGATCTAAGCTGACCGCCGCGGTAATATTGGTCGAATGTGTCGTAATAAATATTTGGCGGGCCTTCTGGTTATTGTTGCCGTGCAAAAATTTCAGGAATTTATATTGCAAAGACGGATGGAGGTGTGCCTCTGGTTCTTCAATCACCAAAACTGGGAAGACTTTGGCATTGCTACCGAGATAGTCTCCATTGGTGTCTACCTGCATCTTGGCTAGTAGTAGAGACATGTAGATCAGGTTATTATATCCTAAACCATTGTGTGTTGCTGGTATTTCGATGCCTGTACTATAACTGATTATTAGCCTCAACGCGGAGTATAATTCAAATTCTGAGAGGTGGCCATCAAACTGCGGTGTAGCGTCATTGAAGGACGCGCCGGTGTCAGACGCATACTTCATAATATGCTCCCTGCCTTTTTCCATTCTGCTCCTCAATGTCTCAATCAGTTGTTGGGCATCCTTTGAGAAAGCTAACTTGTTTGACTTAATTTCGGTGACTTTTGCAATCTTATCTTTTGCAGTATCGATCTTAATCTCATAGTCCATGAAAAAGTCGATAACATCTTTAAGAAGTGAATTTCGACCGGTAAGCATATCCCTTTCGACGTCACGGATCGCATTGAGAAACTGATAATCAAATTTTTGAAGTGCCTCATTATCTGCAACGGCTTTGAGTTCTGGTTTGCCACCATACACTTTGTGGACGTACTTGCGAAGAAACTCGTGCTTGATAGCCAGCCAAGCCGTCTTGCGTTCAGTTTGCGCAGCTAATATTTCTTTATATGATTCGTGCTCCGCTTCCGGGAGAAAGAATTCATAGGTCAGCATCGCAGTGTAAGGAGACTGCAACTGAACAAGCCACGGTGCAACGGTCACCAAATCATCGCCGGTTAAGTCTTCGTCAGTGCTCTCACCAATTGTAAGTGTAACTACAATCTTCGGCGGGTATGTCTTAAGATCGACAAGTGGAATGTGTTTGTTGAAGTCGTCGACTTCGAGGTTTCTGCTATTCCTGGAGTCCAAAACGAGCGACAAAGCTTTCAACAGGTTCGTTTTTCCCGCGTTGTTATGGCCTATTATTACATTTACGCCTTCGCTAAAGTCAATGTTGGTGTCATGAAAATTGCGAAATCCCTGGACTTGGATATTTTTAATATACATGTTACACTTATCTGAGGGTTGTTTTTTATAAAAGAGGCGACTGCGAAACTACTACCTTTCACATGTCGCCGTTTGATTATACGGCTTTTCCGTGTGCAGCAATAGTAAACTGCATGACGCCTTCCTCATGCCTGCAGCAAGGCGAAAAATCAAATCTTCTGACTGGTGTTGATATTTCATACTTATCCAATGAAATTTCCGCTATGAATTGACCGAGCTTCTTCTAGACGTTTTTGTCATTGACATCAATTGTAGCGACTCTGTTGCTTTTTCGCTTCACATTACAAGACCTTTTCGTTGGTTGAATTATTCATCATCATATCTAGCAATTGCGAGCACTCGATTAATATCTTATGCGATCCGCTGACATCGGTTTCCACGATATAGAATTTTCAGTTAGTGCTATCTGCGTCTGACAAGTGTACGGGTAGTACAAAATTACAAGGGCTGTCCCCCTTTCGATCATAATTAAATAATGTGAACTTTGCTGAAACGTCGATCTACATGCTAGTTTTAGAGAGTGATTCTCACCCAGATCACAGTGGTTCAGTGGCCGATATGGATTTATCACTAGATGGACATTCCTTAATCGGGCAGTGCATGCATAGAATTGACCAAGAGGGCTCTATGTTAATTGAGGACTATGGAACGTTCGAAGTATTTGAGGGTACCCTCAGGAATAGGAAGCAGATTAGGGTCAGATCCGGCTCTTGCAATACATTCAATGATGATGCAATGCAAAACAGCTAATGTTTTCACCGCCCGGCCAACTTCCGGACTGAGCCGGGATTTCTCGTTTGATATTACGTTGTACATCAAAACCTTCGGAGTTGAAGTAAGGCTTGGCGTTATTTGTATAAACATTTACTGTTTTGAAATGCGAAGCAGATGGATATTACTTGACAAAAGTTGTTTGGATGTTTGGCACTGATTTCAGGTTTTAAAAAAAGAGCTACAATGATAATTGTAACTCTTTGAAATTCAGTGTCGCGGGCGGGAATCGAATCCGTAGGCGTTTCGGGGCACAGGATTTTAGGTCCTGCGAGCCGAAAGTACTTCATTGCCTAGATAGAATATCCTTCAACCTTGCCATATCATCACTAATTTTCTTATCTACAATCTTTGCATACTGCTGGGTGGTCTTGATATTCCTGTGGCCCAGCATCTTTGAAACACTTTCAATCGGTACCCCATTAGTCAAAGTTACAGTAGTGGCAAAGGTATGGCGAGCTAGATGAAACGTGATATTTTTCTTAATCCCACACAAGTCCGCGATCTCCTTCAAGTAAGCATTCATCTTCTGATTGGAAAGAACAGGCAGTACCCGATTTTCATTCTCGCATTGTGGGTGATCTTCATACTTCTCCATAATCTCCATAGCCATCGGTAAAATAGGTATCCGGGACGGAGTGTCAGTCTTCTGGCGCTTAGTCGTAACCCACTTTCCGCCATCAATCCCTTCGGCAATTTCTGTCCGCTTCAACTTATATATATCCGCATAGGCAAGTCCCGTGTAGCAGCAGAAAAGAAAGATATCCTTGACAAGGCCTAGGCGGCCGTCTCCCATATCTTTATCCCATACTTTCTTCAGCTCGGCTTCAGTTAATGCTTGTCGGTCCACCTCTCGCTTCGAAAATTTGAAAGCATAGAACGGGTCACGTAGGAGCCATCCTCTTTTAACACACAGAAGCACAATTTTCTTAAAGTTCGCCAAATACTTCATCGTAGTGTTATGGCTGACCTTCTTAACTGCTTTAAGCCAGAATTCATATTGTGATATGAATTCGTAGTCAAGCTTCCCGATTTCGAAATCTTCTGCCTGGTACTTCCATTTGATGAAGTCACGGGTGTGTTTGAAGCAAGTCTCGTACCGCTCCAATGTGCCTGGCGCAAAATCGGCCCCGATTAATGCAGCAATCTGATCGTTGTGTTCTCGGAAAATAGGCAAGATAGTTTTCCCACCCTCAGTTCTTCCTAAAAGGATATTTTTGATGGCTTCTGAGGTGACCTCTTTATTCGCCTCAATCAAGGATCGCTTTGCTTCATAAATTTTGGAAGTTAGCGTATCCAAGTAGGCATTCAATGTTTTGGTATCCTCCTTGTTCCCTGTCGCCCGACCCGCGCCGACGCTCCACTTGGATGGATGCCAAACTCTCTTTGTAGAGATGTCCTTGGGGATGCCGTTGACGGTGACTCGGCAATAGACATAGCGCATGCCACCCGCTAATTCTGGTTTGGGCTTTTTCAAAAAGAAAATCAACCCGAAGCTTGTTTCCAACATAGTAAAAAATGTTTAAGATGAACAAAAATCGAATTGTTACAATTGAAAGTAAAGATGTTTAGTTCGTAAACATCTTTTAATCAGCCAGTTAGTGGGTGTTATATGGAAGTTTTTGTTCAGTTTTGTCACTTCCACGATAACCTACATTTTCATTGGGATTTTTTGCATCTTTTGGTACGTCCCAAAAATGCAAAAAACCCCGTTTAAAGCGCTTAAACGGGGTTTTTGAATGTTTTGACATCATGTCCTGCAGAGAGAGAGGGATTCGAACCCCCGGACCTGTTACAGTCAACGGTTTTCAAGACCGTCGCAATCGACCACTCTGCCATCTCTCTAATTGTTACGCCGTATGCGAAACATGGTGCAAAGGTACTATTAATATCGACAAGCGCAATATCTGCATTCAAATTTTCTTCACAACTTTACCTGACACGTAAGCTGTGGCTCTCGTTTATCCTGTGCTACAAATGTTTATGCATCGATATGACCAAAATATTTTTTGAGGTTTCCCGCGTCCGGAATCGTTCATCTGCGCGGAAACCTACCACCCACACAATCTCCTCATTACCATTTACCAACACACACACACCTTCCTTTTCAAAAAGGTTTATCTTTTTCTCCACCAGCAGGTCACTTACCTTTTTGCGTTTGCCATGCATTCCAAATGGGCAAAACACGTCACCTTGCCTCCATTTTCTGATCTTCAATGGAAACATCAGCTGATCTGCATCCAATTCAATACGATCACCGTCCCGCATCGCTTCCTCCGCCTTCTCTCGCATTATAAATTTAAAACGCCCCCATTCAAATGTCTCCTGCCCGACGTCGACTAGGATCTCGCCTTGTGCCAATTCTTCAACCCTTTGTTTGAGAATGAGGTCTTCCCTATCGACAAGAAGTACATGTGACGGCGAGTGAAATTTTTTCCCTGGTATGCCGGTCAGCGCTTTGATAATATCCTTTGCTTGCGGATAGGAATACCCGTATGGCTGTAAAATACCCAGAAGGCGGTAAGCCGGCTCAGTTTCCTCCCGCAGGCTTCGGATAGGTATCCGCATAACGCCCCCCTGATCATCTGCAACGTCTGACTTCCATTTGCCAAGGTATTCTTCTAAAAGTAAATTAGCGGCCCTCAATCGCTCCGAAGTTTGCAGAAAAGTTGCTTCCAGTGATGGATTTAGTTGCTGAAGTACCGGAATTACGTGGTGTCGAATTTTATTTCTGGCATATTTGTCGGTGCTGTTCGAACGGTCCTCACGCCATTGCAGTTGGTTTTCTGCGGCATACTCCTCGACCTCGGCCCTGCTGGCGAGTATCAATGGCCGGATCAGTTTCCGGCTGACAGGCATAATACCATGAAGCCCCGGCAAGCCTGTCCCTCTAACCAGGTTCAACAACAACGTTTCCAGCGAATCGTTGGCATGATGGGCAGTTGCAATCCACTGATAATCGAATTCCTGTCTGACATTTTCAAACCATTCGTAACGCAAATCCCGTGCGGCCATCTGCGTAGAAACTTTCCTGGAGGCAGCTATTTTGTGGGTGTCCGGATGCGTCGAGAAAAAAGGAAATCCGTACCGGTCCGCCAAATCCTTTACAAACGCCTCATCCCCCTCCGACTCCTCCCCTCTCAGGCCAAAGTTGCAGTGCGCAATTCCCGCCTTAAACCCCATTGTGTGAAAGAGATGCGCCATCACTGCGGAGTCGATCCCACCGCTCACCGCAAGTAGCGTGGGCTGCTTTTTCAGTTGCGGTGTGTGTTGGTTAATAAAAGTTAAAAAAGAATCCAACATGAACCTCCCAGACGTATTTGATGTACTTTTGACTAAACAAGAATAGATTAATCTCTTGCATGGGCCGTCAAAACACGGGCCCTATCCAAAGGTAAGAGAAAGAAAAGCGATATGGAGAAAAAAAATTGTACTGGAATCTGCAACCCTTTTAAACTTTTCGGCGTCATCAATATCGAAAGAAATATATTTTACATCACGTTCTTTGCCTTACTGATTTTTTCACCTTATCTCTTCGCACAGAAGACGTTGCCACAGTCGCAGCCAACGCAAAGTGAAGATCTGGTTGAAATCCTTAAATCCGACGAGCTGGAAATCATCAATCAAAATGGCGATGATTCCAGAAAGGTCACAAACGGCGTTTTCAAGCATAAAGGTGCCTTGCTGTACAGCAATCTTGCCATCCAGCATATCAACAGCAACATGATAGAGGCCTTTGGTAATGTCAAGATTGTTCAGGGAGACACGGTTACCGTTACAGGCGACACGCTCTACTACTACGGCAACACCCGGCTGGCTATCGTCAGCGGTAAAAAAACTGTCCTCAAAGACAGTAAGCGAACACTGACGACCCGAAAGATCGAGTATGACATGGCCAATGGAATTGCATACTATAAGCAGCCTGGCAGAACGGTGGACGAAGAAAATGTACTGACCAGTAAAGAAGGCTTGTACAACACAGCCACCAAGGAGTTTACCTATTACAAAAATGTGAAGCTGGTCAACAAAAAGTACACGCTTACAACGGACACCTTGCTCTATAATTCCATCACCAAATGGTCTTTTTTCACCGGAAAAACCAAAATCGTGAATAAAGACGGTACTGTTGTTGGCACTAAAGGGCAATACAATACGGAATCGACTCAATCTGCATTCCACACCCGCACGACCGTCGACAATGAAACGTATACGCTTACCGCAGACTCATTGGTAGTGGACGGAAAAAGCAATGACGGAAAAGGGAAAGGAAATGTGGTCATCGTTGCAAAAAAGGACAGAACAGTGCTCAATGGTGATGAAGGGTACTACTGGAAGACAAAGGGTTATTCGAAAATATTCGGGCATGCCTACGTCAGAAACGTAGTGTCGGAGGACACGCTTTACATACGAGCAGATACGCTATACTCATATGAGAACGCGCGTGACAGTACCCGCAAGCTGATCGGAGATCGCAATGTATTTATATATAAGTCTGATTTTCAGGGCAAATGCGACTCCATCACCTATAACACGGCCGACTCTATCATCCGCTTTTTCAGAAAGCCTATCCTGTGGAGCGACCAGCATTATCAGATGGAAGCTGATTCAATTACTGCATTTTTGGTCAGCAATGAAATCAACAGAATGTTGCTGAAAGGCAAATCATTCGTGATCACCGAAGACACGCTGGTCAAACAGTTCAACCAGGTGAAGGGACGTACGATCAACGCCTATTTCCAAACCGGGAACAAGCTGAAACAGGTGCTTGTAGATGGAAACGGGGAGAGCGCCTACTACGCGATAGACGATAAGCAGAAAAGTATCGGTTTGAATAGGGTCGAATGCGGGCGAATGAACCTGTTATTCGAAGACAACAGAGTTCAACGCATTGCATTCATCGGAAAGCCGGACGGAAAACTGATCCCACCTTCCAAAATAAAACCGGCGGAACGTCAGCTCGATGGCTTCAATTGGCGCATAGCCGAGAAGCCTACCAAGGAGAAAGCGATGTGGAAAGAGAAGTAGACTTCGGCCAGGTGGAAGTCAGATTGCCTTACCGGCACGATTTTTTAGTAGAAAAAATAAAGTTATCCGTTCGTACAATATATTTTGAATATGCAATTATTTCTCTATATTTTTGTAGTGGACTTTAAGCTAAAATACATAACGCATTAGTCAAAAGTATCCGATTTTGAAGCTATGAAAAGAAATATACATTTTTTATATATAACACTAGCCTTGACCCTGATCTTCCAGGGGTTACAGGCCCAAAGTGTATCGGGGGGAAGCCGCCTGAACATGGTTGGCAAGAAGAAGGCCCCCGCAACACAGAACATCAAGTTTTCCAACTTTTCGAATGGCATCAACTACCAGCCATTGACTTTGCAAAATCCAAAAGCGCTGAATAGATTCTACACATCCTTCCTTTTTTCCGCCGCAGGTACGAGTGAAAGCAATTTGCTGGTCGCGGAAGCCGTAGAGAAAGCTGGGGAGAAAAAATCTCCGGCTATGGAGGCACAGCTTAAAGCTGAGGAACTTCTTTTTGTAAATGACAAGATTTCAGTTTCCAACGTTTATCCGAATCCTGCCAGTGAATATGCAGAGCTCGATTTCAGTATTTCCACCGGCCTCCGGGATGCAAAACTGACATTCTATAATGTACTGGGCTCTCAAATGGCTGAATTTACGCTTAACAAGAACGATCGGAAACTGAGAGTAAATACAAGAGACATGCCTACCGGGCTGTACTTCTATCAGCTTTCAGTGGATGGTAAAAAGGTGGCGACAAAAAAAATGCTTGTACGCCATCAGCAATAAGCTAATTTTTAACACTATATCAGCTACGCATTCGTTAGGGATGATGTAGCTTTTTTTATTACCTTTGCAGTTAATATGCGAAAAAACAGTCCGGCAAGCTATTTCTTGCTATTCATTGCAATCCTTGTTGTCACTTCTTGCAGTAAGTTCTCCAAGTTACAGAAAACAGGTACTGATCAGCAGAAATACGATGCTGCCATGTCCTACTATAAAAAGGGAGATTTTTACCGCTCAGGTTTGCTGTTTGAAGAATTGATTCCCCTGTTAAAGGGTAGTACTGAATCCGAGTTGGCGCAGTTCTACTATGCCTATACGCAGTACCATCAGGGACAGTACAATACCAGTCAGTTCCTGTTCAAGAAATTTTACGATACCTACGCACGAAGCGACTACGCGCAGGAATCCCTGTACATGCATGCATTTTCGCTGTATAAAGATTCGTCCCCTTTCAACCTGGATCAGACGAGTACCTTTACGGCCATTTCAGCCATGCAGGATTTCATCAATGCTTATCCCGACAGTCCCTTCCGCGAGGAGTGTACAAAATACATCCTGGAATTACGTTCCAAGCTGGAACGAAAGGCATATGAGCGTGCGCGCTTGTATCACAAAATCAGCGATTTCAATCCTATGTCGCTCAAATCTGCGGTAATTTCCATCGAGAACTTCCGCAAAGATTTCCCCGACTCCAAGTATAACGAGGAACTCGCTTTCCTGAAAGTGGAGTCGCAGTACAACCTGGCCGCCAATAGTTTTACCGACAAGCAAAAGGAACGTTTTCAGGACGTTGTGAAGTTCTATCAGGAGCTTGTCGATAAGTACCCGACAGGCAAATACAACCGGGACGCCGAAAAAATGTTTGACAACAGCCAGGAACAGATAGAAAGCATCGCAAAAGCAGAGGCCGAAAGGCAGAAGCTCAAAGATGCCCAGCCTGAGCCGGCCAACAAACCTACCAAAGTAACAACCCCGGTTGCCAGCGAACCCAAAGGACAATAGGGCATTATAACATTGTTTTAAAACTTTAACTATATCAGACCAACATGGCAACGAATCCATCGATCATTACCCGTGATACAGATAAGATAGCGGCAGTAACAGGTAACCTGTATGAATCCGTGTCTGTCATTTCCAAAAGAGCACGCCAGATATCCAGCAAGATGAAGGAAGAGCTTAATAACAAGCTTGCGGAATTCGCTTCGGGTGTTGATAACCTGGAAGAAGTGTTCGAAAACAGAGAACAGATCGAAATTTCAAAATTCTACGAGCGCATGCCCAAAGCGGGAAGCATATCCATCGATGAATTTATCGAAGGCAAGACCTATCACAGCTACCGCGAAACAACCGAGGAGTAGCCCTAATATGTTTATGCCGGAAGCCAGCCATTAATCTCGATTGATGGCTGGCTTTTTATTTCCCGGCATAAAGAATTTACCATATGCATTATCTCTGTAACTTTATGCCCGGCAAGAATCAGATTCTGCCTCTTTGACCATCGAAATCTCTGTAAGTTGAATCTCAAAGGCAAAAAGATACTGTTGGGTGTTTCGGGGAGCATAGCCGCCTATAAATCGGCGCTACTGGTAAGGTTACTCGTAAAATCCCAAGCCCAGGTTCGGGTGATCATGACCGAATCTGCCAGGGATTTCATCACACCTCTAACCCTCTCTACACTTTCTAAAAATCCGGTTCTGTCATCATTTACCAAGGACGAGACCGGCGAATGGAATAATCATGTAGAGCTCGGACTCTGGGCCGACCTGATGATCATCGCGCCGGCAACTGCAAAAACGATATCGAAATGCGCGAACGGGCATTGTGATGACCTCCTTACCGCGACTTATCTTTCGGCCAGATGTCCTGTCTTCTTCGCTCCGGCAATGGATGTCGACATGTTTGCACACCCTTCTGTCAAAAGAAATATCGATGCGCTTGTCAGCTATGGAAATCAATTCATTACACCCGGATTTGGCGAACTCGCCAGCGGACTGATCGGTGACGGCCGACTCGCCGAACCTGAAACGATTATCGATGTCCTTCATGCACACTTTGCAGCAAATCCCCTGGCCGGAGCGAAAAGAGTATTGATCACAGCCGGGCCCACGGTTGAACCCATCGACCCGGTGCGGTTCATCAGCAACAGGTCGTCGGGTAAAATGGGCTACGCGATTGCGGACGCATTCGCAGCGGCGGGTGCCCTGGTAACGCTTATCAGCGGCCCGACGCATTTAACTCCTTCTCAGGCAGGTGTCCGCAAAATCGATGTGCAAAGTGCGCACCAGATGTTTGAGTCGACTAGCGAGCATCTACACCAAAGTGATCTGGTAATCTTTGCGGCTGCCGTTGCAGACTACACACCTACACATGTTGCGGATCAAAAGATCAAAAAACAGGGCGAAACAATGTCCCTGGATCTTACCAAAACAATCGATATAGCCGGAACGCTTGGCAGGCAGAAAAAAAACGATCAGATCTTTATCGGCTTCGCGCTGGAAACTGAAAATGAGCTGATCCATGCGCAGGACAAATTGGCAAGGAAAAATTTCGACTATATCGTCTTGAATTCACTCAATGACGCCGGTGCCGGCTTTGCACACGATACTAACAAAATAACCGTTATTGAAAAAGACGGAAACGTTCAACATTTCGACCTGAAATCAAAGAGCGAAGTCGCCCAGGACATCCTCAATATCGTACTAGCCAGATGGAGCGAATCATAAAACAAATACTGAGCCTGACCACCTTGCTGCTCCTTGCATTCAACGCGCAACGCGCATGTGCGCAGGAGTTTCAGTTTACCGTCAATGTCAATTACGAGCAATTAGTTGCTCAGCAAAAGACTGATCCGCAGTCGATGAGCCAGCTGCAAACCTATATGAGTGATTTTCTCAACAACACCCGCTGGACTAATGATCAGTTCAACAAGGAAGAGAAAATCAAATGCAAGCTGAACGTAAACCTCACGCGGTCGCTGGCGCAGGGCAGCTATGAGGGTAATGCACAGCTTATTATATCCAGGCCTGTTTATAATTCCATTTACGAAACAGTGCTCTTCACCTACATCGACAAGAATTTTACATTTACATACCTGCCCAGCACACAGCTCTATTTCAACGAGAACAGCTACACCGAAGAATTGCCCTACATTCTGGCGTTTTACGCCAACATTGCATTGATTTTTGACTATGATTCTTTCAGTAAAATGGGAGGCTCACCATATGTTCAGAAGGCATTTAACCTCGTCAACCAGGCCAGGAATTCGTCTCCCAACAAAAAGGGATGGGATTCAAATGGCGATTCAAAAAACAGGTACTGGTTGATCGAAAATCTGATGAGCCAGCAGTTTACCCCGTTCAGGGAAGGCATCTACAAATATTACCGGCAGGGCCTCGACGTTGCTACACAAAACCCGGCTGAAACCCGGAGCAAAGTCCTGGAATTTCTGAACACTGTGAAGGAAGTAAATCAACTGCGCCCAGCCAGTGTAGTCATCAACTCGTTTTTCGATGTCAAATCCGACGAACTTTATAAGATCATGATCGAGGGTTTGCCAGAACAAAGAGCGCAGGCATATGCTTTGCTCGTCAATCTCGATCCTTCCAAGACACAACTTTATCAACGGCTTTCGATGTAGCTGCATCAGTATAACTGAATGAGTAAAAGATTAATACGTATAAAGTCCGCCGAACTGCCTACCGCGATAAGCCGACTACAAAAGTTTTCTATTAATGCAGTTCTTTCCGATGGCAATACCCTCTTCGGCAAAGTGATCTCATTCAGCGGTGATCATTTCACGCTGAAAGATACGCGTGATCATGCGCATCTTGTGAGGTTCGGAGACGTTTACGAGATCGTATACGACACTATTCAAAATTAAGCCGCTGAATCGCATATCAGCCATATAAACATCGGATTGCCCGCCGCCAGATTTCCTAATTGGGAAGATCATAACTATATTCGTATCGGAGACGAACCATGATTCCCTTCATTCCAGCCCGATTACAATATCTCCGGTAATCTGCTGCCTGAATTAGATATGCTCTCTAATTTACTTATCAAAAACTACGCGCTGATAAAGCACCTTGAAATGTCGCCAGATCCCGGTCTGAACATCATTACCGGTGAGACAGGGGCAGGGAAATCCATTATGCTGGGGGCCATTGGCCTTTTGCTGGGTAACCGGGCGGACGCAAAGTCGTTGTATGATGCCAACGAGAAATGTGTCATCGAAGGCAGTTTCAATCTGAAAGGCTACGACCTTGCTCCCAATTTTGAGGATGAGAACCTCGATTTTTCCGACGAATGCATTATCCGTCGTGAAATCTCTGCTGCCGGCAAATCGAGGGCTTTCATCAATGATACGCCCGTCAACCTGGATACATTGCGAAAAATCGGCATGCAAATGCTGGATATCCATTCGCAGCACGATTCGATCCTTCTGGGAAATAATGAGTTCCAACTGCAGGTAGTGGATTCTTTCGCAGAAAATGGCGCGTTACTGAAAGCTTACCAAAGCGATTTCAATGCTTACCGGGATGCAGCAAAGACGCTGGAAGACTTAAAAAGAAGGGCACACCAGTTGCGTAAGGAGTTCGATTACGACCAATTCCTTTTTCAGGAACTGAACAACGCCGCCTTGAAAACGGAAGAACAGGAGAAGCTGGAACAGGAACTCACCATTCTTGAAAACGCGGTCGAGATCAAAGAGCGTTTGCAGCTAGCCCACGCATACCTGGACAATCCCGAAAATTCAGCACTTGATCTTTTGAAAAATGCAGTGGCGTCCCTGACGCAGGCATCGAGGCTTGTAACGGAGTATGATATACTTCGCCAACGCGCCCAGAGCACACTGATTGAACTAAGAGATCTGGCCGACGAAATAGACCAGGTCAATGGCAATGTGGAGGTTGATCCGAGCAGAACGGAGATTGTTCAGGAGCGCCTCGACCTCATTTACTCATTACTGAAAAAGCATCAGCTATCGTCTATCGGTGAACTGCTGGCCCTGGAAGAACAGCTTCGCACCAAGCTGAACGCAGTGATGAACCTGGACGAAGATCTTGCTTCCGCGGAAAAACAGCTTGTTCAGACCAAAGAGAAGATGCTTACCAGGGCTAAGACGCTATCGGACAAGCGCCAGAAAGTTACGAAGGCGATCGAAAAACTAATTCTCGAACGGCTGTCTGAACTCGGAATACCCAATGCATCGTTAAGTATTCAGATTGTTGAAATAGCTCCCTCTCCCACCGGGATAGATTCAGTAACATTTCTGTTTAGCGGCAACAAAGGCATTGTACCGCAGGAATTGAAACTGGTGGCATCCGGGGGGGAATTTTCCCGCCTCATGATGGTGATTAAGTATATTCTGGCAGATAAAAGAAAACTTCCCACGATCATTTTTGACGAGATTGATACGGGTGTTTCTGGTGAGATTGCCAAGAAAATGGGAAAAATGATGCAAAATATGGCTGTTAATCATCAGATTATCGCCATCACCCACTTGCATCAGATCGCCAGCAGCGGCGACGCTCACTATTTTGTTTATAAGGACCATTCTTCTGACAAAACCGTCAGCAGGATCAAGAAATTGACAATCGACGAACGCGTACAGGAAATCGCGCAAATGATCGGCGGACACAACCCTTCCGAAGCGGTTCTTCATAATGCGCGCGAAATGATATTAAAGGATTAGCCAGCAATATATAACTCAATTTAACCCTATTCTACAGTATGAAGCATTTCACACTCTTGTCAGCAATTCTCCTGCTTTGCTTTGCATGCGGTAAAGATAAAGACCAAGAAAAGCTCTCCACTCTTGAAACCGAAGTATTGGCCATTCATGATGAGGTAATGCCCAAAGGCGAGGACATTATGGGCCTTAAAACAGCCCTTTCAAAAAAAATACAAGGTATCGACAGTCTTCAGAATGTCGGTGTGAGCAGCAATACCCTGGCGGAGCAGCGCATAAAGGCCATTGATCTCAACCAGAAACTCACCGAATCAGATAAATTGATGATGGACTGGATGCATGAGTATCGCGGTGATTCCGCCAAAAAACTGGAACCGCAGGCAGCCATTCTCTATTTCGAAAAGGAAAAAGATAAGATTCTCCTCGTAAAGCAGTCGACCCTGAAGGCGATTCAGGAGGCAAAAACATTTTTAGAATAAACCGTTTATGAACTCGAATTTCAAATCTATCCTGTTAAGCTCACTCATTGTTTCCACTTGCATTGCGGCCCTGATGGCTTGTAATAGCGGGGACAAAAAATTGCCGATCCTCGGAGAGCGTGATTGGGTAAAAAAAACAGTTGACGGCAAAGAAGTAGTCGACACCATTTATAATAAGATTCCTCCGTTTGCATTCGTCAACCAATACGGCGATACCGTTACCGAAAAGGCGGTGGAAAATAAGATTTACATCACCGATTTCTTCTTTACAACGTGCCCGACAATATGCCCTGTCATGAAGCGCCAAATGGTAAAGGTTTACCAGGCCTATAAGAGCAATCCCGATGTAATGATCCTTTCGCATTCGATCGATCCGGAGCACGATACTCCCCAGGTATTGAACAAATTTGCGAAAGACCTTGGTGTAGAGGGCACGCAATGGCAGTTCCTGACCGGTGACAAGCAACGGATCTACGAGATCGGGCAAAAGAATTATATGTCTACAGCCAAGGAAGATACTACTGTGCAGGGAGGCTACATTCACAGTGGCGCTTTCATTCTGGTCGACAAAGACAAACATGTCAGAGGAATGTATGACGGAACCACCGAAGAAGGGACAAAAAAATTGCTCAATGATATAGAGCGGCTTCTGGCTGAGTACAAAAAATGAAAGTATCCATGTTCCCTGGCCTTGCGAAAGCGGGCATTACAGCTTGCATTGCATGTCTGAGCGTTTCATGCCAAAGCTCGGAAGAATTAAAAAGCGAACAATATTTTGTAGAGGGTCAGCAGTTATACATGACGCATTGTTCAAACTGCCACCAAGCCGACGGCAAAGGCATGTCGGCGTTGTACCCTCCTATTGCCGGATCTTCCATTATTGCTGACAAACAGCGTATGGCTTGCATTATCCTGAACGGAATGCGTGACACCATTGTGGTCAACGGCAAACAGTTCAGTCGTCCTATGCCGGCAAACCCCAAGCTTACGGAAATCGAGATCGCCGAAATCGTCAGCTTCGTATCGATGAAATGGGGCAAAGACAGTACCTATACACCGATCGATTTCGTCCACCAGGCGCTGGGAAGCTGTGCAGGTCACTAGGGACCCGAAAATTTGTAGATACCGGTAGCCTTTCTGAACTTGATACGGCTAAAATCCTGCTCTGCGTCCATACCGATCGCATTGGTGATCTCGGACGTGCGCTTGTTGATAACAGCCAACGGCTTATCCGTAAATACCTTGCGCGTGCCCGGGCTCCAACTCAATTCAGAAGTGGTAAGTATTTCCTGTGTTTCGGACTTGACCACCCGGACATTGCCTTTTACAATGTATACGTCTGCATTGCGGTCGTACCTCCCGGAATCCGACCTCAGTCTCGTAACGACTGTTCCCAGGGTATCGAAGAAACTGATGTTTACGGAGTCTGGAAAAACGCGTGTCTCGTTCTGATAAGTTAGCGATTGGGGGGTTTTTACAAACACCTTCATCTTGCCTTGTTCGCTGTATTTTACCTCAAGGTTGTTGACTATTTCAAACGGTCCGCTATACACAGCGCCAATCTTGTCTTTTTTGCCTTCGCAAGACCACAGCAGCAGTACTGCTATGGCGAGAACGCAAAAAGGAGATAAGTACATATCTCCTTTTTGCGTTCTTTTATGGATGTTATATCTGACCATACAAGCCGGATCTTTAATCGATCTTCTGTTTCTGGAACCACTTTTCCAGCAACGTGATCCCAAGTACCACACGTCCGTAACGTTCGCGGATCGCTCCTCCCGAGTTGGTGCCGCGCTGACCACCTACCAATGCCACAGACAGGAAGTTCGAATATCCGCGCCCCATCGGGAATGTAAAGCCGAGACTCACATTTGTATCATTAATATCAACTTTGTCGACAGAGTAAGGTGTTTTGCCATGGCTGAATCCGATGCGGTACCGAACGAGATCGAAGTAGTTCAGAGATGTAAAACGAGGAAGGTATTCCAATCCAACGTGAATGCGGTTCACATCATTCAGGTTGTCACTCGACTTATCGAAGTTCCGATACTTTGACCAGGTTTGATGGCTGTAATCAACCGACAGCACCAATTTAAGCGGCCATTCCAGACTTGCTCCTACCTGATATTGCTCCGGCACTTTCATGGAACCGGCCAGGTTATTTTCGAGCGTATCGGGAATCGCGACAGGGAACGAACCTTGGGTCAGTTCGAATGATGTCGTTTTTGTTGCATTGATCGACGTGCTGAAACTATATGTTCCTCCCAGGTTCAGGTTCAATTTATTGTCCTTTTTCAAAGGGATCCGTGCTGCCGCTCCTACCCTGAATGCAATGTCAGAATAAGTATTGCGATCATTCAGACTGACCACATAATCGGCTGGAACATTATTGACAAGGAGAGACACATCCGACGACCTGCGCACGTTTCCGAAGAAGTAGCTGCTCTCCAAACCAATACTTACATATCTGCCGATCTGAAACGAATTAGTCAACGAAGCTTTATTAATGCCGCCTTTGCCGGAAACAGTATATTCCGCAACCGCCTGCGACCCGGTTACAGCCCTTGTAAAGCTGTTTTGATAGTCGATGAAACTGTAAGGCTTCAAATTAACACCGATCACCCACTTCGTCGACACGGGAAACGACAGCGACAGATAGGCCAGGTTTCCGCCGGCGTTGCCCTGGCTGCGACTTCCGGACCGGATGTCCTTATACTGCCCCACCAGGCCTACATCAAGCGTAGTGAAGCGGTTTCGTACCCAGAGGGCCGGATTGAGGTTGTTGACCTGAAACCCACCTCCGGTACTTACCCCGGCACCTCCCATTCCAGTATTGTCGGAATATGCATCGCCGTAAAACTCGCCCATTCCCAGGGATGAATACGGAGAATTGCCCAATCCTTGTGCTTTCAGCTTTGTTGTAAGAGCTGTACAACTCCAACCGAGTGTAATCGCAAGCGTGATTATTCCTATCCTACTGTAAAGAGACATTATATGTTAAAATTCTGTTCAATCCTATTAAAACCAATTCCGGCACCGCAAAGATGGGTGGTTTCAGGCTACTTTCAAAAAAAGCAGCATCTCCACCACATAATACTACGCGCAAAGACGGGTATTTGTGTCGGTAACGTTCAATTATTCCTTCGATTTCAGCAAGGGTACCATTCATCACACCACTTTGCATAGCCTGCCGGGTACTTTTTCCTATCAAATCCGGTTCTTGCTCAGGTTCAAAAAGGGGAAGCCTTTTAGTAAACGTATGCATGGCATTAAATCGCATCCGTACTCCGGGAGAAATTAAGCCGCCCTGAAACACCGCCTCGCGATCGATCAGATCGTAGGTAATGCAGGTACCCATGTCGATCACGAGCAAATCCTCCGATGGGTAAAGGTAATTTGCTCCCGCGGCGGCTGCGATCCTGTCAGCACCCAGTGTTTGGGGCGTATCATAATTCTTCCTGATCGGAAGCGGAGTGTCCGGTGTCAACACCATGACATTCGTTATTTCACCAAGAGCCTCCTCAAATTCCTCCCCGGTTCGGCTGACCGAAGAGTAGAGTAGAAATTCGGGCACCGTTTCGCGGATATTCCGGATCAGTTCCGGGAATTCCAGATGCGTCGTATAGCGTATAAGTTTTTCCCCATCGAACCATCCGATCTTCGAATAGGTATTCCCGGAATCGACAACAATATTCATAGTTCCGGCAAAATTCCGATTTTCCGGTCACAAAAACTAGCCGGATTTCCCGCCATTTACAGTCCGTAAACCGCTGATATCATGACATTAGTAATAATATTATGTCGAAAAAAGCTGGCAGAATACGTTTGGCACGGTTTTTACGTTAAACATTTGGAAATTAAACCTGATATGTTTACCTTCGTCCATCTAAGTCAGTATCGACTTATAAATCCAAAATCCATCTCGCGGTAACTTCCAATCCTACGTTATCGAGATTACAAAATCTTGCAGATTTATTGTCTATACTTCCTTTTGTACCGTTTGCAATTTTTCAGATTTGATCCATCAAAGTTTTGCAGTTAGTAAAGTCTTTCGCGCGGGCTTCTACAACAAATACTTATCACCATATCAATGACCATCACGTGACCTTCGGGACATACCGTCCGGTTTACATTCAATTTAAATTCACAACCTTATTGTCCAATTGGTAAAGTGACCCTTTACTTTCCATTTTCTGTATGCCTACAATTGATGATTTAAACATTAAGCTTTTATCAGAGCTACGAGAAATAGCGGGTGCTCTGGGAATACCCGATCATGCCAAACTTCCCAAAAAAGAACTGATCAACCGGATCGTGTCCCAGCAGCAAACAGCTGCACCCGCTGCCGAGCCCGCCGTGGCGGAGGTCGCTATTGCGGAAAATTCCTCCTCCGAACCTTCTGAAGCTAAGAAAAAGCGCGCCAGAAGACCCGTTGAGCCTACGCCCGTAGCAGTCAACAAAGGTGGAAACAACCGTCCGGCCAGAAATAAAAAAGACAATATCCAGCTTGTTGCTTCTCCCGCTCCATTGTTCGACACGCCTGCCCGTGCAGAGTTTCCGAAGCGCACAGAAGAACGGCCTAAAAATATAGATACGTCACTCGAAATCGACGAGGATAACGACACCCTCAACGATCTAGGAAGAGAAGAAGCCGCAGAACCGGCAGAAACCGCTGCCGAACCGGAAATCGTCGTTGAGAACCAGGAAGAAAAACCTGTGGCCGCTGAACAGGATTCGGAGCCGCAGGCACGTGAAGAACGCCCCGCACGCCCGCAGAATGAGGGTCAGGAGCGCCATTCACAGCCTCAGCAACCACGCGAGGACCCTTCTTCCAAAATCAAACGCAACTATAACAACTATGTACGCGAGTTCGATGGACTGATCGTCAACGAAGGCGTACTTGAAATCATGCAGGACGGTGGATACGGGTTCCTGCGGTCGGCGGATTACAACTACCTGGCCAGCCCGGATGATATCTATGTGTCCCCTTCACAGATCAAGTTGTTCGGTCTCAAAACCGGTGACACCGTAAAAGGTCAGATCCGGCCGCCGAAAGAAGGCGAGAAATATTTTGCCCTGTTAAGGGTCGAAACCGTCAACGGCAAAACCACGGAAGAAATCAGGGACAGGATTCCATTTGAATACCTTACTCCCCTTTTTCCTGAGGAATGTCTCAAACTGAGCTCGCGCCCGGATCAGTATTCGACACGGATCCTCGATCTTTTCGCACCAATCGGAAAAGGCCAGCGCGGGATGATCGTAGCGCAGCCCAAAACCGGAAAGACGGTTTTACTTAAAGAAATTGCGAACGCCATCACCCGTAACCACCCCGAAGTATTCCTGCTTATCCTGCTGATCGACGAACGTCCTGAGGAGGTAACGGATATGCAACGCAGCGTTCGCGCTGAAGTGATCGCTTCCACTTTCGACGAACAGGCGGATCGTCACGTAAAAGTGGCCAGTATCGTCCTCGAAAAAGCAAAAAGGATGGTAGAATGCGGACACGATGTGGTGATCCTGCTGGATTCCATAACACGTCTTGCGCGCGCCTACAACACGGTGGTTCCATCATCCGGAAAGATCCTGTCCGGTGGTGTGGATGCCAATGCATTGCACAAACCAAAACGCTTCTTCGGAGCAGCGCGTAATGTGGAGAATGGCGGTTCGCTGACCATTATCGCCACCGCACTGATTGACACCGGCTCGAAAATGGACGAGGTGATCTTCGAAGAATTCAAAGGTACGGGTAACATGGAGTTGCAGCTGGATAGAAAGCTGTCCAACAAACGCGTTTTCCCGGCTATTGATGTAATGGCGTCCGGAACACGTCGGGAAGACCTGCTGCTCGACAAAGAAACGCTTAAAAAAGTATGGATCCTTCGCAAGCACATGTCAGACATGAATGCCATGGAATCGATGGACTTCCTGCTGGAACATATGAAAGGGACCAGGAACAACGAAGAGTTCCTGATCTCCATGAACCGATAAATAAAAAGCCCGGGCAAAATGTCCGGGCTTTTTTATGACGTGACCTCCCCTATTGCTTCTTGTCTGCCGGAACGTTATTTTTAAACGACAAACCCAACTTCCCACCGTCAAACATACGTTCTCATGTTCAATAGCAAGGCGCTCTGGTGGACCTTCCTGGGATTCTGGATGGCAGGTTCTGTATACTGGCACATCTGCAAGATCAAACAATACTGCGATGTGTTGTTTGATTCCCAAACCTTACTACCGGAGATGCCTGCGCAAGCGGGGCAATTTCACATATCCCTGAAAGATCTTGGATTTCCTGCCCGCCACATCGAACTGACCCATTTCAGCCAATACACGATCATGCTGACCGTCGCATTATCGATCGGTTTTATTCTGGGCAACACTTACGAGATCAAAAAAACGAGGGATTTGCGCTATAAGCTCAACAGGATCGATCGCGAACTCGAATACTATCACTCAAAACAATGAATTTCCCTGCCATCACCATCGATTTCGATAGCTTACCTGTGGCGGTAGCTGAAATAACACTATTGTTGATCAGCGCAACTGTGCTGGGATGGGTCTTAGCAAAAGTGATTATCAAGCGGAGAATCCATAACTTGCAGGCATTAATCGACGAAAAGAAATTTGAGCTTGCTCAATACCGGACTTTAACGAATAACATTGTGGATTACCCCATTGCAACCAACGCTTCTAAAACAGTTTATCCGAAGATCAGCCCGGATCACGCACCTGACGACTTCAAGGTAATCGAAGGGATAGGCCCCAGGATCGAGGAGATCCTGAATCGGGAAGGCATCCATACTTTTGAACAACTCATGGAAACGTCCGTACTCCGGATCGCCGGTATCCTGAAAAAAGCGGGCCCGCGGTTTCAGCTTCACGACCCGTCCAGCTGGCCCGACCAGGCCGGACTGGCCAAAGATCAGAAATGGGAGGACCTGGAAAAACTGAAAATCAAACTGATATCCGGCAGGCATTAAAAACGAGAAAGCCGCTTCAGAAGCGGCTTTCTCGTTTTTAAATCAAATCGTTATTCTCACAAGCTACCCACCGTTCTCCGGATGAATTGAGTAAGATCAGTACCCGATAGCATGCCCTGCGACAGCAATGCCAGATCGTAAACCTGCTTGGCCAGTGATTTCTGATCGTCTTCATTCTCTTCTTCAAGAATTCGACCGATTACGGGATGATTTGAGTTCAGCGATACAGTATACATCAAAGGCATATCCCCAAACATCGAACGCTGCCCGGAAGAAGCCTGCATATCAGTCATACGACGCATGAACTCAGGGAATGTGATCACGACAGGCAACTCGTCAACCGGCATTGCTTCCACCTGGATATGTGCCGTTTTTCCTTCCGCCACACCCTCGAAAATTTTCTTCGCCTTTTCCTGATCGTCTGCCGAAAGGATACTTTCCAGTTTCACATCCTTTTCCACCAGCTTATCCAAAGTATCCGAATCCACACGCTTGATGCTAATTTTTTCGAGCTTCTGCTCCAATGCATTGATAAAATGTGAATCGATCACGGTATTCAGGACCAACACATCATAACTGCGCTTTCCGGCCGACTGGATAAATGCATCCTGCTTTTTCTCGTCCGTGGTGTACAACCAAACCAGCGTATCGTTCTTATCGGTCTGGTTCTCTTTAATATGCTCCCGATATTCCTCGAATGTAAAGAACTTGCCCTGAGTATTTTTAACCAGGCAGAAATCCTTCGCCTTTTCATAGAACTTATCATCGCTGATAATTCCGTATTTTACAAAAAGGCCGATGTCGTCAAATTTCTTTTCAAAGCCTTCGCGGTCATTTTTGAAGATCTCGGAAAGTTTGTCCGCCACTTTGCGGGTAATGTAGCCGTTGATCTTCTTTACGTTGCCATCGGCCTGCAAATAGCTCCTGGATACGTTCAGAGGAATGTCCGGGGAATCGATCACGCCGTGCAGCAATTGCAGGAAGTCGGGAACGATATCCTTCACCTCATCGGTAATGAACACCTGCCGGCTGTAAAGCTGAATTTTTTCACGTTGTCCCTGGAAGTCGTTTCGTAGTTTGGGGAAATACAAAACACCTGTCAGGTTGAAAGGATAGTCCACATTTAAATGGATCCAGAAAAGCGGATCTTCGCCAAACGGGTAAAGCTCTTTGTAGAAAGACAGGTAATCTTCGTCTGTCAGGTCAGATGGGCTCTTGGTCCAGATCGGGTTCGGGTTATTGATAACCTTATCTTCGAACTCGATTTGAATGGGCAGGAATTTGCCATATTTTTCAAGAATTCCGCGAAGCCGGTGCTCATCCAGAAATTCTTCCGAATCGGCGGCGATATGCAGGATGATATCCGACCCACGCTCGGCTTTCTCTGCTGGTGACAGTTCGAATTCGGTGGAGCCGTCGCATTGCCAGCGTACGGCCTCAGCGCCCTCTTTGTAAGATTTGGTAATGATCTCCACATTTTCGGCAACCATATATGCGGAGTAAAAACCCAACCCGAAGTGGCCGATAATGCCCTTGTCGCCTTTACCGTCCTCCCCTTTGTCCTTATATTTCTCTACAAATTCAGTAGCCCCTGAGAACGCGATCTGATTGATATATTTTTTGATCTCATCCGCCGTCATACCGATACCATTGTCACTGATCGTGATCGTTTTGGCATCCTTGTCCAGCTTGACGACCACCTTAAGATCGCCTAATTCTCCATTGAACTCGCCGTAAGAGGCCAGCTTCTTAATTTTTTGCGACGCATCTACGGCGTTGGAAACTAACTCTCGTAAAAAGATCTCGTGGTCCGAATAAAGGAATTTCTTGATAATCGGAAAGATGTTCTCGGTATGAATGCTCAAATTCCCTTTTTCCTGGGTCACTGATTCCATAGTTATATTGTCGTTTGTTTTATATTTAAAGATTGTTTTCCGCTTTGCAATACGCGCCAGAAATATGCGTTCCAATATCAATCAAAACGCACCAGGGCTGCCACATTGTCAGTAATGCCAGGCCGACCTGGCCGGCATGATCAATCGGTTGGTAACTGAAATGCTTTTTGCTTAATATTGCGACCGGTAAACAACTCAACTAAAATCACCAAACCTGTTCGGCTGAACACCAATTTTTGACATGAATCTGTTTAAAAAACTTTTTGTTGGAGTATTCTTTCTCAGCGGAGTTTCCGCCTGCACCACGATGAACTCCGTGCCTCTTTCCAACTATACCGTTTTTACCGAAGACCTGCGCCGCGATCTGGAAGCCGCCAATATCCCGCTTACCAAAGTTCAGTTCTTCAACGACAAGTCTATCAACATCCGCCGCGAAGTGACTGATCCGAACGACATTAAAGTCAATCCGGAGGGACAGATCACGATGAGTAATGGAAAAAGCATTCAGACCATCAACGTGCTGCCATTCACACCGGGTGTTTCATTAAATACCGGCAATGGCACGATCAACGTGTCGTGGGATGATACGCAGCAGGATACAAAGGGAATGAAGTTCAACCTGAGCGGTCAGAACTACTTCCTGGATGTGCTTCCTAACAATAAATTCGAATACAAGGAGCGTAGTTTTGACCTGCAAAGCGGCAACGGCGCCCGTCTGTTTGTAAAGAAAGACCTTTTGAAGCAGGTCAAAAATTCGAGAGAAACTTTGAAAGGACGTAAAGTCGGTCAATAAAACACCGTGCTTTGCAAAAAATAAAAGGTCGGGAAGCCCCGACCTTTTATTTTTTGAGCGTTCCTTTATCAGTTTAGGTTAAAATATTGACTTTTCTTGCTATCCGTGCGGGGTTTCTGGATGATCTGCGAGTTACGGATCAAAACAATCACGACCAGCCCGGTCACTATGGCAAGGGAGATTTGTAAAAAGGAGATAATACCAAAGCTCGCCACATTCACTTTCGACGCCTTCACCAGATCCTTCCCGATCGTCGACTGGATTGCCGCCAGTTCATTCAGATTCAGTATGGTGCTTTCGAAAGTGCTGCTGCCAGGCGCTGAAAACAGTTGTTTCGCCTCAGCAAACGATCCCGCTATGCATAATGCAAGTACCTGATTTTCGAGCTTTGCATAGTTTGCGATCTGGCTTTTGAAGCCCGATAGGCTCTTTGCTTCTTCATCCACCAGGTAGGTTTTTTCAAAAAGCAGGATCAGCGAATCGATACTCCGGTCATGTGCGCGCAGTTGCGCCCTTACGTCCGCGGGTGAGTGATGCGCCTCCGAGTAGAGGTAATTTTCCAGCGACAGGCGCTTACGGTACAAATTCTCAGTTAGGTACAAGATCGTTGTCGCCGGCACCAGCCGATCCTTATAGATAGAAGAAAAGGATTCATCTATCCCCTCTACATTGTAACGGGAGATCAGCGTAGCCCCAATGATCAACACCATGATCCCTCCCAACAAAACCGCAGCTTTGAACTTCTGCTGAATAACAAATGACCACTTCATGGCAACAACTTCATGAATTAAAAATTTAATTTCCCAAGGTATCATTGTATTTACAAAATACAAAAATATCTTTCTATATTAACGAAAAGGTACGCTGTGTAATATCTGTTTTACAATGTACACACAAAAAAAGCGCAGAGGCAAAAGCCCCTGCGCTGCGGCGGCCGAAGCTGCGGCAGCCGTAACTGCGGCAACCCTAATGCAACACTAGTTTTGCTGGCCGCCTCCTACAACATCCGTATTGTTAACCGACTTCGTTTTCTTCTTAGGCGCATTGAAACTCATCTTTCCAATCGAGTAGCTGAATGTAACTTTGAAATTGCGGTTGTAAAGCTGTGTTGCACCTGTCTGCACAAATTGCGGCGAAGTCAGGTCCGAGGTGAACCGCACACCTTTTGTCAGGAAGTTCTCCGCTCCGAAACCGATGCTGCCCTTCTTGTTGGCAAAATCCTTTTTGAACCCGAGTGAATACATGTAGAAGCCGGTGCGTGTGCCCTGCAACTGGATCTCCTTGCCACGGTAAAAACCGAAAGCCTGCACTCCCCAGCCATTCTGCAATGAAATTTGTGACATCAACCGACCGCCGTAATTGAAGCCAGAGTTGCTGATCGGCACGGATGTACCGTCGAGGCCTGTCGTTTGCCCTTCCAAATAGGAATGCAGGATGTCAAGGCTGCCGTTCAATGTCCATTTCGGGGTCAGGTACACATTAGCGAAGATATTCGCACCATATGCACGCTGCGTTCCGATGTTTTCGTAGGTCGTTACAATGGCGCCTTGCAAAGTGTCCACAGCCATTCTCACCTGGGTAATCGAGTTGTTGGTCTGGCGCGCGAAAACAGAGGCATTGATGTAGGTCTTTTTAATATTGGTACTCAGTGCCAGTTCGAAATTGTCGGTCAGCTCGGGGCTCAATGCCGGGTTACCGGTGCTGATGCTTTGCGGGTTAGCCAAATTCACATTCGGATTGAGCTGCTGGATACCCGGGCGCTGGATACGGCGGTTATAGGCTGCTTTCAATGTGGTATTGTCCGAAAGTGCCTTGGAGACGTTGATGCTGGGCACCAGGTTCCCGTAGTTCGGGATCGACACTTCTTTGTTATCACCCAGATCCGCGGAAATGCCGGTATATTCAAACCGCGTCCCTGCTTTGATGGTGTACTTGTTTTTGGTAGTGAGCGTATATGAAACATATCCGGCAGCCACATTTTGCTTATAGTTCAATGCGCCCGAAGGATTGGTCGTACTCAACGTGAAGTCACCGGATTCCCCTGCCGTCAGGTATTTGAAGTCACTGCCAACGGTCCTGAAGATGCCTTTCGCCCCAAATTCAATGAGCTGGTTTTTGCCAAGCGGCGTTTGGTAATCTGTCTGAAGTGTAAATTCGGAATTCTCGTTTTTGTTTTCATTTTTCAACTTTCCGCTTACTGCGCCCGATTGGTTGAGCAAATCGGTATTAAAGTTGTTGGTCAGCCCGGTGCGGCTGTACAATGTGGAAATGCTCCATTCCTGCTGCGGTTTGAAAGTGCGGATATAATCGATGTTGAAATCCACGGTTCCCGACAAATCCTTACGATCGACCTTCCTTTGAGACGTGCCGGCAAGTACGCTATTCTCGAACTGACTGATGGTAAGGTCTTGTTTCTGTAAAAAGTTGCGTGTCCCGTAGCGCAAGCCGGCCGACAATGCCTGGTTTTTCCCGAGGTCGTAGTCCCACCCGAGTGAATACTGACCAAACAGTCCTCTGTCCTTCGCTGTTGAGTTTTGATTCGTCAGATAGGAGTTTCCCTCAGAAAAAGTAGTCTGATCCAGAACCGAAGTCGCTTTGTTGTAAAATGCCCGTCCAAAACCTCCCAACGTAAAACCCATTTTTCCTTTGCGGTAGCTTCCGTTCAACCCGAGATTGGAGCCACGGTTACCCACACCTGAATCGATGTTCAGCGTCAGGCCTTGCAGGTTATTCTTTTTGGTAATGATATTAATGATCCCTCCGGAGCCTTCCGCATCATACTTGGCCGAAGGGGACGTAATCACTTCTACCGACTTAATCATATCCGCAGGAATCTGTTTCAATGCATCGGCAACGTTGCTGGCTATAATGGTAGAAGGTTTATTGTTGATGAGCACCCTGATATTGGAGCTCCCCCGCAACGAGACATTGCCGTCGAGGTCCACCGAAAGCATCGGAACCTTGCGTAGAAGATCAGACGCATCGCCGCCTTTGGAAGTGATATCTTTCTCCGCATTGAATACGAGCCTGTCGACCTTCTCTTCTATCAGCGACTTTTCACCGGTGATGGTCACCTCTTGTAAATTTTGAACACTGGAAGCCAGTTGTATCGAGCCGAGTTCGACGTCCTTGCCTTTTTCCACCTTCACATTCACGGCCTTATCTTTATAACCAATGAATGAAATCATCAGCTTGTAAGCGCCAGGCGCTACTTTCGAAATAGCGAATTTCCCGTTTTCGTCGGCGGTAGTGCCGTCAATCGCCTTGTTATCAGCGACATTGAATAATGCAATACTGGCAAACTCGACGCCCTTCGCGGCGGCTGAATCCAGTACAATTCCTGAAATTTTGGAGTTACCCTGTGCAGGGGCCTGTGCGAACGTCTGTGTGCCTGCGATGGCGATAAAGAGCGTCAGGACGGCGCTTCTGACGACTGATAGTAAGGGGTTGTTCATGGTTTCCATAAGTTAATCAAAGAGGGTTCGCTCGCTGCTGTCCTACTTAAATACAATTCTCGATACAAAGGAAAAACATACTTTATATTTATTATTTGATAATAGATAGCTACCCCGATTTCATCTGCGAATCGGCACTTTCGGGATACCAAACTGCAATCGGAGGTGAGACCTTCCCAGCCGGGCGCACAGGGAGTGTGATGTGGTACAATTTTGGTGAAGAGCCAATACAAGCTTACTTTTGACATCCAAATGCAAACCGGCGAAGTCCGCGATGCACCAACCTACTCTTCCGTTCATGAATGACGCCGTCATAGATTTCAGCAAAGTCCACCAGATAAACTTATTCGGAATCACCATTATGGAGCCCTCGACCGTGCTGTCGAGCCTGATGATGACCGCCGTGTGCATTTACGCGTTTTTCCACCTCAACAAACTCGGGCGCGCGCACCGCATGTACAAGCAAATCCAATATTTCTTCCTCTTCATGGCCATTGCCACAGCCATAGGCGGAATTTTGGGGCACGGCTTTCTGTACATGACCGGCAAAGTGGGCAAAATCCCCGGCTGGTTTGCGAGTATGATTGCCGTTGCGCTGTTTGAACGGGCTGCCATCTGGCATATCAAGCCTCTGCTGCATCAACGCAACGGCCTGATCCTCGGCTGGCTGAACTACCTGGAACTCACGATTTTCTTCGTGCTCACGTTCATTACCCTCGATTTCAGGGTCGTCGAAGTGCACGCATTCTACGGGCTGTTCCTGATGCTCTTTATGATCGAGATTTATGTATACAAAAAGAAAAAGGATCCGGGGAGCAAGAATATCTTCCTAGCGACGCTCATGGGCGCGCTAGCCGCAGGTTGCCATGCATTGAAATTCAGCTTCGGCGATTGGTTCAATTATAACGACATTGCCCACATTCCCATGTCGCTATCAATCTGGTTCTACTACCAGGGCGCTAGGCATATGATCTACTACGGCGAGGAAAAGATCATCCCCGAAGAAGTGATCGAAAATGAAAACTGATTGTCCCGACAGAACAAAAAAAGAATGCGGATGCCTCCACGAGACATCCGCATTCTTTTTTAGTCCGTAAACTATCTGCCGGCAGCCTAAGGCTCACTTGTTAGGCTGTGGCGTGTAGCGCAGGTATGGCTTTACGATATTCAGTCCTTTGGTAAATTTCTTCTGCGCGTCCTCGGTGCTCACAGCAGGTACCACGATCACATCCTCGCCGTCCTTCCAGTCGGCGGGGGTAGCTACGGAATAATTGGCTGTCAGCTGCAACGAATCCACAACACGTAGGATCTCATTGAAATTGCGGCCCGTCGAAGCAGGGTAAGTGATCGTCAACTTTACTTTCTTGTCGGGCCCGATAATAAACACCGAACGAACGGTTGCCTTTTCACTCGCATTAGGGTGGATCATATCATACAGCTGTGCTACCTTGCGGCCCTCGTCTGCAATGATCGGGAAGTTAACTTCCGTATTGTTGACTTCGTTAATGTCCGGGATCCAACGGTTATGCGAATCCAGGTCGTCCACGCTCACTGCGAGCACTTTCACATTGCGCTTCTCAAATTCACCTTTCAAAAGGGCCGTTTTACCTAATTCTGTTGTACAAACGGGAGTAAAGTCAGCGGGGTGAGAGAACAGCAATCCCCAGCTATCTCCCAGCCACTCGTGGAATTTAATGGGTCCCTGCGTGGTATTGGCTTCAAAATCCGGTGCGATATCTCCTAATCGAAGTGACATAATGGTGAAGGTTAAAAGGTTGACATATTTAATCTACTAATATTGTAGAGTAGAACACAAAATTAAAAAAATAGTTTCATTAAACGCCCAATTCTCCGATTAATAAATCCGGTACACGACTCCCGGTCAACGCCGTTAGTTAATCGCGGAAAATGCTTCATTTTCCCAATTTTAACGTGATTTTAAGTTGCCTTTAATTGCGTTTTAATTGCTGCTCAGCTCCTTTGAATCAAGAAATTGGAAAACCGGCAAGCAATGTTTTCCACTCCCGAAAACGATTATACAAAAGCCAGCAGCCAAGCCCATGAATGCGCGGAAACAATCATTCGACGAACATGCCGCATTGCAGAGTCTGAAGCATTTCCTTCCGGCTGCGGACCTTCCTGATCGTGTTCTCCACCGCAACCCGTTGCGTGCATTTCAGCGATACAAATTTCACAATGCACTGCATCAGGCGTCCGAAATATTTGGCTATTGTACCCTTCTTTCTCCCGACGAATACCGGTCTTTTTATAATGCCAGGAAGATCAACCCGGAAATCCTGGAAAAAGTGATACTGGAAAGGAAGGGGCCTTTGCGCACCTCAGAATGGAGGGACAAGGTTCTGATGAAAAAATTCCACGGTGGCAAAACGCCCAGAATCGGAAGGCTCAGGACGCAATGGAAAACGCAATGCAGGCTCGATCTCAATGCCATTGTCCATCCGACTTTGTTTAGAATTCTTTGCAGCTATCTCGACCAGGGTGTATCTGTATGGAAGTTTCCTGTTCACGAAAACGGCTTTCTTGCTGCTCTTCGCGAGATAGAAGCAAACAGTTTTACCAGTGTTTTCAGGACGCCGCGTGCGAGGAATCTGCTGCTCCATACGACACCATCGATCGGTGACCTGCTCGAAGTCGTGGTCGGCGACGAGCTGCTTTTCGGGCAATATCTTTTCGATCAGCAGTTTGCCCACCACGGCTGGTCGGGGATGGTTTCGGCAATCGAAGATCAGTCCGAAACGCTGCCCTACCCCCGCAAAATCTCTTTGCACGAGTTGGTTATTTTCGAATTGCTAATGGAAATCGATGCACTGGACGCTCATTTTCCCGGCTCCTGGGCTCCCCTGGCCGTCCAGATCCGGGACCAGCCGGAAGAACTCTTCTCGGCGGTACAGGCGAGTGAACTGAGCGAAGTACAGTCGATATGGCAGGAGGCACTGGAATGGAGCTACTACGACCAGGTTTTCGCAGAAATCAAAGCACATAAACCGGAGTCCATCACTTCATTCGGCCAGACCACGGTGAACGATTCCGGCGGGCATTCAGCGGTAAACAACCGATCATTGCTGTTTGAACCATACCCCGGCCTTAACCTGGCGACCCATGCGCTGTGTATCGTCGGCAGGCACAGGCTCACCAGCAACCTCGACGCTGCCCACCATGTATTGCTGCACGCTTATAATTATGAAATCGACCTGGGAGGCGACGATCTGATCCATGTCCTGCGCGAGCTGATACCCGCTCAGGGGGGCATTAACCTGGGTTACTTCTTCTCACGGAATGATAACCAGAAATTAGGCACCGGGACGCGGTTTTTGCATCAGGTCATGGGTTTCTTTGGCATCAGCAATAGCATGGAAAGTGATCTCCGGTGGGGCTTGTCCAGCGAGGAAGTCGGACGCCACGACCCGGTCAGGTTGCTGGTTCTGGTGGAGCACTTTCCGGAGACCGTCATGGATGTGATTCAAAGGCTCCCGGGCGCTTTCGAATGGTTCATCAATGAATGGGTACACCTCGCGGTTCTCAATCCCGAAACACAAGACTTGTTTGTTTTCAGAGACGGTGAAATGATCCCTTACAAATCTTATCGGCCCGGTTTGGGAAATGTCGGCGATCCGGCAACGACATACGAATATCATTACGAAAACCTGCCATTTCATTCCACTCACTAAAAACATTAGCTATCGGCGGTCGGTGATCAGTAAAGCCGCACTTCCAATCATTTCAACTGTCGATAGCTTTTCTTAATGCCGCCTTATGATATCGTTCGCATCACTTTTGGTACTGCCTCCCCTGATCGGCTTTCTGATCAGTGTGGTTGTCCCTGACAGGCGGGAGTATACCATCGTGCGCATTCTATTTCTTACGTTAGGCATCCACACTACTGCCATAATCGCCTTCCTGGTCCGCTGGCTATGGAATGGGCACCCAGGCACCGATCAGAAGGTGGTTACGCTCCTACGCTCACAAGACTTCGGGTTTAGCATTGATTTCTATTTTGATAAAATAACGGCGGTCTATATGGCCGTTGGGGCAATCCTCACCTGCATTGCGGCTATTTACAACCGCCGGGAAATGCAGGGAGAAAAAGATCAAAGCCGCCTTTCCAAAATCATTCTGCTTTTCTACCTGGGTTACAGCGTCACAATTTGCTCCGGCAACTTCGAAACAATAGTCATCGGATGGGAAATGCTGGCCATTGCCTCTTTCCTTCTGATCGCCTTTTACCGCGACCAGGCCCTTCCGGTAAAAAACGCCGTCCGTTTTTTTTCTGTTTATCGTTTGGGTGATGTCGGCCTGACCCTTGCCATGTGGTCAGGTCGCCACCTGTGGCGCGGTGTCGCATTCTTTAAACTTGGCAGCTACGGAGTGGTTTACGAACAGCCTAAAACCCAGGGCGCCATCGCATTGCTCATCCCTGTCATGCTGCTTTTCACTGCCTGTGTAAAGTCTGCACAGCTTCCCTTTTCTACATGGTTACCGCGTGCCATGGAAAGTGGTACCTCTGCCAGCGCGATTCTTTACGGTTCTTTACTGGTGCACCTGGGCGTCTTTTTGCTGTTGCGAACCGCTTTGTTTTGGGAACACCTGCTGCCGATGCGTTTGCTGATCTCCCTTGCGGGGCTTTCCACCGCCGCCATCGCCACCGGTATCGCCCGGGCTCAATCATCGGTCAGGCAACGGGTCGCCTATGCCTCCATCGCGCACACCGGACTGATGTTCATCGAAGTGGCCATAGGTTTCAAGAATCTGGCATTGTTCCATTTCGCGGGCAACGCATTCCTGCGGGCTTACCAATTGCTCACGGCTCCAAAAATGGCCGGGTACCCGATCCGCCAGGAATTGCATCAACGTGAGTCTTATGCCGGGTCCGTTGCATCTCATATTCCAAAAAAAATCCAGTACACGCTCTTCATGTTGAGCATCAGGTCCTGGAATCTCGATTCCCTGACGCACCGATACCTGTGGAATCCGTTGCAAATACTCGGCGACCGCCTCAGCTTCCTGGATTTCACCCGGGCGGTGCTAATCTTTACCCCACTGTATCTGAGCGGTGTACTGGGGCTCCTCCAAAAAGCAAATATCCCGCAAAATATAAGCGCCTACCTTCCGTTCCTGTTCTCGCTGATTGGTTTGATAATGGTTCTGAAATCATTCACAGAACGCCTGAGAACGCAGATGAGCTGGCTGCTGATCATGATGAACCATTGTTGGATTGCGCTTGCAATCCTATTCAATGGGCGTTTCAGCTACGATCAGGCCTTTCTCTATCTGAGCGGTGTAATGGTCGCCGGCGTGATCGGTTCCGTCCTCCTCTACAAGTTAAAGTCATTGGAGCACAACATCGGACTTGATCGCTTCCACGGCCATTCTTGCAAGCACCCGGGCCTGGCGCTTATATTTTTGCTATGCTGCCTCGGAATGTCGGGCTTTCCCGTCACACCGGCGTTTATTGCCGAAAGCTTCATTTTGAGGTCCATTCAAGAAAATCAAATGCTTCTCGCATTCGTGATCGCGTCGAGCCTCATTCTCAATGGGCTGGCTGCGATACGCATTTATGCCCGGGTATTCCTAGGGCCAGACGTCCTGTCCACCGGCGATATGGCCTACCAACCTTCATAATTATAGTTAACCTGTTCGTTTAAGTTGTAGAAACCATCTCATGTTTAAAATGAGATGGTTTTTTGTTTAATTTGAACTAACAGCAAGCATTTTGCTTTTGGAAAAGAAAGATCTGTCAATGCTCCTGAAACTGCCGGTTTACCTGGATAACAATGCTACAACCCCGGTCGATCCGAGGGTTTTACAGGAAATGCTGCCTTATTTCTCGGAGAAATTCGGAAATGCAGCGAGCCGAACACATTCTTATGGCTGGGAAGCGGAAGAATCCGTGGATATTGCCCGGGAGCAGGTTGCCAACCTGATCGGCGCACATCCCCAGGAGATCGTTTTTACATCCGGGGCAACCGAAGCTATTAATCTTGCTCTGAAAGGTGTTTTCCAGCATTCGGAACAGGAACAAAAGCATTTCATAACCGTTTGCACTGAACATAAAGCGGTGCTGGACACCTGCCGTCATATCGAGCAGTCGGGCGGGAGCGTTACTTATCTGCCGGTGAATGCCAATGGCCTGATCGGGTTGGAAGACCTGGAAAATGCAATTACCGAAAATACGGTCCTGATTGCGGTGATGTATGCCAATAACGAAACCGGGGTAATACAGCCAATCCGCGAAATAGCGGCCATTGCCAAAAAGCACCACATCCTTTTCATGTCGGATGCGACCCAGGCCGTAGGCAAAATACCGGTAAACGTCCAATCCGACGGAATCGATATCCTCGCGCTCAGCGCCCACAAGCTCTACGGTCCGAAGGGAGCAGGTGCATTGTATGTCAGAAAAAAGAACCCGGCGGTATCCCTCATTGCACAAATGGACGGCGGTGGTCACGAACGCAACATGCGCAGCGGAACACTGAATGTACCTGGTATCGTCGGACTGGGCTGGGCGTGTGAAATTGCCCACGGGGAAATGGCCCGTGAAAGCAAACGGCTCACCGCATTAAGGAACGCATTTGAAGTCGAGCTGCTGGTATTGCAGGATATCGAGATCAATTCCGAAGATGCGCGGCGGCTGCCCCATTGCACTAACATATCGTTTGGGAAGGTCGACGGCGAAAAGCTGATATTCGAGGCCGGAAGCGATATTGCCTTTTCCAGGAGCTCAGCCTGCACTTCGGCGACACTCGAACCGAGCTATGTCCTGAAAGCAATGGGATTCTCCGATGCACGGATCCACAACTCCTTTCGTTTCAGTTTTGGAAGGTTTTCTACCGAAGAACATGTTAACCATGCCATCTCGGTTATTTCGAAGATAGTCAAACAACATCGCCATGAAGGAAATCACGGACATCATCCGGTCGTATGAGCAGGCATTGATCTTGGGCAAGCGCATGGCGCTCGCGACCGTCGTGCACGTGGAGGGGTCCTCATACAGACGCCCGGGCGCACGTATGCTCGTGACCGACGACGGCCAGCTGACCGGTGCAATCAGCGGCGGCTGCCTGGAAGGCGATGCATTGCGGAAAGCGTTGCTGGCTATCTCACAGCAGAAAAACAAACTGGTCACCTACGACACCACTGACGAAAACGACACCACACTCGGCGTTCAGCTTGGATGCAACGGCATTGTACATATACTTTTCGAACCCATTAAAACAGACGACGCCCAAAACCCGGTGGAACTGCTGAAAATGGTCGCGGCCAAACGACAGAATGCGGTACTCGTTACGATGTTTTCGTTGCAGTCACGCACGGGTTCCCAACCCGGCACCTGTTTCCTGCATTTACAAAACGACGATCAGGTCACCTGCAATTGCGCGGACCCGGCGATGTACGACCAGCTGCTTTCAGAAACACAAGCTGCCTATGAACGTAACGATTCATTTTTCAAGGCATTAGGCTCACTGACGGGTTTTGTGGAGTATTTCAATACACCTCCATCCCTCATCATCGCCGGCGCCGGCAACGATACCATTCCGCTTACCGAAATGGCCAGTGTACTGGGCTGGGATGTTACCGTGGTCGATGGGCGCACCGGGCACGCTACGCGCCAGCGTTTCCCCAAAGCCGGAAAAGTGCTTGTTTCGCGTGCAGACGACGTTTTGAAACACATTGTCGTCGATGAACGGACATTTGTCGTTCTCATGACACACAATTACAATTACGACCTCGCATTGCTGAAACAGCTACTAACCGTCGAAGCCTGCCATTATGTGGGGGCATTAGGCCCGAAGAAGAAGCTGGAACGAATGTACTCGGAACTGGAAAGCGAGGGGATGGTGATTTGCGATGAGCAGAAAGAGAAGGTATACGGACCGGTAGGACTCGATATCGGCGCCGAAACCTCCGAGGAAATCGCATTGTCGGTATTAGCGGAAATTAAAGCCGTGCTGGGTAGGCGTGCTGGGCTTTCCCTTCGAGAAAAATTCGAACCGATCCACAACCGCGCCCAGCAGCACGTGGATTACACCCGCGACGAAAAAGAAGACTTCCTCTGCGCCGTTCAGATCATTACCCCCTGACTTCAAATGGCTCGCAACGATTATGGCATCATTATCCTGGCTGCGGGCAACTCTTCCCGGCTGGGGGAGCCGAAGCAGCTGCTTCAATTTCAGGGAAAAAGCCTGATCCGGCATGTTACAGAAGCAGCTTTGGAAACGGTGGGCGCTAATGTCATCGTAGTGACGGGCTCTAATCCAAAGTTGATCGGGAAAGAACTGGAAGGGCTGCCCTGCAAGTCTGCATTCAACGTGGGCTGGTCGGAGGGCATGTCGTCGTCCATTAAAACGGGTATTAATGCATTGCAACTGCACAATCCATTGATAAAGGGTGCGGTCCTGGCTGTGAGCGACCAGCCATTTGTTTCTGCGGAAACCTTCCGAGCAATAATCGGCCTGTCGCAGCAGACCCAAACCGGCATTGTTGCTTCACAATACGCCAACTCCCTTGGCACACCGGCGTTTTTCGCAGCTTCCTACTTTCCTGCATTGATGCAACTCAGCGGTGCCGAGGGAGCGAAAAAGCTGTTCAACCGCTACGCAGAGGACGTTTCCAAATATCCGTTTCCGCAAGGAAGCGTAGATATCGACACGCAGGACGATTATAAGCGGCTGATTTCCGGCGCCTAACAACGGTTTCTTTTCTTTCTCTTTCCAAAAAAATATTTTTCGCTCAACTATTGCGGAAGTAAAATGATCAGTTACATTTGTGGTGTACTATTTAACTAATACACTAAAACAATTGAGCCATGATCCACCTTAACCAGGTTTCTTTTGGGTACGGAAAGCGTAAAAAATTGTTTGAAAACCTCAACCTACACCTAGGCGCGGGACACATTTACGGCTTGCTCGGGAAAAATGGCGCTGGAAAGTCAAGCTTGCTGCGAAATATGGCAGGCCTGCTGTTTCCTACCAACGGCCGCATTGAAGTTTCCGGTCATGAACCGCGCCAACGACAGCCTGCGTTTTTACAGGATGTTTTCTTCCTGCCCGAGGAAATTTACCTTCCCTCCGTGACCGTCGATAAGTACCTGAGCCTCGTGGCGCCATTCTATCCGAAGTTCGATGAGCAACTTTTTCGCGCCTACATCGCAGAACTCGACATTCCGGAAGGTAACAAGCTGACAGGCATGTCGTACGGCCAAAAGAAAAAGGTTTTGATCGCATTTGCATTGGCCACTAACACCCGGGTATTGATCATGGACGAGCCTACCAACGGCCTCGATATCCCTTCGAAAAGCCAGTTCCGTCGGCTGGTATCGTCGGCGCTCGACAAAGACCGCCTCATCCTTATCTCTACCCACCAGGTTCGCGACCTCGACAACCTCATCGACGCTATTATTATCCTGGAAGACAGCAAGATACTCATTCAGCACAGCCTCGATACGATTTCCGAACGCCTCTGTTTCGGTACATTGCCCAGCATTGAATACGACAACCGGATACTTTATTCCGAACCTTCACTCCGCGGTTACAAAGCCGTTTTTGAGAATTCGACACAGGAAGAAAGCCGCGTGGATCTGGAACATTTGTTCAATGCGGTGCTGGAAAATCCCCAACGGATCAGTCAAATATTCGCCTATTAGCCATGAAAATCATAATCATTCTGCTGATCGCGTTAGCAGCGGCAGCGCTCCGGTACATTCTGCCATTCCTAGCCCCAGCCCTTTTGTCCCCCATCGCAATCCTATGAACCAGACATTCGACATTCACCGCTTTGCACTCATGCTGCGATTCGACGCAGCGGAAAAAGGCCGGAATTACCTGATGATGGCCGGCGTACTTGTTTTTTGCATTCTCGCGATGACGCTGCCTATTACGCAAACCAGCGAACCGAGCGAATTTCTTAGAATTCTGCATTTCGGGGCGCTGTTTATGATTACGCTTTTTGGCGCAAGCCTTTTTACCAGCACGGCTTTCTCGCAATATTCCGACCAGAGTAACGGCATTGCGGCACTCATGATCCCGGCGTCGCGGCTTGAAAAGTATTTTAGTTCGCTATTGCTTAACCTGGCGTTCGTCATTCCGTTCCTGATCTTTTTTTGGCAACTTCATTACTGGTCCATCGACTATGCAAATACATTGCTTCCTGCCGGCGGTGGCGGCTACGCTTACATTCCCAAGGACTTGTTTGAATATACCACTTGCTCGTACCTGGTCATTCAGGCTGCCGTATTCCTGGGTTCTATTTACTTTAAAAAGTTCGCTTACATCAAAACCGCCGTTGTAGCTATTGCTTTCGGCTCGCTGCTCGCCTATTTCAACTATTCAATGGCCATAAAATTCGCTTCCAAACCCAGCAAGTTCCTGGCATATCCGCTATCCGGCTGGAAAGTTTGGTTCTATACCGAAGAAGGAATGGAAAGGCCGAAGTACTTTGCCGGTTTTTACCACATCCAATTTTCTGAAACTATCGAGTACGCAGCGCAGGGATTTGCGGTATGGCTTGCCGTCATGCTATGGATTTGCGCCTACTATCAGATGAAGGAGCGGGAAATTTAACAGCACCGATTATGGAATTTAAAGATAAACAAGCCATTTACCTGCAAATCGCCGATTACATCTGCGAGCAGATCCTACTGGGCAAATGGCCACCTGGCGAGCGCATTCCATCCGTACGTGACCTCGCTTCGATGATGGAAGTGAATCCGAACACCGTGATGCGGACTTATGACTTCCTTCAAAATAAGGAAATCATATTTAACAAACGCGGCATCGGTTACTCGGCCGACGAGCAGGCAACTGGCAAAATCCTCGCATACCGCAAAGAACGCTTCCTGACCACCGAACTCCCCGAGGTTTTCAAGAACCTCTATCTACTAGACATTGGTATTGACGAGCTGCACGGCCTCTACCAAAAATTCATTGAAGAAATGTACCCGTTAACCAAATAGCCATGAAAACCAGTAACATTCTGTTAACCATTGCATTATCCGTGTTCTTTGTGGTAACATTGTCATCCAATTTCGTATTAAAAAAGCAGTTCGATAAAATCGATAAGGACGACAAATATTACGGATTTTCGAAACATCAGGTCGGTGCATTCAAGTACCTGCATTTAAAAGGAAAAGGATTTGCATTAACTGAAATACAACAAGGCGCTACGGCGGAAATTCGCATGATTACCTTACCCCAGTACCTGGAATGGACTCATTCCGGCGACACGTTGGTTGTGACTTATAAAGCCGACTGGAAACAGGGTTACCAACCACGCGACGCTTTTGGTTCGTTGCCTTCAATCTATATTATTGCGCCAAAACTGGAAGGCATTGTTTCGGACAGTATCCGCACAAAAATAAAGGATTACAAATTCGAAGACCTTGTTCTGGAACAGAAAGGGAATTCGGTAATGCTGGCCAACTCCACGGTCCGCAACTTCAAAGCCACCATTTCCCGTGGTGGTTACGTACTCCTAAACCCGCAGAGCCGCATTGAAATGGCCGATATCGACATCCGCGACAACAGCACCTTCAACGCAGAAAAGGACATTTTCGGGGATATCAATACGCTGATCGACAGTTCTGCCTACATCAGCTTACCGGGCAGCATGCTCAAAAAGATCATGAAGCAAAACAAAATAACCCCGAGGTAATCCCCGGGGCCAAAATTTTCGATGAAATAACCAGCCTACTTAATCCCCAGCATCAGACTCGTGCTGCCGCCTGCATTGGTAGTCGGCAGCACGCCGTTCCATTTGGCGACCCATTCCTGCTGGATCAGCAATGGGGTTAATGTTTTTTGTCTCAACTGGTTAGCCTCTGCTTCCGCCCGGGCTTTGATTAATGTTGCTTTCGCCTGGCCCTCTGCCCGTGCAATAATTACTTTGGCTTCGGCCTCGGCTTGTTTTGCCTGATTTTCAGCTTTCAAACGGGCCTGGATGGACGTGTTTTTCTCGTCGATCATTTGCCTCAGCGAAGGAGGCGGCGTGATGGCGGATGTGAGCTGGTCATATACGAAGCCGTCCTTTCCAAGTGTTTTGGTTAACACATTTTGGACGCGGTCCTCAAATACTTCCCGGTTTGACATGACGCTGTCCGAAGTGAAAGAGTTGGCTACGATCCGGTAGGCATCATAGATGGTGTTTTTCATAAACCCCTGCTGGATTTCGCCTAACGGTCGTCTGTATTGGCGGTAGATCTGGGGTACCTTTTCAGGATTGATGTGATAGTTGAGCTTCGGATCCACCTTGAATTCTGCGGCGTCCTTGGTTGTAATCACAAATGAATCATAATCAACACTTTGGGTATAAGTAGGAAATTCGATGATCTTGGTCGTCCAGGCGTTATACCAGACCCGGCCCGTTACAATGGTAATGTTGTCAACGCCCTTGTCGCTGCCATACAGGTTGATCCTGATCCCGACATTACCGGCATCGATATTTTCAAATGTAAAAGGCTGAGCCGCCATGGCAACCAGAAAAACAATAAAGCACAAAACACCAATGATAATGTTTCTTTTCATGTCGATTATAGTTTAGATTTCAATTGGTTTACGATTTGCCCCAAAACATCGTACAGAAAATAGAAGGACAATCCGACAATAGCAAGGCCACCGAAAACGAGGAGGTCCGACTGGGCATTGATGAGCCGTAAAGCATAGGTAATCACAACGACCACCGCAGCGATTTTCAGAATGTGTATCATGTGAATGAGGTTTGTTCGATGTAAATTTAACATCCGCCGGACGAAGTGCCTTTTCTTTTTATCCAATGGCGCTGGCTGTTGTTGAACGTATCAGAGACCCCATAAACAGCAGAGAGCGCACCTGACTGGCGCGCTCCCCGGCATTAAAATATCAAATCTCTGGTTAGAGCAATGCTGCGGCTGCCTCGTCGACAAACCAATGCAATTGTCCTTTTTCCGGCCGGATGATTTGAGACGGGTACAGGTCTACGTTTTTGTCACCTTTTAATACCTGTTTCAAAACTTCCGCCTTCCCCGCTCCTGCCGCCAGGAACGCCACGCACGCCGCATCATTCACGACCGGGGCCGTAAGGGTGATACGGTACATGTCCTGTGCTTGCAGGAAGAATGAAGTCGCCAGCGCATTCTGTTCTTGAATTACTTCCGTTCCAGGGAAGAGCGACAACGTATGACCATCATCTCCCATTCCGAGCAGCACAAAATCGAAAGTGGTTTCAGAACCCTCGAAATACTTTTTAACAAGTTCCTCATATTCAGCAGCCGATTCTTCGGGTGAAATGTCGGTGCGCATGATGTGGATGTTTTCAGCCTTTACCGGCACTTTATCCAACAGTTCATCATAGCACATCCTGGCATTATTCCGCGAATCTTCAAACGGAACCGCCCGCTCGTCTCCCCAGAAAAAATGGAGTTTTTCCCAGGGAATGGATTCCTTGTAAGGCGATTCTGCCAGCAATGCATACAATGCCTTCGGCGTACTCCCACCCGACAACACGAACGTAAAACGATCCTGCCTGGTAAGCGTTTGCTGAATGTAATTGTTAATCCATTCGGCCAGGCTGGCGCTTAATGCCTTGACATCCTTCTCTATATGCAACTCCATAGCTTACGGGGTAGGTGGCAGGTTAAGCCATGTATGACCGTCGCGGGCGATGAGTGCGTCGGCCGCATCAGGACCCCATGAATCTGGTGCGTAGTTCGGAAAGTCCTGTGGCGGACGATTTTCCCACGTTTCCAGGATTGGCATGATTACCTGCCATGCAGCGTCCACCTGGTCGTTACGCATAAACAGCGTCGCGTCGCCTTCCATGACGTCCAGCAAGAGCGTCTCGTATGCTTCGGGAGCATGTTCACCCGCTACTGCGTCGTAATCGAAAGTCATATCCACCGGATCGAGCATCATCGTTTGCCCCGGGCGCTTGGCCTGGAAACGAATACTGATGTCCATATTAGGTTGAATACTGATTGTCAAACGGTTGGAACGCCACGTTTCCGCAGACTCAGGCGGGAATGCATAATGCGGTGCCTGTTTGAAATGCAGCGTGATGTGGGTCGCCTTCTGGTTGAGGTATTTGCCGGTCCTTACATAGAACGGCACACCTTGCCAGCGCCAGTTGTCGATATAAAACTTCACTGCCGCGAATGTATCGATATTCGACTGCGGATTCACGCCTTCTTCCTGCCGGTAACCAACTACCTTCTCGCCTTTTTTCCAGCCACCCGAATACTGTCCGCGAACGGCGAAATCGTGCACCTGTTCTTTGGTAATGCGGCGGATCGCATTCAGCACGTCTACCTTCTTATTACGGATCTCATTCGCATCGAATGATACCGGTGGCTCCATTGCGATCATACACAGGATTTGCAGGATATGGTTCTGCACCATGTCGCGCAATGCACCAGCGTGCTCGAAATAGCCTCCGCGACCTTCCAAACCTACCGCTTCGGCAGCTGTGATCTGGATATGATCGATATAATTACGGTTCCAGAGCGGCTCGAACAATGCATTTGCAAAGCGTAGCGCGAGGATGTTCTGAACCGTTTCTTTACCAAGGTAATGGTCGATGCGGAAGATCTGCTCCTCAGCGAACATGCTCGAAAGCAGCAGGTTCAGTTCGTGGGCACTTTCCAGGTCGTGACCAAATGGTTTTTCAACCACAATGCGCGTTGTGCCTTTATCTCCGCAGATCTTCAATGCACCCAGTTTCTGTGCGATTGAAGGAACGAGTTGAGGAGCTACTGCGAGGTAGAAGATCACATTGGGATGAACACCCCATTCCTCTTCTTTTTCCTTAACGAGGTCGGTGATCTTGTGGTACGCTTCCGCATCGTCGCCGTCCATCTGCAGGTACGAAACGTGCTGTGTAAATTCAGTCCAATGGCCGTTTTGCTTGCCTTTCCGGCGGGAGAACTTTGTAACACCGTCGAGCAGGTGCTCGTGGTATCTCTCATTGGAATAAGCACTCCGGCCAATGCCGGCGATCGCAAACTGATCGGGCATCCAGTTGTCCAAAAACAGGTTATAGAGAGCGGGTGTAAGCTTCCGGTAGTTGAGGTCCCCGCTTCCTCCGAAAATAAAGAGTACCGAGGCAGGGGGACGTTTATTGCTTTGCATAAAATTTCTGATTTATTGTTGACCCCATTCTGTGTGGAATGTACCTGGGATATCGGTACGTTGGTACGTATGCGCGCCAAAATAATCGCGTTGCGCCTGAATCAGGTTCGTCGGCATGTACGCCGTTTTGTAAGCGTCAAAGTATGCCAGTGACGACATCAGCGCGGCGGCCGGGATGCCCGACTGGGCGGCAAATGCGATCAGAGAACGCGTGTTACCTTCCACAGACTTAACCAATGCAGCTACCTCTTGGTTCAACAGAATATTGGACAATTCCGGGGTTTGCTTGTAGGCGTCGGTAAACACGCTGAGCAGCGAAGAACGGATAATGCAACCACCTCTCCAAACGCTCACAACGTCCGTCAGCGGGATCTCCATTTGCAGGTCTTTCGACGCCTGGAATAGCATTGCAAGGCCTTGTGCGTAAGCCAGAATGGTGGCAAAGTACAATGCGTCGTGTACTTGCTGGATCAACACCTGCGTTTCCTCCGAAATAGCGGTGCTTTCGCCATAAAGTTCAGCAGCGACCGTTCTCTCGTCCTTATAACCGGAAAGCGTGCGCATCGCTACTGCAGTATCGATCACCGGAACAGCCACAGGCAGCTCCATGGAATCCTGCGATGTCCATTTCCCGGTTCCTTTTGAACCCGCTTTGTCGGAAATCACATCAACCAGATTCGCTTCCGTTTTGTCGTCTTTTTGCAGGAAAATATCTGCCGTAATCTCCACCAGGAACGATTGCAGGTCGCCTTCATTCCAGCTTTTGAATACTTCGTGGAGTTGCTGGTTGCTCAAACCGGCCTTTTTCAGGATCGCATACGATTCACTGATGAGCTGCATGATCGCATATTCGATACCGTTATGCACCATTTTCACATAATGGCCGGCGCCTTCCTTGCCCAGATAGGCCACACATGGGTCGCCATTCACCTTTGCTGCGATCGCTTCCAGCATGGGCTGCACGTTCGCGTAAGCCGCCTTATCGCCGCCTGGCATAATGCTCGGGCCGGTACGGGCACCCTTTTCGCCACCCGAAACACCGATTCCCATGAAATGAATTTCCTTTTCGCGCAGGTACTTCACGCGGCGCAGCGTATCTGTATAATGTGAGTTACCACCATCAATAATGACATCTCCTTTTTCCAAAAGAGGAAGCAGGGAAGCGATGACATCGTCGACCGGCTGACCGGCTGGTACCAGCATCATCACCTTGCGGGGACGCTGCAACAACTGGATCATCTGGGCTAGCTCTGAAACACCCTTCACGGTTGTGCCCGGTGTGGCGCTTGATTCCAATGCAGAATTTTTGGTTTCATCCTTATCGAAACCGATAACAGAAAACCCATGATCAGCCATGTTCAGTAACAGGTTACGACCCATTACGCCCAGACCGATCATTCCAAAATCGAATAAGTTCTGTGACATAGATTAACGTCTTGAATTAAGAAGCTGCAATATCAGGGTTTTTCAAAAACCAGTTTGCATCTTTATTGATAATCTGTTTAAAATTTAAATTGTTCTTAATATTTTATTAAATTCACCCTAACTATGGCTGTTTCATAGTTAGTTAAATAGTCAATAACAACTATACACATTACTATGTACTACACATTTATGCGGGTGGCCGTTCTGGCTATCCTTGCGGCATGCAATGCATTTTCGCAAGATTCACTAGTTATTAAAAACCGGTTCCTGGAAAGAAAATTCACGATCAGTGATAATTCTTTTTACACATCGCGCTTCCAGCATCTTCTGACGAGCAAAGATTACAGCCGCCCTGGCTCGGAGGAGTTTTATTTTACGATTGATGGTATCCCTGCGAGTAGCAACGGCGCGAATGGGTTATTTAAATACACCAAACATACGTCGGAACGGTCGGGGAACGGCATTCAAAAAGTAGTTGTGCAGCTGGCAGGATTACACGGCACAGTTGCCGAAAATGTAACGGTGGATTTGACCTTCGAAGTTTACGACGAATTGCCTGTGGTAAGGAAGCAAATCAGCGTTACCAACAAAGGTACCAAAGCCATCGCCATCGCGAATCTCGAAGTCGAGCGGCTAAACCTGGTACCGGTTTCTTCCCAACAATCTGAGTTATACACCAATTACGGATCCCGGTTTGCCTGGCGCCCCTATCACGGCGACCATCACGATGCAGCCATTTTTGTGTATAACAACTATGCAAAAGAAGGCTTTATCCTTGGCAATGAAGCCCCCAGCGTGCTGAAAAAAACCGAAGTATACACCGACCACCACCGTATTTCGATCGGCATGACGAGCCTGACTGATCACTATCCGTTTAAAAAGTGGATTGAACCGCAGGGAAAGTTTGACAGTCCCAAAACATTCATTTGCCTCGTCCAGTCGCAGAAGTGGGAAGACGCATTCGAAGGCCATTTCGCCGACTTCATACGTACACGCCTGGGTGTGAAACTATTCGAACGAAAAGAAATCCCATTTACATTGTACAACACCTGGCGGCCATTCTATACCAATATCAATGACACACTGGTAACCCAGCTCGCGGACGGCCTGGAAGGTACCGGCACCGACCTCTTCATTATGGATGCGGGCTGGGAAAACAACTACGGCGACTGGGAGCCCCATCCCACCCGCTTTCCCCACGGGCTGAAACCCATTACCGAGCACATTCGGAAGCGAGGGATGAAGGCTGGCCTATGGATGGGCCTCGGATCGGTTGATAAAAGCAGCAAATTATACAAAGAGCATCCCGAATGGGCCATTTACGACAAGAATGGCGAACCTGCGTACTTGCACGAGGAAATGAAAGGACGCGTAACGATGTCGCTTGCCTCGGGTTACTATGATTATATTTTGGAGAAGATTAAACGCCATGTTCGTGAAAATGATCTGGCGTACATTAAACTGGATCTCGCGATCGCCAACTCGGCCTATGTGCTCGATTATTCCAAAAAAGGCGATTACAAATCCGAAGGCAAAGGCTACAAAGACCGCGAAAGCTCTTACTACGGCATTTACGAAAAGGCATTGCAGCTTTTCGACGACCTGCACAAGGCCTTCCCCAACCTGCTCGTCGACTGTACTTATGAAGTTTGGGGAGAATATTACATTAATGATTATGCACTGATCGAACACGCCGATTACGACTGGCTCACCAATTACGACGACGACGCGCCTGTGGGCCCAATCAACATCCGGCAAATGGCCTTCGACCGTAGCCGGGCCATTCCTACGGCAACCAATCTGATCGGCAACCAGTTTATGGATTCGCCTTATTCCAAATACACATTTTTGTCGCTGGCGTCCGTCAAGCCGATCCTGGTCGGCGACTCCCGGAAACTGCCTCAATCGCTAAAACCTTGGTACTTAAAATGGAATACCTGGTTTAAAATGATGGACAAAAAATATCAGTTTACGCGCTTCTCTTACGTTTCCGACATTTTTCAGCGGCCAACGATGAGCAACTGGGACGGTGTTTACAAATTCAATAAAGAGAAACAAGGTGGCGTATTGTTCTTCTTTCGGAACGGATCCGTGGAGAGTTCACGCACATTCCCGTTTCCATTCGCCGAATCCGGCAGCAAATACCGGCTATTCTCACCCGAAGATTCAAAGGAAATAGGCAGTTACTCAGGAAAGGATCTGCTTGAAAATGGTATTGAGATCAGAATTGAAAACAAGTTTGAAGCACTGGTGCTGGGAATTGAGAAAGTGGAGTGATGACGTACTTTGTGCAACAGCTACATTACTGAGTTGCGCCGATTTAGATGGTAGCTTAAACGGAAAGAGGCGCTTACGAACAACGTAAGTGCCTCTTTTCTGTGTGGAGAATATCGGATTCGAACCGACGACCTCTTGCATGCCATCCAGATTTTTTAGGATTTTTTGTATATTTGATTTTTATAAAAAACAATCTAACATATTGAATATTAGTCAGTTAATTGAGTTTCTTTAAGTTTACTTAATTATCCTTAGACAAGAAATGTTCGACCTATGTTCGACCTAATTTTGATCAAAATATGCACTGATGGCACTCTCAACCAAGTTTATCCTAGCTTCCAAAGTTAATGATTCGTGCGAGTATCCGATAATGCTCCGCATCATTATTGATCGTAAGAACCAGTTAGTCAGTACAAAGAAGAGCTGTAAACAAGAAAATTGGTTAGTTAGTCAACAGCAAGTTGCCCGCGGTCACCCTAAGCATCAAGAGATCAATTTACTCCTTAGAACAATCATTTCTGAGTTAGATTTTCTTATTATATCTGAAGGAAAAAAAGGTCGGAAGCCAACTTTCGACGAAATGAAAAGCGTGGTTCGTAGTTTGACTGGCGCAACGAAAGAACCAGAGAGCAAATCACTTTTTAAGCTCTTTGAGGACCATATTTCTCTGCTCAATCAGCAAAACCGGATCGGCTATGCGGACACCTTTAAATTTACGCTGAGCAGCTTGAAAGGGTTTGTGAAAAACAAAGACCGAGATCTTCTATCTATCAATCTAAATTTTCTGAAGAAATATGAAGAATACTTGATGGAACGCGGGTGCGCTATTACCACAAGAAGTGTCTATCTAAGAACCTTTAGAACGATGTGGAAGGTAGCAATCCGAGAAAAATTTTGCCCCGAGGGTCACTATCCTTTTAAAGAGCTCGCATTTGGCAAATACAACAACCCTAGGACAAAAAAAAGAGCGATTCAAAAATCGCAGATTGATCAAATCTCAGCCCTGGTGATCGATCCAATGAATGACACACTCATTAATTCACGTAATTACTTCCTTTTCAGTTTTTATTGCCGAGGAATCAATTTTACGGATCTTGCAAGTTTAAAATGGGATAACATTGTTGATGACGAACTCGAATATATCAGATCGAAAACCAAGGAAGAATTTCGTTTTAAGCTCCATCCAGAAGCTATGCGGATCCTTGATTTTTACCGAAGCCTTCGCGGCAATAGCGATGCCGGCTACATCTTTCCCATATTGTACAAAAGACACGACAGCATACAGTCGATCAGATATAGAAAGCAGAAGATTCGAACGCGGGTTAACAAGGACTTACAAGAATTAGGTGCAATCTTAGGCATCCAGAAGAACCTGACTACGTACGTCGCCCGACATTCATATGCAACCACGCTCCGGAGAAACGGAGTATCCAAGGAGAATATTGGCAGATCATTGGGACATGACAGCTTAAAAACAACTGATATTTATCTGGAAGACATCGGGGACCCAATTTTGGATGAACTGATTAACTCAACGCTTTGAACGCATGTATTTTTTCAATTTGCCAGGCTTCGATCCTGATCTCGGTATAAATCTGGACGATCAGGGACGGTTTCCATATTTAAGATTTGTAGATCATGTTTTTCGCAGTGGAAAAGCAGACTACCTATCACGTAATTTTCACTTTGAGAACATTGCTGAGAAAACAGCGCCACCGGTCTTCCTCAGTGAACCGAATCTGGCTGCCATTTTCGACCAGAAAAACCGGGCGACTGTCATTGTAGATCATCATAGCCCAATCTCGGAGTCTTATGCCGACGAACTGAGAGCGCAGTTTGAAAGAGGGTACTTCGACGCGATGAAGGAATATCCACAACAGATAGTCTCGATTCTGTACAATCCTGACAACGAGAGCAAAATCGCTCATTTGGAGCAATTCATTGAATTTTGCTCCTATCATTTATACTTTGAGGGATTTGCTGTTCCATCCTGTTTATACGCGCTCGGATTTATCCAGGCTTACCTTGTGCGAGCGTGTGGCGATAGAGTAAATGCGCTTGGCCTTCCTAAGTATAAATCTCCGGTCTTGGCACAAAAGCAAGAATTGCCAGTGGCTGAAGTACAAACGAAAGGCCCAGAGCGGATTCCGCTCGACTATGCGGTTGAAGAAATTATATCCATGTGGTTGATTTTAGTCGACGCTTGGAAATGTAAGGCAGTGAGCTCTATTCAGGTATTTAAAAGTGAAGGGGAAGTGTTGCAGCTCTTGGGAATGATGTTCGAAGAAAAAGGAGGCAGACTGCCCAGATCTGAACACAAGTACTTTGAAATGCCTCCGGGAAACTACGAGAGGGTTTTAAACCTGCTCATGCATGCTACCTATAAGTTGAATACAGATCGGAACAATATTGGCCTTGACCGGTACTGTCAATTGCTGCTCGATACATTTTCGTGCTACTCGAAAACGAAGCTGGAAAGCCTTCGAAGTAATATCAATAAAGCGCGCGGGAATATAGTACAGAGCATTGGCAATCTGACTGATAGCCCTCATTCTAAAAATGTTTTGAAAACATTAAGGAAAATTAACGAGTACGGCGTCGCAGACCTGACTTAGTCAACTTCATATTGTTTTTCCCCGATTTTCTAGCCTTGCTTTGCCCATTACCAAAACGCAAAAGGGATGAGCACAACAGTTCTAGTTTCGATGAACGATCAGCAGTTATCAGAGCTGATCGAATCTTCACTGCGCCGGGTTTTAGAGTCAAAACCGGAGGCTTCCTCCGATACCAGTGACACTTTGCTGGACACCAAGGAGGCGGCGCGCCTTACCAAATACAAGGAGACCTCCATTTATGGGCTGGTGAAAAGAAAGAAGATTCCGTTTTGCAAAATGGAAGGTAAGTTGCTCTTTTCACGAAAGGAGCTACTGGAATGGATAGCCAACGGCCAGCAAAAAATCGGAGGTAGCCATGAAAGATAATCCGGTTTACCTACGCATTGGTACCAGTTACTTTAAGAAAGTCAACCGGCCACTATCTTCCGGCGACACGATTTCCTCATTGATCCCATGGTCGGCTGAATGCATCCGGCTGGATCACAGCCGTGACTACTTGAAGGACCGGGTGGATTGTTACGACGGCTTTTGTTTCGTCCCGAGCCATCTGAACTACCAACAAAAGGTTGGCGGGTTTTACAATCGCTATCAGCCATTCCAGCATGAGACGCGGCAGGGTGATGCCTCGGTAATATTCCAGTTTCTGAGTCACATTTTCGGCGAGCAGATCGAGATGGGTTATGACTACTTCAAAATCCTGCTTGAACGTCCTACCCAAATTCTGCCTATCCTGTGCCTGGTCAGCGAGGAGCGCGGAACGGGAAAGACCACATTCCTGCATTTTGTCAAATCCATCTTTGGCGAAAACATGACGATCAACAGTAATGAGGATTTCCGCTCCAATTTCAACATCGAATGGGCGCAGAAACTGGTCATCGGTGTGGATGAAACGTTCCTGGATAGAAAGGAGGATTCAGAGCGAATCAAGAATCTGAGCACGGCCCGGTTTTACAAAGTCGAGGCCAAAGGCCATGACCGGCAGGAAGTGGAATTCTTCGGAAAATTCATTTTGTGCAGTAACAACGAAGATCATTTCATTATTGCCGAGCCCGGAGAAATCCGGTATTGGGTGAGAAAGGTGCCACCACTAAAATCGGAGAATCACCACCTGCTTGCCCAACTTCGGGCTCAGATACCATTCTTTCTGTATTTTCTGGTGAGCCGTAACTTCGTTCATTCCAGTAAAACAAGAATGTGGTTTACGGCTGATCAAATTGCGACACCTGCATTAAAAAAGCTGCTCAATCAAAATCGGAACAAGTTGGAAGTGGAGATCGCCCATATCCTGCTGACAATTGCCGACGAAAAAGAGCTGGAAGAAATCCGGTTTTGCACTGGCGATGTTCAGGACTGGCTCAACAAAAAGCACATCCGTTTCAAAGACCTCTCACAGATCAAGCGGATCCTGCAAAATGTATGGAAATTGAGCCCGGCAAGTAATTCACTTACCTACCCGCAATACAAATTTCTAAGCGACGGCACTGTCTTCGAGCAGACCGGCAAGGGTAGGTTCTATACCCTATCCCGAGGGCGCATAAATGAGCTCAATGAATTGCCCTAATTTTTGATGCTTTGATGCGCATCATATTTAATTAATTGATTAATAAATAATTACAGCGCATCAAAATCCGCATCAACGCGCATCAATCACTGGATAGCGATGCCACCCCTGATGCATTTTGATGCTTTTCTGATGCGGGCTTAAATGATTAAAAACCAATCAGTTGTAAGCTCTTCGCATCAATTCATCAATTTTTTCACTTTCAAGCCCCGGTAATTATGACTTGCGAGCAAGCCAAACAGATATCTATGGTAGACCTGCTGGAACACTGCCATATCCGTCCTCAATATGTCCGGGGACAAGACCATTGGTACCTCTCCCCGTTCAGGGACGAGAAAACGCCTTCTTTCAAGGTCAACTCCAGACTGAACCTGTATTATGATCACGGAAACGGTCAGGGAGGAGATATTATCGATTTAGGGCGCGCCCTGTTTCGTTGTAATACAAAAGCATTGTTGGAGAAATTGGACTCTGGTCATTTTCTATTTCAACCGCAAGACCCAAAATTAGCTGGCTTGCATATAGACAGTGGCGTTACCCTAGCCAGAGAAATCGATCAGCCTGCCGTCCAAATTACCGCTTTAAAGGGGTTAGGCAGTAACCGGGCAATTACCCAGTACCTGGAATCGCGTGGTATCGATCTGGCCGTTGCTAAATCATACTGCCAGGAGGTATACTATCGGGTTGACGACAAGAATTATTTCGCCGCCGGTTTTGAGAACCGGTCGGGCGGCTATGAGTTGAGAAATGCCTATTTCAAGGGCTCGACATCTCCGAAGGACATATCCCATATTGAGAATGGTCACAGCTTGGTCTGCGTGCTGGAAGGCTTTATGGATTTCTTGTCGCTTCTCTCGCTTCGAAAACAGGAGCAGATCCAGACCGACTTTGTAGTGCTCAATTCGGTGAGTCTGGCAGAGCGCAGTATGGACATTCTCAAAGGTTACAGCACCGTTTTTCTATATCCGGATCACGATGCAGCTGGGAAAAAGCTGCTTGAAAAATTCGAGAACGCGGGGCTCAGTTTCGTCGATGCCTCAGGTATCTATAAAGATTACAAGGATCTGAATCAGATGCTGGTAGCAGGCAAGCAGCTGGAAAAGCAGCCCCAACATCAGCACCGTTCCAGAAAATCCCGAGGGCTGGGTTTTTAAGTTTCTTTCAGGGAGCAGGGAGCAAGTTTGTGTTTTCGCTTCGCAAAAACTCGTTCCGGCCGCGCCGGAACTCAAACTTGCTTTTACTCCCGATGGTCGCAAAAGGCATTTAACAGACTCTGTAAAAGAGATAAAAGATATAGAAAGCATGGAGCAAAAGTCACACAAATCCAAAGGCGGACGGCCCCCCAAGAAGGTCAAAAGAAACGCGCAACTAATGGTCCGACTTTCGGAAACCGAGCGGTTTTTGATTGAGTCCAAAGCAAAGGACGCAGGCCTTCGGCCAAGCACCTGGCTGAGGCAAGCGGCCAGGAAAGCCAGGGTTGTTGCGCGGCTTTCAGCGGAGGAAGCAGGGTTCATCAGAACGTTGGCCGGCCTGGCCAATAACCTAAACCAACTGCTCAGGTTTACGAATATGCAGGGGCTGTTATACGAGACAAAAAAGGCCACGCAGCTTCTATTAGACATTGATCATTTACTCAAAAAATTGACCAACGATGATCGGTAAGATAATGATAGGATCAAGTTTCGGAGGGGCAGTCAGGTATGTCATGCAGAAAGAGCAGGCGATCGTTCTTCATGGAGAAGGGGTCAGGACCCAGGATGTAAAGTCAGCTATTCATGACTTCAATGCTCAGCGCCAGATGAATCCCGAGTTGGGCAAGGCTGTCGGTCATCTGGTGCTGAGTTGGAGTGCGTTCGATAAGGATAAACTCTCACAAAAGGTCATGATCGAAAGGGCTGCCGAGTACATGGCCAAAATGAAAATCCAAAACACCCAATATTTGGTCGTTGAACATCGCGATACCAATCAGCCACACATCCATATTATCTACAACCGGGTTGATAATGCTGGTAAATCCATTTCGGACCGCTTTCAGAAGCGAATCAATCAGAAGGTTTGCAAGGAGATGACCCTGAAACATGGCTACTACATGGGTAACGGAAAAATGCTGGTTAACCGAGCGAGGCTTAAAGGGATTGATAAAACGCGTTATGAGCTGGCAGATCAGATCAAGCTGGCAAGCAGATCCGCAGTGAATTGGAAACAATTGGAAGGTGCGCTTTCATTGAGCGGAATTGCTCTCATCTACAAATACAAGCCTGGTACCGATCAGATTGAAGGTATCAGCTTCGGGAAGGATGGAACGGTGTTGAAGGGCTCAAAAGTGGACCGAAGCATGAGCTTTCTGGCACTTGATAGAAAGCTGCGGCAAAATTTTCAGCAACAGATGTCGGTGAGGCGTCGGATGTGGGAGCGCGGGACACCACCACCGGCGCAAGAAAAAATGCTAACTCACCGATATGGTTTGCCGAACTATCCCGAGGAAAACTTGCTGAAAGACTTGATGGATCCGGTAAATCAGCACGACACAGTCAACCCCAACCTTAAAAGAAATCACAAACGCAAAAAATCGAGAGGACTACATTTATGAAAGATATTGAAGATAAACTCGATGGCTTCGAGCAAATACTAGCTATACTGGTAAAAAAGATTTCAGTGATGGAAAGCGTATTGATCGATCCCAAAGCTCCGGTCGATGATTTAGCACGTCAAATGCTAGCAGAAATTCAGGCCAGTGTGGCAAAAATGCCATCAGGCAACATGATGCTTTCCCAGCTAGCAGGTATTAGAAAGCACCTCGAGACATTATCGTACGCTTTGGAAAATCCCAAGCCAGTCACATTCAATTTTAAGGCTAAAAGTTATCTCGCCTCATCGGCAGTACTGCTTTGTACTACCGCCGCTTCTCTTGTGACAGTTAGATGTTCGTATGAGAAAATTGATCAGGCGAGCCGAACTGAGGCGAGGTATGAAGTGGCTCAGCAATTATCTCCTCGTTTAACGAGAATGATCGATCAAGCCTTCGAACAGACAGCTACCCCCTCGGTAGATTCTCTTTGGCATGTGTGGGAGTCTTTGGATTTAAATTCACGAAAGCTTGATGATAGCCGCCGAAAAAGATAAAATGAACAAACTAGCGGTTAATGTCGATGCAAGCGCCATTTGTCGAGTCAAAACCGGGCAATTTCTTGTTTCGCTCTTACACCGGAACCTGACAAAAACTCGACTTGGAGACGTTGCATCCAGTTATCAATGAAATCAACGATCTTGGGCTGGACCGAGATTTGTAAACAATCCGTTTTAATCCTCATATCAAATGGACAAAAAAGGCATTATTATCGTGATTGAGGATGATTTAGACGATCAATTCGTGCTCGAGGAGGCTTTCTTAGAGCTTGATTTCCCCAACAAAAGGATATACTTCCCCGACGGCTTTGCCGCACTAGACTATTTGCGCGCGCATCATGGCACCATTTTCTTGATAATATCGGATGTAAACCTGCCAAAGCTCACAGGATTAGAGCTAAGAGTTGAATTAAAGAAGAATGCGGACATAGCACTTAAATGTGTGCCTTACCTGTATTTGACGACATCTCTTAACCATGCTCATGTAGTCGATGCCTACTGCGATTCGATTCAAGGTTTTTTTGTGAAACCGGCCGGCTTTGAGGAGATAAAAGAGCTGTTGGAAACTATTGTTCGCTATTGGACTGCTTCTGCATCAAGCCGACTACATGAAGAATGTTTTTAAATTTAAATCTATGTTATAAGCTCCCGAGCTAAAACGATCTGGGACAAAGCAGACGGATAATATCAAACGTCGGATTTGGACGCTATGTTCCCTTCAAGCGTTGAGTAACTACATTCACCATCTGTCAAAGTTTTGTTAATAGGTAGGCTTTAATCACATCTTCAAAAGCTTCCTTAGTTTTTAGCTTTGAAGGGTTTATTGCAGAAAATTGAAACAGTCTGTCTTTCAGCTCGTCGTGTAGGTAAAAGAAAATGGAGCCTTCCTTTATGTAGATTTTGATATGTGGTCCCGCGGCAGAAGGCCAGTCCATGTATGCAATGTAGTCCTCGATGTCAAAGCCTTCTACCTCCGCCAAAAAGGTGTATCCGTAAAGAGACATTGTTAGTTCTGCTTATTTTCCTTCTTCAAAAGTTTGTTCTCCGATCCACTTCTTTCGTGAGGTCTGGATAACCTAAACATTTACCTTTCAACATATGCGATGCGGATATCTCAAACCTTATGGTGTCCTTTATCTTTCTGCAATTTTAGTAAAAATTGAATTTATCGCAACATCAACCCCGGCGTTTCAAGCTTATCTCCCGTTGTACCCTGTGCGTGTGCAGGAAGTTCAAGACTCTTGTTACGATCAGAAATCTGTACTCGCTTGCGAGAATTCATTATTGTGTTACCTGAACGATTAGCCAGGCACAATCGCGAAAAGAGATTAGCAACCATGATATGTGTCTAAGTCGCGTGGATTGCATCCACTACTGGACTTTTCCACCGATTATGTGACCATAGCCAGTAAGATGGCGCGCGGCTGATACTCTTTTCCAGAAAACAATAATAAGATTTTGTGATGCTCAGAGGCGTTGATCGGTCAGGATGTTCCATCAGCCGGAACGTAAACTCGTAGCTGAAACGAGCCCTTTTTTGAGATTCAACGTACACGACTGCCGCCTGAGATGAAGCCGCCATCCGTTCTCCTCCCATTTGAACGGCAGTATCCTGATCCAGGAAAGAAATATGAAATTTGTCACTGCCGGGCGCAGGCCGCTGATCTGCAATGACCACTAGCATGTTTGGGGTGGCAGTTTGCCGCAACAGCGACAACGCTTGCCGATAAAATCCCTTTTTGGGAATGAGTTTGACTCCCAGAAACGAACGCAACCTGATCATCATCCCGTTGAGCAGACCATTCTTGATCGGCGAGTAGGCTGTATAAACCGGGTAGTCCGTCACTTGCGGAAGATTAATCAGGTATTCCCAGTTCCCGTAGTGCGACGCGAAGACTATTACCGGTCGCTGGTCTGCGTGAAGCAGTTCCAGAACTTCCGGATTGATATACTTAGCCAGGCGCTTTCTAAGTCTTTCGGGTGCCAGGTAAAACAAAAAAGGTTCGAGCAAAAGATCGCTCATATGGCGGTAATAAGCGCTCATAAGCGTACGAATCTCACGGGAAGATTTGGAAGGAAACGAGCTCGTCAGGTTTTTACGTATCACTGTTTTCCGGTATTGCAGTACAAAGCGAAGAAAGAAGGAAAGTAAACTGGCAAGGAGCGAGGTCAGGCCAAGTAGCGCTTTACTCAAAAGCGTGGCTGGCAGATCTGTTAATCGCGGTGCTAACGTCCGCCTTGACGATCTCGGGTATTGCTGGGTATTGGGTTTCATCCGTATGATCAAAAACAAAAAATCCTCCGCAGCGGGAGGATTTCTATTGCTTTGTATGTTTGGTCCGCTTAGATAATAGTTACATTAACTGCGTTCAGGCCTTTTCTACCTTCTTCTACATCGTAAGACACACTGTCATTTTCACGGATATCATCATTGAGACCAGTGGTGTGTACAAAAACATCATCTCCGCCATGTTCCGGAGCAATGAAACCAAAACCTTTGGTATCATTAAAAAACTTAACCGTTCCTTTATTCATAACTTTATTTTAAAATACTTATCAAATGTAAAATAAAATTCTGATAATAAAAACTATATTAGAAATATTTAGAATAATATTTCATTTTGCTCAAAATTCACTACCTTGAAGAGACGCCTTATTAAACCCGACTTCTGTAATGCAAAACCTACTCGACATTCATTTAAATCCTGACTTTATGGGTGTCCGTGAGCACTGTCTGGAAAAGTTGCGGCCTTCTCACATGGAGCGTCTTGAAAGCTTAATTCGAAAATATCCTACGTTGCTGTCCGGAGCCTTTTTTCTCCGGTCGACATCCCGGAATGGAACCATTTTTAGCTACCCGGATGACGAAACCGGCGATAAGGATGTAATCGCGTGGTCGCGGATCTCGGACGATCATGAAATACTATGCGCTATGAATTTGGACCAGGAAAAATACGCTTTTGTATACGTTACAGTCGATGAGGCGATGCATCCAATCGATACCTCGATGAAATGTCTGTTTGCCTCGGACTTGAGTCCGGCGGAATTAAATATTGAAGTAAGAAACGGAAAGGCAATCCGACTGACCATACCTCCGCACGCGTTGGTGATTTATAGTTGAACAAGCGATGGGCTTTGATTCACCAATGAACAGTCCACATTACACCGATCGCTAGAATTCAGGAGGGGATAGTGCATACCCGCCAATAATCCATAATGGCTTTCAGCGTCGAGATAAGTTCCTTTGGTGAACTGGGTTTAATGATGTAGCCTTGCGCCAGCTTGCTGTACGCGTCGATGATCAGCTCGTGAGTTGCCCGGTTCGTTAGATAAAGGTAGGGGACACCCGTCTGCCTTATTTCGATGTCGGTGCTAAGCTGTGAATTAAGGTCAATGCCATCCCTGTAAGGAAGGTCAATGTCAGACAGTATCAGGAAGGGTTCGGCATACGGAGCCTTCATGTAGGCTAATACTGACGCTCCATCCTCGAAGTAGGCCCTTCGATTGGGATAGCTTAGCTTTTCAAATACATACTCCAGCACATTTCTATCCTCTTCGTTATCCTCAATAATGATAATTTCTCCGTTTTTGTTCATTTGTAGGCGATGGTTGGTAGGCGGCCAATTGGAGCGAAAACCTAGCAACAGTTAAGATTTCTTAAGGCTGGGTTATAGGCAGGTGAAGGGCAGTAAAAAAGCGAGCCCTAGCTAGTTGCATTTGGGCTCGCCGCACACCGTTTTAATACATCAATCAGTTCAACGGAATTGGAATCAATTCCCTTTCAAAAAAAGCCAACATCTTTTTGTCACCGTCGCCGATTTCCTCACAATAGTAAATACGCTTCAAATACTTTTTGACCGTCAACCGCTTCCTGGGATCCGTTAACAACGAGACCACCGCCCCTACTAGGTGTTTATTTTCCATTCAGGAAGATAGGGAACTTAAATGGTTATAGCTATGGCTACACCAATTAAATAATTGTTTTTCAACGTTTTATTTTTGATGGACTGATCAGGCAATTTCGTCAGCAAAGAGGGAGAGAAACAATGACGATATCGAAGCGACTTAAAATGACTAACTACAAAGTCTAAAAATTAGTAATTGCCATACCTCAAATTCTCAAAAAACTCGCCGAAGCTTGCAAAAAATGTTCGACCTATGTTCGACCTAAAGAAAAAAACCACTTACAAAACATTTGTAAGTGGCTGATTATCAAGTGGAGAATATCGGATTCGAACCGACGACCTCTTGCATGCCATGCAAGCGCTCTAGCCAACTGAGCTAATCCCCCGATTCAACTTAAAACCTGCTGAATCTATTTCTGCAGCCCCATTTGAGGTGTGCAAAGATGAAACGGAGAATTTTCAGAAGCAAGCATACCTGCAATTTTATGTTTTAAAAAACACCTTTTTCCGGAACCATCACCGCCGACCTCCGCCAAAGGCCTTGGATAGCAGCCAAATGACTACTGCAATAATACCTACGACCAGAATAACGCCTGTCCAGACACCCGTTTTAAAAATATCACCGATGACTTCACAGCTCGTTAAAGTGAACGATAAAAGGAGGATGACGAGCAAATTGATGTATGCTTTCATGAGAAGGAACAATTTAGGTTAGAAACTAAATGTTCAGCAATCAAAAACCATTCCACCAAAAAAGGTAACGCTACTGGTAAAGGTCGACCGGGATGAGCTTCTGGCGGTCGTTACGCAATAGCTGCTCGAAAAGCCGCACAGTCGCTTCCGCATCGCCATGCGCGCGGTGACGATTTTCAATCATGATTTCAAGACTTTGACAGAGGTTGCCCAGACTGTATGACTTTAACCCGGGAAAAATCTTTCTGCTCATTTGAACAGTACATATCAGGTCACGCTGGAAGTACTCGTCCAGCGCACCGAACTCCCTCTTAATGAACCCATAGTCAAACTTGGCATTGTGAGCTACAAACCAGGCATCCTGGGTTAGCTTTCGGACCGAATCCTGCACATCGTAAAAAGTAGGCGCGTCTTTGACCATCGCATTATCTATGCCTGTCAAACGGGTTATGAACGGAGGGATATATATTCCGGGATTGATCAACGAATGAAATGAGTCGACAATTTCATAACCATCATACCTGAAAACAGCAATTTCGGTAATACGTGCTCCTCCTCCCCCTCCCGTCGTTTCTATATCAACAATTGCGTACATTAATTACTGGTAATGAAATGTTTATTTCCTTAGATAGACAAAGTAAAACCCGGTAGTCCTGATTAACAACCCACAAAAAAACAAAAAAATCCCCGCCGAAACGAGGATTTTCTTCAATAACAGGAGGCATCTACGCAATGCAAGAATCATTAATCCAGTTGAAATGCGATCGGCAAAGTAAATTTCACTCTGACCGGCACACCGGCTTGCTTACCAGGCACCCAGTCTTTCATTAATTTAACCACTCTTACCGCCTCTTCGTCGCAACCAAACCCAATCCCCCTGACTGCGGTCGCATTCTCTATTTTTCCATCAGAACCAACTGTAAATTGTACGAACACCTTCCCTTGCACGCCTGAGCGTTGCGCCTGTGAGGGATACCGTAGATTCTTTCGAAGGAAGGCGGCCATTGCCTCATTGCCTCCAAAATACTGGGGCGACTGTTCTACAAATAACAATGTCTCCTCTTTCCTCACTTCTATCCCGGCTGCTTCCGATTTGGCTGTTCCCACCCGTTCCGCTGGCGGCACGATGACATTCAGGCCTTCATCTCCAGCCACTGTTTCGGTAGACGGCTGCGCGGTTTCCAACTCTTCAATCACAGGCGGCAGGTTTTCCACTTCGACCTGGTTATCGGGAAGCACTTCCGGGGTTACCGATCTGACAGTTTTGGGCACCGGAGCTATCTCTTCTTTAACAGGTGGCTTAACAGGCTGTTCCAGTGTAATATCTACCGGCCTTACCTCTACCTCATAGGCCACATCCCCGGGCTTATGCTCCGGAACCAACCGCGCATACAATTTGGGGAACAACACCAGCAGTAAAAAGAAAGCAACTCCCATCAAAACCGATCTCTGCACCGTTTGCCCATAATTTTTTCTCAGATCATAGGCACCATACGATTTGTTGCGGTTCTCGAACACGATGTCATTCAAAGATTTTTCCATGGCTAATAGATTTTGATGATCGACACTCAGATTCAGGAGAGTTTGCGCATCGGCCGTGGTTACCATGTCCTGATAAACCTGGTCGAACGATTTGCCATCCCAAAGAAATTCTTCCGCTTCACAGGCCAGGTGATCCAGTATCTCCGGAAGCAGCTCCGGATCCAGCTTATTTGCCTGCAAATACTTGCTTATTTGCTCAATGCGATTTTCCTGAAGTCGTTTCATAGATCGATCCGTTAAAGATTAGCCATGTAACTTTTATTCGGTTGCCAGATTTTTGGGAGCCAACAGCAACCTGACTGCGTCTATAAAACGCTCTAAGTCATCTGTTTTAGTGCGTGCAGTTTCATTGCCGCGATGCGTAAGCGAATAATATTTTCTAAGACGCCCATCTACCTCAACAGATTCGGTAAGAAGAAGCCCCTCCTGTTCCAGTTTGTGCAGCACCGGGTATAGCGCACCGAAGGTTAAAGCAATTGCTCCGCTTGTCCGGTCTTTCACCTCCTGCGTAATCTCATATCCATACATCCGGTCATGCTCAGCCAGCAAATTCAGAACTATGGTCTTTAATGTACCGCGTACATATTCGTTACTTGTTGCGTTATTCTCCATAAGTCAAATTTTATATAGCAAATATATATAAGTTTTTTATATATACAACACAAATATAACATTTTCTTTTATCAATACCAGCTGAACCGCATTTTCAACTCTCGGCAAGCGGAATAGAACGATTTATGCGCTCCTCGAGTGAAATAAAGGTTTCAGTCCTCTGGATACCGTTTACTTTCTGAATCTTATCATGCAGTATTTCCCTGAGGTGCCCGGTGTCTCTACAGACGATCTTTAAAAAAATGCTATAAATCCCTGTGGTATAATGAATATTGACAACTTCCGGGATCCCTTCCAGTTCCTTGGCAACCTGCTCATACAATGAACTTTTGTCCAGATAAATGCCCAGAAACGCGCTGATATCCCAGCCCAGTTTTGTGGGATCGATCACCAGCTGGGAGCCTTTAACGATCCCCATTTGTTCGAGTTTTTTCATCCGGACATGAACCGTCCCACCTGAAACGAAGACCCTCTTACCGATTTCCGTGTACGGTAACGCAGCATTCTCAATCAGCAAAGATAGAATGCGTAAGTCGGTACTATCAATATCTGAATATTTTTGCATTTTGAGCTAAAAGTTTGAATTTATCGCAACAACACAATCCAAATTATGAAAAAATTGTAAATTTTGACAATTTTAAATGAAAATATTTTATAATTTAAGCTAGAAGTTTTAGTTTTGCAGAACCAAAATTCAGAAAAGCGGATGGCGACATCTCTTTACTCGGATTTAGTCACATTGTAGGGTGATGAAATTGGCAGCCATGCCCTCCTGTCTCGGGGGTGGTGAATAAGGGATAAACGCGGCATAATGCCGACGCAAGTCGACTGGGGTGGACCACCAACAGTATTTGTACCGTAGCTAACCGCACCGTGGGTGGTTCGAATCCCCCTCCTACAGCAAAAAAAACTTGACAAGCGATTTTTTTCGTATTAGTTTTATTTGGTTTTTAGTTTGTTGATGAAGTGTAATTTGACACGCGGGTTCATTTTGAAACCTGCGTGTTTTTTTGTGCCTATTTTAATGACGCTTACTCGCTGATTATCAACGCTAACGCCATTTACCACCCACACATATCGTCCCGACGATCACTCCGACAAGAGCCAACACCAAAGCCACAACAGGAAGCATAGCGACAAAGGCCGCAGATTTCGTGCTCTGCAAATAGTATTTTGCAACAAAACTGACTGCGATCAACAGCGAAAGCACCATTATGGGATAAAAAACCTGCCGATACTTTTCGGGATATATGTATTTCTGATCCTGCCTGATCAGCATCCAGGCCTTTCGAATAAAATAAAGCAGCCCGGCAAACTCCAGACTGATCGCGATCCAGAAAATGATAGTCATGAGCAAAGAAAATTAACCCGCAATTTATTCCGGAGGAACTCTCCCGCAAACTTTAATGAACAAACGGCAGGCACTTCTTTTCAAACAGATCTCTAAACGGCACCATTGAACGGATCATGTAGCCTACGACAGCGGCGAATCGCCACTCCCCATCTTTTATCCGCATGGATGTAATGTCCATTATATAACGGTCGGGGCTCGGCTGGGCAAACGGAATGCTCGAACAAACTCGTTTTCCATGTTTGCGGTCATGTCCCCAAAGCTCTCTAGACGGCCCTTTCTGAGAAATCGATCCAGAGCCAACCTCCCAACCAGACAGTCGCCATGATTCGTATATTGGTGATTTGGATTTATCGACAGGCTCCAAAGTTCTCCCGGGCGATGTGTCTTGCCCTAAGAAACCAATTTGGCGATAGTTAGAAATTTATTGAAATTAGGCCCCGCATTGCCAAGAACCTGGTTAAAATAATGACCTCAGCGTCATCATATACTAGTGAAATGACCATCCGTTAGGTGCCTATTCAAAGATAGTAGGTGAATTGACTCACTAATTTTAAATAGGAATAGCAACTTCCATACAAACTCTTCCAAGCTGACTTGAATGCATTAGACCAAGTAAGAAAAATGTTCAATTGGACTCGTCGGAGCATTCGTTTTGTCTTTTAATTAACCCATCAATATGAAACAGCGAATTAAAGAAATTGTTAAGAATAGCAGTCTTTTATATTTAATCGGTAAAAAAATTCAAAAGCGCTTTGCTCATAGGAGCAACATTTCTGGCAGTAATAATATTATCAGTAACAAGGGAGTTCTGCTAGATGTAAAGTATGATATTGTTGGCAACAATAATCTAGTCCACATTATGCAAGACTCTATCTTGTCCGATGTAACAATAAGGATGAGAGGAGATAATCACCAGTTGGTCATCGGCGAAAATTGTCGTTTTTTAGGCGGGAGTGTCTGGTTTGCTAATAGCGGTTGCCAAATACAAATTGGACAAAATACTACTATTGAATCTGCACACCTCGCAGCTACGGAGCCGAACAGAACAATTACCATTGGAGAAGATTGTATGCTTGCTTATGGCATAGAATTTAGGACCGGCGACTCTCACAGTATTATAGACAATGATACCAGGAAAAGGATCAACTGGCCGAAGGATATCGTAGTGGGCGATCACGTCTGGATCGCAGCACACGCAATAGTCTTGAAAGGATCGAGTATCGGAAATAATAGTGTGATAGGCACAAATTCAGTTGTAACAAGCAACATTCCAAACAATTCAATCGCAGTAGGGATTCCCGCAAAAGTCATCAAGAGCAACATAGATTGGACAAGAGAGCTCATTCTCAACGAATAACGGTTTTGATCTGATCTAAATCTCTCGTTCAGGTATTTCCAGCTTATACCCCTTTCCATGAACATTCGTTATTCTCAGGTCAGGATCGTGGCTTAATTTCTTTCGAAGTTTCGACACAAACATGTCCAGGCTGCGGCCGGTGAAGACCCCTTCGCTGATCCAGATTTCCTGCATCAACGTTTCGCGGGGGATCAGTTCACCGAAGTTCTTGTGAAGCAATTCCAGGACCTTGCATTCTTTGTCTGTGAGACTAATCACCTCGCTTCCCAAAAGCAAGCGCTGCCCCCTTACGTTAAATAAAAAACTTCCGAGCGCAGCCAATTCCGGAACAGGCTCTTTTATTACAGCGTAGTTTTGATTCTGCCCGGGCGCCGGTTTTAAATTTTCCCCAAAATGGCCAATCAACAAGGTAACACTCATCAACACAAGAATGCCCCCATAAATCATATTGAATAATGGGTAGTCAGTGGTTGTCGTTTTTAATTCTTCAATTTTTAGATTGACTCCCTTAGCGTCTGTTTCAACTGATCTAAGTTTTTCAGTCCGTCGGTTGATGTCATGGTCGAAGGTTGCCGCTTTGAATTCTTCAAGTTTTGGATTGACTACCTGAGTATCCACTTTAACAGGTTCAGTCAGCTGGTCGATGTCAGCTTTATTCTGTTTTACTTTCTCGTAAAAATCCGGGAAGGCAAATTCGATTGTATAGCAACCTGAGGGCTGACTTCTGCCACTGCAAGCCAGGATATCTGGTGAGGTGTTATTTACCTGGAAGCCATAGACGATCCCGCCTTTTTTGCAATCATGCACTGTAACGGTGTAACCAGAAGGGAACTGCGTTTTGGGAAGTAAGCCCTGTGACAGCACCACGAGCGAGTCATGGTTAAAAACGAATTCATTTTCGAACCTGAGCAGAAACGTGCCTTCCTTAATCTCCGCGACGGGTAGTACGCGTGAAGTTGAGTCACCTGCCTGCAACAACAGTTTATGACCAGTTTGACGGATAATGAGGTTCACTTGCTTCGCCCGCAAGTCGCGGCCGGGATGTTCTATGAAAGAAGAGGCGATAAAAAGAATAGCAAGCATCACCGTAGCAATGCCAGATCCCACCACCAATCGGTTAGTGAAAAAGCCAGTAAAAGCAGAATTTACACGCATTTACATTTCTTTTTACAATTGATTTACAAGGGACAGCGACTCGGGCGCCTACATTTGGATATGTGAAGTTAAAACAATTTTACGCTAATATTTCACCAAACCATTGTAGTCATGAAAATGCATAACCTTGCTTTTTTGCTCCTTTTTCAATTCCCATTTTCTTTTGATCAGGCTTCGAAAATTCCACACTCAACCTCACTCCCGGATAGCAATCAAAAACAAAAACGAGATAAGTTCGTCGCTGCAAACATCATTTTTAAATCTGAGGATGGCGGCCAAACCTGGCAGGATATCAGCGAAGGACTGCCCGAACATTTGCGGGAAGACGGTATCCCGAGAGACGGCTTTCTTGCAAATGATAATGGAATCTATCTGCGCACTGAAAATGGGATGTATTACAGCAAACCAAATTCCACTGCTCCTTTTTGGGAAAAAGAGATTTCTCCGGACAACCGTAGCAGCATTGTCCCTGGCAAGACTGGAATGCTCGCATTCAATTACAGTGGTCAGTTTTTGCAAAAAGTAAACGGAGCGGGTTTATGGTTGCCAATATATACGGATTTTCCGGGGAAGAGCGTTCGCACCATCTTTGAAACCGGAGACACCGTTTTTATCGGTTGCGACAAGGGCCTTTTTAAATCCGATGACAGTGGAAAAAACTGGAAGCGAGTATATGACGAAGGCTGGGTAATGAAATTGATAGAGTCAAATGGAGTGCTGGTCGCTACCAGCCAGAGAGGTATAATTCGGTCAATAGATAATGGTGAAAATTGGGATAATGTGATTAATGAGGGCGGAGTAGGTATTGCTGTCGAACGCATTAAAGGTGGATTTGCCGCAATCACTTGTAATACAGAGACGGAGACCAGAAGAGTACGGACATCAGACGACGGCGGCAAAACCTGGCAGCCTATCGACGCTAACCTTCCCGCAAGTCTCATTATCGCCTCCATTACGGAGGTTGGCAAATACATATTCTGTGGTCATCCGGCTGGTATTTACAGATCCTCAGACAAGGGAAAGACATGGCAATTGTTACTTCCCGCTATACAAGATAAAGTCTTCAACTTGTCTGTTTCCGGCAACACGATCTACGCCATACCAAGAAGTGGAGGATGTTGAAAATTCAGGTTACGTTCTCGTCCCTTGCTGATCGCCCAGCCGTAAAATGTGGCAAACCGAATCTTATCCCGAGATCAAATGCCGTGGATTTCAGCGTATTTGGGGAATGAATATTTTTAAGTGTGGTGAATCACTTACATTAATGCAAGCCAGAAGCACTGAAAATCAGTGCTTCTGGCTTTTCAGTCTGGACGGGACTCGAACCGGGCTGCGCAAGTCCGCGACCCCAGGCGTGACACCCAACGTGGGCCGGGCATGTATTCTAACCAACTGAACTGCCAAACCATTAAATCGAGAACTTCAAAAAATGGCGGCGCGGCGGATAACATTACCAAATCGGCTTAAAACCAAAAAAGCCCGGATCTCTCCGAGCTTTTTGCGGTCTGGGACGGGACTCGAACCGGGCTGCGCAAGTCCGCGACCCCATCCGTGACACCCAACGTGAGCCGGGCATGTATTTTAACCTACTGAACTACCAAACCAAAAAATAAAGAACTTCAAAAAACTGGCGGTCTGGACGAGGCCTCATTACCAAATAGGCTTAAAACCAAAAAAGCCCGGATCTCTCCGAGCTTTTTGCGGTCTGGACGGGA
>NZ_CAMLSE010000038.1 GCF_946482605.1 uncultured Dyadobacter sp. | reverse complement strand
TTACTTTTCTGCCGGTCACAATTACCAGCAAGGCATCGTACCAACCACCGATTTCGAACGGACTTCCGGCAAAATCGCAGGTACTTACAATGTAACGAAACGATTTTCGGTCTCCGGCTCCTTCAATTACATTCGTTCGGGTGGGAAGCGTCCGCCTGCGGGTGACAAATCGGTTTTCAGCGCCTTGTCGTACTGGCCGAACACTTACGACGTCAACGACTACATGAACCCCGATGGTTCCTACAAGAACCTGCTGCCCGGCTTTACCGATAACCCGCGCTACCTGGTTGAAAAAAGCCCGAGGATCGATGCAGTGAACCGGTACATTGCCGATGTGACATTGAATTACAATATTACCAATTGGCTTTCCGCCAAGTACCAGGTGACTATTGACGCATTCAATGAGCGCAGGAAACGGCAGGTGGACAGTACATTCGATGTGGGGACGGCTGTGAAGGGCTTTTTGATCCGAGAAAATATCAATTATCGTGAGATCAACTCCAATCTCTACATAACGGCCTCCAAACAATTCAACGAGCATTGGAACGGCTCCTTGATGGTCGGGAATTCGGTGGTGGGTAGTAAACGGCCCGACAGTTACTATGAACGTGGAGAAGGCTGGAAAGCACCTTTTGACGACGAAATCAGCAGTTACCGTAACCAGCAAAAGCGTTTCTATTCGCCCTTGCAGTACCGCATTGTAAGCTTCTTCGCCGACGCCAAGCTCAGTTACAAGGAATTGCTGTACCTGAATGCGACCGCCCGGAATGACATCGTTTCAACCCTTCCCAAGGCCAACAACTCATTTTTCTATCCATCTTTCAGCGCAGGATACATTTTTACCGAAAATCTGCCTAAGAACGACATCCTCTCGTATGGTAAACTCCGGGCTTCCTGGGCGCAGGTAGGCAAGGGCACAGATCCGTACGTGATAGGCGTGTACTACGAACTGGCCGATAATTTCCCGTTTGGTAATACCGTACCGGGTTATGTCCGCCGTTCCACAACAGCTGCCGAGAATCTGAAACCGGAACGCACTACATCCGTCGAGTTTGGTACCGAGCTCCGCTTTTTCAGGAATCGCCTGATGCTGGACGCCACGTATTTTACGATGGATAGTAAAGACCAGATCGTTCGCGCGCCGGTGTCGAATGTCTCGGGTTATTCTTTTTACTACACCAATATCGGCCTGATCCGAAACAGAGGTGTGGAGTTGCTTGCTTCGTTCAAGCCGGTGCAAACGTCGCGTTTCACCTGGGACCTTTCCTTGAATTTTACCAAAATGTCGGGCAGGGTCGTGGAAATGCCGGATGAGCTGGAAGAAATAGCCTATTTTGATAATGGCAGTCGCGGGGTGCTGAAAGTCCGGGAGGGCAGCAAGGTAGGCGATCTCTGGGGGCTCGACTATTTGCGCGCACCGGATGGGCAGATGCTGATCCAGTCCAATGGCTTCCCGCTGACCAGCCTCGTTACTACTCCCTATGGCAATGCTTTGCCGGACTGGACAGCCGGGCTCACCAATTCTTTCAGATACAGGGGCATTGGCCTCTCATTCCTGCTGGAATGGCGGCAGGGAGGAGATGTTGTGGACCTGGGTGAACGTAATGCATTCCGCTCCGGCTCGACCGAGATTACGAGCCGGCGATATGAACAGGTAGTTTTCAAGGGCGTGGTAGAACAAAAATCGCCGGATGGAAGCGTCACCTATGTTCCCAATAAAAAAGCGGTGGTGCTGGATGATGCATTCTATAATCCGTCCACGGCCCGTTACATGGGTAATTCGGCGGAGTTCAATATCCAGGACGGTTCCTGGTTCAGACTGCGAACAGTGAGCCTTTCTTATGCGATTCCAAAGGCCACGTTGATCAAAACGGTATTCAAGGGCGGCGTCCGGTTCAGTTTCACGGGTACCAATCTTTTTCTGAACACCCCGTTCAGGGGCTATGACCCGGAAGCGCTGACATTCGGCTCCGGTACCAATCTGATTGGTTTTGTGGGTCGGAACAACCCCGCAACACGGAGTTTTCAACTGGGTATCAATGCTAATTTTTAGAACTATGAAAAATATCAGGCAAATATTCAGGCTGGTCTCATTTTGCATGACGGCATTGTTGATGACGTCCTGCGGTCAGTTTCTCGATGTCAACACAGACGAAACACTGAAAGGCGACGCTACCATGCAAGAACTGTTATCGACAGCGGAATTTTATACCGCCGAGGCCAGTTTTCAGCAGGCTTACGTGGCCTGTCAGTATGCGCAGCAACTGGGCAGCGCATTGGGTTCAAATGGCATCGACACCTATGCGGAGACGGACAATACGCTGGGCTGGTCCAATCTCTACCTATACGCATTGCCTCAATTGAACACCATCATCAGAAAAGGGCAGGAGGAAGGCTCGCCGGCCTATGTAGGTATTGCCAAAGTGCTGACCGCATATAATCTCGGCATTGCGACGGTGAACTGGGAGAATGTGCCGTTTACACAGGCGGACCAGAAAAATTTCTCGCCCGCGTACGATACCCAGCAACAGATTTATGCGACGATCCTGCGCCTGCTCGACGAGGCCGTCACCGAGCTGGGCGGCAATGCGGGGCAAAAGCCGGCCGCCGACGATCTGATCTATCAGGGAGATCTTGGCAAATGGGTGCGCCTGGCGCATTCGCTGCGTGCCCGGTACAGCATGCATGCGTCGGTAAAGAGCCCGCAAGACGCTGCCAAGGCTGCCCTGGCCTCCATTCCGAACGGGATGAAGGGCAACGAGGATGATTTTCAGTTGCAATACAATTCCAAAAACCTGAGCCCCTGGCACAGCCGAGTCGCAATTCCGAATACTACTGGGAACCTCTCTGTCACATTTACCAACACCATTGTGGACCTCATGAACGGGACTGCACAAGGCGTCACCGATCCTCGTCTGTCGAAGGTGATAGGATTGAAAGGAAGTCAAACGGTTTACACAGGTGTTACCCCCGGAACGGGCAGCGGCTCCACGGTGGATCTGAATGCCAAAGCATGGCATTCAAACGTGAATTCACCGCTGGTCATGATGACCTATTCCGAATTGAAAGCGATCGAAGCCGAGGCGAGATTTATTCTGAATGGAGGCGCTGCGGGCACCACTGCGGAAGGCTACGCGGCCTATCAGCAAATGATCTCGGCCAATATGAAAAAAGTGGGTGTGACTGAAAGCGATATCGATGCTTTTCTGAAAAACAGCAAGATCGATGTCGGTGCTTCCAGGCTCACGATGAAGCATATCATCACTGAAAAGTTTAAATCGATGCTGCTGATCGGGGATATCTGGACAGACATCCGTAAATACGATTATCTGGACTTCCCTATGCCTGCGAATGTCAATCCGGACTTGCAGGGCAAACGCATTCAACGTATGAAATATCCCGACTCGGAGCAGACGCGGAACTCGAAGACGGTACTGGCGAACCAGAAAGATCCCGAAACGATCATGTGGCTGATGACGAAGTAGTTTTCAACTGAAAAAATCGAATGACATGAAGCGCATTTTAAGATATATACTGGCCTGTGCCGCGTGCACATTACTCCTCACGGGATGTTACAAAGAGCCCGATTTGTTCGATGATCTGCTGGTCAGCAACGGCAAAGTCGCACAGATTGCCGTGGTGTGGCTCGGGGATAAGAAGGTTTACAATGCTGCCGGCGTATTGCAGCCAGGCATCACCGTCGACTCATTGAGTGCGGTGAACGTCAATATAGAATATACGTCGGAAATTGCCGTGAAAGAGTTCAAGATCTACTCCGCCCCGACGGCCTCAGGTGCTCAGACGCTCATCGCGACCCTGGCCGCAGGTAACCAGAAGTATGACCCGGAACTCCGAAATTATGTCGTGAAAGTACCGGTTACTGCTCCGAAAGGGAAGAATGCGACGACTGTGCTCTTCGCCGAAGTGATAGCGGATAACGGACTGCCTTCTTCGCAGCGGAACGTTACATTGAAAACAAAGCCCTGACGGGTCGGAAGGATGTGCAACATTCATCCAACAATTGAGGTATCAGTTCAAAAGTTTACAAACTCCTCGTTTATCTTTGAGGATTAAAGCTTTGAAACTCTTGAAACGCCCGATTTTGAATTTTTGCTGCACATCCTTTTATCGTTGCCTTCTACTTCTAATTATTGCAAGCATGGCCTGCAAGGAAGCCTATGCCCAGCAGGGTGGAACGGTTACGCTGACCGGTAGGGTTACGGATGAAAAAACGGGCAAGCCATTGCCATTTGCCAATGTTTTCATTAATAACTCCACTATTGGTACCAATTCGGATGAGAACGGCAACTATAAACTCCCTAATCTGGCTATTGGGAACCTCGAACTTGTGGTGTCCTTTCTCGGCTATGAAACCGTCAAGCAGACGCTCCGGTTTGAACAGCCGGGCCCAAAAACCGTAGTCTTCCGACTACGGGAAGGCCAGGAGCTCAAAGGCGTAACCGTGTATGCCAGAAAGAACAAGAAGCGGGAGAAGAACTTGAAAATCATCACGCGTGAGCTGCTGGGTAAAAGCCGGTTCAGTAAGTTGTGTAAAATCATCAATCCCGAGGTGTTGAGAATTTCGGAAGATGACGACGGGCATGTAGGAGCTCAGACCACCAAGCCGCTGATCATTGAAAACTACGCACTGGGTTACCGTATCCACCAGGACCTTGATGACTTCGACTACTTTAATGGAAAGGTCTACTACGGAGGAAGTACCCGTTTCGAGTTGCTGGAACCGAAAGATGACACGCAGCGCAAGCAATGGCGGGCTAACCAGAAAACAGCGTATCAGGGGTCGCTGAAACATCTGCTGGCCAGCATGGTGGCTGACAGCCTCCAGGAGCAGGGATTTAAGCTGTACCAGGTCATTCCGGACTCATTGAGGATGTTCAAATCCGTGCGGGCCGTGAATGGTTATAACAGCATTTCGAACCACCTGCATAATCGCATCGAGGCCATTCGGGGTATGCGGCTTGTACGGCCCGGCGAACTGCCCAACGAGCGGCTGGTCGTATCGCTGACGCAGCTGGAAGTGTTCAATACCAGTAAAGGCGGACGGTCGCCTTATTCGGATATGCCATATGCCTACACGCAGATCACGCTCCCGCAAGGTTACATGGTCATTACGCCCCAGGGATGGGTAGTGATGCCGATGGGCTTCGAAATTGCGGGAGATCTCGGTAACGACCGGTTTTCTTCTCTTCTGCCTGCCGACTGGAAGCGCGACGAATAATGCGTAGTCGGATGATCTGATATCACTGTCCTCGTCAGATCGTTTGTGTCTCACATGCGTATAATGTTGCGCGTTGCCGGACACACCGCCCGTATCTCATCTTTTCTAAATGTGTACGTCAAAGCCTGCGCCAGCCTGGCCGTGTGTTTTTCCATTGCGCTCCCCACTGCCGGTTCACGGTGCGAAGCCATACCAATCATAAGATCGTATAAGAATCGCAGTTTTTGCCGCGTATTTTCCGACAACTGTAAATCGAACTTTCTGCAAGAAGTGGTGACATTATTTTAGCCATTTATAGCATTATTCTGTCATTAAATAAAAATGAGTGCTTAAATGATATAATTATTTGCTTAAATAATTATAAATTTGATATGCCTGAAATATTATTAACCTAGCTAAAAATTATGAAAAGAATCTACAAAAATCCCCGGCGGGGCCTCCTTGTTTTTCTCCTCCTCTTTTTAACAATCCAAGCATCAATGGCGCAAGAGCGGAGGGTAACAGGTGTGGTCATCGACCCCGCCGGCACAGGAATTCCGGGAGCAACCATTCTCATCAAAGGCACACAGATCGGTGCCAATACCGATGCGGATGGTAGGTTTGCCGTCAATGCACGATCCGATAAGGACGTTCTCGTGATCAGCTTTGTGGGATACAAAACCCAGGAGGTGACCGTAGGGAACAGAACGGTGATCGAAGTGAAAATGGAAGACGATGTGGCGGCGCTGGAAGAGGTCGTTGTAACCGGTTACACCACCGACAAGCGCCGGGAAACTTCCGGTTCGGTGGCGCTGGTGAAATCCAAGGATCTGACTGCCGTTCCGTCCGGTAATGTGGAGCAGCAGTTGCAGGGACGTGTGGCAGGGGTGACTGTCATCACAAACGGCCAGCCAGGTACCAATAGCCAGATCCGTGTCCGCGGGTTCGGTTCTTTCGAGGCCAACGAGCCATTGTATATCGTGGACGGGGTGCCGGTAGGTTCTACGGACTTCCTTAATCCGGACGATATCGATCAGACCACCGTCCTGAAAGACGCCGCAGCAGCTTCCATTTATGGAGCCCGTGCGGCAGCGGGAGTCGTTGTTTATACCACCAAGAAAGGTACGAGGAACAGGAAGCTGAGTGTCACCTACGATGGTCTGGTCGGTTTTACAACGCCCGGAAGCGGTCAGAAAATGATGAATCCCACCGACTTTGCTGCCTGGACCTGGAATGCATTCAGTAATTCAGGTTGGAAAGTGGGCGACAAGACATGGACCCACCCACAGTTTGGAACAGGTGCAAGTCCTGTGATCCCTGATTATCTGATGGTGGGAGGTTCCTATGGTGTGACGGGCAACGTCGATTTGGCTGCCGAAAGAAAGAACTACAACGTCGATCCAACCGCAGGAACTGTTTATCAGGTCGTGAAGGCCAACAAGGAAGGTACCGACTGGTATGACGCGATTACCCGGGTAGCTCCGGTGACCCGGCATTCACTGGGATTTTCGGGAGGCGGTGAAAACGGACGTTACTTTGTAGGTCTGGGTTTGCAGGACCAGCAGGGTATTCTTTTGAATAACAGCTTCAAACGTTATTCTCTGCGTGTCAATACCGAGTTCAATATCCTCAAAAACCTTCGATTCGGAGAAAATATCCAGGGAACTTACCGGCAGGTGCTTGGTATCGGTGGAGCCAATAATGGCCAGGGGGTTGCAAACGATGAAAACGACATCCTGAGCGCATTCCGGATGCCATCCATCATTCCGGTATATGATGTATATGGCGGATATGCGGGAACATCGGCTAAGGGGTTCAACAATCCGAGAAACCCGGTAGCCACCCGTGATGGCATGAAAAATAACAATGCTTTCAATGCCAATGGATTTGGTAACTTCTACCTGGAATACGACCCGATCGAAAACTTGACATTGCGTTCAAGCGTGGGCGGTCAGTACAACAATTATACCTACTGGAACTATTCGCGCCGCCAATATGAAAACTCGGAAAACAACTCGGCCGTAGGTTATGGTGAGGGTTCCGGATACCGTTTTGCATGGAGCTTTACTAACACAGCGCAGTACCGTAAGACTTTCGGCCTGCATAATGTGGACGTACTGGTCGGACAGGAAGCTTTGAACACCGGCAAGAGCAGGGATCTGCAGGCATCCGGTCTCAACCCGTTCTCGAACGACATTAATTATGTCAACATGTCCAATGTGTCATCCAAAGTGGTAAATAGCCAGCTGAATAATGGGGTGACGTTCTATTCACTCTTTGGACGGTTGAACTACATTTTCAATGACAAGTACATTGTTTCCGGGGTATTGCGCCGGGATGGTTCGTCACGCTTCGGTGCGGCCAACCGGTACGGGGTTTTTCCGGCGGTGTCGGTGGCATGGCGTGTTACTTCCGAGAACTTCATGAAAAGTATCAGTTTCCTGAGCGATCTGAAGATCCGGGGCGGTTACGGAACAATGGGTAACTCCAATGCCGTGCGTCCGGATAATCAGTATAGCCTTTACTCTGCGGGGATCGGCTCGTCGGCCTATGACATTACAGGCTCCAACACCAGCGCCGCGGAGGGTTACTATCGCAGCAAGCTCGGTAATGCGGACGCGAAGTGGGAAACCAGTGTTACAAAAAACATCGGCTTCGACGCGACGCTGTTCAATGGGAAACTGGACGTGATCCTTGATTTTTGGCAAAAAGACTCCAAAGACCTGTTGTTCCAGAAAGGTGTACCGGCGGTGGTAGGCCCCGGTGCAACACCGCCTTACGTGAATGCAGGAACGATCACCAATAAAGGTATCGACTTCCAGATCATCACGAAAGGCAAGGCGGGCGATAAGCTGGGCTACGAACTGAATGTGACAGGTAGTGTACTTAATAACGAAATCGGTGACCTGGGCGGAGATAAATACCTTTCAGGGATCAATCCTGGTTACCGGGGCCTTCAGCCTATCCGCAACCAGCTGGGGTATTCGCTTTCGGCATTCTATGGCTACAATGTAACGGGTTTGTTCCAGACACAGGAAGAAGTTGACCGTGCCCCTGCGCAGGACGGCAAGGGTATCGGCCGCTTCCGGTATGAAGATGTGAATGGAGATAACCTGATCAATGCGGACGATCGTAAGTATCTGGGTAGTCCGGTTCCTAAATTTACAGGCGGTCTGAACCTGAAACTGACCTACCTGAATTTCGAAGTGGAAACCTATATGTACACTTCGGTAGGAAACAAGATTTTCAATGCATCGAAATGGTTTACAGACTTCTATCCGTCTTTTGCAGGTGCAGCCATCAGCGAGCGGGTGAAAGACTCCTGGTCTCCTTCCAATACTGGTGCCACCATCCCGATTTTTGAAAGTGCTTCGAATTTCAGTACCAATACCCAGGCTAACTCATTCTATGTGGAAAATGGCAACTACGTGAGAATGCAGAACATCTCTTTGGGTTACAACCTGCCCAAAACATGGCTGGCAAAGGTGAAAATGCAAAAGCTGAGGATCTATGCTTCGGCCAACAACATTTTCACTATCTCCAAATACCAGGGACTGGATCCGGGTGTAGGTGGTAATGCCGATACGCAGTTTGGGATTGATGTAGGTAACTATCCTGTAACCAGAAGCTGGGTCTTCGGTTTAAATCTCGGTTTCTGAGAACCCGCTGTTTGACAGGACATTTCTACATTACTGAATCATAAATATTCTGACTGATGAAAAAGATATTCTCCAATAGTATGGCGGTTATCACCGTACTAATGACATTATTCTTCTCGTGCAAAGAGAGCTTTCTCGAAAAGCCGGCGACAGGTGCAGTGAGCGAGGGGCTGCTGACCTCTACCAAGGGGCTTGAAGGAGCGCTGATCGCAGTGTACGGACAGATCAACGGCAAAGGCGCCGGAGGCCGGATGGCCAGTCCAAGTAACTGGGTGTGGGGTAGTATCCGTGGTGGCGACGCCAATAAGGGAACCGACCCCGGTGATTTCAGTGACATCAATCCGATCCAGCGTTACGAATACCAGAGCACGCAGGGTGTTATTTTGGATAAATGGAATGGTAACTACGAAGGCGTTGCCCGGGCCAATGCAGTACTCAGGCTCGTGGCAAAAGCGGACGCGGACGTTACCGACGCTACCAAAACACGTATCACCGCCGAGTCGAGATTTTTGAGGGGACATTACTATTTTGAACTGAAAAGAGCTTTTGGTAACACGCCCTATGTCGACGAAACAGTGGATTATGGGTCGGGTATCGAGAAGGTAAAGAACGATGCGGACCTCTGGCCGAAGATCGAGGCTGATTTTAAATTCGCCTACGATAATCTGCCGGTTACCCAGGATGCTGTGGGCCGGGCTAATAAATGGGCGGCCGCGAGCTATCTGGCCAAAACTTATATGTTTGAAAAGAAGTTTGCAGAAGCAAAGGCCCTTTTCGACCTGATCATTGCCAACGGCCAGACTACGAATGGTAAAAAATACGGCCTGGTACCCAAATATGCCGATGTGTTCCGGGCGTCTAACGACAATAACCAGGAATCGGTATTTGCTGTACAGGCAGCCGCGAACACCGGCAGCGTGAACAACGCCAATCCGGAATTCGATCTGAACTGGCCCTATAATACCGGGGCGAACGGGCCGGGCAACTGCTGCGGGTTTTTTCAGCCCAGTTTCGAGATGGTGAACGCACACAGGACCAACGCGAGTGGTCTGCCGTTGCTGGACGGTTCCTACAATACGGCCGCCAATGCGGTGGTTACCGATATGGGTTTGCTTTCAAAGGATAAGTTTACGCCGGATGCAGGTAATCTGGATCCGCGCCTGGATCACTCGGTAGGCCGTCGTGGTATTCCGTTCCTTGACTGGATCGATCACCCCGGTGCTGACTGGATCCGTAACCAGGCTAACGGCGGTCCGTATAGTCCCAAAAAATTCGCGTACTATAAAACCGATGTCGGCTCTTTGCAGGACAACAGTTCCTGGACTCCGGGCTACACGGCCATTAATTATGCCGTGATCCGTTTCGCTGACGTACTGCTGATGGCCGCGGAGGCTGAGGTAGAAGTCGGGACATTGGAAAAAGCGCGTGAGTATGTGAATATGGTCCGTACCAGGGCAGCAAATCCGGATGGGTTCGTGATGAAGAATGGCGCTCCTGCTGCTAAATATGTGATCAGTACCTACAAAACGGCCTGGGCCGACAAGGAAACAGCGAGGGCCGCTGTCCGTTTCGAGAGGAAGCTGGAATTGAACCTGGAAGGTCACCGGTTCTTCGATCTGGTACGCTGGGGAACTGCCGACAAGGAGCTCAATGCGTATCTGACCTATGAGGCCGCCAGATTGACAGGCGCGCTGGGTACGGCGAAGTTTACAACGAAATACGAGCTCTTGCCGATTCCGCAGGGACAGATTGACCTTCAGGGAACCGATGTGCTTAAACAGAACCCTGGTTTCTGATTATTTAATCTAACTAAATCGGAGGAGATGGTATGCATTTACCATCTCCTTTTCTTAATTTCGGAATATCCCGTTTCTATCATTTTATTGCACCTGACTAATGTTCGTTAAGCACCTCATTCCGGCTTTTGCGGCTGTATTGCTGCTGGTATCCTGTCAAAAAGAGCTTAAAACTTTTACGGAACTGCCGGTCGGGGAAACCGGTATCCGGTTTGCCAATCGGATCGCTGAAAATGATACGATGAATATCCTCGCATTCGAATATGTGTATAACGGAGGAGGGGTTGCATTGGGCGATTTTAACAACGACAGCCTTCCGGATGTCTATTTCACAGGAAATACAACGGCCAATAAGCTGTATCTGAACAAGGGGGATTTCAAGTTCGAAGATGTTACCGAAAAAGCGGGTGTTGCTCCTGCCAACAAATGGTCGACCGGGGTTGCACTTGTTGATATCAATAATGACAACCTCCTGGACATATATGTATGCGCGTCAGTGCGCAAGGTGCCTCAGGAACGCGAGAATCTATTGTATGTGAATCAGGGCCCCGACGCGAATAAGGTGCCCGTTTTCAAGGAAATGGGGAAGGAATATGGTATCGCGGACACTACGCACACCACGAATGCGGCATTTTTTGATTACGATAACGATGGAGACCTGGACCTGTTCCTGATCGTCAATGAAATGGACGACAATAACTTCCCTAACAAATACCACAAAAAGATAGTCGATGGGTCGTCGCGCAGAACCGACAGGCTTTATCGGAACGACTGGGATGCAAAGCTCAACCACCCGGTTTTTACAAATGTGTCCAGAGAAGCGGGCATTCTGATCGAAGGTTACAGCCTTGGGATCAACGTTACAGATGTGAACCAGGATGGTTGGAAAGACGTGTATATCACGAACGATTACCTGACCAATGACCTGCTGTACATCAATAATCGGAACGGCACCTTTACAGACAAGGCATCGGATTATTTTAAACATACTTCCCACTCCGCGATGGGTAACGACGTGGCGGATATCAACAACGACGGACTTGTAGACGTAGTGGCAGTGGATATGATGCCTGCTACCAACCGACGGAAAAAAATGATGACGCCGGCGAACAGCTATGTCACTTATCAGAACAACGAACTGTTTGGCTATCAATATCAGGTAGCCCGTAATACCTTGCAATTGAACCAGGGAGGAGTGAACGGAAAAGCCGATGCCCCCGTTTTCAGTGAAATCGGACTGCTTAGCGGAGTGGCCGAAACCGACTGGAGCTGGACGCCGATGGTAACCGACTTCGACAACGACGGATTGCGTGATATCATCATTACAAATGGCTTTCCGAGAGACATCACAGACCTCGACTTTATCGCCTACCGGAACGAAGTTTCGAGCATTATGGCGCCGATGATGATGCTGGACTACATTCCGAGCGTGCGGATCAGGAACTTCGCATTCAGAAATAAGGGCGATCTGGCTTTTGAGGACGTCACCGATTCCTGGGGCATTGAAACACCGGGTTTTTCCAACGGAGCCGCCTATGCCGATCTGGATCGTGATGGAGACCTGGACTACATTGTTAACAATATTAATGACTCAGCCGCTGTATACCGCAACAACAGCATTCAGATTAAACCTGCTGAAAGTCATTACCTGCGGATTGCGTTTAATGGTGAGCGTTATAACGGAGCCGGTATAGGTGCGATCGCGGAGATCATTTTTGCAGATGGGAGAAAGCAGGTTGCAGAGAATTCTCCCTACCGGGGTTATCTGTCAACCGTGGAGCCATTTGTACATTTCGGTTTGGGGCGGGAAGAGAGCGTTCAGCAGGTAAAAATAACCTGGCCCGGCGGCAGGGTTCAGGTTTTGACGAACGTCAAAGCCAATCAGGTGCTGGTGGTGAAAGAGAAAGATGCGGTGATGCAACCTATGGTAGTTCCTGCACCGGAACCGAAGCTGTTTACGGATATTACCGGAATATTGCAGGTGCCCTACCGGCATGAGGAAATGGATATCATCGATTTCAATGTCCAAAAGCTTTTGCCGCACAAAATGTCCCAGTTCGGGCCAGCTCTGGCAGCAGGGGATGTGAATGGTGATGGCTTGGACGATGTTTTTGTAGGAGGTGCATTTCAGCACAAGGGACGCTTTCTGATTCAGCAGCCTGACGGCAAGTTTAAAGTATCCGATTTGCTGCCCGGGGCCGAGGGGCCTGGAAAAACTACCGAAGATATGGGCGTGCTGTTGTTCGACGCGGACCGGGATAACGACCTGGACTTGTACATCGTCAGCGGTAGTTACGAGATCCAGGAAGGTTCGGATGCTTTGAAAAATGCATTGTACCTCAATAACGGGAAAGGGCAATTCGTGTCCGATCCGGCTGCATTGCCCTCTTTTCTGGTGAACGGATCGTGTGTGAAGGCGGTAGACTATGACCGTGATGGTGATCTCGATCTGTTCGTGGGTGGGCGTGTGGAGTCCGGGAAGTATCCCAGGCCGGTTTCGAGCTATATACTGAGAAACGATTCTAATGGGCAGGTCGTCAAATTCTCTGACGTAACGCAGTCCGTAGCGCCTGCGCTATCGGGCATCGGGTTGGTGTGTGATGCATTATGGACCGATTTCGATCATGACGGCTGGATGGATCTGCTGGTCGCCGGTGAATGGATGCCCCTCACATTTTTAAAGAATGAGCAGGGTAAGTTCAAAAGGATCACCTCTGGGCTTGAAGCAAAAAAGGGCTGGTGGGGAAGCGTAGCCTCGGGAGACTTTGACAATGACGGGGATACGGACTATATCGCCGGCAATCTTGGTACAAACTCGTTGAGCCGGGCTTCGGAGGAACGTCCGGTTAATGTGTATGCCAAGGATTTTAACAACGATGGTTACTTCGATGCAGTACCGACCGTCTTCTACCGGGCTCAGGACAACACTTACAAGGAATTTCCCTACAATACCCGCGACGACCTCGGCAAGCAGATTATCCAGGTACGTCAGCGTTTCCAGGAGTACGGCAAATTCGCCGAATCCGCATTGCCCGATATCTTGAAACCAGAGGAGTTGAAAGATGCGTTGCATCTGACGGCGACCTGGATGAAGAGCAGCTACATCGAGAACAAAGGCGGCGGGAAGTTTGAAATGCATGAACTGCCCAGGCAGGCGCAGCTTGCCCCTATTTTTGGCATTATTGCCCAAGATTTCGATCAGGACGGTAACCTGGACCTGATGGTCGCAGGGAATGACTACGGATCAGAGGTTTCGGTGGGACGTTATGACGCCATGTATGGACTTGTACTGAAAGGCGACGGAGCCGGGAATTTCCGTCCCCTCACTCTTTCTCAAAGTGGTTATATGGCCAAGGGTAATGTAAAGGGATTGGTGCGGCTAGGGGGGAGTGGGGGCAAATGCTTGACCGTTACCTCTCAAAACCGGGATTCACTTCGGTTCCATCAGGCGATGTCTCCCATGCGCCGGATCAGCCTTGGTCGCGACGAAACTTCTGCATTGTTGCAGTTGAAAAACGGCAAGACCAGAAGGGAGGAGTTTGGTTACGGCTCTTCATTTCTTTCTCAATCTGTACATGCCCTGTTTTTGCCACCTGATGTGTCTTCGGTGGTTATCACAAACTCTAAGGGAGTCAGTCGTACGATAAAATAGTGATTCGCGATCAGCGTTGCGTTACACACCCCGGAGCACTTCTTCGGGGTGTGTTTTTTATGTAACCAAATTATTACTATTTCAAGTTTTACAGCTAATTATGTATGTAATTTTTAGTAATATATAAATTAATTATGTGATTATTTTTTTTAACGTTGGCGGCGGGCCTGAGCTTCGCATGGAATAGGAATATTACCATTCGCTTTGAGAGTTGTTAATGTCGTTTGTAACTTCAAATATACTATAAATGACTGATTTAGTGTTATTTGTATTATTGACATTTAATTAAATTCAGATTAAAATGAGATTAAAATCTTGTACTGTTTTTAGCTTTTTCTTTGAAAAAGACAACTCAATGAGAGCTATGTAATTGAAAAAGTACAATTATATATTAAATGAAATACATTATGTAAAAATTAGATTATTTAATGATTTCAAATTGATATTTTTGAAAAGCATAAAGTATATTAACCTAACTAAATACGATGAAACAAAACTACCTTCACCTGGGAAGCAGGCTGGTTTTTTGCGTGCTCCTCTTTCTAATTTGCCAGACCGCTTTTTCACAAGACGTCACGATAACCGGAAAGGTTATAGATGAGCAATCCGGTTCGAGTTTGCCGGGTGCGTCTGTTACCTTAAAAGGTTCGACGACAGTCGGAGTATCGACGGACGCGGACGGTAAATATTCGATCAAAGTGCCATCCAGTGCTCAAATCCTTGTTTTTTCTTTTATCGGTTACACGGCCAAGGAGGTGGCGATCGGCAATCGCTCTATGATCGACATATCAATGACAAGTGATGTAAGTGCGCTCGAAGAGGTAATCGTGACGGGTTACGGCTCACAATCGCGTCGCGACATTACGGGTTCTGTTACGACCGTGAATGCGAAAGACCTGCAATCGGTTCCGGCGACTACATTTGCCCAGCAGCTGCAAGGGCGGGCCTCGGGGTTGAACATCGTGAACGACGCTACGCCCGGAGGTAATGCGACGGTGCGTATACGGGGGTTCGGTACCATCGGGAACAATGACCCGCTTTTTATCATAGACGGTGTGCCGACTGAAAACCAGGGTAACCTGAACCCGAATGACATCGAAACGATCCAGATCCTTAAAGATGCTTCGTCTGCCTCCATTTACGGTTCACGCGCTGCGAACGGGGTCGTGATCATTACCACTAAGAGAGGTAAAATAGGTAAGCCGGTAATTTCTTTTAATGCGTACTACGGAAGCCAGAAAGCCTACAAGGACGTGGAAGCCCTGAATTCCGAAGAGTTGGGTAAGTATCTTTATCTGGCGGATAAATATGCTGGGAAGACACCTTCGCACGGACAGTATACATTTGGTCCCAACGGAGAGGTGACGATCCCCGACTATGTGTTCCCAAGCAAAGGCAAAGCAGGAACCCCGGATGTGGATCCGGCCAAGTACTCACTGGTACCCGGTAATATCTACGCCATCACCAAGGCTGCGGACACCAATTGGTGGAACGAACTGACTACAACAGCACCCATACAAAATTACCAGTTATCAGCCAGCGGTGGTACAGAAAACAGCCGCTATGCATTGTCTGTTGGGTATTTCAGCCAGGACGGTGTGGTGAAATTCATCGGTTACGATCGTTACACGGTTCGTGCAAACACCGAATTTTCTGCATTGGGCAAGCGCCTGCGTGTCGGAGAGAACCTCGCGGTTTCGTTTGACAACCGGAAAGGCGGGTTTGGTAACAACCAGGAGCAAAACGCAGTTTCAGGTGCATTCAAGCACCATCCGTTGTTGCCTGTTTATGATATTGCCGGAAATTTCGCAGGCTCCCGCGGCGCCAACCTGGGTAATAACTCCAACCCTTATGCAACGCTCTACCGCGAGAAAGGCAACACCACCTACCGCCTGAGGGCATTCGGTAATGTTTACGGTGAATTCGACATTATTCCTAACCTGACCGTCAAAACAAGCCTTGGCGTGGACGGGGTTAGTGAAAGAGGTCGTTATATCAGTCGTGCAAACCCTGAATACGTAGAAGGAAGTTTCAACAACGGCTCGACTTCGGCCGATAAGTATTCGTATCAATGGGTTTGGACCAATACATTGAGCTATTCCAGAAACTTTGGGACTAATCACAAGGTAGATGCGTACGTGGGGATTGAGGCGATCCGCGAATTTGCAGAGGAATTCGGTGCGAGTCGGTCGGGATATGCATTTGAAATACCATCTATTATCAACTATCTGAACCTCGGCGATGCGACCAAGGCGACCAACTACGGCGGTGTAACCCGGGATTACAGCCTCTATTCGCAATTCGGAAAGGTCAACTACGCTTATGCGGACAAATATCTGTTCCAGTTTATCCTCCGTAATGATGCATCTTCCCGTTTTCAACAGGCTTCCAGAAATGCGGTTTTCCCTGCATTCAGCCTGGGCTGGCGCTTGTCCGACGAAAACTTCATGAAGTCGGTGGGCTTTATCAATGATATGAAACTGCGTTATGGGTGGGGTAAAACGGGTAACCAGAAGATCGGGGATTATAATGCCTTTACCACTTACCGCGCCGATATTTTCCATGCCGGCTATCCGATCGACGGGTCCGGAAGTCAGCCGACCATCGGCTATGACGCGTCGTCGTTCGGTAACCCGAATGCGAAATGGGAAACCACGACGTCGAACAACATCGGTCTCGACGCGACTTTCCTGAACGACGCATTAACCCTCGAACTGGATTTCTGGAACCGGAAAACGACGGATATGCTCTTCTCGACACCGATCACATTCACAGCAGGTGATGCAGGAGCGCCTTCCTTCAATGTAGGGCAGATGACCAACAAAGGAATTGACCTGGGGTTGTCGTACCGCAACACGGCTATGAAAGGTGAGCTGCGCTACGGAGCATCGGTGAACTACTCGATGTATCGCAATACCGTGGACAAGCTTGACGAGAGTGAGAATACCAAATATTTCGGGTCAGGCTCGCGCGTGCCCGCGGTGACGCTTACACAAGCGGGGCTGCCGATCTCATCTTACTATGGTTATAAAGTGCTCGGTATTTTCCAGTCGGATGAGGAAGCCAAGGCCTGGGCGCCATACGGATCTTACAACAAGGCGGGTAAGTTTAAAATTGCCGATATCAATAATGATGGAAAAATTACTGACGATGACCGTACCGTCATAGGAAATCCGCACCCCGATTTTGTGTATGGCGTAAATGTGAACTTAGGCTATAAGGCGTTTGATCTGACAGTGTTTGGTAATGGCGTGGTAGGTAACGAAATTTTCAGCTACCTGCGCTACTTTACCGATTTCAACACGTTTCAGGGCAACCGCGCCAAACGGGCATTGTACGACGCATGGCAGCCTGACCATAAGCAAGGTACTGTGCCCATCATGGATGCCGACGACCAGATCAGTAGCCGTCCTTCCAGCTATTTTGTGGAAAAAGGAACCTATTTTCGCCTGAAAAACGTGCAGCTCACCTACACGTTGCCCAAAAACATCGCAGCGAAGATCGGTTTCGGTAATGCGCAGATTTATGTACAAGGACAAAACATGTTCACGGTTAGTAAATACACAGGTCTTAATCCTGAAATACAGACCGGAGAAGACAGAACACTGGGTTTTGACGGCGGCTACATGCCGGTGTCCAGGACATTCCTGCTGGGCCTCAATGTATCATTCTGACAAACGGTTTTTCCATCGATCTTAAATATTGATATATATGAATTCAAGAATTGTAAAATATCTGCTTTCAGTGGGTTTGGCGATCGGGGTAGTCTCCGCTTGTAAAGACTCATTCCTGAGCCGGGAGCCGCAGGGGCAATATAGCCCAACGGCACTTAAAACGCCCTCAGGCGTTGAAGGGCTGCTCGTAGGCGCCTACGCGATGATCGACGGACAAGGCCTGGACGGTCAGGATTCGTGGAACAACGACATCCAGAGCTGGGTTTTCGGCGGCCTCGCTTCCGATGATTCCTACAAAGGGACCGATGCGGGTGACCAGCCTGAGCAGTCATTTATCGAGAAATGGGACTTCCAGCCGACCAATAACCACATCAAGAACAAATGGCGCGGATTGTACAAGGGCGTAGCACGTACCAATGACGTGATCAATACACTTGCCGAGGTGAAAGAGATTGGAGATACCCGCAGAAAACAGATTATCGCGGAAGCAAGATTTCTCCGCGGGCTTTTCCACTTTGAGGCCAAGAAAATGTGGAAGACCATTCCTTACATTGATGAAACGATCTACAAGCTCGATGATCTGGAGAGTACTAAAATTCCTAATGACAAGGATGTGTGGCCGATGATCGAAGCGGATTTCAAGGCGGCGTCGGAGGGTCTTCCGGAAGCGCAGTCGCAGGTAGGACGTCCCACCAAATGGGCTGCGCTGGCTTTTCTGGCCAAAGCTTATATGTATCAGGGCTGGAACGTTTCCACGGGTGCTGCGAATGTTGCTGTTTTACAAAAGGCCAAACCGGTGTTGGAGCAGATCATTGCATCGGGCAAGTTTTCACTGGCGCCCAAGTTTGAAGACAACTTCCTGATCGCGACCCGTAACAATGCAGAGTCCATTTTCGAAATCCAGTACGCGGTTTCCAGTGCTTCGGGTGATGCGGCGGATGCGGGTGTGGGCCTCGCTCACCCGTACATCGATCCATGGGGCTGCTGCGGGTTTTATCAGCCCTCCCAAAATCTGGTGAATGCATTCAAAACCAGTGCTGCCGGATTGCCGTTGCTGGACACATTCAATGAAAGTGATGTTAAAAACGATCAGGGTTTGAAATACACCGATCCCTTTGAGCCTTATACCGGAACACTGGATCCCCGCCTCGATCAGACCGTCGGACGCAGAGGTATCCTGTTCAAGGACTTCAAGATTCATGGCAGTGATTTCATCCGTGACCAGACTTATGCAGGGCCTTATTCTCCCAAAAAACACATTTCAGAGAAGGCGGGCTTCGGTATCAATGGCTGGGGTAACCTTTCCAGCAACAATTATCGCATTATGCGGTATGGCATGGTATTGCTCTGGCTAGCTGAATGCGAAGTGGAACTGGGTAATCTTGAAAATGCGAGAAAACTCGTGAATCAGATCCGGACCCGTGCGGCTAATCCGGCTGGTTTTGTCAAAAAGGCGACCCAGGGGCCAAAGTCAAGGGACGATTACTCGGTTACAAATGAACCGGCGGCTAATTATGTGATCAAAACTTACGACCAGGCCTGGGCCGATGCCGCAACCGCCCGCAAAGCTGTGCGTTTCGAAAGCCGTCTCGAATTTGCAATGGAAGGCCACCGTTTCTTCGACTTACAACGCTGGGGAATCGCGGCTGAAACACTCAATGCATATGCGACGGTCGAAGCAAACAAGCGGGTATACAAGAAAGGTGCTGTTTTCACAAAAGGGAAAAATGAGTATTTCCCGATCCCGCAGGAAGCGATCGATCGTTCGTACAAGGCAGGAGCTGCTACGCTCATTCAGGATCCAGCCTATAAATGATTTTGGTTGATTAAAACCAGTATTTGTTAAGCGTTTGTAATCAGAAAAGCCCCCGCAGTTACGCGGGGGCTTTCTTCGTTGCGGACAAGATGCTTTTAGCTTACCGTAATTTCCTGTGCCGGTTTTTCGGAGCCGGGGACGATCGGGAGCGTGAGTTGCAGAATGCCATTGTTGTATTCTGCACGGATGTTTTCCGTGTCAACGGTATCGTCGATCATGAATGTCCTTTCGAAAGAAGTCTTGCTGAACTCATGCCGGATCCAGTTGCGGTTTTCGGCCTGGTCGTTTTTGAGCTCGTAGGAAATGCTCAGTTCGTGGCCCCGCACATTGACCTTGAAATCTTCCTTACTGCGGTCGGGTGCAAATACCAGCAGCTCATAATTGGTTTCATTTTTAACGATATTGACAGGCACCCTGAACTCGCGCTGTGCGCCGAAAGGGTGGCCAAAATGCTCGTGACGCATTCCAAAGCCACGACGTCCGAATTTGTTATTACACATGGTATTGATTGGTTTTTAGTTAATGAATGTTGTTAAACTTGTTTGGGATCGTATGCAAACCGATCGTACAGGCCCTCGCGCTCCTGAATGCCGTCAAGCCGGTTCTGATAGTTCCGGTAATAAGGATGGTAATGCCCCCATCTCCGGTAGGCACGCCTTCCGCGTATCAGTCTGAAAAAAAGCCCGAAAAGCAGGAAGAAGACAAATGCTTTGAATATCAGGAACGGGATCGCGAGGAGGAACATTAGTCCGAGAACCCCAGCGGCAGCGATTTTAAAAATTGAAATGAACATGGTCGTTTTATCCGGTTTTGATGAATGACTGCACAGCTGATTGCGTGTACATCTATACTGACGTGGCAGGACAGGAATTACTTTAATGCGGGAAAAAAATAAAAACCCGGCTTACAGGGCCGGGCTTGAAGTATGCTACATATTTTCAGGAGGTTTTCGACGCCTGTTCCACATTTCCTGGCGGAAGCGCGTGCGTTCCTCGTCGGTCATTTTCATCCATTTGCTTTTCCAGGCGGCAATCCGGTCAAAATCTTCATGACCAAATTTGCCTCTGAACCGACGCCATTTCTCGCGGGAGTCCGGACGTCCCGGCCCCCGGAAGCTGCCGAACAGGATCTTGCATAAGACAAACAAACCTACTGCCTGCCAGTAACTGATCGGGTTGACGTTCGCCACGCCAGGCAGGATCGCATTCCAAAGCCATTGCACAACTGCGCCGAGCAAAAGGGCGGCAATCATCACAAAGACAGGCAGCGCTATCTTATATCTGTGAGGTCTGTTTCGCGGGTTCATCATGATTGGGCAAATTTAGTAATTTACAAACTCCTGATACACGCTTTCGAGCCGTTCGCGCAGGTGGCGGACGGCATAGCGCTTGCGGGATATTAAAGTTTTGATATTTTCCCCGGTCCTGTCTGCGATTTCCTGGAATGTCTGGTCTTCGAGTTCGTTCCAGATAAAAACCTGCCTCTGGTTCTCGGGCAGTTCTTCCAGTGCAAGCGTAAGTTGTTCCCAGAATAGCTCTTTCAGGTAAGCCGTTTCGGGTGTGCGGTCGTCGGCAAGCAGGATATCTTTGAAATGGATCTCCCCGTCTTCGTCTTCATAACCATAGTCTTCGAGTGAATCCGGCTTCTGCTTGCGATACTTGTCTATAATGCGGTTGCGGGCCACCCGGTAAAGCCAGCTGCTCATTTGTTCGATCGCCTCGATCTCCGGCACGGCACTGAGCTGATACCAGACGTCCTGCAAAATATCCTCCGCGTCTTCGTCGGTATTAACCCGTTGTCGGATAAAGCCCAGCAACTGCTTACCATAGGAAGCGACTGTCTGAATGATATTTGGCTTTTTTTGAGACAATGGAAATAGAAGCGGTTATGGAATGGCAGACGTGCGGAATCGGAAAATACTTTAAGTGCTCAACGGTTTTTTTTGCTGTGAGAACATGAACCAACACGAAGTCAGTGCCCTTATTGCTTCCTCGTGTCGCCAACGGAAAAAAAGGAGACCGGTAATCTTAGTTAAATTTATTAGAATAGTGCAATTGAGTCGAATTGTACTATTCTAATCCAACTGGCAAATTTCAAACGAGTTGCTGTACTTTTTTAATAAACATATAATTATTCCAATATTATTACATCACAAGAAAAAGAACTTTCGCAGTTCATAAATGGCCTTATTGACTTTTAATGACAATGTTAGGTAACTTTGAATCATCAAAACAGCGATAATCGTAACCGAGAAGCTGGTTTGAGAAAACTTGAAGGTTAGAATGAGTAAATGCCTGAAAAGTACAATTGGTAACATTGATTTAGACATTAAACATTCAAATAAAATGAAAAAGGCAATTTTGACAATCGCAGTTTTGGTGGGAGTATCTGCTGCAAATCTTACAATCGCTGCTGACAAGGTAAAAGAAAACAATGCATCTATTGAGCTTGTTTCTACCGGCGAATTGAAATTTAAACTTTCTTTGGAAACTGTGAAAGAAAGGTCTTCTTTGGTGATCAAAGATTACACAGGAACGATCGTTTACAGCACATCTATCCCCAAGTCAGAAAACTACTCGAAAATTTTCGACCTGTCGAACCTGGCTGACGGAAATTACAGCTTCGTGATCAACAACGGCAGCGAAATTTCTACAAAACCATTTGTAATCTCAACGGAAACAAAACGTCAGGTAACAGCAGTTATTAAATAACGACCTGATTGATTTGATATGAAAAAAGCAGCCCGGGGTTCCGGGCTGCTTTTATTTTTGAATGGGCGCGAGGACTAGTAAGCAAGCACCTTTTTCTCCTCACTGCTCTTGAACGCCAGGTCGATCACACGACAAGTGCGCAATACTTCTTCCGGTTTAACGGCCAGCTCGGCACCGTCTACGATCGCGTCGTAGACGTTTTGATAGAACGGCATATAGTCGCCCGCCTCACTTTTGACAATGCCTGTGAACGCTTCGCTGTAAAGTTTTCCCCAACGATCTTCCGGTTCAACACCCCAGGGCTTTTCGGTAGGCAGGACGTTTTTGCGCAGCGTTTCCTCCTGCGGATCTAGGCCGCCTTTGATGAATGAGCCCTTCGTGCCGTGCAGCACATAGCGCAGGTGGTTTTCGTAAACCATCAGGCTGGATTTGACGATCACCATTTTGTCGGCATAACCCAGGCGGATGTCGAAATAATCGTCGATCTCGCTGTTGGGCCTTACGATGCGGATATCTGCGGTAACGGTTTCGGGTTCGCCGAACAATACCAGGGCCTGGTCGATCAGATGCGGGCCGAGGTTATAAACATTACCGCCTACGGGAACCGCACGTTCTTTCCATGAACCGGCCACGGCCTCACGATAGCGGTCATACCGGCATTCGTACTCGATAATATCACCCAACTTCCCTTCTCCAAGCAATTTCTGAATGGTCAGGAAGTCTGAGTCCCAGCGGCGGTTTTGATAGGCTGTCAGTACCAAGCCTTTATCTTTCGCCAGTTTCACCAATTGACGGGCTTCGTCGGCGGTAGCCGAGAAAGGTTTCTCGATCACGACGTGTTTGCCGTTTTCAAGAGCGTCCATCGCGTACTCGAAATGCGTATCGTTGGGCGTGCATATAAAAACCAGGTCGATCTCCTCGTCGCTGAGTAATTCTTCCACCGACCGCGCGTTGCCGATCGTCGGGTCAAACTCCTGCGCCTCGTTTTTGGACCTTTCGACCACCGTTTTGATCTTGAAATTCGGGTTAGTACTCAGGAACGGCGAATGAAAATACCGACCCGACAAACCGAAACCGATTAAACCAACATTGAGAATTTTTGAAGGCATAGTTTTAGATTTTACTTTGACACAAAGGTAACCTTCCACGAAAAATGCGCAAGGAACCCGTGTAGGATGTTTAGGATTGATAGGAGATTCGAGTCATTAACATTATATTTGACTAGTATCAATGCCTTTTGCCATGACAACAGAGGAAAAGAAAATGGAGATTATTGGTAAAATCATCAGCTTAGAAAATGAGGAGCTGATTTCCAACATAACGCCAACTACTTCACAAGAAAATCGCGTAGCGATGTAATATTGGTAGAAATGTTGCATGAATTTAAGCTCGAATCCCGTCAGGGATGCAACAACCACCCCGACGAGTCATGCATTGTTGTTACATGCCCAAGGGCATTTTGCAATGGCTTATTGCCATTTTTTTGCTACCAATGTTGCATGCCTGACGGCATTATGTTCCCGCTACAACCTCTGGGTTAGATCTGAATGCATACGCCATTGAATCGAAACCTTTCAAGGCAGCGCAAACGCCACATACTTATCTCCCGACTTCGTATTCAGCTTCCCGCCACCACAGGCTATGACGACATATTGCCTGCCATTCACTGAATAGGTACTTGCGGAGGCATAACCAGCAGCCGGTAATGCTGCCTGCCATAAGATTTTGCCAGTCACCTTGTCGAATGCCCGGAATTGCTCATCGCGGCTTGCGGCGATGAAGATTAAACCGCTCGCGGTAACTAATGGTCCGCCATAATTATCGGTACCGGTTGGGGGAATGCCTTTGGTAGTTAACTCCTTGTATTCGCCGAGTGGTACCTGCCATTTTCTTTGCCCCGAATTCAGGTCGATGGCCGTTAATGTGCCCCAGGGCGGCTGGCTTACCGGATAGCCATTCCGATCATACCAGCGGTTATACCCGGTATGCTGGTAGGGAACCTGCGTTTTGGAATCGATTTTAATGCTTTCCTTACTTTCCTGATTAATCAGATAGGCGATGATCGACTTTCGTTCCGCGTCCGAAATGTGCGTGAATGAGGGCATCATACCTCGCCCATTTTGCAATATGGCTTCAATTTGTGCGGGTTTCAGGCGCTTTTCAAGGCTTGCGAGCGAGGGATAGGAGCCGTCGTGGTTACCCATTTTGTCGGCTCCGTGGCAGGCAGCGCAATTGATTTGATATAACTGAGCACCGGTTACGCTGGCCGCATTACCGGGTATTTCCTTTTTAATAAGTGAAGTATAAACAGGTATTTCCTTGGCTGGTACGTACATGACGCCACTTGGATCGGTCGCCGCACCGCCCCACTGTGCACCGCCGTCGGTGCCGGGGTAGAAGACGGTCATGCTGGATGTGATAGGAATGTAAGCGCTGCCGGTTTTGGCTTTTGAAAGCACCTCCACGAGCGAGTCGCGGTCGGCAACAAAGCTATTGAAGTCGTTGGCAGTAAATGATTGCCGGGTAAAAGGTGCTGGCAGGCTTGGGATCGGCTGTTTGGCACTGGGTTGCTCACCTTCGATGGCCGGGAAATTAAAAGGGGTTTCCCTGATCGGAAACAGCGGTTTGCCGGTAACCCGGTCGAGGACGAATACGTAACCTTGCTTCGTGACCTGCACGACGGCATCTACACGCTTACCCTTGTGCGTGACAGTCACCAGGTTTGGAGGGCAGGGCGGGTCGCGGTCCCAGATGTCGTGATGCACGAGTTGGTAATGCCACAGACGTTTGCCTGTTGTGGCGTCGAGGGCGATAAGGCAGTTGGCAAACAGGTTATTGCCGGGCCGGTTGCCGCCGTAAAAATCGTACGCTGCCGAGCCCGTCGGAATGTAAACGATCCCGCGGCCCCGGTCGATAGCCATACCGGCCCACGCATTTGCTCCGCCGAAATTCTGGCGGGCATTTGCGGGCCAGGTTTCGGCACCATACTCGCCTTTCGCCGGTATTGTCCTGAACGTCCAGGTCAGCTTGCCAGTACGCACATCGTATGCGCGCACGTCCCCAAGCAGCGCGGTTTCGTTTTCATTGACGCGCGCACCGGTTATCAGCAGATTCTTGTAAATCGTATTGGGCGTATTGGGCGTAATGTAATCATCCGCGCCGGGGCGTTCGAGACCGGTTTTAAGATTAATGCGGCCATTTTCGCCAAATGTGGTGATCAATGATCCGTCGGTTGCATTCAGTGCATAAATCCATTTCCCGGCACCGAAAAAGATGCGTTTTTGATTGCTGTCCGACCAATAGGTGACGCCACGGCTCGTCGTGCCGCCATTCCCAGGGATATCGGTTTTCCAGATTTGCTGCCCGGTGGCGGCATTCAATGCAAATGCCTGCGTGCCTGCCGACACGCCGTAAAGAATGCCGTCGATCACGATCGGGTTGCATTGCATCTGTGTTCGGTTCCGCAAGGTATCTGCGCCGCCGGAAGCGTAGGTCCACGCTACTTTGAGTTGGCCTACATTGACAGGAGTGATCTGTTGCAGCGGCGAATAATGGCTTCTGGCACCGTCGCCATTGTATTCCGGCCAGTCGTCATTTCCTGAATGGGTGCTGATCATGAAGCTGCTCAGCATGGCAATCGTGGCGGAGAGAAGAATCGGTGCAGGTTTCATGGAATGGGTTAGAAAATGGTTCAGGCTTCGGCCCAGAGCTGTTTCAATTTTTGCAGATCCCGTTTCATGGCATCAAAAACAACCTTTTTGTCGACCGTAATCTGGAATGCACCCTGATCTGCTCCACCAAGCGGGTATTCGAGGTGCAGACAAATGGGGACATCTATTTTAGAATCCTTTATTAGCTTTAAATAGGTTTTGAGATCAACCATTCCTTCTCCCAGCGGTACGCTTTTGACTCCCCATTTTCCGTTGTTCTGCGCCCACAGGAAATCCTTGATCACAATCGTCTTGATGTGGGGCTTGATGAGGTTGAAGCCGGTCTGCCACGAGAGCCCTCCTTCCACGGTGGCGTGGCGGATATCGTATTGAGCACCCATTGTTTTAGGATTGGCTTTTTGCAATATCTGCCATATTTCGAACATCGATGCGCCGACCATTCTGCCCGAATGGTTCTGGTAGCAACCATGAATGCCCAACTTTTCGTTCAGCTGGCCGAGTCCCGCCATTTTGCCGCCAAACTCACTGAGCTGTTCCGGAATGGCACGCTGCTCGTTGTAGCGATACCAGTTCATCCGGTAATATTTGAATCCCAGTTTTGCTGCGGTTTCCAGCACCTTTCTGTCGGCTGGATTGGAGGCATCTTCCACCGCGGTACAGAACATCAGCGGATTGAACCCTACTTTCTTCATTGCTTCCACAGCCAGCGGCAGGTCCGTTTCCACTTTTTCCGGAAGTACATGACCTTTTGGGCGTACCGTCAGGTCGATACCGTCGAATCCAAGCTCCCTGGCCGCTTCCGCCATGTCCTGGTAGTTGAGAAACTGAAGATGCTTTGAGAATATATTGATTTTCAGATCGTCCGCCGCTCTGGTAGCCGGGCTTCCAAACGATTCTTGCGCCAGCGACGGGATAATACTGCCGGCGAGGGCGCTGTTAATGAGGAATTCTCTGCGGGATAGGCTCATGGGCTTGTTCAGGATTTGGAAATGATGAAACTATGTTTGCCTTTTGGCTTCAATGTCTTGCTGGTGAGTACAATGCGGGTAACCGGCGCGCCGTCCCATTTGGTTTTAAAACTATTGTATTCCATGCCTTCGGTAGAGGGAAGTTCCGTGGCAACATTCCAGCTCTTGGGGTCATAAGAGAGCGAAACCATTTTTTTACCAGAAGTTGTCAGAATGATTTTGCCGGGCGTATTAATATCGACATGGCAGACCGTCATGAATATTTGCTGCAATGAGTCGGGCTTCTGTTTCAGGGCATAATCATCGGAGATTTCCACCGTGTTTTTACTGCGGTTCAGCTTGACTAGCCGGTTCCAGTTTTGCACGCCCGCCTCCTGCGGGTACGCGGGAGCGATGTTCATTGCCAGCGAAACTTCCTTTTCAGAAACATTGCTTTTAACATTTCTCGCATTGAACTGCTTGCCAGCCGGCTGCCCGAGTCCGTTGATAACCGGCAGGTTATGGTATTTGGATTGGGTAAACCAGAGCTCATATCTTTTGGAAGAAAACGTCCGTGCCGTATAATTACCCCGGCCCGCATCCACAATCACCGGCTCGCCATCGGCATACACGATAAAATCGCCGACGTCATTATGGTTGTGACTTTCCGCATTGTGGCCGGCGTGCGTGGCGAGGTACAGGCCGTTGTTGGAGCGGGCGGTGAGCACTTCAATGTCCGATAGCCACGATTGTGCTAGTTGTTTGTAAGTTTTGGATGGATCCGGCTTCAATTCAGAAGTTGTGAGCAGGTTCCATACTTTCCTCGGCCGCTGAAAGCCGTTTCCGCCGGTGATCGTCCCGAACTGGGCGTATGCCCATTCGCCTAATGCGGTCAGTTCCGGGTCCTGCACGGCTTTTCCGAAGCGGTAGAGCATTAAACCGTCCGGTTTTAGCTTCGGATCGGCGTCGGCGAAGTTCACGAAGTAGTCGTTCGCAATGTGCACTTTGTACACGTAGGCCGCCATTTTGCGGATCAGGTCATTGTCGTAAATATTGATTTTTCCGTTGGTAGCACTTTCGAGGATCGCGAGGGCGTCGTAGGCGCTGGCACCGGCGGCAAACCAATAGCTGGGGCCTTCGTCGCAGCCGCCGTCGTCTCCGAGGCTGTTGAAGTACCGGTCGAGGAACACCATATACTGATGCGCATTATCGCTGCGTTTCTGAGCATCTTTTTCGAGCAAAAGATCGGCGATAAGCAGGTTGGACACGATCCACGGGTTCCAGTTATTGACCGGATTGGTTGTGCTCAGCCAGCCGTAGCGTTTGGCGTCTTTCAGCGGTTCGAATATCTTTTTATTGGTTTCAAAATAAATGCGCGGTCGGATCAGCGGAGACATTTTATCCAGTTTCGCTCCCAGAAAGTAATCGGTAAGGGCGAGTACGCCTGCGGTTTCGGCGCCGAAAAGGTCCACGGTGGGGTCCTGTACATCGGGCAGGCCGTTTTTAGCCTTTTGTGCGCTCAAATGCGCCGGTACACCCCAGTAAGTCTCTTCACAAATGGCCCATACCGAATTCAGAATGGCTTCCATGAAGCGGTCTTTGCCTTCTACGGCTTCGGCCAGTACAAGGTTCATCAATTGGTTTCGTCGCCCGAACGACGCCGCAGCATGCCTTTCGCGGTCGCCGCTGCGGGTGAAATCGAGCAGAAGGCTTGCGGTAACCATCGGAATCGGCTTTTCCAGTGCTTCCTCACCCGCTTTGATAATTTTCGCGAGTTCGGCCGGGTCGGTTTTACTCCGCCATGCTTCGGCGGTTCTGGGGTAGGGTGCCCATTGGTCGAGCGGAATGAGGGCTGCGCGGAATGCGCTCTGGCTGTACTTTTGGGCGAGAATGTTTCGCTGGGCGACTTGCGCGGCTGCGGGCTGGGCGCCTGCCGACTGGGCGCCTGCGGACTGGGCGCCAGCGGACAACGCGATCGCCATGGCAAACGCCAGTAATGGTCTGATCATAACGGCTGTGGTTTAGGAAGTTGAATGTAACTTAATATAAGACTCCATTATCCAGTAGAATCACTTACTTCGGCCTTTAATTTAAATTCAATTAGTATAAATTCCTGAAAAAATATGAATACCGAACGCCCGAACCGCCGCGATTTTCTGAAAGCAGGTGCCGTTATCTCCTCCTTTATGATCGTCCCGCGGCATGTACTTGGGCGTGGTTACAAAGCGCCGAGCGACATGATTGCCCTGGGCTTTATCGGCTGCGGGCGGCAGAGCGGAGGTTTACGCAACCGCTTCCTCGATACACATGAGACACGCATCATCGCAGCTTCGGATGTGTATGCGGTCAAGCAGGAGGCATTTGTGAATGCGGCCAATAAATGGTATTCCGAAAAACTGGGGCAGGGCACGTACAAAGCGGCGGCAGGTATCAAGGACTTCCGGGAGTTGCTTTCACGCAAAGATATCGATGCGGTAGTGATAGCCGCACCCGACCACTGGCATGCTGCCATGGCCGTTCTTGCTGCCGAGGCTGGAAAGGATATTTATTGTGAAAAACCACTTTCACTGACGGTTAAGGAAGGCCGGGCAATGGTAAATGCAGCCAGAAATCACAACCGCGTTTTCCAGACAGGAAGTATGCAGCGCTCGGCGCCGGAGTTCACCAAAACCGTGCAGCTGGTGCGCAGCGGTGCCATTGGAACTATCAAAAAGGTGTATGTCAATGTAGGCGGGCCACCGAAAGTGTGGGATCTGCAAGGTGAAACCAAGCCGGAGGGGCTCGACTGGGATTTATGGATGGGCCCAAATACGGTTGAAAGACCGTATAATAATGAACTCGCGCCTGCGATGGATGCCACTTTCTGGCCCAAATGGAGGGATTATGCCGAATTTGGTGGCGGTGGTATGACCGACTGGGGCGCACATATGTTCGACATAGCGCAATGGGGCCTGAATATGGACGCCAGCGGGCCGGTCGGGCTTGTATATTCCGAGCCCGGAAAAGGGTTGGTTTACAAATATGCCAACGGCGTAGAACTGATCCACAGGCCCATGGAAGGCAAACAGCACTGCCATTTCATCGGCTCGGAAGGAGAAGTTTTCGTGGCCAGAGGAGAGCTCAAAACCACGCCGGAGACTTTAAAGGATAAGACAATTGCCGATGGGACTTCGGGCGTTTATGTGAGTGACAACCATTATAAGGACTTTCTGAATGCCATTAAAACCAGAAAGCCGCCGATTTGTGACGTCGAAACGGGGCATCGAACAGCCTCGGTTTGCAACATCGGAAACATTGCGTACCGCTTGCAACGTTCGCTGCGCTGGGATCCCGTCAAAGAATTATTCGTGGGAGATAAAGAGGCGGATAAGTTGCTGGGGAGACCTATGCGCAAAGAATGGAAAATCTGAGGGCAGGCAAGCCTGATCATACACAAAGCCGGGGGATGCGACAGTACTCCCCGGCTTTTTTATTTCGATCGGAAGGATGTGTCCGGGTTATAAAATTGTCACGGATTTTTCCAAATTGTGTATTTTTGTAACATGATTGCACAGCCCACCACCATTCATTTTAAAGAACTCGACGAGCTCGGAAGCGTTTCCGAAGCACTTCTAAGGCTTGGTGCGGATACCCCGGTATGGCTGTTTGAAGGAACAATGGGGGCCGGAAAGACGACGCTGATCACTGCATTATGCAAATATCTTGGGGTTACAACTCACGTTCAAAGCCCTACTTTCTCTCTGGTCAACGAGTATGACGCAGGCGGGAAAACCATCTATCATTTTGATTTTTACAGGATTAAGGACGAGACGGAAGCCTTGGATATGGGTGTTGAGGAATACCTCGATTCGGGCGATTTCTGTTTTGTAGAATGGCCGGGGAAGATCGAGAACCTCTGGCCCCTGAGCTACATGCAGCTGCATCTCGTTGCGGATGAAAGTGGCATGAGAATATTGGAAGTCACCAAGGTATAAGAGGTCTCAATTAGTCAGTAACAGTTTCACTTTCATTTGCTATTCAATGGCACAACCTCAGATTACCGGTTTTGAAGAGCTTGCCAAACAGTCCGTGCTGTATCCGCAGGAATCGCTGATGGCGGTCAGGAAGGACCAGAATTCACTGCATATTGGTTTGCCCAGGGAAATTTCATTGCAGGAGAACCGGATAGCGCTTACACCGGATGCGGTAGCGATCCTGGTCCGGAACGGGCACGAGGTGTGGGTCGAAAAAGATGCCGGTAAGGGAGCCAACCTGTCGGATCATGAATACAGTGAGGCTGGCGCGAAGATCGTACATAGCCCCAAGGAGGTTTACCAGGCCAATGTCATACTGAAAGTGGAGCCGCTGGTAGAAGAGGAGTTTGGTTTCGTGAAGGCCGGCACAACGCTGATTTCCGCATTAAACCTGCCTGCGCTGGAAAAGAGTTATTTTGAGAAGCTCAATGAGATGAAAATCACCGGCATAGGTTATGAGCTGATCGAGGATAAAGTAGGAGGGAAGCCGATCATCCGGGCAATGGGTGAGATAGCCGGGAGTACGGTGCTGCTCATCGCTGCCGAGTATCTCTCGACACCCAATGGCGGCCGGGGCATTATCCTGGGCGGCATTACCGGCGTCCCGCCCACCAAGATCGTGATCCTGGGCGCGGGTACAGTTGCCGAATACGCCACACGCGCGGCATTGAGCGTAGGCGCCGATGTGAAGGTTTTCGATAAACATATTTACCGTCTGCAAAGACTCAAGTACTCCATCGGGCAAAACTTATACACCTCCATCATCGATTCCGAAACGCTTGCGGAAGCCATCGGAAGGGCCGATGTGGTGATTGGTACGATGCGTGCCGAGAACGGACTCAGCCCCATGGTGGTGACACGCGACATGGTTTCCCAAATGAAACCGGGATCGGTGATTATCGATGTCAGCATCGATCAGGGCGGATCTTTTGAGACATCCCGGATGACGACCCACAAAAATCCGACATTCAAATATAATGATGTGATCCACTACTGTGTTCCCAACATTCCCTCACGGGTCGCGCATACGGCGAGCACGGCGCTTAGCAATGTTTTTCTGCCGTTTTTGCTGCAAACCGGAACGATCGGAGGCATCGAGGAAATGATTTATGCGAATCGGTGGTTTATGAAGGGAGTATATTGTCATAAAGGAACCCTCACCAACTCGCACATCGCCAGGAGTTTCAATATGCGTTACAAGGACCTGACATTGTTACTCGCGGCGAGAATGTAGGGGCTATCGGCAGTCGGCTATCGGCTGTCGCACTTTTTAAGTTTTAATTAAAGGAAAACAAAGCCGACTGCCAATAGCCGACGGCCGAAGTCAATAAAAACCATGATCAACAACAGTAATGAAAATGCCTTGATGGATGATGCGAATTCGCCGGATTTGAATCAGAAACTGATGGGTAATATATCACAGGATTTTATCAAGGTAGCCGATCAGCTTAAAGAAGCGTCGTACCAGATCCGGAAGCGCGGGTTTTCTGACTACCCTATTTTTGCCGTCACCAACAACAGCATGGACCTGGGTGCTCTGCTGATCGATTCCAGCGAACTGACCAATTTGTATGTTTACAAGGCGTCGTATCTGCAGGAGTTTGTGGACAGGAAACTGATCGGAGAAGAATCGGTATTGCTTTTTACTGAAAACTATAAGAATGCTGACGAGTATTGCTGTCTGTTCGCATTGATCGGTGAATTTTCGGGATTTGTGTTTGTGCCCTATCCGGAAGATTAGTCTGCGGAAGTTGGAGGAAAATACACTGGAGGCCGCTAAATAAACAGTTGGAACGCTTAGTAGGTTGTGGGGACCGGGTTCCTGAATTTTGTTTTAGTTTTAAAAATTAATTAATTGAAATTCAGCTCAAATAAATCCCCGTTTTATGGAATCTAAACTACCTCTTGAAAAAGAACTGGAACCCATTTTCCTACAAAAATTCCCTCCATTCTCCGACAGCGTCAAGGAATTCCTGGTGCAGTACGGTCCTTATTTTATCCTCGTATTGTCGGTGCTGGGTATCCTCGGCCTGCTGACTGCCTTTGGCGTTGGCGGAGCGGTGCTCGGCATGGGTGCAGCTTCGGTTGGGATCGGTTTTAATTTCTACGTGGGGATTGCATTGGGTATCGTGACGCTCGTTATGTATCTAATGGCTTTTTCTCCCCTTAAAGCGCGCAAAAGAGCCGGATGGAACCTGCTGTACTACGCATTGCTGATCGGGCTGGTGAGTAATCTGATTCAACTGAGCATTGTAGGTTTTATCATCGGCGGACTGATCGGTTTCTGGGTGTTGTTCCAGATCCGGGAAAAATACGCTTAAATATTAATCGCATCTTTTCGTGAAAGCGGGCGGGTTATCCGTCCGCTTTTTATTTTTGCCATTTGTCAGTCAAAAGAGACTTTTGTACCTGCGGCGGCAATCGCCTTGACAAATACTTTGCATATTTGGCGCGTATATACCGTTTTGAATTGTATGAACATCATTGAGGTAAGGAACGTAACGAAGGAATATTCCAATCATATCGCTTTGGACAATGTAAGTATTTCCATTCCCAAGGGCTGCATTTTTGGTCTGCTGGGGCCAAACGGAGCCGGTAAAACTTCTTTGATCCGCATCATCAACCAGATCACCGGCCCCGACAGCGGCGAGATACTTTTCGATGGAGTACCTCTCAATTCCCACCACATTTCGAGGATCGGTTACCTGCCGGAAGAGCGGGGCTTGTACAAAAAGATGAAAGTGGGGGAGCAGCTGCTCTACCTGGCGCAGCTTAAAGGGCTTTCAAAACAGGAGGCCATGGAAAGGCTGAAAACCTGGTTCATTAAATTTGATATTAAAACCTGGTGGGACAAAACAATAGCTGATCTCTCGAAGGGTATGCAGCAAAAAGTACAGTTTGTTTCGACAGTACTGCATGAGCCGGACCTGATCATCCTCGATGAGCCATTCTCCGGTTTCGACCCGATCAATGCAAATCTGATCCGGGACGAAATCCTCGAACTGAAGCAAAAAGGCAGTACCATTATATTCTCGACCCACCGCATGGAAACCGTTGAGGAGCTCTGCGATCACATTGCGCTGATACATAAATCCAGAAAAGTGCTCGACGGCCCGAAACGGCAGATCAAGGAGCAGTTCAAGACACATACTTATTTCGTAGAATACAAGGGCTATCTCGACGAGCTCGACAGTATTTATCAGGTGTTGGATCAAAAGGAGCTGGAAGAAGGTTACTTTCGGTCCAGCATTCACCTGGATGGTGAGGCTACTTCCAATGCATTGCTGCTCAATTTGGTGTCGAAGGTGGAAGTCCGCGCGTTCGGGGAGAATATCCCGACCATGAGCGATATTTTTATGAAGGCAGTTAATGAAGTACCGGAAGCGTAGGTATCCCGTTTCCTCTTATTAATCAAAATCTTATGCGAAACATATTTCTGGTTATCCAAAGAGAATACCTGGTCAGGGTCAAGAAAAAATCATTCCTGATCATGACTGTGCTGGGCCCTCTTCTTTTTGTGGGCTTCTATGCTACGGTAATATGGGTAGCGCTGGGTTCGGTGGATACCAAATCTGTCCAGGTACTCGACGAGAGCGGTTTATTCAAACAGGAATTTAAGGATTCCGAATCACTGAAATTCAGCTATGTCGACACCAGTCTGGACTCGGCGAAGGTCAATTTTAAGAACAGTGATGCTAATGCACTGGTATATATTCCGGCCAATGTAATCGACCATCCTAAGGGCGTGCGTATCTATTCTGCCAAAAATGTCAGTATGGACCTGAAATCGGAGATCGAAAAGGTTATCGAGAAGCAGATCGAGGATATCAAGCTGGAACAAGCGGGAATCACCCATAAGATCCTGGAAGATTCGCGGGTAAATATCAACTCGGAGACGATCAGCCTGAGCGAGGAGGGCGAAAAAACGAGCAGTTCCGGTGCGGCCACCATCATTGGTGGTATTTGCGCATTCCTGATTTATATGTCGGTTTTCATTTACGGGACACAGGTGATGCGGGGCATTACAGAAGAAAAAACCAGCCGGATCGTGGAGGTAATCATTTCATCCGTAAAGCCTTTTCAATTAATGCTCGGCAAAATCATCGGCGTAGCATTGGTGGGCCTCACGCAGTTCGTGCTCTGGATTTTACTCACCACCGCGTTGACCAGCGCCACTTCGGCCATTTTAGGAAGCAAAATGGCGAAAGATCCGGCCAAGATGGCGCAGGAGATGAACAAGGTACAAATGCCTAACCAGGGTGTCCCCGGCGGAAATGTCGACAATCCCGTTGCCGAAGTACTCGGTGCCGTGGCCAGCCTGAACATCCCCCTCATCGTGGGTTGCTTTTTGTTTTATTACCTGGGGGGATATCTGCTGTACAGTGCATTGTTCGGCGCGGTGGGTGCGGCGGTGGACAATGATGCGGACACGCAGCAGTTTATGCTCCCTATCACGCTGCCCATTATTTTTTCCTTCGTTTTTGCACAGTTTGTACTGCGTGACCCGGATGGTACGCTCGCATTCTGGACATCCATTATTCCCTTCACTTCACCCATTATTATGATGGTCCGCGTTCCGTTTGGCGTGCCGGCCTGGGAAATTGCCCTGTCGATGGTACTGCTGGTGCTCGGCTTCATCGGTACCACCTGGATCGCGGCGAGGATCTATCGGGTGGGCATTCTGATGTATGGCAAAAAGGTGTCGTATAAGGAGTTGGCCAAATGGATATTTTATAAGTGACCTCGGCAGTCGGCTGTCGGCGATTGGCTCTCAGAACTCTGCAATCGACTGCCGATGGCCAGTAGCCGGCAGCTCTTCTTTAACGTTTTTTAAGATTCGAAAGCCCTTGCCCTTGTGGTAATTTTGCTAATTTTGGCCGATCATTGATAGAACTGCTCAAAAAGAGTCGCCATCTTTGCCCATTGTGCATATAACTTTTCAAATTTACCGTCTTTCAGATGACCCGTTTCAACCGTATTAACAACCTTACGGGTTGGATTGTTTTTGCTATTGCATTCCTCACATATGCCCTGACCGTCGAACGAACCGCCAGTTTCTGGGATTGCGGCGAATTCATCGCCTGTGCGTTCAAGTTACAGGTGCCTCACCCTCCCGGTGCTCCGTTCTTTTTGCTGATAGGCAGGCTTTTTTCCCTTTTTTCATTTGGCGATCTTTCTACCGTAGCCTACTGGATCAACATGGTATCCGTGCTGAGCAGCGCATTTACCATTCTTTTCTTGTTCTGGACAATTACCTTATTGGTCCGCAAGCTGATCGCCAAGAACGACGAAGAACTTACTTCCGCCGATAACATTCTTTTGATGGGAGCCGGCATAGTAGGTGCGCTGGCTTACACCTGGTCCGACTCCTTCTGGTTTTCAGCTGTGGAAGCGGAGGTTTACGGGATGTCTTCTTTCTTCACGGCCATCGTCATCTGGGCTGTTTTTAAATGGGAGCGCATCCAGGACCCTGCTGCGGAAAACCGCTGGCTGATCCTGATCGCTTATCTGGTCGGACTCTCAATCGGCGTTCACTTGCTGAACCTGGTGACGATCCCGGCGCTTGCACTGGTCTATTATTTTAAGAAATATCAGAAAATCAATTTTTTTGGTGGAGTTATTGCCTTCGTTGGCGGTCTGGTCGTTCTCGGGATTATCAACTCCGGTATTATCCCTGGGCTTCCCAGCATCGCGGGTAAGTTCGAGATATTCTTTGTGAACACTTTGGGATTACCCTTTAAATCCGGTGTGATCTTCTTTATTGTCCTCTTTATCGGAGCATTGATATGGGGTATCCGCTATTCGCAGAAGAAAGCAAACGTGTTGCTGAACACAGGACTGCTTTCTCTGGCGTTTGTTTTGATCGGTTATGCAAGCTACCTGATGGTACTTGTGCGAGCAGAATATAACCCGCCGATCAACGAAAACAACCCTAATGATGTACTGAGCTTTGTTTCTTATCTCAAACGCGAACAATATGGCAGCCGGCCACTGCTTTATGGCCCATCGTTCGTATCGCGTCCGGTAAGTCAGAAGCGCGGCGCGCCGATGTACCGCAAGCAGGACGGGAAATATGTGATTTACGATTACCGTCCGGAATATGAATATGAGCCGGGTGCCAATATGCTGTTGCCTCGTATGTACAGCACGCAAGCAGGGCATCCCCAGCTGTATCAGCAGTTGACCGGCCTGGCGGAGGGTCAGCGGCCGACCATGGGGCATAACCTGTCGTTTATGTTCTCGTACCAGATAGGACATATGTACTGGCGCTATTTCCTCTGGAATTTTGTGGGCCGGGAAAGCGATGAGGAAGGAGCGGGCAACATGCTGCCATGGGACATTTCAAAAAAATACCCGGAGCCGATCGCCAACAACAAGGCGCATGACAACTATTTCATGCTGCCATTCCTGCTGGGCTTATTTGGCCTGGTGATGATGTATTTCCGTCAGAAACGCGACCTGCTCGTTCTGGGCTTCCTGTTTGTGCTGACCGGCGTTGCCCTTGTAGTTTACCTGAACTCACCACCGACCGAGCCGCGTGAGCGTGACTACATTTATGTGGGATCTTTCTATATTTTCTGTATCTGGATCGGATATGGTGTCATTGCGATAGCCGATGCCATCAGCAAGTTTGTGAAAAGCGGGACGGCACGTGCCGGTGTCGCAACTGCATTGGGCTTGGTAGTGCCGGTGATGATGGGCAGCAAGGGATGGGATAACCACAACAGGGACCATCGTTATCACTCGGTTGATTTTGCCAAAAACCTCCTCAACTCCTGCGCGCCGAATGCGATCCTTTTCACAGGTGGTGACAACGATACGTTCCCCTTGTGGTACGTGCAGGAAGTAGAAGGCTTCCGTACGGATGTGCGTGTGTGTAACCTCAGCTTGCTGGGAACCGACTGGTATATCGATCAGATGAAGCGCCGCACCTACAAGTCGGAGGCGCTGCCGATTTCATTGGATAAGAATAATTATGCATTCGGAAAGAACGACATCGTTCCTTTCTATGAAATTCCGAGCGTAAAAGGCGGTATCAACCTGAAAGAGTATTTGGGACTGGTGAAGCAGGAGAACAAGGCGATCCAGGTTCCGTTGACCAGCGGGGATATGACGTCCATTCTGCCGTCGTCGGTATTGTTCCTGCCGGTGAATGCAGATGCGGTAAAGAAAATGAATATCATCAAAAGCGATCTGATCCCATTTGTGAGCGACTCGATTAGCTGGACGATCGGAAAAGGTGATTTGTATAAATCGGATCTGATCATGCTGGATATCATTGCGACCAACGACTGGCAGCGTCCCATCTACTTCTCTTCGACACTCGGTGGATCCAGCTATCTGAATCTGAAAGAGTACATGCAGCTCGAGGGCTACGCTTACCGTTTACTGCCCGTGAAAGTGCCGGGAGCAAGCGATGGTTATGTGAACGTGGATGTGATGTACAACAACATGATGACGAAAATGTTCTGGCGTGACCTCGATAACCCGAACACCTACTATGACAATACCTACCTGGGATCTCCGGTTGCAACGGCGCGCATTGCATTCCTGCGTTTGACAGGACAGCTTATCGCGGATGGTCGCAAGGATGAGGCTAAGAAAGCCATTGAGCGCTCTCTGGCTACCATGCCGGATAAGAGCATTCCATACGATCAGTTCTCGGCTAACTTTATCGGGCCGTTGTTTGACCTGGGTGAAACCAAAAAAGCATTGGAAATTGCCGAGACAATGGCGACCCGTGCGGATGAGGTGCTGACGTGGGCGAAGGATAACGGCACTACCAGACGCCGCGATACAAGCGTTTACCTGTACACAATGCAAGTAATCGTCCAGGAATGCCGGGAAGCGAAACAAGAGGCCGCTGCGAAGAAGTACGAAGCGATATTCCAGAAACACCTGGCGGCATTTAATATGTACGGCGGGCAGCAGTAGGGTTCAGATATTAAAATTTGAAGGGGCGGCATTTGCGAGAGCAGATGCCGCCCCTTCTTTTTTATGATTTTGCACTCCTTTCAACTTGTTCGATAATGTAGTTGACAAGTAATTATCAAGCAACAGGATGAATTAGTTGCCGGTGGATAGATTCTATTGGTTAATTATCAATCAGTTATAAAGGATGTTGCCGCTGAATAAACGCCTTTGCTCCTCGTGGGTTATACAGCGGTCTTCTGCACGGGGAATGTTGCTTGCATATCTTTCCTGGAATCTCAACATTCACAAAATCAAACCCCGCCGTAAGCTTGGTACCTGACGGGCGGGGTTAGGGTTCAAATTAATTTCTCCATCTAAACCGTTCAAATTTATGAGGAATTACATTATCCGGCGCTCTGCGCTGGTGATTGCCTTTGCCTTTGTGTTTGGATGTAAGGACACCAGTGAAAAGGCTAACGTGCTTCCTGCCGACGAATTCACAGTTGGGCAAGCTCAGAGATGGTATTCCGACTTTCGCAAATCAGCACGGAGTGCAGGGCAGCCTGATGACAAAGTCGTTTGGGGAGCTGCGACGCAGCGGAAAGTGGCCACTGACGACGAAATTGTGGTAGCGCCAGTGCTGTCGGGCAATTTCCTCGGTTATCGCATTAAGGATGGCCGGAAGAACAAGCGAAAGCCTGATGAGGCGAGCGTAGCAGGAAGAATCCAGCGGAACCTGGTGGTGCGCAAGGTCCGAGGTAAGATCGAGGCGATGGAAATGCGCACAGTGTTCGACGCGGATTACAATCCGAAAATTAAGAATGGAAAAGTCGATCCTTCCAATTTTGAAGGAAAAGTTTACTTCTTCGATATGAGCGGGAAGTTGGTCAATGGATTGATCTACGAAGAAGGAAAACAGGTAGCAATGTTCGGCCCCAACAAAGGCGGCCGAACTTCCGATATGGTAGAAGTTTGCACGGACTGGTATCATCAGGGTTGTGTGGATGGTTATGGTTGTTCTGGCTGGGTTTATCAGGAGACTACTTGTGAAATGGTGTATATCAGCCAAAGCTCGGGAGCGACAGGGACCGTCTGGTCGAATTCACTGGATGTATCACTAAATGGAGGAAGCGACGTGCTCTTTGAAGCATTAATGCAATTGCCTTATGTATCGGATTTATGGTTTAATTTGAACGACGTGGAAAAAGAATATTTCGAAAATAAGAAATGGTTGATTCCGCAAGCAGCCTTCGCACGCCAAACCGCTATGGAGCTCACGCAGTGGTTTTACTGCACTGATTCGGACGATGGCAACTGGAATGCATTCAAACATGCGGTCTGGTCTGCGATACTGTGTATGCAATTTGGTACTTCGACAACCCTTCAAATAACTAATAACCACGAAATTGGGTCTCAACCGAATCGACAGGAGATGGACCTATATAATAATGATCTGGGGATTAAGGTTTACAAAAGTATCAGCGCCTCACTAGCCGCCTTACCATCAACCATGCCTGGTCTTAAATTGGGGTTGATTGTGGATAAAATTTTGGAGAAGGTTGCCTTGGGGCAAGGAACAAGGCTAAGCCCTGAAAACGTGCCGATAGGTACGCCTCAGACGCTCTTCTGGACAAATGGCGCTAATAGATGTCATTAATAAAGATATGAGTCTATTCAAAAGCCGCAAAAAATATGTGAAGAACAGGTCATTTGCAGCCCTGCTCTTCATAGGGGTATTAACAGGTTGTTCAATGGAAAAGGGAGAATTTTACATAGCGGATGTATCAAAAAAGCATATCTTCTTTGATTCTGTTTCATTTCACCCCGATTGCTGCGTAGCGACTTTTGTAACTGGAACATTGGATGGACCTGCCTGGATATTGGTCGAATACTATTCGAAGGGAGGGTTGATCGATAGTATTTATTTGCCGAAAGGGAAAGTGAATATCGAGAACTCTCATGGAGACTTCTATTGGCAAAAGAAGATTGTTGTTAAGTATTTTCCCGGAGAAGCGAAAAAAGGAAGTCTGAAAATCAAGACATTGATCTTTTGAAATTGAACACATGAAAAGAAAATGTCCCATTCAACAGTCATACTTTGACCAAGGTAATCGTCTTTTTCTTCGTTGAACTTGCATTCCTATAATTGATGGGGACGGGCTGCCTTGAAGAAAAGGGGTGTTTGTAATTACCAACCCCTCCCGAATGTTTCCGTTTAATGATTCTGACTATAAAATCCCGACTATGTGGAAGCAATTGTCACCTGTCAATTGATTGGACGGGACGACAAAGGTGAAATCTTTTGAAACCCATATTAACAAAGTGAAATGATAGATGAAGATTAACAGAGTCATTGCTCTAACACACCTTATTCTGTTAACAGTCGTTGGCTGCCGATGAGAGGAAGACGGCATGTTTGAAATTACCGATCCTTCCAAGTCGTATGTCTTTTATGATTCTTCATTCTTTAATGCGGATTGCTGCGTGGATGTAACGATTACTGGTGAAATCGATGGCACAGCCAAAGTGCAAATTCAATATGTTCCGCGGTCCGAGTATTGGGTTGGGGGCTTTGATCTAAAACCGGGCTGCATCGATTCGCTCCGGCTTCGGCAAGATTTCTTCGATAAGAAAATCAGAATATATTACATTTCTGGTACTGCTAAAAAGGGTTACGTGAAAATCGTCACTAAGGTTTTATAAACGAAAATCGGCCCTGGGCGTAGCCAGGGCCGATTTTCGTTTATAAAGAATTTCGCTTAGTCGGGCTGTGGTATCCTCGTTACTCAATCTTCATCCTCACCCAAACCAGCCGGTGGTCCGAGCTGGACTCCCGCTTCTCCACAAGCTCCGCCATGGGTTCGCCCTTTCCGGGCCAGAAAACACCGCTGTCGATTAGCTGAAAACCTTTTCTGGATGGTAGGACATAGTCGGCGCGCATCCGCCAGAATGCCGTGTGGTTTTTGGCAAATGCATTTGTCGGAGAATGTTCTGTACCACCTTTGCTGGCCGGCGTAAAATCATGATTTACTTTTGGGTTACCCAGAAGTGCTTTAATACCTTCGGATATCGCATTGCCCTCGTCCGGCGACGCATTCTGGTCACCCAGGATCACAAATGTCGCATCGGTCGCGAGGCTGCCTTTTTTACCCTTGTCATCATAGATGTACGCGCCTTTGGAATCGCTGATGTAATCGTTCCAGAAACGGATCTCGTCGTGGTTACGCTTGCCGTTCCGGTCTTCCGGGCCATCGAATGTGGGAGGGGTGGGATGGCTGGCCAGCACGTGGATCGTTTTGTTCCCTACTTTAACCGGGATATCCCAGTGTGACTTTGACGAAAGCGGGAATGCACTCCATGCATCGGGCGCATACCATGCCGATCCGTCCGCCTTGGTGGTTTTTAGCGCCTCTGGCATATCCTTCCACTTAAAATGCTGAAAGGTACGTACCGCTTTCAGATCGATGGGGTATCTCGACAAAAGTACCATTCCGTACTGTCCGGGGTAGTTCCCGAAACCCCAGGCATCTGCGCCCAGCTTTTCTGCTTTTCCATTATTATCCAGGTCATAAGGGCTGGGCTGTCCGGTGTTGACTGTGGAATAGTAATGGTAGGGGTAGTCGATACCCTTTGCGTCGTCAGTGTCATTTTTGAGATAGGACTTCACGAATTGCCCTACTCCCGCGGCAGGATCCTTGATATAGTCGAATTCATTAAGCAGGATCACATCCGGCCTCACGGTCTTGATAATCCTCGCAATATTCCTGATCTGCTGGTTGCTGCCCGAGGCGAGTTCTTTCACGAGCACTTGTTCCGAGTTTCCGGGAGCGCCTCTGGGCGCATAATTCTCAGCCTCCATGCTCACATTGTAGGTAGCGAAAGTAATGGTGGCGGCCGGCGTTCCGGCGACCGGCGTTCCGGCGACCGGCGTTCCGGCGGCCGGCGCCCCGGGGGATGGTGCTTTTTGAGCCAAAAGAAGTTCCGAGCAAAGTAATGCGCAGGAAAGCAATAACAACTTCATGAGTAAGCAAATTTTGGTTAGAAATGAATTGATGAAAGGATTGGTGTCAAGCAAAAAGAGCCGCTCCGGTTACGAAGCAGCTCTTTGAATATGTTTTCAGGGATACATGATCAATGAAAGAAGTCTTTCATTTTATCAAAAAAACCTTTTTCATTCTTACCTGGCTTGGGCTGGAAGTTCGGAGAATGACGTAACGATTCGAGGGTAGCCCGTTCATCGGATGATAGTTGCTGCGGCGTCCATACATTGATATGAACCAGCTGATCGCCTTTTCCATAGCCGTTCAGGTCCTTGACCCCTTTTCCTTTCAGACGAAGGATCTTGCCGGCCTGTGTGCCCGATTCGATATTGATACGCGCCTTACCGTCGATGGTAGGTATTTCCACCGATGTGCCCAGTGCTGCATCGATGAAGCTCAGATGCATGTCATACACGACATTGTTGCCATCTCTTTTAAGCAACGCATCTTCCTCTTCTTCGATCACGATCAGCAAGTCGCCGGCCACGCCTCCGCGTGTAGGCACATTGCCTTTTCCCGACATGGAAAGCTGCATTCCCTCGGCCACGCCACCCGGAATGTTCAGGGTGATCAGGTCGTCCTGCAACAGGCGGCCTTCTCCTGCACAAGAGTCGCAGCGTTCGCTGATAATCTTGCCGTCTCCGTTACAGGTTGGGCAGGTAGCGGTAGACACCATCTGGCCGAGCATCGTACTGACCACCTTGCGCACCTGGCCCGTGCCGTTACAGCCGTTACAGTTGGTAAGCGAAGTCCCGTTTTTGGCTCCATTGCCTCCGCAGGTATTACAGGTCACATGCCTTTTAACCTTGATCTTCTTCTCGACGCCGTTCGCTACTTCTTCAAGGTTCAATTTTAATTTAATGCGCAGGTCGGATCCTTTGCGTACGCGCCGACCATTACCGCCCTGCCGTCCGAAAATATCACCGAAGGGGCTGCTGTCGCCGAAAATATCCCCGAATTGGGAGAATATATCGTCCATCGTGAACCCTCCACTGAAGCCGCCTGCGCCGCCTCCCGAAGCACCGCCCACACCGGCATGACCAAACTGATCGTACCGCTGACGTTTGTTTTCGTCACTCAGGATGCTGTAAGCCTCAGCCGCTTCCTTAAATTTATCTTCTGCGGTCGGATCGTCCGGGTTTTTGTCCGGGTGAAACTTGATCGCAAGCTTGCGGTAAGCTTTCTTAATGTCATCCGCAGAGGCACCACGATCCACCCCAAGGATTTCGTAAAAATCTCTTTTCTTTGCCATTGTTAATTTCTGATGTGTCCTGTAAGGAAGGTTGATAGCTTATGCACCTACGATTACTTTGGCGTAGCGTATGACCTTGTCATTCAGGTAGTAGCCTTTTTCGATTTCGTCGATGACCTTTCCTTTCAGATCTTCCGAAGGTGCCGGGAATTGCGCGATGGACTCATGAATGTCTGCGTCGAAATCCGCGCCTTTCGATTCCATTGCTTTAAGTCCTTTGGATTCCAGGGCTTTGAAAAGTTTGGTATAAATCAGATCGACACCTTCTTTCAGCGCTTCAACCTCCGTTGATGAATCAAAAGAAACCTTGGCACGCTCGAAATCGTCGACGATCGGGAGGATCAGTTTAACCGTATCGGCACTTGCTCCTGATATCATTTCGAGTTTTTCCTTGGCAGTACGGCGGCGGAAGTTTTCGAAATCCGCGTACAGACGAAGGTATTTGTCTTTCAATTCTGCGATTTCGGCTTTGGCGGCATCCAACGGACTGCTTTGCGGGGCCTCACCGGAGGGCGCCTCACCCTTAATTTCCTGTCCGGCGTTGTCCATAGGGACAGAGTTGGAGGTTTCAGAATTTTCTTCGTTAACCAGATTGTCAGTCTCCAATGAAGCTTTATCCTCGTTCATTTCGTAATTTTTGTCTTGATCTATGTTGAATTCTGTATTTTCCGGCATGGTTCTGCTTTATAATGTGTCTTTTACAACAGCCTCTTACCTCCTAAATTACTTTGCCACGGCTAAATTACTGACAAGATGGCATTTTACAATCAATTTGTAACTTTGCAATATGACTACGGAAGATATCGTCAAGCAAAAGAGGAGTCAGTGGGTGAAAGCCAAAGCGATAGAAACCGGCTTTGATTTCTGTGGTATTTCCGAGGCCGTGTTTCTGGAACAAGAGGCTCCGAGGCTGGAAAAATGGCTGCATTTGAACCATCATGGGGCTATGGGATATATGGCCAACCATTTCGATAAGCGGCTGGATCCTCGGAAATTGGTCGACGGAGCCAAAAGTGTGATCTCGGTACTCCTCAATTATTACCCTGCGGAAAGATTACCCGAAGGCGACGATGATCTCAAACTTTCGAAGTACGCCTATGGTACCGACTATCATTATATATTAAAGGAGAAGCTCGGTGCATTGCTCACCGCAATGCAGGAGGAAATCGGAGAGGTGAATGCACGGATCTTCGTCGATTCGGCACCGGTCATGGACAAAGTATGGGCAGCGCGGAGTGGTCTGGGCTGGATCGGGAAGCATTCCAACCTGCTGAATCGCGAAATGGGCAGCTTCTTTTTTATTGGCGAAATTATTTGCGACCTGGATCTGGCATCCGACAGTGCCACCGGCGATTACTGCGGAACGTGTACCAAATGCATAGACGCATGCCCGACCGACGCCATTACGTCGCCCTTCGTGGTCGATGGCAGCAAATGCATCAGCTATTACACCATCGAGTTGAAAGAGGCTATCCCGGAAGAGGTAAGGGGTAAGTTCAACAACTGGATTTTTGGATGCGATATCTGCCAGGATGTCTGCCCGTGGAACCGTTTTGCGCGCCCGCACAAGACGGCACAGTTCGAAATGCCGGAATCGCTGGCTGGTTTCTCAAACGCCGACTGGCGTGAAATAACGGAAGATGTATTCCGCGAAATGTTCCGGCGTTCGCCTGTAAAAAGGGCAAAATTCGACGGTTTGAAGCGGAATATCGAATTTGTTATATCCTCTGAATAAAAAGCACAATTATTTCCGAAACCTCTTATATTTGGGCCGGGGAGTTCCTTTCGATGACTGAATAAAACACTCAATACAATGAGAAAACAATCTGTCAATCTTTGGGCCGTGCTAGTATGTGTAGTGATAGGTCAGGTGATACCAGCTTTGTGGTATAGCGCATTTTCAGAACAGTGGATGGCATTAAATGGCTTCACAACGGAGCAAATCAAATCCGCTGCCAGTCCCGTTCCTTATCTCGCCAGCATTGTTTCTACTTCATTCATGGCTTACACCATAGCCTGGGTATTTACCAAGATTCCTGTTAAATCGCTTCTGATGGGTTTTTTGACCGGCCTGCTTTTCGGTACCGTTTTCGTGCTCCTCGAAACGATCGTCAAGGATATGTTTTCGTTCCGTCCCCTGATGCTTTCCCTGATCAACGGCGGGGCGAGTGTCGTCGTATATGCCATCACGGGCGGCATACTGGGGGTGTGGCGCAAGTACGAGTAACCGCTGTGACTCCCGCGCTGTTTTAAGCCATCTTTCATCTTGATTTTATACTAGTTCCAGCTGTACAGCAGGTGCTGTGTTGTAGTATTTTTTTGTCGTTTTTGTTCGATTTTTCGATTGCCTATACGTTGCGTCGTATGTAGGTAGGCGTGAAAACGTAAAAGCCAAATCTAAGTTGGTGTTTCGAGCACGCAGCAAAATAATAGCCCGTTTAATAATTGTATTTGCGACAAATAATCTTCCATTTTATATATAAAATGCCATTTTATGTGTTCTGTGGAAGTGTTTTGGCCAAATATTAGTTTAGTACAATTAAAAAAGGGGGAATAAATTGCTTATTTGTTGGAATAAATTTAAATTTCATGAAAATCCAAAAAACCCAACAGACCTATGAGCAAAACTTTACAGTGTGTGCTACTCACGTTACTGCAGGTAGTACTATTTGTTTCTACATCCTTCGCCCAGGACCGGCAGGTGACCGGCAAGGTGAATGATGAGAACGGGGCCGGTCTTCCCGGTGCCAATGTCCTGATCAAGGGGACAACACGCGGAACAAACACAGACGCAGAGGGGAATTTCAACCTGAATATGAATGGAGCCGGAGTTTTGATTATCTCTTCGGTGGGTTACAGTTCCAAAGAAGTGGAAGTGTCGGCGAACATGACCAACATTACCGTGTCCATGGATGCCGATGTCCGTAACCTGGGTGAGGTCGTGGTGACAGCCCTTGGTATTACTAAGGAACAGAAGACGCTGAGCTATGCCACGCAGATGATCAATACCGATAACTTTTCCAAAGCCCGCGAACTGAATGTCGCCAACTCGCTTTCCGGTCGCGTGGCAGGTTTGGACATTGTACGTTCGTCGTCCGGTGTGGGAGGTTCGAGTCGGGTTGTATTGCGCGGTGACCGTTCCATTACCGGTAACAACCAGGCGCTGATCGTAGTCGATGGTGTGCCTATCGACAATTCCAATTTCAGTCCTGCCAATGCGAATGGTGGCCGCGATGCGAGCGACGGTTTATCGAGTATCAACCCTGACGATATCGAGTCCATCAACGTGTTGAGAGGGGCGTCCGCAACAGCGCTGTATGGTAGTCGTGCGGCCAATGGCGCTTTGCTGATCACCACCAAGAAAGGTGCGGTTCGTAAAGGCATTGGTGTGAACATCAACAGTACCTTTCAGGCTGAACGCGCGATGGAAATGCAGAATTTCCAGAATGTTTACGGACAAGGTGTTGAAGGTAAATTTTTCCCGAACAGCGAATTCAGCTGGGGACCTAAAATGGATGGCCAGCAAGTGGCTGCCTGGGGGCCCGATCCGGCCAATAAAGGTAAAACCTACGCCTATTCGCCTAATCCGAATTCTTACAAGGATTTTTACTCGACAGGTACTTCGCTTGCCAACTCCGTTTCGCTGACAGCAGGTAACGAAAAGGTGCAGACTTATTTCTCCTACACCAATACCCACGCGAAAGGGGTGGTTTCCAACAACAAACTCGACCGCCACAACTTCAACCTGCGTCTTACCAGCCAGATTACGAGTAAATTGAGCTTCGATGGGAAAATCACTTATCTGAACGAAAATATCGAGAACAGACAACAAACCGGTGAGGCATTTGCCAACCTGCAACGCCATATTCTGCGTTTGCCGAGAAGCATTTCGCTCGAACAGGCTCAGGATTACGAATATGTGGATCCGTCGTCAGGAAAGCTGCTGCAAAACTATTGGAACCCGGGCTCAAACGGTGGCCAGAACCCTTACTGGATCAAAAACCGCGTACTGGCAGACGATACCCGCGACCGTATCTATGGATTTACCCAGCTGAGCTACAAATTCCTGCCCTGGCTTACCGTTCTGGGCCGTGCCGGATACGACAAGTATATCGATAAGTTTGAAGGTAAATGGTATACCAATACCTATACGATCGCCGATTTCGGAGATTATCAGACCCGCTGGCGCGACAACAGCGAATTGAACCTTGACTTGTTCGCCCTGATCAGCAAACCGATCGGCGAAGATTTCAAGATCGATGCGACGATTGGTGGAAACGTGCTGAAGCGCGACTTCATCAGCCATGAAACCCTGAACAACGGCTTGAACCGCGACAACCTGTTTGTGACCACCAATGCAAGAAACTCGGTGACAAACCGGACGGTGACACAGACGCGCAAGCAAGGCGTGTTCGCACAGGCGGATTTTATCTGGAAAGACGCATTGACGCTATCAGCATCAGCGAGGAACGACTGGTCTTCTACATTGCCTAAGGCCAATCAATCGTATTTCTTCCCGTCGGTAGGTGCTTCTGCCGTGCTTTCCAGCCTCTTTACTATGCCACAGGCGATTTCGTTTATGAAAATTCGCGGTAGCATTGCGCAAACCGGTAACGACGCGTCGCCTTACCTGCTTGCCCAGACTTACTCCTACATTGCGGGCGGTGCGAACGGATACATTATCCGCGACGATACCAAGCCGTTCCCCGGCTTGAAACCAGAGCTTACCAATGCGCAGGAAATCGGTTTGGAGGCTAAATTTCTCCAGAATCGCATTGGTTTCGACCTGACGTTGTATAACAGTAATTCCAAAAACCAACTGTTCCGGGTGTCGATCCCGCCTGCGTCCGGATGGAGCTTCCAGTACATCAATGCAGGTAACGTCCGTAACCGTGGTATCGAGCTTACACTGAACCTGGTCCCGGTGAGAACGGGCGATTTTAACTGGAATATCGATCTGAACTATGCGCGCAATATCAACAAAGTAATTGAACTTGCCCCTAACCTGAAAACGCTCCCTTTGTCGAACGACTTCATGAACTTCATGCGGGCTGAGGAAGGCAGATCATTGGGGCAGATTTACAGCCGCGGCTACAACCGCGACGCGCAGGGACGCATTATCGTGGGGCCCAATGGTATTCCGACCGTTACCTCCGGCACAACGGTGCCCATGGGGACGTCACGTCCGACCTGGACAGGTGGGGTAACCAACCGCTTCTCGTACAAGGGAATCAACCTGAGCTTCCTTGTAAGCGGAAGACTGGGTGGGGTGGTAACTTCATTTACCAATGCGGTAATCTATGCGGATGGGGTGACAGAGGAAACACTTGCAGGGCGCGACGGCATGGTGATCGACGGTGTGCAGGCTGATGGCAGCAAGAACACTGTTTCAACCACTGCGGAGGCTTATTGGAAGTTCGTAGGTGGCCGTAACACGCCGATCGGCGAAGCTTTTACTTACAGCGCTTCGAACATCAGGCTCAGAGAGCTTACACTGGGTTACAGCCTGCCTCAGAAAGTAATTGGCAAGACGCCCTTCCAGACTGTATCGCTTTCATTGGTAGGAAGAAACTTGTTCTTCATCATGAACAAAGCAAAAGGTTTCGATCCTGAACTCGTTGCAGGTTCGGCGAACACAACTGTTGGTCTCGAATCCTTCTCTATGCCAACCACACGCTCACTGGGCTTGAACCTTAACTTGTCATTCTAATTGCTAAAATTCTGAAACAATGAAACGGAGATATAAAATATTATCACTGGCATTGATCACCGCCCTGGCTGGAAGTACATACTCCTGTACCGACAATTTCGATGAGATCAACACCAATAAGACAAAACTAACGGCACTCGACGGTTCGGCGATCGGTAATGCTTTTGCAGCTGCACAATACCGGTCTATACAGGCTAGCTGGCAGACTTTCCAGAGTTTGTTCGCCGACTTGCAGGGCCAGTACTTCGCCAACATCGCGCAGAACTTCTCGTCCGACCGCAATGTAATGGTGGGTAACTGGCTTAACGGGGCTTGGAATGGCTTCTATGGTACTGCTATTCCGCCTTTGCTGGGGGTTTTGGACAACACCAAACCAGGTGCGCCCAATGAAAACCCGGCCATGTATGCCATTGCCAGTATCTGGAAAGTGTATATGTACCTGCCCAGGACCGATTACTGGGGGCCCATTCCGTATACCAATGTAGGAAATGGCGAAAGCAGCGTAGAGTATGATTCGCAAGACGTGATTTACAAGGACTTCGTTAAAACCCTTGCCGCATCAACCGCCGCTTTGCAGGCATTCAAGGGAACGAATGTCTTTGGTAATAACGATCAGATCTATGCGGGAAGCGTTGATAAATGGATACTTTTCGGAAACACTCTGCGCCTGCGAATAGCCATGCGGATGTCGAAAGTGGAGCCGGCATTGGCTAAAACAGAAGCGGAAGCAGCGGTAGCAGGTGGTGTACTGGCGACCAATGCCGACGACGCCTTTCTGAAAGTGACAGCCAACTCTTTCAACCCGATGAACCAGGCCACTGCATGGAACGAATTCCGGATGAGTGCAGCCATGGAAAGCGTTTTGAAAGGTTATGTGGATCCACGGATCAGCAAATATTATGCACCGGTACCTGGTACGGTAAGTACTTTCAAAGGTTTGCGGAACGGGTACACGCAGGGAGAGCTTGGCGCACCTGAAAACAATGCCGGTGCGACATCGAACGTAGCGGACCAGTTTTTGCCAGCCGTTCAGGCGACCAATGCATTCGCGATCATGTATGCTTCCGAGGCCTATTTCCTGAAAGCGGAGGGCGCTCTGAAAGGATGGAACATGGGTGGAGGAACTGCGAAGGAGTTCTATGAAAAGGGCATCGAAACCGCCTTTAAGCAATGGGGAATCGCTGATGCGGCTGTGATCACAGCCTACACCAATGGTACCACCACGCCGATAGCGCTGACGGACATGGCTAAAACGCCTGCACTTTCGGATATCCCCGTGAAGTTCTCCGCGGATCCCGCCAAGCAAATGGAGCAGATTATTACGCAGAAATGGCTGGCCAACTATCCGAACGGGCACGAAGCCTGGGCAGAGTACAGAAGAACCGGATACCCCAAGCTGTACGCAAGGGTCAACTCCGACAACCCTGATTCGCCTAAAGACGCTGTCGTGAGGCGGACGCCATTCGTGATTGGAGAGTTCCAGTCCAATGCGACTGCGGCGCAGGCTGCAATCGGAAAGCTGGGTGGCGAGGATAAGTCCAGCACGAGACTTTGGTGGGATAAACCCTGATACGGGAAGTCGATGGATATTTTTTGAAATAAGCCAAAAAGGCAGACGCTCCGTCTGCCTTTTTGCAATCCTGTAATTCTTATATTTAGCCAGGCTATCCTCGTAAATCTATGCGTAAAATTTTCCTTTTGCTGATCCTCATTACCGGTTGCAAAAAAGAAGAAAAGCTATTCACACTCCTCGATGAGGGAAGGACTGGTGTGGATTTTAATAATTATGTAGAAGAGGATGAGGAAAATAATGTGCTCCGATACGGTTATTTCTACAATGGCGGGGGTGTAGCGGCAGCTGATTTCAATAATGACGGGCTGACGGACCTCTATTTTACCGGGAACATGGTCGCCAATAAGCTGTATCTCAACCGCGGTGGGCTCGATTTTGAGGACGTTTCGGAACAGTCCGGTACCGCGCTGAATGAGGGGTGGAAAACGGGCGTGTCGCTGGTCGACATCAACGACGACGGCTGGATCGATATTTTCGTCAGCAGGGCAGGTGCGCAGGACCCCAATCTCAGGAAAAAGTTGCTGTACGTAAACAATGGCAAAACCGGCGACGGTATTCCTACTTTTACTGAAAAAGCCGCCGAATACGGGCTCGATGATCCCTCATATACTACTCAGGCCGTGTTTTTCGATTACGACAGGGATGGCGACACCGACTGTTTTTTACTCAACCATTCATTGCAGGAATATGCGGGATTCAGCAACCTGCTTGCCAACTATCGGCAGCAGCGTAATGAGGCTTTCGGAAATAAGCTCCTGCGCAACGATGGTGGCAGATTTACCAATGTAACAGACTCGGCGGGCATTGTTTCCAATGTGCTGAGCTTTGGACTGGGGGTCAACGTAAATGACTTCAACAACGACGGCTGGCAGGATCTCTACATTGCCAACGACTACAACGAAAACGACTATCTGTATCTCAACCAGCGCAACGGCAGCTTTAAAGAAGTGATACGCGAATCAATGGGCCACGTGTCGCTGTTCTCGATGGGTACCGATGCCGCCGACCTCAATAATGACGGACTAATGGACGTGGTGACGCTGGACATGCTTCCCAGTTACAACGAGCGCATTAAGCTGACGTCGGGGGACGACAATTATGATAAGTATCAGCAATTGCTTCGCGCAGGTTTCCATGACCAGTCAATGCGCAACATGTTGCAGATCAACGCCGGCGTAAACAGCAAAGGTGTGCCGGTTTTCAGTGAAATAGGACAACTCGCAGGCATTTCGAATACCGATTGGAGCTGGGCTGCACTCATGGCGGATTTTGATAATGATGGCTGGAAAGATATTTTCATTTCCAATGGATACGCACGGGATTATACCAACATGGAATTCCTGAAATATTCCACCGATAAACAATTGCAGACAAGGCAGGATGGCAAGGTACCCACCCAAATGGAAATCATTGCCCAGATGCCGCCCATCAATGAGCCTGACTACATTTTTCACAACCAGAAGAATCTGACATTTGCCAAAAAAGTCAAGGAATGGGGCTTTGAAAAAAACAACCAGTCGAATGGTGCGATATATGCAGACCTGGACAATGACGGCGACCTGGACCTGGTGACCAGCAATGTGAACCAAAAAGCATTTGTTTACCGGAATAACGCGGAAAAAATGCTGACCCGCAACAGCTCGCTGCGCGTTAAACTCACCTCCCCTAAATATGCCTATCTGGGTGGGGCAAAAGTGACGTTGTACTCCGATTCGCTTACGCAAACACAAAACTTTATTCCCGTCCGCGGGTTTCAGTCGGCTCAATGGGACGCATTGCATTTCGGCTTGGGGGAGCATGCCCGCATTGACTCTCTGGAAGTGGTTTGGGCGGATGGCAGCAGGCAGGTTGTCAGAAAGGTGCCGGAAAAGGAAGTAACACTGCGCTACTCCGACGCCCGTAAATTGCCCGACATACCTTCCCGCGTGCACGCACCCTTGTGGGAGCCCGTCGCGCTGGCGCACTTTACGCATGCGGAAGACGCGCGCAACGACTTTCGGATTCAGACCCTGTTGCCCGGCATGCTGAGTTACCAGGGCCCGCATTTCGCGCAAAAAGATATCAATGGAGATGGTACCGACGATTTCTACGTTGGTGGAGCACGGGGGCAGGCCGGAGCTTTGTTTTTGAGTAAAAAAGGTGGGTTTCAGAAATCTTTGCAGCCTGCATTTGAGGCTGATGCAGCATTTGAAGATAGTGACGCGGTATTTTTCGATGCCGACGGAGATGGTGACGAAGATCTGCTGGTTGCCAGCGCCGGGTACGAGCTCAATGCCGGTGATCCGCTGCTCTGGCCGAGGCTGTATCTCAACGAAAAAGGTAATTTCAGGAAAAGCGCATTGCCTGAGGTAGGCGTTAACACTTCGTCCATTGCAGTGTCCGACGTGGACAAGGACGGCGATATCGACATTTTTCTGGGAGCGAGAGCCACACCCGGGCGATTTCCGGAGAGCCCTGGCGGTACTTTGCTCATCAATGCGGGAAAAGGCAGTTTTACGGACCAGACCCAAAATCTGGCGCCGCAACTCTCCCAGGCCGGAATGATCACCGATGCCGTTTTTCAGGACCTGAATAAGGACGGTTATCCCGAACTCGTACTGACTGCCGACTGGATGCCGGTCCAGGTATTCGGTAATGCAAATGGAAAACTGGCCAATGCAAGCGCGGGCTGGGGTACGGCGGGACTGCATGGCTGCTGGAATGTGATCCGGCCGGGCGATCTGGACGGGGACGGGGATATCGATTTTGTGGTAGGGAATATGGGTACCAACTGGCAGTGGAACATCACTTCCCCGGGAGGCTTGAAACTGTATGCGGGTGATTTTGACAAGCTGAACCGGATAGTGCCCGTTATCGCGATCACCGAGCAGGGCAGGGAATTTCCCTATGCGAGCAGAGACGAGCTGCTCGACCAGATCCCGTCGCTCAAAAAGAAGTACACCGACTACATCAGCTATTCCAAAGCCACATTGGGTGAAATGCTGCCTGCGGAGAAACTGAAGGGAAGCATCAGCCTGTCGGCCAGCGAGTACCGGAGCGGCATCCTGGAAAATGCGAACGGGAAATTTGTATTCCGCCCGTTGCCCATAGAAGCGCAGGCTGCGCCGGTGTACGCCATTGCACTCAGCGATATGAACGGAGACGGGAAACAGGATATAGTTTTAGGAGGAAATGTGAAGCAAACGCGCGTTCGGATGGGTAAAAACGATGCCAATCTTTTGCAGGTATTTACTAATAGCGGAGGTCTGAAGTTTGACTATTTACCGCAATGGAAAAGCGGCTTCTTTGTAAACGGCGATATGCGTGATCTGGCAGTTTTGCAAGCAAACGGTTCGCGGTTTTTGTTGGGTGCAATGAACAATGCGCCCTTGCTAGCCTATCGTTTCGGCGGCAGATGAATTAATTTTTTATTAAAATTTTGAATGCCCGGATGGCCCTGCAATAGGCTGTCCGGGCATTTTTTATTGCATTTTAAATTTAAAAAAGTCAGCGTTCGTAGTAAAATGAATTGTTTACGTACACGCGGGCTATAACAGGATGCTATTCAAACATTTATAAAAAGCTTCGTATAGTAGTCACGCGAAATTTAAAAAAAATGTATAAGTGCAAATCGTTTTTAAAATTATTTAATTATAGAATATTTTATGATATTTGCTTCGACCGGGTTTTTGCTTGTCAATAATTCGGCTAATACCAAATCTAACCTATTTAAAATTTACTAATTTATCGACCTATGAAAGAAAAGCTACGCATGGTCCTGGGGAAAGGGATTATCCCCCTGGGGCTGTTTCTGCTTTTTGCATCGTTGACCTCCTTTGCTCAGGAACGGACTGTTTCAGGAAAGGTTAGCGATGAAAAAGACCAGGGCCTCCCTGGTGTCTCAGTAACGGTGAAAGGAACAACAAGAGGAACCAACGCGGATGCGGACGGTAACTTTTCGTTGGCAGGCGTCAAAGATGCTGATGTCCTGGTATTTAGTTCAATCGGCTATCTCAAACAGGAATTGCCTGTGGGTAACCGCAGTACAGTGGATATCAAGATGGTGCCCGATGTGGCCAATCTCGAAGAAGTGGTTGTTACAGCCCTCGGTATTTCGAAGGAAGCCCGCAAACTGGGTTATGCGGTCAGTACGATCGGTGGCGATGTGATGACCAGAGCGCGGGAAACCAACGTTGGAAATTCGCTGGCTGGCCGCGTTGCCGGTCTTAACGTGAAGGGTACCAGCGGCGGTCCGGGCGGTACAGCCAAGATCCTGATGCGTGGTATGCCGAGTATGAACTCGGGTGGTTCTCCACTGATCGTCATCAATGGTGTGCCAATGGACAACACCCAGCGCGGCAGTGCCGGTGAATGGGGTGGTGCCGACGGTGGCGACGGTTTGGGTAACCTCAACCCCGACGATATCGAGTCGATGACGGTTCTGAAAGGTCAGGCTGCATCAGGTCTTTACGGTGCGCGCGCTTCCAACGGGGTTATTCTCGTGAAAACGAAAGCGGGCAAAAAGGGCGATTTTTCAGTGGATTACAACCTGAACTACTCGCTCGACGCACCGCGCGATATGACTGATTTTCAATACGAATACGGACAGGGAATCGGTGGCCAGAAACCAGCAACTACCGCTTTGGCGCAACAAACGGCTCGTATGAGCTGGGGTTCTAAACTGGATGGTTCGGATATCGTTCAGTTCGACGGCAAAACTTACAAATACTCCGCACAGAAAGACAATGTGAAGAACTTCTATCGCAATGGAAGCAACTTCACCAACAGCGTGTCGGTAACCAAAGGCGGTGACAATGGTTCGTTCCGTTTGTCATTCGCAAACCTCGACAACAGGGCGATCATCGAAAACAGCGGTTTGAAAAGAAGAACTTTCAACCTGACGGCTGATCAGAATATCACCAAACGTTTGAGCGTGAATGTGATGGCTAACTACATTGATGAAAAAATCAAAGGTAAACCCATCCTGAGCGACGGCCCGATGAATGCGAACAACGGTATGTTCCTCGCTACCAACATCGATCAGCGCATTCTTGCACCAGGTTTTGACCCGGTTACAGGCAAAGAGATCGTATTCTCGGACGATGAGTACGTGACCAACCCGTATTTCGTAACCAGCCAGTTTGTGAACGATGTGGATCGTAAGCGACTGATCACAGCCATTGCCACCAAATACCAGTTTGCCGACTGGATCTACGCACAGGCACGTATAGGTTATGACAATGCCAATGACCGTATCTTCAAAGTAACTCCCTGGGGAACCGCGTTTTCAAATGGAGCCAAAGGTGGCCTCGATGAGTTGTCGAACGCACAACGCACCGAGCTGAACCTGGACGGTTTGATTGGCGTAAACAAGACTTTCGGCGATATTTCTTTGGATGCAATCGTGGGAGGTAACATTCGCAAGAACAGCTATGAGAAGGTAACCATAGGCGGTAGCCCATTTGTATTGCCTTACCTTTACAGCTGGAACAACGTGGTGAACTTTAACCGTAACTACGACGTGTTCAACACAGAAGTGCAGTCTGCTTATTACAGCATCGATTTGAGCTACAAGGGCATCCTTAATTTGAGCACAACCGGTCGTTATGATGCTTATTCGACACTGCCTAATGCTGACAGAAGTATTTTTACTCCGTCAGTAACAGGAGCGTTTATCTTTACCGATATGTTGAACGTCTCCCAATTAAGTTTCGGTAAGGTGAGGGCTTCCTACGCACGTACGAGCGGTGAGCCGAGCGGAGACCGCGCCGGTGCTTATGGTACTGCCATCTACTACGGTGTTGGAAACGCTTACAATGGTGTGGCAACAGGAAATTTCAGCGACGCATTGCCGAACCTTTTCCTGAAACCATTCACAAAGGATGAACTGGAATTCGGTTTGGAATTGAAATTCTTCGGAAACCGTCTTGGCCTGGATGCATCTTACTACACGCAGAAAACCAAAAACGAAATCATGCCTGCGACTTACAGCAGCGCAACCGGTTACGTAAGCGGCGTGGTAGGTACGGGTTCAGTTCAAAACCGTGGGTTGGAACTGATGCTGACAGGTACGCCTGTGAGAACTTCCAAATTCGAATGGAATACATCATTCAACCTGACTTCGGTTAAAAACAAGATACTTCAAACCGACGCCGACAAGAATCCGATCACGCTTGGTTCCAACCGTGCAACACTGGGTAATGCAGTAACGGCATTCGTAGTAGGGGAGTCGGGCCCGCAAATCCGTGCTTACGACTACAAATATGCGTCCAATGGCCAGATCGTTGTGGATGCATCGGGTTTGCCGGTTCGTGGAGAGCTTAAAAACTACGGAACCGTGTTGCCGACGCTTTATGGTGGTTTGAACAACGACCTGCGCTTTGGTGACGTGAACCTCTCATTCCTGATCGATTACAACTTCGGTAACAAAATCCTTTCTGCAACCGAAAACTATGCATACCGTCGTGGTTTGGCGAAGGAAACACTCGTTGGCCGCGAAGGCGGAATCACAACCGGCGTAACAGAGAGCGGTGCGGCCAATACCGTCACAGCTACTGCACAGGATTACTACACGGCATTGGCCAACAATGTTACGGCTATCAGCGTGCTGGACGGCGACTTCATCAAGCTGCGCCAGATTACATTGGGTTACAACCTGCCTGCCAGAATGCTGGCGAAATGGCCGTTGATCCGCGCCGTGAACATTTCCCTCGTTTCGCGGAACCTGTTCTACTTCATGAAGAAAACTAAAAACATCGACCCGGAAGCTACATTCGGTGCTAACCTGAGATATTCCGGTATCGAAGGTACCAGCTTGCCTGCAACACGTAACTATGGTGTGAACGTAGCCTTCAAGTTCAAATGAGCATAAATATGAAAAAGAGACTTATCAATATGATCGTCCTCGCAGGCCTGCTTCCATTGGCTTGTACGGACAAATTCGATGAACTGAACACAGATCCTACCAAGTCATCGGGCGAAACTTTCGATCCGAACTTGTTATTGCCAACGGTCCAGTTCAACCATGCCAATGCGACAGCGGGTTATAACGGCTCGATCCTGTTCCAGAGCATGTGGGTGCAGATCCTGTCTTCGACGACCTCAGGTGCGGCCAACTATTATTCCAATGCGGACAAATATGTAATTTCGAGCAACACGAACTCCTATCTGGCCAGTTCATGGAATACCGGCTACCGTGCAGCCAGCCTTGCCTATGAAATGGAGCAGTTGACAAAGGATAAGCCCGCACTGGTGAACCTGACCAACGTAGCGATCATCATGCAGGTGCAGGCACTCGCGACGATCACCGACATTTACGGAGATATCCCTTACTCGCAGGCATTGCAGGCGAAATCTGGCATTACGCTGCCGGTGTACGACACCCAGGAAAGTGTTTACAAATCGCTGCTGACGCGCCTCGACGCGGCCGTTGCTGCATTGAACCCAGCCGCTGCGATCCCAGCCAACGATTCGTTTGCAGGATACAAAGGGGATGTTGCCAAATGGAAAAAATACGGTTACTCCCTGATGCTGAAACTGGCCATGCGCCTGACCAAAGCTGACCTGGCTACTGCGAAAACTTATGCAGAGAAAGCAGCAACAGGTGGAGTGTTCGCCAGCGTAGCAGACGACGCTTACCTGGTTATGGACGACGCTAACGGTTATACCAATGGAAATGGTGCGGCATTGTCGACGCCTGCGGATATTTACCAGGTAAGATGGAGCAAAGTGATGATTGATTACCTGAAAGCAGGCAATGACCCACGTTTGGGCAAAATCGCGGAAGTGCCTGCGGCTGGCCTTGCAGCTAACCAGAGCATTACCAATGCAGGTGACGCCACGCCGGCCAACCAGCTCGGTTTGCCAAATGGCTTCGACATGAACGGCGGGGCTACCGATATTTCCAAAACCGCCGGATATCCGGGTGGAACGGGAACAGGTGCGGATGTGACGCCTATCGGCAAGTACTCACGTCCGACGGCCATTTACCGTTCAAGAAGCGGACCAATCTTCGTTCTGACTTACGCGCAGACCGAACTGTTGCTGGCAGAAGCGGTAACTCGTGGATTCGCAGTAGGCGGAACAGCCGCAGCGCATTATAAAAACGGTCTTTCTGCCGGTATCCAGTCTGTCGGCAAATACGGTGCCGCGGCAGTGATCGATGCTGCAACTGCTGATGCATATGCAACCGCGCACCCGCTGGACGCTGCCAATGCATTGAAGCAGATCAACGAACAATACTGGGCTACCACCGGTATCCAGTTCAATTTCGTGGAGGCTTGGAGCAACTGGAAAAGATCAGGTTTCCCTGTTCTGACGGCGATCAACTACGTGGGTAACTTCTCGAATGGAACAATCCCCCGCAGGCAGCCTTACCCAACCACAGAGGCAAGCCAAAACAGCGCCAATTACAAAGATGCCGTTGGGCGTCTTTCAAGCGGTGATAATTGGGTTTCCAAAGTCTGGTGGGATAAATAATCAATAAAGCGAAAGCGATAGGAAATGTTAAATTTCTTATCGCTTTCTTCCAAAATCACTGGACTAAACTTTAACTTCAACTTTCGGTTGAAGTTTTTTATTTTAGTAGTAAATCTTCCTTTCTAATTCGGTACTGCACGTCCTAATGAATAACAGGGTTCCTCTTCGGTGCGCTTTCGCATTTCTTTCGCTGATATGCTCCTTCCATACCGCCAGAAGCCAGCAGCCGCTTTTCCGGTTGCTCGATGCCAAGCAAACGGGAATTGGTTTTGAGAACCCGGTCAGCGAAACCGAGAGCCAGAATGTGATGTCGTATGAATATTACTACAATGGAGGCGGGGTCGCCGTTGGTGACATTAACAACGACGGGTATGATGACCTTTTTTTTACCGCCAATACAGGTTCGAACAAGCTCTATCTGAACCAGGGTGCGACCGGGGGGAAGATGAAGTTCAAAGACATTACTTCAACGGCCGGAAAGGGGCTCGAAGGGCGTAAGGGAGGCTGGAAAACGGGTGTGACGATGGCCGATGTGAACGGCGACGGCTTGCTCGATATCCATATCTGCTACTCGGGAAAAGTAAAGGACGAAGACCGCAAAAACCAGCTTTTTATTAATCAGGGCAATCTCAAATTCGTCGAACAAGCCAAAGAATATGGTTTGGATAACATCAGTTACAGCACCCAGGCCGCTTTCTTCGATTACGACAACGATGGCGATCTGGACATGATGCTGCTCAACCATACGACCAAGAAGATCGACAACATGGAGCTCGCCAAGTTCCGTACACAGACCGATGAGCTGGCAGGAAACAAGCTCTTTGAAAACCGGAAAAACCATTTCACAGAAGTAACGCAAAAAGCGGGCATTCACCAGTATCCGCTCACTTTTGGCCTCGGTATCGCCATTGCCGATGTAAATCAGGACGGCTGGCAGGATATTTACGTCACCAACGACTATAATGAGCCCGACTACCTTTATATCAATAACCAGGATGGCACATTTCGAGACGTAACCCGGCAGTATTTCAGGCACCTGGCGCAGTTTTCGATGGGGATCGATATCGCAGATTTCAACAATGATGGCTTGCCCGATGTGATGTCTCTCGATATGCTGCCCGAGGACAATCAGCGCCAGAAGCTGCTTCAATTGCAGGAAAACTACGAAGCATTTGAGCTGATGGTGAACCAGGATCTGCAAAAACAGTACATGCGGAACATGTTGCAGCTCAACAACGGCGACGGTACATTCAGCGAGATCGCCCAGTTTGCCGGCGTTTCCAATACCGACTGGAGCTGGACCCCGCTTTTCGCCGATTTCGATAACGATGGCTTCAAGGACCTGTTTATTTCAAACGGCTATCTGAGGGATTATACCAATAAGGATTTCCTTAAATACTGGGGCGATTACAAAATTAAAAGGGCGGTCGATAAAGAGCCTTTTCAAATGATGGACCTGGTGAAGGCAATGCCATCCACGGCGCTGGCCAACTATATTTTCAGGAACAACGGCGACCTCACATTCTCGAAAATGCAGCAGCCGTGGGGCCTCGAACATGCATCGGTTTCCAGCGGTGCCGTATACACCGACCTGGACAACGATGGTGATCTCGACCTGGTTGTCAATAATATCAATGAACCTGCATTTGTTTACCAGAACACGGCCAGCGAGGCGAACAACATTAACTGGCTCCAACTGAAATTGAAACAAAACTCAGCCAATGCCAGTGGAATAGGGGCGAGGGTTTACCTCAAAAGCAAAGGAACGCTTCAATACCAGGAGGTGAGCCCGAACCGTGGTTACCTGTCATGCACGCCTTTGCGTCTGCATTTCGGGCTCGGGGACGCAGCCATAGTGGATACGGTTAAAATCCTGTGGCCGGATGGTACCAGCCAGCTGCTCGAAAATGTAAAAGGCAACCAGTTGCTGGTGGTAGAAAAAAGCGGGAAAAAGGCTGATAAATCCGGGAAGGAAAGTATTTCAAATGCATTGTTCCAAAAGCAGGCTCCTGCGATCGCATATCAGCACGAGGGATTCAGCGAGAATGATTTCAAACGCCAGCCGTTAATGCTTTCTATGTACTCGCAGACCGGCCCGGTAGTAACGAAAGGCGATGTAAATAAGGACGGCCTCGATGATATTTTCGTAAGCGGCGACCAGAATAAGCAGGCGAAAATCTGGTTGCAGCAGAAAGACGGCGCATTTCGCGAAATGCCGGGTTTTGCGATCGGAGACGAGAATACGTCGGCCATTTCCGCCGCGGTGTTTTTTGATGCCAATGGAGATGGTTTCGATGATTTGTACATCGCCAAAGGAGGTTACTCGCTTTTTGAGCCTAATACGGTGTCGCTGCAAGACGAGGTTTACCTGAACGACGGCAAGGGTGCTTTGAACCTCTCTGTACTTTCGGTGCCGAATATGAAAGCCAGCAGCAAGTCGTGTGTGCGGCCATTTGATTTCGACAAGGACGGCGACCTCGATCTGTTTGTCGGCGGCCGCATTATCCCCGGCCGTTATCCCGAGGCTCCGGCGTCGTTTTTATTGGTTAATGACGGAAAAGGCCGTTTTGAAGCGCGCGAATCGCCTTTTTTCAAAATTGGCATGGTAACCGACGCACAATGGGGTGATTTGAGCGGAGATGGCAAAACGGAACTGGTGATCGCAGGCGAAATGATGCCGGTCAAGGTCTTTACCTACAACGGAAAGGATTTTGAAGACAAAACAGCGGACTACTTCGCAAGCGAGGAAAGCGGTTTTTGGAATACCATCAAGATTGAAGACCTCGACGGTGACGGGAAACCGGATATCCTGGCCGGTAATCTGGGTAATAATTCGCAGATCAAAGCTTCCGAAAAGGAGCCCGCCGAACTGTATTTCGCCGATTTTGATAAAAATGGCTCCATCGACCCATTCTTTAATTTTTATGTCCAGGGCAAATCCTACCCGTTCGTGAGCCGTGACGAGTTGAACGATCAGATTTACCCGATGCGCAAGAAGTTTTCCTTCTACCGCGATTATGCCAATGCGACGATGCCCGACGTGATCCCCGCCGCCGAACTGACCAAAGCGGGTAAACTCGAAGTGCGTGAACTGCGCAGCGTTTGCTTCATGAACCGCAATGGCAGATTTGAAAAATTCGCCATGCCCGCCCGCGCGCAGTTCGGGCCCGTGTGCACGATCCTGACCGGCGATTATAACCACGACGGGCAAAAAGACCTCCTCTTTTTGGGTAATAAAACCGATAACCGGCTCAAATTAGGCAGTATGGATGCCAACTATGGAAGTCTTTTCGCAGGCGATGGTAAGGGCGGCTTCCGGTTCGTGGAACAATCGAGGACAGGATTATCCGTAACGGGCGATGTGAAGTCCGCCGTGCAGGTCAATATCGGCAACCAGCCATTTATAGTTATTGGCGCATTCAATGAGCCATTGCAGTTTTATAAAAATTCCGGAAAATAATGCGTCGTATCCTTCTCGTTCTTTTGATTTTTACCCAATCTGTTTTTGCCAACCCTGCCAGGGAAGAGCTGCGCAAGCATTTGCAGCCGGCTGTTTTCTCGGTCACGATGGTCATGATCCACGATGTGGTGAACCCGCCCGCAGCCAGCCGCTTTTACACCTATTGCCTCCTGGGAGCGTATGAGATCGTGGCTTCCAATAACAAGCAGATTGTGGCACCTACTCAGCTGACCAAAAGCATTAGTCCTGTTGCCATCGAAACAAAAGATTATGACTACCAGATAGCCGCCTTGTATTGCATTCTGGAAACCGGCCGGCTCATCATCCCCTCGGGATATATGCTGGAAGAGGACCAGAAGAAGCTGGTGATCGCATTGCTGAGGGAAGGTTATTCGCAAAGTACCCTGGACAAATCGATCGCTGTGGCCCAAGCGGTCGCTAAAAAGGTTGCTGCGGACGTGTCGACGGACGGATATCTCAAACTGAGCACCCGGCTTCGCTACCGGCCCAAAAAGGGCGATGGCTACTGGTATCCCACACCTCCCGGGTACATGGAAGGCGTGGAGCCTCATTGGAAAACGATCCGGCCTGTGCTGATCGATTCCTGTGATCAGTTTATCCCAAAGCCTCCGGTGGCGTTCAGTAAGGACAGTTCAAGTCAGTTTTACAAGCTCGCAAAGGAAGTGTATGACGCCGGTAAAAACCTGACGGAGCAGCAACGCTTCATTGCGTCCTATTGGGATTGTAACCCGTTTGCGATCAACACATCCGGGCATATGAACATCGGTTTCAAGAAAATCAGTCCGGGTGGGCATTGGATGAACATTACCGGGATTGCTACCGCCAAGGCGAATCTGGATCTGGACAAGGGCATTATGGTGCATTCACTGGTGGCGGCGACTTTAATGGACGCATTCATCAGCTGCTGGGACGAAAAATACCGGAGCAGCAGGATCCGGCCTGAAACGGTGATCAACCGGGCAATCGACCCGAAATGGCAGCCACTACTGCAAACCCCGCCTTTCCCCGAATATACGAGCGGGCATAGCGTGGTATCGACGGCCGTTGCGGAGACATTGACCTACTTTCTGGGTGATAATTTCGCCTTCCGCGACGATACCGAGGTGATCTTCGACTTGCCGACCCGTGATTTCAAGTCATTCCGGCAGGCTTCCGAGGAAGCGGCCATTTCCCGGTTGTACGGAGGGATCCACTACCGGGACGGCATCGAAAACGGGCAGGAACAAGGAAAAGCGATTGGTGCCTACATTATCGGGAAGTTCAAAAGAAACGGCGTAAAACCTGCCCTGTGACATTTTCTGTAAACTGGAAAGCCTAATGTGGCCTGAAAATCGTAGTTTTGGGCTCTCTTAAATCGCCGCGTTTCGCAGATAATGATCAGATCTTTTGCAGTCCTGTTAATGGTTTTGGGTATGTTGGGCCATTGTGCCAGCGCCCAGGAAGCCTCCATCACCGAATGGAGAAAGGACCGCGAAGAGGTGAATGAGCATCCTTCTAAACCTGCGGCACGTGGAAAGGTCAGCAAGGAAACCAGCCTTCCGCGATGGAGTGTTGGTCTGAATGGGGGCTATGCCTATCGGTTGTTCCGTGCACGGATGGCCGTCACCCACGACGAACAGGAATACATCAAAGACCTCAAATCCGGTATCGCGTTCGGCGGCGATATCGCTTACTTTCCCTGGAAGCATGTCGGCTTCGGCTTGCGGTACGAAATGTACAAGGGTAGTGCCCGAATGGACAGCCTGCAAAGCGAAAAGGTGACGATCCAGCATCTGAGCGGTGCATTGATCCATCGATCGTTTCTTAAAAACGGCAAAACTGCCATCCTAACCTCCCTGCTGCTCGGCTACCAGCCTTACGAAAACAAAAGTGTCGTCAAAGCACAGGAGCTCACCTTCTCGGGCAAGACCATGAACTGGGGCGTCAGCGTGGGGATTGAGCAACCCATTACCCCGAAATTCGCCCTCAACCTCACCGGCACGGCCATGATGGGTGCCATCTACCGCCTCCAACGCAAAACAGAATTCAGCACGGAGACTTTGCATTTGTCGAAGGATGACAGCGTGGATCTGTCGCGGTTTTCGCTGACGCTGGGTTTCAGGTTTTTTTGAGCCGTTTACCATACGGTAGATTGTTTTCCCCCTTCGATAAAAGGACGATTGTTAGCCGAAACAAAATCGTCTAATAGCATTATGCTTTCTCAGTCAGATGCCAGGCGGACTGGCGATAGCCATTCGGATTCCCGTGAAGAATGGAGATTTCCACACGCCTCATAACACTCGCCCGCGAATGTCAGGGGAAGATGTCATTGCGGAGAAATTAAAGTATGATTATATATTGAGAGAAGAGATGAAAGCGTATTTGCAAGATTAACCGATACTTTGGGACCTTAAATCGATGGACAACAAGCATGTAAATGATAGTTCAATGTCGAGACTTTCTGACGATTTACGAGCGAGCGAGAGTCAGAATGATACCGATTTTGCCAGATATGTCGAGCTTGTGGCCAAATTCAAAGTTCCTCAATTTGCGGTGGATTGCCTGGCTTGTGAAATTAACAAAGCATGGTGGACTGCGAATAGAAACAGATTTATCAACTGACAAAATCAGACTCTATCACGATGTCGTTTAGCAGGCAGCAAAAATTGATTTTTGGTTTGTTGGGAGGATTTCTGCTTTTTGTAGTAATCATAGAAGGATATCTCATTGCAGATCAGGCGGTGACGATTTCTTACATGAAGGATGGTTATGCAACGACTAAACAAGAGCTGGCCACAATCGTTTCAATCATTAATACCACTGATTTGACAAAGAGCCAATAGAAAAATGCCTGGCAAATTATCCTTCACCTGGCGATCTGGATTTCTCCGGCGACACAATTCAGATATATGGGCAAGAGCTGATTTTCGAAAACGGCAAGTTGTTGAGAATTGACCGTGCCGATTGATTTTGTCAATAAGCATTCCTTTTACTGCCTTATACCAACATCTTGGACAAAATTAATCCCCCGTAGCCCGCCCCAAACAGGACAACACAGGACAGCCAACATTTCATTTATGACTAACTAGGGGAAAAATTGCATTAAACAGTCTTCCTGATATATCCCTTTACTCACTAAGCTTGAATCTTAATCCTTTTACCATGAAATTGAAACAATTCTGCATCTGCATGCTCTTTGCAGCATTTGCAGTGGTGGTCAATGCGCATTTGTCGACCGCGCAATCCTCTAAAAAAGACAAAAAATCCCCGGGCAGCGCTCCGCTTGTGGTGTTCGTTACGGGTGATCATGAATACAGTGGCGAAGAAACGCTGCCGATCGTAGCCGCAGAACTCGAAAAGAATTATGGTATGCGTACGATCGTCCTTAAGGCCTATCCCGATCATAACAGCGAAAAGAATATTCCCGGTCTCGAAGCACTCAAGGATGCCGATCTGGCAGTTTTTTACCTGCGCTGGCGCCAGTTGCCGCCCGATCAGCTGGCACTCATCGAGGCTTATCTCAAAACCGGGAAGCCGGTAATGGGTTTCCGGACGACGACCCACGCATTCAATTTCCCGAAAGGCCATGAAAGCGAGAAATGGAACGCTTTTGGCGAGTTTGCACTGAACGCACCTCCGGGATGGGGCGGAGCTGCAAAGCATACGCATTATGGCCATAACAGCAGCACAGATGTGACGGTGATCCCCGAGCAGGCTAAAAATCCGATCCTGACCGGTGTGAAAGGTCCATTCCACGCGCGATCGTGGCTGTACCGCGTACTGCCCGATTATCCTACCAAAGGCTCGACTTGGCTGCTGATGGGCAAGTCGGTGAACCCTGATAAAGAGGCGATCGAAAATCCCGTCGCCTGGACCGGCACCAACTCATTTGGCGGCAAGGTGTTCATGACCACACTCGGACACCCGGAGGATTTCCGGCTCGAACCATTCCAACGGCTCGTTATCAATGCGATCCACTACGAGCTGGGGCTGAAAATCCCGAAAGAATGGAAGGGGAAAATGGATATCCAGGTCCCATATCGCGAAGCCAAGTAACTTTCAAATAACGCTATCCAAACCCAACCTAAAATCTTTTCAAATGTCTAAACCCAAAAAAATCAGCGTCTATTTTTCGCTTATTGCATTTGGACTGGCAGTCATTGCATTCAGCGCGTTTCAGTTGAACCAACCTGTGCCGGTCAAGATCGGTAAGGAAACGCACATCTCCCTGATTGGCAATAACCTCGGTTCCCGAATGATGAATTACGACAATTTCGAAACGGAATTGTATGTACGTTACCCGGACGATAACCTCGTTATCCGCAATATGTGCGACGGCGGCGACACGCCAGGCTTCCGTCCGCACGCAAGCCGCAATACTCCCTGGGCATTCCCGGGGGCCGAAAAATTCCAGACAGAGCTCGCCAATCCTTCCCAAAGTGAGGGCCACCTCGAATCGCCAGACCAATGGCTGACCCGCCTGAAAACCGACGTCATCATTTCCTTTTTCGGATATAATGAGTCTTTTGAAGGAAAGGCCGGCCTTGCCAATTACAAGGCTGAGCTCGATGCATTCATCAAATGGACATTGCAGCAAAAATACAATGGCACTTCGGCACCGCAACTGGTGATCGTTTCCCCCATCGCATTCGAAGATCTCTCGGCTAAGTTTGATCTGCCTAATGGCAAAAAGGAGAACGAAAACCTCCTTTTGTATACCCAGGCAATGAAGGAAGTGGCCGACCAGAACAAAGTCCTTTTTGTAGACGCATTCGCTCCCTCACAAAAGTGGTATGCCGAAACGAAAGAAGATCTCACAATCGACGGATCGCAGCTGAATGCGGAAGGTTACAAGAAGCTGGGTGTGTTATTGGTTGATAAAATCTTCGGAAAAGCTGCGGCGAAGGCGAAGGACCGCGAACTGGTACATGCCGCTGTGGACGAAAAGAACTGGATGTGGCACAATGACTTTAAAATTCCTAACGGCGTGCACGTGTATGGCCGTCGCTACAATCCATTCGGGCCAGACAACTATCCTGCCGAAATCGAGAAGATCCGTCAGTTGACCGACATCCGCGATCAGGCGATCTGGCTTGCCGCTTCGAAGGGCGAGAAAACGGATCTGGCTGCGGCGGATAAAACTACCAGGACTTTGCCTCAGGTTAAGACTAATTTCAATCCTGACAAAAACGGTAGCCTTACTTATTTGTACGGAAATGATGCATTGGCGAAACTGAAAGTGCCAAATGGCTATAAGATCGAGCTTTTCGCTTCGGAGCAGGAGTTCCCCGACCTGGCGAAGCCAATGCAGATGTCGTTTGATAATAAGGGCCGCCTTTGGGTGGCAACGATGCCGAGCTACCCGCATTACAAGCCCGGCGATTCGAAGCCGAACGATAAGATCATTATTTTTGAAGATACCAATAACGACGGTAAGGCCGATAAACAAACTGTTTTCGCCGATGGGCTGCATCTGCCATTAGGCTTTGAAATTGCGAAGGAGGGCGTTTACGTTTCGCAGGGTACCAACCTGAAATTGCTCGTCGATACAAACGGCGACGGCAAGGCGGATAAGGAAGAAATCCTGCTGAGCGGTTTCGACGACCACGATACGCATCATAACAGCCACGCATTTACTGTGGACCCATCGGGTGCCATCTATTCTGGCGAAGGCGTTTTTCTGCATACCAATGTAGAGACTTCCTACGGCCCTGTACGTGCCACCAATGGCGGTTTCTATCGCTATGCACCGCAATTGAAAAAGTTGGAGCGTACCGCGCAGCTCTCCATTCCAAATCCCTGGGGTATCGCATTCGACGATTGGGGACAGCCGTTTTTTGCTGAAACATCTAGCCCCGATGTGCGCTGGATGCTGCCGGGCAGCGTTTTGCCGCGATATGGAGAAGCCACGCACAAATCGGTGCAGCTGGTGGAGGACAAGCACCGCGTTCGCCCGACTTCCGGTCTGGAATTTGTATCCAGCCGCCATTTCCCGGACGATATCCAGGGTGATTTCCTGATCAATAACACCATTGGTTTCCTCGGAACCAAAGAACATACGCTGACAGACGAAGGTACTGGCTACAAGAGCCATCACCGTCAGGATCTGGTCGTAAGTGAAGACCGCAACTTCCGCCCTGTGGATATGGAATTTGCGCCGGACGGCTCATTGTACGTGATCGACTGGCACAATATCCTCATCGGCCACATGCAGCACAACGCGCGTGACCCCTTGCGTGACCACTCGCACGGGCGTATCTACCGCATTACGTATCCATCACGCCCGCTCGTGACGCCCGCGAAGGTCGACGGTGCAAGCATTGAAGAGCTCCTTAACAACCTGAAACTGCCCGAATACCGCACCCGCTACCGCACACGCCGCGAGTTGCGTGGACGCGATGCTTCACAGGTTTTGACCAAACTTAATACCTGGGTGGCTGGTCTGGACAAAAATGACCCGCGCTACGAGCACCACTTGCTGGAAGGCCTGTGGGTGAGCTGGGGTATGGACAAAGTTGATCAAAAGCTTTTGAAACAGGTATTGAAAGCCAAAGATTACCACGCACGTGCCGCAGCGGTACAGGTGGTTCGCTACACCGGCCACCAGGTGCCCGATCAGGCCAATCTGCTCATGCAGGCAGCGCGTGACGAGAATAGCCGTGTTCGGTTGATGGCCATTGTCGCGGCATCCTGGATCGGTAAGGAAAAAGGGTTGCCGGTGCTGGCAGAAGCGAAGAAAATGCCGCTCGACGACTGGACGATCCATGCATTCGAAGCAGCGGAAGCGCATTTGAAAGGGCAGAATGTGAAAAAGGAAAAACAGGCTGTCGCAACAACGAGTCTGAAAGGAAATGACCTGATCCTGTTCAACCAGGGACGGCAGATCTATGCCAAGGAAGGCTATTGCACAACCTGCCACCAGCCCGACGGTAAGGGGTTGGAAGCGTCCGGATTCCCGCCGCTGGCAGCCACCAGCTGGGTGACCGGAAGCGACGAGCGGCTGATCAAAATCGCATTGAAGGGCTTGCTCGGGCCGATCGAGGTGAATGGCAAGAAATACCCCGGCCAGGTGCCTATGACGCCTTTTGCGGGCTTGCTTAAAGACGATGAGGTAGCGGCGGTCCTGACTTATGTACGGAATTCGTTCGGGAACAAAGGACCGGCTATTTCACCCGAAAAAGTGAAGCAGGTGCGGGCAGCTACCGAAAGCAAAAAGGATTTCTATTCACCGGAGCAACTGCTGAAAGAACATCCGTTGGAAAAAATGTAACCAGGCGGGTGATTGATAGTACAAACAGGCAGAGCGGAAGTTTTTCTTCCGCTCTGCCTGTTTTGTGGCAATTTATATCGCTATTCTCGGTTACTAAGAAAAGCGAATGAAGTCTACGAATACCAGGGATAATGGTTTAGATTTGCTAAGGGACGATCCAAGGTCTTATGGACTTTACAACCACATCTATCAGTTATGCAGCGTTTCTTGCCGGCGGTTTTCATTTTTGTAGTTATACTCTTATATTTTCTTTACAACTTTCAATTTTCAGTCAACTTCCCGTATCAGGACGATTTTCTCCTCATTCAGTTCATTGAAGTAGTTTCCGAGGGAGGATTGGGTTTTTGGGGCCTGATCAAGGAAATGTTCAGGACTTTCAATGACCACAAGGCGGTTATACCGAGGTTCATCTCACTGGTCGAATACGAATTGACGGGACATCTGAACTTCCGCTTTTACATTGTTCTGGTACTCATCAACGTCATCTACATCTTCTACTTTGTTTATCAGAATTTTAATAAGGCCAAACTTCCGCTGATTTATTTTCTTCCCGCACCTTTCCTGTTTTTTCATCCGCTGTTCCATGAGATTTCGGGCTGGGCTTTAAACGGAATGCAGCATTCCTTCCTAACCGCATTTACGGTTTCAGCCATCATGCTGGCGTCTAAGCGTACCAGGCCGGCCTTCTACGGAGCAATGCTCTGCTGCTTTCTGGCCACCTTCACGCATGGGAACGGCATACTTTCCTTTCCGGCCATTATCTTCTTTTTTCTGTGCCTGAAAGATTTTCGCTACGCCATCATGACCGGTATTTTCATGGTCATCTGCCTGGTTATTTACCTGGCGGGTTACGAGTCGGGCCAGGCGGTAAATTTGCCCAAGGATGCACTGTCCTTCTTTTCTTCCCTGTTCGGATTTATCGGTTCTGCCATGTCACTCTGGGCTGATCCGGTACTGTGGTCGGCGGTATGGGGAGCGGTGATTGTAGTTTGTATGGCTCTGGTTGCGATCCGTGTTGCAGGGATTTATTTCAAAAAGCACGGTCGGGTGGTGCCAGGGACAGTCGAATTGCTGACCCTTTTTGCATTTATCTTTATCACCAGCACGGTGATCGCATTATTCAGGTCATGGGCGGGCACTACGATCGCAAGCCGGTTCCAGATCTACGCATCGCTATCGACAGTGATCGTCTACGTTATCCTGGTAATGTACACCGACTTCTTTCGCAGGAAATCAGTGCTGGGGATAGTAACCGCCCTGAGCATTTTTTACTGGGGCTATTCGCACTATGCATTCACGGGAGTCGTGGCGGCAAAGAAGACCACTTATCTGGCGGATGTCTACAACTGGACCAACAACCGCAATATGTTCTCGGTTGAAAAGGCCATTGTTGCCAACGGTGGCTTCTACCTGTTGCCTGCTTATAAGAAGGGCTTTTTTAAGCTGCCGGATCCCGTAGTGCAAAAAGAGGAACTAAATGCCATGTTTCGGTCTGAGCCAGCACTCGCCAACACGGGGATTTACATTGATCCGTGGGATATCAAACGTGTCGTGCGCGACCGGACGGATCATCTGACCTACTATTTCGTGACGAGTGGCGAGCTTCCCGCACGCAAGCATTTCCTGGATGACCGATTCCTCGTACTCCGGCATACGGAGACCGGTGCTACGTTTTTAATGAATGCAAACCCGAAAGTGGAGGCCCGGAAGCATATTTTAACGACTGGGAACTACTACAAAAACGGCTTTAACAGCATGATCAGGCCGGATGACCTGGATGCGGGTACTTATGATCTGGGCGTGCTCGATGTGAGCAGGCACGGAGCAAAATCGTTTTACCGGATGGATAAGAGACTGGTCGCATCCGGCGACGGGCTGGCACTGCAATAACCCGCCACAGACCCATTTCCCGCTCCTGCCGCGATCCAAGCGGATTCGCCGCGAGAACGACCTCCGAAGGGAGGTTTGATACTGCTTTTGCTAGGTAAAACCATAAAAAAATCGTATCTTTACGTGCTTAAAAAGCCAGATAATGGTTCTTTTTATCCAAGTGTAAAACAAACTATATGTCAAACGAAGCAGTGCTAGAAGTGAACAGCTATTCGGCTGAAAATATCCAGGTTCTTGAAGGTTTAGAGGCCGTTCGTAAACGTCCGGCGATGTATATCGGTGACACTGGCTTCAAAGGAGTTCACCACTTGATTTGGGAAGTTGTTGATAACTCCATCGATGAGGCGATGGCAGGCTACTGCGACACCATTAATGTTTCGATAGAAAAGAACAATTCGATCACCGTAAAGGATAATGGTCGGGGTATCCCCACCGGCATGCACCCCAAGGAGAAAAGATCTGCTTTGGAGGTTGTTTTAACAGTACTTCACGCGGGTGGTAAATTCGATAAAGACACATACAAAGTATCGGGTGGTTTGCACGGGGTAGGGGTATCCTGCGTGAACGCGCTGTCCATTCACCTGCGCGCGGAAGTACACCGCGAGGGCAAAATATTCGAACAGGAGTTTAGTGAAGGCAAGCCCCTGTATGCGACCCGGGTTATCGGTGATTCCGACAAAACCGGGACCATCATCCATTTCCTTCCCGACGCTACGATTTTTACCGTAACAGAGTTTAAGTATGAAACGGTAGCGACCCGTTTGAGGGAACTGTCGTATCTGAACAAAGGCATCCGCATTACGTTGGAAGACAAACGTGAAGAAGATGAAGACGGTAAGTTCCGTGGCGAAGAGTTCTATTCCGAGGTAGGTTTGAATGAGTTCGTAACCTATCTGGACGCTACCCGCCAGCCGCTGATCCCGGAGCCCATCCATATGGAGAGCGATAAGGGCTCTATCCCGGTGGAAGTGGCAATGATGTACAACACGTCTTACAGCGAGAACGTGTTTTCTTACGTCAACAACATCAACACGATCGAAGGAGGAACGCACGTATCCGGTTTCCGGGCTGCATTGACGCGTACCCTTAAAAACTACGCTGAAAAATCGGGTATTCTGGCAAAGGAAAAGGTAGAGATCAGCGGGGATGACTTCCGCGAAGGTCTTACCGCCGTCATCTCGATCAAGGTTGCGGAACCGCAGTTTGAAGGTCAGACGAAAACCAAGCTCGGGAACGGCGAGGTGACCGGCGCGGTAAGCCAGGTCGTGGCCGAAATGCTGGATACTTATCTGGATGAACACCCCAAAGAAGCCAGGGTGATTATCGATAAGGTTATTCTTGCTGCAAAAGCACGTATCGCGGCGAAAAAGGCCCGTGAAATGGTGCAGCGTAAGAACATCCTGACCGGAACAGGACTTCCCGGAAAGCTTTCCGACTGCTCCGAAACAGATCCTAACGTTTGCGAACTATACCTTGTCGAAGGGGACTCGGCGGGTGGAACAGCGAAGCAGGGACGTAACCGTGCGTACCAGGCTATCCTTCCGCTTCGTGGTAAGATCCTGAACGTGGAAAAAGCGCAGGAGTACCGCATTTATGAGAATGAGGAGATCAAGAATATGTTCACTGCCATGGGCGTGCAGATCGGTAAGGACGGCGATGAACGGGCATTGAATATTGACAAGCTTCGTTACCACAAAATCGTCATCATGACGGATGCGGATATCGACGGAAGTCACATCCGTACGCTGATCCTGACATTCTTCTTCCGTTATATGAAGATACTGATCGACCAGGGTTATATCTATATCGCCCAGCCGCCATTGTATCTCGTGAAAAAAGGCCGTGAAGAGCGGTACTGCTGGACCGAAGCGCAACGCGAAGAGGCAGTAAGAGCGATAGGCGGAGGAAAAGAGGATTCTGTAAACGTACAGCGCTATAAGGGTTTGGGTGAAATGAATGCGGAACAATTATGGGAAACGACCATGAACCCTGAACGCAGAAGCCTCAAACAGGTTTCCGTAGAATCGGCCGCGGAGGCTGATCACCTGTTCTCCATGTTGATGGGGGATGAAGTAGCCCCTCGCCGTGAGTTTATCGAGAAAAACGCCAAATATGCGCGTGTGGACGTCTAGCGATTAGCCCAAACCGCGATATAGAAACGGATGGCTGTCAGATACGGTCATCCGTTTCTCTTTTTTGGAACGAAAATTTAACACAAACTTCATCGACCCGAAAACAATAGATTGTTTAGATTCGTTGAATTTTTATTGCCATACTGATACACTTTTTAATAGCATAACCTATGTCCGGCTCATCCGATCCAATATATAGCAACGAGAAAAGAAGCAAGCTGACCAATTTGTTTGCGCTCTTCAAAAGTCCGAAAGAGCCGGCCGCGGCGGAAGATGCCAAGGCGGTGAGCTCCTCGGAGAAGGCCGTTACACAGATACAGCAAAGTGACTTGATCAGCAGGGACCTGAGCTGGCTGAAATTCAACGACCGCGTGCTCGAACAGGCCACCAATGAAGAGCGTAACCTCTTTGACCGCCTCAAATTCCTGGCCATTACCTCCTCCAACCTGGATGAGTTTTTTACCATCCGGGTTGGTAGCCTCTACAATTACCTGGATTTCGGCAAAGAGCGGCTCGACTATTCAGGCCTGCGCGAGATCCCGTTCCGGAAAATGCTCATGCGTGAGCTGCACGACTTTGTGCGTCGGCAGAATGAGTGCTACAAGGACCAGCTGGTGCCGTTATTTACCAAACACGGCTTCCGTATCGCAGGAATGGAGGAAACCACCGCGGAGGAGAGAGCGGCAATGGAGGAATACTTCGACCGCACGGTGTACCCGATGCTGACACCGATGCTGTTTGATTACACCCACGCATTTCCGGTGTTGCTCGCCAAAGTACTTATCCTGGGCGTTATCACGCAGGTGAAGGGAACGACTTCCGAGGAGGACAGGAAGCTCTCGTTTGTACAGCTCCCTCAGAACCTTCCCCGGTTCTATGTGATCGAACGGGAAGAAGAGCTGCTGTTCCTGCCGATTGAAATCATTGCCAAGACCCATATCAACAAGCTCTACAGGAATGTAGACATCGTTTCCACTAACCTATTCAGGATTATCCGCAACGGCGATTTTACCTTGGAGGAAAGTGATGATATTGAAGCGGATTTTATTGACGAGATCAAGCAGAAAATTAAAAGCCGTCGACTAGGCCGCGTGGTGCAGGTCTCGGT
>NZ_CAMLSE010000037.1 GCF_946482605.1 uncultured Dyadobacter sp. | reverse complement strand
GAAAAGCCCGTGGCCGACAATGCCAAGCAGACCCGTGAAATGATCGCTGCCTGCAAAAAAGCCGGTGTGAAATTCTTCATAGGTTACCGGATGCATTTCGAACCGCACACGCGGGAGCTCATACGCATGCGGGAGGCCGGTGAGCTGGGCAAGATCATGCATGTGAACAATTACATGGGCTTCAAATCCGGAGACCCCAATCAATGGCGCCTCAAAAAGGCCCTGGCCGGTGGCGGGGCAATCATGGATGTGGGAATCTATGCATTGAATGGTGCACGCTATGCAACCGGCGAAGAACCGATCTGGGTTACGGCCCAGGAAACAAAGACCGATCCGGTCAAATTCAAGGAAGTGGACGAGACAGTGATGTTTCAACTTGGCTTCCCAAGCGGGATTGTAGCCAGCTGCGGCACGACTTACGCCTTCAACAATTACGAAAGATTGTACGTAATCGGTGAAAAAGGTTTCGCAGAATTAAGCCCGGCATTCGGCTACGGCCCTATCAAAGGCCGCACGCATCTCGGGCCGATGAATCAACCCGTGGTTACGCACCAGACACTGCAAATGGACGGTATCGCCGATATCATCCTCAATAACAAGCCCGATCCTAATGTAACCGGCGAAGAAGGATTGAAGGACATGATCGTCGTCGATGCCATTTATGAATCGATCCGGAAGGGCGGGGCGAAGATCATGCTGACGAAACAATAAGCGGATTTACATTTACACTGACGAAAAATGTTCCAGTCGCGTATCCCGAAGCAGATGGATCCGATGCTTTGGACGCTGATTAGGCCATTCACATGATGCATCGTCCCAACCTGCTCGTCATCTGCGGCAAGAACAAACGCCGCAGCCGCACGGCCGAACATATCTTCAAAAACGACCCGCGTTTCAGTATTCGCTCGGCCGGATTGAGCCCTCAGAGTAATCGGAAGATTTCTGAGGGCGATCTGAATTGGGCTGACATTACACTGGTAATGGAAAGAGACCATAAGTCCAAGATCCGGAAGTTGTACAGTCACCTGGATTTACCACCCGTCCACGTGCTGGATATTCCGGACGAATATGAGTTTATGGACGACGAGCTCATCGAGATCCTTACTACCAAAATCGATACTTTACTGGCAACACATTTCGAGATCTGAAAAAATTTCGACGTTTAATTGCGCAACCGATTAATTGCATTTATATTTGCAATCGATCGATTGCGCAATTAATCAGAATGAAATGAGACGAGATGTTTTTCAGGCCATTGCCGACCCGACGAGAAGGGACATTATTGGTCTGATCGCAAAGAACCCGATGACGCCCAATGCGGTAGCCGAATCCTTTGGCGTTAGCCGCCAGGCCATTTCGAAGCATATCCAGATCCTGCTCGAATGCGGCCTGCTGGACATTAATCCGCAGGGACGTGAACGCTATTACACGGTGCAGCCGAAAAAGCTGGCGGAAGTGGCCGACTGGATCGACCCGTTCCGCAAAATGTGGGAAGGCCGGTTTGAGAAATTAGACAACATTATCAACACTTTAAAAAACGAACATCATGGCAACAACAAATGAAACCAAAATCATTGCAGAACAAGGCAAACAGGAGCTTTTCATTATCCGCGAATTCGAAGCGCCGCGCGAGATAGTCTTCCGAGCATTCAGTGAGGAAGATTTACTCACGCAATGGGCAGGCGGACCAAATGATATGACCATCCGCTATGAAAAATTCGAGCCGCATGCCGGCGGTTCCTATCGCTTCATCAGCACGATTCCAGGCAGTCCTATGGAATTTGCGTTCCACGGCGTGTGCCATGAGCACACCGCGCCGGAGCGTATCATCCAGACCTTCGAATTTGAAGGTTTGCCCGAAAAAGGCCACGTGGTACTGGAAACATCCCGCTTTGAAGATCTGCCCGGCGGCCGGACTCGTCTTACAGTCCAGTCCGTATTTCAGTCGGTCGCCGACCGTGACGGCATGGTACAGTCAGGAATGGAACGCGGCGTAGTGGATTCCTACGCACGGCTTGACGGCATATTGGAAAAAGTCGCTGTATAGTATTGCAGGATTATTACAGCGAGTGAAAGGCAACTGGTACTAACCGGTTGCCTTTTGTTCCATTTTAAGTTAACTTCACGTACCACTATATTATGGAGAAAGTCAGAGAAGTAATTTTTTATAAGCATTATTTCAAAAACTTCTTCGAAGGTTTATCTCCTGTCGCTAAAAGCAAAGTTGACTATGTTCTATTCCTATTAACTCATATAGAGCGTATTCCGGAAAAATTTTTGAAACATATTGAAGGCCAGAAAGGTCTCTACGAGCTACGCATTGAAGCAGGAAATAACATATTCAGAATATTCTGCTGTTTTGATAAGGAGAAAATCGTTGTTCTGTTCAATGGTTTTCAAAAGAAAACGCAAAAAACGCCGTCCAAAGAAATTGCCATTGCAGTAAAACTTATGGCTGAATACTTCAACAATTGCTGATCATGGGTGAGAACAAAGATATTACAACGGTTGAGGAGCATTTCACTGATCGCTATGGCGAGCCAGGTACTGCCTCTCGTGTTGAATTTGAGATAAAGGCGAAAGCATTTTTAATCGGTGAAATCATTCGAGAGGAAAGAAGACTCGCAAAACTGACCCAAGAACAGCTCGCCGGCCGGATCGGGGCAAAGAAAAGTTTTATTTCCAGAATAGAAAACGGCCAGTCTGATATTCAATTATCCACATTATACCGGCTTTTGGAAGTTGGCCTGGGAAAAAAGCTGGAACTAGTCGTTACTTGAAAGTGCTCTGAACTTTAGACTTCCGTTTCAGTTTAAGCAGTAGAACACCATTCAAGCCATGAAAGATTATCCGCAAAGCGTCCGGAGAAAAGACCGGCAGGAGTCCGAGGTCACATTTCTTCACGAAATCCTCGACAATGCGGTATCCTGCTCCATTGCCATCGAAAAAGACGGCTACCCCTTGGTCCATGTCGCGTTTTACCACTTTGATGCAGAGCATAACGACATTGTCTTTCATTTTTCCAAACATGGCTACGCAGGTGAGGAAATTACAGACGGGAAGAAAGTAAGCGTCTCAGTTTACAAATACGGCAGGTTATATACCGCGTCCAGAGCTGTCGACTTCGGCTGCGAGTACCAAAGCGTGATCATCTATGGCAAGATTCGTATTATAACAAGTGAAGAAGAGAGAATGCAAGCCATGAGCGGCTTCTTCGACCGGTTTTTCGGGCATATCCCCAAAGAACATTACGAGGCATTTACATCCGCACAAAGCAAACCGATCCACGTCGCCAAGATCCGCATCGACCAGTGGTTTGGAAAGGAACACTTACTCCCGGCAATTGCGACGGACGCATTTTTTCCTCCATTTCCTTCGGTACTTCAAATCCCGGACGCTTAACCAGGCTGTCGTGCGCATTATCCTAAACAGTATAGCAGGCGACCATCCGGACTTTAATACACTGATCCGGTAAAAAAACGGGTCAGCTTTTATCATGCAAAAATCAAAAATCATTTTTCCGGTGCTGGCTGGCATTGCAGCGCTGTTTTCTCCTGTTCTACTATCCGCACAAATCATGGATTCGAAATCAATCGTCGCACCCGGTGCCCAGGTCGAAAAGCTGGGCGAAGGTTACAAATTCACAGAAGGTCCTGTCGCTGACAAAGCGGGAAACGTGTTCTTCACCGATCAGCCCAATAATAAGATCATTCGCTGGGATGCCGAAACCGGCGCATTCAGCACGTTTTCTGATAAAGCAGGGCGTGCTAATGGCATGTATTTCGATAAAAAAGGTAACCTGGTAGCCTGCTCCGACGAAGAAAACCAGGTTTGGTCATTCGATAAAAAAGGTAATCCGACAGTATTGGTAAAGGACTACGACGGCAAGCTCCTCAATGGCCCCAACGACCTTTGGATCGACTCGAAAGGTGGAATATATCTTACCGACCCACTTTACAAACGCGATTATTGGAAACGCGATCCGGCAATGCAGCAGGATGGTCAGCACGTATATTATCTGACGCCCGATAAAAAACTCATCCGCGTCGATGAAAAACTGAAAAAACCCAACGGGATTATCGGTACGCCTGACGGCAAAAAGCTGTATGTGGCCGATATCGGTGATAGTAAAACCTACATCTATGACATCCTGAAAGACGGTACACTGGCCAACCGGCAGCTTTTTGTTTCCAAAGGCTCCGACGGAATGATCCTCGACGAGGCGGGGAATCTGTACATTACCGGCGATGGCGTGACGGTTTTCGATCCGTCCGGGACCCAGATTGCCCATTTCCCGGTACACAAAGGCTGGACTGCCAACCTATGCTTCGGCGGTAAAAACCGGGATCTGCTATTCATCACGGCTGAAACTGCCGTCTACGGACTAAAAATGAAGGTCAAGGGCGTTAAATGATGCTAACTATTTAAGAAAGAATGGCGGAATTTCAGAATGCCCTGGAAATTCCGCCATTCTTTTTTGAGCGCCCTGCAACGGTTCCGGCGTATATATCGTCATGGTGAAGTACAATATCCCCATACTAGATCATCCCTCGGCTCGTTACTGAAACTAACCATAAATCCACTTATGCGTCTGATTTTTACGGTCTTTCTGCTTTTCGCATCGTTTGCCGCTATTGCACAGGAAAAGATCACGATCAGCGGGTTTGTGAAAGAAAAAGGAAGTCAGGAGCAACTTCCGGGCGTGAACGTCTTCATCGAAGGCACACCATATGGGGCGGTCACCAATACCTACGGCTTTTACTCGTTGACCGTTCCGGTTGCAGATTCCGCAACCATTTCGTTTTCCTTCGTCGGGTATGAGAAAACCGACAGGAGGGTTCGCCTCAGTCGAAACATAGAATTGAACATCTTTTTACCCACAATCACACAACTGGATGAGGTAGTCGTTTCCGCGAGACGACAGGAGGACTATGTAAGCCGGACCGTGCAAATGAGTAAAATAGAGATACCGATCCAGCAGCTGAAAAAGATCCCTGCCTTTTTTGGCGAAAAAGATGTGCTTCGCGTTTTGCAGTTAATGCCGGGTGTGCAAAAAGGCACCGAAGGGCAGACCGGCCTTTACGTGCGCGGGGGCGGGCCCGACCAGAACCTGATCATCCTCGACGATGCCGTCGTTTACAACGCCAACCACCTGTTCGGCTTCTTCTCGATCTTTAACAGTGACGCATTAAAAAGTGTCGAACTCACCAAGGGTGGCTTCCCGGCACGGTATGGAGGGCGGTTATCTTCCGTACTGGAAATGAATATGAAGGAAGGCAGCAAGGAAAAACTACACGGCGAAGGCGGTATCGGCCTTATTTCATCGAGACTTACATTGGAGGGCCCGATTTCAAAAGGGAAATCTTCCTTCCTGATTTCCGGTCGCCGGACCTACATCGACATCCTCGCCGCACCCCTGATCGCCCAACAGCAGCAAGGCGACGACAGCCAGGTGAAGCCCGGTTACTACTTTTACGATCTCAATGCCAAGATGAACTATGACCTCGGCACGAAAGACAAACTGTATGTAAGCGGGTATTTTGGCAGGGATAAATTTTACGCCAACGAAAAAAGCAGCGACTCGGAAACCCGTGCGGGCCTGGACTGGGGTAATGCAACCGCCACCATGCGATGGAACCATGTTTTAAACCAAAAACTGTTCGTAAACACCTCTTTCATTTTCAGCAATTTCAATTTCGGCGTTTCCAGCTACTCGAAAGATCTCAACAGCGACGGCTCCACGGATGACGAATTCAGCCTGGAATATGATTCAAGGATCAGGGATTTCGGTTTAAAAACCGATTTCGACTTCTACCCATCTTCCAAACATGCCGTCAGGTTTGGTGCACAGGCTACTTTTCACAAATTCGTACCATCGGCCCTGGCCATTGAAGGCACCTTTACAGACAACCCCATCGAACGTTCCGTTCAGCCCGTGCGCACACTGGAAACGGGCCTCTATGCAGAAGATACCTGGCAGGCGCTCGACGCTTTGAAAATCAATGCCGGTATCCGGCTGAGCACTTTTCAGACCCACTCCAAAACATACGTTCGCCCCGAACCACGCTTTTCCGCCGCACTGCGACTGGCGGAAAACCTGTCATTCAAAGCCTCCTATGCACGTATGAACCAGTACGTGCATTTGCTTTCAAACACGGGTCTCGGCCTACCTACCGACCTCTGGGTACCTACCACCGACCGTGTGAAACCCCAACAATCCCAACAGATCGCAGCAGGTTTCGCGAAGGATATTGAAAAACCGGCTTTGACCATTACTCTCGAAGGCTATTACAAACGAATGGACAACATCCTCAACTACAAGGAAGGCTCATCGTTCCTGAGCATCAACGGTGAGAACGCCAATGAGCTCAGCTGGGAAGATAATGTGACGTCGGGAAAAGGCTGGTCCTATGGCGCGGAATTTCTGGTCCAAAGAAAAACAGGCAGGCTGTCGGGCTGGATCGGGTACACACTATCCTGGACTTACTGGAAGTTCCCGGAGCTGAACTTTGGAAATACATTCTTTCCCCGTTATGACCGCCGCCACGATCTTTCGGTGGTGGGAATTTATGAAATCAGCAAGCGCATTACACTTTCCTCCACCTGGGTGTACGGGACAGGCAACGCGCTCACATTGCCGGTGTCGACCTACCGCGCAGTCACCGACAACTTTATGACCCGCCTGAACCCGACCGGGAAACCCGCCATTGGCTGGTTTGGCCCGACGGTGAGTGAATACGGGGAGAAAAACAGCTACCGCGCTGAGCCTTTTCACCGGATGGACATTGCCATTCAATTTCACAAAAACAAAAAACGACATGAGCGTACCTGGGAATTCGGTGTGTACAATGCCTACAATCGCCGGAATCCATTCTTCTACGACATCGACAAAGACATCGTAATACTTCCCGGCCCGCCCAGCACGCCTGTTGAAAAAAACACGCTGAAAAGGTATTCGCTCTTTCCGATACTGCCCTATTTCAGCTACAATTTTAAATTCTAATGGTCAGGCCCATGAAACTCCCGAATATTGCCATTCTGCTCCTTACGCTTACGCTCGTAGCCTGCGAGTCACTGGTCACGAATGTCGATCCTTCTAAATTACCCCAGACCGAATCGAAACTGGTTGTACAGTGCTTTATTTCTCCGCAGGCAGCCCGCACCAATGTAGTGGTCACCGAATCCAACCCTCTTTTCGGCGAGGTGAGCGTGCGGGGCGGCATCATTCCGAATGCGGTCGTTAAAATATCCGACGGCAGCAAAGAAGTGGTCGTTCCTTACGATACAACGAGTCAGCTGTATTCCATTGATAAATCGCTTTTCCCGATTGCGGCTGCCAAAACCTACTATCTGTCGGTGACACAAGGGCAACGTTCAGTGACGTCCACGTGCACCGTGCCTGCAAAGGCCGTCACCGCAAAAACATATGTGATCGATACTGCTTATTCGGGCAGCTTAGGCGAACAGGATACCGCCATTACCGTCAAAATGACCTGGATCGATATTCCTTCGGATACGAACTACTACCGGGCAAGGGCTTCCATGGATCTGGAATACAGCGTGCCCGAGGGCACAAACCCCGACAATTTGAAGGAAAAGCGCGTCAGGACACGGTTCAATTTCAACTGGGACGACACCATTGGCCGCAACGATTACCGCAGTGACGCGAACCTCGACGGTGCTTCATTCACTACACCCATCGGACGGGCGAAACTGCCGACAGTGATCTTTTACGACTTCGGCAACGGCAACCGCTTTACCGTCTACCCGAAAAGCAAGATCATTTCCATCACCATGGAAGTATATAATACAGACGAGCATTACTTCCGCTATCACCGGTCACTCGAAACGCGCGGAAGCTCGGATAATCCCTTTGTAGAACCGTCGCTGATCTACACCAACGTGCAGGGCGGATTGGGATGTTTTGCCTCCTACAATTCAGGACAGGTCATATATCGTCCCAAGTAATCTTGCTTATATCCCATTTCCGTTCTACATAATTTGACATATTGAGGTCAAAGCACCTCAATATGTGCCGTGCTATTCTGCCTGATGAACTTTAAAGCGGACGGCATTTTAAGGCATACTTTTTTCCCATATCATCCCAAACATCTCTGTTAGTCGTTCAAATCTAAAACCGATCATCCATCTTAAATCAACATACTTATGGACTTGCAAGGAACAACCCAGGACAAGGGGAAGACGCCCAATCCTTCCAACAAAAACATGAGTGAACCGGATACGCTCATAGAGACCTTAGAAGATTTGCAGGAGCAGGGTTATACATACGATTTCAACCTGACGGCCCATGCGCTGGAAGTTCATAAGGACGACGGCATCTGCCTCACGCTTTCACCGGAAGATTTCGACATTGTGCAGGTATACCGGTTTGAGGGCATGACCGATCCGTCGGATATGTCGATCCTATATGCCATTGAGTCCAGGGACGGATTAAAGGGAACGCTGGTCAGCAGCTACGGCGTGTATGCCGATGCAATGTCCAACGAAATGATCCGAAAGCTGGATACCCGGAGTTCGCTGATCGTCCATCATCCGGATGAGGACGATATGGCGCATTAATTTTTCCGGTTTCCGCATTAGTTTGTGTCAAGATGTTACTTTGCCAGTCAATGGCGAGGTAACATCTTTTTTGTCGGCAAGCGGCTGTCGCCCCGGCAAAAACAGGACGGTCGGCAAGTCCCGCGTGAACCGCACTAACGGCCAAAAGCCGGGCCTGTGCGCTGGCACGGGTATTTTATCCAAATCTTTGTTGCACTTAAAAGTATATGACCATGGAAATGATCGAACTGACCGACGAAATGATCCAATCAGCCGAGGCACGGTCTGCCGGCCAGACATACCCCTTTTTTGTCAAAAACCTGAAAGCCATCGGTGTAGATAATTATGAAGTAAAAGTCAAAAACCATAAACGTACCTATACCTCCGTTCAGGGGGATAAGCTGATTATTCCCGGCGACCTTCCGGAGTTTGAATGTGCAGAGGCATTCGAGCTGGAAGAGGTAAAAGCCGCCATTAAACGCAACCAGGACGGCATGACGGATTATCCTACATTCCTGCGCGAGATCGGCGCCGCGGGCATACATACCTACGTGGCAGATCTTTCAGGCATGAAAGTCATTTACCAGGGTCCCAATTCGGAATACGAATATGAGGAAGTGATCCCGGAGGTATGATCCGGATCACAGGTTTCTGACTTTCAAGCGCATTGCTTCGAGGTGATCGTCTGAAAAATCCAGATGGGTTACAAATCTCACAAGTCCCTTGCCAAACGTAACCGCCAGAATTCCGGCGTCCGCCAATCGTTTTACATAGGCTGCTTCGGAAGTATTGTCGGCCAGTCTGACGATGACAATATTTGTATCCACAGGAAAAATTTCGGTCACCTCGGGCCTTGCGGAGAACATCTCGCCTATTGCACGTGCCCTGCGGTGATCTTCTTTCAGACGGTCGACATGATGGTCGAGTGCATAAATGCCGGCCGCTGCCAGGAAACCCGCCTGCCGCCAGCCACCACCCATCACCTTCCGGAACCGGCGCGCGTCGCTTATGAGCTTTTTGGTTCCCAGCAAAAGCGACCCTACCGGACAGCCGAGCCCTTTGGAAAGACAAATGCTGATGCTGTCGAAGACTTCTCCGTACTGTGCAGTCGTTTCGCCGGTCTCCACCAATGCATTGAAGAGCCGGGCACCATCGAGGTGCAATGGGATGCTACGTTCGTTGCAAACGTCACGTATCGCACGGATGTCATTAAAATCGTAGAAGCAACCACCTCCCTTATTCATCGTGTTTTCTAGGGAAACAAGCCTGGTGAGCGTGGAATGCACGTCATTTTCGGGGCTGATCGCCTCGGCCACCTGCCTGGCCGACAGCCTTCCGCGATCACCGTCGAGGAGCTTAACGGAAGAAAACGAGTTGAGCATAATGCCTCCTCCTTCGTAGAGATAAATATGTGAATGCTTGTCACAGATCACATCGCTGCCAGGTTTCGTGTGAACGCGAATGGCGAGCTGGTTGGTCATGGTTCCCGACGGGCAGAAGATCGCATCTTCCATTCCAAACAGCTGTGCAGCTTTCTCCTGCAGTGCATTCACGGTGGGGTCATCCCCCAACACGTCGTCTCCCACTTCCGCCGCCCACATGGCTTCCTGCATTTCCCTGGTAGGCCTGGTGACGGTATCACTCCGTAAGTCGATGGTCATTTCGATGTTTGTCAATTTTAATTCAGCAACAGACCGCCAAATTAATTCTTAATGCTGATTTCCCGAGCAGGCAATCGTTACTTTAAACGGGTATATTGCATCCAAAATCAAGGATTATGGAATTCGAAGAATATCTCAAAACGAAAAAAATAGACACGGAGGCGTTCAAAAAAGCGGATATGCTGCGGTTTCAGGAATGGAGCACCCTTTTTGAAACCATGCATCCGGAGAGTTTTACCGCACACAAAAAATTCCTCATCAACGATATCCGCCGGCGCTACCACCTGAAAGAGGACGACCGGTAGGAATGGAATGCCCGCATGCTTTTATCAAAAACTTTTAATGGCTGTATGAAAAAATTTACATTTCTCATTCTCCTCTTCGTTTCGGTTCAGACTATGGCCCAGGGCCTTATCAAGGAAAGTCTGAAAATCAACAGCAAGGCTATGGGCAAGGAGATCAGGTACAATATCTACCTTCCTGCGGATTACGACAAAACCAACCGCAGCTACCCGGTACTGTATCTGCTGCACGGCTATTCCGATGATGAAACCGGCTGGACGCAGTTTGGCGAGGCACAGCACATTGCCGACAAAGCCATTGCCGACGGCGACGCCCCCGCGATGATCATCGTCATGCCGGATGCAGGTGTCACTTTCTACATCAACAGCGCCGACGGCAAGGCCAGATACGAAGATTTTTTTGTGAGCGAGCTTATTCCTCACATTGAATCAAATTACCGGGCAAGGGCCAAAAAGGAGTTCCGGGCCGTGGCAGGACTTTCAATGGGCGGCTATGGCACGATGGTTATGGCTACCAAACACCCGGATCTGTTTGCAGCCGCGGCTCCATTGAGCGGTGCATTCTGGTCTGATGAAGAGATTTCAGGCATGCCTGCCGAACGCTGGGATGGTTTGCTCGCCGGATTATTCGGCAAGGCAGCACCTGGTAAAGACCGCCTTTCGGAGCATTGGTATAAAAATTCAATCCTGAAAATCATTGAAACGACCCCGGTTGATAAATTAAAAACCGTGAAATACTACATTGACTGTGGTGACGATGACTTCCTCATCAAAGGCAATATGAACCTGCACGCCGCCATGACCGACAAGGCCATTCCCCACGAGTTCCGCGTACGCGATGGCGGGCATACCTGGACCTACTGGCGTACCGCATTACCCGAAGTATTGAAATTTGTAGGGCAGAGTTTCCACCGCTAAACAAAAAGGCCGGGAAGATTCGAATCTTCCCGGCCTTTTTTAAAACTCATCACCCTCTCATTTCCTCCATCAGCTTCATGAGGATTCCTACCGTTTTCTCCGTCTGCTCCTTGCTCGGAGTCGTGTCCCAGTTCCCGACAATGCCATTGCTACCGATGTAAATACCGTCTTTCCGGGCAATGAAGTTGGCTCCCTGCGTGTACAGTTTGTAGTTGATATCACCCTGCGGGATCAGACAGGAAAGTTGTCCTGACACAGGCGTTAGTTCTTCATCATTAAAAACCGGCTTCGCTCCCAGCCCCATACAATTGACAACGACCTTCTCCGGCAATGCGTCGATGTCTTCCAGCTTCTTGATTTCCTGTATCTTCACTTTGCCTCCGAACATCGTAAAATCCTGTAAATGATGTCTCAGGTAAGTAGGTATGTTGAACATAATGTTGGTCCGGCGTGTCACATGATCTGCTTTGAATGGATGTTCCTTTTTAGTCAGCCGAACGCGTTCCGGTAATAATCCTTCTATTTCAAAGTCCTCCCCGCCTGCTCCGGGAATGTAAACGGGCGCCTGCTGAAACACCCCGTATTCTTCCGCCCAGGAGGCTATATCATTCATTCCCAGCAGGAACTGAAACCTGCGAAAGGAAAAACGGGTCGCTTCTTCCCAAATGCCCCGAAATTCGGGCTTCACGATTTTTTTGTCGCATACACGTGATGCAGGCGACCATGTCCCCGTAGCCAGGTTACTGGTGACGTTAGGCGGCACATCCTTGGTGTAGATCGTGACGTCGCAACCACTTTCCTGCAACAACCGTGACGTTGCGATCCCTACCGTGCCGCAGCCCAGCACCGCGATTTTCTTTTCCCCGGTGGCCAGCACATTTTTACGCGCAATATTCCCGGTTCCCCAGGAAAGTGACCATCCGCTGCCACCGTGTCCGTAATTGTGCACGATCGTCTTGTTGCCGAGCTGCTCCACATCCAGCCGGGGCCCGGAAGCCCGGAAGGGCCGCAAACCGACCGTCTCCTTCACAATGCGGTCCATCGAAAGGCGCAGCTTGGGGATGTGGTGGTACCCGCGGCTAATGTGAAAATGTTTGTCCGGATACGTTAACCCTGTTTTAGGTGCACAGGAAGTTGCTAATGCACCCAGTGCAAAGCTTGCCGGAATGGCTTTTTCGAAGAAATTTCTGCGATTCATTGAGGTTGGAGTGAATGGTAATGAAATGATGGAATATAGGAAGCGCCCGCAATCTTTACAAACTTTCTTCCGCATATTTATAAATTAACCAAACATTCTTCTACCATTTCTCACTTACACCTTCATTACTTGAAAGTAGTCTTCCGGGAAAGCGAAAAAGGCATATCCGCCTCCTGCGTGCCCCATTGCTTATTAGGTTTATCTCCCATTTGAAGTACCAGCGTTCCGCCTTTTAAAATCTCGTCGTGTGTAATATAGGTTCGGGTAAAGGGCTTGCCGCCCAGGGTAGCGGACTGGATGTAACGTGCCTCGTCGGATACTCCTTTGGCTATCACCGTAAACCTCTTCCCCTTCTCCCCAACAACCGACATTTCTGCAAAAACCGGGCTGCCCAGCACATACTGATTGGTACCCGGCGTAACAGGATAAAAACCCATCATGCTGAATGCCAGCCAGGCCGACATCTGTCCTCCATCCTCATTCCCGCTCAGCCCGCCGACACTTGTGTCGTACTCGTTCCGGATGATGGTCCTGACCCATTGCTGTGTTTTCCATGGCTGGCCGGCATACGCATACAGATACGCGATCTGGTGATTCGGTTCGTTGCCATGCCAGTAATGCCCCTGCCCGAAAAGGGTGTCCAGTTTATTGACAAACCCGGTTTTGCCGCCGATGACTGCCTGCAATCCCGCGATGTCCTGAGGAACGAACCAGGTGTACTGGGCTGGCGAACCTTCCGTGATAAAGCTGGCCCGTTTCACAAAAGGATCAAAGTCCGCGATCCAGCGCCCGTCGGCATAACGTCCGCGTGCGTAACCCGTGGCCGGGTCGATCACGTTCCGGTAATTGAGCGCGCGGCGCTGCAGTTGGTCTGCATCATCTTTCTTGCCAATGCCTGTTGCCAGCACCGAAAGGCAAAAATCGTCGTAGGCGTATTCAAGCGTGCGGGAGACCTGCTCTCGTTTATGAAAAGCCTGCCACACACTGTCTTCCAGGGGCACATAGCCATATTGCAGGTAGGATTTCAAAGCACGGCGACCCATTCCCGCTTCATAGCTTTTTGTGTTGGTATTGACTTCAAAGGCGTTCTTGTGCAGGTAGGTGTAGGCGCTCGCCACGTCAAAATTCCTGACATTTTTGGCATACGCATCCGCAATAACAGACATAGCATGATCGCCCACCATCGCAGCCGTGTAGTGGTTCCAGCAGGGAAAAATAGGCATCCATCCGCCCTGCTCCGCCTTTTTCACCAGCGACTGCACCATATCCCCTGCCCGCTTCGGTTCCAGTAATATGTCCAGTGGCATAGCCGCACGGAAAGTATCCCACATGCTGAAATCACAATAGTAGTCAAATCCCTCAGCCTTCTGAAGCGGAGTTCCGCCGGCGAACGACGGGTAATGCCCGTCAACGTCCGAGAAAAGTCTGGGTGATAATTTGGTACGGTACAATGCGCTGTAAAAAAGAATTTTGTCCTGCTCGCTGCCTTTCACCTGGATTTTGCCTAACGCCTCATTCCAGGCATTGCGGGACAATTTCCGCACCGCCTCGAAGCTTTTATCCCCCAATTCCTTTTCCATATTCCGGCGTGCTCCTTCCAGGCTGGTAAATGACGTTCCGATACGCACGGTAATTGTTTGCTTTTCATCGCCAAAACCCACATAAGCACCCAGTTTTTCGCGTTTCCCTTTCCCGGTAAGCATTCTCCCCATGGGCGTGACAGTATCTGCCAGCCACGTTCCCGACTGCGTGAATTTCGTATCAAACTTCAATACAAAATACCCGCTGATCCCCGCCTGTTGCCCCGAACCCTGGTAAATGCGGTGCACGGGATTATAACCCACGATCTCGCCCCGCTCGCGCAGCACTTCTATAAATCCCTCGCCTTCGTCGCTATTGGGTTCAATGAGAATAAAGGACTCATCGCCGCTCTCGAACCTGAAACGCATGACACCTGCCCTTGCCGTGGCCGTTACTTCGGCCTGGATCTGCTGCTCGGGCAGCCACACTCCGTAATATTCCGGCGTGCTTTGCTCCTTTTCGTGTGAAAACATCGCAGACCTCTTTTCCGGATCGCTGATCAGCTCCCCCGACAGCGGCATGACCGTCAAAGATCCGTAATCCTGCACACAGGAGCCATTCAGCCAGTGCGTTCCGCGGAAACCCTGGAACCTGTTATCGTTGTAGTAGTACGGAGCAATGCATTTGGTTTCCGTAGCACGGGTTTGCGGGGTCCATTGGGTCATCCCGTTGGGTACGCCCACCATCGGGATCGTCTGCCCCTTGAGCTCGCTGCCCGCCTCGCTATGACTCCTGGCACTTTCCGTCGCAGAAGGTGCCGTACCTATCAGGGTTGTCACAAAATCCACAGGCATTTTCTGCGCTTCACACTGATTGTCAGCACACAATGCAGACGCAAACAATAAACTCACTGACAGAAAAGGAAATCGCATAGCTGGGCTTGTTGTTAATTCAGGCAGGAAGATCGAAAAAATAATGGTATGTTAGACCGATAGAATGTTGCAATTCCATTGATCAGGACGATTTAATTCAATATCCCCTTATGAAAATCCACATCATCGACACAGGCTTTTTCAAACTGGACGGAGGCGCTATGTTCGGCGTAGTCCCGAAAGTGCTGTGGAACAAGCAGAACCCTGCCGATGAAAAAAATCTCTGTTCCTGGGCCATGCGCTGCGTGCTCATTGAAGACGGCGATAAACTGATTCTCGTCGACACCGGCATGGGCGACAAACAGGACGATAAATTTTTCAGTCATTACGACCTGCACGGCGAGGCCACTTTGCTAGCATCCATACAAGAAAAAGGATACAGCCCGGAGGATATTACGGATGTTTTGCTAACGCACCTGCATTTTGATCATGTGGGAGGAGCGGTTCGCTTCAATCGGGACGGTTCTATGCTGCTTCCTACTTTCCCGAAAGCTACCTATTGGTCCAATAAAGCGCATTGGGAGTGGGCCACATACCCCAATCCCAGGGAAAAGGCTTCCTTTTTGAAGGAAAATATACTTCCATTGCAGGAATCCGGTCAACTGAGATTCATTGACCAGGGACAGTCGCCATTCACATCGATGGACCTGATCACTGTCGACGGGCATACCGAGCAAATGATGCTTCCTGTTATTCATTACAAAGCGCAAAAAATCATCTACTGCGCCGACCTCATTCCCTCATCATTCCACATTCCGATTCCGTGGATCATGAGCTACGACATGCGTCCGTTACAAACGATGGATGAAAAGCAGCAGGTGTTAAAACAGGCCGTGGATGACCAATGCATTCTACTCTTCGAACACGATCCTTTGTATGAGGCGGCGGTAGTGGAGCATACGGAGAAGGGCGTAAGGGTGCGGGAAAGGGGGATGCTGAGGGATTTTCTGGTTGAGTAAATGCAAGACTTTCGTTATATTTGAATATGCACACCGAGAAGGACATACAATTCGATCAACTACTAACCCAGATCAGAGGTTTGTCAGACCATCAGCGCAGACAACTGAGAGCTGAACTTGATCGCCTTGAAAAAAACGCTATCGACAATTCACTTGAAGAGTTCCTGCTGTCAGCCCCAACGTTCTCCGAAAATCAAATTAAAACGATTGAAGAAACTAGAAAGGCAATTGACCAATGGCGAAAAAGCTAGTACTTGTTGACACCTCTATTCTCATCGATTTTTTTCCGTAAATCCGACAAAGCCAATTCCCGCCACAGCTATGCATTATAGCCTGCTGCTTGCTACCTTAAATGTGAAGCATTTCGAAAGGATCGAAGAATTGCAAATCCTCCCAATCTCATGAAAACCGGCTTGGTCCTTTCAGGCGGAGGCGCGAGGGGAATCGCGCACATTGGCGTTGTGCAAGCACTCATTGAAGCGGGTATTGCGGCGGATACGATCAGCGCGACGAGCTCGGGGGCATTCGTGGGCGCCATGCTGGCATATGGCTATACTCCGCCGGATATACTAAAAATCATTCGCGAAACGAGTTTTTATCCATATTTGAGATTCGGGCTGGGTGCGAATGGCTTGCTGCATATGCGCAAAATGGAAGAAGTGTTCCGCAAATTCATTCCTGAAAACACTTTCGAATCGCTCAAAACGCCCCTGGTCGTGACCGCAACCGACATTGTATCCGGCGAAGAAGTACATTTCAGGAACGGAGAGCTGGCATTGCCGGTTCTGTCGTCCTGCTGCATTCCCGGCCTTTTCAGCCCTATGCATTATCAGGGGCGCGAGCTGGTCGACGGGGGTGTGCTCAATAATATGCCTGTCGAGCCCATCCTGAACGAGGCCGACTATACCATCGGCAGCCATTGCAACCCGTTTAATCTGGACAAACCATTGAAACGAACTACCGAGATCGTTTACCGAAGCCTGATCCTGGCCATGCATACCAAAACAAGAGCGCGGTTTGCGAGATGCGATTTACAGATCGAACCGCCGGCATTGAGCCGTTTCAGTATTTTTGATTTCAGGAAAGCCGACCAGCTATTTGAAGTGGGTTACACATTCACCAAAACTTTACTTAACGATCGCGGAATTTCATTTTCCTGACATCGCCGTTGTTTTATCCCCCAGCGTTGTGACTACCCATTGGCCTACCTGTTCACCCTGCTTTTGACCGTTCTCGATCGCGTCCATAAAGTGAATACCCCCGTAAAACCGGGACATTCCCGATTCGTTGGCCGCAGCCATGAATGACTTAAACGGACGGGCTTTGAGGTTAAACCGCTCCTCAACCGTATCTGTATAGGCAAAGTTATCGCCGAAATAGTGCGTGAGTATCACCGCAGCCGCGGTGGATATGACCGAATGCCCGCTGAGGTATTCCGGGAAAGGCGGTGTCTGCAAAAACGGCGTCCAGGTTGGGTCGATGAGTTTTCGGATGGCCGTCTCCGGGCGGATGCGGTTGCTCCGGTATTTCTCGTCCCAGCATGTCATAAAGCCATCCATGAGGCCGATTGCTACCGCTGTGTTGATGAGCATGGTCTTTGCAAAATCTGTTTTGGCCTGGCGGCAAGCAATGTCGGTAATGCCCATCCAATGCGCGCCCGGGGAGATTTTCTTCATCCCCACCAATAAATGCCCCTTATTTTCCAATGCGAATGGATTACAGTCCCAAAAAGCAGCTATAACCCGATGCTCGGGTTCCTTCTGGTCGTCGTAGTTCTGTTTCATTAATTTAAAGAAATCCGAATTTTTGGACTCTGAAAACGCAACAGGCGGTTCGGGACGGAATTGTGAAGCCGAGTCTAATGTGAACGGGCGAACTGTTTTGAAATAGGGCTCAACCGGTGGAAAATAGCCCGGCGGTGTCGGGTACCAGGTCCCTGGCCCACCGTGCGGTTCATACCTCGGGAAATTGCTGATTTTATTGTAACGGTCCGCTTTGGCATATTTCAGGATCTGCTTGCTAATCGCCGACGCATATTCCTGAGATCCAACTATCACTTCTTCGCAAAAACCGATTTTCTTGCAGGAGTCGATCAGGCTTTGCTGGTATTTCTGATGCAATGCACCCGACGGCTGCATTTTTTTAGCAGTTTCCAGCATGGCGAGTGCAGTAGCAAGCTGATAGGAGTATTCCTCCACCTTTGGCTTTTCAATCTCGGGGAAGTCGTTCAGAACGCCGTGCATGCTCGGATATGCTTTCTCATGCTGCGCCACGACTTCGTAACCTGCGAGGCAGGCATAGGAATAGAAACGGGCACCCAACGGAGGGTTTGTCACGTCATGCACCATGACGTCGGTCATCTGCAATGTCACCTGCCCGATCACGTCCGGGCTGATCTCTTTTTTCGATTCGCTCCTTTTGCACGCCACCCAGGCAACAGTCAGAAGAATAGCAAGGAGAGGATTACTGAACTTTGCCAATTTGATATGCTTTTATTTCCTGTTGATTAATTCCGAACAATAGCTTGTTTCCAAGCGGCAATACACTTCTGACATCGCCTTTGAGCGCAAAACCAGACTTTTCCTGACTGAGGTACCCGAATGTACCTGCGCCGTTACCTTTCAGCAAAATGCCATAATTGGCGTCGTATTTTCCGAAACGCAGCCGTGCTTTACTAATGTTACCACATAGCAGCAGGTCTTTTTTCCCATCACCGTCATAATCCAGCGCGGTAATGCTGTAAACCGGTGATACCTGCACTTCCAGCGGTAAGACCTTCTCGGCGAACTTCCCATTAGCAGCCCGCTCAAAATAGGCGGTTTTCAGGTAAGTGGCTTTCAGTTCCTGAGCTCCTTTTAGCTCATCGGGCGTGAAGATTTCCTTCACCGTTGCGTCGGCATAACCCTTGTAGTCCTGGAAACGGGTACGCATAATGCTCATCTGGTCCAGCATTTCGTCACGTGTCACATAAGGATAGCTTTTCCCCTGGATATAAAAACTCATCACGGGATCAACCGAGCCATTGTCATCAAAGTCCTTGTAGATCATTTCCACGGGTTCGCTATCGCTGGCCTTGCATTGGGTATTCGTCCCCATATTTCCGATCACCAGGTCTTCCTTTCCGTCCCCATTCAGGTCTTCAACCAGAATTTTGTTCCACCAGCCTGTATAAGGTTTTTCAAAATAATCGGTGGTTTTATTTTCCAGCTTTCCATTATTGTTGATGAATACAGTTACCGGCATCCATTCCCCTACCACTACCAGGTCGGCTTTTTTGTCGCCGTTCAGGTCTGTCCATGCCGCGTCGGTAACCAGGCCGACACGTTCCAGCTCCGGCGAGAAACGAGCCGTCTGGTCGGTAAATTTGCCCTTGCCGTCGTTGAGAAGCACGTAGCTCCGGGGTGTTTCGGGGTAGCGCCCGGGAATAACGCGTCCACCGACAAACAAATCCGGCTTTCCGTCTCCATTGATATCAGCCGCACGTACACAGCTGGCGCTCGTGAGCATCGCGGGCAATGCGCCCGTGCTCCTGGTCAGGTTACCCTTGCCGTCGTTCAGGTACAGTCTGCTTTGCAGCAAGGGATCCTCCGGCATAAAGCTCGCGTATCCGCCGCTGCATACGAACAAATCCTGCGCGCCATCGCCATCGGCATCAAAAAACAATGCGTCGGTATCCTCGCTCAGTTTGTCAGCTTCAAAAGCGGGGACCGGCTTCATGGTAAATGCCCCGCCTTTTTGCTGGACATATAGTCTGGCAGCCTCGCCTGATCCTCCACCCACAAATACATCTTCCAACCCATCACCATTCACATCTCCCTTTTTCAGGCAAGGGCCGGAAAACGACAGCGGATTGATCATCAATGGCTGACGTTTGAAGTCGTTGGTCCTGATACCCGGACTTTTGAATGCAATCGGCGATGCAACCGGCGTGAATAGCGGAGCAATCTGGCTCGCTACCCGGCGTGCCGGCTTTGCATTTGACTCGGAAAGCGATAGCAAGGCGTTGGTCGCGGGATTCACAACCCGCTCCTGCTTGCCATCCAGCCAGGTAACGACCAGCGAATCTATCACTCCGTCCTTACCCAATCCGAAATGCAATACCGGCGACACACTTGACTGGTAACCGCGGGTAGGCATTTGCTCAAGATATTGCTGTTGCCCTTTCCGGTAAATAGTAACCTTCGCTCCGAGGCCCTGGCTGTTTTGACCGCTACCTGCGAGCTTCACTTTGAGGTAGCTGTTTTTCAAATGCTTTTCCCCCTCATTCTGGTAAATGAATGCAGGTTTGTTGATATTATTGACGACCAGGTCGAGGTCGCCATCGTTGTCCAGGTCTGCGTAAGCGGCGCCTCCGCTGTTGGAGATTTCACCGAGTCCCCAGCTGTCGGCGACGTTCGTAAAAGTAAGGTCTCTTTTATTCTGAAAAAGATAGTTCTTCATATTTGAAGACGGCATCTTGTAAACCAGTTCCAGCACATCTTCCCGCTTCACCTTCCCCTCTATCCGCTTCAAATGATCTCCCATGAATTTGACAAAATCCATGTTTGTAAAATCGCGGAGGTTTCCATTGGTGATAAACAGGTCTTTCCAGCCATCATTGTCGTAATCTGCGAAAAGCGATGCCCAGCTCCAGTCCGTATTCGAAACACCGGACAATTGCCCGATCTCTGAAAAAACCAGGTCTTTTGTTCCCTTACCCAGCCCTTCGTTCAATTGCAGCATATTCCGCATGTACTGATGATGGAAGCCCATTTTCACATTAAAATCAAACAATTCGTAGTTGTCGAGCCCTGTGAGCAGCTTCTGGCGCCGGTTGTCTTCCGGGAGCATGTCCAATGTGAAAATATCCGGCAGACCGTCATTGTTGAAATCGGCTATATCGTTCCCCATCGACGAATGGGAAGTATGCCCGATGCTGCTTTTCAAAACATCGGTAAAAGTCCCGTTTCCATTATTAATGTACAGGAAGTCGGGAACAGAGTAGTCGTTGGAAATATACATGTCCTGCCAGCCATCTTGATTGATGTCGGCGATACCAATACCCAGGCCGTAGGTCAGCTGCGAGCTGTGAATGCCCGCTTTCCTGGTAATGTCGGTAAAATGCGGGACGCCGCTTTGCGGATCGTTCCGAAAAAGCCTTACACCGGTCACCGGGTCTTCTTTTTTAAGAATATCGGCCGTGCTGGCTTCATCGAGAATAGGAAGTGCCTTGGGGTTATGATTGAGCAGGAACATATCAAGATCTCCGTCTTTATCGAAGTCGAAGAATGCTGCCTGCGTGCTGTTACTTGGCGTGGCCAGACCATATTGCTCAGCCATTTCCGCAAACTGCGGTACGCCCTGGGCATTATTGCCTTTGTTGATGAATAGCTGGTCTTTCAGGCTCTCGGGGGAAACAGCCCCTGAATAGCAGACGTAAATATCCAGCTTACCGTCTCCATTTACATCCGCCATCGTCACCCCCGTTTTCCAGGGATGCTCTCTTCCACCCACCTGCGCCAAATTGGTAATGTCCTCAAACACCATTTTACCCTTATTAAGGTAAAGTTTATTGGGAACCATGTTGCCCGTAAAATAGATATCGTCCAGGCCATCACCATTCAGGTCGCCCACGGCTACCCCTCCTCCGTTATAGAAGTATTCATACATCAGCACGTTGGTATTCAAACCTTCGGTCAATGTATTGGCAAAATCGATCTTGGTTTGCCCGGGAGAGAGGAGCGTGAAAAGCGGTGGCCCACCGGCGCCTTCTCTTTTTTCTTCGGACTGGGAGGATTTATTACAACCGGAAAGTATAACAGCTGCGATCAGAGCCATGCTGCCTGCTTTCAGGGGCCATATTTGCTTCATGACAGGAATGAAGAGTTAAAAGGGAGTAAAAAAGAAACTATGCCTTGAACGCCAAGACATAGTTTCAGTAAAATTAGTCAATAAAACAGATCTATTTATCGTAATCCGGATTTTGGATCAGTTTCGCGTTACGGTTCATTTCGTCGCGGCTGAATGGACGGAAATACATTTTGTCAACCCATTTCCGGTTCTCGTGAGACTTCTCTTCCACTGGTGTGTAAGTATAGTCATAAACCGTTGGATCGTAGTGATATGGCTCCTTCATTGTTTTTCCAGCCTTGAACTTGCCGATCACGTTAATGTACTGCAGCGAACGGCCCAGCGTAGTCGGTGCGATCATCCAGCGACGCGCATCGTGGTAACGTTGCTCTTCGTAAGCCATTTCAATGCGCTTTTCGTGACGATAAGCCTCTTTCAATGCAGCTCCCGATGCTTTTAATGCAGGCATACCGGCACGGAAACGGATCTTGTTCAACCATTCCAATGCGATAGCGTCGTCACCTACCTCGATGCTCGTTTCGATGTAGTTGAACACCAGCTCGGTTACCCGAATGAACGGCCAGGGGATATTCTGGCGGTCGGTGTTGTCGTACAAACCTGGGTTCGGATCGATGAACTTACGCATGTAGTAACCGGTGCGGCTTCCGTTCCAGTCTTCGATAGAGCTGCTGCGGGTATCGAGTCCTTTGCGGTTAAACAACGCTCCTTTGTCGTCCAGAAGGTCATATGCACCGGTCTGGATCTGGTTTGCAGGGTCTTTCGCATCGGAAGGCCGCGGTTTCCAGGTAGCACCGTCGTACATGACAGTGGCGTAGAAACGTGGGTCGCGGTTTGTGTACGGGTTCGCTTTGTGAGTAGGGTTAGTCCAGGAGAATGCAGTTCCATCCATCATTTCGTAATCGTCCACGAGCGTTCCGATCGGCGTGTTACCAGCCCAGTTGTGGTAACCGTTCGGACCGTTGTTCAAACCGGTCTGGCGTGCACCTTCGTTTTGGCTTGGCGTGAAATAGCGTCCGAAAACGATGTCGTTCGCCGAAGCGTCGAGCGTTTTGTCGGCAGAGGCACCGGCCATTGCGAGGGAAATGTAGTTCAGTCTGCCCTGTTCCGCCGTTACGGGAGCGGTCAGGTTGAGCTTGTAACCGCTACCGGCAGCATCCAGGGCCGCTTTGGCAGCAGCCTGTGCCGCTGTCCAGCGCGCCTTGCGGTCACCCGAAGGAGAACCGAGGAATTCCGGGTTCGAGAATCCGGCCAGTACGGCCGATTTCGCTTTCATCGTAGGCACGTCGTGCAAATCACTCGCAGCATAAAGCAGCACACGCGATTTCAGCGCCAATGCAGCCGCTTTCGTAGCGCGACCTTTCGCAAGGTTTTTACCATCCAGCAGCAATGCAGCGCTATCCGCATCGCTCACGATCTGCTTCACGCATTCGTCCCAGGTATTACGGGGAACGGAGTAGTCTTCGTTCAGCGCGTATACTTTTTTGATGATCGGCACTGCACCGTAGTAGCGAATCAGCTGTTGGTAATAATAGGCACGAAGGAAGTAGGCTTCTCCTTTCAGGCGGGATTTCAACGTCTCATCAGCGAATGTAGCGGTTGCCAGGTTAGATAGCGCGATGTTGGTAGCGCGGATACGGGTGTACATCGGTCCCCAACCGTAGGTATCATCCACCCAACCGAGGTTGGACGGGCTCAAACTACCTTCGTTTACGGTATTGATGTTACGGCCGGTGTGGGTAAATACCGATTCGTCGGTCAGCGAGGCCAGCATTTGTTCGCTGAAACCACCCTGCTGCAATCCCTGGTAAATACCTGTTACAAAACCTTCTGCCAAAGCACCGTCTTTCCATGCTTCTTCGCTCGGGATTTCCGTTGGCGGCGTCACATCCAGAAAGTCAGTGTCGCACGACGCAAGTCCTCCGCCCAGCAAGGCAATTAGCAATAGACTTTTATATTTCAATTTCATATTTCTTAATCGTTAAAATGCTACACGTACGCCTGCGCTGAGAACTCTTGCTTGCGGATAGTATTGACCGCTCGTAGTAGTCGCTTCCGGATCCCACACTTTGATCTTGTCGAAAGTGATGAAGTTCAAACCGTTCACGTAAACCCGGAAACTGCTTAAACCGATTTTCGAACCGATTTCCGATGGCAGGTTATACCCGATTTCGACGTTTTTCAAACGCAGGTAGTTGTTGCTTTTCAGGAAGTAGTCGTTAATACCACCACCGCTACCGCCGGTGAAACCGTTACCAGTGCCGACATTTGTATAGTACCTGTTGTTACGGTTAGTCAAACGCGGATACTCGCTTGTTGGATTATCAATCGTCCAGCGGTGGTCGTAATCGTATTTCAGATAGTTACCAATGTCACCAGATTCTGTCAGACCTACGAGCTGCAAACCACCCATTGCTCCCTGGAACAACATAGAGAGGTCGAACTGCTTGTAGCCAAGGTTGATAGATGCTCCGCCTGTAAACCATGGGCGCTGCGTTTTATCGGAACGAACACGGTCATCCGCACTGATTTTGCCATCATTATTGATATCCTTGAACTTCATGTCACCCGGACGAAGGTTACCTGTAATCGGGCTGTAATCAAGCTTGTTCGCATCGATTTCCGCCTGATCCTTGAAAGCACCGTCGAATTTATACATGAGGAATGAGTTATAAGGCATTCCTGTCGTATGCTGATAGGTGGGAGCACCTGGTGTTTCGTCCCAAAACGTAATCTTGTTTTTGGCATAACCACCATTCACGCTCACAGAGTAAGTAAAATCGCCGGCATTTCCGTCGTAGCTCACTTTAAACTCCCATCCTTTGTTCACCAGTTTTCCAAGGTTCTGGGGCGGAAGACGGCCATCGATACCGACTGATGAAGGCGTAGAACCCGCTTTAGGGATCAGTGTTTTCGAACGGTTGTTCACGAAATAGTCAAATTCGAAAGACAGTTTGTCATTCAGCAAAGTACCTTCGATACCGAAGTTGGTGTTATTTGCCACCTCCCAGGTAAAGCTGGGGTTAGCAATGCGTGTTTCCAACAAAGTTCTTGCCACCTGATCGTTGATAATGTAGCTTCCGAAGCCCATTGTCGACAGGAATTGGTACTCAGCCAAAGTTTCTGTTCCCAGGAAGTAGGGCTCTGCACCCATTTGTCCCCACGAAGCACGCAACTTTACATTGTTTACGTAACGGGAAATGCTGTTTTTCCAGAAACCTTCTTCCGAAACACGCCATCCGGCCGATACCCCCGGGAAGAAACCGAAACGGCCTTCTTTAGGGAATACATACGAACCATCTACGCGCCACAGAAATTCGGCCAGATATTTCTCTTTGAAGTTGTAACCTGCACGGCCATAGTAGCTCAAACGTGCACGTTTAAACAAATCGCCACGGTTGGTACCTGAGTTATCAATGTTTTGCTCGGCAGTACCACCGGCAAAAAGCTGGTCCACAACCGGTGAAATGTAGTAGCGGCGGAATGCGAAGAAACCGTCAGCATCTACTTTCTCGCGCTGAATACCTGCCATTACATTAAAGTTGTGCCCATCGACCGATTTTTCGTATGAAACCTGGCCTGTCAGCTGAATCGACAATTCCTGTGCGGAAGTTTCTGTCAAACGCGGGTCTTTGAAAGTCGAACGAACGGTTCCTGTCAGGAACGGCGTGGTTCCGTCTGCTTCGAAAGTCTTTTTGTCCCAGAAATAAAGCGTCCAGGGCGTTTCGAAGTTTTTCACGCGGCGCAGCTGCTTATCGAGCGCAGCCATAGCATTGACTTTCAACCCCGGTACGCCTGGTACCTGGATTTCAAGACCACCATTGGTTTGGATATAGTCGCGTTTGTCGTTATTGTAACCCGTTGTGTTGGTAGTAATTACAGCAGGGTTTTGTCCGTTCTCGATATCCGGGCCCGGACGTCCGTCTGGCCAGATCGCGATTTCAGTCGGTTTACCGCGCATCAGCATACGGAAGATCGCTCCGGCACCGTTACCACCACTCGGGAAGTGACGGAATTCCTCACGCAACGTCACACCCAGGTTCGCCGAGATATACTTGTTGATCTTCGTATCGAGATTGATACGCATATCATATTGCTTGTAACCTGTCGCTGAATTCACATAGTAACCATCCTGATTGATATGGCCAATTGAAGCGAGGTATTTGATGTTTTCGCTACCACCTGTCAATTGCAGGTTGTGACGTTGCTGAGGCGCCCATTTGCGGAGGACAGATCCATACCAGTCGGTGTCAGGATACAGCAACGGAGACGACTGGTCTCTGAATTTCTGCATATCCTCAGGTTTATAAACCGCATTCAGTACGTTTCCGTTGTCAGTTCTCGTGTAAGAACCATTGGTATTGAAACCTTGCAATGCACCTTGCCACTGTCCTACCGGCAGGTTGTCATAGATTTGCAATTCGTTACGGATCGTAGCGTATTCAGCTGCATTCGACATTTGCGGTGTACGCGTCGGCTGCGAAATACCCAGGTTCATATCGTATGAAATCTGTGGCTTGCCCATTTTACCACGTTTGGTGGTAATCAGGATAACGCCGTTACCCGCACGTGATCCGTAGATCGCCGCAGCTGCATCTTTCAGTACGGAGATACTTTCGATATCGGCAGGGTTGATACGGTCGAGACCACCCGAACGGTTGGGAACGCCGTCCACAACGATCAGCGCATTGCTGTTACCCAGGGAGTTGGTACCGCGGATACGGATTGCAGAACCATCGTATCCGGGCTCGCCGCTGGATTGTACGGCAGAAATACCGGGCAGACGTCCGCCCAGCGTATTGGATAAGTTGGCAGCAGGAGCTTTTTGGAGTTCAGTACCCTTCACGGCCGTTACCGATCCTGTGAGGGTCGCTTTTTTAGCGGTTCCATATCCCACCACGACCACTTCTTCCAGTGCTTTGGTGTCGGAGATGAGGATTACATCCAGGACGCTCTTGCCTCCGACAGGAATTTCCTGTGTGAGATAACCGATAAAAGAGAAAACCAGTGTGCCGCTTTTTTCAGCGGTTACCGTATAAAGCCCTTCGTTATCGGTGACTGTACCTGAGGTTGTTCCCTTCACGACAACGCTTACCCCGGGTAACGGTTGTCCTTGCTCATCTTTGATCTTACCCTTGATGCTGTTCTGGGCAAAAGCTCCCAAGACCGTCACCAGGGCTAGACAAAGAGAAAAAACACTTCGTGATACAGCACGAGGCGTCCATCCAGTAGAAAATCTCATAGATTAATAGTTAGATTAAAAGTTGTAGTAAGAATGTTTGCTTAACCGTATAAGCACGGAACGTAGAGTCAGACTCGATTTTTGTTTCGAAAAATCTATGCTGGCGGATAAGAAATTGTAGCTAGGAGAATTTTAACATCAGCAGGGATACAGTTAGGTGAGTACTTTCATCGAACAGAGCTTAGGATTCAAACTGTGTATATCACACACAATTAAATGCATATACTACATTAGTTTGTAGGATATGTGCTATTGCGGTAATACTCTCGCTTGATTGTACAAAAAGATATTAATTTTTTTACAAAAAAAAGATTTCCCGGTTAAAGAATATGCATTCTTAAAAAATAACAATAAATAAAGGTATCTAACCAACAATTTTTAGAATTAGTTATATATAAGTTACAATAAATCATTCTTTTGTACAGAATTATCATTGAATTCCCAATTCTTGCTATCTTCGCTGACCATATCAGTTACAATTTCTACGATACCCGAATGAAGTTCCGTATACTCTCCCTGCTATTCATTCCGCTTTTATATGGCTGTAAAAAAGAGGCGTCGTTCGAAGAATACAATGCAAAGGCTTCGGACCCGGCACTGTTTCATGAAACGGCCACGCATCTGACCGATGTGATTATCCACGATATCTTTAAGCCGCCCGTTGCCAGCCGCATATACGGTTATTCGTTCCTGGCCGCGTACGAGGCACTTACTCCCGGCTATCCGGAATACCAGACGCTTGGAAATCAACTGGTTAAATTCAATATACCACCCAAACCTGACAGCTCGCTGGCTTACTGTTTCCCACTGGCCAGTATCAAGGCGTTTACCGTTGTCGGCAGGACCCTCACTTTTTCAGGGAATATGTGGGATGACTACGAAAAGAAGCTTTTCAAAAAATACCAGGATATGGGTATTCCTGAGGACGTATATGAACGCTCCATCGCATACGGCGACACAGTGGCGAAGCATATCATGGCATATGCGTCCAAAGATCATTACAAGGAGATTCGCGGTTATCGTTATACGGTGACCAATAAACCCGGGACCTGGGTTCCTACTCCTCCCGCCTACGCGGATGCCTGCGAGCCTATGTGGAATACTGTCAGAACATTCGCGCTGGATTCCGTGACCCAATTCCGCTGCCCCCCGCCGGCACAATATGACCTCGCTAAAAACAGTAAATTCATGGAACTGGCGATGGAAGTATATAATGTAGGTAAGGGGCTTACCGAAGATCAGAAAGCAACCGCTTACTTCTGGGATGACAATGCATTTGTGACCAACGTCGTCGGCCATGCCATGTTTGCCAATAAGAAAATGACTCCTGCCGGCCATTGGCTAGCCATTATCCGTACAGTAACCACCGACAAAAAGCTCAACCTGATGCAGGCTACCGAAGCTTACACGCTCGGAGCACTTTCGATCTACGATGCATTCATTGCGTGCTGGGACGAGAAATACAGGACAGTTCGCATCAGACCGGAAACAGTGATCAACAACAACTGGGACCCCAACTGGCGCCCTTTCCTGGAAACGCCGGCATTCCCCGAGTACGTGAGCGGCCACAGTTCCATTTCGGCAGCCTGCGGTGCTGTTCTGACCCATTTAATTGGTAAGAATGTGGCATTCACGGATACCACCGAGAAAAAATACGGTCATGGCGTGAAATCCTTCAAATCATTCGAAGAAGCTTACTGGGATGCCTCAATCAGCCGCGTCTACGGTGGAATCCATTACCGCGACGGCGTTGAGGAAGGGACACATCTGGGCCTGAAGATCGGAGAAAATATCTGGAAAAGGGCCGTTACGCGCAAGGACCGCAACGCATTGGCCCAAAACTAGTTATTTAGCCTGCACATGATCCGCATTGTAATGCAGCCCGATGTTCTCACGTCGGGCCATTGCCATCTTAATGATCAGGTAAGACACCGAAATCATGTTCCGGAGTTCACATATCGCCACCGACACTTTCGATTCCCGGTAAAGGTCTTCGTGCTCCTGATGCAGCAGTTCCAGGCGGTCGTAAGCACGTTTCATACGGCGGTCGGTACGTACGATACCAACATAGTTCGACATGATGCTGTTGAGCTCGCGGGTCATTTCCGTGACGAGTACCTGCTCCTCCGGATGCGTGGTGCCCGAATCGTCCCATTCGGGAATGTTGCCGGGAACAACCGCGCTTTCAAATCCGGCCACAGTGCTTTCGTATGCCCGGTGTCCAAAAACCACTGCTTCCAGCAATGAATTGGAAGCTAATCGATTAGATCCGTGCAAGCCTGTGCATGCACATTCTCCCACAGCATACAGGAAACCGATATTCGTTTTCCCCCACTCATTCACCCGCACGCCCCCGCACATGTAATGCTGAGCCGGCACGACGGGGATCATATCCCTGCGCACATCCACCCCTTGTTGCAGGCAGTACTCGGTAATATTCGGAAAATGCTCGAGAAACTTCTCGTAATCACAATGCCTCACATCCAGGTACACGTGGTCGACCCCGTTTTTCTTCATCTCGGAGTCAATCGCCCGCGCAACGATGTCACGCGGGGCCAGGGAAAGGCGGCTGTCATAGTTTTCCATGAACGTGCTGCCATCGGCCCGTTTCAATATTCCTCCAAAACCTCTCACGGCCTCCGAAATGAGGAAAGAGGGCTTTTGACCCGGCTGGTAAAAACTGGTAGGATGGAACTGGATGAATTCCATATTGTCACAAATACCCTTGGCACGATAGGCCATTGCAATCCCATCACCGGTCGCGATCGTCGGGTTGGTGGTGCTTTGGTAAATGTTCCCGATTCCGCCCGTAGCCAGCAAAGTGGTTTTAGCTAAAAACTTTTCCACCTCTCCCGTCTGGCGGTTCAGTACGTACGCTCCGAAGCATTTGATATCCTCCTGGTAACGGTAAACGGTTTCTCCCAGATGGTGCTGCGTGATCAGCTCTACGGCGTAGTAATGCGTAAAAATCTGTATGCTTTTGTGGCGGTTCACCTCTTCCAGCAATGCCCGCTCGATTTCCGCACCGGTAATGTCCTTGAAATGTAAAATACGGTGATCGGAGTGCCCGCCTTCCTTGGCCAGGTCATACTCCCCTCCTTTTTCCCTGTCAAAGCGTGTCCCGTAGTCGATCAGCTCCTGAATGCGTTCGGGCGCTTCCCTGACGACGATCTCGACGATGTTCCTTTTATTGACCTCATCCCCCGCATCCATCGTATCCTGAATATGCTTTTCAAACGAATCGGACTCCGCCCAAACGACCGCAATGCCTCCCTGGGCGTATTTGGTGTTCGTTTCATCGGCCTGGACCTTGGTGATCACGGCAATGGAAATTTCCTTATTCAATTCGTCGAAATGGCGGGCTAATTTAGCTGCGTAGCTTAGTCCGGCAATTCCCGAACCGATAATCAGAAAATCAAACTGGGGCATAATTTCAGGAATAGGGTTAAATCGGGTGTCAGATGCCTTTGCTCAGTTCCAGCATACGCGCCACGGAATCATAAGCTTTCAGGCGGATGTCCTCGGGCACAAAGATCTCCGGCTGCTCGTGAAGGAGCGCATTGTAGACCTTTTCGAGGGTGTTCATTTTCATATACGGGCATTCGGAACAAGCACAGGTATTGTTATCGGAGCCGGGAGCCGGGATCAGCTTTTTATCGGGCACCGACTGTTTCATTTTATGCAAAATACCGGCCTCGGTTGCAACGATGAACTTCTCGTGGGGCGAGTCTTTTACAAATTTCAAAAGACCCGTGGTGGAGCTCACATAATCCGCCTGCTTCAAAATATCTTCCTTGCATTCCGGGTGAGCGATCAGCAGCGCGTCGGGGTTCTCCTCGCGAAGCTGCGCCAGTTTTTCCCTCGAAATATCGATATGCACGATGCAGGCTCCATCCCAAAGCACCATATCACGACCGGTTTTGTGTGCTACATACCTGCCCAGGTTCGCGTCCGGCGCGAAAATGATCTTCTGATCTTTCGGCAGGCTTTCTACGATCTGCAATGCATTGGAAGAGGTACAAACGATATCCGTCAGTGCCTTGATCTCCGCAGAGCAGTTGATGTAACTGATCACGATATGATCCGGATATTGCGCTTTGAATGCGGCGAACTTGTCGGCCGGCGCTGAATCGGCCAGCGAGCAACCTGCATTCAGATCCGGGATTACCACTTTTTTATGGGGACTGAGGATCTTGGCCGTTTCGCCCATGAAGTGCACGCCGCAAAAAACGATCATGTCGGCATCGGTGGCGGCTGCCTGCTGTGAAAGTCCGAGGCTGTCACCAATGTAATCGGCCAGGTCCTGGATTTCCGCGTCCACGTAGTAATGCGCGAGAATGACCGCATTCTTTTCTTTTTTGAGGCGGTTGATCTCCGCAACCAGATCGATATCTTCCGCGATCGCCTCCGTCACATAACCGTAGCGGTTAACCTGCGCTTCAATTGTAGTCATTATGGTGAATAATTGGCTTTTATTTAATATTAAAATCCATGCCGAATTTACGATATTAAACCAATGAAAAGCAAAGAAAGTGCGCCCGCGGCATTAAAACGAAAGCCGCCGGGAACGGTCCCGGCGGCTTTCTGATGCTTGTATTAATGATTGTCCTATAATATCCAACGGAAAAAAGCGTACAGCGTACCCGACAACAACATGGTCACGGGCAATGTCAGCACCCACGCAATCACGATGTTACGGATCGTACCACCTTGCAGGTTTTTCACCCCTTTGCTGGCCACCATCGAACCCGCGATACCCGATGATAATACGTGCGTGGTACTCACCGGAAGGCCCAGATAAGACGACACCCCGATAGTACTCGCCGCTACAAGTTCAGCCGAAGCACCTTGTGCGTAAGTCAAATGCTGCTTACCGATCTTTTCACCGATCGTCACCACGATACGCTTCCAACCTACCATGGTTCCAAGGCCCAGCGAAAGTGAAATCATCAGAATGACCCAGTCAGGGGCGTAATCCGTATATCTTCTGATACCATGCTCGCTACCCGATTGCTTTTTCAGCAATGCGAAGTCAGCTGCATTCAGGTTGGCCTGACCATTATCGAGGATCGTTTTGATATTGCGGCTCACGAGCAGCAGGGAGCGGCGCGCTTCCATGCGCTCCTCTTTCGGGAGGCGGTGCTCCGGTAGCGGATGGCTTATCTGTGCCTGTAAATGTGTGAGCTCGGTTTTGATGGTATGCAAATGCCCGCGGTCGGAGATCGACAAGCGTGTAGAATCGATGCTATTCACGGCCTGCTCGATACCCACGAGATCAGTCTTCATTTCGATGGGGTCTTTGGAATTATCCAATGCAAAATGTGCAGGAACGATACCGATCAGGATCAGCATTACAAGCCCGACACCTTTTTGCCCGTCGTTGGAACCGTGGAAGAAACTTACCAAGGTACATGTAGCAATCAGAATGGCGCGGATCCAGATCGGCGGCGCTTCGTTTTTCTTGGGTTCGCTGAAAACAATCTCGCGGAGCGGCTTGGACAACGACCTTCTCAGAATAAACATAATAATGATCGCCAGCGCGAAACCGAAGATCGGTGAGCTCAGGAGCGACATGAACAGTTCTTGCGCTTTCGACCAGTTTACACCGGTTCCCTGGGTATTTTCAGGCATTAATGTAAATGCAAGACCTACGCCGAGGATCGATCCGATGAGCGTATGGGAACTGGAACTCGGCAAACCGAAGTACCAGGTACCCAGGTTCCAGATGATGGCGCTAAAAAGTAGTGCAAAGACCATCGCGGCGCTGTGATAGACGTTCTGATCGATCAGCAGCTCCACGGGAAGCAGGTTCACAATCCCCATGGCAACTGCGATACCTCCGAAGAAAACGCCGCAGAAGTTCATGAAACCCGACCAGATCACAGCCACATTCGGTTTCAGGGAATTGGTATAGATTACCGTTGCAACCGCGTTGGCAGTGTCATGGAAACCGTTAACAAACTCAAATGCACAGGCCGCCAGAATACTAAAAGCGAGGAGGATAAAAATGTCGGTTTCCAGACCAAACATAAAAGGAGTTGATAGGTTGAATTATTGACGCAAAACTACTTATAAACGACCGACCCAATGTTAAGAAATTGTTAAGTCAGTTTAATCTCAGTTTGTTTCTTTGTTAGCCAGCTGCCCGCAAGCCGCGTCGATATCCTTGCCTCTGCTCCTTCTGACGTGCACCGAAACCCCTCTATCTTCCAGGAATGCGGCAAATTTATCCAGTCTGTCAGCCTCGGTATTCTTAAAATCAGCCTCCGCGATCGGGTTATACTCAATGATGTTCACACGGGCCGGAACACGTTTGGTAAACTCCCAAAGCTCCTTCGCGTCCTGTAAACTGTCATTGAAATTGTTGAAAACGATGTATTCGAAGGTAATGCGGTTGCCTGTTTTCTTATAAAAATAGTTCAAAGCTTCCGCCAGGTTATCGAGCGAGTTCGATTCGTTTATCGGCATGATCTGGTTCCGCTTCTCATCGTTGGCCGCATGAAGCGACAAGGCCAGCCTAAACCGCACTTCGTCATCCCCCAGCTTTTTGATCATTTTCGCGATACCGGCAGTAGAAACGGTAATGCGTCGCGGGGACATATTGAGCCCTTCCGGCGAAGTGATATATTCAATGGATTGGAGCACGTTGGCATAGTTCAGCAGCGGCTCGCCCATTCCCATGTATACAATGTTGGTCAATGGCGCATTGAAAGTCTTTTCCGCCTGCTGCGCGATCGCTACGACCTGATCATAAATTTCTCCGGCTTCGAGGTTACGTTTCCGGTCCATGTAGCCCGTTGCGCAGAACTTGCAGGTAAGCGAGCACCCTACCTGGCTGCTCACGCAGGCGGTCATGCGGTCGGTGGCGGGTATGAGCACGCCTTCTACCAGGTTACCGTCAAAAAGCTTGAATGCGGATTTGATCGTACCGTCGTTGCTGTGCTGTTTTTTGGCAACATCAAGCGAATGGATCAGGAAATGCTCATTCATCAGCTGGCGCGTGGCCAGCGAAAGATTGGTCATTTCATCAAATGAATGGGCTGACTTTTTCCAGATCCATTCGTAAATCTGTTTTGCTCTGAAAGCCTTCTCCCCGTGCTCCGTCATCCAGCTCTTGATCTGGTCAATCGTGAATTTGCGGATATCCTGCTTGTGTTCTAAGGTGGTCATTTTTCTATCATTCTGTCAAACACACGGGGGCATTCAACCAATTTTTCTGCAAAAGTACTGAAAATCAACAATGAAAGCTTAACCCTTCCGGGAATTTGAAAGTTCATTCGTCCAGGTAATCCCGTTTCCAGTCGCGGATCAGGTCGGTGCCTTTGGGCATCAGCGACAATGCTTTGGTAATCACCGTCGGCGCTACGGGTACCACGAGTGGGTACAGGAAGGTATCGTCTGTGCGGTGCGCCGGAATCTTCACCCCGATCGCGTCAACCAGCCAGAAAAAAACGCTGATCCCGAAAACCCAGGTAAAAACGCCCACCATCGCCCCTGCGAAACTATCGAAAGTACCCAGGATCGAGTAGCGCAGCGAACGCCGGATGGTGTAGCCGAATTGGTTCAGGAGAAAAATGGTTGGAAAGAAAATGGCAGAAAACCCTACATAGGGCAGGACTTTCCGCGCAACCCCTTCACTGAAATAAGGAGTAAGGACTTCCATCCCCAATCCCAGGAATTTAAAACCCAAAACCATGGCTACCACAAGGCCCAGGATACCGATAATTTCGATCAATAAACCTTTGCGATAGCCATGCAATGCGCCCCAAAGCAGGGGTAGAAGGATGAGAACATCCAGTAATTTCATGCGAGCAATGCCTTAACCAGGGTAGATACTACGCGTCCTTCGGCTTGTCCGGCAAGCTCTTTGGTGGCAACGCCCATTACCTTACCCATGTCCGCAGGGCCTGCCGCACCTACACGGGCGATGATCTCCTGTAATTTCACCTTTACTTCGTCCTCAGTAAGTTGTTTAGGCAGAAATTGTTCGATAACCGCCAGTTCGGCCTCCTCTTTTTCGAGCAAGTCCGGACGGCCCTGCGTCTTGTAAATATCGGCTGACTCCCGGCGTTGCTTAGCCGCTTTGGTCAAAAGTTTGAGCTCATCGTCAGCAGAGAGCTCGCCGCTGCCGCCGCCTTTGGTTTCTTCCAGCAAAATCAACGACTTGATCGCGCGTAATGCACGTAATGTGTCCTGATCCTTGGCGCGCATGGCATCCTTAATGCCGGATTCTACTTGGGTTTTTAGTGACATCGTTAAATAATTTTGAATGACTGAATGATTGAATGACTGAATGTCAGAATTTTAAATGAGCCGCCGTGGAACGGGGAATGAGTAAATGAGTGAATGAGTAAATGAGTAAATGAGTGAATGAGTGAATGAGTGAATGAGTGAATTTTGAATGAGCCGCTGTGGAATGGTGAATATTCAAAGTCAGTCGCTATCGTCTGGTTATTTGTTGTTTATTACAGTGATTTAGGCTAAAATTTAGCATTAAGGGTGTTTTTATACACTCGAATGCTAAATTTGTATCAGACCGGCAAAGTTAGTGATTCACTTGAAAACTCACGTTTAAGAATCAAAACTCACCCTTTCAGACATTCATAAATTAACACATTCCCCACCCCACGACAACACATTCAATCATTAAAATTCACTCATTCACTCATCCACTCATTCAAAATTCATTCATTCAATCATTCAACATTAAAGTCCCATGACCCGTCTAAGCGTTAACATTAACAAGATCGCAACACTCCGCAACTCACGCGGTGGCGACAACCCTAATGTGCTGAAAGTAGCGCTGGACTGCGAGCGGTTTGGTGCACAAGGCATTACAGTTCACCCCCGTCCCGACGAGCGCCATATCCGCTATCAGGACGTTTATGATTTGCGGGAAGTCGTGACAACCGAATTTAATATTGAAGGCAACCCGTCGGAAAAGAAATTCGTGGAACTGGTGCTGGCCAATAAGCCCGACCAGGTAACGCTCGTGCCGGATGCATTAGGCGCGATTACTTCCAATGCAGGCTGGGACACGATTACCCACCGCGCACAACTCACCGACCTTGTCGGTACCTTTAAGTCAGCCGGCATCCGGGTTTCCGTCTTTGTGGATCCCGATGAAGAAATGGTAGAAGGTGCTAAAATATGCGGTGCCGACCGGGTAGAGCTTTATACCGAACCGTTTGCGGCGGGCTATTTCGAAAACCGTCAAAAAGCGGTACTTCCTTTTGTCAAAGCTGCTGAAAAGGCCCGGGAAGTAGGATTAGGATTGAATGCGGGCCACGACCTCAGCCTCGATAACCTGCATTTCCTCAAACAAAGTATCCCCTGGATGGACGAAGTTTCGATCGGTCACGCATTGATCTGCGATGCATTATATATAGGATTGGAAAATACGATACAGATGTACTTGAGGGAGTTGGAGTTGTAAATGCTTAGTCGGCACGGTCAACGTATTGTTGTTGCATCCCTACGGGACTCCGGTCCGTGGGTTAAATTTATCTTTCTACCAATATTACGTGCCTAACGGCACTTAACTGCACGATGAGCAGTCGCGTTAGCGACGTAACATTGGTAGAAAACAGGCATAACCGATGATCCGCAAATGCCGTAGGCATGCAACAACAAATGCAGGGTTTCCGGCTATCACCACCCCGTCCGATACTCCCTTTTCACAAACTGGTTGGCGACATCAAAGTTGGTGATCTTCATATTTGCCCCATCCCACATCAACCGCTGGCGGCCGGGAAATGTAAAACCTTTGCCATCCGCCTTCGCTTCACGGTGCAGGTAGGAGCGCACGGCCAGGTTACCCATGAGCACGATTTCCGTCAGTAGGCCAGATTGGTCGAATGACGAACTGGTGTAAGCACCGTACCCTTTTTTACAGGCCTGTACGAATTGCTGCTGATGCCCTTCCCAACTGCCCGAGACCAATGCACGGGGTTTAGTGGCAATCCGGACGTTCGCAAACTTCTTCTCAGGCCAGAGTCTTGGATTTTCGCCAAACATCTCGGCACTGACAATCCCTTTTGTACCAATAAACAATATGCCGCCGTCGACACTGCCGAAAACGGTTTTATAGTCGCAGCCATCGGGCAGTTGCGGACGCATTCCACCGTCATACCAGTTCAGGTTGATTTCCTTGCCCGGTGTTTTGGAAGGGAATTTTAAATGGATATTCGCGGAAGGCGGGGCGACGTCGTCAAAGAATGCCTGCTGAAAAAAATCGGCGTATACCGAGCCTACGCTGCATTCGACCGACGTAGGGTAACCGAGTTTCAATGCCCGGAAAGGGACATCGAGGAAATGACAGCCCATGTCACCCAATGCGCCGGTGCCGAAATCCCAGTAACCGCGCCAGCGGAACGGCATGTAAGCTTCGTGGTAGTCACGTTTCGGCGCGGTACCAAGCCAAAGATCCCAGTCGACGCCCGCGGGTACCGGCTGCGACTCCCCTTTGTCTTTCGGTGATTTCACGCCCTGCGGCCATACCGGCCTGTCGGTCCATACCTCGATCGTGTGGACGTCACCGATCGCTCCTGACTGCACAAGCGCCTCGGTGTTGCGGGTACCATCGCTGCTGCTTCCCTGGTTACCCATTTGGGTTACTACTTTGAATTTCTTAGCAGCCTCCGTAAGCATCCGGGCTTCCCATATGTCCTTCGTCAGCGGTTTTTCAACATAAACATGTTTTCCTAACTCCATTGCGGCGATCGCAACGGGGTAATGCATATGGTCGGGTGTGGTGACTATGACGGCGTCGAACGTCCTGGCCTCCTTCTCGAACATCTTGCGAAAATCCTTGTAGTAAGGTGCTTTGGGGAATTGCTTGCGGTATTTTTCAGATTGGCGGTCGTCGACGTCGCACAGCGCGACGATGTTTTCGGTACCATTATTATATGCCTGCCTGATATTGACATCGGCTTTGCCGCCACAACCGACGGCAGCAATGTTGAGCTTATCGCTCGGAGGAATAAAACCCCGCCCCAGCACATGGCGGGGGACGATCATAAAGCCGCTGGCGGCCAATGCGCCGGCTTTTATAAAATCTCTTCTTTTGGTAGTTCCTCCGGATACCTTTTCCTGATTGTCCATGCTTGTGTGATCGTTTGTTGAAAACAGATGGTATCGAAGAAAAGGCACCCGGTTTGAAAGCCTACTATCGGCGTCCGAAGGTTTCTGCGATCTTCATCGCAACGCCCATGTCGCCGTCGATTTTCAGCTTTCCGGTCATCAGGGCCATCATCGCATTCAGGTCGCCGTCAATGAGTTTCAATGCATTTTTCACGGACACCTCAAAGGTACAATCCGCATCCGCGTCCGCATTCGATACATTGTTGGGCACCGATTTCCCGTCGACAAACACGATCCCTTCGTCGGTTACAAATTTGGCTGTGGCGTCCAGTCCGCTTTCGGTTCCCAGAATATTTTTAATGCGGTCAGTCAGAATCTGGAGGCTCATAAGTATCGTTTGTTAGAATGTTTGAGTTTTTATTGGATTAAAAAACGACAAATGTATACCCGTCGGAAGAATATTCAAATGCCTTTGGTGTTTTCACCGAAAACGACAAATTTTACACCGCAGATCGGAACTTCTGATCTATTTTCAACTGAATAAGTGCTATTGTGAATCGTCCGACGTTCCTGACCGTTTTGTGTTTTTTTACCTTCATGAGCTCTGTTTCCGGACTCTGGACTCAATCCGAAAGACTCTGGAGCCCCGGTATTACGGCCGACAAAACCAGGGAAACGTTTGAGTTGGTCCGTGAAAATCTCGACCGCCAGCAAAATACAGCCCAGGCTAAAACGATGGACGCGATGTTTGAAGCGGTCATCGAACAGACCACGGCCGACTCGATCCGGAAAGGCTCCATTATCATGCTCATTTTCGAATCCTTATCGCTCTACGCAGCCTATCTGATGTGGAACCTTCAGCGAAAAGGATACTATCTGTACCTGGCCGGTATCGGTGTCGCATTTGCAGCCCCCCTCCTGCTGATCGGCGGGTGGCTCGGGGTCATCACTGCCATGGCGGGAGTCATTCTCAGCGGAATCATGGCCATCCTGTATGCTTTCAACCTGAAACACATGTACTAAGCAGGAAATCCTTCCCTTCGTTCATACCGCCCGGCCGCACAACGTCCGGATGTCGCCAATAATTGTAAAATGGATTGTAAGCGCTTGCATTCCATCAAGAAAAGATTTTATTTTGCGCACTAATTTGAATCGAGAAAATGGCTTTAATTAACAAAATCAGAGAAAAATCCGGGGTAGCCGTCACGGTTATCGCTATCAGTTTAATTCTTTTTATGGTTGGAGGCGACCTGTTGGGCCCAAATTCAATGCTCGGGGGCAACAACAACCAGGTCGTGGGAGAGATTGCCGGTAAAGAAATTAATATCAAAGATTTTCAAAGCCGGGTGGACGGTTTCCGTCAGAATTATGAAGCCCAGTCGGGCCGCAGCCTGAACGAGAACGAGCTCGCTTCCCTGCGCGATCAGGCCTGGAACCAGTTTGTTGTAGACATTGCCTATAAAAAACAGTATGATAAGCTGGGTCTTTCGGTAACCGACGAAGAACTGTACGACATGGTTCAGGGTAACCACATCAGCCCCTCGATTCTTCAGGCGTTTTCAGATCCTACTACCGGTCGTTTCGATAAGAATGCGGTAATCAATTATTTGAAAAACCTCAAAACACTTCCTCTCGAACAACAGAAATCGTGGGAGAACTTTGAAAAAAGCCTTCGCGAAGAGCGCACACGTGCCAAATACGAGAACATGCTCCGGCTTTCGACCTACACTCCGAAAGCACAGGCTGAGAAAGAATACGTAGCACAGAATACCAAAGCCAATCTGCGTTACCTGTACGTACCTTATTTCTCGGTTGTTGATACGACCATTAAAGTTACCGACGCACAGCTTCAGGAATACTTGAGCGCCCACCGCAAGGAGTATAAAGGCACAGATACCCGTTCGGTTGAATACGTGACATTCCCGGTACAGCCAGCCAAAGACGACAGCTCGGCATTGTATACCGAAATTAAAGAACTGGCACGCGGCCTTGCCACTGCTCAAAGCGACTCTGCTTTCGCTGCCATGAATACCGATATCCCAATGCCGATCAACCAGTCGTATGCGACGATGAGCGATCAGTTGAAAGAAGCGGTAAAAACATTCGTACCGGGCGGTGTGTATGGCCCTTACCGTGAAGGCAACACTTATTACATTTACAAGTATGGCGGTACACGGTCCGACACCGTTTCGTCTGCCCGTGCAAGCCACATCCTGATCCGCGCCGAAAACCAGTCGGATTCGGCAAAAGCAGCAGCCCGTGTGAAAGCGGAAGGCATCCTGGCTCAGATTAAGGCAGGAGCAAACTTCGAAGCATTGGCGGCCACATCAAGCGCTGATCCGGGCTCGGCACAACGCGGCGGTGACTTGAATTACTTCCAGAACAACGGCGCAATGGTAAAACCATTTGAAGAAGCTGTTTTCTCGGCTACCGCTCCCGGCCTTATCCCGAGGTTGGTAGAAAGCCAGTTCGGTTTCCACATTATCAAAGTAACTGCGACCAAATCGAATACGCTGTACCGCATTGCCGCGATCGGTAAAACCATCGCACCGAGCCAGGCTACCCGTGACGAAGCTTACAGAAGAGCGGATGAATTTGCTAATTCAGTGAAGAGCAGAGAACAATTCGAAGAAGCGGTTAAGAAAAACAAAGCGCTTGTACTTGCAACCGCAAATCGCATTCCCGAATCAGCTACCAACATCAACGCGATCCAGAATGCAAGGGAAATCGTGAGATGGGCATTCAAAGACGATACAAAAACTTCTAACGTTTCCCCTGTTTTTGAAACCGAAGAACAATATGTAGTGGCGGTACTGACCGGAAAATCAGACGCCAAAGATGTTAAAGTGGATGATTTCCGCGACGAACTGACTACCAAAGTACGTAACCAGATCAAGGCTGAGCAAATCACTGCCAAGTTGAAGGGCGCCAGTGGTTCGCTGGAAGATATCGCTAAGAAATACGGTGCAGGTGCACTGGTTGAATCTGCCAACGATATTTCACTGGCTACCGGCTTCCTGACCAGCGCAGGTTTCGACCCGATCGCGCTCGGAAAAGCCTTCGGCTTGAAAGCAGGACAGAAATCAGGTGTGTTCACCGGCGAAAATGGTGTATTCATCATGGAACTCTCCGGCAAAACGGATGCTCCGAAAATTGCGGACTTCACCCAGTACAAAACACAGCTGACTCAATCGCAGGAAAGTCGGATGTCGTACCTGGTCAACGAAGCGATCCGCGAGAACGCCAAGATCGAAGATCGCCGCGCGAAGTTCTTCTGAGATCATTCCCGAAAAATCTTATTCCGAGAGGAGCAGAAATTAAATCTGCTCCTCTTTTTATTTATGCTGCAAAATTTTCAGAAAAAAGTGATAGTATTGCAGTATGAAATGTCAATTATACACTTATTAATTAAAATTGGCAGAAAAGGAGGATGGAGGAAAGTAAGAGCGGCGTTCTTCTCAAATGCATCAGCCTGATCATTTAAGCATTAGAAAACGATTAACTACATTAAAATGAGCATTCTACTCGGAGAACAGGAGTATTTTAAGGGTATCGGAAAGATCTCTTTCGAAGGCCCGGAAACCGACAACCCACTGGCTTACCGCTGGTATGACGAGAACCGCGTGATCGCCGGCAAAACGATGAAAGAGCACCTGCGTTTTGCGGTAGCCTACTGGCATACATTCTGCGGCGCTGGTCTGGACCCCTTCGGCGGACCTACGCTTTTTTATCCCTGGGACAAAAAGCCAGACGCAGTGGACCGCGCAAAAGATAAAGCAGATGCCGCTTTTGAGTTTATCACCAAGCTCGGCCTGCCTTACTATTGCTTCCACGATGTAGATGTTGTAGACTATGCGGATGACGTACGTACCAACGAAAAGCGCCTGCAAGCTTTGACAGCTTATCTGGGTGAAAAACAAAAAGCCTCCGGTGTGAAACTGCTTTGGGGAACTGCCAACCTTTTTGGCCACCACCGCTACATGAACGGTGCTTCCACCAACCCTGACTTCGACGTGGTTGCTCACGCAGGTGCGCAGGTGAAAATGGCTTTGGACGCTACCATCGCATTGGGTGGAGAGAACTACGTATTCTGGGGTGGTCGCGAAGGGTATATGAGCCTTTTGAACACCGACATGAAGCGTGAGCAGGAACACTTCGCACAAATGCTGAAAATATCGGTTGCCTATGCCCGTGCAAATGGCTTCAAAGGTAAATTCTTTATTGAACCGAAACCTTGTGAGCCTACCAAGCACCAGTACGACTACGATGCGGCAACGGTGATCGGCTTCCTTCGTCAGCACGACCTGCTGGCCGATTTCAGCCTGAACCTGGAAGTAAACCATGCTACACTGGCCGGCCACACGTTCGAACATGAATTGCAGGTAGCTGCCGATGCAGGAATCCTGGGATCGATCGACGCCAACCGTGGCGACTACCAGAACGGCTGGGATACCGACCAGTTCCCGAACGATGTCGCGGAATGGACCCGTGCATTACTTGTTATCCTGAATGCGGGCGGTCTGCAAGGCGGTGGAATCAACTTCGATGCCAAACGTCGCCGCAACTCGACCGACGTGGATGATGTATTCCACGCACACATCGGCGGTATCGACACCGTGGCGCGTGCATTGGTCATCGCGGACAAGATCACGCAGAACGGCGAATACGATAAAATCCGCAAAAACCGCTACGCGAGCTTCGATGGCGGCAAAGGTAACGAGTTCGAAAAAGGAGCATTGAAACTCGAAGATCTGTTCGAATACGCTGCAACCAAGGGCGAACCCGCAACGATCTCCGGCAAACAGGAATACCTGGAAAACCTGATCAACCGCTTCCTCTGAGTGTAATCCCAATATTACCTCAATATTATTTTTCAAAAGCCATTGATGTATTTCAATGGCTTTTGTCATTCATGCGGGCCCGGCCGACGTAAATTGCATGAAATTAACCCAGCGCTAACTGCCATGCATACCGGCCGCGCCAAAAGTCAGCCTCTCTCTCCCACGTTCCAAGGCATCATCCTGTTCCTGGTCTGGATGATTTGCGCAATGCGTGTAGCCGCTCAAACGGACGCAGACGCCCGATATCCCGAACACGGCGTGCCTGCCAGCCCGCAAAACCCCGACTCCGTCCTGCTTCACCTGAAAGCGGAATATAACGATGCTGTCCGGCAAAAACAGGACGTAAAAGCGGCAGAATACCAACAGCAGATCGGCCGTCTACTTTTCATTTCCGGCCACTACCCCCAGTCACTCGAGTACCTGCTGAAAGCGGAAAAGCTATTCCGGAACCTGGATCAGAAAAAAATGCTGGCTGTCAACCTGGATATGCTGGGCGAGCTGTACTACCGCACGCGCAGGCCCCAGCTCGCCAGGAAACAATACGATGAAGCATTACGCATTTACCAACAGCTGAGACTGGAATCCGGTAAAGCCGAAACCTATGGCAGGATGGGCCACCTGTACGAGAAACGGCAGCTTTACGACAGCGCATTTCTTTTTCAGCGAAAAGCATTGCTTGCCTACCAGCTCGACCACCGGCCGGACGGTGAAGCGAAGATTTACGAAAACATCGGAAGCATTTACGAAGACCTTGAAAAATACGACTCGGCCTATTTCTATTTCAATAAGGCCTTTAAACTAAACGAACAAACAGGCAATGCAGGCGCACAGGTCGAAGTCGTTAACAACCTGGGCGACGTACTCAGGAAAACCGGCCGGTTTAGAGATGGATTGTCGTACAGCATGAGATCGCTCGATCTTGCCAAAGCATACGGAGAGCGCTATCAGATTTCCAGCGCATTCAACGACATCGCCAAAACCTACAACCTCCTCAGCCGCAACGACAGCGCTTTCCATTACCTCGCATTAAGCCGGGGCCTGCTGAACGATATTTATTCCGAAGAAAGCAACAAGCAGCTCGCATTACTGCAAACGCTGTACGAAATCGAAAAGAAAGATATCGAGATCGAAAAGCTGGTTCAGGCCCGCCGGACCGACACCCTGATCGCCATAGCCACCGGCATTGTGATCATTCTTATTATACTGATTGCCGCATTGATTATCAGCCGACAGCGCCTGAAAATCAGGAACGAGCAGAAACTCCGCGCACAGCATAAGCAGGTGTATGAAGCTCAAAACCAGCTCATGGAGGTTGAATTAAAACACAAGAAACTCGAAGAAGAGAATCTCAAACAGCAACTTGAGACAAAAATACAGGAATTGAGCAGCTACACCCTGCATATCATACGAAAAAACCAGCTGCTCGAAGACCTCCGCTCGAAACTCGACGAGATGATCAAAGACGACAAACGCGATCAGCGAAAGCAGATCAAACTGCTTTCGGAACAAATCAGCGGGGGGTTGCAGGATGACCAGCATTGGGAAGAATTCCGTGGCATCTTCGAGCAGGTGCACCAGTCGTTTTTCGACCGGCTCCAACAGCAGACCGGGCCTCTCACCAACAATGACCTGCGGCTGATCGCATTGATCAAGATGAACCTCACCTCCACGGACATCGCGACCCTGCTCGGAATTTCCCAGGATAGCCTCCGGGTGATCCGGCACCGTTTGCGCAAGAAAATGAACCTCGCTCCGGGCGACAATCTCTCGGCCTACATTCAGTCCGTTTAAAGCCTGTTAACGGTTTCTTAATACTGCCGTAACACAAACATAATGGCAGGTGAACCACATTTAATTGATTGAAATACAATAAATTATAACAACAAAACATACTTTGTTGCCTTGATGTAACGCTCCTGAAACGGCTGTTGCCCTTTTGTTAACGGGCCGGATTTGGATCACAGAGTTTGTTCTGCACACCTTCGCATCGTCAAAAAAAACGAAAGCCAAAGCCAAAGCCAAAGCCAAAGCCAAAAGCCGACAGCCGAAAGCCGAAAGCCAATACATGATGCGTACTTTACTCCATATATTCCTGCTCCTTTCGGGCACGGTGATTGCCCAGGCCGGAACCCTTAAAGGCAAGCTTCTCGAAGCATCCACCGGCGAACCCGCATTGGGTGTGGTGATCATGATCGAAGGCACCAACCTGCACGACATTTCGGGACTCGATGGGTCGTTCTCGATTTCGAACCTTCAAAAGGGCTCCTACCGGCTTACGGTCCGCCACATTTCCTATGCTCCCGTGCAAAAGGAATTTGCTATCAACGGAAACGAGGTGATTCAAATGGATCTTTCGCTCGAAGCCGCTGCCGGTCTGAAACTCGATGAAGTGGCCGTAACCGGCAAGCGCGACGGTGCAAGCGACAATACCGCTCGCCTTATGGAGCGCAATGCGAGCCAGGTGATGAATATCGTTTCAGGCAAAACCATCCAGATCTCTCCCGACCTCACAGTTGCAAACGTGATCCAGCGGATTTCGGGGATTTCCATTGAACGCAACAGCAATGGCGACGGCCAGTACGCGATCCTGCGCGGCATGGACAAAAGATACAATTACACCCTTGTGAATGGGGTCAAGATCCCAAGCCCGGACAACAAGTACCGCTATGTGCCGCTGGATATTTTCCCATCCGACCTCCTCGACCGCCTCGAAGTGTACAAAGCATTGACGCCAGCCATGGAAGGCGACGCCATCGGCGGGGCTGTGAATATGGTGATGAAGGACGCGCCGAAGAAATTTACCTTCTCCACGAACGTCTCGACCGGCTATAACGAGCTGTTTATCGACCGGAAATTCATGGGTTACGATTTCGCGAGCATCCAGTCGAAATCGCCTTACGAGCGGAATGGCAACCAGTACAATGCGACCGCAGCCGATTTCTCAACGGCAGCGGTAAATTACAAACTTAAAACGCCAGCGCCCAACCTGCTCGGAAGCATCGCAGTAGGTAACCGCTTCCTGAAAAATAAACTTGGCATCCTGCTGGCAGGAAGTTACCAGAATACCCATCGCGGCAGCAACAGCCTGTTCTTCGACTCCGAGGCGGTGGACACATTACGCGGTGAAGCGCTTACCAAAATGAGTGAGCGCCAGTATTCGGAGCAGCAGATTCGCTATGGCCTGCACTCCAAAATAGACTACCGGGTGAATGAGAAGCATAAAATCCAATTTTACAATGCATTCATGAACCTGACCAACGTGCAGGTGCGGGACGTGAAATCGACCCAGCTGACCATCGGCGGCTACGATCCGGTAGCAGGCAATGCGACGCTCGGTTTTTCGACCCGCTCGCGGCTTACCAAACAGCAGATCTTCAACAGCACATTACAAGGCCGGCACCAGTTGCTCGATGCACTTGCATTGCAATGGTCGGCGGTGTATTCCAAAGCGACCAACGAAGTTCCCGACAATGTAACTGTCCCCCTCATTGGAGTAATGCAAAATTTCCAGGAACGAAAAACGACTGTCGGCGATGCATCGCGCCGCTGGGAGCACAACTCCGACCGCGACCTCTCGGGCTACCTGAACCTCACCTACAATACAACAATAGGCTCCGCCCAGGTAGAATGGACCGCTGGCGGCCTGTATCGCGACAAGTCGCGCTCCAATTTTTACAACAACTACCAGCTCCGCCCGGCTGACCCATTTGCGGAGTACGGTAAAGATTTTACCGACTACGCCCAGATCCGCTGGACCATCCAGAACCCGCGTGGCTCGGTCGCAAGCGCATTGAACTACGATGCTACCGAGCAGATCAAGGCCGGTTTCATTCAATTCAAAGCAGAAATAAAAACTCTGGAAATTCTCGGCGGCGTGCGCGCGGAAGCAACCGACCAAGGTTATGCAATGCTTTTCCCGATTGGCGAGGATCGCCCGAATGGCAGCCAAAAATACACCGATATGCTCCCGAGCCTGCATTTGAAATACAAACCAGAGGAGCATGTCAACCTGCGGGCCTCGTATTTCCGATCGATCAACCGCCCCGGCTTTTTCGAAATCGTACCTTACCGCATTGTGCAGGAGGAGTACCAGGAACGCGGTAACCCCGATTTGAAACGCGCCATTGCCGACAATATCGACTTCCGATACGAACTTTTTCCACGTGCCTCGGAGCAGTTTATGGTAGGTGTATTTTATAAAATGATCAAAGATCCGATCGAATACACACTCCAGCGCGACGCTATCCGCGGGCAGGATACCTACTACTCGCCGGGCAATTTCGGAAATGCAAAAAACTACGGTCTGGAAATCGATTACATCAAATATGTGAAGCAGTTCGGTATCAAAGCCAATTACACCTATACGCATTCGCGCATTACCACGCCCAAGTCCAGGCGCATACGCAACGAGAGCGGCGACTTGCAAACGATTAACGTGGATCAAACGCGACCACTTTACGGGCAATCGGCGCATGTGGGTAATCTTTCTGTTCTCTACAAAAACCAGGAAAACGGCATCGACGCACAGCTTGCCGGTAGCTACACCGGCGATCGGATCAACACCGTTTCTCAGTTTCTCGACAACGACCTCTGGCAGAAAGGCTTCGTGCAAATGGACGCTTCCATTGAAAAGACATTCCGCAACGGTCTGGGCATTTTCCTCAAAGCCAACAACCTGCTCGACACGCCTCTGGAAGTGTATATGAAAAATATCAGCGCGTCCAATGCCAGCATTCCGCACCAGGACCTGAAAGGCAAAACGCTCATCCGCCGCGACCGCTACCAGCGCTCCTACCTGCTGGGCGTACGATACAAGTTTTAATCAATCATCAAAATTTTTAAATCTCATGAACCATTCCAAAATGAAACAACTATTCATGCTATCCGCCCTGGCGACACTCTTCATCACCGGTTGCAGCGACGACAAAGATGAGCCGACACCTGTGACTCCACAACCTATCGAGCAATCCGTAACCGGTGAAGTTTCCGGTACCTGGGCCAAAGGCAATACCTACAAAGTAACCGGCCACATTCAAATCCCGGAAGGCAAGTCGCTTACCATTGAAGAAGGGGTGACGGTACTTTTTAGCGACTCGGTGATCAAGCCGGAAGTGGTGGTGAAAGGTAACCTGTACAGCCTTGGAAGTGCAGCAGCACCTGTGAAATTTACGGTTCCCGATGCCTGGAAAACGGCGGGAAATCAGTTTGGGAACCTTTGGGGCGGGTTGATCGCCGGCCCTAATGCGGCTGAATTCGTATTGAGCAATACCATTCTCGAATACGGCGGCGCGGTAACAACCGAAGAATCACCATCCGTAAAAGCCGGCTTGTACAAAGCGGCTGCCGGCGAGCACGTTCCTGTGATTTACTACCCCAATGTAAATGGCAAGCTGGTGGTGGTGAACAGCGTTATCCGCAATTTCAACGAAGACGGTTTTTACATTGAAGGCGGCAAAGTGATCATCGCTAATAACACCTTTAACACCACCGGCGTATCGGGCGGCGATGCGATCAATATCAAATCGGGCGTGCAGGCCGATGTGGCCTTCAACGTGGTTTACAGCCCCAATACCAATGCATTGAAACTTTCGAATTCGGGTGACCGCACGCCGCAGGCCTATGTTGTGGGTTATAACAACACGATCATCAATGCCGGTTGGAGAAGGCCTACTACCAAAGGAGGCTCCATATGGCTGGAAAAAGGTGTTCGCGCAGACCTTTACAATAACCTCCTTGCCAACGACCGCTTCGGTATCAAGAAAGAGAATGTCGACAAGTCGGTAGACGACCGTTCGGTGATCAACAACACCTTGTATTATGGTGCCAGCGAAGAAGGCGTGAAGCAATTCCAGCCATCGGTTGAGATCCTGAAAGGTGCCAATGACCTGATTTCCGCGAAAGTGGGCGACAACGATCCTAAATTCGTGAACTACCCATTGACGACCGACAACAAAAATGCCGCTTTCAACACGGCCTGGGACTTTCATTTACAAGCCGGCTCACCGGCACTGGGCAAGGGTAAAACCGGTTTCACCCGCCTTTATGCCGACGGTCTCGTTGTCAATGGTGTAACCTACAAATCTCCCGCTCCTGCCGATTACATCGGCGCGTTTGGTACTAAGTAATTTTTATTTAAGTATACGTAACACTACGGCATTGTCAGCCTGAGCGGACCGGACGAAATTTGTCAGCCTGAGCGGAGTCGAAGGCATCGTGCACGATGTTTCGACTTCGCTCAACATGACAATCTCGGTTCAGTACAATCTACATTCTTCCAACACCAGTGAAAGCATTCATTATCCCAGCCATTGGCCTGGCGGCAGCATTCATTGCCTGCCAGGGCCATCAGAACGCCCCGATTCAATCTGCCAAAGCTGACACCGTGAGCGCGGTCATCCAGCCCGCATTCATTAGCGACACCGTAGCCCACGACACCGACGATCCTGCGATCTGGATCAACCCCGCCGATCCCGCAAAGAGCCTCATCATCGGTACCGACAAGGACCAGGACGGTGGTTTGTATGTCTTCGACCTGCAAGGCAGGATACAACGCGACAAAAGCGTAACCGGCCTGAAACGGCCTGATAATGTCGATATTGAATACGGCCTGACCCTGGCCGGAAAGCCTACCGACATTGCCGTCACCACCGAGCGATTCACACACAAGCTGCGCATTTACAGCCTGCCCGATATGAAACCCGTCGATCAGGGGGGCATTGAGATGTTTCAGGGCCAGGCCGGTGTCAATGAACGCGACCTGATGGGCATTGCGCTTTATAAAAACAAAGCTGGTAGTATTTACGCCATCGTGGGCAGGAAGTCGGGGCCGACAGACGGTACTTATCTTTGGCAATATCTTCTTGAGGACAATGGAAAAGGACAGGTAAAGGCCTCACTGGTCCGTAAATTCGGTAATTACAGCGGGCTTAAAGAAATCGAATCCATTGCGGTCGATGACCAGCTGGGCTACGTTTACTATTCCGATGAAGGAAAGGGTGTCCGCAAATATTACGCCGATCCAGAGAAAGGTAACCAGGAACTCGCCCTCTTTGCGACAGCAGGTTTTACCGAGGACCACGAAGGGATCTCCATTTACCAGCTTACGGATTCGACCGGATATGTCCTCGTTTCCGATCAGGGAGCCAACAGTTTCCAGATCTTTCCGCGGGAAGGAGCGCCCGGTAACCCTAACGAGCATTCCCTTTTGAAAAAAATCACCGTCAAAGCGAGCAATAGTGACGGATCTGACGTCACATCCGTCCCCCTCAATGGTGATTTCCCAAAAGGTCTGTTCGTCGCCATGAGCGACGACAAAACTTTCCACCTCTACCGCTGGCAGGACATTGCCGGCAAGGAGTTGAAATCAATAAAGTAATTAAAACAATCATCACCACCATTGATCAGACCGACTACCAGTCTGAGCGCATAAAAACCAAAACGCCGCCGGATAATGTCCGGCGGCGTTTTTATTACTACTGCTATTAAGCTTGCCTAAGCTTAATTATTAACCTAATCTATGAATCAATATCCTACGTTCTGTTTCAGATTGGTGTTATTCCGCACCTCCGCTGTGGGAAGCGGGAAAAGCAATTCGCGGGCGGTCACGGTAGGCCCGTAGCTGAACTTGTGACCTACATAATCCTCGAACTTCTTGGTCTTCACATTGAATGCCTTACGCAGCCTTACCATGTCGAACCAGGTGATGTTCTCGAAACACAGCTCATACCAGCGCTCTTTCCATACAGCTTCGCGGAGAGCGTCCTTTGAAAGACCTGTCAGATTGGGCAACTGCGCACGCGTGCGGATCGCGTTAACCGCGTCGTACGCTTTGGCCGACGGCCCGCTCACTTCGTTGGCTGCTTCGGCATAGGTCAGCAACACATCCGCATAACGGATCACCGGCCAGTTAAGGTCACTGTTGGCAGTGCTTGTCTGAGCCACATTGTCGAAATGCTTGTAAATGAAATAGCCTCCCAGATCCACTTCCTTGCTACGATCGGCTTCGTTGGTAAACTTGGTAAAGAAGAATTGTTTCTCCTTCGCGCGAAGGTCATTGGCCTCATAGGACTTCACAAAATCGCCGGTGGCATAAATCCCGCCTGTTTCATCGGAGTATTGAGAAATGTTTTTGTTGTACGGGATAATAGCCACCTGCCAGTTGGATGGAAGGATCTGCGTTTTAAACTGTACCATAAAAATGTTCTCTTCGATATTCTTCTTGGCCGGATTATGGAGGTCGTCATAAGAACCAAACAGTTTGAACACCTTCGAATCAATTACTTCCTCTGCTTTTTTTGCAGCCAGATCATAATAGGCCGCACCTTTCTGCAATGGGAACCCGGCCATCGTGAGGTAAACTTTTGCCAGCAATGACTTTACCGCTCCTGTGCTCACCTTTCCTGACGCATCCGTCATCGGCAAACCGGCTGCTTCGGCCAGTTTGAGATCTTCTACGATCAGATTATAGACTTGCTCGGGTGTGGACTGGGTCGGACGGAGCTGGTCTGATTGCAGATCCACCGGAGCCGTGATCACCGGAATGCTTCCGAACATCTGCACCAGATTGAAGTAGTAGAATGCACGAAGGAAATACGCCTCTCCCATCAGCTTTTTAGCCTCTGCCGCATCCATGCTGATGCCGGGAATTTTAGCGATGGAAAGGTTGGCATTGGCAATTCCCTTGTAGTAAAACTGCCAGTAGGACTGTCCGTAGCCGTTGTCGGAAGTGTTTCTGAGGTCCTTCACGAAGTAGCTGTTTACAGCCTGTCCAAGGTCGGTTGCCGCAAGGCCAGTGGCAAACTCGGTCATCATCCAGGTTCCGCCTCCAAAGCCGCTGCCCAACGGCACACGAAGGTTGGCATAAATTGCATTCACAGAGCTTCTGGCATGCTCCGGCTTTGTGAAATAGTTTTCAACCGTAAAGTTGCTGGGGTCCGATTCATCAAGGAAGTCGGAACAGCCCGCCGTCATAAACGCGCTGAGCAGCGTTGTAAAAAGGCCTATTTTTCTTGATATACGATTCATTGGTATTTCAGATAATGGTCAGAATAATTATAAACCGATGTTTAAACCCAGCATAAATACCCGTGGCTTCGGATAATCATACAGTCCAAACCCTTGATCAAACGGCGAGCCCGAATTGGATACTTCCGGATCGTAACCTTTGTATTTGGTGGCTACAAAGAAGTTCTGTATCGAAGCATAAGCTCTGACTCTGTCCAATTTCAGCTTGGAAACCACATCTGCCGGGAAGTTGTAGGCCAGCAGCAAGTTACGTCCGCGGATAAACGAAGCGTCAGTTACCTTGTGGCTATCGTTGTTGGTATCGTAATAGGCATTGATCGGACGAATCTGCGCGATCGGCGTATTCTGGTTGGTTTCGGTCCAGGCATTGAGGACAGTTTTATAACTGTTGGCGATGCCTTGTCTGTCCTCAGCCGAGTGGATACTTCTGTCGAGCACGTCGTTGCCGTACATGTATTGCAGATCCACCGTCAGCGACCAGTTTTTGAAGTTAAATGTGTTCAGGAATGTTCCGAAACCGTCGGGGATACCTTTACCGATAATCGCACGGTCGTTGTCATTGATGAAACCGTCTTTATTCAGGTCTCCGTACTTGACATCGCCTGGAAGCTTGTTGTACTTCTTGGCTTCCTCAGCTTCTGCTGTCGACCAGGTTCCCAGGTGCTGTCTTCCGAAGAACGATCCAACCGGTTCGCCTACCCGGATAACCGTCGCGCCGGAGAAGATGTCGCTACCTCCTGAAAGCGCCAGCACTTTATTTTTGTTGACAGAGATATTGAAAGTTGTGTTCCAGGAGAAATTGTCGGTACGGATATTCGTAGAATTCACCGCAAATTCAACCCCTTTGTTTTCCATGCTGCCGATGTTCGTAAAAATGCTGCTGTAACCGGTAGTGAAAGGCAGCGGCGCATCGAGCAACATGTCGTTCACCTTTCTGCGGTAAAGATCGAGTTCGAAGCTTACCCGGTTTGAAAACAAACCCAGCTCGATACCAAGGTCAACCTGCTGGGTTTTTTCCCATTGGAGGTTGGTATTGGACATCCTCGCAATACCTGTACCGATGTTGCGCGTGCCATTGAAGATCACACTGTAATCGATCACATTGGGTACGTTGTTGGCCATCCCCGCCAATGCGCGGTAGGCAGGGATCTCGGAGTTACCGGTAGCACCATAGCTCGCACGGATCTTAAGATTGGAGATTGCCGGCACCGTCTTCATGAACTCTTCCTCGGTCACGCGCCATGCTACTGCCGCCGACGGGAAGAATGCATACCGGTTGGCCGCACCAAACTTGGACGAGCCGTCGATACGTCCGGTGAAAGTCACCAGGTATTTGTTCATCAGGCCATAGTTCAAACGTGCGAAGTAAGAGTTCAACCCATAGGCCGTTCCTTCCGATCCCGGCGGTTGCGGGCTCGCCCCTGCGCCCAGGTTATTGAACTGGAAGTAAGTATCATCGAAGCCCTGCGTAGTCGCGGTGTTGTCAAAGCGGTCAACATGCTGCCAAGAGAGACCAAGCATGGCATTCACGGAATGTATTTTCGCAAAGTCCCTGTTGTAGGTCAGGTAGTTTTCAAATTGCCATGAATTGAGCCGACTGTTGATCACGCTCGCATCTCCGTTGGTAGAAATATATTGCAGTCCTTTTGCCGCGAAATAGTCTCTCCGCTGATTGATCACATTGGTACCGATGGTAGTCCGGAATTCCAGTCCGGGGGCCAGATTGATATTGGCATACATATTCCCCAGCATCGTTTGCGTGCGGAGGTAAAAAAGGCGTTCTCCGGCTACACGTAAGGGGTTATCTCCACCTTCCATACCCGGATAGTCCCGGTTGCTGGCCCACGAGCCATCGCTGTATTTAATGGGGATGATCGGCAATGCTTCCAGTACCTGGCGCATGGCTGTGATACCGCCGCCGCCAAGCTGGTCGATCTGCTTCTCGTTCTGATCGGTGTAGCCCAGGGTACCGCCCACTTTCAGCCAGGATTTGATTTGTGTATCAAATACAAACCGACCGGAGAAACGTTTCTGCCAGGATTCCTTTACAATACCGTTCTCATTGCGGTAGTTCACAAATGCTCCGTAAGTACCTTTTTCATTGCCGCCGGTGAAACCCAACTGATGGTTTTGCGTAAACGCCTTCTGGAACATCACATCCTGCCAGTCGGTGTCGTACAATGGATTACCGCTGGAATCGAACAAGCGCGGATTGGTACGTTTCAGCTTCGGATTGGTGTATTTGGTTCCGGTGGCCCAGCCGACGGGATCGTATTTTGCCGCATTGGCATAAATTGTTTCCTCCACGGCCAGAAACTCCTTCGAGTTAAGCACATCCAGTTTTCTGGGAGCAACACCGATACTGAAATCCGTATCGTAAGTAACCCTTCCACCGCCTGCGACACCGCGCTTGGTCGTCACGAGGATTACCCCGTTAGCACCGCGCGCACCATAAATAGCGGTTGAAGAAGCATCCTTCAATACTTCAATGGAAGCGATATCATTGGGGTTGAGATAGTCGATCGGCGTACTACCATTTTGAAGTTCCACTGCATTCAGGATCACTCCGTCGATGACGTACAATGGATTATTGGAAACACTGATGGAACTTGCTCCGCGGATACGGATATTGGCACGACCACCAGGACGACCCGAATTGGACGATACATTGACCCCGGTAATGCGGCCTGACAGTCCCTGGTTCAATGAAGATGCCGGACGCTCCTGAAGCACATCAGCCTTGATAGTACCGACGGCACCGGTAAGGTCAGATTTTTTGACGGTACCATAGCCCACGACCACTACCTCCTCCAATGCATTCTCATCCGGAGCAAGTTTGATATTAACGACCGATTGGTTTCCGAGCGTAACCTCCTGCGACTTATAGCCGACAAAGCTAAAAACCAATACGTTCTGACCACTTTCGGGCACATCGAATGTAAAATCCCCCTCAGCCCCCGTGGAAGTTCCGCGCTGCGTACCTTTCAGCAATACGCTCACACCGGGCAGGGCCGCGCCCGATTCGTCGGACACCCTTCCCTTTACGGTCCTGTCAACGGCCGCGATTTCCACCGTAGCGGGAGAGGCCGTCAGGTTTACCGGTAATTGCTGTTCCGGCAGCGCCATGGCCTCCTCCTTATTGTCTTTCACGGGGGTAGCTTCCTTTGGCCTGCCTTCGGTGATTACAAATGTGTTTTTCCTTGTCTTTTTATATTTCAGCCCATTCTGTCTCAACAGCGCGTCCAGGTTCTTTTCAATCGGCTGATTAAAATCGAGGTTACCGGACGCCACGTTTACAGAGCCAACCAGGCGGTCTTCAAAGATGATTTCCACTCCGTAATGCCTTTGCAAATCGAGCAAAACATTTTTGAGCTTCATTTCCTGACCAATGGAATTGTGTTGCTTGGGCGGCACCGATGCAAAGGCAATGACCTGGGAATGCACGATCCGGGACGATTGTGTCATCAACACGATCCCGATCGCCACCCATTGCTTGGCAGATAGCGTTAGATTCATAAACAAGTGGTTTGGAATAATTAATTGTTCGTTAAAAGGATGTTGGAGCCATGCTGCTCGATCCGCACATCAAGCACTTCCGAGATCGTTTTCAGCAGCTCCTCCGCGTTCTTGGTCTTGAAGTTTCCGGTGATCGAACGCTGGGCGAGGTTCGAGTCGGAAAGCGTTACTTTCTGTCCGAAATTCTCCTCGATCATCGCCAGGATCTCCCGTACCGGCGTCCCGTTGAACATATACCGTTGCTCTTTCCAGGCAGCGAATGTTCTCATGTCCTGTTCTCTCTCCAATTGCACTGCGCCTTCCTGGTCGAGGAATGCCAGATCGCCCGGCTCCATCATGACCTCCCTGCGTCGGTTGTTCTGCGAATAATCTATCCTGACACTTCCGGATTTCAATGCTACCTTGGTGCCCCGGGGGCGTGCAAAGACCGAAAATGTCGTCCCAAGCACTTCCACCTGGAACTGATCCGAGGTTTTGACGACAAATCGCTTGTGATCAATGGTATGACTGACAGAAAATTCCGCTTCTCCTTCGAGGACAACTTCACGTACGCTCCCAAAAAAGCCCAATCTGGGGACTTTCAACCTGGAATTAGAGTTCAATGCTACGCGGCTCCCGTCTTCGAGGTACACATCGGTACTCTGGCCATAGGCAGTCTGGTAGGATTTGTACAACAGCGGCTCGCGAAACCACCAGCCGCAGCTCACCAGCAAGGTTACAGAAGCTGCTGCAAGCCAGAAACGGTTACTTCTGCTGCTCAGCCACGAAGGTGCAGGACTCTCCTCTTCCTTTACTTCCTCCCCGGTAGCCTGGATTCCCGAATCCAGCCGTCGGAGCAGTCCTTCCAGCGCTGCGTCCTGATCGGGCATAAACTGCGGACATTTGGTTTCGTATTCCAGGAGCCATTGATGAAAAGTTTCTGCATTCTGCTGCTGGGCGATCCAATCCTCCACCAGTTGCCTCTCCAGCGGATTGGCACGCCCGCCCAGATACTCGAAGAGCGTATATTTAGATATAATTTTTTCCATGTTCGTTCGGTTTACAACGTTGACTGACCTGCCCGTTGCGGGCTTATATCGTGCTCAAAATGGTAAGACAAAGAGAGATCATCCATTCCCCGTGGAGGGCAGAGCGAAGGTGTTTCAATGCCTTCGAGATATGTACTTCGACAGTTTTAGGCGAGATATGCAGTTCATCCGCGATCTCGTGGTATTTCTTATTTTCAAACCGGCTCAGCAGGAACACCTTCTGACATTGCGTAGGCAACCTGCCGATCACTTCATTGACTTTCAGGAACAGATTATTGTAATGGATCTCGGCATCCGGCTGCTGATGGTAGGTAGAAATCGTTTGCTCCTCGGTTACTTCAAGCGAATCCATTTTCCCGAACTCTCTACGCATATACGTATAGCATTCATTCCGAACGGAGCGAAAAAGATAGCTGGTATAGGAAGAGGTAATGTTCTCGTAAGCCCTCGTGCGATAAAACTGAAAAAACACCTCGCTGACCAGGTCTTCCGCGATCTGTTTGGAATACACGAACCTTACCGCATGACTGCAAAGCGGGTTGTAATACCTCTTGAAAAGCAATTCCAGACCCTTACCCGGGTTTTGCTCGAATGTCGCTTTCAGGAATGTAGCAGAATCAATTTCACTTACGGGGGCCCTGCCTTCGTGTGCGGGGGACACAAATGGCCCAGGGCGCTTCGTTTCCGGGTTGAGCAAAGGATCGTGCATTGAATATCTGTTCGTATGTAATAATTAGAAGACTTTCTTGCACTTAAAATCCCTTATCCTCAAATTAAAAAAATTAAAACTTTTTTTAATTATATCTCAATCCAGCTTCACAGGGCACGAAAAAACCGCTACCCGGTCGGATAGCGGCTATTCACTCAAAAAGGCAATAAATGGTTACAAATTCTTCGCTTTGCTTTGCTTCACAGCGTAATCCACCGCGCGTGCGGAGAGTGCCATATACGTCAGCGACGGGTTCTGTGTGGAAGTAGAAGTCATGCAGGCGCCGTCAGTCACAAAAACGTTCTTGCAATGGTGCAGCTGGTTCCATTTGTTGAGCAGGGACGTTTTAGGATCTTTGCCCATACGCACACCGCCCATTTCGTGGATGTCGTTACCGGGGTTACGGTGATTATCGTTGGTCCGCACGTTAGTGAAGCCCGCTTTGGTAAACATTTCGCTTACCTGCTCCATATAATCCTTGATCATCTTCTCGTCGTTGTCGTCGTAACCGACATTGATCCGCATTGTCGGCATACCGAACGGATCCTTGCTGGTTTTGTCGAGGGCCACGTAGTTGCTTTCTTTCGGGATCGTTTCGCCCATCATGTGCGAGCCCACGCTCCAGTTACCATACTTGGTTTCCTGCAAACCGGCTTTCAGCGATTCGCCCAACCCGCTGCGGTCGTTGTACGTATTGCGGTTGGCACCGAAACCGGCCGCATACCCGCGCAAAAAGTCGGTTTCCTGCTTGTACACATTGCGGAAACGCGGGATATAGCCGCTGTTGGGACGCTTGCCGTCTGTCGTCGAATCGAGGAAACCCTCATATTCGCCGGAAACAGTTGCGCGGTAGTTGTGGAATGCGACGTACTTGCCGAGCAGGCCGCTATCATTGCCGAGCCCGTTCGGGAAGCGGCTCGATGTGGAGTTCAGCAGTACGAGGTTGGAATTCAATGCGGCCGCATTCAGGAATATAATGTCGGCATAGAATTCGATCATTTCCTTGGTGTTCGCATCGATCACGCGCACGCCCGAAGCTTTCTGCTTCTTGTCGTCGTAAATGATCGAATGCACGACCGAATGCGGGCGGAGCGTCATGTTACCCGTTTTCATCGCCCACGGAATGGTGGAAGCGTTGCTGCTGAAATACCCGCCGAACGGGCACCCACGCTCGCACATCACACGATGCTGGCATTTGGCACGTCCCTGGTCGAGGTGGATCTGCTGCGGGTCGGTGATATGCGCCGCACGGCCGATGATGATGTGCCGGTCTTTGTATTGCTTGCCTACCTGCTCCTTGAAATACTTTTCGACGCAGTTCAGGTCATGCGGAACGAGAAATTCGCCGTCGGGCAAGGTATCGATGCCATCCTTGTTGCCGGTAATACCCGCAAATTTCTCCACGTGGCTATACCAGGGCGCAATGTCGTCATAGCCGATCGGCCATTCCACCGCAAACTTGTCGCGTGCGGGCCCTTCGAAATCGTATTTGCTCCAACGCTGCGTCTGCCGCGCCCAAAGCAATGACTTACCGCCTACCTGGTAGCCTCTCAGCCAGTCAAATGGCTTTTCCTGAATGTAGGGATGCTCATTATCTTTCGCGAAAAAGTGCATCGACGATTCCTTGAAGTTGTAGCAACGTGCCGCAATGGGGTTTGCATCGGCGATTTCCTTCGTCAGGCGCTCTCGGTGCTCAAACTCCCACGGCATCATATTCGTGGTAGGATAATCCTTGATATGCTGCACATCGCGGCCACGTTCCAGTACGAGGGTTTTCAGTCCTTTTTCGGTCAGCTCCTTCGCCGACCAGCCACCGCTGATCCCCGAGCCAATCACAATGGCATCGTAAGTGCGGGCTTTTTTACTGTCAATATTTATGTTTGCCATAGTTCGGTCTAATGGAAATAGGGAGGAGAGGGAGGATGGAGGAAAGGGAGGAAGGATTTTTAATTAGTCCCTCTTCCCTTTCCTCCTCCCTCCCTTTCCTCCATTATCCCTTTTTAACAGGTACACACCCATGGTAGCGGGCGGGGATCATTTCGTAATGGGTAATGTTGGTCATCACGTATTCGGAACTCATGTAGCCCTGGATCGTGAGGTTTTTGACCATGCTGAAAAAGCCTTTCTGTGCTGCGTCGCTGCCCTTTTCGATCTCCGAAAGAATTTGCAGCCGCTGCTCTTTGCTGGCATCGGTGAACGACTTTCCGAAGCGCTGAACGCTCTGCTCATCGATATTCGACACGCCGCTCGCGAGGCTGGCCTGCGCTTTGGCATCGTAACAGTCATTGACCATTTTTTGTACAAAATCACCTACTCCCAGCTCTCCCGCTCCCGGGGTGTCGGTTTTAGGGATAATGGTTTCGACGATCATTGTCAGGTTTTTGGATTGGTCTGCCGAAAGCAACCCGCCCTTTGCCACCACACTCTTGCTCCAACCGGATGCCCACGCAGGCAAACCCGCCATGGCGCCCATGGCCGCAGCCATACTTTTAAGCGCTACGCGTCTTTCCATCTTCGTTTATATTTTAGTTAACGTATTAGTTAAACGTATTTTATTTGGAATGTACCGTTCATAACCTGACTATTCTTCCAAAAAGTCCAGATCCCGCCCATGTGTTTCGGGAATGGTGAGAATGCAGAAAATGCCGATGGCAAAACAGATCACCCCTACCAGCGCCCCAGCCATAATGACGCTGAAAGAACCTTTAAAAATAGCAAATAATGTAGTCATTCCCACTACCGTCCCGCGCACCATGTTGGGAACGGTGGTTGCGGCTGTCGCACGCAGGTTGGTACCGAACTGCTCCGCGCCAATGGTCACGAACATGGCCCAGTAACCGATCCCGAAGCCCAGCAATGCGGCCACCGTGTAAAGCATTGTAGCCGTTTTAATGCCCGCGAACAGGTAAATGAGGCTGCATATCAAAGTAAAGATCATCAGGTAAAAAACCGCTTTCTTACGCGATTCGAGCCAGTGGCTGATGAACCCGCTGGCCAGGTCACCCATCGAAAGGCCGACGTAGCACCACATAATCGATAGCCCTGGCTTGATTGGCTCGTCGATGCCCAATGCCTTGCCGAATTCGTTGCTGAAAGTGGCAAGAATGCCGATCACGAACCAGGTCGGGAGGCCGATCCCAATGCATTTAAGGTACCTGCTAAGCCTGTCCTTGTTATTGAATAATGCGAAAAAGTTGCCTTTCTCGACGTGTTTCTGGTCTTTGATATCTTTAAAAATCCCTGATTCGAATACGCCGATACGTAGCAAAAGCAGCGAAATACCCAGGCCGCCGCCGATGAAATAGGCATAGCGCCAGTCGAAATACTCGACCGTAAAATAGGCAACTACCGCTCCCAGCAAACCAATCCCCGCCACCAGCGAAGTCCCGATCGCCCGCAGATGCTTGGGAAGAATTTCGGATACGAGTGTGATACCCGCACCCAGCTCACCCGCCAGACCGATTCCGGCGATGAAACGGAGCAATTTATAAACCGTCACATCCTGCACAAAACCGCAGGCGATGTTGGCTAGGGAATACGTGATAATGGAGCCGAAAAGCACGGAAAGACGGCCCTTTTTGTCCCCCAGCACACCCCAGAGGATACCTCCAAGGAGCAATCCTGTCATTTGCCAGTTGAGAATGCTGGCACCAGTGACGGAAATATCTGCCTCGGAAAGGCCCAATGCAGCCAGACTAGGCAAGCGGACGATCCCAAAAAGGAGCAAATCATAAATATCTACAAAGTAACCAAGGGCAGCGACAATTACGGGAGCACTGAAAAGGTAGGAAGCGTCTGAGCGCGTTGCTGTGACGGATGACATTTCGTTTTGTATGGGTTTCATCGGAATAACGTGCAATATTATGCAAATAGCCGGACATAAGCCCGGCTATTCGTTGGTAAATTAATAAAATTTAAAGAGAAAGTTTTGTTTGACTGATGCTGACTTTCTCTGGCTTTCATTGTCTAACTCTTCTTGAATACGATGGTGATCTTGTATTTGACGCCGTCTTCTTCCTCCGTGCTCGACCATTTCATTTCGTTCGCACCGGTTTCCAGGTCGAACTCCGTTACGTCGGAGCCTTCGGTGAGGACTATTTTCTTGTCTTTAACCGTCCATTTCGACGTGTCGTCCACAACATCGGCCTGGTCCAGAATGTCGTCACAGCCGGTGGGTACTTTGGCCCCCACTGTGCCGTTGCTTTTGAAAGTAAGCTCAGTTTCGGACAAACATTTCTTCCCGGTAAGCGCCTCGAAGTATGCGAGTACGTCCGTAATGCCATTCTGGGCCGGATCGATGTTCATCGCCTTGATTTTCCAGGTGCCTTCCACGGCATTGCCGGAGGGCGTTTCGGGAGTCGGGTCGTCGGAATCTTTGCTACACGCCAGCATCGCTGCCGCAAACACAAACAGCATCAGGTAATTTGCCAGATTTTTCATGGATGGAGTTTTCATGGTTGCCTATTTTTTTTGATTAATAAGCACGAAATTAAACTACCATTTTTCCAGCCGGGCATATTACCGAGTGACCGGTAGATCGACTGAGTGACCGGTTGCCCGCCTCAGAGTTCCAGCTTCTGCTTGTCTTTCAGCAGTTGCTCTTTCAGTTTGCCATAATCCACATCCTGCACCGCCACCTTGCTGTCGATCGCCTGCACAGCTGCCGTGGCAGCACTTTGGCCGAGGATCATAAACACGGGCTCCATGCGGATCGACCCATAGGCAATGTGCGACGCCGATATGGCTACCGGCACCAGCAGGTTCTGGCATTCAGCCTTTTTAGGAACAATGGAACCGTACGAGATGCCGTAAGGGGTTTTCGGGTGTACGCCGATGTCGCCTTCGTTTTGTACAAAACCGTCCTCTTTCACATAGCGCTGCGCATTGTGCGCGTCGAGCGAGTACGAGCCCATTCCTACCGATTGCTGCACGGCTTTTTTGCCTAATGTTTCGTTTTCGGTCATGACGCTCAGGCCCAGCATCCGGCGGGCTTCACGGACGTAGATCTGGTGCGGCCAGCCGCCATTGTCCTTGAATTCATCCTTCGGCAAGCCCCATTCGTTCACCTTTGCACGTACGTCGGCCGGGACCGCAGGGTCGTTGGCAAGGAAGTACATCAGGCCTTTCTGATACAGTTCATGTTCCTTGATGATCTCTTTACGGCGCTTGTAGGAAGCATCGGGATAATCGTAGTTCTGGCCGATGAAATCCGTGCTGAATGGGCCGTGGTTGTTGGTATCCGTCTTGCGGTTGGGAATCGGGTCGTATTTGTCGAACGTTTCGGTCCAGCCGGCTTTGTACACACGGGCGAGAAGTTCGTATTTGGCAGGATCGTAACCTGCGGGTTTCGCGAACGGAATGCGGTTTTCCGGGTGTGACGAAAGGCACATGCGGAAGCAGTAAGCCTGGATTTTGTTGTCCCCCGATCCATTTTTAGCGATCTTTTCAGCTGTTACATAGGGCAGCAATCCGCTCTTCGGATCGCCTTCCACTTTGTAGGGGCTGATGTTTTTGGCAAAATAATGCCTGTGCTGAAAAACGCCAGCCTGAACGCCATTCCATTCTTCATTATAAACGCTGTTTGCCTCCCGGCCTACGTGGTATTTAACTCCGGCAGCAGCCATCAGGTCGCCTTCGTAGGTGGCGTCGATGAACATTTTACCTTTGAAGGTTTTACCGCTCAAAGTTTTGAAAGCGGCAATGCGGCCATTGCTTTTCTGCACGCCGCTTTTGCCCCGGTCGAGCCATTCGTCGCGGTAGATTTTGATATTGTTTTCTTTCACAAAATCCTCAAAAACCTGCTCTGCCACGTGCGGCTCGAATATCCACATCGTGCGCTCGGCGCCGTCCATGGCCACTGTCCCCTGGCCTTTGTTACCATATTCTTCCTTTTTCTGCCATTGCCAGCCTTTGGCCGAATCGTAATGCAGGAAAACACGGTGGTAAAATTCACGCGCCAGGCCACCGATCACCGATTTGTTGCCCGTATCGGTAAAACCCAGCCCGCCGGATGATAGCCCGCCCAAATGCTTGTCCGGCGAGACTACCAGCACCGTTTTGCCGGATTTGACGACCTGTACCGCGGCCGTAACCGCCGCACAGGTGCCGCCGTAAACAATCACGTCTGCTTCATACGACTGGGCAAATGCAGCCGGCGACGTGGCCTGTGAAATGAAGAATGCAATCAGTAAGAGTAATTTTTTCATTAAATGTTTGAGTTAGGATTTAAGACTGTGTAATGACCGCCGACGATTGACCGCCGACGGCCGATTACATCACTATTTTGATTCGAACTCCGACAGCCAAACTATTTTGAATCAGGGACAAACAGGACGGCGTCGGCCGCCACAGCGCCTGAGGCTCCTTCCGACGAAATGTTTACGGAGGATGCCTGGCCCTTCGGTAAATTGAATTTACCCACGTTATACCATTCACCTGACGTCTGGCCTTCTACGACAATGTCTTTTTCCAGCACTGAAATATTCTTGGTTTCATTACCCGATTTGACAGAAAGCTTTATTTCCGAAGCCGGTTTGGCCACTTTCGGGAAGTACACGTACACATTGTAAGCGCCAGCAGCAGCAATTTCAGGTGTAAAGGTCACCGAGCCACCATTTTTATCGCTTTCGGAAGTAGCAAGGTACGACGGGCCGTAACCTCCTCTTTTCACAGGCTGCCAGTTTCCTTTCACAGCAACCTGCTTGCTATCCTCATTATCGACGAGGATTTCAGGTGTTTTGCCATTCACGAGCGGATCCGTTTTCAGTTTCGCCTGCAACTTCGCTATGTCGATCTGCTGCACGCTTTTCTTCGAATCGATGGCCATTGCCGCCGCGATGGCCGTCGATTGGGCCAGTACCATAAACACCGGTTCCATGCGGATGGAGCCATAAGCAATATGCGTTGCCGACAGGCAAACCGGCACCAGCAAGTTGGTACATTCTTTCTCTTTCGGCACAAGCGAGCCGTAAGCGATCGGATATGGCCCGGAGGCGCTCACCTCCACATTGCCCTCGTTTTTCGCCATGCCATTCACGACAATGCGCTGGATGTTGTGCGAATCCATCTGGTAAGCGGCCATACCCACGCCGTCCTTCACCACTTCTTTCAGCTCGCAATGGGCCTGGGTCATTACATAGCTTCCAACCATTCTTCTGGCCTCGCGGATGTACAGCTGCGGCGACCAGTTGCCGGTTTCCACGTACTCGTCTTTGGGATACCCCCATTTCAGCATGGCCTCACGCAGGTCCGCAGGCACGCGCGGGTCGTGACCGAAGAAGTAGAGCAAACCTTTGGTGTAGGCTTCATGCGCTTTGATGATCTCCGCACGCTTCTTGTAATCCGCATCAGGATAATCGTGGTTCATGCCGATCATGTCCGTCGAAAAGCCGTTGCGATTATTGATGTCCGTCTTGTTGTTGGGCATCTTGCTCCAAATGAAGTAATCGTTCAGCGTTTTCCGCTGCGGCTGTTTAGCGATAAGCCTGGCGAGCAGCTCATAGCGAACGGGATCGTAGTCGGCCGGCTTGGTAATGGGAACAATGTTCGCCGGGTCGGAGGTGAGGCAAATGCGGTAGTTGTAGGCCTGCACCTTTTTGTCACCGGTGCCATTTGGTTCCAGTTTTGCAGGCGACACGCCCCATAGCAAGCCGCTTTCGGGCTTTCCTTCGGTTTTGTAGGGATCGATACCATCCGGAAGCTGGTGCCCGTGCATGAGCTGCACGCCGTCGATCGTCTCGTTGTACTCGCTGTTGGCCTCCCGGCCCACGGTGTAGGACACACCCGCTTTCGCCATCAGATCGCCCTCGTAGGAGCAGTCAATGTACATTTTGGCGGAAATGGTCTGGTTGGTTTTAGCATCGGGTTTCAGACTGTTTTCCAAAACAATGGATTTAATCTCCGCCCCGCTTTTATTGGTGCTGATCACCCGGTTTTGGTAAATTACCTTGATACCGGCCTCGTCGAGGTATTGCTGCAAGTATTGCTTCGCCACCTTCGGCTCGAATGTCCATTGCTCGAATTTGCCGTAATGCTTGCCGATACGACGGTAAAAGTCCCTGGACAAGCCGGTAATGGCATATTTGTTTCCAATATCCGTATAACCGAGACCTCCGGAAGTCATACCGCCCAAATGCCCGCCCGGCTCGATCAGGACGACGTTTTTTCCCATTTTCTTTGCCGTATATGCCGCAATTACCCCTGCGGCTGTCCCGCCGTAAACGCAGACATCCGCCTGCACTGCCGCGGGGGTTCCGGTTTCCGGTTCGGGCCCTACGCTCCGGAAGCCCGCGAGTGTAAATGCGAACAAACAGGCCAAATGCGCTATTGCTATCTTTTTTCTCATTGTGTTTGAAATGATTAAAAATGCTTAATACCCCGGATTCTGGTCTTTGGCGGTAATCGCTTTGTTATATAAAATCTCGGAGTTCGGAATCGGCCAGAGCATATGCTTGTCGGCTACCACGATGTTCTTTACTTCCAGAATGCGCTGTTTGGCTATTCCAAGGCGTTTCAGGTCGTTCCAGCGCTTGCCTTCGTACATCGTTTCGTACCCACGCTCCTGCACCACCTTGTCGATGAAGGTTTGCAATGTGGCAAAATCAGCAAGTTTGAAATCGACGGTTGAAACTGCTTCGGCTGGCTTCCCGTAGGCGCGGCGGTGTACCTTGTTGAGGCTTTCGAGCGCTTCCACGGTAGGTTTGCCATTGGCGCGTGCGTCGGCTTCGGCGTGGAAAAGGAGCAGATCGGCATAGCGGTACCAGGGGTAGTCGTTGCCTGCGCCGCCGGTCGCCAGCGGATCCCGGTATTTGCGGTAAAGCAGGGAAGTCTTGCCCAGCCCGATATCCACATTATAAAACATGTGATTTTTACGCAAATCCTTGAAATCCCAGTTTTTGACCACCGGATTGGACACCGAGTCGGTATACTGCGCATACACGCCGCCGGGGCCGTAATAGTTGTACTGACCAATTTTGCGATGCGCATAACTGACAAGTCCAAAACCCTGCTGGCGCGAATACTTAAAATAGAAGATTTCCTCGCTCGTATTCACGACCTCCGGTCCGTATATTTTCTGAAAATCCTCTGAAATGGTTACCGGCACCAGTGAATACTTCTTCGAATCGACTACCTCTTTCGCTCTGGCGGTAGACTCTTTCCATTGTTCGAGGTACATATAAACTTCCGAAAGCAGCGTTTTCGCCGCCCATTTGGTCGGTCGACCGATTTCGGATGGATTGTCGGGCAGTCCGCTTTCGGCGGCCAATGCGTCGGCGACGATCAGTTTATACACATCGTCCACGCTGGAACGCGGCACGTCGGCGACGGTCATGTTCTCCTCCGTACGCAGGGGCACGCCAGCCCAGTTGCGCACCATCGCGAAGTAGATCAATGCACGCATATATTTCGCTTCCGCAACGTAGGGCCCCTTTTCGGCGTCGGTCATGCCGGTACCTTTCGGCACATTGGCGATCACAAGGTTTGCGTTCCGGATGGATTGATAGAAGTTATCCCAAATCGTCGCGACGCGGTTGATGTTCGTATTATCAAGTCCCTGGTAGAGGCTCACGGGTGTTTGCGTTCCCCTGGAATTGCCATAATCGGCCAGACCTTCGAGCTGGGCCGGGTAGTTGGTCGACAATGCATTATCGGTGCGCATAGGACCGTAAATCGCATTGACGGCCGCTTTCGCTTCCGCGGATGTGTTGTAAAAATTCTCGGAGGCCAGCGACTTTGGTTTTTCCTCCAAAATATCGGAGCAACCCGTCAAAACCCCTGCCAAAAACAAACTGGTGAATATCTTTTTCATAATGATGATTTCTTTAACCGGTGATTAAACTGACCTTAAAACCCAATTCTGAGCCCTACCGTGGTGGTTTTCGCGACGGGGTAAACGTAGTGGTCTACACCCTGGACGATTGAGTTGCCGCCTCCGTAAGAGTTAACTTCGGGGTCGTACCACGAGTATTTGGTCAATGTGATCAGGTTCTGGCCGCTTACATATAGCTGGCCGTATTTCATCCATTTGATGTGCAGTTTGGCAACCGGCAGATTGTAGCTCAGCTGGATGTTCTTGAAGCGCAGGTAAGAAGCGTCTTCAACAAAACGGTTCGACATTTGCGCTTGCGACGAGGTTCTGATGATCGGGTATTTCGCATTGGTATTCTGCGGCGTCCAATGGTCGAGATACACTTCGCGGGGCATATTGAGCGCCTGGCCGTAGTCATAACCTTGTCCTTGCGCGCTGAGGTTGAAGACGTCGTTGCCCTGCGAACCCTGGATGAAGAATGTCAGTTCAAAATTTTTGAAAGACATATTCGAGTTGAAACCATAGGTAAATTTCGGGTTCGGGTTACCGATGATCTGCTTGTCGCCGGCATCACGGCTTCCGCTGTTATTGAAATCTTCATAGGCTATAAAGCCCTTCTCGTCATACCCTTTCTCCACATATCCATAGAACGACCCGAGCGGATAACCTTCACGGAGGATGTTCACATTATCATTCACTGCCGCCCCGATTGTCTGTCCCAGAATGTCGTTTCCGCCATAAAGCTTCAAGACCTTGTTTTTGTTAATGGACAAATTGGTCGACACATTCCATTTAAATGCCCCTTCCAGAACAGTTGCATTGACACCGAGCTCAAAGCCCTTATTTTGAATTTTACCAATATTCTGAACTGTAAATGTGTAGCCCAGCGACGATGGCAGCGCCACGTTATTGAGCAAGTCGCGGGTGTTTTTGATATAATAATCGGCCGTTACATTGACGCGGTTGTTCCAAAGTCCCAGGTCGATACCGAAGTCGGCCTGAGCTGTGGTTTCCCATCTCAGCGAACCAGACAGCCGTGTGCCGGGCGCATAGGAAGTCATGAATGCATCGCCAAACACCACCTGGCCTGAATTCAGCTGGTTCAAAGTGTAGTAAGGCTGAATGGACGTGTTACCCGTTTCGCCGTACCCGGCCCTTAATTTCAGGTCGGAAATGAAGGGGATATCTTTGATAAACTCCTCCTCCGACAAACGCCAGGCAAGTGCGCCGGAAGGGAAAAAGCCCCATTTCTGTCCCGCGCTGTACCGCGACGAGCCGTCGGCGCGGAAGCTGGCCGTCGCGAGGATTTTGCTGTTAAAAGTATAGTTCACACGCGCCAGGTACGAAAGCAACGACCATTTCTGGTACGAGGAGCTGGGAACGTTTTGGGTAGCGGCCGCACCGATGTCGTAAGTTTCCTGGTTGTCACTGATAAAACCGCTTCCTGAGGCAGATAACGTGTTTCTTGTATAGTCCTGATAAGTGAAACCCGCTACCGCCGAAACACTGTGCTTGCCAAAGTCTTTGAGATAGCTCACGGTGTTTTCACTCAGAATGCTGGTTACCCTTTCGGTTCCCACACTCGCAGACCCTTTGGAGTTGACAAATCTGGTGGTCGTGTAGCCGTCCGTGCGGTCGTCGGTGCTCTCGATACCTGCCAGCGTTTTGATCATCAGGCCCTTAATGGGTTCAAATGTCACTGCGCCATTAGCCAGCACCTTGTTGGAGCGGATGACGTCCGATTGCTGGTAAAGGAAATTCAAAGGGTTGGTAATCACATTGGAGCCCCAGGCATAAGCCTCGGCCAGTCGCGAATAACTACCGTCGGCGAGCGTAGAGGGAATGGTTGGGTAGCCCGAGAGCATGGCCGACATCAGCGTTCCGCCGCGGTTTCCTCTTTCAGAATTCTTACGATCGGAGTCGATGCGGCTCAGCAGCGAACTGAGGTCGAATTTGAATTTCTTGCCAATGTCGGAGCTGAGGTTCAGGCGCAGGGAGTTTCTCACATAATCGCTACCGACCACGATGCCTTCCTGGTTAAAGTTGCTTGCCGCCACCGAAAACCTCGTCTTCTCGTTTCCTCCGCTCACTGTCAATGCATGGTTTTGCACGGGCGCACTGCGGAAAACCAGGTCCTGCCAATCGGTGCCTTTTCCAAAACCTGCGATCTGATCGGGCGTGAAATGCGGTGCCAGTCCATCGTTCGCGGCTTGTTCATTATAAAAATTCGCATATTCGGTCGCATTCATCAGGTCGAGTTTCTTCCGAATGCTCTGGACGCCATAATAGCCGTCATAATCCACGCTTACACGGCCAGCCTTTCCTTTTTTAGTGCTGATGAGCACCACGCCATTAGCGCCGCGCGATCCGTAAATAGCGGTGGCGGAAGCGTCTTTTAAAACTTCAATCGACTCTATATCAGCATTATTCAGCAAAGTAGGGCTACCGGAATAGGGAAAGCCATCCACCACATAAAGGGGCTCATTGCTACCCTGTATAGAGTTGGTCCCTCGCACCCGCACGCTGATCGGACTGCCCGGCGCTCCTGTGTTTTGGGAAACATATACACCCGCTGCCCTTCCCGCCAGTGATTGTACGAGGTTCGTGGCCGGATATGCATTCAGTTCGGTAGATTTAATGGATGCCACGGAGCCGGTCAAGTCACTTTTTTTCACCATACCATAACCGATCACGACGATTTCCTGCAACGACTTGTCTTCCAGCATCATATTGATCGTCAGTGCCGTCTGATTACCCAATACGATTTCCTGTGATTTGTAGCCTACGAAGCTGAAAACCAGCACGGAGTTGGTAGCGGCGGACTCCGGGATTTCCAGTTGAAAAGTACCGTCCGTATTACTCGTAGTTCCTGTCTGTGTCCCTTTCAGCACAATGCTGACGCCCGGCAAGCCCGAATTGGAATCACCGTCAAGTACTTTACCGGTAACCGCCCGCTTTGGCGCCGATTCCCGTGATCCCTGCCCAGCCGGGACCTCGGGGGCATTGAGTTCTATTCTCCTGAGAATGATAATCTTGCCTGAAACCTCGTAATCCAGTCCCAGGGGTGTCAAAATGTGATCGAGGGCTTCGTACAGCGGCTTGTCTTTCAGCGAAACGGTTACCTTCCTGGCTGATTTGATCAGTTTGGAACTGAAAACAAACCGCACATCGACCTGCTTTTCCACCTGGCTTAGTACCCTCTTAACCTCGCTTCCGTTCGCTGTAATGGATACTTTTTGGCTGAGAAGTGATTGCGCACTGCCTTCTCGGGCATAACCTGTTGCTATGAACACGAGGGCAAGCATAAGTTGAGTAGCTGTCATTCGCATGGTCCACAGTAATACCCTACGGTATTTTAAAGGTTTTTTCATAGATTTGATTGTTTTGTAGATTGAAATTTGGCAAAACGATCCCTGCCTCCTACGGGAGGAAAATGGCGACAACCAAAAGGGATATTAACGGAGCCGGTGATGCGGGAACATTGCCGGCTCTTCTTTTTTGGGGGTATGCTTTCTGTTTCTTGGGTTATGAATTTTAAAGGGTTACGTGATGGTTCTGGTTAATTCCGGCATCCTTTACTGTGGATGATCACCTGGCCGTCCACGACCTCGTAGTCGGATTCTACGGCTTTGCATATGATGTTGAGCTTGTCGTGAAGCGTCTGATTATCGAGGCGCGCCGTGAGCGGGCAGTCTTTCAGCAATGCTTCGTCGTACAGTATATCGATGCCATAAGCTTTGGCAATGGTGCCAAATACCTCACTGGCCGGCGTATCTTCAAATTCAAACAGCGGGATTTCAGCTTTGGGAACCACCATTTCGGGCTTCTCGACAAGCGTTTTCACCATTTTCACCTCGTCGCGGGCGTAAATGATCTTCTGGTTTGGCGTAAGTATGACGCCTTGCAACGCCTTGTCGGCCACTTTTTCGTTCAAATGCGGGTCGGATTGGGCGAATACGGAAACCTTCCCGGTCTTGACCTCCACCGTCACTTCCCGTGAGCCCCCGTAGGCTTTGATGCGGAAACTGGTCCCCAGAACTTTGGTCACCAAGCCATTGGCATACACCAGAAATGGGTGATCGGGATCCCTGGCAATGTCGAAAAACGCCTCTCCTTCCAGAAATACCTCGCGCCGCTCTCCATCGAACTGTTCCGGATAGCGTATACGTCCTTTCGGCGCCAGGCTGATCCGGCTACCGTCGCTCAATGCAATCTCTATCGTTTGGGTGGTATTGTTATTTTTTTCAGTAAACGACTCGCTGCGCCTGATGATGTTATCCTGCTGGCCCAGTTGCGGCTCGCTTTCGCGTTGGACCGTCACCGAATAAACTGCCCAGCCCAGGAGTACGATGAATGCGACCGATGCCGCGAATTGCATCCAGGGAATAGAAAACACAGGTATCCGCCGGAAGGCCGACCGCTGCTTCTCTTCCTCCGCGCCGGTAATGCGGCCGACGGTTTGTTTCACGACCTTGTTGATTTCGGAATCGTCGATCTCGGGCTCGTGCAGGCGCAGGGAGAGCACAATGGCCTTGGCCTGCTCTATTTTTTCGAGCATTTCGGGGTTGGCATCGATCCAATCGTCCCATAGCTCGTCGGTTTCAGGGGTGGGCGACAAGGTCCATTGACGAAAGAAATCGTCCCAAACAAAGTCTTCAACAGAAAAGTCGTTGTAGCGGTCCATACCAGTTCATTGTGTCTAAACTAGGATAGACAGAACCCGGAGCTGGATACCAATTATTTTTAAATTATTTCTTCAAAAAAGAACATTGAATTTCTGACAACCTGATGATCTGGCAGTTAGAATAGGAAATGTAGAAGAAAAAATGTCAGAAATTCGGCTTTCCAGTGTGCTTTCAGTTGCCTGATAGCAATTTGAAGCAGGTTGGAAACTGTTTGCGGCGATACGGCCATTACCTCGGCGATCTGTTCGCGGCTGAGCTCCTGGAAGAATTTGAGATACACCACTTCCTTCTGCCGGCGGGGCAAGGCTTTCAAAAGCTTTTCCAGCTGACGGGTCCTGACGAGCGTCACCTCGTTTTCGATATACTCCGCTTCCACCGAAAACTCGATGTCGAAATATTCATCGTCCCCGTTCAGTGGTTCGCTGCCTACCCAGGTGCGTGCAGATGATTGCCGGTGCATGAGCCTGCGAAGAGAAGCCATGAGATAGGGCCTTACGGCGGCATCGGGATTGAGGTTCTCTTTTTTTTCCCAAAGCACTAGAAATAGGTCCTGAATGCTGTCTTTCACGAATTCCTTGTCTTTGGAAAACTTGCTCCCATAGCTGAAAAGGAACCGGAAACTACCTGCCATCAGCCTTTCGAAAGCCTTTACATCCCCGGTCAGGAAATCCTGCCACAGCAAGCGTTCTTCTGAAAAAGAGGACGTTGATTTCATAACTTATTGAAAGGGACGCCTAATTAAATTAAAACTAGCCGCAAACTCAATTTATTTTGCAAGATTAGTTTAATTCCATCGGGCAATCGTCCTATTATATTCTCTCATTCGATCAATACTTTCACGGCATTGACCTCCCCGCCCCACTCCTGATATTGTAAAAGGTAGATTCCCGACGCAAGCGGCCCGGACGGCATGACTTTCAGTCTTCCGGGAAGCTCCGGCACCGCGTAGGTCGGTATAATGCGGCCGCCGGCGTCGATAAGACGAACCGATGCAGCATCGACCCCGGAACCGGACAGCACGATAACGTTGGCCATGGCGGGGTTCGGGAACACAAAAACTTCCTGTGCCTGCGGTGTTGGTTTGCCGTCGCTGATCAAAATCTCGTCGATCCGCATTTTGCCTATCCCGTTCCGGAACCGGATTTCAAAGTTGGAAAGCTTGGTAGCCGAATAGGCCGAGCTGCCCGGATAGGCTTTGCTGCCTTTGCTGACCGGCTCATCGTTCACCCACAAATCGTACGTTCCCGGCTCAGCGGTTTCCTCACGCCCGGGCTCAGTCAGGCGATAGGACAAAGGTGCTGCGCTGTTGTTGAGGACCCATGTGATGGTGACGCTTGTCTTTGGCGGGTAGCTTTTGCTCGTCAGCAAGGTTTCCAGGTCTTTGATCAGGAAAGAGTCATCCAAAAAGCTAACCGAGCATTTGCCGAACATCAATGCATTACCCGGAAACGAATTGTTGACGGGGTTAAAATCTTCCCCGACATAGAAGTAGACCGCATTCTGGGCAGCCTCTCCGATCGATTCCGCGCTGAGACGGAGCCGGATGACAAGCGTTTCCGGGCCTGGCGTAAACGGAGTGGCACGCAATGCACGTATGATTCCGCCCGTCGCCGAGTCCTGTCGCGTACGGACGAGCTCCATATAGCCTTTGTGAAATTTGTGGTAGGATAGCGTAGGTGCCGTCAGTATCACATGACTGAACTGCCCGGTGTCTGGTTCCGGGTTGACCAGCGATGTCGTCTGACTGAAATCCTGATGAAAATAAACGACTTGCGTGCGACCGATCCCGGGTATCAGCAACAGCACAGCCAGCAGCGATGGAAATGAGTAAAAGTTTTGCATAAACGACGATGGTTTATGCATTTAGACGCTCGGGGTTTGTAATGGTAACTTAGGAGCAGCGAATATTTTTTAATACACCACGAATGCACGAATTAAGCGCAAAGCATATTCGTGCATTCGTGGCATTAAAACTCATTTATGACTACGCCCTGCCTCCCGCACTTTTTCAAGCTCGGCGGCCATGGCTTTTGCCTTTGCCGGATATTTGTCCGCAATGTTGTTCTTTTCACCCACATCCTTGCTCAGGTCGTATAATTGCGGCCTGGGGTTGTTGCCGGTTTCGACCTGGGTCAGTTCGGCAACAGCCTTGCCTTCCCGGGGTTCGATGTATTTCCAGTTGCCCTGGGTAATGGACAATGCACCGCCCTGTTTGATGAGCCAGGTACGGCCCGTCTGCGTTTTGCCGAGCATTGCATCCATCACATCGAAGCTATCTACGCCTTCCTCGCTGCCCGTTTTCTGCTGGAAGAAATGTGCAAATGAGGCCATCAGATCTATCTGGCAGATCAGTGCGTCGGACACGGAGCCGGGCTTGATCGTCTGCGGCCAGCGTGCCACCCACGGAACCCGTGTTCCACCTTCGAATGCGCTGTATTTGCCTCCGCGCAGCGGTCCGGCCGGGCTATGCCCTTTGGCCAGCTCTACGGCCTTATCGGCGTAGCCATCGTCCAGCACGGGGCCATTGTCGCTGGAAAAAATGATCAGCGTATTTTCAGCAATATGCAGCTCATCGAGCTTTTTGAGGATCTCCCCTACCGTCCAGTCCATTTGCAGGATCACATCGCCCCGCAGTCCCATTTTACTTTTTCCTTTGAATTGCGTACTTGGCATTCGCGGTACGTGGATATCATTGAGTGAGAAGTAAAGAAAGAACGGACTCTTCCGGTTATCCTCCATAAACTCCTCCGCTTTGCTCAGGAACACATGGGCAATTTCCTCATCGGTCCACCGGGCCTGCTTGCCGCCAGTCATCCAGCCAATGCGCCCGATACCATTGACAATCGTATTGTTATGCCCATGGCTCGGTGATGCGGGTAATTTCAGCAAATCCGGATTTTCCAGGCCGGTAGGCTCATTGCCAATTTTTTTGGAATAATCCACTTCGATAGGGTCGGCAGGATCGAGGTCCTGGACGTCATGATTTTCCACAAACACCGTCGGCACGCGATCGGAAGTCGCCGGGAAGAAGAATGCGTAGTCGAAACCTACCTCATTGGGACCTTTGGCAATCGGTTCATTCCAATTGATCTGCTGGTTGGCTCCACCAAGGCCGAGGTGCCATTTACCTACCGAACCAGTTTTGTAGCCTGCATGCTGAAAAATCGCAGGCAAGGTCAGCTGATTGGTCGGGATAATCAATGCAGCATCGCCGGGGAGTACACCTGTGCCTTTTTGCCGCCAGGGGTATTTGCCCGTCATTAATGCAAAACGCGAGGGTGTGCAGGTAGCCGATGTGGCATGTGCATTGGTAAAACGGATCCCTTCGCGGGCGATCCTGTCGATGTTGGGCGTGCTGATCTTGGTAGCGCCATATGCGCTCAGGTCGCCGTAGCCCACATCATCGGCATAGATAAATATTACATTCGGCTTCTGTTGTCTTCGCTGGGCATGCGTAACGGCCGGAATCAGCTGTAAGATCGCCAATAACCCGATCGCCCACAGCCGGTAGTTCTTCTTCATTTCTGGTTAAGGATGTTTGGGCCGTGAAGATATGGATTACGAGCCACTTCGCTTTATTCAGAGAAAAATTAGGGGCATTACAAACAAAAAATACCCCGGAGCGTAAACCCCGGGGCATTTTACTTATCGCCATTCCGCCAAGCTTACTTCGCAGCGGTCAGCTTTTTGATCAGATCCGTTTCCTCTTTTTTGTAAGGTGTACCGTCTTTTCTGAAAATATCATGGAACCAGAGGTCAGGTTCTTTGGTGTAGGTTTTCTTCCAGCTGTCCCACGGATAAATGGTCTGTGATTTACCGTCTACAAGTCCCCAGTTGATCGCACCAACGTTGTATTTCTTGGCGATCGGCAACGAGCCTTCGAAGAAGCTGCCGTTACCCCTCGACATGTATTCGGTGCAGATCATCGGGCGGTCATACTGCTGTAATTGCTTGATGCGCTTTTCAAACTCGTCTGCATTCTCGTAGTTATGGAACGTAATCACGTCCGACTGCTCGATACTAGCCTTTTCGATCGGTTTCAGCTTCTCCGGTGTCGACCAGTCGCCTGCCCACACGCCAGCCGACAAAGGCTGGGAAGGGTTCACCGAACGTGCCCAATCGAAGGCTTTGACCATCAATGGAAGCACATAGTCGACCTTGTTGGGTAATTCTACTTTTCCGTAAGAGCTGTTGTTGGTATTATCCGGTTCGTTCCAAATATCCCACATCAGCACACGGTCGTCGTTGGCGAATGCGGCCACGGTACCTTTAACATACCTTTCCAGGCGTGGGTACTGCGTGCTGTCTTTAAGCGCATCGTACCCCGGACTTTGCACCCAGCCCGAATTATGCACGCCCGGCTTCGGAGCACGTTGCGTCCCCAGCTTCGGGAATGGATCCCAGCAGGAGTCGAAAAGCACGAATAGCGGCTTGATCTTATGCTTTTCCGCGATGCTTAGGAATACGTCCAGCCTTTTGATAAACCCGGCGGAATCCTGCTGATACAAGAGGTCATGCAGGTATACCCGCATGGTGTTCATACCGATTCCCTCGGCCCAGCCCAACTCCCTATTGATCGTAGCCGTATCAAAAGAAGCCTCCTGAAACATTTCCAGCTGGTTAATGGCCGTGCTCGGCAGGAAATCGGCCCCTACCAGCCAGCCTTGCTTCGCATACCAGTCTTTGGCTTGCTCTTTAGTCCATATGTCGCGCGTCGCAGCCTGTTCCTGCGCGGGCGTTTCATCCTTCTTTTCCTCCGCTTTTTTAGCGCAGCTCTGGAACATCAAACAGGCCGCCAAGGCCCAGATCGTCGTTTTTAGCAATTTCATTCGGTATTGGGATTAGTTTTTCATTTAAAAAGAGGTGCAGGACTGTTTTCTAAGCTAGGTACTGCATTGGAAATTTCAGGCCAGCCATTTTTCCAGACGAGCTTGTCAAGCATTAGCACGCGACGGTTGGCTCCTGTGGAAACATATGGCTGCTTTTTGTCGATGGCGTGATAAAGGAGCCAGTCGGTACCGGCATCATCGGTAATCCAGCGGGCATTGTGACCAGGTCCGGCGTACACATCATTGGCATGGATCAGCATGGTGCCGGTGCCGCGATTCGCCGATGCCGAACGTGCGCAGGTAACGTGATGCAAAAACGCGCGCTTCCGCCCCCTGCAGTCTCTTCAGGATCGGA
>NZ_CAMLSE010000036.1 GCF_946482605.1 uncultured Dyadobacter sp. | reverse complement strand
TTCAATCAGCCGATCGGCAGCTGGGACGTTTCGGCTGTAACTTCTATGGGAGGTATGTTTGTAGGCGCGACATCTTTTAATCAGCCGATCGGCAGCTGGGACGTTTCGGCTGTAACCAATATGGGTAATATGTTTCGAAGTACGCCTTTCAATCAGCCCATTGGTAGTTGGGATGTTTCGGCCGTAACCATTATGGCCGCTATGTTTTCAGAAACGGCATCTTTTAATCAGCCGATCGGCAACTGGGACGTTTCGGCTGTAACCAGTATGCAAGGTATGTTTCGAGGTACGGCGACTTTCAATCAGCCGATCGGCAGCTGGGACGTTTCTGTCGTAACCAATATGAACATGATGTTTCAAAATGCGGCGGCTTTCAACCAGCCCATTGCCAATTGGGATGTTTCGGCCGTGGCTAATATGACTTTTATGTTTTCTGGTGCGGCAGCGTTCAACCAACCTGTCGGAAGCTGGAATCTCGCGTCTCGGCCGAGTTTCAGAAATTTCCTGACCGGTAGTGGGATCGATTGCAACAATTATAGTACCACACTCATAGGATGGGCGGCAAACCCGGCTACTCCTACGGGACTTAGCCTTAACGGACAAGGTAAGACCTATGGATCCGCGGCCGCCGCAGCGCGCGATTCACTTATAATTGCCAAAGGATGGAGCATAACCGGCGATGTACTGGACCCTAACTGCGCGGTACTGCCGGTTACGCTCGTGTCCTTTTCTGTCAAACCCATGTCTGGCAATACCGTCGAGATCAAATGGGGAACCTCCCAGGAAAGTCAAAATGAACGTTTCGTGATCGAGCGAAGCAAAGACCTGACCTTCTTCGAAACCGTGGCCGAAATCCGGGACGTAGCGGGCAACTCCAACACTTTGCACACCTACCGGGTTATCGACCCAACCCCTCATACTGGAACGAGCTATTACCGGCTGCTTCAATACGATCTGGACGGTACCCGAACGGCTTCACGGGTAGTGTCAGTGGTTCTCCGTTCCGGGGATTACGCATTGTATCCCAACCCTGTCCGAAGCCCCTCTTTCCGCATCAGCGTCGACGAACCGGTTGCGGGGCAAATCCAGATTTACAACGCATTTGGACACGCAGTCGCCTTCACACGCAAGCCCGAAGGAACGAAAACGGTCGTGATCACACCTTCGGAGAAGTTGACTTCGGGAAGTTATTTTATCACTGTACAGGAAAGGGCGATAAAGCGGACTTTTAGGTTTGCCGTGCAATAAGTGGCCGCTGGTACTCGAACCATCAAATCGCAGAAAGTCAGTGGAATACTCAAAGTGCCTTTGGCAACCCTTTGCAGCGTCATGAAAAAAGCCTTCAAAATCAACGTTTTGGAGGCTTTTGAGTTTTTAGTGAACCCTATGGTACAGAACTCGAACCGCTTATTGAAGGACGTAAAAGGATTAACAGCCTTGTGTACAGGTGATTAATTCCGGATATTAGAGTCAGTGCTGATAGTCGACGTAGGCCAATGTCGGCAACCCGGAAGCCGTCAGCGACAGCAGAGGAGCTGACGGGCGAACGTATCTGAAAGCGACATGAGCTGAACGGTTAGCGGTGTATTTCCACCAGAAGTATCCATGCGTCGGTCAATGACTTAAGAAAGGAGAACAGCAGACCTGGTACCAACCAGTACAAGCCGCCGAATCCGCTTTTAAGCAGCACTATGCCTGCCACCAAATATGGCAGTACCGCCAATTGAGTAAAGAGGATGTTGAGCAGATAATAGCGTTTATAGTTACGCTCTACCTGACGAAGCATGCGCAAATCCAGAAAAAAAGTCATGCCCCATATCACGCCTCCGGTGATCAATATTTCAATGCCCACAATGGTGGGTGTTTGTCGAGGCACCAGGCATATCACACCGGCTATCAATACGCCTACTAGCAGCACCAATGCCTCCATGGCCCGTCCCGTAAGCCAGCCTATGTCTAAAATCTTGTTCAGACTAAGGGAAACGCCTACAAAAATTAGCCCGGTCAATGCCGCAGCAGCACTGACAATGGCTACAAAGAAGTTGGCCCATTCTGTAATTGGCATAGTAAATTCATGTAAAGGGTGGTTATCACGCACGAGCTCAAAAGGATCATTCCGAGTTTAGGAGGTAGTCAGCCAGGGTAAAACCGCATTGTACAACTTCTCAAATTGCCGATTGTGCTCAACGTGCTTCGTACGTTTTAATTGCAATTCCAACACCCACCATTGCGCTTGAAGCAGTCCACGAATATCTTGGCGGGTGCCGACATTCAGTGTTTTCTTAAGGAAGGTTGTTGTTTCCATCAGGCTATGCGCCAACTCGATTCTATTTTCTATATGATCGATCTTGCCAAATGTCTCGTCTAGTAGATTAGGGAGGGCGAATTCATCAAACTTTTGTACTATATGAAAAAGCAGCTTGAGGGGCAACAGATAGTACTGCCGATCCAGTTCAGACCTGGCGCTTCGGTACTGAACGGTTGTTTCTTCAAGGTAACTTTTCCAGTTAGCTGTCGCTCCCGCGACGTCTCCCGCATCATAATGTAGATAGCTCCGGCACATACCGCAGGTGAGCAAGAAAATATATCGATTGCTATCTTTCATTCCGCTTGCCCCCCGATAAGACCAGCCTTCATTCCAAGTGCGCATAGCTTTGGTCAACGCGGCTAGTTGCATTTCCGAATCGGGTAGGCGAAAGTATAAATTGGTTAACTGCAACGCCTGATTAAGGTGATAGTTGTCAAAAACGTAGGCCGTGTTCCAGGAAAAGAGATCTGATCGGATGTAAGCGTTCATCTTGTCGATTAGCTTACTGCGCAATGTTTCATCGGTCTCTTCACTGTTCCACAGGCTGTAAAGCAGTTTAAATTGTTTCCAGTCGATCAGGTCCATAGCGATCGTCTGGATCAATTGGGCTTTCGACCATTTCCCCGACGTAAACGAGTTAAGGTACTGCTCATGAAGCTCGTCGATCGTTTTTAGCACGGAATCAGCATGTGGATTGTTTAACCAACGTTCGCGGTCTTGGCCGGCTACCCAACCAAACAGACCACGTTGCAATTCGTCCGTGGGATTTTCGATGGCCAGAATCGATTTCAGGAGATCGGTGACCAGGGTTCGAATCTCGTGCGCCTTCCAGGCGGCCAAACAGTTTTGGCCTTCCGCGTGGAGTTCTTCTAGAATCGTTGAGTTATGATAGGACTGTCCGGCTGGTTGTTCAAATTGATGCAGGTTAAAAGAAATGCGCCGCATAACACCGATAGCCTGTTCAAGCATGATCAAAAGTAGGTGCACGAATGGGCTTTGCAACTTATCACGTTGTTGAACGAGCTCGGCGACCATGGCGGCGATTTCTGACACATCTCCGTATTCGTTGAGCGCTGCAGCCTGTACCAGCGGCCAGCGCAGCCCGTCGATCCAAGCGACTTCCGCGTCCCGGCCGAGTTGGCGAACCAGATCTTTTTTGAGGACTTGGTTGCGATGCAGCGACATGGTGTCCGAGTGGTCGGTCAGTTTTCTAATGAATTCCGCAGGTGCGCCCAAGCGGTTTTTTTCAATCCGTTTGAGGTACTCTCGCTGAAAAACGTCGTCTTCCATGCGTTTGTCCCCTTGCGACAAATAACGCACGACATTACTGTTATCGTAGGGGGGAGTTAAGCTTGCTTTAACCTGTTGTATCGCAGATTTGGGTATCGCGGAGACCAAAGCCTCATAGAACATATCCGACTGCCAGAAGCGGTTGATCAATGCTTCCCATTGGCTATAAAGACTATAACGATTGTCCCTAGCCAAAAACCGGGCTAGGTCCGTCAACACGGCCTCTTTTAGGAAGCCAAAAACCGGAGCATTTGAATCGCCGCGCAGGCGTCTGCCAGTGATCGATTCGATTATCTGGTCCACGCAGTCGCTCAGCGGTTCAATAGGCAGCGTTGGGTCGCGGTCTTCGGGTAGTAGGTTTAGGCGGAGAAACACACTGGCATAATGTTGATCGCCGTCGCGAAGCTGCCCCGAGACCGCCGATTTATCCACGGTACTTGGAAAGTTGGCAAGCAACTCGGCCAGCCAGGCGACCACTGCTGGTAAACCCGCATAAGGGTGTTCTGCAACAGCATCCCTATATTTCTGCAACGTTGCATTGTTGACAAGATTAGCCAGGCCATGCAACCTTAGATCACGCTTCCACATCATTCGTCTTTTTTTTTGCGATTAGCTCATCAATGGTCGGGCAAACGTCGTTATCGGCCCACCAAGCCTCGGCCTGGTCGATCAATTCACCTGGTGCCGGAACTCGGGAAATGGTAGTCGTCCTGCTGCCGAATTCATTGAGGGAACTCCCCAGCAGATAGACCTCATCGTCAATCACTACGAATCGGTCATGCAGCGGGCTTTTTTCGCCACGTAGCACGCGGCATTCGATTTTCTGCAGCGGCATGGCTGCGGCATACTCTGTGAGTTGACCAAAAAGATTTTCCATATAGGTCTTGGCGGTGTTAGCAGGTTTGCCGCGCCAGGCAATCCAGAGGCGCTGCAAAAGGCCCCGCCAGCCTGGCGGCTCCGGTGGTTGTGGCGACCGCGGCCGTTCGTTCAGGTATGCTGCGGATGAAATGACTCGCACAGTCAGGGAGATATTCTCGATCTGGTAGATATAGAGCATATCCGCGGCTCCGAAATACGGGTCAAGGATCATGCAACGTTTACGAGCGCCGTTCAGCAACTCGCGAATGGTCTCTTTGGCGCGTGGCAGGCTTTCGGGCTTTTTAGGGAAGAAAATGAACTCTCTGCTTTTGGCCAAGTCTTCGAACCGACGGCTGGCTAAGGCGTCACGCAGAAAATGGGCTGCAGCCCAGTCGTACGTACCGACGCTAACCCGTTGTTCTGACAGGCGTTTGGGTACGGAAAATACCTGAACATCGCTTTCGGTCTGAACGCGATAATCAACCACTCGGTCCTGTATGGCAAGATCAAAAGCAAAATTGGCCCAGTTCAAAAAACTGTGGTCGATCCAGTGCCCATGCGCGTCAAACAGTCGTAAATGCAGGCGATCGGGGAAATACGGTAATGTGATGAGCGTATCCTCCGCGTCTAAACTTTGCTCCAGATAGAAGCCTCCCTGATCGCCGCGTACTTCTTCCAAAACCAGCTTACTGGCTGAGATACGTTGGCCGGCTCTCTGGTTGAAGCGAAACAGCAATGCTTTGTCATGATCGGCCAACCGACACTCCCAAGAGCGCAGCAGCGGATTACAGCCGAATAAGTAGACATTCCCCAGGTGTTCGGGCATGGCGTTCAGGTCATAGCCGAAAAGCTGGTTCGAAAGTTCGCTGACCTTTCGCATAAAAGTATGGCTCAAGTCGCTAACCCACTCTTTGTCCATATTCAGCTGCGTCCAAACGCGAATGGAGGTATGTCGCTGTGGCAGGACGGGCCTCAGTTGACGGTCGGTCTCCGTGATCAGCAGCGGGCGGGAAGCAGGTGGGTTCTCGGTTAGCCCGCCGCGGCACCTGAAGTCAACCTGAACTTCTTTGAAGTTGATAGTCAGACCCTTATTTGCATTAGCGTATATACTAACAGCTTCTGTAATCGTTAAGCCGGTCAGGCGTATCGCGTACAACGTATATTCATCAGTATTGGCACGGATTACGTTTGGGTGCCTTTCGTCGCCGACGGGCAGGCTGTCCGCCTGCTCGGCGGGTACAAGTTCGATCAATGTGAGCAGGTTAAAAAAATCTTTGCTTTGGGTTTTTTCAGCTATCAGCAGCGTGATTTCAGCCTTTTGATAACCTTGCAGTTGGTCTTGAAGGAGTATTGGATCTATTCCTAACTCTTTTTTCTGTTCTTTCTGGGATAACACTTGGAAGGCGATATTATTTAAGATATGCAAGATAGGTAAAGCGCTACGTTTTTTTCTAAGCAGTTGAGCCGCGAATAATTCTATAATTCGTTGCCCATCTCCGATCGTAACAACGGTTCGCAAAGGAATAGACATACGACGTACTATCCATTCAAGAGCATATCGCCTTCTATCATTTGCCCTGAGAGGGAACCCATGTACATAACTCGAACCGCCTAAGCAATGATGTAGCAAAGTTAGAGAGTTTATTTTCAGGCGATTACTGCGGCCAGTAGATAGGGTGCTTATGCTGAAATGTAAAACAGCCCAACCTTAGGTTTACTACTCACTTGACATTCAGAAAATTATTCAGAACTTATGTTACACAGGCATTGCATGCATTGGAAGTAGGTAGACGGGAAACATTAAAGCTCAAATCCGCACTTGTCTCGAGCTATTTTTAATAATCGATTGTAGTGCATTGGCCGAGTTGCCTATTAGCTTTCCGATTCGGTTTAATTCATATACGATTTCGCCACTTATTGTTAATATTGTACTTTTCCATTCTTAGTATGACTGATTTGCAATACATCGCTCTCAAGGGGCATGGATATTTTTGCCAAGTGAAGCTGTATCGTCACAAAACAACTGGGCTGGAGTTCGCTTTCAAGGAACTTAGGAAAGAGCACTACCCAAAGGACGAATACCGCTACAGACTCAGCCGTGAGATAAGTATATTAAAAGAGTTGCAGGACTGCGCGAATGTCGTGCCGATGATTGATTCCGGGGAAGATCAAGAGAGCATGAGTATTTGGTACTTGATGCCATTTGCGAAGTTTAATCTGTTCGATTACATTCGCCGATACAATGTAAATCTTACTGTTGAAGAGCGATTCGCGATAATCGATCAGGTCATTGTCGCAATAAAGTATGCGCATGACCGGAAAATTCTGCATCGAGATATTTCTCCTAATAACGTGCTGGTCTATTTAGAAAACGGAAGCTATATTGTTAGGGTGGCTGATTTCGGATTAGGAAAGGATGCTGAGTCAATTTCTCATTATACAGCTTCGAGTTCTTCTGGCTATGGTCAGATCCTTTATGTATCGCCGGAGCAGCGTCAGAAATTAAAAGATGCCACCTTTCAAAGCGACCTCTACTCTCTTGGGAAACTTGTATATTTTATTTACACGGGTCGTGATCCTGACAATATGAGACCTTTCGAATTGTCCTCGCTTGTAGCAAAGGCAACCGAAGACATTCCTGAACGCAGGCATAAGAGTATTCAAGAATTTGAGCAGCACTATGTAGGTCTGCGAGAATTGCAACTGGACAATACTATTCCGTTGGAGTATGTAACAATAGCCGAAATTGCGGAATCTAATGAGAAGGTTGATATTCATTATTTGCACAAGGTGTTAGTACGCGGAAACTATCTTGATCACGTTTATAGCGATTATCTTGCACCGGTGGTGAAACTTTTTGGAAACGTCGAATTTTTGAGAACCTACTACGCGAATGTCGGTACAACAATACTGGAATTTGTCTCAGTTTTTTGCGAACGACTCGACGAGTGCTACGATAGGACCGGATGGCCGTTCAAAGCTGCCACTGACTTTGGTTTGTTGCTTAAGAGGATTCTAACTAACGTTGCGACTGACCAAGTCCGACTCCTGTGTCTCAAGCAATTGTGGAAATTAGCGTTTGAAATGGATCAGTGGGCTATTCAACGGGAGATAAAGGACGTGTTGAACGAAAAGTATATATCCAGCACTATTGCGCCGTCGTTTGCAGAGTATATTATTAACCTCGAGATTGAAGTAGATCTCGATCGCTTTCAAGGGGTGCCATTACCTATCATGATTAAAAAAGCGATTATCAATGGAAACGTTATTGCAATTTCAAAAGCCAATGCTCGAAAGTCAGCCAGCGGACTAGATAGTCTGGATGAAATATGAGGTGAAGAGAAAAATGTAATTTTTGATATGCCAAAGGCTCAAAAGGAACTTAGCGAAGTAAATGGATACCTCGTCACTTGGCTGACGGAAATAGCCGTATATAACGCTTTGACATATTTCGATATCAATAAAATATCAGAAGGTATAGCAGCACGTCTACTGAACTTACTTTACGGTTGGAACCTGACTGACTTAAATGATAAAGAGCTTAACTTCTCGGCCGTTGATCTGGGAGATACCGAAAATGCGAAACTGGCAATTCAGGTAACTTCCAGGACTGATACGCGAAAGATTCGGAGGACTTTGAAATCTTTCACTGACAGTGGTTATCTCAAAGAATTTCCGAACGGTGTCAAATTTTTGATTCTTTCCAGCGGTAGGCGACCAGTATTGTCAGAGAAGTCGCAAATATCGTACAGTCATTTCTTTGACTCGAAAAGAGATATACTGACGATACGAAATTTGTTAGTTCAGGCAAAAAAAATTTACTATGAAGATCCTGACACGTTTACTCTCCTCCATCAATTTCTCGATCAGGAATTTGGAACAAAGACAATAAAGAAGAACGATGGACTTGTCAGCTTTAGGAGTTCCGGAGAGAAAGTTCTTTTCTTTAAGAAACTATTCGCAGCGAATCAAGAAGCAAGAACTCGCAATTTTGTTCCGGTAGAATACCTGTCAGATAAACAATTGCTTACATCGATTTCGCTAAAGGATGGCGCCTGGCTTGACCATGGCTTAATCATCTTCGGACCTTCCGGATGTGGCAAGTCGGTACTCGCTAGGCAATTGTGTCTCAACGCTCTAGATCGTGTCTTTCCTGTCATTCTGGAGGCGAAATACTACGAAAATGGCATTCAGACCTTGTTTCGAAAAGAAATTCAAAGTTACGGATTCGAGTCAGAGTCAGAGTTCTTTGAAGAAGCTAAGTCTTCTGGTCAACTGGTTCTGCTCGTAATCGATGGGTTGAATGAATGCTGCCCTGAGTTTCGTTTCAAAATAGCGTTGGAAGTACAGCGAGCAATGTCCGGAAGGAGACTAGTTGTAATCATTACCACCCAGGTGGCGGAACCACTGTTAGAGGATTTGCACTTGCCTGAAATATTTATCCAGCACCCCTCTCCCGAAATAAGACAGGCCATCGCACTCGCATATGGGTCGTTCATAGCGCCTAGAAAACTACGGTCGATTTTAGCAGTTGTTTCGAGTGGCCTGGAGGCCCGAATGGTCGGCGAAATGGAAGCGGTAGATCTCTTAGCAAATGGTCGCTATGCTTTGTTCGCAGGGTTCATAAAAAGGAAACTTGCAGGAAGCCATGTTGGAGGCTTCTTGTTAATGGCGTTGATTGCGCGGGCAATGTCAAGCAGGATTACATTTAGTTTATCGATCAGATCAGTCGAGGGACTGTTACTGGACCAAATGTTATCATCCCAAGTTTATGTGGAGTGTTTAAGAGCTGGGGTACTCGAGGAAAGAGGCGGGAAGATCAGCTTCAGTCATGAAATGTTCTTTGATTTTTCTGTTGCCGATAGTGTTGGCCGTTTCGCTAATGATAGTGGCGACATTTTGGATGCATTGAATGCACCCAAAAATTCAGATAAAAAGATATTAATACTCGGAGCGGTTGACGACACTCAACTGCTTGATGGTGTGTTGGCGAATATTACTGATAGTAACTTATTTGTTTCCCTTCTTGATGGTGAAGCAGGTGATTACGTTCAAAGTTGGACGCGCCGTAGATTATCAGGGCTATTGCCGAAGGTCGAGGACGAAATCCGAAATTGTGTTGTTCAGATGACAGACGAGTATCATTACTTTGATTTTGATGATAATCACTTGACGAGTTGGTCAGAACACGAAATGGCTTTGCTTTGCTCGTTACCAGAAGGGCTAGTTGATGGAATGTTTCTAAACGAAATGCTATCGATTATAGCAACTATGGATGAGGTGTGTGACAACGCCACCAGGAAATTTTCGGAACAGGCAAAGGCTAAGAATATAAGTGCTCGCTCTGGTATTTTCTCTACGACATATAGTAGTATTTCGCACGGCAAACTTGCGATGAGTCGTTTATTCTCAATAATTCATTCGGGCTTTTTTAGTCTTCATGGCAAGGGGGAAATTTCTATTAGATCGCTCTCTGAGTTAACGCGTAATCGAGCACTAACGCCCGGTCAGGTCTTGCTGCTCTTATTGTTATTTCGATATGACGATCGCCTACAAGTATTGTATCCAACGGTACTAAATATTTTAAAAGAATGGCGAAGATATCCCTATTCGTTACTGACGGAGACTCTTCAACAAATTGGTCACATTTGCTCGGACGAAAGTCAGCGCGTCGAGATCGTTGATGAAATTTCCAAGATTTTATCAACCACCCAAAACGCTTGGCTTTCGACTCAGCTATTTGATGCGTTAGGGAGTCTAGGTGCGCTAGATGATGATGCGAACGCCTATATTCCAGTCGTAAAACAGGATATTGCTGACATTCTTTCTTCTCCGCTTTACGACAATGATGCATGTGAAAGAGCGGCTACAATTTTTCATTGCCAATATGACCACCTATATGATTCAGCCTTTTACACTGCTATTGAGCAGTTAGATGACAACGAGAAGAAGGCTTTTTTGCAAATGGCCCTTCGGGGGTGGCGTGATGGCATGTTCACTTCGTCGCTTATCATTAAGGCAAGTAGTTTACTTGGGTCAGTAGCTATGAATGAGATTGTCAGATGGACCGTGGTGCCGATTGCACAACCTACGTTTCCGGTTGACTCGCTAGGCGTTTTTTTAATCTGCCATTTACTATTAGGCCAGCATAACCACGCATTGCCTCAAAGAAGCCTCGATGGTCCAGACTTAGCCTCTAACTCTATTCGAGCGCTAGCAGAACTACATTATTGGTATCAAAGAGATGGCATTGAACCTGATGTGCTATGGGCAAGAACTGTGCCACTTGCAGATAAACTTTTTGCTCCAAATAATGACATGGTCGTTGACACATTATGGCAGTCCAGGCTAGCTCTTTACAACCAGTCCTATCATTCAAAACTTGATCTCAGCAAGGTGGAGCTTATTTTAGTCAACTATCGGCAGAAGGTCGTTGACGCATGCCGTCGAGCCTTGCTGGATCTTAGTTGGCAAAAGAGCATTTGGAAGTTCCCTGACTCGATTGAAGATATGAATAGGCATGCTATACAATTGTTAGCTGAGGTCGGCTCGCCTTTGGACCTGGATGTCCTAAGGCCTCTTTCAGACCATATTAAGTATGGCACCTATGCAGTCGACGCAATTAGAAAACTTGGCGGCTAATTTCCAAGCATTTTCTCCTGAATGTTAAACTTCATATTCATATGACATTTCTTGTCTCATTTATGCTTTCGCCAATTGGATTCTCTGTTTTATGAAATTAACAATTTCAGCCGTTGTATGCTCGTTGCAATCGATAAACCCATCGGTTCGAAAGACACCGTCAACCAAGGCGTTGTCAGTCCGAAAGAACATAACCCGACTGTGTAACTTTTTATCTAATAGGATCTCTTGAATCGCTCTAAATTCGACACCACACCATTCTTTCCTTTGATAGTCGGCAGAAAGAAATACCACCACAAGTTTTGATCTGTTAAGGTAGATGTCTTGCAAGACTAAGTTGAGTGAGGGGCGGGCAAGTTGTGCTTTGTAATCATTGTCATAAAAACATGTGTCAGGTCCAATTTCATGCTGTATTCCTCTGGCAATTGGTTCGACCAAATGCCTTATCTCTCCTGGAAACGATAACGCCACCTCGAAGATATGCTGAGTTACGTCGACAATCTTGCTAGGCAACGTTAAGGGCCCAAATGTCAAATTGATACCTTTATTGGCCAATTCCTGCACTAAATTGACCTCTTTTACTGCCCAATGGGTACGATTAAGTTCAAGCTTGTCGATATCTAGCTCAAACCGGAGGCTTCCTAAATCTGAGTGAGAAAGAATTTGTGCATTTTCAATTACCTCATATTCAATTCGTACCAACTCTTTTCGCCTCTTAACATTTTTTATCCAACCGAATTTTGCAGCTAACTTGCAACGCGATTCATAAGCAAAAATGCAAGGGTAACTTCTTAGAGTGTTAATTGATTCTTCGTCTAATTCGCAAAATCTGTTCCGTATCTCTAAATCGGTATACTGACGGATGCACCGATCTATGCCAATTTCAAACAGCTCTCCTTGCCAGTCGTTTTCATCTGCGGAAACAAATAAGTTGTACATTTATTTTATAGTTGTTGTTGTCAATATTGCGGCCTCGATTACGATGCAATGGTCCAAATATGTTTTCCGAAATCAATTTACGATCACTCTCTAGAATTAACTTTCTGCCTTTCGAGTATATATTTCAACTTATTTAGCTTTGATTGAAATAGTGGATGAAAGTTTGAAGGAAATTTTTCAATTACAAATTCACATATTTCCTTTGCTGTCTCCACCTTATTTATTCTTATTTGAGTTTCACAGAATTGATAGAGTCCGGTAACGGCATTTTGACGAGCTCCTGACCCTAGTCTAGAAATGTTTGCTCGCTTTAAGAAGTCCCAGAAAAAATGGGCCTGTTGCTTCCAAATATTGTGAAATTCGTCTTTCAATGCGTTGTTTCTAGTGGTGAATTCCAACTGTGTGATTTCTTGATATTTCAATAACTCTTTTAATTCATCTTTCTGTGAGATTGCATAGATACTTCTATAAGTTATTAGTAGACCTAGAATTTCAAGATTTACATCATCTTTCAGATTTGTGTTGTTCGCGTAGAATATAGTCAAATAACTAATTGCTTTTTGTTTCCCCTCATTCGTTCCCAGCGACCAATTATATGTCGCTAACATTTTGACATATTTGCCATCGCGATTGAACAAGTGATAGTTGTCGTCAAGAATTTTTACTGCGCTTTCCTTTTTTCCACGGTCGGTAAATAGATATGATGATAAATTTAGTGCTGCCTGCAGTTTTACCGATGAAGGTGCAGTTGCCCTATTTAATATATACTTGTAGGTACTTGACACTTCTTCCTCATTTTTCGTTAGCCTACTTGTATCAGCATTTTTGAGTAAAGCCTGCTCATTATCCAGTTTCTTGTCTCGTGAAACAAGCATCAGCCTCTGTCGACAAATACCAATGAATTGATCTTCTCGTTTCAAGAAATAGTCGCTCATTTTTTGGTATATTTCCTTTGAATAGACCTGGAAAAAATCATTCTCTTTTACTTCAAGTATCCTTAGTTTGACCAGTTCTTGAATAGCGTTCGCGAATTTCTCCGCATCAGCTTCGAGGTTTAGAATAAATATTAACTTACTTACAAGATTGCTCAGATCGGTGGCCGTAACCAATAAGCTGATAGCTACAAAGATATCTTGTGCCATACTGCTCAGGTAGTCATATATCCTGCCATATAGGAAGTCAATGGCAGAAATAGAGTCTTTAATATTGGCATTTAGTGCTTCGTCAATATCACCTGTTTGGATTAAAGTGTGGGTAAATTGAAATATAAATAGTGGGCGACCACTAGTAATGAGAAAGAGTTTCTGGGAATAGTTCTCCTGCATGATTTTTCTTTTCCAATTATCTAGGGGCCATTGAGGGAACTCGTTTTCCATAACTTTGATGAAGAATTCTGCAGTGCCGGATTTATCGAGTTCGTTGCTTTGTATTTCATCACCCAACTTGAAGTCTGCCCGTGTGGTTACAATAATTCGATGATGATTCGTATTTAGCCGCCTGACAAATTCTCTAATTTTCTGTTTTTCCTCGTCAGCGAAGGTTTCGTAATCATCAATTACAATCAACATTATTCCCTCAAATTTCTCTATTCCATCGGTTAAGTGGCTATCGGATCCAAATATGAATTTATTTACATTTCTTATCACATCTTCGCATGAAGTCACGTAATCAGTAACCTCTTGAATTGAGCCAGTCATGTAATTGTATAAACGATCCTTTGCACTTAAAAAAATTATGTAGTCAAATTTCCGATTTCTGGCTACCGAAAGTTCATCACATATGTGTTGTATGGCGGCGGTTTTTCCGACACCACCATGGCCCCATATTGTTGCACTTACCGAGTGAGATGTGTTTAAAAGAAAATCCGTCACAGTTCTCCTGATGCCAATATCAATGTATTTGCTGTGGTTTCTCTTAAATACATTAAGTATTGTGCCATTGGGACTCTTGCGCTTTAAGCCGGCGATATCTATTTGTGCATCGATGAATTCTGGCCAGTCTTTTGTCGAGTTACCTGTGGAAAGAATTCTATTGTATTTTACTTTACCCAAAAGTGGCTCTTGAATAGAGTTGAATATGTAGATTTCATCCTCTGATTCGATGTTGATAAATGGCGACATTCTGGCATAGTTGTTTTCACCATCCTTTAAATACAGTGAGCCGATCTCTAGTTGTCCAACTTCCTGTGGATATCTCCATGTGACAAATTCGGAACCATCTGGTTTGTAAGAAATTCCACTGTAAAAGCCGTTCGTGAGCTCTACCACTTTAATTAGATCGAAGTTTTGCGAAATTATAGGTATCTCCGAAGTGAGTAGGGTTTCGTAGATTTCCTGAATTGCCGTTAGGTAGTCCTGGGTGCCATCTTCAAATACGTATCCGTGTCCGATTTTTTCATTTCTAAGTTTTGGATACTTCTGGGTCGCCTGTCTCACTCTTTTGTGAAGGAAAAAATCTCCATTGATATCAAGTTTCCGAGCAATATCCTCCAGGTCCCCAATCGACGGGTGATATATTCTGCTTAGGATATATTCTCGGTCTTGATCGGACAGTCCGGATAGATTCTTATTCCAAAGGAAACCGAGGCAGTAAATAAGGAGGTACTCCAATCTGACTTGGTAGTAAACTTTTAATAGATCAACTTGACCGCTATTTTCAAGGAAGGTTATCTTGCGGTCTATCTTTCTTCTTATGTATTCCATTCGGGAGGGAGTTTTTGTAGGGTTTGTTTTGAATGCAATTTATGTTTTAAAATAGTTTTATTTGCGCCTGCAAAGGCTCATCATTCCCCAACGGAGGCAAGTTATCGTAATTCCAAAGTTCATATTTATGCTTTCCATCAGGTCGCGGCTTTTTGCCGCGCACGCTGAATACCGGGTGATAGGCAAGCAGCTCGGAAGGCAGCTGATACTCAAAGACAGCGCGCATATCATCATCTGTGAAATGCTCAGACAACCAGAACTGCTCCAACTCCGGTGTGAGGAATAGTGGCATGCGGTGCTTGAATTCACCATCATTATGGATATTGGACATTACTTCGTTCGCTTCACGTGTCAGCACCCCAAAGCTGCCAAGCTGTATCTTTTCGCCGTTCGGCCCGATGCTTTCGTAGAGCTGGTACAAGCCAGGAAGGAACTGAATAGAGCGATCCTTTACCCAGATGTAGTACGGGACTTTGTTGGCCCAGCCTGAAATTGCCCGATGCTCATAAGTGCCGCTTACGGGAATGAGGCACCGGTTTTTCCGTAACCGGTACCAGTATGATCGTGTGTCGCCGAGCACGCGCTCGGATTGCATGTCAGCCATTTTGATCCGCTTTTTCTTGCGCATTACAGGGTCTTTCTCGTAGGTCGGATCGACCGACCACTCCATGTTCGAGAGAATCAAGTCGGCTCCTTGCCGGGAGAAGATCGGAAACTCTGGAAAGCCGAATGACAGCACGTGTTCCTGGTTGGGAGATTCCAGGCTGACGCGTTGATCTTTCACCTTGGGAAATGCTTCCCTGGTTAATTCGATGTCGGTGTGCAATGATATATCGTAACACATAGGCTTCTCATTTTATCATCTCATATGCATCAAAGGTGTGTTCCGGCCCGTTTGCTGTAACAACGGCTTTGAGCCTACCATATTCTAGTGACAGGTTGATGTCAATCGGATTGCTTTGCCGGAATGGGATTCTGGCTTTCAGGTAAGATATAATATTTCTCTGATAATGTTTAAGGATTCTATTGTCCCAATTGGGGTCTCGGAAAGTACTAAGGAACAGGTTGTATTTCGGGTCATTGATCAGATCGGTGATTTTTACGGCATCAGCATTCAGGTTTAGAAGTTTCCCTTCCTTCTCTGACAAGTGCGCGACATGTTCCGCTGCTTTGGACTGCTCAGCATAAGGAGTGCCCATGAACGCTCTACCTGGCTCTATGCCGGGCCAATTGAATCGCTGCAGCACAATGAAGTGATTTCCGTGCTGCTCGATCTGCTTCAACATCGGCACATTAAGGATTTCAAAGGGATTGTAAGCAGCAGTCATCGTGATAGATAGGGTTCGTTTTCCAAGTTAGTAAAGTTCAATCAAATTGAGAAGGTTACCGGAAGTTGCGGCCGGACGGAAAGATTTCAAGCTGTACGGCTTTTTTACGCACCTGCGTTTTCTTGTTGACTGCCTGGCTGGCATATTCATCCTTTTCGTCCGCGCGGGAAAGTGTCTGCACGTCCGGGTCTTGATCTTTGCTGATATTCAAGCCGCGAAGTAGCGAGGACATATCAAAACACCGCTTCACAACGACATGGATCACTTCGCCTTCGATTTGCAATTTCCCCTCAACCATTAAGAGCCGTGAGCGCAGTACTTCCTTACGGTATTTCTCAAAAAGCTTTTGGAAGACGACCAAATTGGCTACTCCGGTTTCATCTTCGATCGTGATAAAGCATACCCCACCCGCTGTGCCTGGCCTTTGGCGGACAAGCACCAATCCGGCAACGCGGACGATCATTCCGTCCCTGAATTTGGTGAGATCTTTGTTGCAGGTAACATAGTTGGCAGTCAGTTGTTCCCGGACGAAGCTTACCGGGTGCGCTTTCAGTGACAATGCAATTGAAGCATAATCCTGCACGACATGCTCAGAAAGCGATAGTTTGGGAAGTGCAACCGGTGCTTCAAATTCGCTGGCAGATTGATGGCCAGTGAACATACCCATCGGACGATCTGAGAGGGCTGTTGCCTCCCACATAGCGCGCCTGCGGTCCATGCCCATCGAGCGGAATGCGTCGGCGTCGGCCAGTCGCTCAAGGGCAGCTTGTGATACACCCGCGTCCCTAATATGGTGGATTGCCTTGTATGGCTGGGTTCTTGCGTTAACTAATAATTCCATTTCCTCCTGACGAATCCCTTTTACCTGGCGGAACCCCAGGCGCATTGCTTTGTACTTACCGTCCTGCTCTTCGAGCGTATTATCCCAATAAGAAAGATTCACGTCCACAGGGCGAACAATGACGCCATGATTGCGTGCGTCACCCACAATTTGTGCCGGTTGGTAAAAACCCATCGGTTGACTATTGAGCAGTGCTGCGGCAAATACATCGGGGTAATAGCATTTGAGCCAGCAAGAAACATAGACAAGCAGGGCAAAACTGGCTGCGTGGCTTTCAGGAAAACCATAACTACCAAAGCCTTCCAATTGCTTAAAGATGCGTCGGGCGTACTCTTCCGTATAACCACGACCGGTCATGCCGTCAATCAGCTTTTTTTCAAATTGCGTCACCATTCCACTGAGCTTAAAAGTTGCCATACTCCGACGCAGTTTGTCCGCCTCCGTGGGTGTGAACCCGGCAGCTACAATTGCAATTTTCATTGCTTGTTCCTGGAACAATGGGACACCGAGCGTGCGGCCTAAAATGTCTTCGAGCTCCTTAGATGGGAATTCGATAGGTTCCTCGCCGTTCCGTCGCCGTAAGTAAGGATGTACCATATCCCCTTGAATAGGTCCAGGACGCACAATGGCAACTTCGATAACCAGGTCATAGAAGTCTTTGGGTTTTAATCTCGGCAGCATTGATTGCTGTGCACGGCTTTCTATCTGGAACACACCGATAGTGTCAGCATGCCCGATCATTTCATAGACTACCGGATCGTCCTGCGGGATATTGGCTAGTGTCAGGTTCAGGCCATAGTGCAGCTTTGCCAAATCGAATGCCTTACGGATACAGGTTAGCATCCCCAGGGCGAGCACATCTATTTTAAGGAAGCCGAGTGCATCAATATCATCCTTGTTCCATTCTATGTTAGTGCGGCCAGGCATCCTGGCATTCAGAATGGGACACAAATCGGTGATCTTACCTTGGGTGATAACAAAGCCTCCGGTATGCTGGCCAAGCTGCCGGGGAAAGCCCATAAACTGCCTGGTTAGATCAAGGACTTTGATCAGATGAGGGTCGTCCGCGTTAAAGCCCTGATCAGAAATACGTTTTCCTTCAAACCATTCATCGGTAAACTCCCATATGGAGCTGGAAAGTTTGTTGATCGCATCGACAGACATACCCATAACTTTTGCAACATCGCGGATAGCACCCTTTTGATGGAGTTGGGTGACGGTGGCCACAATCGCCGACCGGTCACGGCCGTACTTCTCATAAATATATTGGATCACTTCCTCACGACGCTCATGCTCGAAATCTACGTCAATATCAGGTGGCTCATTTCTTGCCGATGAGATAAAACGCTCAAAAAGCAGGTCGAATTTAGTCGGGTCAACACTAGTGATTCCTAAGCAAAAACAAACAGTCGAGTTTGCAGCCGACCCGCGTCCCTGGCAAAGGATGCCGCGCTCGCGGGCGAAACGGACAATATCATATACCGTAAGGAAATACGCCGAATAGTCCATCTCCTCTACGAACCGAAGTTCATGGTTAATGGCATTTATAACCTTTTCGGGTAATGGCTCACTATAAAAGTCGCGTGCACCTTTCCAGGCCAAATAGGTAAGCTCCTCCAGGGGGCTTCTGCCTTCCGATGTAATTTCCTCGGGATAAACATACCTCAGGCTATCAAGTGAGAAAGTACATGCCTCAGCTATCTCCTGAGTATGCTTGATGGCATCCGGGTAGTTGCGGAACAGGCGTATCATTTCAGCCTGGTTCTTCAAGTAGCGCTCAGCATTTTGATGGAGCCGGAACCCCGCATTGTAGATGGTACACTTTTCCCGGATACAGGTGACCACATCCTGTAATTGGCGGCGCTCAGGATGATGATAGTAAACATCATTGGTTGCGATCATCGGGATATCAAGCTTGTGGCAAATTTCAGAAACCCTGAAAAGCTTTTTGTGGTCAGTTCCCAGGTAAGAACGGCTGGCCGAAAGGTAAAGATTGTTGCCTAGTTCTCGCCTGTAGTCTTTGAGTGCTGTTTCAAAGCCTGGCTCGAACTTAAACCCGGAGGACAGGCCGTCAGGAGATATGGCTATGAATTTCATTCCATGAGCATATTCGTAGACATCGCGTCGGTATAGCTCACACTTTCCTTTCTCCGTTCTGAGATTTCCCATTGATAGTAACGCCGACAAACGGGTATACGAATCCCTATCGGTCGGATAAGCCAACAGGCTTGGGCCATCTTTAAGGTCTAGTCGCGCTGCGGGGATAATTTGCAGTTGAGTATCGCGGGCAGCAGCATGCGCCCTTACGATACCAGCAAGGGTATTACGGTCTGTAATGGCGATTTTACTATATCCAAGTAAACATGCCTGTTCCACCAACTCTTCCGGATGGGAACCACCCCGGAGAAAGCTAAAGTTAGTTGTGACTTGCAATTCCGTATAGTTCATATCTTCCTCAATTTTTAAGCAAAAAAGCCGTGAATAAACCACTCCGGGTTCTGAGCATCTCCGTAATGTCCCAACCGAAAAATCCAGTAGCGGTTCCCGTTTTCATCTTCGACCAAGTAGTAATCTCTGTGTAGTCCGTCTGCAATCCACCACTCCTGTTCGATCCTGTCTGGGCCGTCGGCCCGCATTATCTTGTGGACAGTATTGTTATAGCGGAAGACCATAGGTGGGTAATCCGGTATCGGTGCGCTTACCTCGATTCGTTCAGGTTGTTTTAGTAGCTGAACTGGCCTGGGCTGGTCTGTACGCCAATGCGTCTGCGGTTGGTCAATAAGCGACGAGGCTTCGACTATCGCTCGCTCCGGCCAGTGGTGTTCGGCGGGCAGGTACCGGTGGACAACATCAGTCCCGGCACGTGCCCTCAGGCGGTCCACCAATTCGGCAATAGCAATTTGCTTATTACTGCTATTCAAATTCCATAAGGCTTCCTGGGCGGCTGGCATTGGCTCGACCACCGGCGCGTCAAGGAGAAATAACTCAATACCCAAGGCAGGCTCAATACTGGAAATTTTCAGTTCAAACAGCTTGAACAAGTGCACTACGCTGCAAGAGGGACCACTTGTCCCGATTTCAACTTGCCGTGTTTCACCGTCAATGCGGTAACACGTCAGGATTGCTTGGCGAAGCCCTTTGTCTTCTGCGGCAAGCCTGGCGCAGAGCTTTTCCAATAGTTTACGCAGCGCAATTTCGATCCCAGTTGCCGTGCGGATCGGTTCCAGACTGGGGAGGCGCTCCTGAAAAGGTTCAATAGGCCGCACCGGCTCAAATGCTTCATGAGTATGCGCCAATGCTTTTCCGAGCTGGTCTAGGATGGTTTGCCCAAACCTGCGCCTGAGTACAGCCCTTGGCATGGAGATAAAGTTTTTGATCTGATAGAGGCCCAGTTTGACTAATTTTTCCACCACATCCGGCGGCAATCTCAATGCATTGGGAGGAAGTGGCAGCAAGGCGTCCATTTGCTGGCCTTGTGCTATGATTGGAAACATATGAGAATATCTGGAAATAGCCCAGGCGGCACCAATCGTGTCGGCCATAGCGCCCCTGACATCATAGCCGGATGTCTTTAAGCGGCTGGTGATATCTTTGAGATATGGCGTTTCGCCTCCCCACAGGTGCGCGCAGCCGGTAGCGTCCAGTACTAACCCGTCCGGCAGGTCGACTGCAACAAGGGGTGTGTACCGTATCGCCCATTCGGCGATTGCATTCAGGAGTCCCTCGGCTGCCGTTGGATCATAATCCAAAACTTCCAGTTTAGGAAACACAGCGCGCGCGTCGGCAACAACCATGCCGGTTTCTATTCCTGCTTTTTCCGCCAGTTGGCTCGAAGCCATCACAATCATGCGGCCCTTTTGTTTTGCGGCAAGCACGAACGGATTACCGGCAAGCTCAGGTTGCCGAAGCAATTGCCGGTCTGTAAGCAGATGCCGGAACCATATCGTCACATACCGTTTCATAGCTATCCAACTTGTAACAGGTGCTCTTTGGTAATGGCTTGCTGCCGGCTGATATGTTCAAAATGATCTTCCGCCCACTGGACGCACCAGTTGCCGGGTTCCCCGTTGCGCACCTTAGCCAGGGTAACATCCCAGCGGGCATAGCCGACACCAGGACTCCCGTCTGATGGCTGAGCAGGTACGGGTTTGATCTGCCACCGGCAGACCGATGCAACGGCGCTGGATATACGCGGGTTGTCCCGATGAATGAGCCCTGTAACGCGACTCTCTTCGACGGCCAGTTGCAAACGCCGGGACTCGGTTAAATTCAGTTCTTTGATCTGGCCCACAACTGCAGCAAATGCGTCGCATTTGAGGGCTTCTTCAACTGCCCATAGAAGGTCACGTTCTCGTTTAAGGTCAATGAAAATGATTCGGTCAGGGCATAAGCCAAACGGACTTAGCCCAAGTGGGAAAACGTTCCTTCGCACTCCGATCCACGCGCACATGCCTTCTGTCCTCATGAGCCGCCCAGCCAAGGCCGCCATAAAGCCTGATGTTGCAGCCGACTCTTCGGGCTGACGGCTTATAAACTCGTGGATCGCACCGGTTGGGAAAACACCACCGGGAAATGCTCTCTCAATGGGACCGAGGCCGAAATTGGTATGATTGGCCCCGAGTGAAGGCGCCCGGAAACCTTGCAGCGAAAGTATCTCACTCCGCAACTTGGCAATCAGCTCATTTTTTTTCTTCGCAGTTTCCATAACATCACAATTTTACCCTACTTTTGATACTGATTGTAACAAAGTAATGATACCAATTGTAGCAAATCTATATGAATCCTCCAAAATATTTTTTTGCACAGAACATCCGGTTTCTCCGTGAGCGTAAGCGAAAAACGCAGCAAGAGCTTGCCGATGAGCTTTTTATGACAAGGGCGAAATTAAATGCATTAGAATCCGGGAGGACTGCCGCGCCACAACCGGAAGACTACTTTAAATTTTCCGACTATTTCCGGGTAAGCATTGACACGCTGATGCGTGTCGATCTGGCCAAACTTGGGGAATTGAAGCTACGGGACCTGCAGGCAGGTAATGATGTGTATCTGGCAGGAAGTAATCTGAGGATACTGGCCATAACAGTTGACAAGTCCAGTAAGGAGAATGTAGAGTACGTGCCGATAAAAGCAAAGGCAGGTTATAGAGATGGTCATGCAGACCCGGATTACATTGCGACGTTGCCGAAATTTTCCATGCCCAATCTACCGGCTGGCACATTCAGGATGTTTCCGACAACGGGAGATTCTATGCTGCCACTTCCTGAAGGTGCGGATGTCCTCTGTAAATTTATGGAAGATTGGAATGGTATCAAGCCCGGCACCCTCTGCATCGTCATACTTAGGGGCGAGCAGGACTTTGTCTTCAAGAAAGTAACCATCAAGGCAGAAAACAAAACAATCCTGTTGGAATCCATGAACCAGCAGTACAAGGCCTACGAGGTAGAAATAAAGGAAGTACTTGAAATCTGGAAATACCACAGCTACCAATCCAAAACCATTCCTGAACCAGCTTCGGATGTGCAGCATATTTCCAGCACGCTAAATGAGGTAATAAGAAGACTAAGCAGAATAGAAGACAAGATCGAATAGTGATGCAATTCAAACTTTTTGACGATCAGCCGCAGCTTCGGCTGCCGCAACATTTAATGGAATACACACCGCACTTTATTGATGCAAAAGAAGCGAACGAGTTGCTGAACCTCTTTCTAAGGACAGTGCCCTGGGAACAGCATAAAGTGATAATGTATGACAAGGAGGTGATCACCCCGCGTCTCTCTGCCTGGTTTGGTGAAAGGCCGATAAGGGAAAACGATGTCAGAAGCCCGAGGCCAATGACAGCTGAATTGGAGGTACTCCGTCAAAGAATCATGACTGCAACCGGGAGCCGTTTTGATGGCGTGCTGCTTAACTACTACCGTGACGGTAACGATAGTGTTGCTTGGCATTCCGATAAAGACACCGTGCCCGGTATTAAGACAGATATCGCTTCGGTCAGCATTGGGCAAGAGCGTAATTTTGATTTCAGGAGCAAGGAAAATCACAATCAGCGTTATTCAATTGCACTCGGGCACGGTTCATTATTGCTCATGAAAGCCGATCTTCAGAAATATTGGGAGCACCGGATCGCAAAATCTGTGGTGCCGATGTCGGCCCGGATTAACCTGACATTCAGAAAGACCTTTATATAGATCACCATGTAATCTGCCCGTCTTATACTTTGGAAATATCATAATACCGCATCATGATCTCTTCTTGGGAAAAAGCCGCCTCAAGCCTCCGCTTCAGATCTTCCCAGTACCTATCATCTACATTTTCAGTCATAACTTCAAAGATGATCATCTCGTCGGCAACTGTTGCTCCGTCCACCTCTTTCCACAACCCTTTTACGGGTGACCTGTTGTAAATCGTTAATCCACCAAATTTTGAACTAAGCTCTTCCCGCAAATTAGTAAAATGCTTTTCGGCAAAGCGATTGCCTTCGTTGTCATTAAGCGGAATGAAAATTTGAAATAGTTGCATGTCAATAAAAATTAAGATCGTGACTATTTACACCCTGGGCCTTTTAAACCAAGATCATGCCTTACTGTTTTTTCGCAGTTTTGAGAGGCAGTTTCATCAAAGAATAGCGAACAATTGAAAATGTGTTTTGTTGGAACGGTATTTGAACATTACGGAAGAAAAACACGATGGAAAAAGACGTTAAAGTAGCCGATGCTGATTTGCCGAGCATGAGCCGGGATTGGCTAATGGCTGAAATAATCAGGTTGCGGGAAGGGATACGAGGGCATCGGGATACCTCCGGCCACGAACTGTGTTGGCATCATCCCAAATTATGGGGACTTCTTCCGGAAAAACTAACGCCGCAGGTGGCAGTCCCGCCGTGGTCGAAATTTATGCGTGGATGTATTAAGTACCGCGAGTCTCTCGACGAGCAGCTTCCGACCGCTCCCACGGACGAGCAAGAAGCGTAAATAAATTTTCGCAGGTGAAGGACACGGCAAGGATGACAAGCGACACTCTTATACTAGTTCAACTATTTATGAGAGCCCGCGGTTTGTTCTTGGCCCGTAGGAACCGCTACGGTACCCACCGGAATTCGATGGGTGGAGCCGCCTTCGTGTCTATGGTGTGCTTTTAAATTCGATAGAAGTTAACTCCATTTTTACAAGCTGCACAGCCCTTCGAAGATCACTCAATGGAGTCAGTTCAGGTTTAAGCCGACGGTGAGCCCCAGATACGGTTTACCCTGGTATATCCAGTACTTCCTGTTACTATCCAGCAAGTGATCAATGCCCAGGGCAAGCCCAAAGTTAAGTTTCTCTACCGCCATGAGGATACAGACCGCCTTCGACCAGATAAAGCCATCGTATTCAACATTGATATTGTTATCGGTAACCCATGGATTGAGCGGTGTTACACCGACGCCGGTTGCCAGTCCTGCGGAAAAGCCCAGATGCGTTACCCGTTGGTGTAGCTTACCGATCGGATTGCCCTTGTAGGACAATTCATAGGTATCATTACGGTATCCGACATATAATGCGCCATTGAGGTGATTGCTCAGCTGCGGTGTGAAGGAGCTAGTGGAAGGCCGGTATTTAAAAGGTATGGTGAGTACATCCAGATCAAAGCTGTTTTTCCAATACCTGCTTGCCTCAATCCCCTTGTCTACACCGCCAAGTGGGTAAATAGTGGGTTTCAGTGACTTAGCGCTATAATTTTTCGTTTTCCAGCCCGCTTCCAATTTGTAGACCAGCATTGAGTCATCTGCATTCTCGACGTAAACATGGGTTTTCTGGTCGCCGATTTTCGTCGTATAGACGCCGTCGGTCATTTTATATTTTGGACTGTCCTTTAAGGCGCTGCAAGAAAGCATCATTACGGATGCTGTAAAAAGAAGGAAAATTCTGGTCATAGACTACGTGGTTGGTTATCAGTGTTTGATCTCAAGTTGTGGCACTACTTACAACGCTGTTACATGAAAGTGCAGGATTGGTACGCTTGTTGCATCACAACAAAGACGTGCCAGTATTGTTTTCATTCTCAACTGAGGTAGCTATGAAACAGATGGATATACCACAGCAAATGCAGGTTTCTGTCGATTTTGAATCGGAAGGTTTGTCGCGCGGGGTAAAGGAGCTGCGACCGGTCGTTTGGCGAGAGGGGACGGATTTTTGTTGCCTGTTAGGCCCTGATCCGCAGGAAGGAATATTTGGTTGCGGTAACACAGCTGAAGCCGCAATGAATGATTGGGAAACTCACCTGAGGGAGCGCATAGAAATAGCCGGCGCGTCAGATGAAGTGGCTCAGTACGCCATAGATACACTTCAAATCTCAAAAGACGACGTATGGTAAAGCATAAGAAAGATCCGATGCCGGAGCGTATTGACCCGATGTTGTGCACACTGGTCAAGGAACTGCCAAGTTTACCGGACTATCTCTTTGAAGTAAAGTGGGACGGGTACCGGATTGTATCCTACGTGAAATCAGGCAAGGTCCGGATGGATTCGCGAAGTGGCCTGAACTATACGCCGAAGTATCCACCGGTTGAGCAGGCGCTTAAAGCGCTCAAACATGATGTAGTCATTGATGGTGAAGTGGTAGTCTTCAACAAAGAGGGCAAACCGGATTTTGATGCGTTGCAAAAATATAATGGGCACAGTACGCCGATTAGCTACTGTGTCTTTGACCTGCTATGGATGGATGGCAAAAGTTTAATCGAGCTGCCGCTGACCAAGCGAAAGCAGCTATTGCGATCAGTCATCAAAGATGAGCCGGTATTTAAATTCAGTGAGAGCTTCGATGATGGCAAGGCATTGTATGGGCAAATATTAGCTGAAAACCTTGAAGGGATTGTCGCGAAACGAAAAGATAGTGCTTATGCCGAAGGTGAGCGGGCCAATGACTGGCTCAAAATCCCGACGCGGAAACGTCAGGAGTTTGTGATCGGCGCCTGGGCGGAATCTACCAAATCCCGATCTTTCAAAAGTTTGCTGTTTGGCGCATACGAAAACGGCCAATTTATCTGGATCGGCCGCAGTGGTGGAGGCTATAAAGACAAGGAAATGCCGGAAATCTTAAAAAAGCTCAAAGCGCTGGAAATAAAAAAGTCCCCTTTTGCAAACCCTATCCTGGATACTAAGGGCGCAGTAATGCATTATGTCCGCCCGGAGTTGGTCGCTAATTTTGAGTTTGCCACCTGGACAAAATCCGGTAGAATCCGCAAGCCCGCAACGTTTCTTGGTTTCCGCAAAGACAAAAAAGCCAAAGATGTAGTTCGGGAAGTCCCGAAGGCGACAGAGATCGTAGAGGCCGAGGTTGAAGAAGAGCAGGACCACACCTCTGCTGGGAAAAAGAAAACAAGTACAGGAAAAAAGAAAACCTACCTGAATGAAGGAAGTAACTGGCGGCGCGTCGACGAAAGCTTCGAAGCCAGAGAGGTAACGGACTTCAAACTGGAACATTGCACCATACAATTGCATGACATTGAGCGTGAACTCTGGACAGGTGTCGCCAAGGGGGATCTGGCATTATACTACAACCAGATTGCTGGTTATATTCTGCCACATCTTGCCGACAGGCCGCAATCTCTAAACTTGAAGCTTACCCACGCAGGCGGCCCGACGACTTTTATCAAAGACATGGAAAACAGGCAACCGGTCTGCGCGGACATTTTTACCGACAAGCGTAGGGTTGCCAAGGAGGGGAAACGAAGTCGAATTGATTACCTGGTATGCAATAACCTGGAAACACTTTTGTTTATGGTCGACTGCGGATGCGTAGATATCAATACGTGGGCATCCAGGACACAGTCGCCGGAAACGCCAGACTATATTTGGCTGGACCTGGACCCGACTGTGGATAAGAGAGATTCGGGTTCGGAGGAAGCTGGGTTTAAAAAGGCCATCGATGTCGCTTTGGCGTCAAAGGAAGTATTGTTGCGCTATAAATTAAAATCGTTTATCAAAACCTCGGGTAAGACGGGATTACATATTTATATCCCGTGCAGTAGCCTGAACTTTACGCAAAGCCGGATCATTGCTAATGCGCTTGCCGATGAAATTCACCGGCTTGTAAAGGCGGTCAGTACAAGAAGTGAAGGGATCAGCCTACGGGGTGATCGGGTTTATATAGATGCTAATCAAAATGATTATGCAGACACACTGGCGGCACCATACAGTATTCGTCCTTATCATCAGCCCACGGTAAGTACGCCACTGGATTGGCAGGAAGTGAAGCCAAGCCTTGATCGCTATGCTTACAATAAGGACACGATAGTGAAGCGACTACAAAAGAAAGGCGACATCTTCTTGGCTGTCCATGATCCCAAAATCAGCGCTCAGAACGCGAAGAAACTGTTACTTTTCCTGGACAAGTAGCCTGGGAAAGAGTATTAGCACAGTTTTTTCTGCACATTCGACAAAGTGGATTGTTGGACATAAAAACACAAATCATGGCAGACGATAAATCAAAAAAAGACTTTCGTGACCGGAATAAGATCGCAGCCGACGAAGAGTACGAACTCGATTACGTAGCTAAACAAAGTGGTGTCAGTAGGCAAGATGTTTTGGATGCGATTAAAGCAGTCGGCAATGATCGGTCGAAAGTTGAACAGTACCTGAACCGTCAAAGTAAGTAGTTATGCCCGAACTTCCCGACCTACAGGTTTTCAGTCTCAACCTCACAAAGGCTCTGAAAGGTAAGACCATTGCACGGGTCGAGCTCAATGCCGCTCGAAAAGCTGGCGTATCTGAAAAGGATTTAAACGGCGTCCTTAAGGGGAAAAAATTAAGGGAGGTTTACCGAGTAGGTAAGCAGTTGTGCTTTGACTTCGGCCAGGACGCGCAGCTCTTTATTCATCTGATGCTCCACGGTAAACTGGTCTTACAAGAGCACAGTGAACAGCCGCCCAAACATGTAGTAGCGAGTCTATTGCTAGATCAGACGTTGCTTTACGTAACCGACTTTCAAAAGGCCGCACATCTGCTCTTGAATCCTGAACCGAGCAGGGCTATTGATGCGTTGTCTGATGAGTTAACACCCAAATGGCTTGTCGAAAAACTAGGAAAGAGCCGGGCGAAGATCGAATCCCTTTTAATGGATCAAAAAGTAATTGCCGGCATCGGCAATGCCTATGCTGATGAGATCCTTTGGAAGGCAAAAGTCAACCCCGAATCTATCGCCAGGAAAATTCCTGTTGATGTAGTGAAAAAACTGAGTGATGCGATCGGTAAAGTATTGACCGATGCTCAGAAAGCAATTGTCAAAGCGCAACCTGAGATCATTAGCGGTGAGATCAGGGATTTCCTAAGCATCCATAACCCGAAAAAAGAAAATAGTCCAAGAGGCGCTAAAATTCTTACGGCTACCGTCGGTGGCCGTAAGACATACTATACCGACGAACAGAAGCTATACAAATAGGATTAAGCGCTAACAGGCAGTTCGTGGAGCAAAGTAATAAGCGCCCTGGCAGTCGGACCTGCTGACAACGGATTCTGTCCGGTTACCAGCAGGCCATCCGTTTCTACATGGCTTGTGAAAGGAAGCGTCGCGCTGTGAAAATCAGCGCCTAGTTCTTTAAGCCTGGTTTCCAATTTATAGGGAACATTATCAGCGCGTAAAGCAAGGGTTTCCTCTGTATTGGTAAATCCTGCGATCCTTTTCCCTTTTAAAAAGCCTGGCTGTAACTCGGCCGCTTTTATTAAAGCCGCCGGCCCGTGGCACACCGCACCAACTGGCTTGCCGGCAGCGATGAAATCCAGTATCAATCGCCCGCTAAACTCATTCGAGGCTAGGTCCCAAATCGGCCCATGTCCACCTGGATAAAATATTGCTTCAAACTGGGTCGGGTCGATATCGGTAAGCAACTCCGTATGATCAAATGCAGCCTGCGCCGCCGCGTCGTCATTAAAGCGACGGTTCGACTCGGTAATGTTTTCTGTCAACGTGCTTAGCGGATCAACAGGCGGCTTTCCTCCCGCTGGGCTGGCCAGGGTAACCTTGAATCCGGCATCAATGAATTCATAGTAAGGGTCAGTAAATTCCCCGAGCCACACACCGGTAGTACTGTCGGTATTTTCCATTTGAGCGTGGGATGTCAAAATCATTAATATACTTTTCATCGCGAGTAGATTGGTCTGTAATTTGATTAAATGGGATTAACCAGCTATCACCTGAATGTTCAAAGTAATGGCGCACCACGCTAAAAAAGTATGCCTTTACCCTATTCCTTCTTTTTTTTATCAACTGTCTTCTTTTTGAACGTTTCGCGCGCACGTTTCAAACCCGTTGCGATGGCAATGCCCTCTTCTGCGCCTTCCTCCAGCAAGGCATTAGCGATTTCAACCGCCTTCTCCCGGATTTTCTTCGGTTGGTTTTTGTAAGATGGTGGGAAGTCTCCGTTGTACCAAGGCATAGTCATTAGTTTATGTGATGAATCCAGGATAGCAAAAGTGGTGCCTCCGGGCGCTCTTTTCTGTTCAGGGGTGGAGTTTCTTTTTGATCAATTCCATCCGCTTCTTCCAAGCAGATACCTGTCTGTCCTCGTATTGCGGAACGCCTTTGGCTGACAGCAAACCGAGCGATTTTGCCAAAGCACGGCTCAGTTGAGCTGATTTTTGATTTTTACCTTCCCACTCCTGGACCTCTTCGATAAGGTGCTGCTCATGGGCCTTAACCGCCTGTATTATGATATCAAGCTCCTTTTTATAATTCTTTTTCTTTCTGAGAAGGATCAACAGCCGGTTGTATGCCTGAGCAAACAAACGATTTAGCACGATGGCTTTTTCATAGAGCTTGATCGCTGCGTCGGCGTTGCCCTCTGCTTCCTGTGCCCTGGCGTCCTGGAAGGTTTGTCGGGCACGAGCCTGGTTTTTCCGGGTTGTCATAGATTATTGTTTTAAGGCAATCCATACTGGCGCGTGATCACTAGCCTTTTGCCATCCCCGGACATGGACATCGACGCCGCCACTGTCTAAGCGCGAACAGATCTGGGGGCTTAGTAAAAAATGGTCAAGCCTGAGGCCAGCATTTCTTTCGTAAGCATTATAGAGGTAGTCCCAAAATGTATACATGCGATCGTGCGGATGTAAATACCGGATGGCATCAAGCCAGCCTTGTTTCAACAGGCTTTGATATGCCCTCCGCGGCCCGGGCATAAAAAGAGCATTGGTTCTCCAGCTTTCCGGTTTGTAAACGTCCAGTTCGGTAGGGATCACATTGTAATCACCTGCAAGAATGACGGGAATTTCTTCGGACAGAAGATATTTCGCGTGTTTTTTGAGGCGTTTGAACCATTTCATTTTATAATCGAACTTTTCGCCGGGCGCAGGGTTACCATTTGGAAGGTAGATGCAACCAAGCAGCATTTTTTCCACAATAACTTCCAGGTACCGGCTGTGCAGATCGCCTCTGCCGCCGGGAAGCCGGTCACGGACGAGTTGCATAGGATATCCCTTTGAAAGAATCGCTACGCCATTCCAGCTTTTCTGACCGCTCCATTGCGCCTGGTAGCCAAGGCGCTCAATTTCTTTAATAGGAAACTTTTCCTGGACCGACTTGAGCTCTTGAAGGCAAACAATATCGGGAGTAGCTTCGCTAAGCCATTTGAGTAGCACGGGTAGCCGGCCATTGACGCCGTTGATATTGTAGGTAGCAATTTTCATTTGCCTATTCTTGCGAAGTATCAACAACCTTTTCCACAATATCTTTCCTCAGTATAAATCTTATACCTGTACTGAAACAGCTTCTGGCGTTACCAAACAAGCAACCCATAGAGAGCTGGAATCTTTCTGTTTTATCGCGAAGAAACAAAGCTTACCCAGATGCAAAGAAAAGAAGCGCTGGAGGGTTTCCTCCCAGGCGCTTCTTTAACAATCCCTGTCAGCGTCCTTCCAGCATTAAGCGCTCTCGGTCTGCAAGAGCTCTGTCTTGATGGCGGCCAACTCAGCCAGCCGCTGCTCGAATTTTGCCTGCCGCGCCCCGGACACCTGTTGACGGGCCTGCTCGATCGCCTGAACATCCAGACCTGCACTACTGGCTACCTCACGCAGGCACCAGCCTGTGATATTGTCGGGATGTTTGCTGGCAGAATTGCCCGCAAGCGAAAGCCTGACTAAAAATGCAAATTGCGCAGGCGACAGCGAGGCCAAAGTAGAAAAGAATTGCTCTTTTTCGAGCGCCTGCCCGGAAAATCCAAGCGCTTCTGCGAGCTGATAGCGAACGTGATAATCCAATGATTGAAAAACAATCAGCCTGACAGCTACTTGATCCGCATCGGTCAAAGGCGTCTGGTGATCTAACTGGGTGAACCGCTCTAAAAATGCCGAGTGCACAACTAGCTGAATTTTCTCCTGATCAAGCTCTTTGCTGCGATGCTCTTTGGCTGTCAGCCGGTCGATTTCGGATTCTACTACCCGGCGGGTCAACGTGCCCTGCCGGGCGGCAAGTTGATATTGTTTTGCAGAAGCCAGTGTCTGCCCATTAGTAATACTTTTTTCGATCTGTCTGAAATAGCCCGTTCGCACCGAATGATCGCTGATCAAAATAACGGCCATACAATCAGCCGAGCTGATCACAGCTTCATATGCTGTTAGGTCAGCCTCGAAGTCATCAAGGGCGGCAGCAAAGAGCTGCTCGGCATCATCAGTCAAATCCTGCGACCCCGGTTCAATGTAGTGCCCACGCTCAGGCATGCGGGGTGGAACAATTTCTGAGAGTCCCCACTTGGCATACTGCGGAAGGCTGCCGAGCGTTTCAAACTGGGAAAGCACCGCAGCAATTTCATCCAGCTGTGACGTATGCGTATAAACGATAGCCTGCGGCTGAAAATCCTGGGTAAGCTCTTTTATTTTCCGGGTTAAATGCGCGCCTCTCTTCCGCTGGAAGCATTCCCAGCCGCTGCATGTGGCTTTACCTGCAAGCTCGGGAAAAAGACTGTCCAGTGCCGCTGAATTCAGCGGGCAGCTTGTGCACGCGCCCTTATCAGAAAGCAGCTCACTGTCGTTTGTGTCAAAGGGGGCACTGGCCAGATCACACCGGAAGCGGCTAATCTGATGCCCTGAGGGCATTCTAAAATGCTCATCTTGCCAGCCTTCGCAGTAGTGATTGTAGATTTCTTGCTGGGTGGGCGGCGAAAGACTCGCGATTTCATAGGCCTGCTGCACACCCATTTTTGCGGCCATCAAGATCTTTTGATGCGGCTCGATGAGCCCGGAAAGCTTTATTCTCGTGTAGACAAACTTTTTTGACTTTCCCAGGCGCGCGGCAATTTCATCGATGGATTTGCCTGACTGCTGCATCTGCTCGATGGCCTGCGCCTCGTCTAACGGGTGGGGGTTTTCGCGTTGGAGGTTCTCGACCAGCTGCACCTCACGGGCCTGCTCGTCTGTAAGCTCAGCAAGCAGTACAGGCAGTTGCGCAAGCCCTGCAATCCTCGCTGCACGTAGCCTCCGTTCCCCGGCAATCAGCTCATAACCTTCCGCACCGGCACGCCTGACCAGAAGTGGAGAGAGCACCCCATGGATCGCCAGCTCTGCGGCAAACTCGTCCAGGGCGTTCTGGTCAAAATGTTTGCGGTAATTAAACCGGCTTATTTCGATCTGCTCGGCGGGCACGCGTCTCAGCTCAGCTGCTTGAATAATCCGCTCGGTAGACAGGGCAGCTTTTGTGGCTTTTCGCTGCGTAGTAGATTTGTGATTGGTCTTCATGTTTTGGTTGATTAAGTCTGTGAAAATTCCGGTAAATGCCAGGCCTGCGGACAGCCACCAGACGCCCGGCGGCTGTCCGCAGGTTTTTAAAACGGGGGCTCATCGCTTATTTTAGCGTGCGTTCCACTTGCTGGCCCCGCTTCTTTTTCATCAGCTGACCGCTCCCTGCTGGCCGCGGGTGAAATAAGCTTGAAAGCCGCCGTATGAAATTGAAGCCCCGCTTTGGCCTGTCCGTCTGAGCCGTGCCATACCCGGGCAAACATCCGCCCGTATAGCTGCACGAGCGATCCTTTCCTGAGCACCTTGGCCGCCCCTGCATTCAGCCAGAAAGCGCAGCTGACAAACTGAGTCCGGTCAACCCAGCTACCTTGTTTGTCACGGTAGCCATCGCCGACAGCCACTGTGAAGTGGATCACCGAGCGCTCATCTTTAAGCTGCGCCACGACCGCGTCCCTTGTAATTCTCCCTGTAATTTCCATTTCTGATCTGTTTTAAAAATTGAAAACTGTTTTTTTCCCCCGGCCCCGCCCTACCGGTAATTGTCAGTTGTTTTTTCTTTTTCAGGATCTGTGACGGGCAGTTTCATGTTCTTTTCGATTTTTTCTAAGGGAGCACAAAACCGGCTGCACCCGGACGGCATGCAAGGGTTCGTGGAAGGCAACGGACCGAAATGAAATGAAGGGAGTATCAGCCGCGAAAGCCCTTGCATCGGGCGGGGGCTGGCGGTAGCTTTCGCAGAAATAAATCGAAAATGAAAAAGGCCGTTCCGAGAAAACAGGAAAAGCCCTAGTTACAGAAGCACACAAACCTGCTAGCCCTTTTTTGCATGCTGCTTATGGTCTGCTTGGCATGTATGGCAAAGTCACGAAAAAACATCAGCAGGCATGATTTGCAATAGGAAGGTTACCAGCATAATTATTATCACTACGCTTTCTTGAGTTCTGCGGCGCGTTTAAAGTCCTAAAATTATCCCTCTGCTCAGGAGATTAGCAGGAAATGGAATTCCTCTGACCGGGTCAAACATTTCGGTAGATGGTGACTTTGAATAAATTTTAGAAGAATTTATTTCAGAAAGCGGAAGCGAGTGGTAAGTTGCGGTCATGTCATGCAATAAAACCGGCCGATTTGCGAAGGCACTTCTTATGATGCTTCCTGTTATTGGTTGCGTTGTTTGGTTTTTTCTCAAAGTATTTCAATTTCAAACCAGCCCCGAGCAATATTCGGATGGAATGGTAATTCTTCAACTCAGTAAAGGTTGGCTGGAAGGACGACCATATCTTTTTGATACTATTTACGGCAATCATGCGCAACAACACAATTACTATTTTATTCCGCTAATCGGACTTTTTACGAAGCCCTTGGGAGTTAACGGGCTTTTTCTGGCCTATGTGTTTTTGGTCGGCTTTTTTTTCTACGTGTATCGCCGAAGTTTTGCCAGATTCGCTGTTGCTGGACGCCGGACGGTTTGGCTTTCGGCGTTGGCCTATGTATTTGGGCCCATGGCCTATTTTATGTATATCGATTATTTTGGCTGGCATCCCGAGCAATATTTTGTTCCGCTGCTGGCATTTCTTGCATTGAGCGCTGCGCAACGCAAATGGTCGGTATTTATCCTCTGGCTAACCCTCACTTTTCTGCTGAAAGAATCTTCCATCGTCCTGATCTGCTGCCTTTTTCTCTTTTTTTCGGTAGTTGATGGGATTATGCTGAATCCGGCAAAGCATTGGGCCGGCTATCTGCTCAGCAAACGTAACGCCATCATCATCGGCATTTCCCTGGCCTTATTCCTGGCCGGTTTATCGTGGCTTTCCTATCTTAACGGGTCACAATCCAGCCGCCTGAGCCAGGCATTTGCGAACACGCGGTTTAACGGCACATTTTTTATTTACATCGTGTTTTCGCTGGCGGTAGGCGTGCTCACTTTTGGTTTAGCTTTAATCCCGTTCATTCCCTGGCTCCGGATGTTCCCGCGCAAAGGATTGATCGTTGGGGTACTGGCAGGTTGTTATACAGTTTTACTGGTGATGTTCGTAACGGAGGCACTATACTATTTCCCGACCATTTACCCCGGCATTTCTTATCCGCCCAGGATCAGTGGCCTGTGGGCATTTATGTTCAGCTCATTTATTTATTTGAGTTACCGCGGGGCGCAGGCAGGGTTGATGTCCGGCCGGGAAGCATTCAGCTGGATATTGACGGGATGCGTGCTGCAATTCATTCTGGCCACATTTCTGGTCGCCCATCATTTCACTTTGGAGACCGAGCCGGCCAGGCTAAGCAAGAATGCGTCCTATATGATCAAATCGCGCTTTGGCTTGGATCCGTACCCCGACGGTCTGGCCCGGGAGCTCTACGGCTATGCCAATGCTATGCCTGTCGGCGCAGAGGTAGTTGTTCCCTTCCAATATGTGCGCTATTTCGAAAAGGTTTACCCCAGCTTCTGGCCATTGGATGGGCAGTCTCCTGCTTACATTCTTGGGAAACCCCTGATGCTGGTTTATGAAAAAGGCCTGATCCAAAAAGGTGTTTATCCCAAATTCCCGGATAATGGCTACACTACTATCCCCAATGAGCATCTATTCATTCTGGCTGATTCAAGCTGGTATAATCAGACATTTAAATGAGTGGGGAAGAAAGAGAAAAATGGATCACAAGAAATGCTTACTATCACCGGTCAGTGGTAAAGTATTTAAAATTTATCATCCCCGAGGGTGCTGCCGTACTTGAAATAGGTTGCGGAACAGGATACCTGCTGGAACAGCTCCGACCGTCCCGAGGTGTCGGAATAGATATTTCAGAAGAAATGATCCGTTTTGCCCGGGCACACCGCCCCGACTGCGTGTATTATCAAACGAATGCGGAGCATTTAAATCTGAACGAGACATTCGATTATGTCGTCATCAGCGACACGGTCGGCAGTTTCCGGGATGTACAGATGGTATTTGAAGCGATTCATCCGGTGTTTACCGCGCAGACACGGCTTATCATCACCTCCACCAACTTTATCTGGCGCCCCCTCTTGAACCTGGCTGAAAAGCTGGGGCTGAAAATGCCTCAGCAAAGGCAAAACTGGCTGGACATCGGTGATATCACTTCGCTGCTGCATCTGACGGATTTCGACCTGATTGATCATCACAGAAAGATGATTTTTCCCAAATACATCCCCCTGGTTTCCTCGCTTTTGAACCGGTATGTGGGTAATCTGCCGTGGATCAACAGCCTGGGATTAATTACCTGCCTTGTAGCCAGAAGTAAGAAGGTGGAACAAAAACCTGCCAACGATCTGAGCGTCAGTGTCATTATCCCCGCCCGCAATGAGAAAGGCAATATTGAAGCACTTATTGAGCGCACGCCGCAAATGGGCAGTCATACCGAGCTGATCTTTATCGAAGGGAATTCTACCGACCAGACCTGGGAAGAAATCCAGCGACTGGGCGCCCGTTACGCTGCATTGTATGACATCAAATGGGCGCAGCAGGATGGAAAAGGCAAAGGAGACGCGGTACGAAAAGGTTTCGACCTTGCCAGCGGTGACATCTTGATGATCCTGGATGCGGACATGACGGTCGCCCCGGAAGAACTGCCCAAATTTTTCGATGCCATCGCTTCCGGAAAAGGCGAATACATCAATGGTTCCCGGCTGGTGTACCCGATGGAAAAACAGGCCATGCGGCTGCTGAACCTAGTTGGCAACAAGTTTTTTAGCCTCGCATTCTCCTGGCTTCTGGGCCAGAATTTGAAGGACACGCTTTGCGGCACCAAAGTCATTTCCAGAGAAAATTACCTCAGGTTAGCAGCCAACCGGTCCTATTTTGGCAATTTCGACCCGTTCGGCGATTTCGACCTTATTTTCGGCGCGGCAAAGCTCAACCTCAAATTCATTGAAATACCAATCCGCTACCGGGCCCGAACCTATGGAGAAACCAATATTTCGCGTTTCAAACACGGCTGGTTGCTACTTCGAATGACCGCATTTGCCTTGCGCAAGATCAAGTTTGTGTGATTGTAAAAACCCCACCGTTACCTGGTGGCGCTGACATAAGATGTTGAAATCTTTGAGGCATTTCATTTATTGTTGCAGGTCAAATGATCTTCTGGTACGAATCATGGTCCAGCCATACCGTGACAGAAGTTAACCAACTCCCTGCTTACAAAAACTGCAATCAGTTTCCTGTTCCCTCATAACAACCCGGTGCCGGATATTCAGCTACATGCTAACGAATATCAATGATATCTGCCTCTTTGGTTTGCCGTTTGTTGCGACTAGGATCTTTCTTTATCCAGGGCCGCCCAATGAGGTAGTTTTGCGTATCGGTTTTCACGGGTAAAGAAACTGCGTAGTCAAAAAACCATCAAAGCGGCGATTGTTGTATTTCTATTATCAATATTTTGTATTTGAAAATCCAAACTACAAATGTAGCCCGGATTTAACTGCTGGCAATAGCTAAAAAGACCCAAGGTTTCTCATGAACACTCGCGGCATTAACCGGTAAGTAGAAGCATCGGGCATCTGATATTTCGTTAACAAATAGTTGATAACTTGGCTGCCAGCTGCGGAGCAGTAAAAATGATTCTTAGCTATGATAATAAGTACTATGCCATGACTGTCGAAGAGAAACTGAAAGCGCTTAGCAAGCAAAAGCATGGATTTGCCGCCTTCCCAGAAGCCCGAATTTATAAAGAGCCGGGAAAAGGCAGCATTCAGCATCTGATTTTTGGTGATTTTATCACCCCGCCCAAGGATGAGAACGGCAAGTATCTTAGCTGGGAAGCATCACTTTTAAGTCAGTCTAATGGAGCCACCTGGATCAAGGTCAGAAGCCGACAGGAACAAGGGTGGATACGTCTGGATGATCTTATCCTGCAACGGCCACTGGAAGTGAATTTTATCGACATTGGTCAAGGGGACGGCTGTCACCTTGTGACCCCTGACGACAAGCACTTTATCATCGACGCGGGAGAAACAGATAATATGTACCGATTTCTTAGATGGAGGTTTAATCTGGAAAACGACGGGCCACCCCTACCCGATTTTTATGCGGTCATCAGTCATCCCGATGAAGATCACTACAAGGGGTTCAGGTATCTGCTTTCCAACCAGCCTTTAAACCTGAAAAGAAAAATACCCTTCAAGGCGCTGTATCACAACACGATCATACAGCGTGAAAAATCCCGGTTAGGCAGCAAACTCAACCACAGTGGTATCGACTATCTGCCTGAAATCATTCAGACCAAGGATGAGCTTGTGTCGAGCCTTGCTCACGGAAACAAGAAGAGCAATTTCGAAAAACTCCTGGACGGAACTATCCAAAGCTTTCCCGATATAGCTATTGAAGGGCTGCTGAAAGAAATCGGCACCAAGCAGTTTATTTACAAAGATGACCTGCTTGCACTTGAAGTACTTGGGCCTGTGGCGGAAAAGATCCCAATTGCTGGTCAAGACAAACCGGTGCTAAGATGGTTTTCTGACGATGTGGGAAAAACGAAGAACGGTCACTCAGTAATCTTATCTGCCAGAATCGGAAAAATGAGCGTGCTTTTAGGCGGTGATCTTAACTCCAAATCAGCCGATTACATTCTCAGCCGGTATAGCAAGACGGACCTGGAAATGATCAAAAAACAACTGGCACTAGCGCCCACCGAAGCTGAACGCCAAAAATGGCAAAACGCGCTGGAAGTAGTTATCCAAAAATGCAGGGCCGACTTTCAATCAGAAGTCGCCAAATCATGTCATCACGGTAGCCATGATATCACCAACGACTTTTTGGCGACTGTCAACGCGATAGCGACCGTGATTTCAAGTGGAGACGAAGAATCGTTTTGCCACCCACGGCCGGAGACACTTGGAGCTATTGGCAAATACGGCCGTGGGGAAAGGCCACTGATTTACAGCACTGAACTTGCGCGCTCTTCACCGGAATATATCACGATTCAGAAAAAAGACATTAAAACCGACAAGGTAAAACAGCGCATTGTCTCTACCTATGGCATGATCACTATGCGCTCTGACGGGCAGAACGCTATTGTTGCCCAAAAATTGGAAAAACCCAGGTCTTCATTCGGTGAAATTGTCAAATGGCATATTGACAAAATTATCTGGAACGATGAGAGGCAGCAGTTTATAACCAAAAAGTAAAATCACTCTTATCCCAGTGCCAACCAAGCGGCACCTACGCCTTGATTGCCGGAATCATTTAAAACGCACGCGCCAACGGTTGGACCCCAGCCAAAATACATTCACTGGGTATAACTAAAAAATGGGGCCCAGCTCCTCAGCGATCAAGACGGATAATAGGTATTTCCTGTACGCCATTCTGATAAGCTGATTCATCGATGTATTGCATGCGATAAGCTTTATTAACGGATAGGTACAATCGCCTTTACGTCTCCACAGCAATTAGTATGCAAGTAGCCCCGAACTTTAAATATCGACGAAAATGTACCGGCTTTCACGCACGCAAATATCCGGTGGATCAATTTATTTCTGACCGCATCCCAAAACGCACATTGGCTTTTTTCCTTTCGCTTTGCACTATCTGTACATACTTTCGAGAAGATATGCGATTAAAACAGCACTTATGGCTGCGATCACCCCGGTGAGCAGATTAGGAAGCCAGCTACTAGGCCGGTATGAGCCGGTTCTCAACTGGCTTTCCGTTCGCCGGTATTGCAGGAAAGAAAGCATGATAGATGCTGCGCCGAACAGGACAAGCACTACTCCAATGACTCTTGAATACCCATGCGTCGGCACTTTATCGCCTGTTCCGAGCGCGAGACCAATTTGCGTGACAAATAGCGAAAACTTGGCAACGACAAATCCAAATGCCATGATACCTACTCCGGTCCTGACCCAAGCCAGATACGTCCGCTCATTGGCAAGGTGGTCATTTGCTTTGAAATGGGAATTTTCGTCGATCATAGTTAAAATCGAATTTATGGGTAATCGGTGACCAATACTGTGCCAGTAATTTGTGGTAGCGTCCGGTGCTAAGAAGAAAAGAAAAACCGGCCCTCAACGATTGCCGGCTTTCTACCAAACAAACAGTATAAAATATACTGATAACCTTAACACCCCCTCTGGGAACAGGGTAGCAAAAGTCGAGGCGCGTTGAAGAAAGTCCATCAGATAACATACCCGATCGACTTTGAACTACCATGCTCATGACAGAGATTTCTGTCAAAGATCTATGGGTTGCAGTTGCCAACGCTTGCCGGCAAAGACAAGACTGTCAGTTTGCTGCCAGCTTCGCACCCTGCTTCAAGTCGTTTCGCGCATTGACAACGATCTTATCCCCTTTATGAAGGGCTCCAAAAACCTCGGTCAGACTGGAAGACTTTTGACCCGTCCTCACATCGACAAATTCTGCATTACCCTCCCGGTCCATCCGGATCACATACTGCCTTTCCGTTGAAGCGACTACCGCTGTGGAAGGCACAGTCAGTGCGCCTTCGGTGGCATCGGGGATAAGGGACACCTCCGCGAACATCCCGGGCCTAATGCGGCGCGCCGCATTGCTAACATCTATCTCCACGGTTTCCGAGCGGAATTTCAGGTTCATATTGCCAGACCTGCGGCTAATCGTGCCCTTGAACGTCTCGCCAGGCATCGCGTTGATGTGATAGGTGACCGGTTTGCCCCTTTTGAGACCCAGGCTGTAATTCTCGGGCACGTCTACCACCAGCCTGAGCCGGTCCTGCTGTTGCAGGTTCAGCATCGGCCCCGACTGTTTCAGCCCCGCTCCTACCAATGCGCCCGGGTGCACGTTGCGCTCGGTAATGATGCCGTCAAATGGCGCCCGCACAGTCAGGTAGCTTTTGATTTGTGTCAATGCAGCCAGGTTGGCCTGCTCGCCCATGGCAGAGGCGCTGTCGGCCATCATTTTGGCTTGCGCGCTTTCCAGATCGAGCGCAGAAACCGAGCCGGTAATGCGGGTACTGGCTTTCAGGCGCCGGTAATGCTCCTTGCTGGCCACCAGTACGGCCTGCGCTTTCAGATAGTTGGAGCGCGCTGCCACGAGTTGCTGCTCGGTTTCGGGGGCTTCCAGGATCATCAGGATTTCTCCCTTACGCACCTGCGAGCCGCGATCCACCAACACTTTTTGTACAAAACCATCGGCCTTGGGATAAATGCTCACTTCCTGAAAAGCCATGAATTCGGCCGGCAGCTGGATCTGTTCGCCCACGTGGGCCTGCGTGACTTCCCCGATTTTAAAAGAAACGGCATCTTTTGCTTGCGCCTTCTTCACCGGTTTCGTGTCCGACGACTCCGAGGACGAGCAGGCCGAGAAAATGCCCAGCCCAAACAGGAAGAGCAAACTGTTATATCGATTCGTTTTCATATTAAGATAATTCTGAATGTAAGGTCCCGTTCGCAGCCAATGCAGTATGTGGTGTTTGTTCCGTAGGTAACAGCGATGGGTCGTGCAGCGGCGTTTTCTTTTGCAGGAACACGTACACTTGTGGTACGATGTAAAGAGCGGCTAATGTCGAGGCTACCAGGCCGCCGATCACCGCGCGGCCGAGCGGCGCCACCTGCTCGCCTGCCTCGCCGGTACCGAGCGCCATCGGCACCATCCCCGCAATCATCGCGAAACTGGTCATCAAAACCGGCCGCAAGCGTAGCGAGGCGCTATCCATTGCCGCCCTCCCCGCATCGCGGTATTCCCAGCGCAGGCGCTCGGCATTGGTTACGATCAGGATCGCATTGGCCACAGAAATACCTGTGGACATAATGATACCCATGTAAGATTGCAGATTCAATGTGCTGCCCGTGAGTAGTAACGCGCCGATAGCACCGGCGATTACCGCGGGAACCGTAGAAAGGATCACTGCCGAGAGCTTGAACGACTGGTAATTTGCCGCCAGCAGCAGGAAAATCACCAGTACCGCAATGCCCAAACCTGTTTGCAGGCTATCGAGGGTTTCGGTCAAAAGCGACGACATACCTTTGACCTGCGTGACAATGCCCTTGGGCGCCTGGCCGAGCGAGGCAATGGCGTTTTCCACCGAGCGCGTGGCACTGCCCAGATCCTGATGGTGGATATTCGCAGATACGGTCACAAACCGTCTCGGGCCCGTTCTGGAATATTCGCCGGGCAGCGTATCGACCGAGAATGTCGCCACATCGGCCAGCACGGGTCGCGCCTGCCCTGCCACAAGCGGTATTTCCTGTAATTGGGAAAGATTGCGCATGGCATATTCCGGAATCTGCACCTGTACCTGGTAAGTGTAGGCTGCCTTCTGATCGAGCCACTGGTTTTTTTCCGTATACCGGCTCGACGAGGTCGATGTGGTAATCGAGCGGGCCGCTGCTTGTAGGCTCATGCCCATTACAGCCAGTTTCTGGCGGTCGAGCTTGATGTTAATGACCGGAAATTTGAGCGGCTGCACGATGCGGACGTCGCGCAAATGCTCGTCTTCGCTTAGTTTTTGTACTAGTCTATTGGCATATCCCTCAATTTCCTTCATATCGCGGCCTGCTACCTGAACCTCGATCGGCGTGAATGCGCCACCGCTCATGAGCTTTTCGGTTAGATCGGCCGGCTCGAAGGACAGGGTTATATCAGGCATTTCCTGCCGAACCAGCGTGCGGATGCGTTCTTTCAGGTCCTGCATATTGGTTTTGTAATCTTCCGCAAGTCCTACCTTGATCACCGCATCATTCGGGCCGCTGGTACTCACGTATAGGTTCGAAGTCGCATAGTTGGTAGGCACCACGCCTACGTACGCGGACGAGACATCCAAATGACCATCTGCTGCATCATTGACCAGCTGCAACAACTTGCCCACTTCTTCTTCCGTCCGTTCCAGACGGGTACCGTCAGGCGTTTTCATCCGGATCACCATTTGGCCGGAATTGATCTGCGGCAGCATATCCTTTCCGATCACTGCAAAACCCCAGGCTGCCAGCGCAAGGATCACGACCAGGTAAATGCCCACGACCAGGGTGTTCGCGCCTAGCAGTTTCCCGCTTTGCGACGCGAACCCACGGCGGACGCGGTCAAAGAAAGTGGAGGGTTTACTTGCATTGTCGTGTGTGTCATGTGAATGCTCTTTCAGCATCCAGTTGGCCAGGATCGGCACCAGGCTTTGCGCTAGCAGGTAGGAAACCGTCATCGCAAACCCGATCGAGAGCGAAAGCGGTAAAAACATTGCCCGCGGCACGCCGGACATGATAAAGGATGGCGCAAACACGGCGATAATGCAAAGCAGGATCAGCAGCAGCGGCAATGCAACCTCCTGACACGCGTCGTAAATCGCCTGCCTTCGCGGCTTACCCATTTCAAGGTGCTGGTGAATATTTTCAATCGTCACCGTGGCCTGGTCCACCAAAACCCCAATCGCCAGCGCAAGTCCAGAAAGCGTCATGATATTGATCGTCTGTCCGGCCAGGTTCAGGCAAAGCACGGCGGCGATCACCGATACGGGTATGGTGATGATCACAATCAGCGACGAGCGCCAGTCGCCCAGGAAAAGCAGTACGGCAAGCCCGGTCAGTAATGCGCCAAGGCCGCCCTCAAACAGCAAGCTTTTCACTGAATTGATTACAAATATGGATTGGTCAAATTCATAGTTGACCTCAATGTCATCGGGCAGCAGGCTGCGCATTTCCGGCAACTTCGCTTTCAAAGCAGTCACCACATCCCAGGTCGAGGCGTCGGCGGTTTTGACTACCGGAATGTAAGACGACCGGCTGCCGTTGACAAGCGCATAACCAGCCGTGACGTCGGAGCCATCCGACACCGTGGCGATATCCCTCAAAAAGACGGTCATCCGCCCTTGCGTGGTCACGGGGATTTTTTCAAAATCGGCCACCTGCTCTTCCAGAGAGTTCAATGTTGTAATGTAGGTGGTGTTATCGACGCGGATATTCCCGGAAGGCGTCATCGCGTTGTTGGCCGCCAGTGCTTCCACTACCTCGTCCGGCGAAAGGTTGAGCGACCGTACTTTTTGTGGGTCCAGATTGATCACCACCGTACGCGAATTGGTACCGATCGGCGGCGGGGCTGTCAGGCCGGGTACGGTCGAGAACAACGGGCGAACACGGGTAACGGCCAGCTCGTGAATCTCTTTCAGCGGGCGCGTCTTGCTGCTGAAAACCAGGTCGCCAATCGGCACCGACGAGGCATCATAGCGTACCACCTGCGGCGGCAGCGCGCCCGGCGGGAAAAATTTCATGGCCCTGTTTACCTGAATAGCCACTTCCGCGGCGGCCTGCGCCATATCGCTGCCTTCGTAGAATGCGAGCTTAACAATGGTAAGCCCTTGCACGCTGCGGCTGGAAATCTCTTTGATACCGCCAATGTACAGAAACTGGTCCTGCATGCGCGTGGCAAAAAAGCCCTCCATCTGCGCCGGTGACATACCGCCATATGGCTCGATCACATAAATGACCGGGGAATTCAGTTTCGGGAAAATATCAATCGGTATCCGCGTGGCGGACATGATCGAAAAAGCTACCAGCCCCAGAACGAAGACCAGTACCGCAATCGGACGTTTTAATGATAGATTTAGCATGAATAAATTGGTTTACGGCCGGCGGAAAAAGCTGAAAAAGTCCTCGAAGTCGCTGGTGGCGTAGGCCCGTTGCAAGCGGAGCTCCACAGCCCGGCGCTGGATATCGACAGCCTGCCGCTCGACTTTGGTGAGCAGCTGCATGGCATCGGTCAGCGCCAGGATGTTTTCAATACCATTATTATAAAGTGATAGCCGCTGCTGGTAAGCACTTTCGGCAGACCGGATGGCGTGGGGCAACTCCTGCAATGCGAGCCGCACCGTGGCCAGCACCGAATCCGACGAAGCCAGCGTGTTTTCCAGTTTCAACCGCTCGAATTCCAGCCGGGAATCTGCCTCCTTGATCTTCCACTGCTGCACTGCAGTACGACTTTTGACGCGGCGAAAATCGGTGAGGTTCACCGTCGCGGCAAGTCCCACCAGAAAGTTGGTCCTGCTATACCCGAACCCCCTACCCAGCGGGCCGTAGTTGTTGTCTATATCCAGGCTAGTGCCCCTCGCCCAGCCGGATGCCAGCACCGACATCCGCGGCAGTGCCGCTTTGCGGATCGCGTCGATCTCTGATCTCTGGCGATTAAGCACGGTGTTTTGGTAATTCAAAACCGGGTGCGCGGTTACTACTTTCAGCTCGCCGGGCTGCACTAGTAAAGCATCTTCATGGAAGGTGGTATCGATTACCAGCTGATTAACGCGCTGCCCCGTGAGCATCGACAGTTGCAGAAATGCCCGGCGAAGGCCCTCGTCGATCTCATAATAGCTCAGGCGCGCCCGCGAAAGCTCCACGCTCGCCAGCGAGGAGTCCAAGCCCGGCCGGATGCCGTTGCTAACCAGGTTGTTGATAATCCGGCTGACGGTATCCGCGCGGGCGATGTTGCGCGATTCGAGTTGCAGGATCCTGCCGCGCCAGATCACATCCAGGTACGCGCCGATAACAGCCTGCCGGAGCATGAACTGTTCCCGTTGCACGCCTGCCTGCCCTACCATGACGTCAGCCCTTGCCAACTGGTCCTCGGCTTTGTAACGTCCGAAATTATAGAATTCCCAATCCGCCGTAGCCAATGCGATGTTGCCCGAGGCCAGGTCCATCCGGTTTTCCTCACGGCGCCCGCCGGAAGTAGGAACGATGAGCCCCATCGAAAAATAGGAGCCGGAAAGCCCGTTGGCCGTACCGACATCGACCTGATCGTGCAGACGGACATTGGGAAGGCGGTTCGCTTTCAGTACCGCTTCGGATGCCTTGAAACCGGCTAGCGCCGCCCGCTGCGCTTCGATGGTCGGGTACTTGGCCAGCGCCGCATCCACCGCCTGCTCCATACTCAGCAGCTGCGCCTGTGTGGCCGGACTTATTAAGGTGGTCAAAATAAAGATTAAAAAAAGCTGTAAGCGTATCATTGGACGTTGATTCCCTTTCGGTTGATCGATCGTCAAAGTAAACCCCAGCCTGATTATAGGATGGTTAGAAGGTTATTAAAAGGTGATTAGAAAGGCATTTAAATAATTGCCATCACCGGAAGCTCATTAAATTTGAATCATTACTAACGCCATAAAGATGAATGTCCTGGTTGTCGAAGATGATGTAGAGCTTACACAGTTTATCCAGAAAGGGCTGGTATCGGAAGGGATTTCTGTCGCCACAGCGTTCGATGGTGTTATCGGACGAAGTATGGTGAATGAAAACCGGTACGATGTGGTGGTGCTCGACGTGAACCTGCCGGGTGTGAACGGCTTTGACCTTTGCCGGTTTATCAAACACAACTGGCCCGCGGTGCCGGTGCTTATGCTCACCGCATTGGGAAGTCTGGATAACAAAGTATTAGGATTCGAAGCAGGCGCCGACGATTATCTGGCCAAGCCATTTGCATTTAAAGAACTGCTCTTCCGGCTGAAAGCGCTCGCACGCAGGCACCCTGCCCGCGCGCCACGTCCAAAGCGCCTGGAACTACTCGACCTGGCTATCGAAACCGACTCGCACCGCGTGTGGCGTGCCGGAGAGCGCGTGGAGCTCACCGCCCGTGAATATGCATTGCTCGAATACCTGATGCTCAACCAGGGCCGGGTTGTTAAACGGATAGATCTGCTGGAAAACGTCTGGGACGTGCATTTTAACACCAATACCAATGTGGTGGACGTCTACATCAATTACCTAAGAAGAAAAATCGACCATACCGGCCAGAAACTGCTCCATACCATTTTCGGCGTTGGTTATATGCTGGGGACCGAGCCATGAGTATCAAGCAGCGTATCACGATCTGGTTCGGGGCGCTGGTCGCATCCCTGCTACTGCTTTTTTCCCTATTCATCTATCAGACTTACGAGTCCTACCGCCAGTCGCTGATGCGCAACCGCTTGCAGCGCCGCGCCGTGGCAGGCCAGCTCTATTTTCAGAACCGCGCCGAATTTCACCGGTTCGGCTACCTGACCTTACCTGACCAGCACGAAACCATCATTGGCCCGGATAACAAGGTAGTATACAACTCATCCGGCCCGGATGATTACAAGCTTACCGCCGGTCTGCTCGCCCGCGCGCGCAAAGAAGAAGTGTTTTTCAGCTACGAAGCCAAGCCATGGAATGCGAAGAAGGAAGGTGCCGCACTCTCGTTTGTCGTAGAAGGCTCGCGGTATGTTTCGGTAGTTACGGCATACGATCTGGGAGGCAGGCAGGCGAGCAACAGTCTGCTCTTCATCCTGATGGCAGGAAACATTGTGCTGCTGGTCATTGTCGCATTTGCCGGCTTCTGGTTCGCCCGCCGCTCGATGCTTCCTTTTGACCAGTTGATTAAACAAATGAACCCTGCTTCTGTCAACGACTTTTCATTCAGGCTTCAAAGCACTTCAAAAGCCGATGAAGCCGCGTACCTGGCTGGTTCATTCAATGAATTGCTTGGCCGGCTGCAAAGCCTGGCCAACAGCCAGGAGCATTTTGTTGCATACGCGTCCCACGAAATCCGTACGCCGCTGACGGTCGTGAAAGGCATCCTCGAAACTTCATTTGCCTACGATAAGCAGCTGACAGACGTGCGCGCGAGCATGGAAAAAGCACTATTCCGGCTCGAAGACGCCATTACCCTTGCCAATTCATTGCTCCAGCTCGCAGAAGTAGAAGGATTGCAGTCGGTAAGAATGCAGCAGGACGTCAACATTGTCGATACCATCCTTGACAGCATTTCCTACTTTGGTGAAAAGCACCCCGACCAGCAGATTGAGCTCGTGCTGTCGGATGTTTTCACAGAAAAAAGCGAGGTAATCCACGTCATGGGCAGCTCGGTGCTGCTCAGAACGGTGCTGATTAACATTCTGGACAATGCCAGCAAATACTCAGCTAAAAAGCCCGTGTTTTTGGACATCGACCTGGAAGGCGGGCAGCTGGCAATTACGGTCACCGACCAGGGAATCGGGATACCCAGAGAGCAGATCGCCAATGTGTTCATGCCGATGATGCGCGCGACGAATGTGGGCAAGATTCCCGGATTCGGGCTTGGACTAACGATCGCCCGCAAGATCATCGATATTCATCAGGGGACCCTCACCGTGGCTTCGGGGCTTAACCAGACTTCGGTTTCGATCCGGCTGCCGGTGCGGACGATGGAGCGTTGAGTGGTAAATCCTCCCGCAACCGACCCGCCGTTATAAGCCCGGTTAACATTCGTTAACAACCATATCTTCAATTTATAAGTGAAAATCCATAGGTTGCCTTTCCAAGAATTGATATGCAACTTGTCGCTCGCCGTGAACCGTTATGTTTCGAATCACTTCCCTTTTTAGCCTTTTCATCCAATCGCTTTGGGCATTGCCCGGTAGCATGGGTGCAACGGTGGATGCCGGAACGGAATCCAGGCCAACGCTTCACGCATTCTCGACGTGTTCGGACACAAACAAGATTGTGTCTTTCGAGGGCAGCTTTTTCCGAAAGCAGCGAGGCCATTACCGGTCCGATCATTCGTCCGACTATCAGCTGTTCTCCGATTGGATAACCGGAAAGTTATACACCGGAAAGAAACATGGCGGTGATTTCTTAACCGTCAAACACTTCGGGAGCCGGTTGAATTTGCAGGTCGCCGTCAGCGCATCGGCTCCCGCAGTCAGGAAAACATATTTCCACGTGCGATTTGCGGGTTTCTATACCTACTTACACCGTTTTGAAAAGCTTTTAAGCACCCATTCTGCATTGATTTCCGACAAACCTGTCAGGACACGTGCATTCCTGCGTGTGTCCGGGTTTTCGGTGCTGCCATTCCTGTAAATTCCTCTTTCAGGCCCTCGGGTGCGCCGCAGGCGCAGCTCGTCCCGATCTATTTTTCTATCAAAGCTGAATCAGGTATTGTCCCAGTTTGAACCGTGGTTCCGCCTGGCACGTGCCTGTTGACCAATTCCAATTTACCGATGAGCACAAATCAGATTCAATCAATATTAGAGGGTGTTTCCCTGGAAATTATTCGGGAAGCATTCGCAAAATCAAATAACAGAATCCTCTTCCTGGACTATGACGGCACACTCACTCCGATTGTCGATACCCCAGCCAGCGCGGCGCTTCCGCAGCAAATAAAGAACCAGATTCTAAAACTCTGTGAGATGGCTACCGTGGTAATCATAAGCGGTCGGGACCAACAGTTCCTGCAAACTACGTTTGATAAAATGCCTGTAAATCTGATTGCCGAGCACGGTGCATTTGTAAAAATGCCGCACCTGAATGACTGGCAAACGTTGAGCCCGTATGGCCAAAGTTGGCAGCAGGCACTCAGACCGGTCCTATATAGTTACCAGGACCGGTGCCCCGGATCATTAGTTGAACAAAAAGCAAGTTCACTTGCCTGGCATTATCGGACGGCAAAAGATGAGTATGCCGCAGACAAGCTTGCAACCCGGTTATTGGAACAGCTCAACCAAAGCACGATTGTTTCCGGGACAGACCTGGAAATTATTGCAGGTAAAAAGGTCATCGAGATCAAGAAGGCTACCTATAATAAAGGAACAGCGGCCAAACGCTATCTTGAAGCAGCCAGATATGAGTTTGTGCTGGCTATGGGCGATGATACCACAGACGAACATCTGTTCGCCGCATTGCCCGAAGGGAGCTTTTCCATTAAAATCGGCCAGGGCGCTACATTTGCGCAAGGCAGGCTTGACAAACAAGAAGACATAGGTCGGTTTTTCGTTTTATTGACTCAATAACACAAGCAAGTCATCCTATTTATTCCACTCCTGGGTATTCGTAATCCCTAAATCATCAGGTTTAAACACCGGGTCGCGGCCCTGATCTTTCTGATTCTGGTAATCTTTCAGGGCCGCCAATGCCGGCTTACGGAGCAGTAAGATGGCGATGATGTTAAGCCATGCCATGAGCCCGACGCCAATATCGCCAACCGTCCAGGCCAGCTCTGCCGTTTTAATAGACCCGTAAAAAGTGGCAGCCATAATCAGTAGCCGCAGGCCCCACAGGTACGCCTTGCTGTCTTTTCCTTTTAGAAGGTAACTGAGATTAGTCTCGGCGATGTAATAGTAGGCCATTACTGTGGTAAATGCGAAAAATAGAAGTGCGACGGCAACAAAACCGCTTCCCAATGCAGGGAAATGCACGTTGATAGCACTCTGCGTGAATGCGGCACCCATAGCCGCGCCGGGAATGTTTTCTACTAGAAAGCCGCCATCCGGACTGGCGACATTGTATTGGCCTGTGAAAAGGATCATCAGCGCGGTGGCTGTACAAACAAACAGGGTATCCACGTAGACTGAAAACGCCTGTACTAAACCTTGCTTGGCGGGATGGCTTGTTTCTGCGGCGGCGGCAGCGTGAGGAGCTGTTCCCTGGCCGGCTTCATTAGAGTAGATTCCCCTTTTCACTCCCCACAAAACTGCCATGCCGAAAATCCCGCCAAAGGCTGGCTCCAGATCAAATGCCGAGCGGAAAATCAGCGCAAATACGGAAGGCACCTCACTGATATTTAACCCGATCACAATCAGTGCCATCAGAATGTAAGCTCCTGCCATAAAGGGCACCACGAATTCAGCGACTTTGCCAATGCGCTTCACGCCGCCGAAAATGATCAGCGCCAAAAGAATTGTGACAGCCCCGCCGGTCATCTCGACCGGAATGTCAAAGGCGCTCAATGCACTGGTAGCGATGCTGTTGCTTTGCACGCCTGGCAGAAAAAGCGCACAGCTAACGATTGTTGCGAATGCGAAAAGGTTGGCGTACCACTTCATGCCGAGCCCTTTCTCGATATAATAGGCGGGCCCGCCCCGGTACTGGCCATTCTGCACCGTTTTATATATTTGGCCCAGTGTAGCCTCCACATAAGCCGAAGCTGCCCCAAGGAACGCAATTGCCCACATCCAAAACACTGCCCCTGGCCCGCCCATTGCAATAGCGGTGGCCACACCTGCGATGTTGCCGGTGCCTACCCTGCCTGAAATAGCAATGGCAAATGCCTGAAAGGAAGAAACGCCTACCTCGGAGGATTCACCACCAAACAGCAAAGCGACCATATCCTTGATATATCGCACCTGTAAAAATCGGGTGACGATCGAAAAGTAAATTCCCGTCGCCAGGCAAAGGATGATCAATGCGTTGCTCCATATCAAACCATTAACAAAATTGATGATTTCCTCCATTAAATTGGGATATGCTAAGATTTTGAAAATATTATTGGGCAGACATCAAAGAAAGCAAAATTTGGCCGGTTGCCGGTCATGAAATTGTAACTTCTGTTACAAATCCAGCTGCCGTAGCGTTTGAGCACCTGCGCACCCTGGTACTGAACCTTTCCCGGCATACTTGAACCGGTCTGGAACTGTTTTTGTAGCTGCAAGGACTTTCTTCATTTTTTAACTGCTTCAATATGGAAAATCAACCATTCAAAGACTGCATCGACGCATGCGTGGCATGCGCCGTTGCATGCAGCTATTGCGCAACCGCATGCCTGAAAGAGACCAATCCTGAAAAACTGGTGAATTGCATCCAGCTAGACCTGGAATGCGCCGCAATTTGCCGCAGCGCGGCAGAAGTCACGAGCCTGGGGAGTCAGTTTAGCGCGCACTTATGCCGCATATGCGCCGATGCTTGTAATGCCTGTGCGCAGGAATGTGAGCATCATGCTGAAATGGGCATGGAGCATTGCCGCGTGTGCGCGGAAGCGTGCCGGCATTGCGCCCGGATGTGCGAGCAGATGGCAACGCCGGTTTAAAACGAATTGACATTTAACTCCGTGAATTCGGCCTTGAGATAACTTTTGGCCAAACCGGAAAGTGCAGCGACGCGGTTGAAAGGATCACTCTTTCCGGATATGACATACTGTGTGATTGCCTATATTTGCCTGGCAGCAACCTTATATCAAATGGCAAGAACTCCGATAGACCGCGTCATCAAGCCGGTGAGCAAATTCATTCATGAAGAATACACGAGCGGTATTATTCTGTTTCTCTGCGTAATAGCAGCGCTCATCTGGGTCAATTCTCCCGCAGGGGAATCCTATCACCATGTTTGGGAAACCAGCTTGGAAGTGGGCTTTGCCGGAAATATTTTCGATCACCCGCTGCACATTTGGATCAACGACGGGCTGATGGCGATCTTCTTTTTTGTGATCGGCCTTGAATTGAAACGCGAGTTTATGGCAGGCGAGCTGTCGAGCATCAAAAAAGCCTCCCTGCCGATGGTTGCCGCGTTGGGTGGAATGCTTGTGCCTGCCGCAATCTACTTTGCATTTAATCTCGGGCTCGACTCGGCAGGTGGGTGGGGAATTCCGATGGCTACCGACATCGCCTTTGCACTCGGCCTGCTCTCCTTGTCAGGAAAGAACATTCCAACCTCGGTCAAAGTGTTCCTCTCCGCATTAGCGGTAGCAGACGATTTAGGAGCGGTGCTGGTGATAGCGTTCTTTTATACGGCGCATATTGACTTTACTTACTTGTTAATTGGTTTTGGTCTGCTGGCTGTATTGCTGGCCGGAAACCTATTAGGGATACGTCACAGTCTGTACTACCTGCTGATCGGCATTGCCGTATGGGCTTGCTTTCTGTTTTCGGGCGTACATGCGACCATTGCCGGTGTGCTGGTGGCTTTCACGATCCCGGCCAGGACCAAAATCGACGAGAAGGAATATATCGAGCAGATCCGTTCACATGCGCATCAGTTCGAGATCGCCATTCCGCTTCATGGTCCTTTGATGACAGCCAACCAGCACCATATTATTGAAGAAATTAAAAGCATCAGCATCGACGCCCAAACCCCGCTCCAAAAGATCGAACACGGCTTGCATCCGTGGGTCGCATTTCTGATCATGCCTATCTTCGCATTGGCCAATTCCGGCATGCACATCGGCAGTGATTTTTTTACGGCCCTCGTTAATCCGGTCAGTTTCGGAGTAATGACCGGCCTTGTGGTCGGCAAACTGGTTGGTGTTTTCGGGTTTACCTGGATAATGGTCAAACTGGGGATAGCAGATCTGCCCCGGCTGGTGAACTGGAAACATATTTTTGGTGTCGCGTTGCTCGCTGGCGTGGGATTTACGATGTCCTTATTTGTAACTAACCTTGCATTTCAGGACGAAGCGCATATTGATGCTGCTAAATACGGAATCCTGCTAGCCTCAGTCATTTCTGGAACAGCGGGGATTATTTACCTGCGTTCTATTTCCAGAACCTGATAAGCCTCTCTATTCTGACCCACCTGACATTAGGCCGCAACAATGGGAATTGATAACCTGCTCAAACGCTTCGACATTAGCTCCGAGCGTGAAGATTACACAACAATTCACGACACTGTCGAAAACGGCATTGAATTCAAGGGTACTAATCTTTGGATTCTGATCTTTGCGATTTTCATTGCCTCTGTCGGCCTGAACGTCAATTCTACGGCAGTGATCATCGGTGCGATGCTCGTTTCCCCTTTGATGGGACCCATTCTTGGGATGGGTTATAGCATTGCCACCTATGACTTCCCGCTGCTCAGGAAAGCGCTTGTCAACTATTTGTTCGCTGTCATCGCCGGCTTGTTGACTTCGGCCGCCTATTTTTTTATCACACCCATTTATCAAGCGCACTCCGAGCTGCTGGCGCGGACACAGCCCAACATTTATGATGTCATCATTGCACTGGTAGGTGGACTAGCCGGTATCGTTGCCATTTCCAGCCGCAATAAGGGCAATGTGATCCCGGGCGTGGCGATTGCGACGGCTTTGATGCCCCCGCTGTGTACAGCCGGATACGGATTGGCGACTGCCAACTGGAAGTTCATGTTGGGCGCCTTGTACCTTCTCACCATCAATACTGTCTTTATTGGCAGCGCCACACTGGTTACCGTGCGGCTTTTAAGATATCCGATCCGTAACTATGCCGATGACACCGCCAAGCGGCTCGCTAACCGGTGGGTAAGCTTTATTGTGCTGGTGACAATCATTCCCAGTGTATATTATGGTTATTTGCTTGTCCAAAAAGAAAACTTCATCCAAAACGCCAATAACTTCATCGCCAACGAGAGCTATATTGAAGGAGATTTCTTGCTTAAAAACGAGTTAGATCCTGCCAAGCGGGAGATCAAGCTTACCTATGGCGGAAAGATGATTAGCGAAGACGAAAAGAAGCGCCTCTTGCAACGGAAAGCCATCTATGGGCTTGCCGACGCAAAACTCGTGATCGCACAAGGGTTTTCGATATCGGACGTTTCAAAGGACCTCTCCCAGAGCGAGCTTTATCAGGCGCAGATCAATCGTCTCAAAAGCGAATTGAGCCTGGCTATTCAACGCAGTGATAGCATTTCTTCCCAGCAAAAACTCGGTGATCCGATTTTAAAAGAAATAAAGCCCCTTTTTCCCGAGGTTACCTACTGTTCGGCCGAGCGGCAACAATTTTTCAAAGCAGGCTCTACCGTCAGGAGCTACACCGTCGTCGTGGTAGGAACGTCCAATACCCGGCAGACAGCCCGCGATCTAGGCCGGATCAACAACTGGCTGAAAGTTCGGTTAAAAACCGATTCGGTGAAAGTTTTTATGGAGAAGTCCACTTTTTGATACTTTTCAAAATGCTTCTTAATGCATCAGCCGTTCGATATCATTGAGCTCTCCAAAGAGCACAAGCACTTCGTCCGCCCGCAAAACAGTATCCGGCGTAGCGATACCCGAGGCGCGCCGGAAAATTTTAGCCAAACCATCTTCGGAGCCTTTCGAGAGTGTCAGCACCGTCAGTACAATGACATTATAGCGCTTGGTCAGGTCTGCCTGGGCCAGGGTCATGCCAATGTACCGCTCAGGCACTTTGGTCTCGATAATGCTATATTTTTCTGATATTTTAAAGGAGTCGAAAATGCCGGAATTGTCCAGTCGCATGGCCAGCCGCTCGGCCGACTCTTCTTCGGGCACCACATACTCTTCGATCTGCATTGCTTCCAGCACGGTCCGTTGCAAGTCGGAGACTACCCTGCCGATGATCTTTTTGACTTGGAGCTGTTTGAGAAGGGCCGTTGTTAAAAGCGACGATGCCTCATCCTCCCCGATTGCCACTACCACCGCGTCACAATCTTTAAGCGGCAGTGAGCTGACAGCCCCCTTGTCAGTACAGTCCATACAAACCGTGTGCGTGATCCTGTCTTTTAATTGGTCAACCTTCTGCATGTTATTATCGACTCCGATCGTTTCATGCCCAAGCTCGGTGAGCCTGATGGCCAGCGCCTTTCCAAAATTTCCAAGACCTAAAATGATGTATTTCATATTCGATTACAGATTAACCTGCTCAGACGGCAGGCGATAGTTCTCAGGTTTTGCTTTTTTGACCAATGCGATCAGCAGCGTCATCGAGCCGACCCTACCGATAAACATCGTCATAGTAATCACCAGTTTGCCCGCATCGCTCAGCTGTGAAGTCGCCCCCAGGCTCAGGCCCGTAGTAGTAAATGCGGAAAAGCTCTCAAACGCCAGTGAAAGAAGCGTTAGTTCAGGATCGGTCACCGTCAAGGCAAAGATCGACAATCCCAGGTAAGCCAGGGACAATGAGATGATACCCAGCGCCCTTGCGACCGAATCTTCTGAAATCATCCGCCCGAAAATCTCGATCCGGTCTTTTCCCCGGGCAATCCTGGCAATGTTAAGCGCAGCAACGGCAAAAGTCGTCACTTTAATTCCGCCTCCGGTCGACCCGGGTGCTGCGCCGATCCACATCAGCAGAAATATGAACATGACCGTCGAGAATGCCAGGTTTTCCATCGGCACAGTATTGAAGCCCGACGACCGTGGACTACTGCCGATGAAAAGCGCTGTTACCGTCTTTCCGAAGACGGTCTGGTGCTCACGCAGGCTGTGGTTGTATTCAAGAACCAAACAAATCGCAAACCCGATCACTAGCAGCCAAAGCGTGGTATACCCAATAATTTTGGAGTTAAAAGCAATCACTACCGAGCGGTGCTTAATCGGCCTGCCGTGAAAAATACGCCGGTACAAGCCGGCACCATAGCGGGTGATGAGCTCATAATAGTTAAAGATGACTGCGAAACCAAGTCCGCCCATGATGTAGAGTCCTATAATAATGAGCTGAAACGAGTAGTTAAACTTTACGCCAGGATGGTTTAGCCCGCCGCTGAGGGTGGAAAATCCCGCATTGCAGAAGGCAGTGATCGCATGAAAAATCGTTGCATACAGCTTTTCACCGCTGCCGCCGAAAAGGCTTTCATCAAGGGTGAAATAGATAATAGCACCCCCGGCGGCTTCCAGCAATAACGTTACGAAAACGATTTTGTATAAAGTGGAAACTACCGAGCTAACCTTGCTTTCACCTACCAGTTCGGTAAACATCAGCTGGTTTTTGTAGGAAAAACCGCCTGAGAAGAAGTAGCCGAAAAACCCGGTAAAGGTCATAATGCCCAGCCCGCCCACCTGCACGAGCACTAGCACGACCGTCTGCCCGAAACGCGTGAGGTCATGGGCTATATCAATGCCGGACAACCCGGTAATGCAGACGCTGCTAGTGGCTAGAAAAAGTGCATCGACAAAACGGAGCTGGCCATAAATGGTAGAGTTGGGAAGCAGCAATAACGCGGTTCCAATCAGGATCAGCAACAGAAAACTGAGTACAAAAAGCAGCGTCGGATTGAAATAAAACTGGTCAAAAAACAACGTTTGCTTGGACAGTTCAACTACCAGCACCGAGAAAATGCCCAGATACATCCATTCTGGCTTTACCCATTGGGTACCGGCCGCGCCGGCGAAATGATAGTTGTCAATCAGGGTCACGGCCACAAAATAGAAGCATAGTATCGCTTCGCTGACCCGGGGTGTAATTGCTGAGCGGCTTTTGAATGCGGTGAGCGTTTTCAACGAAAGCGCCAATGCAAAGAAGTAAAAGCACCACTCAAGCGCGCGGTTGATCACAAGCTCAACTTGAACATCCCGGTTATAGCCAATATGAAACAGGATCACCAGCGAGCACAATAGGCTCATCGTGAGCATTACTCTGTCGAGCTGCTTCCGGTAATAAATGATGGATTCTTCTGCCTTCAAATGCGAAAGTGACGGTTATGAATGTTACAATACTACGTGTCAACTTCTGCGTTTGGAAGCAATATCTGTAAATATTTCATTCTTGATCTCCGAGGACAATTCCAGAAAACGTTCGTATTGTTTGAGCACGTCGGCGATTATTTCTTTCTGGGTGAAATACGCCACATTGTAACCCAGCCTGTTGTCGCCGAAATAACTGATTGGAAAATTAGCCTGGCTTCTGTTCACGGTAGGGACGTTTCGCTCTCTGACCAAAATGCTGGAAACGAGCCGGTCCTGGTTGCGAACGCCATACACAAAATCTTCAATCTGTTTGTGGTGGACGGTTAGCGATACATCTGCGGGAACGTCCTGAAACTTGATCTCGGCGTTGATATTCTTACTGTTCAGTTCGGCAGCCAGTTCGTCCAGCGCGCCACGAACGGTGGTACCTATAAAATGATCCACATTTTCAGGGCTTTTGTCTGACACAATTCTTTGCAACCGCTCCTTCCACAACTCTCCGGACCAGTAACTGGTAGCCGGCGAGAACTCTTTGGTGTAATAATGGCTATCGACCGACAATGCCCGTACCAGACAATAACAAAACAGGATCATCAACACCGAAAAAGGCAATGCGGTGATCAGCGTCATCGTCTGTAAGGATTGCAAACCACCCGCATTCAAAAGGACCAGCGCCAGCAGCGCCAGCAGCATCCCCCAGCATACTAGCTGCCATTTTGGCGAATTTTCGGCATTTTGGGAGGCGATGCTGTTGATGACAAAAATGCCCGAGTCAGCCGACGTGACAAAGAATACGAAGATGATAAAGATGGCAAGGCTGCTGCTTACGCCGGGCGCAGGAAGATATTCCAGAAAACGGAAAAGCAACTCGTCCGCATTCCCTATCATGCTACTGAGCTGCCCGGCGGCTTCGTGCTGATCAAACCAGATTGCCGAATTCCCAAAAACAGTCATCCACAAAAAATTGAAAGCGGTAGGAAGGATCAGCACCGCGCCGATAAATTCACGGATCGTCCTGCCGCGCGAAATTCCAGCTATGAAGATTCCTACGTAAGGAGCCCAGGAAATCCACCAGGCCCAGTATAAGATAGTCCATTGAAAATACCAGGGCTGGCGCTCCGGCTCATAGGCGTGGGTGTTGAAAGTCAGGCTCAGGAACTGGTTAAGGTATTCACCGGTACCTTCCGACAATGAGCCCATCAGAAAAACCGTGGGCCCCAATGCCAATACAAATAACATTAACGCTACTGCGCTTACGATGTTTAACTGGCTCAGAAACTTGACGCCCTTGCTGACGCCGGTGGTAGCTGAAAAAATGGATATGGCCATGATCACCAGCACGATCACAATCTGCGACGAAAACCCAGTCTGCTTCATCAGACCTATTTCCATCAGCCCTGCGTTGAGTTGTACCACTCCAAATCCCAGCGTGGTTGTAATCCCGAAAAAAGTGCTGCATAGCGCAAATGTGTCGATCGCATCGCCGGCTGGCCCATTGATCCGTTCTTTCAGAAAAGGGTAAAAGCAGCTCCTGAGCGATAAGGGCAGCTTGTATCGGTAAGTGAAATAGGCCAGTGAAAGGCCCACCACCCCGTATATGGCCCAGGCATGAATACCCCAGTGGAAAAACGTATACAGCTGCGCATTCTTTGCCCGCCCAACCTGGTCCAGCTGGCCGAATGTAGGGTCAGAAAAGTGCGAAATCGGCTCAGACACACTGAAATACATCAGACCAATACCCATTCCAGCGGCAAAGAGCATTGAAATCCAGGAAAAGAATGAATATTCTGGCGCCGCGTCGTTATCGCCCAGGGTGATTGAGCCGAATTTGCTGAAAGCAAGGGCTAAAAGAAAGAATACGAATAGCGTAACTGACCAAACGTAGGCCCAGTTTAAATTGATAAATATCCAGTCCTGCACCCGCGACAAAACTGCCCCGGTCACCTGCGGGAAAAAGCTGGCCAGAAACGTTATCAATAAGATAAACACCAGACTTGGGACGGTGATTCCTTTTTTAAAAGTCGTGAGAGGAAGTAAATGCTTGGCCATAAGATGATTTTGAAGTGACTGAGCCCCGTGTGGAACCAATTTAACGGAGGTCATCCGACCGTTTCGCCACTTATGTCAAAAAAACAATGCCTTACGGCATAACGACTCACTAAAAGACAACTGACAAATCTAAATGCAGCAACTTACAATCTAAATGCATTTATAACCTATGCCTTGGTCATATGCGGGTACAGTTTTTGGGAGAGTTTTTGATCCAAGTCATTGAATATTATGCTAGGCATATAGTATCTAAAAACTTCTGAGTAATGCAAACAGGTTTAAAAAACTTTTCCCGTTTCTCGGTTGCAGGAACAGATGGTAAGGTAGGCAAGATTCAGGAAATATTTTTCGACGATCTATGCTGGAATATCCGCTATTGGGTTGTGAATTCGGGGACTTGGCTTTCGAAAAAGGACCTTCTGATCAGTACCCAAACCAAGATTAAGCCAGACTGGAATTCAGCGTTACTACAAACCGATCTTACCCTCAAACAGCTGCGAAGTAGCCCGGATCCGGATTACGATATGCCCGTTTTTCGTCAGCAAGAGACAAGACTTTATGACGCCTCCGAATTGGCAAATTACTGGTTTGCTCCTTACAAAGGTTCGCATTGGGACCATATGCAAAGGAGTGAGCTCAGCGCGCCCGTTGGAACAAACAAGCATTTGAGAAGTTCGAAAGAAGTGATCGGCTATACAATTTGCGCATTGGAAAATTCTGGTAAGCTGACCGACTTCATCATTGATACCGAGGGTTGGAAAATTATCTCCTTGGTTGTCCAGAGAGGGACAACTGACGATTCTACTGAAATTTTGTTACCCGTTGCCGCAGTTACCAGGATCAGCTGGGCGGACCGAACAATTTATATTAATCTCGGCCGGGCCATCCAACCCTTACAGGCCACTGAACTTTGCTGAAATTACCGTAAACCTGACTAATTCCAGACAATCATTGCATCCATTAAACCTCACGTGAAGCAAATGTATATATTACTGGCAGTGATCGCATTGATAGGCTTTGCCTGTTTCGAAATCGAAACGGCATTTCGACGCAAAAATCACAAGCGCTATTCAATCCGCACAAAAAAGCCTACGGCGGCCCAAATCAAATGGAGGTTGGATGAGTTGCTAAAAGCTCACAATCAGGGACTTGTCGGAGAAGCAGAATATGAACAAAAATGCGACGAGCTCATCGACAACCTCGCTGACCATATTGCTACTCAACCGTAGACTGTTTCTTCCAGCACAGCGGCATCATAATTCTAAAAGCGGCCTGAGCGCCAACCTCGCGCTTACGATACTGGATCTCGTGTATACCTTCTACGTAAATAGTGTAAATGGACGATTATATTCTCTTAACTACGATTATTGGAATAGCGGGCATACTTATGACATGGATGCCAGCCATTTCAGACAAGACGGGAATTTCCTATTCACTGTTTTACATGCTCGCTGGCTTTTTGCTGTACTACTTTTTTTCCGGCAACCTGCCCAGTCCGCTTCCCGGTGACAATGAGTCTCTAACCTTGCACCTGACTGAACTGATTGTCATCATATCGCTTATGGGGACAGGCATCAAGATCGATCGGCCATTCTCTTTTACGAACTGGTCATCCCCACTCAGGCTGGTTTCGGTTGCTATGCTCATTTGTATTGCCACTTCAACGGCAGTCGGCTTCTACTTGCTTGATCTCGATCTGCCAGCTGCGGTACTTCTGGGTGCAGTGCTCGCACCGACAGATCCAGTGCTCGCCTCGGACGTGCAGGTGGGCCCTCCAAATGAAAAGGTCCGGTTTGAAACCAAATTCGCGCTGACCAGTGAAGCAGGTATGAACGATGGAATGGCATTTCCATTTACCTGGCTGGCCATTGTACTCGCGGCAATGGCGGCTGGCGAACCTGCCTCCATAGGTTACTGGATGTCCTATCACGTCATCTATCAAATCGCAGCAGGCATTGCCATCGGGTATGTGTGCGGAAAGGGGGTGGGCTATCTGGTTTTTGAGCTCGCTGAAAAATTCAGCGCCCTGAAAACACGGGATGGCTTTCTGGCAATTTCAGTCACCCTGATGGTATATGGGCTGGCTGAATCCGCACACAGTTACGGGTTTATAGCCACATTTGTATGTGCAAGTACACTGCGCCATTACGAGAAAGGGCATCACTATCATCAGGACCTACATGAGTTTACAGATCAAATCGAGCGGCTTTTTGTCGCTGTATTGTTGGTAGGTTTCGGAGGGACGCTTGCCATGGGTATTCTGACAGCACTTACCTGGCAGATGGTAGCGTTTTCGGTGGGATTTTTGCTGATTGTCCGCCCATTAGCGGCATGGATAAGCCTGCATGGTCGACGCATTCACCGCAAAGAGAGGCTGGCTATCAGCTTTTTCGGCATCCGCGGGATGGGGTCGATTTTTTATCTGGCATTTGCTTTCAAGGAAATGGCCTTCAACTCACAAGACGAATTGTGGGCGATGGTTGCGTTGAGCATTGCGCTTTCAGTGGTAATCCACGGGCTAACAGCCACACCCATTATGCGTTATCTGCAAAGAACCGTGTCAGAAGAAATCTAGCAAAACCAGTTTGATTGTCAACATTAATCGCACCAATTTTTGAAACCATGTTAAACGTCAAGAAGCAACTTTTCTATGCGACCATCCTGTCTCTCCTGGCTTTCGGGCTTACTGGCTGTAATACTGGCGGCAAAACTGCGACCGGGCCCGATAGCACTTCGGCGGCTTTCTCTGACAGCATCGCCAGCTCCATAGGGAAGGACTCTACCAACCTCACATTCGCGATGATTTTGGATTCGGTATATCAGCATTCACCGAAGCATGTTTTGAATGCTTTGATGCAGGGCCATCGCCGGTTTTTGAAGGACTCATCGTTTGTGTATACCTCGCAAAACAAAGTCCCCGACAGCCTTGCGAGAATAAAGCCAATTCTTGTCGTGACCGACATTGACCTGAATCAGTCAGTAGAAAAGATATTCGATTTGCGCCGCTCCATGTTTGTCGAGTTATCAAGCCCAGCCTGCCTGATTGATTCCAAACAAATCGCCGTGATGGAATATGTGGTTAAATACAGCGGCACCAAGCTCATCCTCATTCTTTCCAGCAGCAGTAGCCGTATCATAGGTGCAGCGGTAGACAATGTGCAGACGCCCAATTTTGGAAGTATTTTAAACGAATTATCCATGGCTACAAAATCTGCTCCGGAATTCGCCGACCGATCTTCTGCCAACAAAGACTTCATAAATAACATTGCCCAAAGCCAATCACGACTTACAGCCGAAAAAATCCTGCAAAATAGCCCGGAAATTAAGATGCTCGCAGACAGCGGCAAGCTCGTACTAAAGAGTGCTTTTTATGATGCCCGTAAAGGTTCGGTGACGATTCTGGACCGGCAAGCTCCTGTAAACCCCGCCGCCAAACAATAAACGATATGGTCATCTTACTCAACACTGAAAGCATGTTTGAGCTACCGCTTAGCAACCCGGTGCTTATATTTTCATTGGTACTTTTTATTATCCTATTCGTTCCGTTGCTGCTCAATAAAATCAAGGTGCCTTATGTGATTGGCTTGATCCTAGCGGGGGTTGTCGTTGGGGAGCATGGCGCCAACCTGCTCAGGCGTGATAGCAGCATCGTCCTTTTCGGTACGGTTGGACTGATCTACATTATGTTTCTGGCAGCTTTGGAAATAGATATGAAGGAATTCAAAAAGAACAGCTCGAAAAGCTTGATTTTTGGAATTTTCACTTTCGCAGTGCCTATGCTGATTGCAGCACCGGCTGCAAAATTCCTGCTTGGTTTCAGCTGGATGTCAAGTATTCTTTTTGCCAGTATGCTCGCTTCACACACGCTCATTTCCTACCCGGTTGCCGCTCGCTTTAACGTACACAAAACGATAGCGGCCATTATCGCTGTCGGCGGGACAATCATTACCGATATCCTTTCTCTGCTGGTGCTTGCGGTCATTGCCAAAATGAGTCAGGGTGAAATCAATCAGGCGTTCTGGCTCCAGCTGATTGTATCCGTCATCGTATTTGCGCTAATCGTCTGGTTCGTGTTTCCGGTCATAGCCCGCTGGTTTTTCAAGCGCTTTGACGACAATATCGCGCAATACACGTTCGTACTCGCGATGGTATTTCTGGGTTCCTTCCTGGCCGAACTTTCTGGAATAGAACCCATTATCGGCGCGTTCCTTTCCGGACTGGCGCTTAACAGACTGATCCCGCATCATTCTCCTTTAATGAACAGGATCGATTTCGTCGGCAATGCGCTTTTTATTCCGTTCTTTCTGATCGGGGTAGGTATGCTGGTAGACATCCAGGTGCTTTTCAAGAGTGCCGAATCCCTAAAAGTTGCCGGTATCATGACTATTGCTGCTTTGGGATCTAAATGGCTGGCCGCATTGCTTACACAAAAATCTTTTAAAATGAACGGTAGCGAGCGCACGTTGATCTTTGGACTCAGTGCAGCTCGTGCAGCAGCTACACTTGCCACCGTGTTAGTGGGCTATAATATCATTATCGGCCAGAATGAACTGGGAGAACCTATCAGGTTGCTAAACGAAGATGTCCTGAATGGGTGTTTAATTATGATCTTGATCACCTGCACGATCGCATCCATCGAGACCAGTCGAGCCGCTGTCACCTTAGCCCGAAAAGTCAACGAAGATTCAAACCAGGCGACAACCGAAGGCGCCCGAAATATCCTGATTGCGGCCTCGAAAGAAGATACTATTGATCCGATGATCGAGCTCGCATTGTTAATGCAGCCCAGAAAACACGAACAGAACATTTTCGTGCTTTCGGTAATCAGTTCAGAAACTGCCGACCGGGAATCGGAGGAACGAAGGTTGAGACTATATCAGGACAAAATGGTGAGCACAGCGGCTGCGACTGATGTGATCGTTTCGCCACTGATTCGTTACGATGTCAGCTATGTATCAGGCATTCAGCATACATTGGAAGAAAAAAGGATTCACGAAGTAATAATCGGCCAGCAAAAAGGCGAGAAAGACCATGGTTCAGTAACCGGGTTAAAGTCCCGTACATTGTTGGCCAGATGCCCGCAAATCGTTTATCTCATCCACGGTATGCAGCCACTCAGCACCATTGGAAACATTTCAGTGGTTTGTTCCGACCTATTGGAAATGGAAGCATCATTCCCCTTGCTGATTGAGCGTATATCGACGATAGGAAAGCAGCTGAATTGCGATGTCCATTATCATAGCACTGAGAATACCCTTGCATCCATCCGGGCATATAATCAGAGCAACAAAGGACCGGGTGCGCAATTTACAGTCTTTGATAATTGGAATGACTTTCTGATCCTATCACGGGACGTGCAAAAGGAAGACCTATTCGTGGTCATTGGTGCTAGACCAGGCAATGTGAGCTACCACGATGCCCTGGCAGATGTGCCCGGCCATCTCGCCAAATATTTCACTGAGTATAACTATTTGTTGATGTACCCGGACCTTCAAACGGATTTCCTACATCCAGGTCGAACGGAACGAACCGGCGAGATATTACAAAAAGGGATCAGTCAAATCGGTAAAACAGGGGATAAACTCATCCGCAATATCTTAAAACCCGGAAGTTAAGTAATTGTGTAGTCGCCGCGATAATGTACTGTCCTTTAAATTAATGCAGGGCATTAACATCTTGTCCAGAATACATTGAATGCCAGAAAGCACCAAACGGCAAAATTAGTTTAGTAACCTTAAATTTGTTATATTTAAAATTGAGCAAATCAGATAGAATATGGACAAACTCCCCTACGCTAAATATGTTTTCAGCCTGTGGATTGTGGCGATTATCACTTCCTTGATCGCAAAGTATTTGATAAGCAACGCGTTTGCGCTCTTTGCAATTTCAGCGGCTCTATTCTGGCCTTCAGTAAAAGCGTTCTCTCTAGCTAAGGCTTACAGGTAAAAAGGCTGGACCTAACTAATTTGGAGAATAACCCTGCTAAAATCCTATGGGAACTTTGCTCGTGTTTTTGATTATCTTTCTTCCCATGGGCTGGCTGATCTGGCACATGATACGATTCACGCGAGATACGATCGGCACGAATTCACCGATGAAAGTCCAGCGCATCTACCGGACGACCATTCAGTCATTTTTTGTCAGGTCTGACTATCTGTTTGTCCTAATGGGACTCATCATGTTTATCGTCACCATGCACGCCGTATTTTTTGCGCGCTTCTCAACCCCCTATCCAGAGATCGGCAGGGCGGTCGTCTTTTTACTCTCCTTGTCTTCGTTAGCCCTGCCGGCAATGATCGTCAGCGTCGATCTAAACCATTGGCCATATTCAAGAGGCGTTGTAATTACTAGCTACCCCGAAGCGCACCAACTGGAAATTGAGCTTCCAGATGCGGTACTTGTTTTGAAGGAGGGCGATATTTCCCGGATCGAGATCTTGCACAACAATGGCAAATTACAACTCGGCTTCGCTGTGTTCTATTTAACCAGCGGAGACCACTTCATTTTACCTTTCAAAACAGAAGGTATGTGGGTGATTCAGGAGTATTTTAAAGGCCTGACCGTTGAGTACTTTGACCGGCTGGTGCCGCTTATCAGGGTCCGCTCGAAAAGGGCTGCGGTTGCTTAGAACCAACTCGACTGCTTTGGCATCCCGCCTACCGCGTTACTGCTCCTTACTGCTAAGATACAGTGCAGTGTCGCGAAGCGTATCAATATCTTCCAGTAAGATTTTTGTATGTGCACGTTTTTTTCCAAGGCCCACTGTCAGCTCAAACAGGTCCTTGATCGTTCCCAGATGATCCAGTTGGCAAAACACGATCACATCCCCCTCATTAACTGACCCTAAAAAACCTGAAAGGGCAGATTTGCGGTTATTTTCTGGAAGGATGACCAGTTTTTGGCATCCTGCATTTCGCAGTTTATCAGCGAATCGGTTGTCGGCCCCAAAGGGCAAAAATCCCAGCAGCATCGAAGCCATAGATGGTGATGGGCCAAAATTACCGCGGAAACTGCCAGGGCAAAGCGATTGGGATTAGAAAAATATTAAAATCAGTTATCGGACTGAATTGTAAACCAGCTCAAAATGCAGGCAGGAAAATTTACTGCGTTTATCGGCGTACGTTAAGATGAATGTAGCTTGCATATTAGCGGCTTTTTTACCAGTTTATAGGTGCATTTTCAATCTAATAACCCGCACCCATGATGACCTTAATCGAAATAAGGGCCTACGTGGCCAAAGAGACACAGCAGAAAGTCTGCCAGATAAGAGCACGCAAACTCGCCTTGCCAGACAAAATCGCCGCCCGATGTGAATTATGCGATCAGCTTTCACAGGAAATTTATGACTACGCAGTTTGCAGTGTCATCAGGCTTGTTGACCGGCACCACCTGCCTTATAATGTGGAAGCACTTTTGAATACCCTGCACGAAGATTTCGTCAGCCTGTCTGCCAGCGCGGTCGAGCTGGTTTCAAGCAGTCCAAACAAACATCCCACTGAAAAGCATTCGCTGTCTGGTAAAAAAAGCCTCCCATTTTTGACAGGAGGCTTGGGGAAGAAAAGAGGCTTTCCGGGCCTTAACAACGTTGAGTATAACCTATTTCATTGGCCGGGATTGGTTTTCAGGTATATCAAAATGATATGGCTATGCCTAACCGACCGGCTCAAATTCGCAGCTCAAAACTAATAAAAATGAATAAAGTCTACAATATGTAGTATTTATTTGTATTTTGAAGGCTCTTGCACAGATTATGAGCGCAACACCGGCAGAAGGATACAAAAAATACCGCTGGTTCTGGTTTTACCTGCAAACTGGAATGGGACTGTTCATGCTGTTTGCCACCTACATGATGTGGGCGTTGATGATCGAAGAAGATGATATCGTTAAAAATTCACCACTTGTCTGCATGCAGGTCACGGCAAGAGAGCGTAGCGCCGGTATCTCCAAACTACCCGACATTATTCATGCCAGCTATGACGGGCGAACCTACACTTTCGAGTGCGGGCGCAAATATTTCAGAAGCACCTTTGGTGTAGATAGCATCCAGGTGCACTTTGATGCCTTGAAAGATCGGGCCGTTTTACCTGTCCATAATTTCCCGCATTACACATTTCTTGTGATGATGATTGCAGGAGCCGCTGTGATGACCATTGCCGACGCAGCAGTAACCGTCCGACGATACCGCTAAATCAGTTATGAATCATAAATTGCTCCATCCGCCATGTGAATCCGGCGGCCAGCCCTGGCTGCAAATTCTTCGTCGTGGGTGACAACCAGCACGGTTTGTTGACGCTCGGCGGCCAGCTCCTTAAAGAGCCCAAATACCTTTGAGCTATTACCACTATCCAGGTTTCCGGTGGGCTCATCGCCCATTACGATCAGCGGATCGTTGATCAGCGCCCGTGCAATCGCCACGCGCTGCTGTTGTCCACCGGACAGTAATGCCGCCCGCTTTAACGCCTGGTCGGCAACACCCAACAGCTTTAAAAGATGCATCGCCCGGTCCTGAATCTGGTCAGCTGGATATTCAGCCAGTTTCCGGGCAGGTAGCATTACGTTTTCAAGAACGCTGAAATCAGGCAATAGGTAATGGAATTGAAAGACAAAGCCGATATGCCGGTTCCGGAACCCGGCCAGCCACCGGTTGCTTTTTCCTTTCATTTGCTGACCGTCGATCACAATGCTGCCGACAAAGTCAGTATCCATAGTAGACAAAAGGTAAAGCAGCGTGGATTTTCCGCTGCCAGACTTGCCGGTGATCGCCACAAACTCCCCTGCTTTCACCTGAAAGCCAACATTTTTCAATACCTGGATGCGGACAGGCTCGTGGAAAAACTTATTTAGCCCTGATACTTCGAGTAGATTCATATTCTAGCCTCTCAGAATTGAAATGGGGTCCATCCTGGCCGCTTTGCGCGAAGGCAGGTAACCGGACAATGCTGTTGTTAATATACCAAACGTAAAACCGGCTATATAGTAAACCGGCTTGAAGCTGACCGGCAAATGATCAAGTGTAATCATTACATCGCTGTTAAAGGGCACTTTTGAAACCGCATAAGAAATCAAAAAGCCAAACAACAAACCCATTACTGCGCCTGCCGCACCAATTACCAGCGCCTGCGTCAAGAAGATGCCCCGCACATCACCATCCGAAAACCCGGTGGCTTTCAGGATAGCGATCTCTTTCATTTTCTCATAAATCATCATCGTCAGGATATTGAAAATTCCAAAACCGGCAACGAGCAGGATCGTCCCCGCTACGCCGTAAACGATCATTTTTCGCAACACATCGCCTTCCAGAAGCGAAGCATTGTCCTTCTTCCAGTCCGATCCCTGGTAGTTGTAACGCGCCTGCAACTGAGATGACATCTGGGCGGCGATCTCCTTGTCCAACAACTTGACTTTGATCTCAGTCAGGTAAGAAGCGGGCACACCCAAAAGCCTTTGTACTGTTTTCAGGCTTGCATAGCATTGTTGCTTGTCGATCTCGGTAAGTCCTGTCTTAAAGATCCCGGCGACTGTCACCAGGAAGCTGCCGCCTTTTTCAGTTGTGACTACAATTTGGTCTCCCGTTCTAACATTCAATTTACGCGCAAGCCCAATGCCTAATAAAATGGCGTTAGATTTTATTTCTGCCTCCCTGAAACTTCCTTCAACCAGCTTGCCCGAAAGGCCGAAAAGCTCGTCCTCCTTGTCAAGCTGCACCCCATTCATTTTTCCATTCAGCGACGAAGACCCTAGCCTGAAAAATACCTGAGTAGTGATCGCGCCCGATGCGGCTGTTACCCGCGGGTCTGCTTCGAGCTGTGCAAGTGCCTGCTTTGCGTCTTTCAGGTTCAACAGGATGTCTTTGGGCTTCTGGTGGCTAACTGCGTTGATCATGCCCGGGTAACGCTTGTCCAAAAGCGAGCGCTCGGCGGGCTGCACTTCATGGAATAACCTTAGGTGTGGTGATTGCTGAAAAACTACATCTTGTGTATACTCGTTGGTCCCCTGGATAAAGCTGACCATAAAAATAAATACAGTAATGCCAAACGCTACCCCGGCAGTCGCCACCAATGTTTGACGCAGTTTCGCCCTCATGTAAGTGATGGCAATCGAAACCGATAAGGCAATATCTGATAGCTGCTTTTTCATCGCTTAGCGCTTTCATAAACGGAATTACCTATACGGAGCCCGCTCTTGATCTCGGCCCATTGGCCGCTCCTGACTCCTGCCACCACTTTCCGCTTTACAACCTCGCCTCCCGGCCCAGCGATCCAAACCGAGTCGCCGGGTAATAAATAGGTGCTTGGAATGGCCAGCGCATCCTTCGTATGCCGGATCAGGATGTTGGCTTCCACCGCGGACTGCGGAAAGAAGCCAGTAGCGTCTTCGACACGTGCTTCTACTTTGAAGCTCCGGTTTTCTTTCTGCACGACCGGTACGATTTTGCTGACAGCCGCTGTAAACTGTTTACCTTCGAATGCATCGGTTTCAAACAAAACACGCTGTCCAAGCCGCACTTTGGCTATGTCCCTTTCATCAACGAGCAGCTCCAATTTGAAATGGCCGGCGGTACCCAGCAGCAGCACAGGTTCCGTGGGTGAAGTAACTGCGCCTTCTGAGAGGTAAACACTAAAAATTCTGCCGGTGATGCTGCTAGTAAGTAGTTTACCTTCTTTGGCTTGACGGAGCTGAGCGAGCTGCGCGCTCACCGCAAGCACTTTGTCTTTTTGGTCAACTTGCAGCGCGTCATACTGGTATTGCAAACTTTTGTATTCTGCCAAACTTGCCTTCGCTTTCAGAACCTGCTGCTCAGCCTGCTGGGAAGGCACTGCCTTTTCCGCAGCCAGCTCCTGGTACTTGCCGGCTTCTTGTAGGTCATGCTCGTACTGCGCTTTGGCAAGCATTGCTTTTTGCCGCAGCTCTAACCCGCGGGCGGCACTGTCGGAAGCACTTTGCCGCGCAAGCCGAAGCTGCCGGCCAAGTATGTCGATCTGCGCATTTTGACCCGGTTCGCCCAAAACAGCGACTACCTGGCCCTTGCGCACATCCTCTCCCTGCCTGACCAGTATCTGTAAAAGACGCTCACTGGACTTGGCCTTAACCAGCTCGTATTCAGCTGGCATAATTTCACCGGACGCGTATACGGCCTCGTTGACCGGCCTTGTGGTCACCTTAGTGCTTTTGGGCTCCTTTTTACAAGCCATTAAAGTTGCGATCACACTCATGAGTAGCAGACATACCTTTTTCATACCATTAATTGCCTTGTAAGTATTCAAGTTCGACCATCTCTACCAGCATTTGTAACTTCGCAGCCAGCTGCTCGCGTTGGATTAAAGTCAGCTCATCATGGACCTGTTTCAATTGCACCATATCGATGATCCCTTTTTCCAGTTTCTTATCCGCAAGCCCGACATTCTGCTGGGCAAGCATCCGTTTTTCGTTAAGCATGGCTACCTGTTGGCTTGCCCTTGAATGCCGAAGCTTTGCGATCATAAACGACTTTGCTCCCGCTTGCGCATTCGCTTCTTGCTTAGCCACAGCCAATTTTAAATTCTCCCTTTCCCTTCTGATCTGGTAATGCATACAGCTCAGGTCGAGCAAGGGCATTGAAAAGCGCAGGCCCACGAAGCCGGAAGAAAACCATTTGGAACGGGTGATGAAGCTGAATTCACTGCCAAAACCCAGCCTACTGTATCCACTGACTACCGTAAGTTTAGGATAAAGAAAGGCCCGCGCGTGCCGTAATGAAGCGGCAGCGGTCAGCGCGGTCAGGCTGTCTTTGGCAAAATCAGGTAATCTTTGAATGCTGAATTGACTGGGTGCATCTTGCTGGTCAGCTGTCAAATCCGTGGAATCAAGCTTTATCGGCTCGGATAGCGGGTACCCCATCCAGAATTTGAGGTCCAAAAGTGATTGCTGGCAGGATGCCTGAATGCGCTCGGCGTCATCGCTAAGGTCTTTGAGAAGCGCCAGCGACTGATTGACTGCAATCTGGTCGGTTAGGCCCTTTTCAAAATTCAATTTGATCAACCGGCAGCTCTCTTCGAAATCCTGCACTCTCGCATTGGCCACATTACGCTGCTCCGCATTGAGCAGGACGCTATAATACGACATCCGCACATTTTTGGCAATCAGTTGCTGGGCCGATTGCATCTCATGGGCTTTCAATTGCTGCTCCAACATCGAAATTTTAACCTGCTGCCATGAAGAAGCATCGATCAGTGGCATCTCGGCCTGTAGCGACGCATTCCCCATCCAGGGCGTCCCTAGCCGGACCGGAATGAATGTACCTTGCGGTTGACCTGTAAGCTCTCCTGGAAATACCTGGACAGGAATTTGCCAGTAATGGTCCAGCGAGGCGGCGGCGCTTATAGTGGGTAGCAGCCTGGCTTTGGAATCCCCTGTTTCCGTAACGGCGAGCGCGCCACGATTTCGCTCTATGTCCAGCTCCTCGTTATGCTCTGTGGCATAACGCAGGCACTTTTCCAGGTTCCAGACCGGTTGCGCGCTTAACGGTTGGAACCAGCTGCCCGCGCCGATCCCTAACAGCAAAATGAATGTGGGACAAAAGTTCTTTAAGTTCATAATTAAAAGAACCAAAAGTGTAAAAATTTATTCTTCCAGTTCGATGGTCCGTTTCCAACGTTCGAGGATAATCGGGAATTCTACCAGAAGCATCTTGTATAGCGTCGCTATCTCCCCCAGCTCCTTATCGAATTGATCCTTAGTACCTCTGGCCTTTCTGACATCATCCAAGATAGAAAAAAACTGCTGATAGCGCAAGGTCATTTCACGCTCATTAAAAAGGCTGCGCATGTTTACAAAGAAAAAGCGCCGCCTCTTTCCTCCAGTGGTCCGGTAGCCTACCATACCAGTCGTCGTCAACATTTTAAGTGCATTCGAAACCGCACTTTTACTCACCTGAAAATACGCTACAATATCTTCAAATACCGCCCCTTCCTTTCCTTGCAAAAGCAAATAAGTAAAAACTCTTGCCGCTACAGGCGTCAGCCCCATATGTTCTAAGTGCCTGCTGTGCTGCTCAATCCGATCCCTGTGCTGTTCCAAACTGATAATAATTTATGGAGAAGCAAGTAAGACTATTTGGTTCTCATTTGCAAGAACCAACGGTGAATTTTTATTGAAGGAGATATTGAATTTTGTTCCCTTTCTTTGCTCTACGAGATTTGCATGCAATGAACGAAGAAATTATCAAGGAAGACCATGGATACGGCTGGATGGGTTTTGCATTGACCGGGCTGCTCGGGGCGCTGATAATGCTTACGACATACATGATGTATCTGGACGCCAGGTGGAAAGATGAGATGTCGGCGCGCTCGCCGGTTGTCTGCATGAGGATCCAGTACGGCACAAGGGGCGCGGGAACAGTAAAAAATCCTGACGAAATTTACGCCGAGTACAAAGGCAAAACCTACCACTTTGCAATGGGCAGAAAATATTATCGGAGCCTTCTTGGCGTGGATACAATTGCGGTTTATTACGATGCCGCCAGTGATCGGGCAGTGCTGCCAACTTCCGGAGAAGCTGGCCACTTCGCCCCTTTGTACATCTGGATCGGAGCTATTGGGGCCTTGCTGACCGTAGGCAGTATTTGGCAGCTGGTGAAAACGATTAGGAAGTGAATTACTTCCAGCAGAAACTAAGACCTGCGGATATTCTTGCTCTGGGCTACCATATACGAAACGAGCATAACCATATTGACCGGAATAAAGCATGCTACAATAATCATGATCGTCTTGCTCGACAGGTTTTCCACGGCGAACCCAAAAGCGATAAAGCATAAGCCAACGTAGCCCAGGTAGCTTCCTCCAAGCCTGGCTGCCTTTCTCTTATCGATGATCTGACCACCTTTGGGAATATTGCTCAACCAATTTACCCGCTCATAACGCCAAATAACGACGCCTGCGCCGATCAAAAGCACCCCTATTAATCCAAGAAACCAGTCCATCATTTCATTTTTTAACCCAGATAGCAAAAACTTAAAACCTGGTACCCACCCAGCACTAAGCATTGGGTTCTCAGACGCTGAAATCTTTGTCCATCTTAAAATGGTATTTAACGAAAACGGCCCGCCAAACCTTGGCAGGCTGTTTTATTGTTACCCTCCATTAGTGAATGGAAGCCTCCAAGGTTGCAAAAAAGGAAAATGATTCCAAGTTTCGCTGCTGAGAATTGCCGTCGTTACCTCAGGATTTCTGTCCGTAGTGCACCTTTATCGACGCCGGCATATCTTGCAACTAACCTAACAGCTATATGGGAATCCGAGCCACGCTTAAAGAGTTTCTGGTCAGTTTTCGAAACTATTGCTTTGCTGAAACCAGCAATAGTAAAGACGAGAATTACGCCGAAGGAGCACATTTACAGATGTTTATATCAATCGTCTTCGTTTATTTATGTGCACTCCCTGCCTTCCTATTCCCAGTTGCCTTCAGAATAAGCCCCCTGTTGCTTTCCTACATGAAAGCCTACTCCGGTTTGAAAATCGTTTTCGCTTTTTCCAACCTGGTTGTTCTTGGTTGGCTATCACTACAAATAACTAAAAAAGTCGCCGCAACACCTGTCGACCGAACTTGGAGTAAAGACAAACTGCGCCAATTAAGACCGATCTATTTAGCTTTCATGACATTAGGCCTGGCTCTAATGTTTGCAAGCATATATTTGAGTAGCAAAATCATCCTTTTGCTGGATGCCTGACGGGCGTTAACAATTATCTAGTTCACAGCGATAATCAGTCTAGTCGGTCCATCATCCAATTTCCCAGCTCACTTAATGCAACCGGCGAAATTGTTTGCTTGATATTTGGGTATTCCTCGGGCGAACCAGTCTCGCACTCTTGAAAAAAATGGTTAAGGTTGCGGAGTTCCGTAATGGTTACATCCCGATTGTCCGCTATGCTTAAAGCAGACTTTATTGCCGCAAGATTTCTTCGTGGAGTTACTTGCCAGTCTTTACTGTCATTTAGCGCTAAAACCGGGCAAGTAACATGATGAAAAGTTGTCGAAGGGTCGTGTTTTAGGAAGAATTGCCACCATGGCGACGAAATTACATCAACTTGTTGGCTGACAAACTGCTCACCAGACATACCGGCTGGAATTTCATCCTTTGAAATTTCGAGGCTGTTAGCATAATTAAATAGGTTAGTTTTCAATGTACTACTATCCTTCGAAGTTAAAACGATGTTGTAAAGGCCCGCGGCCTGATTCAGGGTCTTCTGGATATCTTCTCTTGACATGCCTGCCGCTTCCCTTATAACCCTACCCTGATCAAGCATTAGCGAATCACCTCGTATCCCAGGCGCAGCAAGCAGCACGACAAATGCAATATTTTTATGGCGAGCCGCAACTATGGAAGCGACCATGGCCCCTTCGCTGTGACCAATCAGGCCGATCTGACTGCTGTCTATGTCTTGCCTGGATTTTAAGTAGGTGACAGCGCTCTCCACGTCGCCACAAAAATCCAGAGAAGTCGCTTGGGAAAAATTACCTGTTGAATTGTAAATCCCCCGGTCGTCAAACCGTAAGACAGCAATTCCTTTCCTGGTAAGGTAATCCGCGATCACCAGGAATGGCTTATGTCCACCATTAACTTCTTCATTCCGGTCGTGTGGCCCGCTACCAGAGATTAAAATTACTGCCGGATAAGTTTTTTCCGCCAAACGGCGTGTCAAAGTACCTGAAAGCTGTATATCAGCAGCTGTATTGCTGAACACTATACCCTCACCGTGATATGAGAACGGCGGTCTAGGCTCCTGGGGACGTTCTTTTCCCTGAGAATTACTCGGTTTGCACCGGACCGTTAGACAGCCTAACACTATTCAAAAAACGGCAATAAGAAAACGTAAAAGTTGTTTTTGCATTCAGGAAGCCGAAAATAGACGTCAAACTTTGAAATTTAACCAAATCGAACGGTGACTTAATATGCTGTTGAAACATACAGTGCTGCGAGATTAATTCTGATCGGAGCTGGCTCTAAACGCCTCAATCCTAGAATTAAGATGGATAATCAGAAATCTAGTAACAGCTAATGTCTGAAAGACACCAAAATCCAAAGCACCCCACTTAGGAACGCCAACCCACCTGTGAGCAGTTTGTTTTTAGCCGGCCTGGGAATCTCCCGGACCGATTTGTTTTGCCTATAAGCCTCCCAATGCTGAGTCATATAAGGCCACAAATGTGCTAATAGGAGACAAAAGTAAACAAGTACTATTAAGCCGTACATCATTTTATCACTTAACATAGGCGAACGTTTATGATCTTGGTAAACAGCTGAATATAGGCATTTTTATCTTCACTTCAGCAATTTGAATTTTATGGTCCTCATATTAATCCGGTACCGTCAAGAGCATCGTGCGTTTGTAACCCTGCATTGCAAGTAGGCTGGATTGAACAAATTGATGCAATCTGCTTCAACGCAAAAAGTATCACCCTATCACTGCTACGTTCAATGCCCGGCAACTTCTCCTGGATGCCACTAATCGGGGACTGTTTTCATCGAATAATCTAAAAATGCGAGGCATATTACCGATAGCATAGACAAAAGTGCTGAAACACAAACAGCCCTGGAAAGCAAAGAAATTAAGTTTAATAATTCTGAATCAATGCGGCAGCGAGTCGCGGAAGCGGCCGTATACCCAGGTGCCGGCCACTGCGCTGGCCAGCAGCACAGCCACAACGGCTGCCCCGGTCCCAATCTGCGCAAACAAGGGCCTGGGACAAGCCCCGGTTAGCGCCCATCCCAGCCCGAACAGAAGCCGCCATATACCTGGCCTTTGTTGAATTGCTTCGGCGCAAATGTGATCGGCTCTCCATAGATGGTTTTGATGCGAAACTGCTTGCTGAGCCAAACCGAGATGATACCTGTCACTACCGCCGAGCCGATAATGCCATACATGTGAAAGGATTGCAGCCGGAACATTTTCTGAATGCGGAACCAGCTAATCAATTCTGCCTTGACGAATCCGACGCCAAACAGCACGCCGATGATCAGGTATTTGAAATTATGGTACCATTTATGCTGCAAATGCGAATCGTTGATGCAGATCGTATCCTGCGCCCGGGCCTCGAACCCGGCGGTATTCTCAATGAAAGAAGATGGCATGGATTAGCTATGTAAAATAATGAGTAGAATAAAATTGGCCATCAGAAAGCCACCGGCCATAAAGCAGATTGTCGCCACCAGAGACGGCCATTGCAGGGCGCTAAGCCCCATGATCGCATGCCCGCTCGTACAGCCGCCCGCATAGCGCGAGCCAAATCCGACCAGAAAGCCTCCGCCGACCATCATAATCAGCCTGCGGGCTGTGAGCAGCCTATCCCAGCAGTACAGCTGCGCGGGCACCATCCCCGAAAAGTCGTTGATACCATACCGAAATGCTTATTGCCTAAAATCAGCAGGGTGGGCACTGTAAGGCCGATCAGCGGACCAGCCACATACCACGGCCAGGGTCGTTTAATCACTTCCAGCATCCTTATTTCCTCCCCCCGTTTAGTGCCTGTAATACCTGGCCGTTGTCATTGTCAGCCGCAGCCGCCTGCGTGGTCGGGCATACGTAATCCGTAACTTTTACACGCCCGACTCGCTGATCGCCTTGAAACCTCCTGCGACATCGATCAGCTTATGGTAGCCGCGCGCCCGGAGAATCGAGTTGAAAATCATCGACCGGTGACCGCCTGCGCAATGCACGAGGTAAGTTTTGCTACCGTCAAGCTCTCCCAAATGCTCATTCAGGTAATCCAACGGAAGGTTTTCCGCTCTTTCCACATGCCCAGCCAGGTATTCACTGCGATTTCTCACATCCAGGACCTGCCAATCGGGATGGGCGTCCAGCAGGGCCGGTATTTCTGCGGCCTGCACCGAAGGAATGCTGTCTGTTTCCTTTCCGGCCTGCTCCCATGCCTGAAAACCGCCTGCCAAATGCCCGATGGCATTGTCATAGCCTACGCGTGCCAGCCGCGTGACCACCTCTCTCTCCCGGCCCGGCTCAGTCACCAGCAGGATCGGCTGCCGGATGTCTTCAATAAGGGCGCCTACCCATGGAGCGAAGCTACCGTCGATGCCGATGTTGATGGAATTAGGAATAAAACCTTTGGCAAATACCTCCGCCGCGCGGGTGTCCAGTACGAGCGTTCCCGGTTCTTTGGCAGCCGACTCGAATGCACCTGATAGAGCAACAAAAACTAGTATTAAGTGAAATAGTCAACAACTGGCTGGCACCTATAAAACGCCTCTAATTATCCTGATTCAGGTGGCAATTTCCGGTTGAGAACTAAGCAATTCCGTTTTAAAATGCAGTCTAATTTCGCTGAAATTCGTTAATTTTACGTCAACACAAAGACTCAATGAAATCGATTCAAAACGAGTCAAATTTCGTGGGACCCTTTTTGGGGCCCCGATTTTAGAAAGCTTCGAAATTGCGCTGGAAACGCGGTTTTCTGTAATCCCAGCGGGATCACTCGAAGTAGTAACAAAAAGCATCAAAAGCCTGCAAATCAAACGATTAGCGGGCTTTTTTCTTTTCCGGGTTAAGCCAAAAATGTTCAATTTTCCACAAATTTTTGGTGAGTAATCCGGTGAGTTCAAGAATCTGCAAATTTTACTCACCAAAATCGCTACAACTCATTGTGCAACAACCTGTTTACCACGTAAACATCTTGTGCTGATTAGGCTTGCAAGACTACTTTTGTTCAACTTTTTAACCTGAAAAAGGGTATGAAAACAAAGATCAGTCTGCTTTTCTATTTGAAGAAGCCGAAAAATTATCAAAAAGGACCTGTGCCGATTTACTTGCGGATTACCATTGAATGTAAAAGAGCGGAGTTCACTACCGGGCGCGAATGCGAGCCTGGTCGATGGAATGCGGTTGCAAGCAGAGTTACAGGCGCGAAGGAGGCTGTGAAGTCGATCAACGCCTATCTAGGCAACTTAGAACAGCAATTGCTGGACGCACATGCTGCACTGGTTCGGGATGGTGCTTTGATAACCGCAGAGACAATCAAAAACAAGTTTCTAGGCATTGGTCCTAAGCAGCGGTTATTGATGGAGGTGATTGCTGATCACAATGAGCGGATGAAGGCTTTGGTCGGACAAGAATATGCAATCGGTACATTCAACCGCTACAAAGTACTCGAACGCCATACACTCGCATTCCTGAAAGTGACCTTCAACACGACTGACTTTGACATTAGCCGGATCGATTTCGCTTTCATCGCTGACTACGAGTTTTATTTGCGCTCTATTCGTAAGATGGGCAATAATGCGGTGGTGAAGCACATGAAAATGTTTCGTAAGATCGTAAACATTTGTCTGGGTAATGGCTGGATGAACCTTGATCCATATTTGAATTTTAAAGGCAAGTTTAAAAAGGTTGATAAAGCGATCCTTACCAGAGCTGAGCTGGACTTGATGGCGAGCAAAGAATTTGCCAGTGATCGTCTCGCACAGGTTCGCGACACTTTTCTCTTTTGTTGTTTCACCGGCCTGGCTTACTCGGACATTCAGAAACTCCAACGAAGCCAGATAGCACGAGGGATCGATGGTAAGCAGTGGATTTTCAGCCAACGGACTAAAACGAATGTGAAGTCGCATATTCCTTTACTCCCCGAAGCCCTTAAAATTATCGACAAATACAAAGACCATCCTATTTGCGAGTCGCGCGGGCTGGTGCTACCTGTGCCGAGCAATCAGAAGATGAATGATTATTTGAAAGAGATTGCCGCAATCTGCGGGATTGACAAGGTTCTCACTTCACACGTAGCGAGGCATACGTTCGCCACGACTATAACTTTGCAGAATGGGGTTCCGATTGAGAGTGTTTCGAAAATGCTTGGGCATACTAACATTCGTACGACGCAAATTTATGCGAAGATCCTCGACACGAAGGTTAGTGAAGATATGCAGGCTTTGAAAGGGCGGCTTTCCAAGAACTCTGGGACGGATGGTTAGCGCTGCACCTTCTCTCTCACGACCCCTCCTGTTTGTGAGAGGGGATCGCGAGAGAGAAGGTAAAAACGGACAAAAAGGAAAATTTTATTAAGACAGTGTGTTATTCTCTCCTTGGTGATCAATTTCTGAATAGAGCCTATACCGTTTGTT
>NZ_CAMLSE010000035.1 GCF_946482605.1 uncultured Dyadobacter sp. | reverse complement strand
GATCGCCTCGCCCATTGCCTGGTATCTGATGGACGGTTGGTTGCAGGATTTCAACTACAAGGTGCAGGTAAGCTGGTGGCTTTTTGCGGTGGCCGGCCTGGCAGCTGTGGTCATTGCCCTGGTCACGATCAGCTTCCAGAGTGTTAAGGCTGCACTCACCAATCCGGTGACAGCGCTGCGAAGTGAATAATCATATAACACGCATGCAACTGGCCGCCTCTCTTTTGCATCTTTTGCCAAAATGCACCCATAAACCTGGCCAAATAAACCTGCTATGATCAAGAACTATCTGGTTATCGCCCTTCGTAACCTTTTGAAAAACAAAGTTTATTCTTTGATTAATATTGTGGGACTGGCCGTGGGTATTGCCGTCACGATGCTGATCGGTCTGTGGGTCTGGGACGAGCTGTCGTACAACAAGTATCATGAAAACCACGACCACATCGTGCAGGCCTGGATCAGCCAGACTTTCAATGAGCAAACCGGCACCGGTACCGCCGTTTCAATTCCGGCCGTTACCGAAATGGCTACGAAATACTCGGCGGATTTTAAACATACTTCCCTGGCCTCCTGGAACTTCGGCCACTTGCTTGCCCATGGCGATAAGAAGATCAACAAAACGGGTATGTGGGCGCAGCCATCAATGCCCGAAATGCTTTCGCTGCATATGATCCGGGGGGATTACAATGCCCTGAAAAATCCGGGTTCCGTGGTAATTTGCGAATCGCTCGCGAAATCGCTGTTCGGGAACGAGGACCCGCTGGGAAAATCCCTCAAACTGGATATCAAAAAGGATGTAAAGGTAACCGGCGTTTATGAAGACATTCCTTTCAATTCTAATTTCAACGAACTGTACTTGCTCCTGCCATGGAGCGATTATCTGCAAGCGGAGAACTGGGTGAAAGACGCACAGACGCAATGGGGTAACCATTCGTTCCAGTGGTTTGCGCAGGTAGCCGATCACGCGGACATCGAGACGGTGTCCCGCAAGATCCGGGACGTCGAAATGCCGCATGCGTTTTCCAAAACCGATAAACCACAGTATCTGCTGCATCCCATGGATCGCTGGCATTTGTATTCGGATTTCAAGAACGGTAAGAATGTCGGCGGCGCCATTCAGTTTGTATGGTTGTTCAGCATCATCGGCGTTTTTGTGTTGCTGCTGGCCTGTATCAACTTTATGAACCTGAGTACGGCCCGATCAGAGAAAAGGGCGAAGGAGGTCGGGATCCGGAAATCCATTGGCTCGCTGAAAAGCCAGTTGGTATTCCAATTCCTGAGCGAATCGTTTCTGGTCGTCGGTTTCGCGTTGATCCTGGCCATTCTGATCGTTCTGATCTCGCTGCCAGCGTTCAATAACCTGGCAGGAAAGCACGTCAGCTTCCCGTTCTTTTACCCGCTTTTTTGGTTAGGACTGATTGTGTTTGCGCTGTTTACAGGACTTGTTGCGGGAAGTTATCCCGCGTTTTACCTGTCTTCTTTCAATCCGCTTTCCGTTTTGAAAGGTACCTTTAAAGTGGGCAAATGGTCGGCGGTGCCGAGGAAGGTGATGGTGGTGATGCAGTTTACCGTATCCATTACGCTGATCATCGGTACGATCATCGTTTTTCAGCAGATCCAGCATGCCAAGGACCGCCCGGTTGGCTACGACAGGCAGGGCTTGTTGCAGGTCAATATTTCTCCGAACCTGTACGGCAAGTACTATCCGCTTCGCGATGATTTGCTGAAAACGGGCTCCGTATACGAAATGAGCGAATCGTCCAGTCCGACTACGGGCATTTACTCCAACCAGATCGGTTTCGAATGGGAGGGAATGGAGCCAGGCTCGCTGCCACTTTTTGGAACGATTGCCTGTACGCACGACTTTGGTAAGACAATTGGATGGAAAATTATCGCGGGGAGAGACTTTTCAAGAGAATTCTCCACGGATACCGCTGCATTTGTGCTCAATGAATCCGCCGTTAAACTGACCGGCATCAAGGATATAATCGGTAAGACCATCCGATACAATGGTAAGCCCAAGCAGGTGGTAGGGGTGATCAAGGATATGGTTATGCAATCTCCTTACGAACCCGCAGTGCCTACCATTTTCCTGATGGATTATGAATGGGCGAACCTCATTAACATTAAGTTGACGCCCGGTGCGTCGGTTGATCAGGCTTTGAAGAAAGTGGAAGCTGTGTTCAGAAAGCATGATCCTGATTCGCCGTTCGAGTTCAAATTTGCAGATGAGGAATACGACACCAAATTCCGTGCAGAAGAAAGGGTAGGGAAGCTAGCCAGGGTTTTTGCGGTGCTTGCGGTGTTTATCTCGTGCCTCGGCCTGTTCGGGCTGGCGGCTTATACGGCTGAGCAACGGACGAAGGAAATTGGTATCCGAAAGGCCTTAGGCGCGAGTGTAACGCAGATGTGGGCGATGCTGTCCAAGGAGTTTGTCTACCTCGTGATCGTCTCCTGCGTGATCGCTTCTCCGATCGCGTTGTATTTCCTGAGCGACTGGCTGAAAAAATACGAATATCACATCGAGCTGAACTGGGTCGTGTTCGTGGTGGCAGCTTTGCTGGCTGTTGCCATTACTTTGCTGACGGTGAGTTTTCAGGCGATCAAGGCGGCGTTAATGAATCCGGTCAAGTCTTTGCGCAGCGAATGATATGGGTTGTAGAATGTGAATTACCACAAAACCGTTGCCGCCGGATACAGCGAAAATTTGGGGTCGTTTGAAATAATATTCATTTGTTCATTCAACGCAGTAGCGATTATCAAACGGTCAAACGGATCGCGGTGCGCTTCAAATATCGGGAGATTATGGTAAGCGGCGAGTTGTGACGGTTTGATTTCTATCGTTTCAATCTGATTTTTTGTTGATTCTGTATATATGACTTCAATCGGGTCGGGAAGCGTAAGTTTCCCGATTTTCGTTTTAATTGAAATCTCGAACCAACTGACGGCATGAACGAAGACTTCATTCGTCAGGTCTTCAATGAGGGATTTGGCTTTGCGTGAAAGTTTGGGATTGTCTTCAAGAAACCAAATCAGCGTGTGTGTGTCCAGTAATATTTTCATTTACATATAATCTCTAAGATCATCCAACGGTTCGTCGAAGTCGGCGGACATGTGGACTTTTCCCGTTAATACTCCTGCCTTACGCTTTTTGAGCGGTTTGGACTCTTTTGGCGGAAACGTAACAGTCACTTCTGTGCGCGACTGAACGGGTGAATTTCCCAGTAGCGTGACTTTGCCGTCTTCATAGATTCCTTTGACCGTCGTTAACATACTTTTTTGATTTTGAACCTATTCAAATTTAAAGATAAAAAGGTATTTGAGCAATCCTATCCAGCCAGCGGTCGTACCATTTCGTCGATTAAAAGCGGCTGACTATCTACTAGTAGTGACATTTCGCAGATTGTGTTTTCAGTGGGTTAAACTTAGAGGTGAAAAGTGCCTCTAAAAGACATAAACGAACAATTTAAACATTGGAAACCATGAGAAAGACCATCTTAGCCATCGCCACAATAGTTACACTGACCATCGGAAATGCCTTCGCACAGCGCTATGGTCATGAAATACCTTCCACCAATAAATCCCGCACGGATAATGCGTATGAGGAATTCAGGATCAATAAGCTGGACGAGATCGTGAAGCTGAGCCGCAAGCAGGAAAATCAGATCAAAAAGATTGAAAACAAATATGATCGCCTGGCCGGTAACAGCAAAAGATACCATACCTATCAGGGCATGAAAAAACTGGAAGAGGAAAAACAAAGAGAGATCCTGTCTGTGCTGACGCCCGCGCAACGCCAACGTCTGTTCGCTTATCAGAACCGTTTTGAAAACCGTTACAACCGCAGAGGGTAACCGATCGGATCAATAGAATGCATGAACGGCCAGGTCTCAGGATCTGGCCATTTCGTTGTTGTGAATCCACCTTTGCCGAACAAAATAGTCGAGCAGCAATAGGCCCGCCATGCCGATAATGGTGAGCGTGTAGGTTTGAGGAATGGTAGAGATTTTCCGGACCCATCCCGCGTTGGAGATCATCAGGCCATTGAGGCCTTCCCAAAGCGCAGTTTGCTGGTCGTTATCGGGAACAAAAAAGCAAGCAATCACCAGCACCGCCCATGCGGCTGCGATCCCATACCATACTTTTCGTGCGATAACCGGTTTCGGTGGCGCGACCGGTTGGCTGGCCCTGAGCCGTGCCATGATCTCTATGCTGAATGCGTTGGAAGGGGCTTCCAGGGTGTTTCGCTGCATTACCGTACGGAATGCGACTTCTTCATGTACCCGCTGCATGACCGCCCGCGCGAAACCCGCCGACGGCTCGTCAGTGCCGGTCTCGCGGATCAGTTTTTTGAATTGCTCTTCCCGTTTTTCTTCGATCGGCTCCATAATTCACGCATTATAGCAAAAACTGTAATTCTTTGCCCAGCACCTTCCTGGCTCTGAATAATTTTACTTTGATATTGCTGTTCGAGAGCCCGGTGATCTGCTCGATTTCCTCGATAGGGCTTTCATTCAGGTAATACAACGTAATAACCAGCGCTTCCATTTTGGGGAGCCGGTTGATGGCTTCCTTCACAAATTGTTCCCGCTCGCGAACCTGCAAGGCTTCAAGCGGCGGAGGACTATATTCGTAATCATAATTTTCTTCCAGATCTTCATCAATGCTTTGCATGGCCATCCGGTGCTGCTGCAATTTGGAGATGGCGGTGCGGTAAACGATGGTGTAAAGCCAGGTAGAGAACTTCGCTTTGCCTTCAAAACTGCCGATCTGCATGTAGGCCTTTATAAAACTCTCCTGTGCCGCATCCTCGGCGTCCTGCGCATTGGGCAGAATTTTCCTGGCGATCGTGAATGCCATATTCTTGTACTTATCGACCAAATAGGTATAAGAGGCCAGGTTGCCCTGCCTTACGTTCTCGATATGGATCCGGTCGTCGTGGTTTTTCATGCATTCGGTTGCTCGCCTGCTTATGAGACCGCATGGGGCGGGGCTTGGTTACATTCGGCACGATTTATTTTTTTTGCAAAAAAAAATTTAGACAAACTGTAACCATAAATGCCGATCGCCCGTCCAATGGGTAACATTCGAAATTTAACTATGTTTCAGCCATGAACGGTGTCCTTATTTCAATTGCAGCTTTCCTGGGTATTTTCGGGATTATCTATGTATTCCTGATGACACGCCACCGCGAGCGTATAGCCCTCATCGAGAAAGATGCCGATGCGTCGATCTTTACAGACAAGAACAATTCTTTTTCCCCGACACTCAAATTCGGAATGCTTTTCGTGGGCATCGCGCTCGGTATTCTGACAGGCAACTGGTTGGACAAAACGTACGATTTTAATCAGGGAGTGGCTTATCTGGCCATGGTATTTCTTTTCGGCGGCATCAGCCTCATCCTGAACTTTCTGATCGAACGGCGTTTGACTCAGGTCGGTCCATTGAATCGGTAACTGCCCTACCAATCAACCGCATATTCCGCCGCTCATCAATTAGTCTCAAAAATCAGGCATAGTACCTTGCATCACAAAGTACCTTCCAATACATTTGTAATACCAAAATCGATATTTGTTTGCATTGGTATATTAATGATTTAGTTATATTAAATTAATTGATATACTTATTGCGCCGTAAAAGAGCCTGAAAATCTCTTAGGGAATTCCTATGCCCATTGCAAAGACTATTAGCCATGAAAATTTCAACTATGAAAACATTACTCCAATTATTGATGTCTGTCCTGATCTCCGGCTTGATCTGCCGTCAGGAATCGTATGCGCAAGCGGCTCCTTCCGGAGGGAGCATAAAGGGGATTGTTACGGATTCCACCAGTGGTAAATCGCTTGATTTTATCACCCTTAACCTCATGAAAGACAAGAACACCACCGTGAAAGCCGATTTTTCAAAGGCCGACGGATCATTTGTGTTTCAAAATTTGAAACCCATGAAATACGCGCTTGTCCTGGTGGGCGTAGGGTACAAAAACAAGATGATCGAAGTGGATCTGACCGATAGTGCCCGTCAGCACATCGAACTGGGTAAAATCATGATCAGCCAGCAGGCGGTGGGGTTGAAGGAAGTAACGGTTACCGCCCTGAAACCCATTGTGAAGCAGGAGGTCGACCGGATCAGTTACGATCTGGAAGCAGACCCGGAAAGCAAGGTGTACAGCGTGCTCGAAATGATGCGAAAGGTGCCATACCTGTCGCTGGACGCCGAGGATAATATTTCCCTCAAAGGAAATACCGATTTCAAGATCCTGATCAACGGCAAACCGTCGAGTATGGTCGAGCGGAGCTATAAGGATGTGCTCCGCAGCATGCCCGCTTCGTCCATAGTCCGGATAGAGGTAATTACGACACCGCCTGCGAAATACGACGCCGAGGGTTTGGCAGGCATTATCAACATTATTACCAACAAGAAGATAGACAATGGGTATAATGGCACGCTCAATGTCAGTGAACGCTTCCCGACCGGCGGACCGGGAGTCGGTGGCTCGCTCTCGGCCCAGCTTGGGAAGATAGGAATGTCGTTGAATGCGGGTTTGAACCAATACAAAAACCCGTCGACGCAAACGATTTCCAACCGTACAACGACGGGCGCTAATCCTACCTTACTCGATCAGCGCGGCTGGAATGGAAACAACAACAAAAACGGTTACATCGGCTACGAGATTACCTATGAGGTGGACACGTTGAATTTGCTGAGTGCGCAACTGAATGTAAATGGTGGCAGGAACAGTGCCAACGGATTTCAATCGTCGTTGCTGAATGCGGGCGATGAAATTCTGGAACGCTACAACGTTTCTAATCGCAACACCGATCATGGTAATGGAAGGGACGCGGCGATAAACTATCAGAAGGGTTTTAAGGCGAATAAAAACAGGTTGCTGACATTCTCGTACCGGTATTACGGTTACGACAACAAGCAAAATGGTAATCTCAACATTACAAACCGCATTAATTATGATCGTCCGGATTACCGGCAGGTCAACGATCAGAGTTTTTCTGAACAGACGTTCCAGGTGGACCTCGTTTATCCCGTGAAAAAACTCAATATCGAAGCGGGTTTGAAAGGTATCATGCGGGACAACCGGAGTGATTTTAAGTATACGGTGTTCAATCCGGAAACGGATTCTTACGAGGTCGATGCAGCTATGAGCAACATGTATGAAAACCGGCAAAATGTGTTCGGCGCTTACAATACATATCAGTATAATTTCAAAAACTGGGGCGTGAAAGCGGGTGCACGAGTGGAACAGACTGTTATCGATGCCGATTTTATCTCTACGGATTCGAAGGTAGAACAGAACTATTTCAACTTCATTCCCTCGGTATCGGTGAACCGGAAGCTGAAAAACAATGCAGGGATCAACTTCGGTTATACCAAACGAATCCAGCGCCCGGGAATCTGGCAGCTCAATCCATTTGTGGATCGCTCCAACCCGAGCTACGAGCGCACCGGTAATCCCGACCTGCGGCCTGCTTATGTGAACGACTTGCAATTGAGCTTCAATAAGGCCAAAAAGGGTAATATCAACTTCGGCGTCGGCTACACGCATTTTAAAGACCTTATTTTCCCGATTGCAGTTTACAATCAGGAAACGCAGATCACACGGACTTCCTATGGCAATACCGGTCGTGCGCGCCTCATCAGCGGTAACCTGAATGCAAACTACCCATTCACGAAAAAATGGAATATCAGCACCAATCTCCGCATTGCCCACGGTAAAGTAACCGGTATTGTAAATGGCGTCGAGATCACCAACAGCGGGGTCATGTACCAGTTTTCGCTTTCGACGGGTTACCGCTTGCCCAAAGAATGGCGTGTCAATGCCAACTTCAATGCGAATGGTCCGGGCGTGAACCTGCAAGGCACGACGAACTCCATTCAAAGTACTTCGTTCAGCGTGAGCAAGGATGTCGTGAAGGATAAGCTCTCACTTTCAGCCGCTGTAAGCAATCCTTTTACGAAATTCAGAAGGTACCACAACGAAACCTTCGGCCCGGATTTCGACCAGTTCACGGACCGCTGGCAGTACTTCCGCTCGTTTAATTTCAGCCTGAACTACAAATTCGGCAAGCTGAAAGACGGTATCAAAAAGAACAAGCGGGGCATTCGCAACGACGACGTGCAAAGCGGAGGAAACTAACATTAGTGTGCCGCTAATTTAGTCAGCAAAGTATTCATGGGCGGGTATGACGTTAACGGTCATTCCCGCCCTTTCAAATTGGTCGGCCTGGTTCAGCGTCACAAGCGTTCCCGCTTTCAGTTCGAAATGCGTCATGGCTTCGAACAGGCCATTCAGCTCCCGGTCCAGATTGTCGGGGTTAAGGTCATAGCAAACCTGCACGACCTGCCTCACCGCGCCTTTTTCGGACACGACAAAGTCGCATTCGCTTTTTTCGGCGAAATAGTAGATTTCCTTATAATGCCTGCGCAGATGCAGAAAAACCATGTTTTCGAACAAGCTGCCAAAATCATCCGTGAACGAACCCGAGTTTGCATTGATCAGCCCTGTGTCGATAGCATACACCTTTCGGGGGTTAATCAGCTGTTTGCGTAGGGAGTAGCTGAATTTGGGCACGAAATGAAAGAGGTATGTGTATTCGAAGTAAGACAGGTAATCCATGATCGTGCTCGTAGAACCTGCTTCGAACATCATTTTCAACCTGTTTCCGGTAATCAGACGCCCCACATTCGAGACAAGATATAACGCCAGCCGCTGCAATGTGCGAACATCCCTAACGCCATAGCGCACCGCAATGTCGCGTATCAGGATATCTTCAAACAAATGGTGCATGATCTCCTCCAACCCGGATTTTACATATTCCGGGAAGCCGCCCGTTTGCATATAATCCCGGGTAGCATCAGCGGAAGGTTTGGATCCGCGGTACGCACAAAATTCGGTATAGGAAAAAGGGAACAGCTCCTTCGTGATCTGGCGGCCAGTTAGTTTGGTGCCCAATTCACGGCTGAGCAGCGAAGCATTGGAGCCGGTGATCACGACTTTACATCCTTCGTCCAGCTTTTGCCGCACGTACGTTTCCCATCGATCGACGATCTGGATCTCATCAAAGAAAAGCACGGTCTGGGCCATTTCACTTACCACGCTGTCGAGGCGTATAAAATCGGATGGCTCAAAATCGTATAGCCGGGTATCTTCAAAGTTCAGGTACAATGCGTCGGGATGTTTTTCCCGTAACAGCTGGTGTAGCAAAGTACTTTTACCACAGCGGCGTACACCCGAGACGATGAGCGCGTGTGAGGTTATGTCCGGCAGCTTGTTCAATGCCTTCCGCATTAAGCCCTGTTCAAGGCTTATGATGTTGGCTTTTTGTGCTTGCAATACACTTGCTATGGTGCTTTTAAGGATCATCGCTTTTTATTTATTTCAAATATACAATTTTGACTCTTGCTATCAAACAATATTGTCTATTAATAATGAACACTATTGTTTAATGGCATCGTATACATTGGCAGGGCTCGCTATTCCAACCCCATTGTCCGGTTTTGAACATATTGTCCATGTTAGTTGGCTGTTAGTTAGTAGGTTAGATTTATGGCATGGATTTGTTACTACCCATTAACTGACTGTTCCTTAACCTAACTTATCCGGCAAAATGGCTGACCGCCAGAGGCCTGGCTGATTTTTTATGATTAAAAACTACCTCAAAATCGCAATTCGAAACTTGCTTCGGCATAAGACCTACTCCTTGATCAACATTCTTGGGCTTGCCGCGGGGATATGTGTTTCCACGCTGATATTGATGTTTGTAGTCCATGAACATAGTTACGACAAGTTTCACACCGGGCACAGCAATATCTACCGGGTACTGGCCAAAGTAAAAGTAGGAGACAACGATTTTCAGATGAATTCCTTTGCTTCAGGCTTTGCGCCGTCCATTGCGGCGGGAGTGCCGCAGGTGAAGGACTACGTCAGGATCCTACCTACGTATAGTAACACCGTACTCGGGCACCCGGCCCGTAAGGATGAAGCGATCCCTGAAAAGAAGGTTTTGTTTGCAGACCCCTCATTCTTCAATGTATTTACTTTTCCTCTTGAAAAAGGCAATGCGGCCGATGCACTGAAAAAGCCGTTTATGATGGTGATTTCTGAGCGTGCGGCACAAAAATACTTTGGCAGCGAAGAGCCGGTGGGCAAGGCACTGTTGTTCGAAGGAAAGCACCTGATCCAGATTTCGGGGGTCGCCAGGAATCCTCCATCCAATTCTTCTTTTGACTTCGATTTTGTTATTTCAAACGCTACCTACCCCAAACTGAGCCAAATGACCCGGAATAACTGGGATGGTGGAGGGATTTTCAATGTGTATCTGCAACTGGATTTTGCCGGCGCCAAAGCAACGACCGAGCGTCGTATCAACCGGGTAGAGTCTGCAAAGGCGGGGCTGTTTGGGGGAAAGACACAATATTTCCTGGAAAACCTGGACGATATACACCTCGGCGGCGCATTCACGGACTCTGGAAACAGCAAACTGATCCCGATTTTCAGCATTGCCGCCGCAGCCGTTCTGTTGCTTGCATTGTTCAACTATATGAGTCTCACCACCGCGCGGGCCACGCAGCGAGCGCGTGAGGTAGGCGTGAGAAAGGTGGTGGGCGCTACCCGTGCAGGCCTCGGAAAGCAGTTTTATGTCGAATCGGTTTTTGTCTGCGCGCTGTCGTTTGGACTGGGGCTGGCCATGGTGTATTATTTAAGTCAACCGTTTTACGAGCTTCTGGGCCTGAGAATCGACGCGGCATTCGTGATATCGCCTTTCTTTCTGTCTTTTCTGACTGCTTTGCTGCTGATAACAACGCTGTTGGCTGGAAGCTATCCGGCTTTTATGCTGTCGGGCTTTGCGCCTTTGGAAGTATTGAAAGGCCGGTTCAGAGGAAATGTAAGCGGGGTGGGTGTGAGACGGTTCTTCATTGTCTTTCAGTTTTCCGTTTCCATTGCATTGATTATGGGCAGTTTGGTGGTGAAGGAGCAGCTCGCTTTTATGCAGCGGAAAGACCTCGGACTGTATAAGGAGCAAGTGCTGAGTATCCCGCTGGGCCCCTCCATGGCGGCTAATTACAAGCCTTTTCGGGATGCAGTGAAGCAGCGGGCCGGTGTGACAAACGTTACTTTTGCGAATGTAGGCCTGTTTAAGGGTTACAATATGTTTTTTGTCCCGAATGCCACGACCAAAAAGCAGGTAGGACTTGCTCAGATGGTTGTCGACGGACAATTTGTGAAAACATTGGGTCTGAAATTGAAAACGGCACCGGCAGCAGGAGAGCATAAGAATTATGCCCTGCTGAACGAACTGGCCGTCAGGGAGCTGGGTATCAAGGGGGACCCAATCGGGCAGCCGATTATGGAAGGTGTTAATGTAGACGGAATCATCGGAGACTTCGATTTTTCATCCGTACAGCATGGTACCAAAGCCATGATGCTCTCAGTCGTGAGCGACACCACCAATATGCTGCGCGTGTCTGGCTCATCCCGTGGGGTCATGTACGTAAGGCTGGATACCCGGGGCGACGTGGCAGGTGATGTGAAGGCGATAGGCCGTATTTTTAAATCATTTGATCATGAAATGCCCTTTGAGTTTTACTTCCTGGACGAGGCTTTTCATGAGACATTCAAAGATGAAACACGGCTATCCGGTATGTTTTCAGTCTTTACGGCGCTTGCGATCTTCATTGCGTGCATGGGACTTTTCGGCCTGGTAACTTTTACCGCCGAGAGCCGCACGAAGGAGATCGGTATCCGCAAAGTTTTAGGCGCGTCGGTCGCCGGGATAGTCGGGATGCTTTCGCAAGACTTTGTCAGGCTTGTGCTGATTGCGGGTGTTATCGCCACGCCGGTCGCCTGGTACCTCATGTCACGCTGGTTGCAGGATTTCGCCTACAAAATCAGCATCCCGTTTTGGATTTACTTTTCGACCGTCGGTGCCATGCTAGCCATCACATTATTGACAATATGTTTTAAAACAATACAGGCGGCGCTGCTGAACCCGGCGAAGTCGTTGAGGAGTGAATAAGTTATTGTCGGCACAGGCACACCTGTTCGTTTTCGGACAGCGGTGCCTGTCTTTTTGAAGTTATATATTTGATTATAAGTTAGTTGTTTGATTGGTATGCATTTAATGTAATGCATATTTCAATGCCAAATGCCAAAAACTATACCGGACAGCCATGTTAAAAAACTATTTCAAAATCGCCTTCCGTAACCTTTGGAAACACAAGGTTTTTTCACTGATCAACATCATGGGCCTTACCGTAGGAATGTCGGCCTGCCTGCTGATCTCCATGTACGTCAATTTCGAACTGACCTATGACGCCTTTCATTCCAGGGCCGACCGCATTTACCGGCTGGTAACGGACGTAAAAACGCCCTCTGAAACGATCCATGCAGGCATCACTTCCTGGGCCTACGCACCGAATATCAAACAGGATTTTCCCGAAATAGAAGCGTATACCCGTATCAGCGGCGGGAGCTTTCTGGTGCGAAAAGGGGAGCTTAAATTCCAGGAGGAAAACACGGTATTTGCGGATTCAACGCTTTTTAAAGTATTCGATTTTAAACTGAAACAGGGAAATCCCGCGTCGGCTTTGAAAGAACCGCTGAGCCTGGTATTCACTGAAAAGGCAGCGCGGAAGTATTTTGGCGATACGGACCCGATCGGACAAACACTCCTGCTTTCGGGCGAAGGGTTGGCCGCCAAGGTGACCGGCGTGATGAAGGATATCCCGGAGAATTCGCAGATCAAAGGCGATATGTTTGTTTCCATGTCGACCCTCACCCAACGGTTCAACCGGGGGATCGACGAGGAATGGGGGAATTTTGGCGCTACCACGTACCTGCTGCTTCGGCCCGGAACCGATGGTAAGGCACTTGAAAAGAAATTTCCGGCATTCATACAACGCCGTGCCGCCAAACTGATGCAGGAAACCAAGATGTCCTACATACTTTTTCTGGAACCACTGCGAGACGTTCATTTGCATTCGACACGCGACGTTGCCGAAAAAGGCAGCATGAGTAACGTATACGTATTCTCCGTAGTTGCCGCATTCATTCTGCTGATCGCCTGCATCAATTTCGTGAACCTGACCACCGCCCGCTCGGCCGAGCGAGCCAAGGAAGTTGGGATACGCAAGGTCGTGGGGGCGGCCAAGTCGTTGCTGGCTCGGCAATTTGTGAGCGAATCGGTCCTGCTTTGCTTCATTGCATTCATATTTTCGATCATACTTTCGGCTGCATTGATCCCGCTTTTCAACAATCTCGCAGGAAAAGTGGTTACGCAAGGCATTTTTTCAGACTGGATCTTTCTAGTCGCGATGCTGGCGGCCGCGGTCGTGATCGGGGTGATGGCGGGCATTTATCCCGCATTGGTATTATCGTCGTTCGAGCCGGTTACGGTATTAAAAGGCCGTTTCACGACGAGTGTGAAAGGTATTTTGCTCAGAAAGGGGCTGGTAACCGTGCAATTTGCCATTTCGATCGCCCTGATCATCGCTACGATGATCGTGTACATCCAGATGAACTATATGCGTAACCGTGACCTGGGTTTCAGCAAAGACCAGATGCTGATCGTAAACACCGAGGGCGACCCGAAGCGCGAGGCATTTAAACAGTCGCTGGCCGGGCTGGCCGGGGTCAGATCCACCGCGGCATCTTCGAGCGTTCCGGGTAGTTCCAATCCGGGTGCGTACTCCGAAGTGGAGAACAAAAGTGGCGATTTGCAGGCCTCCAACCTCGACCTCTACTTCGTTGATTTTGACTATATTCCTCAATTTGGTCTAAAAATAGTCGCCGGCCGGCCGTTTTCCAGGGAATTCGGAACCGATACAACACAAGCCATGGTGGTGAATGAAGCAGCCGTGAAGCTGCTTGGGTACAGTAAACCCGAAGAGGCGATAGGCCGCAGGTTCAGGCAATGGGGGCGTGAGGGTAAGATCATCGGTGTGATTAAGGATTTCCACTTCCGGTCGTTGCAGGAAACGATCAAACCGTTGACGATGCGGATCGAGCCGGGTGGTTCGCAGCTTGTTTCTGTTAAAATTGAAGGTGGCAGGTTGAAGGAAACGGTTGCTGCGGTGGAAGGAAAATGGAAGGCAGCTATGCCCGACAGGCCGTTCAGCTACTATTTTATGGACGAGTTTTTCGACCGCCAGTACCGCAGCGAAGAGCGGTTTGAGAAGTTGTTCTTCAATTTCGCGATCCTGGCTATATTCATTTCCTGCCTTGGATTATTGGGACTCGCTTCTTACAGCACCATGCAGCGTACGAAGGAAATAGGGGTTAGAAAGGTCATGGGCGCGTCCATTGCCAGTATCGTGGCGTTGCTTTCCAAAGATTTTCTCAAACTCGTGCTCATTGCATTTGTCGTAGCCTCGCCCATTGCCTATTTCGGCATGGACCGTTGGTTGCAGAATTTTGCTTACCGGACGGACATTTACTGGTGGATATTCGGTATCGCCGCGATCTTGTCCACAGGCATCGCATTCGCTACGGTAAGCTTCCAGAGCGTCAAGGCAGCCATTATGAACCCGGTGAAGAGCCTGCGCAGCGAGTAGCAGTGCATAGCGACCCATGGTCGTTCCAAAACGAACGGAGGGTGTCCGATAGCGGACACCCTTCATTTGTTTTATTATAATGTAAAAAATTGATTTTCAGTTAATTGTGTAATTGTCATCAGCTGGTGCATAATTTGACGCTTCCGACGGAAGATCCATCCGTCAACCCTCGTAACCGCCACGGCTATGATATCCAATTACCTGAAAATCGCTCTCCGGAGTCTTTGGCACAAGAGGGCTTTCGCGTCGATCAATATTTTCGGCCTGGCTATCGGATTGGCGACCTGTATGTTGATCCTCCTATTTGTGCAGCATGAGTTGAGTTACGACCGTTTCAATGCCAACGCCGACCGTATTTTCAGGGTGACGCTGCATGGCCGGATCGGTGGGAATGAGATCAGTATTGCCGGGGCTCCCGCGCCAGCCGGGCCTGCGCTTATGCGTGACTACCCGGGCGTAGAGGCGTACACGAGGTTGTCGTCGAACGGCACATTTCTGGTCAGGAATGGCGAAAAGAAATTCCGGGAGGATCGTGTCATTTTTGTCGACTCCAATTTTTTCAATCTGTTTTCCGTACAGTTGCTGAAAGGCGATGCGAAGACGGTTCTCTCGGAGCCCAAGACGATCGTTCTGACTACCTCCACGGCATTGAAATACTTCGGAAAACAGGATCCGGTCGGCAAAAGCCTTACCATGGGTAATAGCGGATTGTTTCGTGTCACGGGTGTGTGCGAGGATGCGCCTTCCAATTCGCATTTCCATTTCGATTTTTTCGCTTCGATGAAATCGACCCAGCTGGGTGAAAAATGGCTTTCGAGCGGGGCGCACACCTATGTGCTGTTGCGCAAGGATTACCCGGCAGACAAGCTCGAAGCCCAGCTGCCGCAGGTCGTGAAGAAATACATCGGCCCGGAAATCCAGGAGTTTTTGGGTATGTCCTACGAAGAATATCTGCGAAAGGGTGACCGGTTTGGCCTTGCTTTACAGCCATTGACGGATATACACCTCACTTCCAACCTCGAAAATGAGCTGGAACCCAATAGCAATATTAAGTACGTCTACATTTTTACTGTCATTGCCGCATTTATCCTGCTTATTGGCTGCATTAATTTTATGAACCTCTCGACCGCCGGATCTGCCGGGCGTGCCAAGGAGGTAGGCGTAAGGAAAGTAATGGGTTCGGTCCGGCAACAACTGATGGTGCAATTCCTGACCGAGTCTATTTTGCTGACGATGCTTGCATTGATTGTAGCGTTTGGGCTGGTACTGCTGGTTTTGCCCGGTTTCAACGATCTCGCCGGAAAACAATTCAATATTCAATCCATTTTGAATGCGCGAATGATCGTTTATGGATTGCTGGGTTGTCTGGTAGTGGGTTTGTTGGCTGGCAGCTACCCGGCGTTCTTCCTTTCTGCATTTAAACCGATTGCCGTGCTGAAAGGCAGTGTGCAGGCGGGTGTGAAAAGTGGCTGGCTGCGGAATACGCTGGTAACGGTTCAGTTTGTGGTTTCAATAGGGATGATCATCGGCACGATGGTCGTCTACCAGCAGCTGCGTTTTATCCAGAATAAAAAACTGGGTTTTGACAAAGAACAAGTGCTGATCCTGCACGATACCCATTTGCTGGGTGACAAGGCCAAAGCATTCCGGGAACAAGTGGAGAGCTTGTCCGCAGTCAGCAGCCTGACGCTCGCCGGCTATATTCCCGCAGGGGCCTCTAACAATGGCACGGACGGTTTCCTGCCCGAGAATGCTGAAAACAATATTACTCCATATCGCTTTACAACTTACCAGATCGACGAAGAATACCTGAAAACACTCGGCATCGGGCTGGCGGCAGGCCGGAATTTCTCCCAAGCCTTCGGTGCCGACAGCGCGTCGATACTCATCAATGAGGCGGCCGCAAAGCAATTCGGTTGGAAAGATCCGGTCGGAAAACGGGTGCGTACGATCGGCAACGGTACGCCCGAAAGCAAGCGGTTTTATACGGTAGTGGGTGTGCTGAAAGATTTTCATTTCAAATCCATGCACGAGCAGATAGGCCCGCTGGTCATGTTTTATGGCGGCGACCTGTACCAGATGGCTCTTCGCATCCACACAGATGATGTGCCGGGCCTGCTCAAAACATTAGAAAAAACATGGAAGGCCACTACGGACAATCCCTTTGCCTATTCTTTCCTTCATGAGCGGTTCGATAAAATGTACGAGTCGGAACAACGTGTCGGCCGGCTTTTCGGGATTTTTGCCGGACTTGCCGTGGTGATCGCCTGCCTGGGGCTTTTCGGACTGGCGGCATTCACAACCATCCAGCGTACCAAGGAGATTGGTGTCCGTAAAGTGCTCGGTGCTTCGGTATTCAGCATTGTGTCATTGCTTTCCAAGGATTTTGTAAAACTGGTAGGTATCGCAATCCTCATAGCTTCCCCGCTTGCCTGGTATGGCATGAACCAGTGGTTGTCGGATTTTGCCTACAAAATCAGCATAGAGTGGTGGGTATTCCTGCTGGCCGGTACATTGGCGGTGGGAGTAGCATTACTGACCGTCAGCTTTCAGAGTATCAAGGCGGCATTGGTGAATCCGGTGAAAAGTTTGCGTAGCGAGTAAAATAATTGTTCAGAATATATGGCCAGACGCAGCGTATAATGTAATGCGTTTAGAAGGCCCTAAACCCATCGGTCATGTTTAGAAATTATTTGAAAATCACCTTCCGGAACTTTTGGAAAAATAAGGGTTATTCAGCGATCAATATCGGTGGGTTGGCGATCGGAATGGGAGTAGCCATATTGATTGGCCTTTGGATTTACGACGAACTGTCGTTTAACCGGTATTTCAAAAATTACGACCGCATCGGTCAGATTCTTCAGAATCAGGTCGTGCACAGTGAAAGGAAAACCTCATTTTCCTTGCCGGTTCCGTACATTCAGGAACTGAAAGCGAATTACGCCGGCTACTTCAAGCGAATCGTGGCATCCACTCAGACGGGCGAACATATTCTCACTGCGGGTGATACGAAATTATCGCTCAACGGTCAGTTTATCGACGCCGAAGCCCCTGAAATGTTCAACCTTCGCATGTTGAAAGGCTCCCGGTCGGCGCTGGAAGACCAGCAGGGAATTATCCTCTCGGAGTCGACTGCCCTGGCACTTTTCGGCAAGGCCGATCCGCTGAACAAAGTCATCAGGGTTGGCACGAATATGGACATGAAAGTGACGGGCATTTATGAAGATTTGCCACAGAATACCAAATTCGCCGAGGTGCAGTTTATGGGTTCCTGGAAATACTTCCTGGATAAGAACCGGTATATGAGGGATAAGAAATGGGACAATCATGCCATCTGGTTGTTCGGGGAGCTGGCCGATAAGGTGGATTTTAAAACTGCAAGTGCGGGTATCCGGCTTTCGGAGCAGAACGCCATCCGGAAAATGGATGATATGAAGGAAGAAGCGGCCACCCGCCCCGAAATGTGGGTGCATCCGATGAGTGACTGGCATTTATATTCCAATTTCAGAAATGGTGCGGCCGGTGAGGGACCGTTGAAATATGTATGGATGGTAGGCCTGATCGGCTTTTTTGTGTTGCTGCTGGCTTGTATCAACTTCGTTAACCTCAGCACCGCTCGGTCGGAGAAGCGTGCGCGTGAGGTGGGCGTTCGTAAAGCGATCGGCTCACTGCGGATGCAGCTCGTCGGCCAGTTTTTCACTGAGTCTTTTTTGATCGTATCGATGTCTTTTGTACTTGCCCTTGCAGGCGTAGTCTCGTCCTTGTCGTGGTTCAACGACCTGGCCGCGAAGCAGATGGTCGTTCCGTGGAACAATGCATGGTTTTGGCTATGTAGTGCAGGTTTTGTGCTGCTCACATCTTTGCTTGCAGGCAGCTACCCGGCGATTTACCTCACATCCTTCCAGCCGGTGAAGGTGCTCAAAGGTTCCAACGCCTCCTTACGGACCCATTTTGGCCGCTTTGCCTACACGCCGCGGCAGGTCTTGGTCGTACTGCAATTCACTATTTCGGTCACATTGATCATCTGTACTATCATTGTTTACCGGCAGATCCAATTTGCCAAAGACCGGCCTGTTGGCTATTCGCGGGATGGTCTGCTGATGATCCCGATGAAATCGGAAGACTCTTACGGAAAAACAGACTTATTCCGTACCGAACTGAAGAATACCGGAATGGTGGAAGAAGTGGCCGACTCGCAAAGCCCTGTCACCGGTGTATGGTCTGCCAACGACGGTTTCAGTTGGAATGGGATGCCGGAAGGATTTACTGAGACATTTGCAACACTGACAGTTTCACCGGAATATGCCAAAGCGGTCGGTTGGCAGTTTGTACGCGGACGGAATTTCTCCAAAGAATTTGCATCGGATACTTCCGGTTTCGTGATCAACGAGTCGGCAGCCCGGTTGTTCGGCCTGGCTGATCCGGTGGGAGCGGTCGTTTCCTGGAAAAGCCAGTGGATGACGGACAATATTCAAAAACGCTTCACGGTCATCGGGGTGGTGAAGGATATGGTGATGGAATCGCCCTTCGAGTCGGTCAAACCGACCGTTTTCTTCCTTTTTGGTTCACCTAACTGGATCAACATCAAACTAAATCCCGGAGTGAGCTCCGCGGCAGCGTTGCCGGCCATCGAAAAGGTGTTCAAAAAGCTCGTTCCTGCTGCGCCGTTCGAGTACCGGTTCGCGGATCAGGAGTACGACGCGAAATTCAGGGCGGAGGAGCGGATAGGACAGCTGGCAGGTTTTTTCGCCACGTTGGCGGTGCTGATCAGTTGTTTGGGACTGTTCGGCCTGGCGTCGTTTACTGCCGAGCAGCGGACGAAGGAAATCGGTATCCGGAAGGTCCTTGGTGCTTCGGTTGCCAACCTTTGGCGGATGCTTTCCAGGGATTTTGTAGTGCTGGTCGTATTATCCAGCTTGCTGGCAATGCCGATAGCGTGGTACGCGATGCGCGAATGGTTGCAACACTACCAATACCGGACGGAGATCAGCTGGTGGGTATTTGCCGTCGCGGGCTGCGGGGCATTGTTGCTTACGCTGGTGACGGTTAGTTATCAGGCTGTGAAAGCGGCTCTGGTGGACCCTGTGAAAAGTTTAAGAAGTGAATAGCGTCCAACTGATTATATAGATCCATTTAAATAAAAAACACACTTGTAATGATGACTAATAACTATTTGAAGTTTGCATTCAGGAACCTGGCGAAGCATAGAATCTATTCCTTTATCAATGTGGCCGGTCTGGCGATCGGCATGGCGGGTGCTATTGTGATATTCCAGCTGGTGAAGTACCACCTCAGCGTGGACCGGTATCATGCCAAAGCCGAACGGACGTACCGGATGGTGGTGGATCTGCATTTGGAAGACGGCTCGGTGGAGAAAGAGCGCGGCTCAGCCTATGTGCTGCACGAGACCTTGAAAAAGGAGTTTTCAAATGTGGAAAATGCCGCCTATGTCGCTCATAAGGAGTTGACGATCAGTGTAGAGCAGGATGGCGTGCGTAAAAAGTTCCTGGAAAAGGACCATCTGGTTTTTACCAATACCGACTACTTTAAAATATTTGATTATCGGTTTCTAAAGGGTAGTGCTGAGGTATTGAATGCGCCCAATCAGGTCGTTGTGACGGAACGTTATGCCCGGAAATATTTCGGCAATGAAGATGCGATAGGCAGGATCATCCGTGCAAACAACCGGGAAAACCTGGTGGTCGCAGGCATTATCGCCGATTATCCCGAACAGACCGATTTCAGACAGGATGTTTTTGTTTCCCTGCCTACTTTGAAAAAGATAGTCCCCGAATATGGCTATGAAGACTGGGGCTGGATCGATAGCTCCCGCGAGACTTTCATTACCCTCCGGTCGCCCGCCTTCGAAGCTGCATTGGAGAAGCAGATGCCTGCATTTGCCAATAAATACTATGGCCCTGACGGCAAAGTGTTCCATTACCATTTACAGGACCTGGCCGACGTCCACTTCAATATTGCATATGGCGGGAAGATCAAATATTACACGGTGGTAGTGCTTGCGACTGTGGGCCTGCTGCTGGTGCTGATCGCCTGTTTCAATTTTATCAATCTTTCCACCGCACAGGCGTTCAAACGGAGCAAGGAAGTGGGAGTAAGAAAAGTGCTGGGCGTTTCGCAAATGCAGGTTTTTTGGTTGTTTATCAGGGAAACGGCCTTGTTGACGCTCATAGCGGGGATGATCGCGATCCTGTTGGCAAAATTGCTGGCTCCGTTAATCGGGCAATGGGTCGGTCTCGGTATTCACATCGATATGATGGGCGATCCGTTGCTGGCGGTCTTTTGTGCGGCGCTTTTTGTTTTCGTGATCGCTACCGCCGGCGTATATCCGGCTGCGCTGGTTTCGCATTTCAACCCGGTGAAAGCGATCAAAGGACTACTTAAAGAGAACAACAGGAGTGTCTTTTCGGTCAGGAAAAGCCTCGTAGTTGCACAGTTCAGCATCTCTTTCGTGCTGATCGCGGTTTCGACCCTGATTATCCTTCAATCTGATTACCTGAAAAACAAAGATCTGGGCATGGACAAGGACCTGGTCCTTCATCTGAATCTCCCGGAAACGGAAACCAATAAACTGGCCGCCCTGCGTAATGAACTTGCTGCATTGCCGGAGGTTGTGGACTTGTCGTTTTTCAGAAGCGCACCTTCTGTGCAGATGAGCAGCGGCGGCACCATCAAATTCGAAAACCGGGATTGGGAAAAATTCGTCGCCCGTTCCAGGGCCGCGGACGAGCATTTTGTGAAGACGTACGGGTTAAAACTGGTGGCGGGCCGGGTCCCTTCCCATGCTGATACACTGCATGAATTGCTCGTGAACCGTAAGATGGTCAGAGCACTGGGCCTGAAATCACCGGAAGAAATCCTGGGTAAGCGCTTGCTGGTGGGTGACGTAGGCAAAACCGGGATTATCGTTGGTGTCTTGTCTGATTTCAACAATGGCGACCTGTATACGACTATTGAGCCGACCGTCATTTTCGGGGCTTTAAACCGGTACCGGACTGCGGGGGTCAAGCTCGCGCGGGTAAACCCGTCGACGATCGCGGCTATTTCAGCCATCTGGCAGAAGCAATTCCCGGAGAACGTCATTGAATACAGTTTTTACGACGACGAGATCGCCAAGTTTTACCAACGCGAAGAACTGGCGACGCGCCTCACAACCACTTTTGCATTGCTGTCGGTTTTCTTGTCGTGCCTGGGTTTATTCGGGCTGGCGATTTTCGCAATCGAGCAGCGGACGAAGGAAATCGGTATCCGGAAAGTGCTTGGCGCATCGGTAGCGGGTATCGCGGCATTACTGTCGATGGATTTCCTGAAACTGGTGTTGGTCGCGGTCGTCATCGCAAGCCCCGCAGCCTGGTATTTCATGGATAAATGGTTGCAGGATTTTGCCTACCGCATTGAAATACATTGGTGGATTTTCGCCGGGGCGGCATTGCTTGCGGTGGGCATCGCCTTGCTGACTATTGTGTTTCAAAGTGTTAAGGCTGCATTGGCCGATCCCGTTAAAAGTTTGAAAACGGAGTGACAGGAGGATGAAGGAAAGGGGCCACGAAAACTTTTCCCCTTTCACTCCTTCTTCGCTCTTCCCGCCGAAAATTAAAACTACTGACATATGTTCCGGAGTTACTTTAAAATCGCGTGGAGAAACCTGGTCAAAGACCGGCAGTTCACCTTTCTTAACCTGCTTGGATTGTCGACCGGGCTGGCGTGCACGCTGCTTATTTACCTTTGGGTGAATGACGAGCTCCACGTTGACAAATACAATGCGAAGGATCGGCAGCTCTTTCAGGTCATGGCCAATCATTTCAACGACGACGGCGTCAAAACCATCGAGCACACCCCCGGGTTGCTGGCCGACGCGCTGAAAGCAGAAATACCCGAGGTCGAGTTTGCGGCAACGGTAGTCCCCGCCGAATGGTTTTCAAGCAAGGGCGTCATTGCTTTCGGGGAAACCTCATTCAAGGCGGGCGGGCAGTTTGTCAGCAAGGATTATTTTCATGTTTTTACCTGTCCTTTTACCGAAGGTGACCCTGCTGCCCTGCTCAGTGACCTTCATACGGTTGCCGTTTCGGAAGAGCTGGCGCTGAAATTGTTCGGTACCCGGTACAATGTGATCGGCAAAGTGATCAAATGGGACCAGGCCGAATTCACGGGAAATTACCGGGTCGGGGGCGTTTTTAAAAGTAACCCTGCCAATGCAACCAACCAGTTCGATGTCCTGCTGAACTTTGAGCAGTTCAAAGTCCGCCGACCGGGCATGGAAAAATGGGGTAACAGCGATCCCAGCACATTCGTCGTGCTAAGGAATGGCACGGATACAGATGTTTTCAATGCGAAGATCAGCCGCTTTTTGAAAACCAAAAGCAAGGATATCGATACCCGGCTCTTTGCCATCCGCTATTCCGACAAATATTTGCATGGCCAGTTTGAGAATGGCGTACAGGCGGGCGGGCGCATTACGTATGTGAGGCTATTTGCGGTGATCGCGCTTTTTATTCTGGTGATTGCCTGCATCAATTTCATGAACCTGTCGACGGCCAGGGCTTCGGGCAGGATTAAGGAAGTGGGCATCAAGAAGGTCGTAGGGGCATTGCGGAGCTCGCTCGTATTCCAGCACCTGACTGAATCGCTGCTGCTGACGTTTTTGTCGTTGCTGCTGGCGATCGTTTTTGTAGCATTGCTTATTCCGCAGTTCAACGTCATTACCGGTAAGGAGGTCAGTCTGCGGCCGGACGGGTCGCTGGTGTTCACGATTGTGATCATCACTTTCATAACCGGCCTGCTTTCGGGAAGCTATCCCGCATTGTACCTGTCGGGTTTTAGTCCGGCCACGGTGCTGAAGGGCAAGCTGAGGAACTCGGCAGGGGAGTTGCTGGTGCGCCGGGGGCTGGTGGTTTTTCAGTTTGCAGTGTCGATCGTCTTTATCGTAGCGGTGATTGTCGTGTATCGGCAGATCGAATTTATTCAGAACAAAAACCTGGGATACCACCGCGATCATCTGATCCATTTCGAGATTCCGCTGGAAATGGATTCCCTGAAACTGAAAGCGGCTGAATCGTTTCTGGGCGAAATCAGAAATACTTCGGGGGTTGTGAGCGCATCTAGCTACTATCATAACCTCACCGGCGGGCATGGCAGCATCTCCGGTTTTGAATGGCCGGGAAGACCGGCAGGCACCAACATCGAATTCTCGAACCTGGAAGTGGGCTTTAATTTTATGGAGACCATGGGGATGAAGCTGAAAGAAGGCCGTTTCTTTTCCCAGAACCAGCGTGCAGGCAGCGAAATCATTTTCAATGAAGCGGCGATCCGCGCCATGGGCCTCAAAGACCCGATCGGTAAAACGGTCAAATTCTGGGGTAGGGAGCGCCAGATCGTCGGGGTCGTGAAGAATTTCAACTTCGAATCGCTGTATGAATCGGTCAAGCCATGCTTTTTTCAGATGTACCCCATTATGCCTAATGTGCTGGTCAAAGTTCAGGGCGGTACCGAGCAGCAGACTATTGCCCGCATCGGAAAGCTGTTCCGGGACCATCATAAAGGTTTGGTATTCGACTACCAGTTTATGGATGACAATTATAAGGCATTGTACGCTGCTGAGCGCAGGGTAGGGGTTTTGTCACGCTACTTCGCCGGACTTGCGATCCTGATCTCTTGTCTTGGCTTGTTTGGTCTCGCCGCCTTCACCGCGCAGCGCAGGCAAAAGGAAATCGGTATCCGCAAAGTGGTAGGAGCTTCTGTTCGCGATGTGGTGGTCATGCTGTCAACCGACTTCCTGAAATTACTGGCGATCGCATTGTGTATCGCATTTCCGCTGATCGGGTGGGGCATGTACCGGTGGCTGAGCAACTTTGCGTTCCGCATTGACCTGGATGCAGGTACCTTCCTGGTCGCCGCCATGGCGATTACGGGGATTACGCTGGTGACGGTCGGATATCAGGCCATCAAAGCGGCACTACTGGATCCGGTGAAGTCATTGCGAAGCGAGTAAGGTGCCGATCACGAGTCGCCTTCATGTAAATCAGGTATTTAAACTTAAAACAATAAGGACAGAAGCCCCGGTACGAAAGCCGATTGCCGAAGTCTGATAGCCACCCCATCATCACTGCCATGTTTAAGAACTATCTCAAAATTGCAATCCGTAACCTTGTCAAGGGCAAGGGTTACTCAGCCATCAATATCGGCGGGCTGGCCGTGGGTATGGCGGTAGCCATGTTGATCGGCTTGTGGGTTTATGACGAGTTTGCGTTTAACCGCTATCATGAACATTATGATCGCATTGCCAAGGTGGTGGAGCGGGGCATTTTCGAAGGTAAAACTTACGATGGTGGGGAGCATACTTCCTATCCGCTGGGTCAGTATTTGCGCGAACACCACCAGGAAGATTTTGAATATGTGATCCAGTCGTCCTTTACCGACGAGCATATCCTCGCTTACAAGGACAATAAGTTTACCAAAAAAGGCAACTACCTGAGTGCCGAGGCGCCGCATATGTTTACGCTGCGCATGTTGCGCGGCACACGCGACGGACTCAAAGAACCTAATTCGATCATGCTTTCAGCGTCGGTGGCAAATGCATTGTTCGGCAGTGCAAACCCGATGGACAAGGTTGTGAAACTGGACAACCGGTTCGACATGAAAGTGACGGGGGTTTATGAAGATTTACCCTATAATACGGAATTTCGTGACCTTACCTTCATCGCACCCTGGGACCTGTATGTGGCCTCCCAGGATTGGGTGCGGGAAGCGAGGGACAAGGGGCAGTGGAACAATAACTCATGGCAGCTGCTGGTACAAATCCGCCCCAATGCTACATTCGAAGGCGTTACCGAGCGGATCAGGGGCATAAAAGCACAGCATACACCCGAAGCCCGGTTCCTGAAACCTCAAAACTATCTGCTCCCGATGTCCAAATGGCATTTGTATGGTACCTGGGACGACAGGGGACAGCCGGATGCACGTATCCGGTACGTATGGCTTTTTGCCATTATCGGCTTATTTGTGTTACTGCTGGCCTCGATCAATTTCATGAACCTCAGTACGGCCCGATCCGAGAAGCGGGCGAGGGAAGTGGGTATCCGTAAGGCGATCGGTTCGCTGAGAGCACAGCTGATCAACCAGTTTTTCAGCGAATCTTTTCTGGTCGTGATGCTGGCTTTCTTTTTCGCGATTCTGATCGTGGTTCTTGCATTGCCCTCTTTCAATACAATGGCGGACAAACGGATCGCATTTCCCTGGGGTAATGGCTATTTTTGGCTCGTAGGATGCGTATTCTGCTTCCTGACAGGACTCATATCGGGCAGTTATCCGGCATTGTACCTGTCGTCGTTTCAGCCGGTGAAAGTGCTCAAAGGAACATTTAATGCGGGCCGGTTTGCAGGTATACCGCGTAAGGTGCTGGTGGTATTGCAGTTTACGGTTTCAGTTACGCTGATCATCGGTACATCCATTGTTTACAAACAAATTCAACATGCAAAGAACAGGCCCGTTGGCTATGACAGAAGCGGGCTGATTACCGTTGAGATCAATACGCCCGAATTGTACAGCCAGTATAACCGGATCCGGGGAGCGTTGCTCGAAACCGGAACGGTTATTGAAATGTCAACATCATCGTCCCCGTCGACATTCGTGGGTTCCAATAATGGTGGTTTCAGCTGGCCCGGCAAGGATCCGAATCTGCACGACAATTTTGGTACGATTGCCGTCACTCATGATTTCGGGAAAACGGTGGGCTGGCAGTTCATCGGAGGCCGCGATTTTTCCCGCCAATTCGCTACCGATTCTTCGGCGATGGTCATCAATGAATCTGCATTGAAATACATGGGTTTCAAGGAGCCGTCGGAAATTATCGATCAGACGGTCAAATGGGGAGAGACGCCCCACAGGGTTGTAGGGGTGATCCGCGATATGGTGATGGGCTCGCCGTTCAGCCCGGTACGTCCCACCGTATTCATGGTCAACTATGGATGGGCGAGTTTTATCAATATCAAACTGAAACCGGGATTGCCGCTGAGGGAGTCGCTGGCGAAAGTAGGGGCCGTTTTCCGGGAGGTGAATCCAGGGAGTCCTTTCGATTATAAGTTTACCGACGAACAATATGCATTAAAATTCGCCGCCGAGGAGCGCATTGCTACACTGGCGTCGGTCTTTGCGGCTTTGGCGATCCTGATTAGCTGCCTGGGGTTATTCGGCCTGGCGTCGTTTACAGCCGAGCAGCGTACCAAGGAAATCGGTGTGCGCAAAGTGCTGGGTGCGTCGGTCACCAATTTATGGGCCTTGTTGTCCAAAGAATTTGTGATCCTGGTCGTGATTTCTTCTTGCATTGCGGTCCCGCTTGCCTGGTATTTCCTGAATGGCTGGCTTCAAAAGTATGACTATCGCACCAACATGCCGTGGTGGATCTTCGCTCTCGCGGGTGCCGGGGCCCTGCTGATCACCCTGGCGACGGTCAGTTACCAGGCGATACGGGCGGCGTTACTGGATCCGGTGAAATCTTTAAGGTCGGAATAATCATGCTAAAAAACTACCTGAAAATCGCGTTGCGGACACTTGCCCTGAGCAAGGTCTATTCGGTGATCAACATTACCGGGCTGAGCATTGGGCTGGCGGCGGCTATGTTGATCATGCTCTATACCAAAGATGAGGTCAGCTATGACAGCTTTCATGCCAATAATCCGAACATTTACCGGGTCACTTTCAAATCGGTGACGCCGGCAGGCGTGCTGGAAAATAACAGCGGCATCACGGGTTACCTTCCGGGACCGAAGTTTTCGGCGGGTACGCCCGAAATCGAGGCATTTACACGTTACCGGCAGCATAGGAACGATATAAAGCTGGGCGACCAGGTGACCAGCCAGGATGTGTACCAGGCCGATCGTGACTTTTTCAGGATATTCTCTTTCCCCTTGCTGAGCGGTAACCCGCTTACGGCGCTGTCGCAGCCGCGTTCGGTCGTCATTTCGGAGGAAATGGCGGAGAAACATTTCGGTACCGCCAATGCACTGGGCAAGACATTGCTTTTCAAGGATTCGTACGATGAAAATGCGGCTTTCGAACCTTTTGTAGTGACCGGTGTGGCGGCAAAATGTCCCCAGAATTCCTCCATTCAATTCGATATTTTGCAACCATTACCCATCCCGGAGTCGCAAATGCGGGGAGAGGCGTGGTTCAGCAGCTCGCTCAATACTTTCGTAAAACTGACTCCCGGTGCGAATATCAAGGCCGTGAATGCGACCATGAACCGCATTTACCAGTCCGACGCCCGTGACGCAATGAAGGCCGTTGCGGAAAAATTTGGACTTAAAAACAAACGGTATTATGCATTGCAGCCGTTTACCGCTATCCATTTAGACGCACAACTGGCAGCAGAAAACGGTCTCGTAAACGGCAGCAGGCCCTTATTCTCTTATGTGCTTTCAGGTATTGCATTATTCATCCTGCTCATCGCTTGTATCAATTTCGTGAATCTGACCGTCGCGCGTTCGCTGAAACGTGCCAAGGAAATCGGCGTACGGAAAGTGGTTGGCGGTGGTAGGTTTCAGCTTGCGGCGCAGTTTCTGGGCGAGTCGTTTGTATTGTGTTTTGCAGCATTTACACTGGCTCTCCTGCTGGTAGAATCTGTTTTACCCACATTTAATGACCTTGCCAACAAAGCACTGGCACTTTCCTATCTTTTCGACTGGCAACTCATCGCGGGTTATATCCTGCTATTTGTGCTCACCGCATTGCTTGCTGGCTTTTACCCGGCCGTAGTTCTTTCCGGCTATGATCCGGTGAAGACGCTTTACAGCCGGTTCAATTTCTCAGGAGGGAATTATCTGCAAAAGACATTGGTGGTAGTGCAGTTTGCGCTCGCATCTTTCCTGATCATCGTCACGCTGACCATGCGTTCCCAATTCAACTTCCTGACCGATATGGAGCTGGGTTATGACGATCGGAACCTGATCAGCATCGAAAAACAGAACCTGACACGCCAGGAAGCACGGTTACTGACCGATGAATTATTGAAAAACCCGTCCATTACCGCCGTTACACCCAAAAATGGCGGCCAGTGGGGCACGATAGCGAAGGTCAATGAGGGAGCAGAAGTGGATTTCTCTTATGAAACGGTTGGTTCTAATTATCTGTCGGTGCTGAAAATACCTTTGGTACAAGGCAGAGAACTGTCGGGAACGCTTGCTTCGGATTCAACTAAAGCGATATTGGTGAATGAAGCATTTGTCAGAAAAGCAGGCTGGCGGAAGCCGCTCGGGCAAGAGGTGGATTTCTGGTATAGTCCCGGCGAGAAATACACGGTGGTGGGTGTTGTGAAAGATTACCATTTCCAGTCGCTCACTGCCAGCATCCGGCCTCAGCTTTTTACGATGAAGCCGGGCAATCCATTCGGGAAAGTATTTATCCGCGTCAAGGCCGGTACAGCATCGGCTAGCCTCGCACACATTGGGAAAACATTCAGGAAGCTCTTCCCGCTGGCACCATACAGCTACAAGTTCATCGACGAGGAGAATCTCAAAAGCTATGAATCGGAAGCAAAATGGAAGCAGATCATGCTTTTTGGAGCAGTGCTGACCATCTTCATTTCCTGCATCGGTTTGTTTGGCCTGGCCACGCTGGCGGCCGAGCGCCGCATGAAGGAAATCGGGATTCGTAAAGTGCTTGGTGCCTCTATCGCAGGCATTGTGGCATTGCTTTCAACAGATTTTGTCAAACTTGTGGCCGTATCCTTCGCGCTATCGTTTCCCGCGGCGTATTATGCCATGCAAAAATGGCTCGAAAATTACCCGTACAAAGTTGAAATCAGCGCCTGGATATTCCTTTCGGCGTCCGGACTATCGCTGCTCATTGCTTTGTTTACAGTGATTTTTCAGTCGGTAAGGACGGCTTTGATGAATCCTGTTAAGTCATTAAGGAGGGAGTAGGGCGAAAAGAATTTCTTCCCAAAAAATAGAACTATGCTAAAAAACTATCTGAAAATCGCTTTTCGTAATCTCTTGAAAAACAAGGGTTACACGGCTATTAATGTCTTCGGGCTGGCGCTGGGGCTGGCTACTTGCTTGCTGATCGTGCTGTACATCTCCGATGAATTGAGTGTTGATCAGCATCATCGGTCGGCCGACCGGCTTTTCCGCATTGCCATGGAAGTCCCGAACGAGAAATGGGCCGGAACGCCCGGGCCGTTCGCGGCAGGTCTTAAAACCGATTTCCCCGAAGTGCAATCGGTGGCGCGTTTGCTCAAATTTTCAGGTGTTGACCGTATGCTCCTGGAAAGCAGAGACGGTAGCAAAGTCACACCATTTTATGAGACTAATTGCTACTATGCCGATTCGACATTGTTCGAGGTTTTTACCTATGATTTTAAATACGGGAATGCACGCAATGCGCTGAACCGGCCCAATACTTTGGTGCTTTCCGAGGATGTCGCCGATAAACTATTCGGAGATGCCGATCCGGTAGGTAAAGTGATCCGGGTAGGGCTCACATTCGGTGACTTTGACTATACCGTAACGGGTGTTTACCGGAACCAGCAATCACATATCAATGCCCACGTCTTTTTATCAATGCAAAACGGAGATATGGGCGGCTGGGTCGTGAGTCAGAATAACTGGGCGATGAATAATATTTTTCACACGTACGTCAAGCTGCGAGATGGTGCCGATCCGGTGGCATTCGAATCGAAACTGACCCCGTTCCTGAACCGTCACGGCGCCGCGGACCTGAAAGCACTGGGCGTTTCGAAAAAGCTGTTCATCCAACCCGTAACCGGCATTTACCTGACATCCGGCATCGGCAACGAAATTGCTCCGAATGGCAGCATGACTTACCTCTATATCTTCGGTTCCATCGCGGTATTCCTGCTGCTTATTGCCTGCATCAACTTTATGAACCTGAGCACTGCCCGATCCGAAAAGCGGGCCAAGGAAGTGGGTGTGCGGAAAGTAATGGGTGCGGTCAGGCAGTCGCTCGTTTATCAGTTCCTGGGCGAGTCGATGATGCTGGCCATAATGGCCCTGGCGGCCGCGGTACTGATTGTAAACCTGCTTTTGCCTTATTTTAATAATCTGACCGGCAAACGCCTGGATATGGTTGCCCATCCGGCTTTTCTGTATTGGATGGCGGGGATTACGCTCTTCACCGGGCTTGTTGCCGGGCTTTATCCCGCCTTCTATCTGTCGTCATTTAAACCCGTGAGCGTGCTTAAGGGCAGGCTCGTGAACGTAGCTTCGGCTGTATTGTTACGGAAAGGACTCGTGGTATTCCAGTTTACGGTGTCCATTATCCTGATTCTCGGAGCTATTGTGATCGGCCAGCAATTGTCTTTTCTGCAAACCCGGAACCTGGGTTTCGACAAGGAGCAAAAACTTGTAGTGCCATTCAGGAACCCAAAGGCAGTGTCTAATTATAACGCGTTCCGGGAAGAAATGCTGCGGATCGCGGGTGTGGAGACGGCTACAAGCGGATCGGTTTACCCGGGTATTGAAAATATCGAAGACCTGCTTATCTACGCGGAAAATAAGACCATCCACGATGCAGTCGATACTCATTTTGCGACTGTTGGGGATGATTACATTGAAACACTGGGCCTGAAAATGGCTGCGGGCCGATCTTTTACCAAGGGATTCAGCGGAGATTCAAGCAGTATTATTTTGAACGAAACGGCCGTTCGAGGGCTGGGCTACGATGTGGCTTCGGTGGTGGGGAAAAATGTATTTTTCGAGCTGGGTGGCCAGCGCCGAAACCTGCGAGTGGTAGGTGTTGTCAAAGATTTCAATTTCCGGAGCTTGCACGAGGCCATTAAACCTTATGCGCTTACTACGAGTATCACCGACAAGTACCAGTATTTGATTGCCAATGTCAAAACACAAGACTACACCCGGGTACTGGCTTCGGCCAGCACGGCTTGGAGGAAACTGAACCCTGATATCCCATTCTCCTACTCATTCCTTGACCAGGACTTTCAAAAAAACTATGAAAAGGAACGGCGCACGGGCAGTATTGTGCTGTATTTCACTTGCATTGCGGTTGTGATCGCCTGTCTTGGTCTTTTCGGCCTGGCTGCTTTCTCTGCAGAACGGCGGACAAAGGAAATAGGTATCAGAAAAGTACTTGGCGCATCGGCAGGCAGTATCGTGGGCATGCTTTCGGGCGAGTTCCTTGTGCTGGTGTGCGTTGCGCTGGTGATTGCCACACCCATTGCGTGGGCAGGTATGCGGCAGTGGTTGCAGGGATTTGCTTATCAGGTGGGGGTTCAATGGTGGATTTTCCCGGTAACCGGCCTGTTTGCGGTCGGTATTGCATTGCTTACCGTCGGCTTCCAAAGCGGGAAGGCGGCTATGATGAATCCCGTGAAATCGTTGCGGGGCGAATAGAGGGATGCCGCCCCAAAGGCCACATTACTTAATTGTCAAACTCTTACCACCATGCTCAGAAACTACATTAAAATAGCGCTTCGAAACTTGTCGATAAACAAAGCCTATTCTGCTATCAATATCCTGGGATTAGCGATGGGAATGGCTGTGGCGCTGCTGATCGGCCTTTGGGTGCGGTATGAATGGAGCTTTGATGATTTTCATGAAAACCGGGCGAACATTGCCAGGGTTATGAAAAAGACGTATTTCAATAACCAGAAAGGCACGCAGAACGGCGTAATGCTTCCGCTGGCAGCCGAGCTGCGGGCACATTTTCCCGAGGTGAAACATGTTACCCGGGTAGATTGGGGTGATAAGCACAGTCTTGTGGCAGGTGAGCAAAAACTAAGTAAAAAAGGATATTACGCAGATACTGATTTCTTAAAAATATTCACCTTCCCGCTTATCAAAGGCAATGTGGAGCAGGTTTTGAAAAACCCGTATTCCATAGTACTGACCGAGTCGCTGGCCAAGGCAATGTTCAGGAATGCGGAGCCGGTAGGGAAGCTGATCAAAATAGACAATCAGTTCGAAGTGATGGTGACGGGGGTATTAGAGGATGTTCCAAAGAATTCATCATTGGAATTCGACTACCTGATGCCTTATGAGCTGAATATTGCTACGTCGGACTTTGTGCGCGGCGCACTGGATGAATGGGGGAACAACTTTCTTCAAACTTATGTGCAGCTGAATGAGGGTGTGACACCCGAAGCGTTTTCAAAGCGGATCGCGAACCTGGTGCGGCAGAAGACGAATGCCGAGGGTGAAGGCCTGCTTTTTGTCCATCCAATGCTGAAATGGCATTTATTCGGTGAATTCAAAGACTGGGTCAATACCGGAGGAGCGATCGAATATGTGCGGCTTTTTGCGGTGATCGGAATGCTCGTGCTGCTGATCGCCTGCATCAACTTTATGAATCTCAGCACAGCACGTTCGGAAAAGCGGGCCCGCGAAGTGGGGATCCGCAAGGCGGTCGGCTCACAGCGGCAGCAGCTCATCGCGCAGTTTCTGACGGAATCGATGCTGACGGCGTTGCTGGGTTTCGTACTTGCGCTGGTGATCGTAGAATTTGCATTGCCTTATCTCAAAAATGTTGGATTTGAGCATATTACTTTCAGCCTGAACGATGCGCCGTTAATGGCCGTGGCTTTTACGGGCTGTATTATTACGGGCTTGCTGGCAGGCAGTTATCCGGCATTATACCTCTCGGGGTTTATGCCTGTGAAGGTTTTGAAAGGTACATTTCAGGTGGGAAAAGCTGCCAATTTGCCGAGAAAGATACTGGTTGTCACCCAGTTCACATTTTCGATCGCGCTGATCATCGGCACGGTGATCGTTTTCCAGCAAATCCAGCACGCGAAGAGCCGGCCAATGGGTTATAATCCCGAAAAGCTGATCTGGCTAAGCCTTTCCAGCGACCTGCAAAAGAATTTTGTGCCGATGAAAACAGAGCTGATGGGCAGCGGATACATCGAAGCGGTAAGCAGGACGTCGAGCCCTATGACAGGCGTTTACAATCAATGGAATGCGTTTTCATGGCCGGGAATGGATCCCAAAAGCCAGCCGCTGTTTTCCGCGCTGATGGTCGATCCTGCGTATTTTAAAGCTGCCGGGCTCAAACTGAAAGAGGGTAGGTTTTTTGCAGAAAAATTGCTTTCCGATAGCAATGCGGTGGTTCTTAACGAGGCATCGGTGAAGCTGATGGGTTTTAAAAATCCGGTAGGCAGCCATATCAGATTCGGGGATGATGATATGACGGTAATAGGGGTTACCAAAAATGTGATCCAACAAAATCCTTACGACGAAGTACAGCCCGCTGTAATGCTCATGCGCCCGGATTTTACGTTTCAGAGCCTGATCCGTTTCAAAAGCGGGGTCGACCTGAAAAAAGGGCTCGCGGCGATCCAACCGGTGATCGAGAAGTACAATCCGTCGTACCCGTTCGAGTACCGTTTTGTGGATGATGAATATGGCCAGAAATTTCGCAGTGAGGATCAGATCGGCCAGTTGGCGGGCATTTTCGCAGTGTTGGCGATCCTGATCAGTTGTCTCGGACTATTCGGACTGGCTTCGTTCATGGCCGAGCGGCGGACGAAAGAGATTGGTGTCCGAAAAGTGCTGGGTGCGTCGGTGGCCCAGTTGTGGCTGCTGCTTTCCAGGGATTTTATACTGCTCGTGTTACTCAGTTGCGTAATTGCGTCGCCTATGGCCTATTACTTTCTGGAAGAGTGGCTGCAAAAGTATAAATATCATATTGCGGTCAGCCCGTGGGTGTTTGCAGGCGCGGGCATTACGGCAGTGATAGTGACCTTGCTGACGATCAGTTTTCAGAGTATAAAAGCGGCAATGATGAATCCGGTTGACAGTTTGAGAACAGATTAGTCAGGCTCGTCGCTTTCTTCCTTTTCATTCTTTCCTCCCCTTTAATTAATCTTTCGTTAAAGGTGACCATCCATACAAGGATATTGTGCTCTGTGTCTTTATCTTGCGGGGGAATCCTTTATGCAGCTGTGATACGCCTGATCAGAACCATTACGATCCTTTTTCTTGCCTTTTTTTTGCCACGAACGCTGTGGGCTCAGAAACGGGCGTCCCTGGCTGGATTGCAGGGCAATGCAGAAGCAGGTGCCTATGTATCTTCCAATGAAGAAACGCCTTTCTGGTTCAGAACCAATCAGTTCGGGGCCGTACCCGACCATGCTGCGGCCGGAGTGATCCAGGCAACCGTTCGCAAGAATTATGTTTTTTACGACAGCCTGAGTGGGAGATCCCGAAAATTCGACTGGAGCGCGGGCGTCAGCCCGGTCGGGACATACGACAAGACCGACCGTTTTCAATTCATTTTGCCTGAGGCGCATGCAAGTATCCGTTTCAAAAGAACGGAGTTGTATGTCGGGAGAAGAAAGGAGGTAATGGGGCTTGGAGATACGACATTGTCTTCCGGTTTTTACGCCGTGTCGGGAAATTCACTGCCGATACCCAAGATTCAGATCGGCACCGTCGGGTTTACGCCTTTGAAGTTCACGGGGAATTTTCTGGCCGTTCACGCAGGGTTTGCGCATGGCTGGTTCAATACCGACTATATTCAGGGTGTGCGCCTGCATCAGAAATTCCTGTATTTCCGGTTAGGGAAAAATAAGAATAAGTTTTATTTCGGTTTGAACCACAATGTAATGTGGGCAGGGCATGCCGACTACCTCAAAGATCATCCCGAACTGGCCGTCGACGGTGAATTGCCTTCTTCCTGGAAGTTCTACCCGAATGTGGTACTTGCATTTACTTCCAAAAACTGGTTTGACAAAAACGGGTACGGAGCATTTGACAGTTACCGGCTCGGCAACCATCTGGGCAGTTATGATTTTGCATTCGAAACAAAATGGAATGGGTACAAGCTCTTTGTTTATCATCAGCACCCGTTCGAGGATGTGTCGAGTATGCTGTTCAAAAATATCCCCGACGGGCTGTACGGCGTCAACCTGAAATTGCAGCAGGGCAACCAATATCAGGGCTTTACACTCACCCATCTTACACTGGAATTCCTGACCACCAAAGACCAGTCGGGCTCGGAGTTCTACATCCCAGGCAGCAAATACCAGGGGGCAGACAATTATTTCAACCATACCCAATACCAGGAAGGGTGGTCGTACCAGGGCAAAACCGTGGGCACCCCGTTCATCATTCCGGGTAAGGATATGGATCCGGTCAAGCTCGGAGGCAACTACCGGTTTTTTCCCAACAACCGTGTGAATATGTGGTATGCGGGAGCGCAAGGCCGCTTTAACTCATCGCTTCTGATGACGCTGAGGCTTTCTTACAGCACAAACTTCGGGACACCCGGTGCCGATTTCGATCCGGCAAGAGGGCAATTCTCGTCGGTGCTGGGTGCACAGTACTTCCTGCCCCGTCAAAAGAAACTCAGCATTATCGCAAAGGTGGCAGCCGATCAGGGCGACGTGTTCCGGGACAGGACCGGGGGGTACCTGGGCATCCGGAAGGAATGGTAATGCGCAGGCAGGTAGTGATATCATGACGGTTGTCCAGCCGTGAACAGGATTGTTCATTTTCGGACGTTTTACATCCATTTCTCTTGTTTAAAAGGTTGATTATTAAACGATTGCTTTGCTTGGCATAACTTTATTGCTGCAAGCGTAGGCAGTCATTGTCAGGGAGTTACCTTTTCTGACAATGGTTGTTTTAACCCTTTTCTGAACAAACAGGATGCTGAAAAACTACCTTAAGGTTGCGCTTCGGAATATCTGGAAAAACAAGGTTTTTTCAGCGATCAATATTGTCGGCCTTGCCGTGAGCATGGCGGCCTGCATTGTGATCATGTTATTTGTTTTTTACGAGCGCAGTTTTGACAAGATCCATACCCGCAACATTTACCGGCTCGATGAGGTGCAGAAGTTCGAGGGCATGGTGGCACCCCAGAAAGTAGCGCTGTCCATGTTTCCGATGGGCCCGACATTGCGGGAGGAGTTTCCCGAGATCAGGCATTATGTTCGCATCAACACGGCCGGAAAGCTACCGATGAGTTACCGCGATCAGCGGATAGAGCTCTCTCAGGTTTTCCTGACCGACTCGAATTTCTTCCAGCTTTTCGATTACAAACTGCTTGACGGTGATAAGGACAAGGTTTTGAAGGAGCCGAACAGCGTGGTGCTTTCCAGGAAGAGCGCGGTGAACATATTCGGCAAGACGGATCCTATAGGTCAATACGTAAACCACTTCGGTAACGATACGCTGACCCTGAAAGTCACCGGCATCATGGACGATATTCCGGCTAATTCGCATTTGCAGTTTGACGCGCTGATTTCGTTCAACACCATCGCCAAGCCGGATTTTATGAATAACTGGGGCGGTAACTGGCTCGTGACTTACCTGGAACTCGCCCCCGGGACGGATGTCGCGCGGTTGGAAAAGAAATTCCCTGCTTTCCTGAAAAAGCATATGAAGGAGGGTGGCTGGAAGTTTTATGAACTGTTTTTGCAGCCGCTGGCGAACGTGCATGCACAGTCGGTGGACATTACCCACGATTATATCAACTATCAGAAGTTCGATAAAAGGTATACGTACATTTTTTCGGTGATTGCGGCCATTGTGCTCATTATCGCCTGTGTGAACTTCATGAACTTGTCTACCGCGCGTTCGACCGGCAGGGCTAAGGAGGTGGGTATCAGGAAATCGATCGGTGCCCAGCGGTTCCAGCTTGCAGGGCAGTTTATCGGGGAGTCGGTGCTGCTGGCATTGTTCGCGTTGGTACTGGCGGTCGGTGTTGTGAAGCTCGTCATGCCTGCTGTGGCGGATTTTAGTCAGCGCCGGTTGGAATTTTCGATTTTTCAAAACCCGGGACTCCTCCTGGTGATCCTGTTCGGCACAGTGTTGATCGGCATGTTTTCAGGGTTGTACCCAGCTGCATTTCTTTCGGGTTTTGAGCCGGTAAAAGTGCTGAAAGGCACGATACGGGCTGGAAAAAGCAACTTCCGGAATGCGCTGGTGATCGCCCAGTTTACCAGTGCGGTGTTCCTGATCATTGCCACCGGCTTTGCGGTAAAGCAGCTGCGTTATATGGTTAACAAAGACCCCGGTTTTGACAAAGAGCAGGTGGTGATCATTCCTTTGGATTCCAAGTCGGACACAAAGTTCGCAGCATTGAAACAGGAGTTGCAGGCGAGTTCCTTCGTGGCGGCAGTAACTGGTTCGCAGCAGCGGCTCGGGAATAACCTGCACCAGACCGGCGTCACTTTTCAGGGGGCAGGCGCCAAGCGGCAGCTGACGTCGTCGCAGGTGATCGTGGATCCGGATTATCTGTCGCTTTACAAAATCAAACTGATCGCCGGCCGTAACTTCACAAACAGCGCGTCCGACAATGCAAAAACCTACATTATCAATAAAGCGCTGGCGAAGGAGCTTCTGAAAGACGAACCGACGCTGACAATGGAAACGCTGATCGGGAAACGATTTGGCTTTTCAGGCATGGATTCCCTGTCGACCATTGTAGGCATATCGGAAGACTTTAATTTCAATTCCCTGCATCATAAAATTGAGACCCTTTGCATTTTCAATCAGAAAGACTGGTCTTACTCCGAAATGTCGGTTCGGATCAAAGGGAAAAACACGCAGCAGGCGCTTGCGGCGATTCAGGCGGCCTGGAACAAGCTGGTGCCTGGCGAACCATTTAACTATTCATTCCTGGACGAACATTTCGCGGAGATGTACCGTGCCGATAGCCAGGTGAGTGAGATCGTAGGCGTACTGGCCGGTCTGGCCGTTTTTATATCCTGTCTCGGGCTGTTTGGCCTGGCTTCTTATTCCGCCGAGCGGAGGATCAAGGAGATCGGAGTGAGGAAAGTAATGGGTGCTTCGGTGGCTGGAATCGTGGCGCTGCTTTCCAGGGATTTTATCAGGCTGGTGATCATCGCGATACTCATTGCGTCGCCAGTTGCCTGGTGGGCTGTCCGGACCTGGCTGAACGATTTTGCTTACCGCATCGAGGTCGAATGGTGGATGTTCGCGGTGGCAGGTTTGCTGGCGATAGCGGTTGCTTTGTTCACGATCAGCTTCCAGAGTATCAAGGCTGCATTGACCAATCCTGTTAAAAGTTTGAGAGCCGAATAAATTCCAGACCATGATCCAAAACTACTTTAAAATTGCCCTGAGGAACCTGCAACGGCACAAGGGCTTTTCGCTGATTAATGTCTTAGGACTCACGATCGGGCTGACATGCTGTTTTCTGATCATGGTTTTTGTGCGGCATGAGCTGAGCTACGACACGTTCCACGCCAAACATGACCGCATTTACAGGCTGAATTACATGCCCAAGTTTGCGGGATACTCCATTTACATCGGACTTACCCCAACGGTCGCATCGCCTCTGCTGCCCGACTACTTTTCCGAGGTCGAACGATCGGCGCGTGTTTACCGGAGCAATGCCACTATTGAGGTGCCGGGTACCAGCAGCCCCAGACCGGTTAAGTTTGACGAGGACCATTTTTTCTTCGCGGATTCGACATTGACTGATATTTTTTCGTTTGAATTCATTGAAGGAGACCCGAAAACAGCATTGAAGCATGCCTATTCGCTGGTGATCAACGACCGCATCGCGCGCAAGTATTTCGGGAATGCGCCGGCGCTCGGCAAGACAGTTATTTATGAAGGAACACATCCGATGAAGATAACCGGGGTTGTAAGGGAATTTCCGGACAACTCCCATATCCGGATCGATTTGTTGTCGGACTACAAGACGATGTTTGCCACCGAAAGCGAATTGGTCCGCAGAAACTTGCCCCAAAACTGGGTTATCACGCATTCGGCTACCTACGTGTTGCTACGGCCTGGAACAGACGCCCAAAGTGTGAACGCCCGGATGCCTCAATTTCTCAAAACGCATGCCGATGCGCAGATCGCGAAAGATATACAGTACCAGTTGCAGCCGTTGGGTGACATCCACCTGAATCCCGAAGTGGAGGGGAACCCTGAGCCGACGGGCAGCATGACGTACGTTTATGTATTTACCGGCATTGGTATTCTCACGTTGCTGATTGCCTGTATCAACTTTATCAACCTTTCCACCGCCCGCTCGCTGCAACGCGCGCGGGAAGTGGGTATCAGAAAGACGCTGGGGAGTGAAAAAGGACAGATCGTTGCACAGTTCCTGGGCGAGTCGCTGCTGCTCAGCGGCATTGCATTGTTCTTTTCGGTTATACTCATCGCGGTGCTTTTCCCTGTGTTGAACATGCTGACCAACAAGCAGCTTACCTGGGTGTACCTGTTGCAAAATCCGGGACTACTCATTGCTTTTGTCTTGGTTGCTGTCATGGCGGGCCTTGTATCAGGCAGTTATCCCGCATTCTTTGTGGCTCGTTTTCAACCGATCGTGACGTTGAAAGGCAGCTTTGTGAGCGGTAAGGCAAGGGGAGGGAGCATCAGGCAGGCGTTGCTGGGTTTTCAGTTCATTGCTTCTATTGTATTGATTATCGGGGCTATGGTGGTGTTTCGGCAACTTCGGTTTTTAATGGAGCAGCCGGTTGGTTTCCATAAAGACTACATTATTACAGCCGACATCCGGAATGAAAAGATCACCAATGTATTCGCTACACCCAGCGACAGTTCCTATCAGCGACTTAAAACCTTCCGGGAAACCTTATTGCAAAACCCGGCGGTGCAGGAAGTTACATTTGCTACCCAGCGCATGGCGGCGGGGGCCGTCCAACGGAATGTAGTTCCGGAGGGAAAAACGCAGGATGCCAACCTCTTTGTAGGGGCGATCGGAATCGATTTTAATTTTGTGAAAACCTATGGCCTGAAACTGGCAGCGGGTCGAGACCTTTCTGAGCGCTATCCGACGGATAAGATTGCCGGCTTTCTCATCAACGAGACCGGCGTGAAGCAACTCGGGTGGAAGTCGGCGGCCGAAGCGTTGAACAAAGGCATTAATCTGGAAGGAAAGCAGGGGAGAATCGTCGGGGTGTTGAAGGATTTTCATACGCAGTCGCTACAAAATCCCATTCAAAGTGTGCTCTTCCACATAGATCAGAACCTTTTTACACAAATGTCCGTGAAAGTGTCTCCAACGGCGCTCGATCAAACGCTGGCCTCGATGGGGCGCGAATGGGACAAGTTCTTTCCCGAAAAGGGCTTTGACTACCAGTTTCTGGACCAGAGCATTGCTGAGTCGTATGCTAATGAGCAACGGTTGAGTAAATTGGTTGGCTACTTCGCCGGTCTGGCCATCCTGATCTCCTGTCTTGGCCTTTATGGTTTGGTTTCGATCGCAACCCAGCAGCGAACGAAAGAGATTGGCATCCGGAAGGTGCTGGGTGCTTCGGTGCGAAGTATCGTGGAGCTCCTTTCCAAAGACTTCCTCATACTGGTCACCGTTTCGCTTCTGATCGCCAGTCCGATGGCCTGGTACGGCATGAACAAATGGTTGTCAAATTTTGCCTTTAAAACCGATGTCGCCTGGTGGATTTTTGGCCTGGCAGGCTTGGTAACCCTCGGCATTACCCTGCTGACGGTTAGTTTTCAAAGTATCAGGGCAGCCTTGACAAACCCGGTAAAGTCCCTGAAAACGGAGTAGCGAATTTCTAAATGTTTGGTGTGAAAATGAATCGATAAACGCATAATCCATGAGCCACATTGCTATCCCCATCCCACCGCTTCAAGGTAAGCAGGAGATCAAAGTCGAAGTAACGATCAACGGAATCAAGCAGAACCTGTTCTATCGCGTAGAATTGTTTTACTGGGAGGACTGCACGAATCCGGTGGCCCACAGGGCCGATTGCATTAGCGAAATGCTGTCGCATCACGACCCGGAGTGGACCGTATATTACATTGGCGCGCCCAATGATGAATTTGTGCCCATTACTTTCGTGAAGAAGGAAAGCAGAAGTTTGTTGCGCGAAGCTTTGGCATAGACTATTTACGCAACAAGAAAGAGTTTTAATTCTTTTTTAATCTTTATATGCAACTATGTTGCATTTGTGGTCTATTCAAAACTACATTTGCATCATTGTTGCATATAAAGATTTTTTTATGAAAAAGCATTTATTCAAAGCGCTGCTGTTTGTAGCAGCGGGTTCACTGCTCACCGCTTGCGATGACGACAAAGAAAAGGGCGTTGATCCGGTGGAGGACACGGAGTACAAGTTTATCAGAGTGATGGTGAGTGACGAGAGTTCTACGGAAATATCCCTGGTTGATCCGTCGAAGCGTTCGGTGGAGAAATTTGAGGCAAAGTATCCCAAATCTGCATTGTACGGTACCCAAGCCGGGCGTTTCGGTGCGATTGTGAATGGTGCCAATAATTTCGTGCAGCTGTTCGACATCGGTTTGGAAGGCCATGGCGACCACGTAGATGTGAAGGGTACCCCGAAGTTTGGAGCACTGACCGGGGACGGAAACAAGCCGACGCATTTCAAAAGCAAAGGTGACGAGATCATCACTTTCAATGATGGTGACGGTACTTTGAGTGTTGCCAAAGAAGGTGATTTTCATACGGCTGGTAAAAAAATGACCGTCATTAATGCAGGGAATGTGGCGCATCACGGTGCCATGACCAAGTTCGACAATGGTACTTACGCCATAACGGTGAAAGATGGGTCGGTGGCAGGTTCACTGCCCGAACGTGTCAAGATCATCGACGGTTCCGGTAAAACACTTTTTGCTTCCACAGTTCAAACCAAAGGAGTTCATGGCAATGCTACGAATGGAAGTATTTCGCTGTTCGGATCGGCCAGCGGTATCCTGGCCGTGGGGCCGGATGGTAACCAGAGACTGATCGCGCATCCGGCAGACTTCGGCGACGCATGGTTCGGCTCGATCCTGGAAGCAAAGGGTGCGGGCAAATTCCTGGGTTATACCGCAGCGAAGGGCGTTTACCTGATCGACGTAGCCAGCAATGCGGTTACCCCAATCCTCGCACACACGGACATCATGCAGGCGAAAGTCGATTATGCAGGGAATAACCTTGTGGTATTGCTGCACAGTGGCGAGCTACGTGTATTCGACCTGAAAACCAATGCTGTGAAAGCTACGGGGAATGTGCTGCCGGCCACCGCAAAGGATGAAACCCAAAAGCCGCAGCTGGAAGCGACTTCGCGCTACATTTACATTACCCAGCCTAAAACCGGGGAATTACTGGTGGTCAACGCCAAAGACCTATCCAAAACAAATAAGGTGAATGTATCTGCTGCACCTTACCGGCTGAGCATTCTGGGATTTGAATCGAGTGAAGGACATTGAAAAAAACCGGCAGGCTGCTGAGCTTGCCGGTTTCTTCTAAAACCAGAACTGGTCTGCTCCGTCGGCAGGCTTCCATTTGCTTTTTGGTTCGAAGTGATCCCAGATCAGGGCGGAAATCTTCCGGATCAGGACATATCCTTCGTTTTGCTTTTGCCAGGTCTGGTCCTGCTGATTTTTAGTGGTAATGCAGAACACATAGTCGCCATGGGGCGCATGGACCAGCAGTACTTCGGACTTTGCCTGATTGACAGCGCCGGTTTTGGCGGCTACCTTTACCTCGGACGGCACCTGCGAGATGGCCTCCCCATCCCAGAACTGCATACCCAGATAGCGGTACATCCGCTCGCTTGCAGCCGGGCTAATGGCTTTTCCATTGCGTATCATAGCGACGAGTTCCGCCATTTCCCTGGGTGTTGTCTGGCCCCAACCATACCTGGCCTGTGCATCTTTTCTCCCCGGCGTGCGGGAATTGACCCGGATATTTGCGAAGCCATTCGCGGCAAGCCATTGGTTAATGGTCGCTCCACCGCCCGCCATGGCCTGTAACCACAAACTGCCCGTGTTGTCGCTCTGCGAAATCATCAGATGGACGACTTTGGGCAATGCGATCCTTGTACTGTCGCGGAACGATCCGACAATGCCATTATCATATTTCAGCGAATCCCGGTAAATAAGTTCCTGATCGAACCGGACTTCGCCCTTGTTGATCTTATCGAAGATGCCGCACATAATCGGGACTTTGATCATGCTGGCCGTAGGGAAGAGCGTGTCGGCATTCACAGCCGCTTTCCGGTTGGTTTTTAAATGGCGGACATACACTCCGGCTTCACCATGGAAGCCTTCCAGCGCCTTTTCCAGTTTGGCAACCAACTTTTTGTCAATTGTTGTTTTTCCAATGGCATTCGGTTGGGCGCAAACACGACCCGGCGCCAATGCGAGGAGGGCGAAAAGGAGCAATCTTCTCATCAATTTTCGAAGGTTTAAGGGTAATGGACGTCAGCCACGGGAGTTTTTCCAGGCTTTTCCCTGCTGAAATACAACCTGCCCCAGAATTCGGGAAAATGCATATTGATGACTCCTTGCGGCGACCACACCCAATTGTACTCCGGCACGATCTTCCCCGTTTCGGCATTCCGTTTGCGGCTGTACCGGCCTGCATCACTTACTTCGTGTTGCCAGTTCACGCGTGAAAAGTTAATGCGCCATTCGGAGCCGTGCTGCGGAATGAGTGGTGGTACGTCGTCGGTAGAAAGTGCCTTAAAGGGGATTGCGATCTCTACAAACCATCGCTTATCCTTATCTGAGGCGTCGTTTACAGTGCCTTCGACCGACACCGCCGATTTGAGCCCCGCGATGTCCCATTTGATCTGGGCTCTCCCGCCTTTCCGGTAAGTTTTGGGAAGAAAGAGATCAAAGGTGTTGTTGATCGCATTGATTTCCAGTTCGTAATAGTTCTCGGTATCGCCGTCGGGGTCGATGAAGACTTCAAAATCATTTTCAAGATATACGATCTGGTCTTTTTTGTCCTGATATGCCCAAATGTGTTCTTCTTCGATCTGTGCGCCAATGTAGAGGTATTCATCATCCCAAAGCATCTTGGCGCGGGTCTCCTGCAATGGCAGCGGCTTTTTGTCTCCTTCAATATCGACAAATGAGGACGTCCAGGGTGCCTTTTTCCATGCCTGCTCATTCAGCCGGCCATCAATGCTGATTTTGCGGTCTGCAAGGTAGCAGGTGTAAGTCTTCGGTGGAGTGGATGGTTGCGCCCAGGCGGTTGTGACTAGGGACAGAATGCCGGTTAATGTAGCCGCACAATGCAATGCAAGGGTGCCGACGGAGGTGAATCTGTTCTTTTTTTGGAGTGAATTAAAATTTTTCAAGATTGGTCATGCGAGTAGTTAAATGAAGTTCAATATAGGTCATTTCAACTACTTTTCGAAGGAGAACCGGGCTTTGGAGCCTGTTGTTTACGCACACGGCCATTAACGATCCCGATCACCCTAAGGTGTCAGGAGGTCGCTCGCCTTGTTCTGGGTACTCAGTAATTTCTGAAACAACGTCCATCTTTTTGCCGGGTCGGCGGCTGTACCTCCCCGCGATTCAATGTACTGTTTTACGATGTCCTGGCCGTAATTGTAGTTGATGACGTAGCTCCTGTATTTTTTGATGAAGCGTATGTAATCCGTCGCACCCTTTGGCGGTAGCAGGCAGTAATCAGTCAGCCATCTCGCGGCCTCCTGTTCACTCATACCGTGGTCGAGCATTCCGCGGGCTACTTCGTTCCGCGCGTAGTTCAGGCCGGAGCGGATAGCCAGGGCTTCAAAATAAACATCGGCCATGGTGGTGTCCATGCCGGCCAGCGGCATCAATGTCTGCTTGCAAAATGCCTTTTGCTCGCTGCCCGGGAATGCCACCGAAATCCCGTAATTGGCGCTTCCCTCGGCGATCAACGATTGCGGACTGAACAGCGGATAGAGCGAGATTTCGGTCCATCCCTTGTCGCGGAAGAGGTTCTTTTCGAGCAACGCATTGTAGACATGGTGCCCGGGGTAACCTTCGTGACAGGCGAGATCAATGGCCCTTTCAATGTAAATGGGCTGACTGACGTTGATCTGGATCAGACTCTTGTAGTGGCCTTTGTACCAGTTATAGCCCGACCATGGTTTATCGTGTACATATTCAAGCTGAAACGTTTCCTCCGGCGGCAGCTTGTAATGCGCAAGCGTGCGAGCGCGGGCCTCGGCGATGGCAGCTCTGAAAACAGTGTCTATCCGGTTCTCAGGGATCAAAAAGCGGGCAGCCAGTTTTTGAAACCGACCTGGAATGGGACCCTTCCCGGGAAGTATGCCGTCGAGACGGGCGATCAGATCCCGGAAATGCTGCTCGTCATAAACCGGTGCTACCGCGTCGAAAAGTTGTTTTGATTCCGAGTCGAAAGGGACAAAAGTGTTGGAAAACACATGGATCCGGCGTTCAAATGCAGTTAACTGCGCTGTCAGCCATTCGGCACGTCCCCGGACTTCGGCGTCTTCCCGCGTGCCTGATAATTGTGAAATGGCATGCTTCAACCGGTTTACTTTCGCGAGAAGAGCTTCCTTGGGAAAACCGCTGCTGTCACGTTTCACAGGTTTGAGCGAGTCGGGGCCGTAGTAAGCGTCTACAAAGTCGCTGTCGTACTGGCCGATCAGGAGACCGAGTTTGACGTATTCCCGGGCAATTTCATCGATCCCGGCTTCTGCATGGCCTTCTTTGGGCTTTGTATTGCAGGAAAGTGCAGCTGCTCCAAGGATCAGTGCGAACAGGTATTTTCTAAACATATCGGCTTGAAATCAGGTGAAACCGTCGTGATAAAGCTAGCAAAAAATCGGCAGACGCAGCAGGAACCGCGATAGTGGCGTTTGTCGGCGCGATTGTGCCTGAAATTCGTCTAAAATGCAATTCTATATTCGCTTTAACATGTAATAATAACTCGGATTTTATTTGGCTTAGCGCCTGTTTGGCTGACCTTATATTCTGTCGGAATCCGGGTTTGCATTTGATTTCGTCCGCTTTGTAGAAAGGAGGCGTAATTTACTGTGGCTTTGGCATTTGAAAGTCAGAATACTATGTAGCTAAACTGTTGTAATGCAGTAATAAAACATGGTATTTTATTCGCAGCCGATAGAAATCTTGTAGAAGCGCGATTTTTTCGAAAAAAAATTTTGTCGAAATTCTTCAGTTAAAATTCAGCGATATCCACAAAATCCGATCTGTGGCTATAACGCCGTTTGTTGTCTAAAACGGGTAGTTAGTCCTTTAAAAGGCCCCTTACGACAATTTAGGATGTAGAATCGTTACTAATTATTCCGTCATTATAATGACTAAGCTCATCTCCTGGGCCTGACAGCGGATCACAGTCTTATAAATCGCCAAAACCCCTGATAAAGATCGATTTTGAGGGTATTTCCTGCCTATTGCTTTGTAACCAGCCAATTCGTGTTCTATACTGAAATCCGGGGTTGGGTCTTGGAAAAGTTATACTAGTAATTTTAGTGGAAAATATAATCAGTTTGGGAGTGAACTTCAACGTATTTGACCTAAAATAGCTATTTTTTGAAGAATTAATGCGTTTTTAAATATAGAAATATTTCTATAAGTTGATTTAGAAATACTTTTTTCTTTTGTTTAGATCTATTTTCGATTCAAGTGTCATATAAAAAAAGTGATATTTTTAATTGATCTAATTTTTACCTTTGTGACGTACATTTTGGTGCCAATCGATTACAGCTAATCAATTACAAATCAAATACGTTATGAAAAATTTTACGTTCCTCTTTACCCTTATGCTATTGACCCTGGGCTTCGGCTACCGGGCCAGCGCAACTAATGATTGTAATTGCCCGGACAATGTGTTGAAGAACGCTAGCTTCGAGAGCAATAACACCAACAACTGGTCTGTGTCCAACGGGACAAGTTTTACAACTTCCACAGGCTATAATATGTGTGGTACCTACAACGCAGTGATCAACGGCTCGGGAAGCGCCTGGCAGGAAATTGCACTCGATGGGGGAAGCGACGTGGCTGTGAAGGTTTACGGCGGTACTCACCACAATCAATACACGCACGAATTCAAATTGATTTTTTATAATGCAGGTGGAACGAAAGTAGGGGATGAGGTAGTGAAGGCGATGAACTACGAAGTAGGCAACGGCAGTTCACTTCAACTGTATCAATTTTCCGGCAAAGCACCTGCGACTGCTACTAAAGTGCGGTTTTCAATCAACTCCAGCGGCGACTATTTTAAAGTAGACGGTGCTTGTTTGACCATTACGCCTCCTGCGATTCCGGTTGATTGCGGCTGCGTGGCCTCAGCTGGAAACCCGATCAAAAACGGAAGTTTTGAAGGCAATACCAATAACTGGTCAAAAAGCAATGGTACCAACTTCGGTACGGACCAGGCTTACAACATGTGCGGCGATTACAATGGCCTGATCTCTGGTTCAGGAACTGTGTGGCAGGATGTGGCATTGGTTGCCGGTTCCAAAGTAGACCTAAGCGTATATGGTGGTACGCACGACAACAGCAAGACACATCAGTTCAAACTGACCTTCTACGATGGGGCAGGAAACAAGATAGACGCGAATGAAACCGTGGTGGATATGAACTACGAAGTAGGCAGCGGCAATAAACTCAAACAATATCAATTGTCGGCAACGGCTCCTGCCGGTGCAACGAAGGTACGTTTCTCGTTCTATTCGAGCGGCGACTATTTTAAAATAGACGTGGTTTGTATGAGCATTACAACTCCCGCGGTCTGCGACGAATGTACCAACAACACTTTGCAAAACGGCAACTTTGAAAACGGGACCAACGGATGGAGCGTAACAGGAACGCTAACCACAGAAGCGATTTACGCGGTTTGCGGCTCCAATGGCGGTAAACTCTCGGGCGCTGGTAAGTTCTGGCAGGATGTTGAAATGCTCTCGACTTATGGCGGGCAGGTAAGCCTCACGATCTATGGAGCGTACAGCAGCTCAAACAGCCAGAAGTTTCAACTGGTATTCCTCAGCGAATCGCAGGCTGAACTCGGACAAATTACCAAAGACGTGACGAAGTCCCTCAGCGGCAACCCATGGGGCCTGGAAAAATATACACTTGCGGGCGCAGTTCCATCGGGTACTAAATACGTTCGCGTACTTGCGTCTTCGACAGGCAACAACTTCCTGGTTGACAATGCTTGCCTTACCTTCTCTGGTCCTCCGCTTCCTGTGACACTATCTGCTTTCAATGCTAAAAAAGAAGGTACAACTGCGCAATTGACATGGACTACCACTTCTGAAAGCAACTCTGCATACTTCGAGGTACAGCATAGCCAGGATGGTAAGAAATGGACCGTTTTGACCAGCGTCGATGCCAAAGGAGAGAGCAGGGAACTGGTATCATACAGCTATACGCACACTAGTCCATTGGCGATCAACCTTTATCGCCTCAAAATGGTCGACCTGGATGAAACCTTTGCTTTCAGCGCTATCAAAAACCTGAACTTTGACGGCGACGAACAGATGAACATTTATCCGAACCCTACCGTGGACCGTATCAGGCTGAGCAGCAACCAGCAGATCAGCAACGTGAAACTTTACAACCAGAGCGGTGTACTCGTGATGAATACAGTACCTGACTCGGCCAATGAAGTAGACCTTACCAGACTGGTACAAGGCACCTATTTTGTCAAAATCAACAATGGACCGCTCATGCGTAAGATCCTTGTTGTGAGATAATTTTACGCCGGATCGCTACCGGGTAAAGAAAGGGCCCTTCGTTCGTAAACTACGGACGAAGGGTTTTTGTTTGCGGATATGTTTATAACTTTCGTTATCAATGACTAAATACGACCATCTTGGCGACATTAACTGAAAATCGGAACACGGAGGTTGTGCATGCAGCGGGAGGGGAAAAGCTGGGGTTGTTAAGGGAAGATTTTGGCACCGATTTCAAGTGGGGCGTAGCTACGGCGGCCTATCAGATCGAAGGGGCGGTTGACGAAGACGGGCGGACGGATTGCGTCTGGGATGTGTTCGCTAGAAAAAAAGGAAAGATACACAATGGAGATCACGCCCGCCATGCATGTGATTTTTACCATCGGTACGAAGAAGACCTCGAAATGGTCCAAGCACTGGGTTTCCGTCAGTTCCGGTTTTCGATCTCATGGTCGAGGATCATGCCGGAAGGGCACGGGGAAGTAAACCAGGCGGGAGTGGAATTTTACAACCGGCTGATAGACCGGTGCATTGCGCTGGATATCGAGCCGTGGGTAACATTATATCATTGGGACCTGCCGCAGGCCCTGGAAAAATCGGGAGGCTGGAAAAACAGGCGCATCGTCGAATGGTTCGCCGACTATGCAGCGGTATGCGCACAGGCTTTCGGAGACAGGGTAAGGCATTGGATCGTCCTGAACGAGCCTATGGCGGTTGCGGGGCTTGGTTACACAACGGGAGAGCATGCGCCGGGGAACAAGGGGATTCACAATTTTCTTCCGGTCGTGCATCACCTTGCATTGAGTCAGGCGGAAGGCGGGAGAGTGCTGCGCAGCATGCTGCCGGATGCCCGTATCGGCAATGCGATATCGTGTTCCTATGTTCATCCCAACAGTACGAGTGCGGCGGATGTGAGAGCGGCGAAGCGGGCGGACGCTTTGATGAACCGGTTGTTTGTGGAGCCGGCGCTGGGTTTGGGGTATCCGAAGGATGCATTTCCTTTTTTGTCCAATATCAAACGGTTCTACCGGGAAGGAGACCGCGAGCGTCTTAAATTCGATTTTGATTTCTGGGGGCTGCAAAACTATTTCAGTGTAGTGGTGCAGCATTCGTACCTGGCTCCCGTGATGTGGCTGAAAGAAGTGCCCGCCAGCTTGCGTAATGTCCCCACCACTGGCCTGGGCTGGGAGGTAAGTCCGGAAGGTATGCATGGGATCCTTCATCAGTTCAATAAATATGAAGGGATTCGGGAACTCATCATCACAGAGAATGGGGCGGCTTTCAAAGATAAGCTACGCGACGGAGCGGTAGATGACCAGCAGCGGACGGCCTATTTCCACGACTACCTGGCAGCAGTTCTGAAAGCGAAGAACGAAGGCGTGAAAGTGAATGGGTACTTTGCCTGGACCCTGCTGGATAACTTCGAATGGGCGCATGGATATTCCGCACGGTTCGGCCTGGTGCATGTCGACTTCAAAACACAGGTCCGTACCGTGAAAGAGTCGGGGAAATGGTTTGCAGGTTTTTTGAAAAATCCAAAAAAGTAACCCTTCGTTCCAACTATTTCTAGAAAGTCGGAGTCTATCCAGCATATTAAACCCCTTGAACCATGAAAATGCTGATCGTCGTATTTGGTTTACTGGCCTGGATAGGCTGCCATGATGAAAGTGACAATATCAGTGAAGAAGTCCAGGAAACAGACGCTACCTGGGTCAATATGCTGGCGGCTGACGGTTGCTCCTGGCATTTCAGCATAACCTCACCGGATACGACAGTTTTTTTGGTACCCAGTGAGGCTTCGCAATCAAAGATCGAGAAAGAGCTCGGGAAGATCGAGGAATATTACAGTTTTACCAATGTGCGTCTGAAATACAGCCTGACCGGCGGAAAACGGACCATTCCCTGCGGTTGGGGAACGAAGGCCACGTACGATGAGATCAAGGTAATCGACATTCAAAAAAAATAACAGCTCAAAGATTCAGAATCTTTCTTGCCTCCTCTTCTGAATAATAGGCACCTAATTCCGCTTCATCAATAATCTCCTGCACCTGCTCTTCTGTGGCAGGTGCACTGTTTTTGGCGCTACCCGGGGAGGCATTCTCTTCCAGGACGATGATCCCCTTCCTTTCCAGTGAACGGAGTATGTTCAACACCAGTTCTTCATCCGACTGTCTCGCGGTTTTTACCAGGTAAGTTTTCATATTGATATTAATTTGGATAAAATAAGTATTGCAAAAATTATACCCCAACTGCGGGTGTACATGCAACCTTGCCGCCGCTTTTTACATCATTGCCGAAACAAATCGACAAGTCCCATGAAAATGAAACAACTACTAACAATAGCATTGTCCGCTTTCTCTGTGATCGCAGCTTATGCTCAGAGTGGCGACGACCAGCCTTATGTTACTAAAAATTTCACCAATGCATCCCTGAAAGAATTGCAGGTTGAAACATCCGGTGGCTCCATATCCGTTGCCGGTGGCCAGAGTGGTGGTTTTAAGGTGGAAATGTATGTCAAAGGAAACGGCTGGAATGGCAACAAGGAACTTTCAAAAGCGGAAATAGAGGACAGGCTCGAAGATTATGATATCCTGATCGGTACGGAAGGCAGCAAAGTGATAGCGACTGCAAAGAGAAAAAATAACCGGGAATGGAATGAGAAAAGAAACATTTCTATCGCATTCAAAGTGACTGCGCCCAGAAATGTAGCAACTAACCTCAAAACGAGTGGGGGAAGTATCAAGATTGCATCGCTCACCGGCGATCAGAATTTTACAACCAGCGGAGGAAGTCTTAAAATAGACGACCTCGACGGAGTGATCCGGGGCCGCACGTCGGGTGGAAGCATCGATGTAATGCGTTGTGCCAAGGATATAGAACTGCACACCAGCGGAGGGAGCATTAAAGCAGAGGAACTGAAAGGGCATATCGAACTGAAAACATCAGGCGGAAGCATTCAGCTCAATAATATGGACGGGGATGTATTTGCTCACACCAGTGGAGGCAGCATTAAAGGAGAACGTATCGCAGGCTCGCTAGACGCAGGGACGTCCGGTGGTTCGATCCGGCTCGCCAGTGTTTCGGGTAGTATCCGTGCAAAAACGAGCGCGGGCGGCATTGATCTGGAACTGACATCGTTGGGCAAGTTCGTGGATCTCTCTACATCTGCCGGCAGCGTGCGTGTAACCATGCCGTTGGATAAAGGAGTAGATCTTAATCTGAGAGGTAACAAAGTCTCCATACCATTGAAAAACTTTGACGGGTCGGCGGAGAAAGATCGGGTGCAGGGAAAAATGAATGGCGGAGGGATTCCTGTGACACTTTCAGCCAGCGCCGGAAGCATTTATGTGAATCAATAACGGATACGGAATACAGGAAGATGAGCAAAGGGCTTCGGTTGCCTTTTGCTCATTTTTGTTTTTAAAACAGTTACCAAAGCGATGCATTAACGTCCAAAGGAGAAAAATCAGGACGTATGTATCGAAGAACATTGAACGCTTTACAAGACTTTTTCGGGATTTCCCGTAAGGAAGCCCGGGGCGCATTGGTCATGATGGCTGCTTGCCTGTTGATCGTATGGACGCCATTTCTATTCCGCCGGTGGATATTACCGGAACTACCCCTGGATACCCAGCCCGTGGAACTCAGGGTGCTCGACAGCATTGCTACCCTGCTCGAAAAGCAGCATCAACAATACGAACCGAAGTATTCGCGGGGAGGCAAGAGCGCAGCGATAAAAGAACCAGTGCTAACTGATTTCGATCCCAATCGCTGTTCCGAGCAGGAACTGCTGGCACTGGGTATCCCACCTTTTCTCGCCAGAAGAATCCAAAAATTCAGGGACAAGGGAGGTGTGTTCCGCAGGAAGGAGGATCTTTTGAAAATATATGATTTCCCGCCAGCACTCTATAAGCGACTGGAACCGCACATCGTCATGGCGGGTATGGAAGTTGCGCCGGCGAGGTACAGCCGTTCCAATGCGGATACCTCACGCGTGCGACGCCCGTACACAGCCCGAGACCCTGAGACTTTCGACATCAATCAATGCGACACGAGCCAGCTCATCCGGCTTAGAGGAATCGGGAGCAAATTATCGCAGCGCATCCTGAAGTTCCGCGACGCACTTGGTGGATTCCATTCCGCGGACCAATTTTCCGAAGTTTATGGGCTCGACTCCCTGGCGTTGTCGGAGTTGCGGCGGCACGCATTAGTCATGAGCGCGGTGCGGAAAATCAATATTAATACCGCCACAGCGGAAGAACTCGGTCAGCACAGTTACCTGCGCAACAGGAAGACTGTTTCGGTGCTGATCAATTATCGTCAGCAACACGGCCCGTTCCGGTCATTGGAAGAATTAAGAAATGTAAAGGTGTTGGACGAGGCTACCATCCAAAAAATGGGGCCGTACCTGTCGTTCTGACAGCACGGCCCAATGTAAAGGCGTTGCTGACTAGAAGTTAGGTTTAAGCAGGTATTTGGAATAGAAATTGTCTATCACCTTGACCGCCTGGTCCGGTGTGTCCACGATACTGATCAGTTTCAGGTCTTCGGGGTTAATATTGTGCTCTGTCAGCATTGTTCCTTTGATCCAGTCCAGCAAGCCCGACCAGTACGCACTGCCTACCAGCACAATCGGGAAGCGGCCGATCTTCTTGGTCTGGATTAATGTCATCGCTTCGAAGAGTTCATCCAACGTGCCAAACCCGCCCGGCATGACGATAAAGCCTTGCGAGTATTTGACGAACATTACTTTCCGCACGAAGAAGAAGTCGAAGTTGATGCTCTTGTCGTGATCGATGTAAATGTTGCTATGCTGCTCGAAAGGAAGCTTGATATTTAACCCTACCGACTTTCCGCCCTGCTCGAATGCGCCCTTGTTTCCGGCCTCCATGATACCCGGCCCGCCGCCCGTGATGACACCGTAACCGTGACGAACGAGCTTGGCGGCGATCTCTTCCGCAGTTTTATAGTAAGGATTGTCGGGCAAAGTGCGTGCGGAGCCGAAAACGGAAACGCAGGGGCCTATTTTGGCTAGTTTATCAAAACCTTCCACAAATTCGGCCATTACTTTAAACACAACCCAGGAATCGGCACTTTTGATTTCATTCCAGTTGCGGTCTTCAAATGCCTCCTTGATTCTCTTTTCGTCTTCCGGAACCGCAGGATTAAGGAGAGATACGTCGACGAGTTCTCCATTAGTGGGTTTTGCCTCTTCACTCATAATTCAGGATTCATTGAGTTGTTGATCGGATAATGGTAACTTTGCAGCCACTATCACTAAAAATAGAAAACTTTTAACCTTACCTGCTGTCAAAACAAAACGGGCAGGCTACAATTAACAAAAAAGTAATGAGAAAAATTGCTATTGGTGCCGACCACGCGGGTTTCCCCTACAAGCAGCCGATCATCGACTGGCTTACGACAAATGGCTTTGAAGTGAAAGATTTCGGAACGTACAGCGCCGATTCAGCGGACTACGCGGACTTTGCACATCCCGTAGCGAGTGGGGTGGAAAGCGGAGAATTCGAAAAAGGGGTATTGTTGTGTGGGAGCGGACAGGGGGTTTGCATTACAGCGAACAAACATCAGGCTGTGAGAGCGGCGCTGGTTTGGGATTTGCCGCTTGCCGCTTTGTCACGCCAGCATAACGACGCCAATGTAATTTGCCTTCCCGTGCGTTTTGTGGAATTGGAAACTGCATTGGCGAGTCTGGAAGCCTTTTTGGCTACGGAGTTCGAAGGCGGCCGGCATCAGACCCGCGTCGACAAGATTTCTTGCTAGTCGATCCGCTGATAAATGCCCTTCCAGGGGCTGCGGTCATATTGCTTCTTCAATGCCGGAACTCGGTTCAGCAGTTTCGGCATGATATTCACCTTATCGATCACGTAATCCGGCGGATCCTTCCTGAAATTGTTGTAGACATGGATTACGCTGTCGAAATTATCCAGGTTTTGTAAATCGTAGCTGGCCAGCTCCCAGTTGAGATAGGGCGTAGCAGTAAAATTATTGATGTATTCCCCCGAGTTCTGCCCGAGTACGAGTATTCGTTTGTTGCGTATCTGTTCGGGCAAATTGGCCGGTTTGGCCCTCAGGTTTTCAAGTTTACCCATCGCAACTCCCGGAAGTACTCCCCTTAATCCCTGATACTGGATCAGGATAATGGCAGCGCCCATCAGGGTAAACTGCAATTCATCCGCCCAACTGTTCTTTTTGAAACTCTGGAAATAGTGAGTGGCGAAAAATGCGGCCGGCGGGACAAATATGACGAATTGCATCGGTGCGAGGAACTGCATCAGGGGAATTGTAAACACTGCTACAATAAACCAGAGCGCCATTACCTGCTGAATCCTGGTCTGATAGTTGACAAACCGGAGGGTGGTGAATATCCGCATAAAACCCATGATCCCGAAACCCAGCGGGAGGACCAACGACGCCAGAAGGGATGAAAAATCATTGAGATTGTATTGCTTCACCTGAAAAACGGATGTAAGCAGGTTGCGGTTCAGGCTTTCGATTCCATTGTTGAGATAGAAAAACAACACGACCATCAGGAGCGGGAAAACAGACCCGAACAACCCAAGCAAATGGTGGCGGAATGTAGATCCGGTATAAAACAGCAAAACAAGGAACGCCCAGATCATGAAGAGGGAAGCCGGTAAGTAGAACAACGTAGCGATCCCGATGTAGAGCCCCAGCTCGAAAACCTGGTTGGTAACTTCTCTTCTCACCAGCATTTTGACGATCGAGCCGAATGCGAAGAGCAGGAATGTGTTCGCAATGAGCATGGGGGACAACGTCCCCATGTCGAATGAAATGTTCAGAAAAAGTGCGTACAATGCTCCGGGCAGGAAGGTCCGTTCAGGAAAGACGTCCCGTGAATAGATCACGTAGTTGAAATACAGGATCTGGACGATCGATACTCCCATTGCCGCAAACTGGTAAATCCACTGCGCCCGGCCAAAGAGGCTGTCGATGAGCCAGTAAGTCAGCCCCGAAAAGGGGCTCACATTATCCCACACATCCCGGTAAAGCATAAAGCCGCGCCCCATTTGTTCACCGACTAGCATCCAGCTGAGTTCAGGGATCAGCATAGGTGCCCCACCCAGGAAAAAGGGTAGCCGGAGCAGCAGGAAGAATACGACCAGACTGATGGTCTGATACCGTGCATTGACGCGAAAAAAACTAAGCAAGAAGCAGCCGGATTATGTCTCTGATGGGAATAAGTTTCACGAAATTACAATGCCGGGTTCTACAAAAACAAAATAAGTATGGATATTTGTGCTATTATAGGAGTGAGGGAGTGATTTAGGAGAAGTAAGTTTACATCGTCCTAACTTGCGGAGCAGGAATGGCTAACAAGACAGGCAGTGGTCCCTCCGGATAACGATTTGACACATGGAATCTAAAAGACAACAAAAAGTAGGCAGGCAGATACAAAAGGACCTTGGAGAGATTTTCCAGAAGGACGCGCAACATCTTACCAGTGGGGCTTTTGTGACGATCACGGCAGTGCGCGTGACGCCTGACCTGAGCATTGCCAGGGCATACCTGAGCTTCCTTCCCGACAGGAATAAATCGATGTTACTCGAGACAATCCGGGAAAATACCCGTTTCATACGCCAGAAACTGGCTGAAAGAGTCAGGCATCAGTTGCGGATCGTGCCGCATCTGCAATTTTATATCGATGACACCGCGGAGTACGCGGCTAAAATGGATCTGCTCTTTTCGGATCTCGTCATTCCCCCCGCTCAGCCCGACGACGAGGAAGAGGCCAATTGATCTGAATCCCGGACGTCATGGATATCTCTTATCGGATTGCCATTCGCTACTTTTTTTCACGTAACAAAAGAAGCTTTATCAGCGTTATCGCGCGCATCGCCATGGCTGGTGTGGCGGTAGGCACGATGGCTATGGTAGTGGTCCTATCCGTGTTCAACGGGATGGAGGAGCTGAACCGTAAGATATTCAAAACCTTCGACGCCGATGTGCGCGTTATCCCTACTGAGGGGAAGCGCTTCAAAATGACCGTGGCTCTTCTCAATGAGGTGAAAAAAACGCGGGGAGTGTTGCGGGTAACCCAGGTGGTAGAGGACAATGCATTGGCCAGATACGGAAACCAGCAAACAATCGTCCGTTTGAAGGGCGTGGATAGTACTTTTGAAGTGCAGGGGAACCTGGACACGGCGATCGTGGAAGGCTCCACACGGCTTTACGGAGGGAACGGTACGCCTTTCGCAGTGATCGCGGAGGGTGTCAGAAATGCGTTGTCGATTTCGCTGGAGGACGTTTTTACACCGCTGGAATTACTTTACCCGCGCACTGGAAGTAAAACACTGAACCTGACATCACCGGAAGCATTTAATCAGCTGACATTACGTCCCGGTGGTATTTTCTTCATCGAAACGCGCTACGATGACTACGTGATCGCGCCGATCAGGCAGGTGGAAGAGCTGATGCAATACCAGGGAAGCCGCTCCGCACTCGAAATTTATGTGGAGCCCGGTTATACCGAAGCCGATGTGGCGGAAGCATTGCAAGCTGTTTTAGGCAACCGGTTTACGGTCAAAGACAGGGATTCGCTGAACGCCGATTTGTTGCGGGCAATAAAAATGGAAAAGCTTTTTGTAGCAGTCACGCTATCCCTCATTATTTTAGTGGCCGCAATCAATATATTCTTCTCATTGAGCATGTTGGCCATTGAAAAGAAGAAGGACGTTTCAATGCTCTATGCCATGGGCGCGACGCCATCCCTGATCCGGAAAATATTCATGGCTGAGGGGGCGATCGTTGCACTGTCGGGTTCCGTTGCGGGGCTGTTGGGAGGGATGGCTATATGCTGGCTGCAGATTCGTTACGGTCTGGTATCAATGGGTATGACCACCTCGCTGGTCGATGCCTATCCGGTTAAATTAATATGGGAAGACATACTCTACACAGGGATTATTGTCGTTATGATAACTATGGCTGTTTCCTACATACCCGCGCGCAGGGCGGCAGATGCCGGTGCATTATTGCGGGTCTGATATGTTTTGGAGCGGAAACAAAGAACATTAACTGAATTACATTGACTTACTTCCTGGCAATCAATCACACAATAAACATGACCGGTTATCATAAAGGACTTTTTTGGAACCGATTGATCTTCACTTTTTTTGGTTTTTTACTCTTTCTGTCATTCAGCGTACAGGCGGCAGCCAGCGATAAAGCCGATACATTATTCAGACGAAATCCTGGAACAGTAACGCCAAAAGGGCCTTACCGCCCGGAACGCGCGAAAAGAAACGACATTCTTTACACCCGGCTGGATGTCCGGTTTGATTGGGTAAAGCAGCAGGTGCCCGCGTCTGCCATCCTGAAATTCAAACCCCATTTTTATCCCCAGAATACACTAGAGCTGGATGCGAAAGGTTTTGATATCAAAGCCGTTGCATTGATGGATACAAATGGCAATTATGGCGATCTTTCTGCGGCGGAAATCAACTCGAAGACTAAAAAGAAGCTCGAATATAGCTACGACAAGCGAAAGCTCGTCATCAAGCTGGGGCAGGAGTATACCAGAAAGGACACGCTTTTTGTGAAAATAGACTACGTAGCCCGCCCCAACGATGTGCCCAGGGGCAAAGCCGATGACAGCGCCTCCGATAAGGGGTTATACTTTATCAATGCCGATGGCCTCGATGAAGGCAAACCGCGCCAGATATGGACCCAGGGCGAGACGGAAGGCAGCTCCTGCTGGTTCCCTACGATCGATGCGCCGAACCAGAAATTTACACAGGATATTTATATGACCGTCGACAGCACCTACAAAACGCTTTCGAACGGCTTGCTGATCGGGCAGCAAGAGGGCGAAAAGGGTGTTCGCACTGACCATTGGAGGCAGTCGTTGCCGCACGCACCCTACCTGGTGATGATGGCGGTGGGCGACTTCGCCGTTACAAAAGATATGATGCCGAATGGGTTGGAGCTAAGCTACTACGTGGAGCCCAAATATGCGGCCGATGCTGAGGCTATTTTTGGCCGCACTCCCGAGATGATCGGCTTCTTTTCCAATGTGTTCGGCGTGCCATTTCCGTGGGAAAAGTACAGCCAGATCGCCGTGCGTGATTTCGTAGCAGGCGCGATGGAAAATACTACAGCCACCGTGCATGAAGAGGGAGTACAGAATGATACCCGTTCACTGGTCGATGGAAATTCAGACGCTGTGATCGCTCACGAACTGGCACACCATTGGTTTGGCGACTATGTTACGGCCGAGGAATGGGGGCAATTGCCATTGAATGAATCGTTTGCCAACTACTCTGAGTATCTGTGGAGCGAGTACAACGACGGCCGGTATGAGGCCGACTGGGGTAACTTGCAGGAATTGAAGGAATACCTGACCGAGTCGGAAACGAAACAGGTCCCGATGATCCGGTACTTTTATAAGGACCGCGAGAATATGTTCGATAGCCACTCGTACGCGAAGGGCGGTCGCATTCTGCACATGTTGCGCACGTATGTAGGTGACGACGCGTTTTTTGCCTCACTTCAAATGTACCTGAAAACAAATGCCCTCGGGACCGCGGAAATCGATGATCTCAGAATGGCATTTGAAAAAGTAACCGGGCAGGATCTTAACTGGTTCTTTGATCAGTGGTTTCACAGGCCCGGACATCCTGTTTTGAAAATACAACAGGAGTATGCGGCTACGACGGGCAAAGTGTTGTTGAAAATCAAGCAGGCACAGGATACCCTTGCCACGACGGTTTATCGCTTGCCGCTTAAAGTGGATGTGTGGGTAGGAGGGAAGAAGAACCGCTATGATGTGGTGTTGGAAAAAGCCAGCCAAACCCTTGAATTTCCGGCTGCGAAAAAGCCCGACCTGGTCATTTTTGATGCCGAAGCGCAGTTGCTCGGCGTAATAGAGCATGAAAAGAATCGTCCGGAAATGGCATTCCAGTATCTGAACTCGGATCGCTTTTTACATAAATATGAAGCACTTTCATCGTTGGAGGGAGGACTTGCCGACAGTACTGTCAAGAATATCCTGGTGAAAGCCATGGAAGATCCGTTCTGGAAATTCCGCCAGATGGCAATCAGTAACTTTGCCGAATATGATGGCGCCGGGTTTGCCGATATCGAAAAGGTGATCCAGAGCAGGGCGCGGATCGACGCGCATCCGCAGGTCCGGTCGGAGGCCATTATCACATTGGCGTCATTCGGAGACAACAACAGCGATCCGATCTTTCGGGAAGCATTGAGCGACAGTTCCTACCTGGTGGTATCGGTTGCCATTGAAAAATACCTGATGGGGCAACCCAACGACGCTAATGAAATTGCGGCTCAATTCGAAAATTCCCCGAATGACGCCATTGTTACGTCCGTCGGCAACTATTATGCGGGCCTGGCCCAGCCGGAGCGGTTTGATTGGTTTTTAGCCAAAATGAAGGCGATGAAGCCGACCGAAAAGTATAATTTTCTGCAAGTTTTCGGTAAATACCTGATCAAGTCAAAACAAGATATTCAGCGTAAGAGCATCCCAATCCTCGAAGGGCTCGCCCGGGACAATCCATCTTACTTCGTGCGTTTCGGAGCATTCCAGGCGCTTGGTTTGCTTACCGACATTCAGGGTGTGTCTGCGCTTCGCAAGGACATCCGTGCGAAAGAAACAGAACCCAAGCTGAAAGAGATGTACAGTCAGTTCGGCGATCTGTAAATAGCGGGAGGCATTGCAGCCTCCCCTGAGGAGATCATTGCGGATCCAGGTAATAATCCAGGTTTTCCTTGGTAATAATGTCGAGCGGGAGGAATTTGATATCAGGAATCTCCTTCTTGAAAATCAGGTGGTTGGCCAGCTGATGAATTCCCCAATAGCCCTGTCCCAATGGGTTCTGATTGATCAGAAAATCGATAACCCCTTTATTGAGATACTGCTGATTGTGCTCAATCAGGTCATATCCGACCAGTTTGATATCCGTTAATGCATTCTTTTCCAGGTAGGCTGCCACCTGAAATGCCTTGGAGTTGGTCACGTATACTGCCCCAAGGTCCGGATACTTCTCCCGTATCACATCAAGTTGTGCGTCGGGGCCTTCTTCTTCCGGGAAATTGATTTCCTGACTGATGACCTTGAATGTACCTTCCAGATTTTCTCCTTTGAAGTAATTCCGGAAGCCTTCTTCCTTGGTGATCAGGTGGGCAGAGTTCGAGATATCCTCATTGACATGTGCCACGAGCACCGTGCCGGGCTTATGTAGCCCGAAACGCAGTATTTTGGCCGCCAGCGACCCGCTCCGGTACGAATCCTGACCTATATAGCATAGCGGCGCTACGTGCTCGATCTGCGTGTTGAACAACACATAGGGAATGTTCAGATCAGCCCACTCTTTAAAAAATGGCAGTGCTTCCTTGTAAAAGATAGGGGCGATCAGCAGACCGTCGGGATGGTCGCGGCTGATTTCCTTTGCTTTGGCGATGAAGGACTGCTCTTCGTGCGAGTTGAAAATGAATTTCGTGACGTGGACCCCGTATTGCCTGAGTTCTTTTTCCGCTTTTTCGACCCCGTTATGTGGTGCTTCCCAATAGGAGTCGAGGTTTGGATCCGGGATAATCGCAGCAAGATTGAATGCACGTTGCGATTTGAGTGACTGGGCAATCAGGTTGGGCTCATAGTTCAATTCCTTGATAATGGCCAGGATCCGCTCCCGGACATCGTCGGCTACTCTTCCACGGTTATGTAAAACGCGGTCAACAGTCCCTTTGGAAGTCTGGGCCCTTTCTGCTATATCTTTAATTCTGACGATTTTCTTTTTCACACGTAACTAATATTCAGGAGTATATTTCGGTATTAATTAACAAAACTAACAAGTAATTGTGAACATGGGTAATGGGTCGTGATCTAGCGAAAGTCGACTATTTAATACAAAATTTTTCAAATTTTTTTTATAATAAATTTGAGATTGTGACGGTGAGGCCTTAGTTTTACCTGGCCAAAAATAACTAGTTGTTATTACTGACGTGTACGAGCCCGGCCGGTGTTTTAGAGTGCGTGTTCGAACACTTTTTTAAATTTTGCTAGGAAAAACCAATTTGGCAAGTAATTTTGTAAATAAGATAAGAAAGAAAATTTTATTCTTTAATACTCCTAACCTTTAACCTTTTCAGGAATTCATTTATTGAAATTCCTCTAATCCTAAACCTGCAAAGCGCGCGAACATCGTTTCGTGCGCTTTTTTGCTTATCACGGCAGCATGAAATCCACTACCACATGGTCGCTGTCCACATAGGACGAGCAGGTCAGTATCCATCCTTCGGCCAGGTCGCGGTCGGTCAGCACTTCATTGACGCTCATATGTATACCCCCGGTTTTGCAGATCGCGGCACATGTTGAGCACCGCCCGCCTTTGCAGCTGTAAGGCAATTGGATACCATTGGCCAGGGCAGCGTCCAGAATAGTCGAATGCGCCGGTACGTGCAGATCATAGGCCGACGCCCGGAAATGGAGTTTGATATCGTGCGGGAAGGAATCCGGGGGCGGTGGCGGTGGTGAAATAATGACGAAATTCTCCTTCCGGATCTGTGCAGTTTGAAAACCCATGAAATGCAAGGTGATTTCGGCCGACCGCATCAGATCAAACGGCCCGCAAATGTAAAAGCGTGCTTCGGACTGGTTGAATCGCAGTGATTGCCCGACGAGCTGTTCCAGTCGGGTATTGTTGATCCTGCCCCTGATCCCGTTCCATTCGTCGGAGGGCTGGCTGTGAATGTGAATTACCCGTAGCCGCTCCGGATAGCGCGACTGCCAATGGATAATCTGCGTCCAGAAAAGGGTGTTCCGTACATTGCGGCTGGCATATATCAGCGTAACCTGTGCGCCGGGCTCGTGGGTCAATGCGTCTTTCATGATGGCAAACAGGGGCGTGATCCCGCTGCCGGCGCCAATCAGCACGATATCGCGCGGCAGGTTGTCCGGGGCCGTTTCCAGTGTGAACCGGCCCGACGGCGCAAGTGCCTTAAAGGTCGCTCCGACCTGCACGGTATCGATCCAGAAGCGGGATATTTCGCCGTTTGCCACACGCTTGACAGTGATGGAAGGGAATGGATCGACTCCCGGGGCTGAGCTCATAGAATAGGACCGCCGTACCTCATGTCCGTGCATTTCAATCAGAAAGGTCAGGAACTGCCCGGCCTTGTAGCGGAATGGCTCGTTTGGCGCCGTTTCAAAAACAAATGTTTTGGTGTCGTCGCTTTCCCGGATGATCTCCCTGACACGCAGTTGGATGGTGTTGTCGGTCATGTGTGTTGGTTTTGTTCTATCGACAATGCTTCATACTCCGCCAGTAATGTCCAGCAATGCGCTTCACAGGTCCAGTGCATGTGAAAGAGCGGATGGTGCGAAAGCCTGTAAAGCAATGGGTTTTCGTAAGCCGTAAGCAAGCCGGCAATAAAAAAGTAGAAACCTTTGAAATCCTGGTTCGTAAAGTCTTCCACCGGAATGCGGGTGGTCTCAACGCCAAGCCTGATCAGCGAAGTAGACAGAATGACCCGGTCCATCCGGTGCTGTGTAGCGGAAAGCAGCATTAAGGTGTCCTCAATCAGCTTTTTACGGATGGCCTGTAATGGGGGCGGGTTAAATGCGGCGATTAGTCTGGCGACGTGGTAAATGATCAATGGCGTGCGGGGGTACTGGTGTGCGCACCGGAAAGGGGCGTCCAGATACCGCCCGGTTTCGATCACGGATCGGATATAGGCCAGGGTGGCATCGTCGTGGTGGTTCCAGGGTAATTTGTAATGCAGAATGCAGTACATGATATTGCTGAGGACGCTCACATCAAATTCGATGTACATGTTTTTCCCAAACCAGGTCGAATAGGCTTTAAGCGACCGGTATTCCGGATAAGTGTTCCTGATCCATTGCTTGCTGCCGTTCGCATGGAGCGCCAGTTTTTCTTTCAGCCACAAAAGCTCTTCACGTGTAGGCGTGGTCGTCAGGTAAGCGAAGGCCGTGTCGTCGATGTCGTCCGGAATCCGGAAATGTTCCAGGTGCCTGAAAATGTAACCGTTGGAGAAATGCATCGACGGCCTGGTTTTCCAGAAGTTGTAGGTCTTGAGTCCATCTTTGTTTTGAAATTCTGAGAAATTGGCGGTGATGCCGTCGCAGACCTGGTTAATGAGCCTACGGGTTTCCTCATCGCAATACTTGTGAATGGATCGCAAGGTGAATCCGATAATGGCGGAGAAGAACATTGTCGTGTCATCACGCCGGTAACCGATTATTTCGTTGGTCCGTTGCGCAGGGAACAGTCCTTTGGGAAATATTGCGTTGCCCGGTGACTGTAAAGCACCGATCCGGTCGATAAACTCCTGCAACGTTTGCTTCATGCGCCGAAACTAACAAAACACATTAAAAAAAGAAACCCTGCCGCATTCCCGGCAGGGTTTCCATTAAGTATGAAAAACCTTTAAACTCCTTCTGCAACCACCTCTTTGACATCCGGCACCATCCGCGTGAGCAGATTCTCGATGCCTGCTTTGAGTGTCAGTGTGGAAGAGGGACATCCGCTACACGAGCCTTGCAACAATACCTTCACGACTCCCGATTCCTCATTGAAGGAGTGGAAGTTGATTGCGCCTCCATCGGACTCCACCGCGGGACGCACATATTGATCAAGCGCTGCTTTGATTTTCTGAACGGTATCCGAATCCCGGGAATCTACGATCACCGTGTTCTTTTCAATGGTTTTTTCCTCAAAAACCGGGTGGTTTTCCTCGAAATAGATCTTGATAAACTGCTTGGTGTCGCGGAGCACTTCTTCCCATGCGATGCCATCGTCTTTGGTGATCGTGACGAAGTTGCTGGCGATGAAGACCCTTTTTACATGTGGAAACTGAAAAAGATCCGCAGCAAGCGGAGAAGCATTGCCTTCTTCAAGGGCTGACTCCTGTGAAGGGTAGTCAAACGAAAGGCCATCGGGAACAAGTTCGAAATTCAAAACGAATTTCATCGAGTTCGGGTTGGGGCTCAATTCGGTATATACAAAAATCGGACGTGACATCATGTCGGTAGGATCAATAAGATAGGTAAAGTAACTCTCCAGAATAGCAAACACGTCTATCGTGCTTTTGGTTTGGAGACGGCATTAAAAAACCCGCCGGACTATTGCCAGACGGGTTCTTAATGCTTTTAGCCAGCAGGCAGTCGCTTATGCTTCCGCAGCAACTTCAACCGCGATCGGTTCGATGTGAACGTAAGATCTGTTTTCACGGGTCTTACGGAACACTACGTTACCATCAACCAATGCGAACAATGTATGGTCACGGCCGATTCCTACGTTTTTGCCTGGGTTATGCTTGGTTCCACGCTGACGAACCAGGATATTTCCCGCTTTTGCCAACTGGCCACCGAATAATTTCACACCAAGACGCTTGCTTTCCGATTCACGTCCGTTTTTCGAGCTACCTACACCTTTCTTATGTGCCATGATATCTTATACTTAAATTGTAATTTCCTGATTAAACTGAATTAGGCTTCCGCCATTGCATTAGGCAACGATCTCGTCGATGCTGATTTTAGTCAGATACTGACGGTGACCATTCTTCACGCGGTATCCTTTGCGTCTCTTCTTTTTGAAGACGATCACTTTCTCACCTTTAAGGTGTTCAAGAACAGTTGCTTTAACAGAAGCACCTGCTACTGTCGGAAGACCTACCTGTACTGTGCCTCCGTTGTCAACGAGAAGGACTTTGTCAAATACAAGTGCAGCGTTCACGTCACCTTCAAGCCTATGCGTGAAGATTTCGCGACCCTTTTCAACTTTAAATTGCTGACCTGCGATTTCTACGATTGCGTACATGTTAATAAGTTATATTAAACTACATTCAAATTTTGAGGTGCAAAGATAATTAGAGAGTTGCAGAATCACAACGCATTAACCTAAATAATCGCTGGTTTTTCGCCTGGTATGACATGCCTGAAAAAAGTAAATGCTCCTGAAAGGGTTGAAGATCGTGAAGTTGTCATTACATTGACGAGCCAGCAGCACAATAATTAATCGGGCACAAATAGTTAAAGCGGCCGGAAAGGTTACCTTTATACGGTATATAGCCGCATGGGCGTTAGTTGGAAGCACGGGGTATCCGGCTTAACAATCTTTAACAATGCGGTATGTTACTTTTACCTACTATTTGTGTCTGACCATAAAATGCTAATCAGTAACACGAAAATGAAAATCTATTTGTGGGTCTCCCTGTTTCTCAGCACAATCCTGAACTTGCCTGCGGGAGCAGGTGAAGCCGGAGGAGATGACAGTGCCGATCAGGTGCAGGCGGGGTATCAGGTAGGAGATGCAGTAAATAACTTTCGATTGAAAAACACCGACGGAAGCATGGTTTCCCTCGCGGATTTCGGCAATGTAAAGGGGCTGATCGTGATCTTCACAAGCAACCACTGCCCGTTTGCAAAGGCATATGAGGATCGGATCATCGCGTTGAACGGTAAATTTTCCGGACAGGGGTTCCCTGTCGTGGCTATTAATCCAAGCGACCCAGGGACACATCAGGATGATACTTTCGAAAAAATGAAGGAGCGGGCTGCCGCCAAAAGCTACGGCTATTCGTATCTGGCAGACGATACCCAGCAGGTAGCAAAAGCATTCGGCGCCAGCCGGACACCCCAGGCTTATGTCCTGCAAAAAAACGGCGCAAAGTTCACGGTCCGGTATGTAGGTATGGTCGATGACAACCCGCAGGATCCCGCTGCGGTGAGTAAGTTGTATGTCGATGAGGCTGTATCGAACCTGATCGGCGGGAAGCCGGTGGTTACTACGATTACCAAACCGGTGGGGTGCGCCATTAAGTTGAAAAACCAGTAATGTATCTCAATATTTGATTTCATGGATAAAAAACTAACGCTCCTCCTGTCAGTTTTTCTGCTATCAACCGGTTTTACATACGCCCAGACCAAAAGCAAGAAATTTTCGAATGAAGGCGAATTTACCAGCAATTGCGAAGGGCCGGCAGTAGACGAAGATGGTAACGTGTATGCAGTGAATTTTGCGCGGGATGGTACGATTGCGCAATTGAGCAGGAAGGGGAATGCGAGTTTTTTTGTGACACTGCCCAAAGGCAGCACCGGCAACGGGATCCGGTTTGTAGATAAGAATACCTTCTACGTGGCTGATTTTACCGGACACAACATCCTGAAAGTGGATATGATCACCAAGGATGTGTCGGTTTTTGCCAACGAGCCTAAAATGAACCAGCCTAATGACCTGGCGGTGACGGCGAAAGGACACATTTTCTGTTCCGATCCGAACTGGAAAGACGGTACCGGACAAATCTGGCATGTTACACCGGAAGGAAAGGTGAGCCTGGCGGCCGGCAACATGGGGACGACCAACGGGATCGATGTGAGCCCGGATGAAAAGAAATTGTATGTCAATGAAAGCGTTCAGCGCAACGTGTGGGCCTTCGACCTGGCGGCGGACGGTACGCTGTCGAACAAAAAACTCCTGCACCATTTCGAAGACGGCGGTATGGACGGAATGCGCTGCGACGTGCATGGAAATCTTTATATTACCCGCCATGGGAAGGGGGAGGTAGCCGTGCTTTCGCCCGAAGGGAAAGTGATCCATACCATTCGTACAATCGGGAAAAAGGTATCCAACATCTGTTTTGGAGGCCGCAACGGGAAAACCTGCTACGTGACGTTACAGGACCGCGGTTGTCTGGAGACTTTCAAGGCGCATGCTGCCGGACGGGAATGGGCGATGATGAAGGCCTTCTCGGCGAATAATAAAAAGTAATCAGCTTCCACAAATGTGCAGCTCCTGTTGCAGGATATTATTCGTGTATGTAACTTTGCAATTCAAAGTACTTTAATTATCAAAATAATGCTGAGAAAACTGATCGACTATCTTGAAAGTAACCTCAAAGTCGCACTCCTTGCATTTGTATCCGTTGCCGCCATGACATTACTATCGGTGCGGATCGCGTTGGAAAGCTGGCATTTCATCTTTTTGGCATGGAATCTCTTTCTGGCCTGGATACCGTTGCTATTCATCAAATGGGTATGGGAAAGGGAAAGTAAGCAAAGTGCGCCATTCTGGTTGCTGATGGTTTATCTGTCGGTATGGCTGTTGTTTTTCCCGAATGCGCCCTATATCATCACCGACCTGAAACATTTGCGGAGCGTGCCTGAAAACATGATCTGGTACGACGCATTGATGATCTTCACATTCTCTTTGGCCGGCTTTCTGACAGGATTGTACAGTATCCGCATCGTTCACCGCATTATCACGCATCGCTGGAACGGACGGCTTGCCTGGCTCGCTATCACAGGTGCTATGATTATGAGCGGTTTCGGCGTTTTTCTGGGCCGTTACGGACGCTGGAACAGCTGGGATATCGTAACGCAACCCGGCGCGCTGGCGAAGGGCATTTATCATAGCCTTCAGGATCCGCTTGCGATCAAACACACCCTCACGTTTTCGTTCGTGCTGATGTTGTTGTACTTTGCGTTCCATATTTTTGCCGAACTCAAACAAAATGAACGGACCCATCGATATTCTTAAAGCTATCCGAAGCTTCCGTTACGCAGGGGCGGGGATTTACAGCCTGTTCCGATACGAAAACAATGCGCGTATCCACCTGATGGCCTGTATAGTCGTTGTAATTGCTGGTGTTTTCTTTCAGATCTCCGGCACGGAGTGGTGCCTGATCATTATCCAGATCGGACTGGTTTGGGCGGCGGAAGCATTCAATACCGCGATTGAGAAGCTGGCAGACCTTGTTTCGGCTGATTATCATCCGGTCATCAAGGTGGTGAAGGACACGGCAGCGGCGGGGGTGCTGTTGCTGGCTGTCTCGGCTGTTATCGTCGGCGGAATTGTCTTTGTTCCTAAACTAATGCTTCTTTTCTAAACACCTATTCAGTGGATACTGATCTGATATTTACAATTTCAATTAGCTCATGAACCCGAAACAGGATTCTCTGCACACCTTGAACGAAATCCGCGACCTGATGGAGCGGTCGTCTAAATTTCTTTCACTCAGCGGGTTAAGTGGCGTGTTTGCGGGTGTTTTCGCATTGATCGGCGCCGCTCTGGCCTATGTTCGGTTCAAAACCGACTGGCTCGCCGACATTTTGATGCCGTTCGGCAGCTATCACGGACATTCCCGTACAGAAGTGATCCGTTTTTTGCTGGTCGATGGGATTTGCGTGCTGGTTGTTTCACTTGCCGTTGGAATTATCCTGACAGTGAGAAAGGGCCGCAAAAAGGGGCTGACGCTTTGGAATGGGAGCTCAAAGCGATTGCTTATCAGTATGTTGATCCCGCTGGCGACAGGAGGCATATTTTGTCTGGCTATGTTGCATTACGGATTCATATGGCTCGTGTTTCCGGTGACGCTGCTCTTTTATGGCATTGCGCTCGTGAATGCAAGCCGATTTACTTATCCGGAGGTTTTTTATATGGGTATCTCCGAGATTGCCATTGGTTGCATTGCCCTTTTTCTGACCGGTTACGCGCTGTTGTTTTGGGCAATCGGATTTGGCGTCCTGCATATCGTTTACGGGCTTACCATGTATAACCGGTATGAGCGGGATAAGCTGGCTTCGGGTAAGCCGGGTGTGAAAAGCATGCTCGCGCTGACCCTCATATGCTCGGCATTGTCGGCTCATGCTCAGCAGGTACCAGCCGACAGTACGGCAGGCAGAGCAAGAAAATGGTACGATAAAGAGACCATTTATTTAAGGAATGGGAATAGTTTTGTCAAAAATAATGTCCTTTACACGGGTCAGAGGGCATTGCGGAAGGAATTTATCATTTCCCCGGAAGGACTCGGCCTTTATTTACAGTCAAGAAGGACGCGTAGCATTAGTCTCGTAATATCGATCGCAGGCTCTGCGGGCTCGGTGATATCGTTGCTGACAGGGAACCGGGATAATCTGAAGACTTTTTTCTGGATTTCGGTGGGTACCGGCGTTGTGGCGTCGGCTCTGACCATGCAGGCTAACAATCAGCGTGACCGGGCTGTGTGGCTCCGTAATCGCGATGCTATGCTTTTTCTGGAAGCAAATCAATAAAACGGGGCGTCCGTCGAGCGACGTCCGCGTAACAGGGAACCTGTAATGGAGTGGTTAGAAAAGTTTAATAAAGTATTTGAAAGCAAGATCAGGCTTGGGCTTATGTCCGTGCTCGTGGTGAACGATTCCCTCAGTTTTAATGAATTGAAGGAATTGCTGCAACTCACGGACGGTAACCTGGCGTCGCATTTGAAAGCATTGGAGGAAATCAAATACGTGGAGTTTCAGAAACAGTTTCTGGGAAGAAAGCCATTGACGATCTACAAAGCCACCGACGAAGGGCATAAAGCATTTACCGAGCATTTACAGGTGCTGGAAAATATGATCCGGCAGAATTTGTAGCGGGAGGAAAGGAAGGAGGGAAAGGAAAAGGGAGGCACTGCTGAGATAGCGGCCTCCCTTTTTCATTTCTAATCAAATCAGAACTTCACAGGAACTGAGAAGCCTGCTTTATCCCATTGAAAATCAAGAGAAGTATCTTTCACGTTGAAAGTCAGTTTTTCTTCGGATGCAGGATAGTTCTTGTTTGGAACTTTCACTTCGAGTACATTTTTCGCTTTGTTCTCTTCATATTGATACGCGCCCATCTGGCCAAGAACGCTGTTCAGGATGAGGGTCCATTCTTTTTCGTTAGGAATTGCAAAAAGAGAGTAGGTTCCTGCCTTAACTGCTTTGCCTCCGAAAGTTGCGTCTTTCTTGAAAGTGATCTCCGTGGATCCATTTGCGCCGATTCGCCATACTTTCCCATAGGCTTCGAGGCTTCCGCTTCCCTCTTTACCAAATAGCACGCGACCTTTCTTGGAGGGTTGCCCGTAAGCGATGCTCATGTTTTTGCCGTCGGCAGTAACGCGCGGGCTTTGTGCGGATGCCCAGGTAAATGCGATCAGGGTAAGGAAAAGCGATAACAATGTGGTTTTCATAAACTGAGTAGAATTTAGTAATTGATTGGTGGTTACGAATAGATTTTAAAAGCAACGAAATAAGGCATTCCAAAGTTGTGAATCAAGCAACTTGTAGCCGAACGGCGCCGAATAGCTACTCCGTTAACAGAGATTAACATTTGACAGGGTAAATCGGTGGATTTGACGATTTCAGTTTATATTTGAATAATGACTTCTGAAACAAACCCATCCGTTAGAACCCGTTTTTTCGACACCAAGATCGAATTCCTGAAAGGTGTAGGGCCTCAAAAAGCCGCATTGCTCAACCAGGAGCTCAATATTTTCACATTCGGCGACCTGATCCAGCATTATCCGTTCCGGCATGAGGACCGCACTGTTTTTTACAGGATCGATAAGCTGACAGAGGAGCTTTCCGGGGCCCAGATCAAAGGGCGACTGACGGAATTCAAATTGGTTGGAGAGGGCAGTAAAAAAAGACTGGTGGGGCAGTTTCAGGATGGAACCGGCTCGCTTGAACTCGTTTGGTTTCAAAGCATTACCTGGTATGAGAAATGGTTGAAACCCGGCGGGGAATATGTCGTTTACGGAAAGCCGGTGCCATTCGGCGGAAAATGGAGCATTACCCATCCTGAAATAGAAGTATTGACGCAGGAAAATGGGAGCGGCGGCTACTGGCAGCCTGTTTACCCGCTCACCGAAAAGCTCCGCAAGAAATTCCTCGACAGCAAGGCGATCAGCAAAATGATCCGCAGCCTGCTCGAAATCTCCCGGGCGCACATCCGCGAGACGTTACCCGAAACGCTTGTTCAGAAATACCGGCTGGTCTCCAAAGCCGATGCATTGTGGTACTTCCACCTGCCGCCCAATCATCAATGGCTGCATCAGGCGCAGAGACGGTTGAAATTCGAAGAACTGTTCTACAACCAGTTCCGGCTTATCAAGAACAAGCTGCTCCATAAGACGGAGTATCCGGGGATGGTTTTCGATAAGGCGGCATTGGTGAAGGAGTTTTATGACCAGTACCTGCCATTCCAGCTTACCGGTGCGCAGATCCGTGTTTTGCACGAAATTCACGAAGACCTGAAAACCGGCAAGCAAATGAACCGGCTCCTGCAAGGTGATGTAGGTTCGGGCAAAACGATTGTGGCCTTCATCACCATGCTTTTTGCATTGGATAACGATGCGCAGGCGTGCCTCATGGCGCCCACCGAAATTCTCACCGACCAGCATTACCAGGGGCTCAAAAAGTTTGCGGATCTGCTAGGTGTCAATATTGCCAAGCTCACCGGATCGACCAAAAAGAAGGAGCGGGACGTCATTCACCGGGAGCTTTTGAACGGGACATTGCATATCATCGTCGGCACACACGCCTTGATAGAGGATCCGGTGCAGTTCAAAAACCTGGGACTATGTATCATCGATGAGCAGCACCGTTTCGGGGTTGCCCAGCGTGCAAAGCTCTGGGCCAAAAACACCCGCATTAACCCGCACATGCTCGTGATGACCGCCACGCCGATCCCGAGGACACTGGCTATGACGTTGTACGGCGATCTGGACATTTCCGCGATCAATGAGCTTCCGGCAGGACGGAAACCGATCAAAACGGTACATCGCTACGATGCCCACAGGGCGTCGGTGTTCGGCTTTTTAAAAGACGAAATTGCCAAAGGCAGGCAGGTATATATGGTTTATCCGCTGATTGAGGAGTCTGAAAAAATGGATTTGAAAGACCTGATGGACGGCTATGAAAGTGTTGCCCGCTCTTTTCCGGGTGTGCCACTGAGCATTGTGCATGGTAAAATGCGGTCGCAGGACAAGGATTTTGAAATGGGGCGCTTCGTCAGGGGCGAAACCAAGATTATGGTCGCGACGACGGTCATTGAGGTAGGCGTAAATGTCCCTAATGCGTCGGTGATGGTGATTGAGAACGCCGAGCGCTTCGGATTGTCGCAGCTACACCAGCTAAGGGGAAGGGTGGGCCGGGGAGCCGAGCAGTCGTACTGTATCCTGATGACCGACTATAAACTCAGCAACGATACCAAGCTGAGGATCGAAACCATGTGCCGTACCAACGACGGTTTTGAAATTGCGGAGGTAGACTTGCAATTGAGAGGCCCGGGAGACATTTCGGGCACGCAGCAGAGCGGTTTGGTTGATTTGCTGGTCGCTAACCTCGCGCAGGACGGCGAAATCCTGAAAGCGGCGAGAAATTCCGCAGAGGATATCCTGACCGCAGATCCTGATCTGCTCCAGCCGGTTCATCAACCCATACGACAGCATCTCGAAAATCTGCGTAAGGAGGAAACCAACTGGAGTCGGATCAGTTAACCATTCAGGGTTTTATTTCATAAATTTCGTTGGAGAACTCGAATGTTTGCGGGCGCGTAACGTGCAATGCGGCACCCAGTGAAGTTGCATACGGCAGATCCGTTGCATACACCTTGTGGTTTGGATAATGGCGCGCCAGGATTCGGGTGAAGATCTCGTTCCGGGCAAAACCACCGTCCACATAAATCGCGTGTACATCATTGACGTTGACCAGGTTCAGGGAGACGAAAAGCAACTCGCTCAATCCTTTGATCAAATGATGGTAAGCCGCTTCCGCCGAAGAGAAAGCGCTGATCTGCCATTCCTGGGTATTCGGTTCAGGGAAAGGACCATTTCCGGTCATGCATGCGGTATAGAACTTGGGCGTATCCGCTTTCAGTATTTCTTCATCAAACGCGACGCTTTTGTAGAAATCAGGCGCAATATTGAAATACTCCACAATACGTGCTACCTGATAATCATGCTCACGGCCCATAAACAGCCGGGATGCCGTCACCCCGCTGCCTTCTGGTGTAAGGTAGTTCATGCAATCACGTTCCAGCTGGTAGGAAGTGAGCGGCTTGGAAGCGAATGAGTTGAAATTGATACACCAGGTGCCCGTCGAGAGCAGTACAAAAGGCTTTTTCACGGCCATCCGGTAAGGAATCAATGCAGATGAGCTATCGTGCAAACCGAAACCGGATTGGATGCCTTTATCGCCATGACGGTAGATGAACGACGACGAGGCCAGTACCGGGGCTAGTTTTTTATGAATGCCCTCCTGTTTTACCCATTCATGGTAATCCCACATCTCGAAGCTCCACAAACCTGTGTGGCAGCCTAGTGAAGTATAGTCGCTTACCTTGCGGCCCGTGAGCAGGTACAGGATGTATTGGGGCAGGTGTAATGTCGTGGCGATCTGGTTGTAAATCTCCGGCCTTTTGTATTTAAGCCAGTACAGCTGCATTCCCGAATTGAGCATACCCATGGCGGGAGAGCCGGTCTGCAATGAAATACGCGTCGGGTCGCCGTAAGTACTGTAAAATTGCTTTAAAAGATCTTCCGGGAAAGGTTTCAGGTAGGAGTAAAGCGGGGTAAGCGGGCGGTTGGAAGCGTCCAGATGCACGAGACTGGCACCGTAGCCAGCTACATTCACAGCCTTGATATCGTATTTGGGATCGGCCAACAGCGCTGCCCAGTGATCTTGCACCCATTTGGTCAACAATTCACAGTTTTCAGTAGGAAAGCCGTCTTCGTCAACTGTTTCTGGGAGGGATTCTGAAAATTCGTGAACGATATTATACTTTTCGTCAAAAAGTACATACTTCTTATTGGTCCTGCCAATATCAAAAACCGCTGTTACTTTCATTATGAGAATATCACTTTTTTACCCGGAAATGTATTTTTTCGGTCAATATAGTGACTTTACGTTAAAACCTATACCCTTATCTGTTGTTTTAAAATCTTTATCAAAAACCACCTGGAGCAGGATACTTTTACACTGATTTTTCCAGGATCGGACGGAATACTTTAGTCCATCTTTTGTAACCTTCCTCGTTCATATGGAGGCTGTCACTCACGAAGATAGCACCATCTGGCCGACCGTTTTTGAGCATTACCGGCCATATATCGATATAATGGTGATTCTTGTCTTTCCTGATGAAATCCTGGATCAGCTTGTTTGCCTTGATAACGTCGTCGCGTTTCGCCCAGCGCGAGGGCGAGGGTTTGAGTGAGACCCCGTAGAGCTGCACGTCAGGTTGCTTTTCCCGGATCTTCCTGACCAGCGTCACATAAGCATCCCTTACCTGTTCGGGCGATTTGGCTTTTTTGCCGAACATGTCGTTTTCGCAATAGATGACGATCGTTTTGGCCTTGTACTTGGTAACGGCGCGGTCGGCATAGTAAATTACCTCGGGCAACGTCGAACCGCCAAAGCCGCGATTGATGATCGGAAGCGGCGCGAGGTCTTTCGCGGCATTCTGCCATTTGGTAAATGAGGAGCTCCCTGTGAAAACAATTCCGCCCGGTGCGGGCATTTGCTCGGCGTCCTTTTTCTCAAATTCGAGAATCGCATTCTCTGAGCGATTCACCGCATAATCGGGCTCCCAAGGGCCGGCGAGGTTGGATGATTGGGGTTTATGGCAGGCGCTGAATGCAGCGATGAAGACAATCAGAAGGTGTTTTTTCATTACAAAATAAAAGTGGATATGGCCATAAAAGCCATATCCACGGGGTTTTTAATGTGTATAATTCTAAATTTTGCTTCCCGGAAAATCCATCCTAGTTCCGGAAGAAGTACCGCAGGCCCAGGGAGACGCTTGGAAGGGTGATCGTCGGCGACAATTTGTAATTGAAAACGTTGTAATCACTTTCGAAACCGGTATCCAGGTTTTCACTTTTGCTCGTGGTATATCCTACCGAAAACAGATCCGCGAACCCGAGCGAGCCGGTAAGCCACCAGCGTTCGTTCAAAGTGTAATACGCCCCGGCCGAAACGCCGAAAGGCAAAGTGAACGTATGGGCCCGCCGCTCGGTAACGCCATTGGATGTGTCGTAGGTTTTGGCATAAACATAGGTTACGTCGATACCAGGACCGCCAAACACCCCGAATTTGTCGTTAAAGTGCTTGTAGTACTGCCAGAAATAGCCTGCACTTGCTCCGAATTGTTTTATGCCGCTATCCCTTTCCCTGTTGCTGTTCGTATAAACGTCTGACTTACCCCCGCCCAGCGAGGTTCCCAGGTTCCATCCCCGGGCCATGTTCTGCGTTTTGAACTTACCGAAACTCGCATTGAAGTTATACCCGTAATCATTGCTCGATGCAGCCCGCTCGGGATTATTGTTTGAGAAATTGATGCCGGCAGTGGCGGATACAAATCGTTTGCCTTCATATTGTGCAAATGCTGCAGTGATCGAACATGCAACAAGAAGCCATGTAAATAACGTCTTTTTCATTTTCGATTCAGTTTGATTTTGTGAGATACCATGAAGCCCTGATGCTGAAATACTGCTGGATATTGGACGTGACGCCAGCAGAGAACCCGAAAGAGTTAGAGCTCGGGAAGTTGGAATACAGCAGGTTGAACGATAATACATTTACGTCCGCTTCCAGCGCAAAGCGGGGCGTGACCCGGTAAACAATGCCGGGCAGGATATAAGCACCCGCAGCAAAGCCGTCGTCATGGTCTTTTTCACCGTTAGCGCTCTTACTTGCGCTCCTGATATAAGAGAAGTTCAGTCCTGGTTGCAGGAATAGGGCCCATTTGGGGTTGAGCGATTTGTACCGCCGGATAAACGGGGAGAGCGTGAAGCTCATGTAGTTGTCATTCGCTTCGTAGTCGGAGTTGGTATCTTCCCGACTTCTTTTATTGAAATTGAAGTACGGACTGAAACGTAAGCCCAACATGGTATTGTCCCTGGTGAACTTCCCGAACTGAATGGCGGGACTCAGACTATGGTCGTTGAATTTGGCAGTCCCATAGTCATCACCTGCTTTATGGGTTTGCAATGACCCTCCGAGACTGATCGTGGCGCCCCAGTGCTTTGTCCCCTTCTCAAATTGCGCTTCCGCTTTTCCTGCCAGCAAAAGCATTCCCGGCAGTAACAATAGAAAGTGTTTTTTCATGGTATATAAATTAATTTGTAGAAGCAATTTACATACGATTATGTAACCGCCTAATTATTTATATTTATTTAACAAAAAAGAAGCAGCCAATGCGCCTGGCTGCTTCTAAGTATTACCGATACCAAATTTAACCTAACAATCTTTAATGATTTATGCTATAAGCTTTAAGCTCTAGGCTATAAGCAATCTTGTTTCTTTCCATTCCCGCCAGCTTACAGCTTATGGCCTATAGCTTAAAGCCCCCTAAAACACCCCCTGCCAATTGCCCTGGCGGTAGTATTGTAACAGCCTTTGCTGCATGAGGTAATCATATCTTGCCTGAATGGCAATGCCTTGTGCCTGGGCGAGTTTGGCTTTGGAAAGCGTGTATTCGAATATACTTGCTACCCCTGCATTGAACTTGCTTTCAACCACAGCGAACGCTGCCGCCAGCGATTCCACCTGACCTTCCGCGGCTGCGTGTTTGTCGGCCAGGGCGTTCAGGTTCAGCACGGCTGCTTCGATGGATTGCCGTAACTGCTGATTGGCGATGTCCAGCGTATTTTGTGCCTGACGTTCCTGCACTTTGGCCAGTTCGACACGCGGCCGGGTTACCCAGCGGCCCATGATCGGGATGTTCAGGCCGAGGTTAATATAACCACCACGGGTTGAATTCAGCTGCTTGAAGTAATCGAAGTTATTGTTTGTCGAATAGAATGCCCGCACATTGGTGTTCAGGCTCAGAGACGGATAATTCAATGCCTTAATAGACTTGACGAGGTATTTGTAGCTCTGGCGGTTCAGTTCGGCGCTACGGATTTCTGGAAAATTCTTTACGGCATTTTCGTACAACTCGGTCGAATTGGCCACGGTGGGCACCACATTTTCCTTAGGTAGCAGCGGCTCGAACTCTACATTGTCGTCGGGTGTGATATTGATCCGCTGGAACAACGCGAGACGTGCCGTGCGGTAATTGCTGAGTGCCGTTACCTGCAGGAATTTGTCGTTGGCAAGCTGGGCTTTGATTTCTGCGAAAAGATTATTTCCCGCTGTCCCTGCATTCACCTGTTTCTGCACCTTATCCACTTGTTGTTGTGATGACGCGACCTGCTCGTCTGCGGCTTCGAGCAATGCTTTCGTCGCCAGTACATTCACGTAACCTTGCATGAGCAGGACAGTCTGGGCGTTCAGCACCGCCGTCCGGTTTTCCATGGCCGACTCTTTAAGCAGGGTGCCCTGGCGGGTTTGGTTTTGCAGCTTTCCTCCCTGGTAAACCGGCATCTGAAACCCGGTCTGAAGCGAATTATAGCTGTAAAGCTGGTCAATATACGTATTGGTGTACTGGTCGATACTACGGCCGAGATTCAAACTTTGGTCGGCTGTGATATAGATCTGCGGGAGGATCTGGGATTTGGTCTGCCGCAACTGGGCCTGAGCAGCTTCGGCTTGCAGGCTTCCCTGCTGATAGAGCAGGTTGTTTTTTGCCAACAGATCAACGCATTCGGCGAGACTGAGTTTGGCCTGTCCCTGCCCCAGAAGCGGCAAAAGGCAAAGAAGTAAAATTAAACGTTTCATGGCTAATAGATGAGTTAGGTTATGCCAGCCAGCCGTCCTTCAAGCGTACGATTCGGTTACCATATCCTGCATTGGTTTCCGAATGAGTGACCTGCACGATTGTGACTTTGTCTTCCTGGTTGAGTTTTTGAAATAATTCCATGATTTCGATCGCCTGTTCCGAATGGAGGTTTCCCGTCGGTTCATCGGCAAAAATGACTTTTGGGTTGTGTACGATCGCACGGGCTACGCCCACGAGCTGCTGCTGTCCACCGGAAAGCTGGTGGGGAAAAAGATCCTTTTTTGCCACCATATTGAAGCGGTCGAGTAACTCCGCTACACGGCTTTTGCGTTCAGACGATCCGGTGCCTTTGTATAAAAGCGGTGTTTCGATGTTTTCATATACAGTCAGCTCATCGATCAGGTGATAAGCCTGGAATACAAAACCGATGTGGTGACGGTGCAATTCGGTACGCTTTTTCTCGGACAATTTCTGAACCGGTTCATCCAGAAAGAGGTATTCGCCTTCCGATGGTTCTTCCAGCAAACCGAGGATATGTAACAGGGTGGATTTGCCTGATCCGGAGGGGCCCATGATCGAAATAAATTCACCTTCCTTGATATTCAGATCAATGTGACGCAAAACGTATGTCTTGCCAAAACCCGCGGGATAATACTTTGATATTTTTTCTAACTGGATCATAAAGAATATTGGGTTTGAGATTTGCGGCCTAATTACGGACAACCCGCTTGAAAATCAAATGCTGACCGGCATCTCGTATGCCAAACCTGGTTTAAAAAGGCTTGCCAAAATTGTAAAGCATTGATTATCATATCATATTGAATAGGTTTTCAAATGATTACGTCAGATCGGAAGAGCGTCGTGTAGGGAAAGAGTGTAGATCTCGGTGGTC
>NZ_CAMLSE010000034.1 GCF_946482605.1 uncultured Dyadobacter sp. | reverse complement strand
GGCGGGTTGTAGCCGCTGATCAGTGCTTGTCGAAAATTGGCAGAAACGGTCAGCCGGTCGGTGGCCTGCCAGCGGGTCAGGGCAAAAATGTCGGTACGGTTTTCGGAGACCCGCGCATATGCGTAACCCGGCACCCGCGAACGGAAATGCGTCCATTCGATGCCGGTTTTGATGGATACCGGCCGGAGTGAGCCCGGCATGTTTAATGTGATATCTTTATCAATGTGGCTGGCCAACTTGTCTGTAACCGAATGGTCGGGGTGGGAGATGTCGCCTTTCGCGTAGTCAATAATGTCCCGCACCCACGCGGTGCGTACAGTAAAAGTCCTGACCCGATAGCGCAGCATGGCGCGATATGCCTCGGTGAGCGTCATTTCGCGGCCCGCTTCGTCAGCCGGCGTCAGTATGAGCTTGTTGCTGGTGAGCCAAACGTGCGCCGAAATCTCCTGGTCGCTCCGGGATTGCAGAAACAGATCCTGAACAACGCCTTTCTGAGCACTTTCTGTTGGTAGTACCGCATAGTCATTCCTGGCCTCGTAGGGGTAGTCATTATTCATGCGGCCGTTGTAAATAGCGGTTTTACCGGAGAATTTCCATCGTTCTGTCAGCGGCATGGCGTAGCGAAGGTACGCCTGTGTCTGGTGATTCCGGAAGCTTTCCTGCTGCCTGCCAACACCAATGTCGAAACCTCCGGCCGATGCCTTGCTGTCGAGCAGAATGCTGCCTCCAACGGCATCGGTACCCACAATGCTGGCCGAGGAGCCATACTGCACCGACAGTCGGTCAAAACCGGCAACCGGAATGGTCGAGAAGTCGGTTTGCCCGAGCGTAGGTGCATTGATATTCAATCCGTTCCACAACACAGCGGTATGATTGGCCGACGTGCCGCGAAATGAGGCCGTACTCAGCTGGCCAGGGCCATAGTTTTTGAATGAAACCGGTGTGTAAGCCGATAATGCGTCACCGATGTTCTGGAAACGGAACAGCGCGAGGGAAGTGGAATCGATGGTCTGGATTTTAAGACCACTCATAAAGTTTTGAGGAACGAATCCTTTGACAACCACCGGGTTCAAATCGACTGAGTCGCTCTGGGCATACAGACGCACAGGAAAAGTAAAGCCTATCCAAAACGTCAAAATGATAAATAAAATCCGGTCGGCAGTCACCCCAGCAAGCAATGGATTGGCGGTGATCTTAGGCTTTTCCTCCGAAAACATCAGATCAAACGCTCTGGCAGGTCTCCTGGCTCGTCATTGGATCCGGCGCCTTCCCGTTCGAAAACAGTGGCATGAAGATCGGTCCGTTTGTTACTGACTTACAGTTGCGGGGACAGTTTCCGGCTTTCACGGAATTCCCTATTAAGCCTAACCCCTGATTAGAAGTGGTTTATGGCACCAAGCGGCGCAAAGTTAGCTATTTTAGCTGACTTTTGGTTGTTTGCGAGAAGCGCTATCTTTACGGCAAATTGATTGCTTTTGGCAGCTTCTACTCAAAGTTTCTCGACCGCATCTTCCCTGAAAGGCATTTACCTCATGCTGGGTGCCGCATTTTTCTTCTCGCTCACATCCGCTATCTCCAAATGGCTCGGGAGGGAATTTCATATCGTGCAACTGGTATTTTTCAGGAATATCGTTGGGGTAGTTTTCATCTTTGGTAGTATCTGGAGACGGCCACTGAGGCAGGAAGGCGGCAAATTAGGGTTACTCATTTTCAGGGGTGTGGTAGGGACATTATCGCTCTATATGCTGTTCTACGCGATTCAGACGCTGGGGCTTGGGCGAGCGTCTACCTATCAATACACGTACCCGATTTTCCTGGCGCTTTTTTCCTGGCTGCTCATTGGCGAAACGCTGAACGGGAAAGAGTGGATGGCGATATTCGTTGGTTTTACTGGAATTTTATTCGTTTTCCGCCCCGACCTTTCGTCCTCTCTGCGGGATAATGCACTGGGGTTGGGTAATGCTTTGCTGACTGCGATCTCCTATCTCTCGATCCGCCAGCTCGGAGTCGTGTACGACACCCGCGCGATTATTCTTTCATTTATGCTCAGTGGCATTGTAATGCCTGTTTTGTCGATGCTGGTCGGGACCTATTATCCGATGGAGGACTTGGATTTTCTGATAGGCACTTTCAAATGGCCGGAGAATGCATATCAATGGCTGGGGTTTCTGGCATTGGGGCTTACCGCGCTTTTGGGACAAAGAATGCTGACGCAGTCATTCACTTACGATAAAGCAGGCCGCGTCGCCGCCGTAGGTTATTCCAATATCCTCTTTTCTGTATTGATCGGCTTTTTGATGGGTGAAGCTATCCCCTCCTTATCGATGCTGACCGGCATGCTGCTGATCATCGCGGGTGGTATTCTGGTATCCTTTGCCAAAACCAAAAATTCTTAAAGTCGCTCATCAAAGGCCAATCGGTTCATAAACGGGTCGATGACAGTTACTGAAACGGCGTTCCAGGGCTCCTGTTCGAGTCCGGGGTGGTTGTATTTGTATTGTTTTGCGGTCAGTTCTTTATGAAAATCCCGCACGCCGGTGCATTCGATGAAGATTTTGGCGCCGGGTGTGCTGTCGCCGTGATGTTCCGAGAGGTGAAGGATGACGCCACCACGCGAAATTTGCATGTAAAGCGGTGCATCGTCTGAAAACCGGTGTTCCCAGTCGATCCCGAAACCGAGCCATCCCATGTAGAATTCCCGTGCCTTAGTTTCATCAAAAATGCGTAAAATTGGGATGACTTTGCTGGCTTCCATTTCAGTTGGGTTTTTGAATGCCGATATCGGGCAATGATTTGTGTCTGAGATTTGTTTAAGAGAAGAAATCTAAAAAAATACCATGAAACGACTCTTGTCATCACTCATAATATTTCCGGTCATGCTGGTATTTCTGACCGGCTTTAAGGCAGATAGCGGGAAGGGCCCTGCCCCGGAGAAATTCGCCGACGGCATTCAGTGGCTGACGATCGAGGAAGCCTTCGCCAAAATCAAGAAAGAGCCCCGTAAAATCCTGATCGACGTTTACACCGACTGGTGCGGCTGGTGCAAAGTGATGGATAGGGAGACGTTCAAGGACAAAGCGGTAACCGAATATATCAATAAGAAATACTATGCCGTAAAGCTCGATGCAGAGCAAAAAGGGACGATCAAGCTCGGTGACAAGGAATTCAAATACCTCGCCCAGGGCGGACGGGGCATCAACGAGATCGCATTGGCATTAACCAACAACCAGCCAAGTTATCCCACCACGGTTTTTCTGGACGATCAATTCAACATGATCCAGCCGCTGCCTGGATATCTGAAAGCGAAGGAATTTCACCAGATCATTACCTTTTTCGGAGAGGATTACCACAAAAAGCAGGATTTCGAAAGTTACAAGGCGAAGACTTACGGGACTTTGTATCCTGCGAAATAGGGCTGCCATAAGAGATGAAAAAGCCTAAAATAGTGCTGGAAGTTATCAGAGAAGAGGATGGTTACAGCGCCGTCGCCGACATTGCCGACAAATTCATTGGCACGCAGGGCGATAGTATGGAAGAGTTGAAAAAAAACATCCTCGAAGTGGTCAATCTGACATTCTACGAGGATGGTTTCAGTTATAATATGGATGAGATTGAACTAAGTCAGCCGATCGAAAAATCTGAAACGTCGCTTCATTAGTTAAGGGGATTAACTTTAAACCGCTTCTCCTTCCTGCATTCTTTCTGCATTCTCAGCAATGCGCAGCTTCTCAATCAACTCAGCAATATCACCTTCCATGACAGCCGGCAGGTTGTAAACCGTATATCCGATCCGGTGATCGGTAATGCGGCTTTGCGGGTAGTTGTAAGTCCGGATCTTATCGGAGCGGTCGCCACTGCCGACCATTGATTTCCGCTGTGAACTGATCGCGTCGTTGTGTTTCTTCAATTCGATCTCGTACAGGCGTGAACGCAGTACGCTCAATGCACGATCCTTGTTTTTCAGCTGGGAACGCTCATCTTGGCAGCTCACCACGAGTCCGGATGGAATGTGGGTCAGACGTACCGCGGAATAAGTCGTGTTAACCGATTGTCCACCCGCACCCGACGATTGGAATGTATCTACGCGGACATCATTCATATTGATCTGCACATCCACTTCTTCGGCTTCCGGCAGCACGGCAACGGATGCCGCAGAAGTATGGATCCTTCCCTGTGATTCGGTCTGTGGAACGCGTTGTACGCGGTGTACGCCCGACTCGAACTTCATTTTACCATATACATCTTCCCCTTCAACCTTGCAGATGATCTCCTTGTAGCCACCATTGGTCCCTTCGGTATAGTCCATCACGGACGAGCGCCAGCCCATTTTCTCGAAAAAGCGCTGATACATTCGGAAAAGATCACCCGCGAAGATAGCTGCTTCGTCGCCGCCGGTACCTCCGCGGACTTCGAGTATGATATTGCGGCTGTCGTTGGGATCTTTGGGGATAAGCAGTTCCTTGATCGCCTGTTCCAGCTCTGCGAGTCTGGGGGTTAGCTCATCGAGCTCCTCCTTGGCCATTTCGCGCAGATCTTCGTCTTTTTCAGTGGCTATAAGCTCCTTGGTGCCGGCTATATCCTTTTGCAATTTTTGGTAAATCGCATACTGGTCCACGATCTTGCCCAGATCTTTGTATTCTTTGCTGATCTTGGAATAGCGTGTAGAGTCGGAGACAACTTCGGGTTGTATGATTTGTTGAGAAACCTCTTCAAAACGTTCTTTTATAGCTTCTAATTTATCGATCATCTTTATTGGATATCTTTGGCACGACGCATTCGGGGCACAAAGATACGCATTTTAGCTAAATGAATGATTTCAAGACGTTATATGCATGCCAGGACGGGCCAGGTGCGGAAAGTGGATACATTAGTTTAACATTCATGGATTATGAGACAGTTGTTATATATCGCAGCGATAGCCGGATTTTTTTCCGCATGTGATTTTAAAAGTGGTCGCCTTGAAAATACGAAGGAATTGAGCCGTGAGATTAAGGCATCGCAGATCAAACGGGTTACCAACACACAGCTTGTTTATGCGGCCGATGAATGGGGAAAGAAAATAGCGCAGATCGCCGAAAAAGCTTTGAAAAGCGAATTGGAGAAAAACCCGGCGTCTGGCCTGGGACTTTGTAAAAACCTGTCGGGAATTCCGGTTGTCGCCGCTTTACAAAAAGAATATGGCGTTAAAGTGGAGCTCCTGGGCGCCGCCGACCTGAAAAATCCATCACTGTCGCCGAAAGAGCGTGAAATACTGGACGCCTACCTTTACAGCGCCAGAAGCAAGACAGCTGCCGGTGACAATTTACAACAGTTAAATGACACCTTGCTGGCATATAATGCGCCTGTCCCTGTCGAAAGCATTGTTTGCAAAAAGTGCATGAGCGCACAAGACACCACTTTTGCCGTTTGGCGGCTGCTATTCAGCAAAAAGGAGATAATCAGGAAACTGGACGCCAAACAGTTGAAGGATTGATTCAGGCAATAATTTTTGTTTATTTCAAGAAAACAAAGACGCATGGCTAAGCTGTACAAATTTCCGCTGGTATTTCTTTGCATCGCTTCCCTCGCCGCCTCGGCGCAGCATAATACGGTGGTTTTTCAATCCGATTTCGGTTTGAAGGACGGAGCCGTCTCTGCCATGAAGGGAGTAGCTACCGGTGTTTCGTCGGATATCAGGCTATATGATGTGACGCATGAGATTCCTGCTTACAACATCTGGGAGGCGGCTTATCGGCTGGTGCAGACGGCACCCTACTGGCCGGTGGGGACGGTTTTTGTTTCAGTCGTAGACCCAGGTGTAGGAACTGACCGGAAGTCGGTCGTTTTGCTGACGAAATCGGGACATTACTTTGTTACCCCTGACAATGGTACGCTTACGCTCGTTGCGGAGCAAATGGGGATCAGCGAGGTGAGGGAAATCGATGAAGCGGTCAACAGGAGGAAGGACTCAGGAGAATCGTATACCTTTCACGGGCGAGACGTATATGCCTATACTGGCGCACGGCTGGCTGCAAAGGTAATATCTTTTGAGCAGGTGGGACAGCAATTACCAGCCAGGGTTGTTTCCATCCCGTACCAGAAGCCCTCTTTTGAAAAAGGAAAGGTTCTGGGCGCGATTCCGATCCTGGACATTCAGTATGGTAATGTTTGGACCAATATAGACAGGACGCATTTCAATCAATTGAATGTGCAGACAGGCGATGATGTAAAAGTGCAGATTTTTAAGGCCGGCACCAGGATATATGAAGGGAAGGTGAAGTTTGTCAACACGTTCGGAGATGTGAAAGAAGGTGCGGACGTGGGCTATTTCAATAGCCTGCTCAATTTTTCACTCGGCATTAATATGGGCAACTTTTCAGAAAAGTATAAAGTGCAGAGTGGAAGTGAATGGAGTATTGTACTGAGTAAGTGAGCAATACTCCATTCTAGTCTATTTGCCGACCACCTGATAGATTTCGTACCAGTCTTCGCGGGTCAGTTTGATATCCGAAGCGCTGGCCCCATTGCGGATGCGCGTTTCAGAGAGTGAGCCGATAATGGGCAAAGTACCGAGCTTCATCAGCCAGGCTACGGCAGTCTGCTCGATATTGGCATCGTATTTTTTCCCGATCTCATCCAGTTTGGACCGCAACCTGACTGCCTTTTCATCGGTTCCATTCAGGATTTTCCCGCCGGCAAGTGGTGCCCATGCCAATGGTTTGCTGAAACTTTGCTTGATAAAATCGATCCGGCCGTCTTCAATGGCAGTAGTATTCATCAGATTCAGCTCGATATGGTTGGTAACAATGGGAATCCGCAAATAGGAGGCAAGCAACTGGTGCTGGAAAACCGTAAAATTGGCCACTCCGATATGCTTGGCTTTTCCTGACGTCACCACTTCTGCCAACGCCATGGCCGTTTCTTCAGGGTCGGCGAGCAGGTCGCTCTGGTGTAAAAGGAAGATATCCAGGTAGTCTGTTTTAAGTCTTTTCAGCGATGCATTGATGCTGTTGATGATATGCTCCCGGGAGTTGTCGTAGTAGGTAAGGTACCTGTTATCGGAAGTTCTGATCCCGCACTTGCTGAACAGAACAATGTCTTCCCTCTTAAATGACCTGTTCCTGATAATCTTTCCGAAATGCTCCTCAATGGTTTGATCGCCGTAAACGTCAGCATGGTCGAATGTATTGATACCCAGTTCAAGGCACAGATTGACGGTTTTTTCAATTTGAGCGGTGGTGACGGCACCTTCGTCGGTCCATCTCCAGAAACCATAAATTGCTTCTGAAACCTTTGGTCCGGAGTCGCTGAGGCTTACTTTTTTCATCGGTGGTAATTTGAATTCGTGCAAAAGTATCTATTTCTCCAGTCGTTTATCTTTAACGATCAGATAAAAATCGTTTTCCAGTTCCAGGTAGCCATAATCGTATACGAAATGGTAAATGCTCCCTTTCAGCGTCGGGCGGATGCTGGTGATGAGGTTGAAATCAAAACCTTTGGCTATGAGGATGTGCTTTGTAGTCTTGGATTTGTCATCCGGGCACAGCTCTTCAAGAATACGGCGGTTCTTGCGAAGTTGGTTATTCATATTTCTCACCATGTTGTAAGCATCTGAATTCAACCGGTTGTTGTAGCTGTTCCGGCACATATCCGAACAGAACTTTTTATCTACCCGCCCTACTAATGGTTTATCACATTCCAGGCAATTTTTCATTTTTCAAACTGTTTGGCCGAACCCGCGCAGGTTCGGTTGGTGTGCATAGAATCGTCTAAACGCAATATAGCAAAATTCATTTGCCGCACTGCTCAAAAAGCATCTTCCGTTTGCAAACGGCTGCAAACGTTTTTATTTGATTATAAGTGGTTAATAACCGAATCGTTTTTCCGCAGCAACACACTTTTGCAGACCGGTCCACGATGGTCGGTATAACAAAATCATTCATCATCTAAACAATTACAAGTATGAACTCTGTTAAATTAATCGGAAATGTTGGACGTGAAATCACGGTAAAAGAATTCGATGGAGGGAAAATGATCAGTTTTTCGCTGGCAACGGACGAAGGGTATGTGAATAAAAACAAAGAGGAGATCAAGAATACCGCCTGGCACAGCGTAGTGGTATGGAGAGAGCTGGCGCAGCGCTGCGAATCCTTTCTGACAACAGGAAAGATGGTGTCAATCGAAGGAAGGCTTACTTACCGGCAGTATCTGAATAAGGAGAATAAGACCGTCAGAGTAACGGAAGTGACCGCTCACAAGGTAGAAGAGGTTGCCAGAAAGCAGGAAGCAGGAGCATGAAGGGGATGTTGGCCCGGCATATCGGGGTAAACCGGGCCAACGATCTTACAAGCTTTTTTCAAGAACGCCTTTCCAATTTGCATAGGCTTCCTTTGTCGCCTGGGCGAGATTTTGATCAGGCTCTATGGTTCGTAATGCGGTTAATCCTACGAATGCGTCTTTTCGGCTTTTGTAGTAACCAAGCCCGAAACCGGCCGCACGGGCTGCACCCTGTGCACCATCGGTGTTATACAGTTCTACCGTGGCCCCGGATACATTGGCGAAAGTTTCCCTGAAAACAGGACTGAGGAACATGTTAGCTTCGCCGGCCCGGATGTTCTGGAGGGACACACCTACCGTTTCCATGATTTCCATACCATAGTACAAAGCGAATACGATCCCTTCCTGGGACGCCCTTGTAAAATGACTGAGCCCATGACGGCTGAATTGAAGACCTTTAAATGTGCTTCCCGGATCCTGGTTTTCAAGCATACGCTCAGCGCCGTTACCGAAGGGCAAACAAAAGAGGCCATCCGATCCCACAGGCGCCTTCGCAGCCAGAGTGTTCATCTCGGGATAGGAGACATTGCCCTGAAATAAAGCGTTGCGGAGCCAGCCATTGAGGCTGCCGGTTCCATTTATACATAGTAGTACCCCATAGCGCGACGATGCCGTGACCGGGTTGACGTGAAGAAAGGTATTGACTCTTGATTTAGTATCGAACTTGATTTGGTCGCTAACCCCATACACAACACCGGAGGTCCCGGCGGTTGCGGCTACTTCTCCCGGTTCCAATACATTCAGTGAGAATGCATTGTTGGGCTGGTCTCCTGCGCGATAGGTGACCGGAATACCTGCACGCAATCCGAGTGCAGATGCAGCTTCCGCAGTTACCTGTCCCTGTTCGGAAAAGGTGGGGAGGACAGTCGGGAGAATGTCGGGGCTGAACCCAAAGTGATCAAAAAGGAAATCGGCCGGACGTTGGTTGACAAAGTCCCAGAAAATGCCCTCCGATAGCCCCGAGGGGGTAGTAACTACTTCGCCGGTCATGCGGGCAGCGAGGTAATCACCAGGAAGCATGAATTTATGTACACGGGCATAGACATCCGGCTCATTTTGCTTTACCCAACCGAGCTTCGAAGCCGTGAAATTGCCAGGAGAATTGAGAAGGTGCGGGAGAACGTATTCCTCACCCAATGCTTCCATTGCGTTGTTGCCTACTTCCACGGCGCGGCTGTCGCACCATATGATGGAAGGCCGCAGCACGTTCAGGTCTTTATCGACCACTACAAGGCCGTGCATCTGATAGGATATTCCGATTGCACCAACTTCCGTCGGTGAAACATTTGCTTTTTGTATAACGGCTTGTGATGCCAGGCACGCATTCTCCCACCACATTTGGGGTTCCTGTTCGGCAAAGCCTGGTTTCGGGGCGGCAATTGTCATTTCCCTCTCAGGGTAATACGCGGATGCAGCAACAACCCCGGTATCTGCGTGAATCAAACATGCTTTGACGGACGAACTGCCTAAATCGAATCCAAGGAAATACATTGCTAAATATGATTATTTTGATTTGAAATGCTTTAATCTTTAAATATAAGTGCTAAAAAATACAAAAATGTTCAAATAACTTTAAGAAAAGATGTTTATTAAGTGTTATTATAACACTTAAACAAAAATAAGTAAAAATAGTGCTTTCCCGCGACCTGACGGAAAAAGAATATTTGATCATTAAAATTCATTATCTTAAAGAACTTATGAAACTAAAGGACTGATTTTCGGGTCTCCTTTGTGTTTATCTTGCATGAGCTCGATTATCTATGCGATATTTGAGTGAAAATTGAAGTTGCTGACATCCTTTACCGGGAATTATGAAGAAAGTTGTACAAGTTGTTCTCATTGGCGGTTTGTTTTTTTTATTCTCCGAATTTCGCCCGAACGACAGGAAGTGGGAAAAACCATTCTCGAAACTCGACCGGGAGGTCAGGGAGAACAGCAAAGCATACGCAACGCTGGGAGAGGCGACAAAAACAATAGGACATCGGCTTACCGGGAGCGTCAATGGAGAGAAGGCGGAAGAATACGCGTTTAAATTGCTCAAAAGCTACGGGTTCACGGATGTTGTATACCAGCCGTTTGAAGTAGAGGCCTGGATGCGTGACACCGTAACGCTGTCCATTGCACCAGGAAGCAGCGATAATTTTCGGGATGTTCCGGTAGTTTCTCTTGCTCACTCGCCCGTCGAATCTACCCTGCAGGGGGAAATTGTGGACGTGGGTAACGGGTTGGAAGAGGATTTTCTGGCCGTGAAGGACAAAATCAAAGGAAAAGTAGCACTCGCCAATATCAATTTGGTGGGTGTGACCGGTAAAAAGAATCTGCACAGGTCCGAAAAAACGGCACTGGCGATCAAATATGGTGCAAAGGGGATGATCATGGTGAATGGCGCTCCGGGGAAGATTTTGCTTACCGGCACGGCGTCGGTAACAGGTGCCATTATCTCCATTCCGGCTGTATGTGTCTCCAACGAGAGTGGTCACGAAATCAGGAAATGGATCAAGGACGAAGGCCCGCTGGAAGCTCATATCGATATGCACAACATTTCCAAGCCGATTAAAGCCCGTAATGTCATCGCTACACTGAAAGGAAAATCCGAGGAAAAGGTAATCATCGGAGGGCATCTCGACTCGTGGGATCTTGCAACAGGGGCAATCGACAACGGCATCGGTTCATTTGCGGTGATAGATATCGCCAGAGCATTCAAGGCGCTGAAAGTCAAGCCTGAACGAACGATTCAGTTTGTATTGTTCATGGGCGAGGAGCAGGGTTTGCTCGGCTCCAAGCACTTCGTAGGCGAATTAAAGAAGGCCGGAACGATCGACAAGATCGCGTACATGATGAATCTGGACATGACGAACGACCCCAAGGGAGTCAATGCATTTGGCAGAAACGAAATGAGCGACTTTTTTGCGACAGTAGGTCAGGCCATCCGTTCCGTCGACAACGAATATAAAAATGAAGTTACCAATGCGGCCGGATTGCATAGTGATCATCAGCCATTTATGTTGGAAGGTGTTCCCATCGCAGGGCTCTCGGGTCATCTGGACCCCAATGCATTGCAATGTTATCACGCGGACTGCGACGATTTCAGCCTGGTGAACAAGGACCAGCTTGAAAATACAGTCCGGATCGCATCGATGTACCTGTATGCGTTATCTAATGCAGAAAATATTTCGGTCAAGAAATTGTCGGATCAGAAAACACGTGATTTCCTGATTTCGCAGGGCTTGAAAGAAGAATTGATCATTGGTCAGGAATGGCGTTGGGAACAATAAAAATGGGACTGGCGGTGGCGGGCTTCTAGCAAATGCGGATATTTGCTTGTCAATTTCCTACTGCAATGCTCGTATTCCCCAACGCGAAAATCAATATCGGACTCAACATCGTCGAAAAGAGAAGCGACGGATACCATAATATCGAATCTTGCTTTTACCCGGTCGGGTGGTCGGATGCGCTGGAAATAGTGCCCGCGGAATCGTTTGCTTTTTTTGCAGACGGCAATCCGATTCCGGGAGACCACTCCGACAATCTTTGCGTAAAGGCTTATCATCTCCTGAAGGCTGACTACGACCTGCCGGCTGTTCACATTCATTTACTCAAAACCATCCCGATCGGTGCAGGACTAGGCGGTGGCTCGGCGGACGCTGCATTTGCAATCAATACGCTGGACACCATGTTCCAGTTGGGTATTTCAGTAGAACAACGGCAAGAGTATGCCCGCCATTTGGGTAGCGACTGTGCGTTTTTTATCCTTAATAAACCTGCTTATTGTTTCCAGAAGGGTGATCGCTTTGAGGATATCCCGATGAGCTTGTCCGGCAAATGGATCGTAATGGTTAACCCGGGGATACATATATCAACAATTGAAGCATATTCTGGCATCGTCGCGAAACCAAGTGACATAGATTTGCGTAATATACTTCAAAGACCTGTTGCTGAATGGAAAGATCAGGTAAGAAATGATTTTGAAGCAACACTTTTTCCGCGATACAGTCTTTTGGAAGATATTAAAACAAAATTGTATTCGCTGGGTGCGGAATATGCATCGATGAGCGGATCTGGGTCGACCTTATTTGGGATATTTGAGGAGCAGAAAAATGTTAAAGAACATTTTGCCGGATTAAGGCTTTGGCAAGGTTTACTTAAATAAATTAATGCTTTCCCGTATGTCCGAAGCAGTAAATTCGTCGTTATATTCACTTATGAATGCGCTTTTTTAGATTTTGAAGCCAGGGAGATGAGTCCAAAGCATACTACCAAACAGAGGGAAAATCCTTTTACCAAGCGTCGAGAGCCTTTGGGTTTTATGCTATGGCTGGGTGTTGCCGGTAGTTCTCTGCTTTTTGCTTCAATCTTCATCATTTTCCTGATTCGGGCGCAAAAGGAGAGCGTTCACCTGGTGGCTCTTCCGGATATGTTCTGGCTCAGTACGCTGGTTATCTTGTTCAGTAGCATTACTTTACACGAAGCCAACCTCGCGTTTGTGAGTGAACGGTTTTTACATTACCGGGTGTTTTTGGGTGCCACTTTCCTGCTCGGCCTTATCTTCATACTCTTGCAGGCAGGAGGGTGGATGGAAATGGTCGGTTCCGGCGTTTTTAGCGGGGTGAACACCTCCGAAGGATTTATCTATTTACTTACCGGTCTTCATTTGTTACACATGATCGGTGGCGTGCTTTACCTGAGCGATCTTTTCAGAAAGGCAATCAGGAACAGAAGTTATGTTGATTCGTTTGTGTATAGTGTCAACCCGCCCAACCGCTTGCGGATTAAGCTATTTACCAGATACTGGCATTTTACCGGCGCATTGTGGCTGGTCGTGTTTATATTTCTGATTATCCTCTACTAAGCGCATACAATCGTTTTTCCCTGTTTTGCAAGCCGGGAGAGATACGTCTTCGATTTTGTATATTTGAAAACCGAGATGTATGTTATGATTCCCGCTCCGCCTCCCATCCGTATCGATCTCTTTTCAATCTTCATGCTCCTGGGTTGCGTGCAGGGATTGATATTAGCTTATTTTTTCCTATCCCATTCCAGGGGCAACAATTTGCCCAATCTCTTTCTGGGGATACTGATGTTGGGATTGTCTGTGATCATCAGTGACGTTTGGCTGGGATATACCGATTACATGTTCAGGGTGTTGTGGCTGGTGGATTTCAGCGAGCCGTTGAACTTGCTTTTGGCTCCGACCGCCTACCTGTATATCCGGTCAGGAGTGAGAAGGCGAGCCGATCGGTGGGCCTGGCTGCATTTTATGCCTGCGGCGGTTTATCTGCTTTACATGTCCGTGCTTATTTATCCGCAGGGCATTGAATTTAAATATAATGCAAACATTGGCTCGTTTCACCCTGAAATGAGTGAAATTGACGCCGCCTTCTATGGCAGCACCTGGATGTTTTTTCCCAAGTGGCACATCAATGATCTCACGTTCATGAGCATGGTGGCATACAACATCGCCGGCTACATATTCCTGCGCAATGCGTTCCGGAAAAGCGGCGTCGACTTCTTTACCAGGGAAAAGGTGTCCCTGGCCTGGTATCGCGATGTGCACCTGCAACTGACCCTGCTCGTGGTTATTTTCTTTATCGTCCGGACTTCATTCCGGCACGATCTGGGGGATCACATTATTTCTGCATTCATTGCCCTCATTATTTATGCTACCAGTTTTAGCGTGCTGAAAAAATCCCTGTTTTTTCAGGAGCCCGATACGAGGGTCATGAAAAAGTATGAGAAATCGTCGCTTACCGCGGAGATCCAGACCCTGACGTTGGGAAAGTTGCAGGAAATCATGCGTATTGAGCGGCCGTTTCTGGATCCGGGTTTTTCATTACCGGTACTATCCCGGCGACTTGGTGTGTCCACGCATCATTTATCACAAATTCTGAATGAAGAACTGAAACAGAGCTTTTTTGACTTTGCGGGGGCGTACCGCATTCGGGAAGCGCAAAGGCTGCTGGCGGATGACGTCAATGATCATATCAAAATCGAGGAGATCGGCCAGATGGTTGGTTACAATTCGAAATCTGCATTTAATACCGCTTTCAGGAAGATTACCGGGCAAACCCCTTCCGAATACCGCAGGAGCGGGAAAAACATAGGTTCTGACTTATCGGGAAGAACATCGAACGGATAAGGACGGTCGTTTCGCCGGCAGTGTCGCTGATAGTTTTGGGTCTCAAACAAAACTCAGATGCGATGAAAAATGAAATTATTGGGCCGGAAACTCCTGCCACCGACCGCCGCTACGATCTCGATTGGTTACGGGTTATCGCTTTTGGCATTCTGATATTCTTCCATGTCGGCATGTTTTTTAATCATTGGGAATGGCATATCAAGAACAATGAATTGACCCGCGTCGTTGAATGGCCCATGCGTTTTACGAGCCAATGGAGAATGGCTCTGCTGTTCATGATTTCGGGGGCCGGCGTTTATTATGCCCTGGGCAACCGGAGTGCAGGCGCTTTTCTCGAAGACAGATTAGTCCGGATACTGGTCCCGCTTTTGTTTGGGATGTTTGTGATTGTGCCGCCGCAGATCTTCTTCGAACGTATCACGCAGGGCGAAACTTACGGGTATCCTGCTTTTTTCAAAACCGTGTTTCAGTTTGTGCCCTATCCCGAGGGGAGTTTCAGCTGGCACCATTTGTGGTATCTGGCCTACATTTTCTGCTATTCTCTCCTGGGCTTGCCGTTGTTACTGGTGGTGCGCAGAGCCGAGCGCTTCACGGCATGGTTGTCGCGTCTATTCAGTAGTCCTGTCAGCCTCATTCTGCTGCCGGTGATTTGGCATGTTGGAGGGAGCATATTGCTGGCTGACAAATTCCCGACCACTCACAATCTGACAAGGGATTGGAGCGAGCATTTTCATGATTTCACATTGTTTGCGACCGGATTTGTGCTCTGCACGCAAAAAGGATTCTGGGATAGCCTTCAAAAGTACAGGAGGTTGAACCTTTTGATCTGGGCCACGTTAACGACGGTACTGTATGCATTTTACTGGACCCGTGATCTGGATTTGAATGGGTACACATTACTCCTTTATGAGGTAATCAAGACTATGAATGCCTGGTGCATTCTACTATCCTTTTTTGGATATGGCTACAAATACCTTCAGTTCACCAATCAGTTTTTAAGATATGCGAATGAGGCTGTGTATCCATTTTATATCCTGCATCAGACGGTGATTATTTGCCTTGCCTATCCGCTGATACATTCCCCCTGGCCATGGATGGCAAAATTTGTTTACCTCTGCGTAGCTACGTTTACAGTCTGTTTCGGGCTTTACCATTTTGTGATAAGGCGGTTCAACCCCTTGCGGATCGTGTTTGGAATGAAGCCTGTCAAGGCAAGTAAACCGCAACCTGTTGTTGAATCTACTTCTTCAATATCTTAAACTCCACGCGTCGATTGAGCTGCTGGCCTTCCGGGGTATCGTTTTTGGCAACCGGCACAGTTTCACCATAACCCTTACTCGCTACGCGATCAGGTTCAATGCCTTTACCGATCAGATATTCCCGGACAGTATCCGCACGATCCTGCGATAATTTAAGGTTGAATTCAGTGCTACCCGTATTGTCGGTATGCCCGCCGAGTTCGATGGCGAGCGTCTTATTTTCGGTCATCGTGATCGCGATGCGGTTCAGTTCCGGGAACGACTCATTGTTGAGTGTTGATTTTCCGGTAGCAAAGAAAATGTTGTTAAGGCGTACGATCTGTCCCTCTTCGATGGGAATCAGTTTCAGCGACTTGTTGCCAATTTCCCTGAAGCTCTTGCCTTTTCCATTAGCGGTAGAGTCGGTCAGATCAATATTTTCGCCTTCTGCGATAAAATTGGGAGCTACTGCACGCATGCTGTATTTCTGCCCGTAAGGAAGTACGATCTTGTATTCCCCGGTAGTTGGATTGGTGGTAGCAGTTCCGACTTCTTCACCATCCACCAGGTTTTCATAGATGATCGTGGCTTCCACCGGTTTGCCGGTTTTAGAGTCGATCACCTTGCCGCTGATCATCACCACGGGGTCCGATGGCGGAACAATGGCGACCGGTGCTTCCGTGGTGGAGTCAGCAGGGGATGGCTTGGGTTGAAGGTTATAGCGAACAATGTCGCCTTTCCCTTCGGTGTCTTTAAAGGAGACCATGTATGCGAAGTCTCCCAAAGCAGAGATCGTGTAATAAGCATCGTAGCCGTCGGAATTGATGGCCGGGCCCAGATTGACCGGCCTGCTCCATCTTTTCCAGGACTTGTCTATTCGTTTGCTGTAATAGATGTCATTGCTGCCCTGGCCGCCTTTTCTGTCGCTTGAAAAGTACAATGTGACGCCGTCGGGAGCGAGAAAGGGAGTGGTTTCGGTAAATGCTTCCGTGTTAATCTCAGGACCCAGGTTCAGAGGTTTAGTCCATGATCCATCCTTTTGTTTGAAACTGACATATAAATCGTCGGTTTTGCTATTTTTTTTCTCACTGAAAGACATCACGAGGACCTTGCCGTCAGTGGAAAGATAACCGCAGTCAAACTGGCCCTTACTGAGTTTAGTGTATCCCGGAATGTCCACCTTGTTGGGTGCGGACCATCCTCTTGCCGTTTTTTTACTGATCGAAAACCCGCGTGTCTCATAAGCGCCGTTTTTGTAAGCACCCTTGATGAGCAATGTATTCCCGTCCGGTGTAATGCTGTACAAGCTGTTGTAATCTTCTTTATTCAACGGTGCCGGAAGCCGCCGGGCCGGCGTCCATTTGTCGCTTTTAAGTTCCGAAAACCAGATGTCCTGGCTGCCTTTCGGGCCACGCGTATTTTGTGGGTGACTTACCCGCGAGAAATAGATCGTTTTTCCGTCCGGCGAAATAATGGGGCTGATCTCGTTATATTCGGTGTTAACCGTTTTTCCGAGGTTCTCGAGTTGTGCATGGGCGCTTAGCGCGGAGATGATGGAAATGGCTAGTAAAAGAAGAGCACGCATCGTTCTGGTAGGGGATGGCTAATTATTATCTACATACAACGACCTGTCGAGCGGCTTATTTCCCTGGTTTTCCAAACGGTATGCCTCCATTTTGTCAAGAAGTGCCGCCGGATCTTCCGCAACGACCAGCAGTAATCTGTTTTCAGCCCGCAGGAAGCCTTCTTCGATCATCTTATCCAATTGCAAAAGCAGGAGATCATAAAAGCCATTGACATTCAGAATGCCCACCGGGCCTGCGAATATTTTAAGTTGCGACCAGGTCAGGATTTCAAATAGCTCGTCAAAGGTGCCATAACCGCCCGGCATGGCAATGACTCCGTCTGTCATGGATACCATTTTGGCTTTTCGTTCATGCATCGTGTCTACGAAATGCAGCTCGGACAGGGTCTTGTGTGCGACTTCTAGTTTGGCCAGGAAATTAGGGATAATGCCCGTAACGAAGCCATTGCTCTCCATCGCGCCATCTGCAACCCGGCCCATCAGGCCCATGTTTCCGCCTCCGTAAATAAGTCTGATCTTCCGTTTTGCGAGTTCCGCTCCCAATGCGTAAGCAGCTTCTGCGTAAATCGGTTTTTTCCCGGGATTGGAACCGCAATAGACGACTATGGATTGCATGATGAAGTTTTAAGTCAGTTAGATAAGTTTCTTAACTGGTTATGCCAAAATCTCTTCTGCCAGTTTTTTCAGGTCGAGATCACCAAAAGTACCGGAGCTCATCAGTAGCAGATTCGCATCCTTCCATGCCAGCGACTTTAAAAAAGTGGCCATTTCGGACGAATCTGTAAACACTTTCAGGTCTTCTCTTTTAAATGCCACCCGAATGTCTTCCGTCGACAGGCTCTCGAGCCGCTTGTGTTCCAGCGTCTGCGGATTATAATATACGACTGCGATATCTGCTGATTTTAATTTCCGGCGGTATTGTGCCAGAAATGCTTTATTCAGGCTGCTGAAAGTATGCAGTTCGGCGCAGGCGATAAGTGTTCTTTCGGGGTATTGCTCTTTGAGGGCCGTAGTAGTTGCCTCTACCTTGGAGGGAGCATGAGCAAAATCGCGGTATACATTTACACTATTGCTGCTTCCCAGGAGTTCCAGTCTCTTTGATGCGCCTTTGAAGGACTGGATGGCCTGATAGAATTGCTGGTCGGTAATGCCGAGGCGTTCGCATACTTCACGGGCGCCGCTGATATTTTTCATATTATGGCTTCCGAAAACCAGCACCGGCACTTCTCCCTGCTCCGTAGTGATCAGAATGGTTTTCCCGTCTACAATTTTGTGCGGATGTACATTGTAGGGCGTGCTCACTACATCCGGCCTTTCTTTCTGACCGATAACGTCCAGCATATCGTCCGTTTCATCAAAAATGATCGCACCTGCTTTGGGCAGCGAATCTGCCAGGAGTTCAAATTGCTTTACATAGGATTCCCAGGTAGGAAAAACATTGAAATGGTCCCAAGCGATGCCGCTGATCAGCGCAATGTGCGGCTGATAATGCATGAATTTTGGGGTTGGGTCGATCGGGGATGTCAGATATTCGTCACCTTCGATCACGATCACCGGCGCTTTTTCCGAAAGCCTTACCATGTTATCGAAACCCGCTATTTGTGCGCCGACCAGGTAGTTGAAATTCCGTTCATTGTACTTCAGAACGTGCAGGATCATCGAGGTGATTGTAGTTTTGCCGTGACTTCCGGCAATCACAACCCGTTGCTTACTCTGGCTCTGCTCAAAAATATACTCGGGGTAGGAGTACACTTTAATTCCGAGCTCCCTGGCTTTGGCAAGCTCGGGATTGTCTTGTCTCGCATGCATGCCCAGTATCACTGCATCAAGATCGGCCGTGATTCTTTCCGGAAACCAACCCGTGACGGGCGGAAGGAGATCGTATTGCGCAAGGCGGCTCGATGATGGCTCGTAAATCTCGTCATCCGACCCCGTGACAATGAATCCTTTTAAATGTAATTCGATGGCCAGGTTATGCATAACGCTGCCCCCGACTGAAATGAAATGTATTTTATGCAAAGACGAAGATTGATTCATTGACAATTCGAAAAACTGATTCCGTTCGAAAGTTAGCAAGAATTGGTCTTTGGGCAAACGCCACAGAGGTCCTATTTCTATTTGCCGGGCTGCTTCACGAACTTCACGTTTTCCTGCACACCATTGGCCCGCTCCAGTCCGATCACATACGAGCCGGTTGCCAGCAGCTGAACATCAATTTCCTGCTCCGGACTTTCAGAGGTGTAAACGGTTTGACCAGCGCTGTTGACAATCCGCACGGTTTTGACACTTTCCCAGTTGTCGACGGCGATAATTACCCGGTCGGTTGCGGGATTGGGGTAGGTGTTTACAAATGCACCGGACTGAAAGTTGAGATTGACGATCTTGCTGTATGCAAAGGTTTGGTCGAAGTCGATCATTTTGAGGCGGTAGAGGTTTTCTCCGGCCACCGGGACGACGTCCGTGAAACCATATCGGGTTATCGTCTGTACGGTTTCCCCACTTGCGGCCACTGTGCCAATCGTGGTCCATTTCTTTCCGTCCACGCTGCGTTCTATCTCGAATTTTTCACTGTTCACTTCTTCCGAAGTCGCCCACGACAACAGTGCCTGCCCCCGCTCTTTGACAGCCGTAAAGCTGATGAGTTTGACGGGCAATGGCCTCGTTACAGCCAGGGTTAGTGCCGAATTTTTCGGGCCGCAGCCGCTTCGGGTCGAAGTGGCCGAATAGCTGTAATTGCCAGGATTCATCGGAGCTGTAATGACAATAGAGCTACCGGTGCGGTTGTTTGTACCTTCGCCGCTCCATACATAACTGGCAGAATTGCATTCCTGTCCGGCACAGTTGATACTGAGGGTCACCTGCGAACCTATTACAGGTTTCGCTTGCGACGTGTTGACGTTCACAGAGAAATTACATGGAAGATAACTGCCATTGTCCCAGATCTTTTCCCAATAACCGGTATCCGACATTCTGATCGATTTGGGTTGGAGGTCGGACTGCCCAAAGTTCTGTCCGCCGATCTGATTCCAGGTATCGAAAAGAAACTGGCCGGTAAATACATTTGGAAAAGTGTTCACGGTTACGGCCGCGGCTCTCGCAGGGGGCTGGTAGGAAGGTTTGATATACTGTTCCCGGCACAATGCGAGCGTAGGTGCCAGTTGCTGCATTTCTAGGTCGTCATAACGCATTGCGATATGGACATACTCGGCACCGTGTTTGTAGGCCCTGGGGAACCATTCGTAAGGAATGCCGCCGTTGATTCCGGACCCGCCATCCGGCTGGGCGAGATCGATCGGGTCGAACTCCACACCGGCAATTTTATTGGGGTAGGTTCCTTTAATGCAGTCAATGCCCATGATCTTTTTCCAAAGGTCATATTGATTGGTGCCATCGGTATGGTAGATCCCGTCGGACAACTCCAGTGCCAGCACTAAGGTGCTGCTATGGAGGTGCCAGTTGTTACCTTGCACTGATCCGAAATCAGATATGAAATGGAGTACTTTAATGGAAGGACTACGGGTTTTGACCGTTTCATAAAAGCCTTTGAACAATTTCAACAACCCCCAACCAGCAAACCTGTGGAGGTCGCGTCCTATTTCGGAGTTGTAGTTTGCGTCGGTGGGCTGGGGTGCGGAAGCTATCGGATAGGTGTTACGGCCCCAGGTGACGTTGGTTTGTCCGGGAAAGCGGGCCGGCAAAAATTTTGTCCGCCAGGCCTGCAGTGCTTTTCCCTCAAACATGCCTGGATAATTTATCGAATTGGTGGTTTTGTTCGGCACATAGAATTCCTCAGAGCCATTGTTTCCCATGGCTACATAGAGAATTCGTGAAGAGTAGGATTGAATCTGGGTCAGGGCATCGTCGACAAACGAAAGAAACCTGCCGGTGGCATATTCGGAGTATATGGAGGGGGAGGTGTGGGCGATCGCATCCCGGATGAGCGTGCCGGTCGATGTCTGCGCAATGTCGACGGTCGAAAGGTAGCTGTCGTTCCAATAACCGGGGCGAAGATAGGAAAAGTGGAGCGCCACCTTCATGTTGGGATTGATGTCGAGGATCGCCTTGACGGCCTGTGCTAGTTTTTGGCGCTGGTAGTTCCCCAGCGTTGGTTCATAATGCTCCCATTGAACGTGCAGGCGTACGGCGGTAGGGCTGGCGTCCTTCCCATTGTATTTGAGGTTGGCGAATTTCAGGATATATTCCCATTGCCCCGGGTTAATGCCGTTCGGAGCTGTACGGTCGAATCCGTAACCCGTCGTGTTAAGTATGAGCTCCCGCTGGGCGTGAAGGGTAAGCGTTGGTGCAAGCAGGAAAAAGGCTAAGAGTAGGAGATAGTTTGATTTAAAACGGGTTTGCAATAAATGTTTGACGTACATAAAGGTTGTTATCAGTGGGCGGTTAGAAATTCGACTATAATTTATGCACTAAAAGAAATACTACAAAATGTGTAGATTTTGTTGGTGGATACATTATTCCCAGGATGGCGTGGTAATGTTGAATGCCGTCAAAGCACTCCGAACGAAGTAGAAAAGGAATGCCAGTTTTAGCCTATATGAATATTATTTCAATAGTTTAAGTAAGTATTAGGTTGATAGAGGATGGGAAAAATTTGATAGAAAGGTAGAATAATAAAATTATATTTCAAGAACAACTGGAAATAAATTCTACAATGGTTACAAAAAAAGCGCCCGCAGAAATGCGGGCGCTCCGAAGCAGCTATTGCCTGATAAACTTTGGCTAGGCGAGCTTTTTATATTTGATCCGTTTGGGAGTTGCCTCCGTTCCGAGCCGTTTGCGGCGGTTCTCCTCGTATTCCGAGAAGTTACCTTCGAACCAGTACACCTGGGAGTCTCCTTCAAACGCAAGGATATGCGTGGCGACCCGATCCAGGAACCAGCGGTCGTGGGAAATGATTACCGCGCAGCCTGCGAAGTTTTCAAGACCTTCTTCCAATGCACGGAGCGTGTTGACGTCCAGGTCGTTGGTAGGCTCATCGAGCAGCAGCAGGTTGCCGCCTTCCTTTAGAGTCATGGCCAGGTGAACCCGGTTGCGTTCTCCGCCCGACAACGTGCCAACCTTTTTCTCCTGATCGCCACCGCCGAAGTTGAACCGGCTTACATAGGCGCGGGCGTTGGATTGCTTACCGCCGATCATGATCCAGTCGTTGCCGTCGGCAATGCTTTGATACACGGTTTTTACAGGGTCAAGGTTGTCGTGCTCCTGATCCACATAGGCGAGCTGAACAGTTTCACCTACGTCGAAATGCCCGGTCAATGGCTTCAACTGGCCGGTGATAAGTTTGAACAAAGTGGTCTTACCAGCTCCGTTGGGGCCGATAATGCCGACGATCCCGTTGGGCGGTAATGCAAAGCTGAGGTTCTCATACAGCAACCGGTCCCCGAATCCCATGGACACGTTGTGCGCTTCTATCACTTTATTACCCAACCGGGGGCCGGACGGGATGAAGATTTCCAGTTTTTCTTCTTTCTCCCTGCCTTCTTCACTTAGTAGTTTTTCGTAAGCTCCCAGCCTGGCTTTGGATTTGGCCTGCCTTGCTTTCGGTGCCAATCTAACCCATTCCAACTCGCGCTGCAGTGTTTTCTGGCGTTTTGATTCTGTCTTTTCTTCCTTTTTCAGTCGCTCCTGCTTCTGTTCCAGCCAGGAGGTATAATTGCCTTTCCATGGAATACCTTCTCCGCGGTCGAGTTCGAGGATCCAGCCTGCCACATTGTCGAGGAAGTAACGGTCGTGGGTTACGGCAATGACGGTTCCTTTATATTGTCTCAAATGTTCTTCGAGCCACAGTACCGATTCGGCGTCAAGGTGGTTGGTCGGTTCATCGAGCAGGAGCACGTCGGGCTGGCGCAGGAGGAGGCGGCACAACGCGACCCGGCGTTTTTCACCTCCCGAAAGTGTTGCTATCAATGTATCCGACGGCGGGCAGCGCAAAGCGTCCATCGCTATTTCGAGGCGGTTATCGAGATTCCAGGCATCGGCAGCGTCCAGCTTTTCCTGTACTTCGCCTTGTCTTTCCAGTAGTTTGTCGAAATCGGCGTCTTCTGCTCCGAAAGCTTCATTGATCTCGTCGAATTCTTTAAGGAGGTTTACAATTTCCTGTACGCCCTCTTCGACGACTTCCCTGACAGTCTTACCAGGATCCAGTTTGGGCTCTTGTTCGAGCATCCCGACGGAATAACCCGGTGAAAAAACGACATCGCCCTGGATGTCCTTGTCGATACCGGCAATGACACGCAAAAGGGTTGATTTACCGGATCCGTTCAGACCAAGAACCCCGATTTTTGCACCATAAAAAAACGATAAATAAATGTTTTTTATAATATGTCTGTTGGGAGGAATGATTTTGTTGACCCCAGACATTGAGAAAATAATGGTTTCGTTACTCATTTTTTGTTTAATTTGTGCGTAACAAATATCGTTATATATCCCTACACTTAGCAGATAAAAAAAATTGAAAGAATGGAAAATGCCACATTGAATGATGAATACGGCTACGTTAAGGACAGCAAAGTATTTTTAAAGGGGTATCTGGATTTCCCCGACCGGCAAATTGGAGAAGTAAAAAGGACTGAACAGGAAGCGATTGACTATTTCAAGAATCGTTTTAACATTGTCCTGAACAAAGTAGAGCAGCTGGAACACGAAATAGATGAAGCGCTTAATAAGGGCTCCTATCTGACTAAGCTGATACAGTTGCAACGCAAGTTGAAAGGGTTTGATGCATTGGGCGATTTTGTGCCTTTGCTGAAAAGACTGGAAGAAAAGGAAGAGTATCTCAAAGGCCTGATCGAAGTTAACCAGCTCAAGAACCTGGAAATCAAGCGCGCACTGATCGAAGATGTCAAAGTTGCTGCTGCTGTTGCCGATTATGCCGCCGCTACCGACCAGATCCAGGAGATCAAAGCTAAATGGATCCGCACCGGCCCGGTTGAAAAAGAATACCAGGAGGAAGTAGAAACGACATTCCAGAAAATCCTGGACGACTTCTTCCAGCGCCGCCGTGACTATTTCGACGAGCAGAACAAGATCAATCAGCACCGTATCGAGGAATATGAGAAGCTGATCAAAATAACTAAGACACTTAGTTATGCAAGGGATCTCGACGAAGCGTATGCCAAGGCACGTGACGTACGTAATGCATGGAACAACATCGGAGAAGTTCCGCCAAAGCGCTTTTTCAAAGTCAACAAAGCGTACAGGCACTTCCTCAAACTGTTCTACGACAAGTATAATCTGGCGAAAGGCATCGAGCCGAAAGTACGCGTAGACCCGCGTATCGTGGAACAACAGAAATTGCTGCAACAAGCGGAAACCCTGCTCAGGCAGCCGGATATCATCGAAGCTTCGCAGGAAGCCAAGGTGCTGCTCAGCAAATGGAAGGAGATCAAGATTCCTTTCAAGCTTGCGGACAAGGAGCTGGCAGAGCGTTTCCGGATGATATGTGATAAAATATTCGAACTCAGCTACCTGGCAAGGGTGATCAGCCGTAAATATCCGGCTTTTGACCTGAAAAGCCCGGAAGAGCAGCTTCGGACCAAATACCGGGAGCTGGAATGGCTTGCCAAGCGTGAGAAGAGTGACCTGGAATTCGCGATCCTGGAATTCGACCGTACTGCAACCGGCGACCCTGAACTGGACAAGCCCGCAGTAGGCCGCATTAACATTCAGAAACGCAAGGTGCAGATGAAGGAACGGATCCTCTCCGAATTCGAAAGAAAGCTCAAGACCATTACCGGCTAGGCATCTCTCATCGAAGATTTATTGATTACCAAATTGGATTGCAATACCCTGGTCTCGAATTCGGCCGGGGTATTTTTGCTTTCAATCAGATCCAGCAGAAGCGATGTCGCTTGCTGGCCCATTTCAAATGAAGGCTGCGTGACCGAGCTCACAGGCGGGTCGAGCAATGAGGACATCGCCAGATCGCAGAAACCGACGACCGCTACATCATCCGGCATTTTATAGCCCAGCTGCCGTAGCGCCCAGTGAATGCCCATCGTAATACGGTCGCTGGCGCCGAAGATAGCGTCGGGGCGTTCGCGCAGCGCCATGAGCTGGTAGGTTCGCTCCGTTCCCCCCGCCTGGGTAATTTCGCTGTGCAACACCCATTCTTCCTGAAACGGAATATCATATTTCCGGAGTGCATCCTTGTAACCCTCCAGACGGAATCGGGTAATGGACACCGGTTTCGGGCCTGCAATGTGGGCAATGCGCCTGCATCCACGTTTGATCAGATGTTCGGTGGCATCAAATGCGCCTTTGTAGTCGTCGACGCGTACTTTGTGCGTTTGCATGGCATCGCTCACCCGGTCAAAAAACACTACCGGAATGCCCTGGTCCTGCAAGGAAGAAAAGTGGTCGATGTTTTCGGACTGACTGGATATCGCAACGACCAGGCCATCAACGCGCCGGGACGCAATGTGGCGGGTGGCCGAACGCTCCCTTTCCAGCTGTTCGTGGCTCTGGTAGATCATCGTGTGGTAGCCGCGGCTGTATGCGATGTCTTCCACGCCACCTATGGCCGACGAATAAAAACGGTTGGCTATATCCGGCACAATGACACCGATGGTCTGGGTTCTGTTTTTGAGCAGGCTGATAGCAATCGGGTTGGGATAGTAGTTGAGTTGTTCGGCCAGATCGATCACCTTTCGTTTGGTTTCCTCACTGATTTCGCTGCTGTCACGCAGTGCCCGCGAAACGGTGGATTTTGAAATATCGAGCTGCCGGGCAATTTCTTTAATGGTAATAGAAACCTTCTTCATAGGGTTATATGGAAATAGTACAATCTTGATAAAAATCCTTCGAAATGCACCAAAGATGCCCTGTTGCACAAATTACTAAAAAATGCAGCGAGTTCCGGGAAAAATTGCGGGATTGGGAACGGTTCCGGGAACGGTTGCGTAGATTTATTGCTTTTTTTCAAGATTAATTTTTGTGTATCACCGATTCAATGTGTAAACTAGGTTATTCATCGACGAATACAAGGGGCTCAATACCACTACAAATCCTGGAAATTTTCTATAATTAACCTAGCTCAGTTTACATGGAGACAAATTCGTTTACCAGTACATTACCATCAGCCTGCTCCCAGAAGAGTATCCTGGAAGCCCTGTTTGGCAGAGTGGTGACTAACGGTGATTATCATGCCTTCCGCGAGTTGTTTACCCGTCATTACCGGTCACTTTGCAACTATGCGATGCGTGTGGTCGTCACGAGGGAAATTGCGGAGGAAGTCGTATCCGATGTATTTGTAAAACTTTGGAAAAATCGTGAGCAGATTGAGGTGCATACTTCTTTTCAGGCTTACATTTACAGGGCTGTGCGTAACCAGGCGCTGGATTACCTGAAGCTGCGTATACACAGGCAGAATGAGCGGGATTCATTGGAATCGGTACAGTGGAATATGAACCATGCCGACCATTTTTCCCCGGCCGAGGAGTTGTCGTACAATGAGTTTTACGATCATATAGAGGGTTGTATCAAAGCGCTGCCAAGGCAATGCCAGCTGATTTTCAGACTCAGCCGGGAAGAAGGACTCCGATACAGGGACATAGCCGAACGGCTGGATATTTCCGTAAAGACAGTCGAAACACAAATGAGCCGGGCATTAAAAGTCCTGCGCGAACGCGTGCCGGAGCATCGGTTGGTGGCTTAAGAGAGACTTCGGCTGTCGGCTTTCGGCCGTCGGCTTTGAGTTTGAGAATTTCGGCCGTCGGCTATCACGTGTCGGCTTTGAGTTTGGGAACCTTGGCAGTTAACTATCGACTGTCGGCTTTTTCGTTCTTGTAAAATAAATATATAACCATAGGCCGGAGGCCGAAGTAAAAAAGGCCGAAAGCTGACAGCCGAAAGCCGAAGTACATTCAAAATGGCATTAGAACAAACCTGGCGTTGGTTTGGGCCCAATGACCCTGTTTCATTGCAGGATATCCGTCAGGCGGGCGCAACCGGAATCGTCACTGCATTACATCACATTCCCAATGGCGAAGTTTGGGAGGTCGCGGAAATCGAAGCGCGTAAAGAAATGATCGAGCAAGCAGGCCTGACCTGGTCTGTTGTGGAAAGTGTGCCCGTTCATGAATCGATCAAAACCCGGTCGGGGGATTTTGAAAAACATATACTGAATTACCAGCAGTCGCTGCGGAACCTGGGAGCGTGCGGTATCGATACCGTTTGTTACAATTTCATGCCCATTCTCGACTGGACCCGCACGGACCTGGACGCCCCGATGAAAGACGGCTCCACCGGCCTGCGGTTTGATGCAACGCAGTTCGCTGCATTTGATCTTTATCTTTTAGAAAGGCCGGAGGCGCAGGAATGGTATGACGAAGAGCAGAAGAGCGCAGCGAAAAACTGGCTGGATCATGCTTCTGAACAGGAAACACAGAAACTCGTCCGCAATATTATAGCAGGATTGCCCGGTTCCGAAGAAAGCTTCACGATCGAGGAGTTCAGAAAGGTTCTGAAAACCTACGAGCATATCGGAGACCTAGAATTGAGGACACATTTGTACCAGTTCATTCAGGCCATCGGGCCGGTAGCCCTGGAAGCAGGAATCAGGCTGGCGATCCATCCCGACGATCCTCCGTATCCGATTCTGGGCCTTCCGCGGGTTGTAAGCACAGAAAATGATGCCGCGATGCTTCTCGAAGCTTTTGACAATGAGGCTAATGGAATTTGTTTTTGCACCGGTTCATATGGGGTCAGGCCTGATAATGATCTGGCAGGGATGGTCGACAGGCTGGGTAGCAGGATCCATTTCATACACCTGCGGGCCACGAAGAGAGAACACGACGGCAGTTTTTTTGAAGCCGACCATCTGGACGGCGACGTGGATATGTATGGTGTGATGAAGGCATTGGTATACGAGCAGAAAAGAAGGGAAAGCGCAGGCAGGACAGATTTGAGAATGCCCTTCCGCCCGGACCATGGCCATCGTATGCTCGACGACTTGTCAGCAACAAAAAGAACGAACCCGGGTTACACGGCCATCGGACGCCTGAGAGGGCTTGCGGAATTGCGCGGCCTGGAATACGGGATTGAAAGAAGTTTGTGACCGAAATACGAAAAAAATGGAAACGATAAGCACCGCCGTACAAAAGACCTTCATTTCCGATGACTTCCTCCTCCGTTCGGAAACCGCGCGAATCCTTTATCATGATTATGCGAAGGAAATGCCCATTATCGATTATCACTGCCATCTGCCTCCCGATCAGATTGCCGAAGACAGGCAGTTTGAGAACCTGACGCAGATCTGGCTCTATGGCGATCATTACAAGTGGAGGGCCATGCGTGCCAATGGAATCAACGAGCGGTATTGCACCGGTGATGCCAGCGACTGGGAGAAGTTTGAACAGTGGGCAGCTACGGTACCGTACACAATGCGCAATCCGCTGTATCACTGGACGCATCTCGAACTGCTTCGCTACTTCGATATCGATATACTCCTGAATAAGGATACCGCGCGAGAAATCTATGAAGAATGTTCAGCCCGGTTGAAGCAGCCCGACTATTCGGTAAAAAGCTTACTGAACCGGATGAATGTAAAGGTCATTTGCACAACCGATGACCCGACGGACGCGCTTGATTATCACAGGCAGATCAGTGACAGCGGCTTCGACATCCGGGTCCTGCCAACGTTCCGGCCGGACAAGGCAATGCTTCTGATCGACTCACCGGACGATTTTAAACAATATTTGGCCAAGCTTTCGCAAGCATCGGGAACCGGCGAGATTGGGAGTTACGAAGCATTACTCGCCGCATTGCAGAACCGACACGATTTCTTCGCTTCGATGGGCGGCCGCCTGTCGGATCACGGTTTGGAGCATATCTATGCAGATTTTGATGAAACTGCGGCACGGAACGCGTTTGCAGCGGCATTGAGAGGTGAAAAGCCGTCGGAAAGTCAGAGTCTGGCTTTCAAATCGGTGCTTTTGTATGATATGGCCAAAATGGACCACGCCAAAGGTTGGACGCAGCAGTTCCACCTGGGCGCATTGCGGAATAACAATGCCCGTATGTTGCGTGAGCTGGGACCTGATACCGGTTGGGATTCCATTGGCGATTACAGCCAGGCGCAGGCACTTTCGAAGTTTTTGAATAAGCTGGATTCGACGGATCAGCTGGCGAAGACCATTTTGTATAACCTGAATCCCGGTGATAATGAGGTATTGGCCACTATGACGGGTAACTATAATGACGGCACCGTTGCGGGGAAAATGCAGTTTGGCTCGGGCTGGTGGTTCCTGGATCAGAAAGATGGCATGGAGCGTCAGATGAATGCATTGTCGAACATGGGCTTGCTAAGCCGTTTTGTGGGAATGCTCACCGATTCCCGCAGCTTCCTTTCCTATCCGAGGCACGAATATTTCCGCCGGATCCTTTGCAATCTCATCGGACAGGATGTCGAGAATGGCGAGCTGCCCAACGACATCCCCTGGCTGGGAAAGATGGTCGAGGACATCAGTTATCGCAATGCCAATCAATATTTTGGCTTCTAAGTAAAATTCGAATTTAAATACGCTAATAAAAGAATAGCCCAGACAATTTGTTTTGGGCTATTTTGATGTTAATACTTAATTTTAGCCTGTAATTCATTTTTTCATTAGCCCGTCAGGGAGATCATTCTTTGGCAAACGGGCAATAGTTTAAAATATGGCTCAGATTGTTTCCTTCGGAGAAGTCCTCATGCGACTATCCACTCCTGGTTTTTCCCGTTTTGAACAAGCCCGTCAAATGAATGTAACTTATGCCGGTGGCGAAGCAAATGTTTCGACAGCCCTGGCATATTGGGGACATAGCACGGCGCATGTTACCCGGTTCCCTGATTCGCCCATCGGAAGAGCAGCGGCCCAGTACCTGCATTTTCACGGTGTAGATGTTTCACATATCATTTATGGCGGCCCCAGAATGGCCGTTTACTTCCTGGAAACCGGCGCTTCCCTGCGCGGCAGCCAGATCGTTTACGACCGGGCCAATTCATCGCTGGCAACCATCGATCCCAAAGAACTCGATTGGGATGCGATCCTGAAAGACGCCAAATGGTTTCACTGGGCGGGCATTACACCCGCATTGTCGCAGGAAGCCGCAGACGCTCTGCTCGACGGTATCAGGACTGCCCGGAAATACGGCATTACCGTGTCGGGGGATATTTTCTACCGGGCTAACCTTTGGAAATATGGTAAAAAACCGTCTGATATTCTTCCTGAGCTAACTGCCGGGACAGACGTCGTGATCGCGAACAGTATCAACATCAAGGAGATTTTTGGCATTGAAGGAAACGATTTTGTCGAATCCTGCGTCAATTTACAGAAGGCATTCCCTCAGGTCAGTACCGTTGTGGATACACAAAGGACTTCAATCAGTGCATCACATAACCTGCTCCGCGCTTTTCTGTGGAATGGGAAGGAGTTGCTGGAAACCGAGGATATCGAGATCAATCCGATCATCGACAGGGTAGGAGGCGGCGATGCATTCATTGCAGGACTGATCCACGGCCTGATCACTTTCGACGACCAGCAAAAAGCATTGGAATTCGGGGTGGCCGCTTCCGCATTGAAGCATACCATTGAAGGTGATGCATTGATTTCCACTATCGCCGAAGTGGAAGCGATCCGCCAGGGAGAAACATCAGGAAGAATCAAACGCTAATCGGCCGAAAGCCAATTATCATGGACAAAGAAACAACACTCATACTTTTGAACGAGGTCGGCATTCTGCCGCTGTTCTACCACGCCGATATCGAGATCGCCAAAGAGGTGATCAATGCAAGCTACCGTGGAGGAGCGCGTGCATTCGAATTCACCAACCGCGGCGAGAATGCCTATCACGTTTTTACCGGACTGCTTTCCTATATCAAAGAGAGCCTGCCAGGATTATCATTGGGAATCGGCACGATTTACGACGCCGAAACCGCGCAGAAATACATCGATGCGGGAGCTGATTTTATAGTGACTCCCTGCCTGAACCCGGAAGTAGGCCATGCTTGTGCAAAAGCGGGCATTCCCTGGATTCCCGGCGTTTCTACATTAACTGAAATTTTCAATGCGCAGCAAGCCGGAGCCGAGGTTGTGAAATTGTTCCCGGGCGAGGTGGTAGGTTCGGCATTTGTCAGAGCCATTCGCGGTCCCATGCCCAAGGTCAAGATCATGGTGACAGGCGGCGTGCAGCCTACGCGCGAGAGCATCAACGAATGGTTTGGAGCAGGCGCTTACGCAGTAGGTCTGGGTTCGAACCTGTTCCCAAAGGAGGCGATAGCAGAAGGAAACTACCCGTGGATCGAGCAGAAGGTAGCGGAAAGCATCGCGCTCGTCAAGGAGTTTAGAGCCAATAGCTGATTAATATTCGAGGATATCGCTCAGGCGTACTGAGAATGAGAGAAGCACCTCTCCGCCCGAAAGCGTTTCTTCAAAATGCATAACATGTTGGGGCTTGCCCGGTTCATAAATGTAAGTTGTCTGGCTATCCGGACAAATGAGCCAGGCAAGCCTCACACCGTTCCTCACCCATACTCATCTCTTTCCACCATCAACTCAGGATTGGCGACGCTGAACGCCACTAATTCATCGTCTGTGAAAAACTGATGTGCTGGTATGTTCAGCGGGAGAATCATGTGCTGCTTTTTTTTCAAATATAACCATTTGAATAGGTGAAGTCAATTGACTTTTTCCCTTATTAGTTTGTAACTTATAAGGCAACTAGCCGTGACAAGTTATGTTTACCGCCGCCATTATTCTTTCGCTGATCTTGCTTTCCCTGGGGTTTCTTGTGACACCCGGCAATGCGAAATACCTGCTTTCGGGCTATAATATGATGTCGGAGTCGGATCGGGCCAAGATCGACATCGTGTCCTACCTTAAGTTTTTCAACCGTTTTCACATCTTTCTGGGTATTACCCTGTTTGCAGGTTTTTGTATTCTGAACAGCATTAATGAAAATTGGGCCACCGTTTTTATGGTGCTGTATCCTTTGCTGGCTTATGTATATATGGTCGCTCAGGGAGCGAAATTTTACAAAGGTACGAGCGGTCAGCGATCAGCTACTTACGTGGTGATGGCGATTCTGCTGCTCGTAGGGATAGGAGTAGGGTCGATGTTTTTTGTCAGTATGAAAAACAGCCGGATATTCCTGACCGACAATGCGCTTGAAATTCAAGGTATTTATGGAATAAAAATAGCACGCGACGATGTGACGCATTTCAGCGTGACCGACAGCCTGCCGGATATTTCAAGCAGGGCCAACGGGTTTTCGGGCGGGGCGTTTTCCAAAGGCTCGTTTAAAACAGACGATGGCCGCATTGTCAGGTTGTATATCAATAAAAAATCTCACCCTTTTTTGTCTATTAAAACAAAAACGGATGAGATCTATTTCAGCTCGGACGAGGTCCCCACCAGAGAGCTCTATAATCAGATTAAAGCCTGGAAGTCGCTGTAACGGTTGCTCCTAGTAAATGTTCTTTCACTGCATCCGCAAACCCGGGCAGTAAGGTCAGGTCTGTATCCCATAATGTAACATCGCTCAACACCTGCTCCGCCAGATCGGCAGGCGATGCCGCATTTTGCCATTTTTCGTCAAAATATGCAGCCGAATCGCAACGGATAGGATATTGCACGCCGTCGCGCTCACCGAAGTAAGCACCGTCTTGATGTACGACCGGCTTCATGAACCTCAGGAATGCCGCGAAACCCTGTGCAAACAAGGCAGGAGCCTGATCCGACTTTTCGTAATGGCTTAGCAGGGTCGGAATATTACGCATCTTCATTTTCGCAGTGTACTGCACCGTAATGTCGATCAATTGATGCCGGATGAAAGGGTTCCTGAAACGGTCGAGTACCTGCTGTCCGAATGCTTGTGCACGATCCGGCGCAACATCATAAGGAATGGCGGGGGCCAGCTCCCGAAGCATAATGTCGGCAATGAACTTCGCTGTTTCCGGGTGCTCCATACTTTCACGCACAGTATCAAGTCCGTGCAGGAAGCACAAGCCCGAGGCAAGGGTGTGCGTGCCATTCAGGAGCCGCAATTTAAGCTCACGGAACAGATCTATATTCTGTTCGATCACCACGCCCTCATCGGCTTTTGCGAAGCTCAGAATGCTTTTTACGTCATCGCCGCCCTCAATGGCCCAGAGACGGTACACTTCGGACACGATCAGCAGATCGTCCCGGAAACCTTGCTTATCGGAAAGCGACGCGATCGTTCCAGCGTCGGGCTTGCCCGGCACGATGCGGTCTACCAGCGAACTGCAGAAATGGTTGTGGTTATCCAGCCATTGGAGAAACGCATCTCCGAGGTTATGCCTCTTGGCCTGTTCCACGACGATCCCTTTCAACTTAGGTCCGTTACCCACAATCAGTTCGGTCGGGACTATTACCATCCCGGATTCTGCCGTCCCATCGAATGTCCTGAAGCGCTCGTAGAGATAGGCCGTGAGCTTGCCCGGAAATGAAGCCGGAGGGCTCGCAAAGATATCGTCGTCGGTAAGTTGAATACCTACTTCCGTCGTATTGGATATCGCGATTCTGAGATCAGGGTTATGCGCACATTGTAATATGTCGGCCCAGTGACTGGCAGCGGAAAGGGTCCGGCTAATGCTGGTGTTGATCACGGCGTCATCGACCTGATGGCCGTTTTCAATACCGCGTATGCTATGCGAAAATATATTGCTCTGTTCACCGAAGGCATCCGTCCCACCGCTGGCCGTGGATTTCACAACTACAATGCGGCCATTGAAGATACCCTGCTGGTTTGCCTTATTGACAAAATAATCCGGTAAACCGCGTAGCAACACTCCGGTACCGAATTGAATCATTTTTTCGGGCAGGGCGAGAAGTCGCTGATGGTCAGGGAGCAGATCGGGGCGCTGATCCAGTAGTTGAGGAGAAAGCTGCGGTAATGCCATTTTAGTAGATAATAGGTTCGTGGGTATGACGGCCTTTTGAATCGGTAACCCCTAAACAAAAACGGGCCGCCTTTGAAGCGTCCCGTTTTGTTGATATTGATCAGCTGTTGTTACACACTCAAGTGGGCATAGCCGGTTTCTTCTTTTTCCTTTTTTTCGTCGGGGAAAACGAATTGAGTCGCATTTTTCACCTTTTCCGGGAGCAAAGCAATGGCCAGCACCTCATCGATCTGGTCCACGTAATGGAATGTCAGATCGGCAATGTAGTTGGCGGGTACTTCTTCCACGTCCTTGCGGTTTTTAACACACAGAATGATTTCCTTAACTCCTGCCCGTCGTGCGGCCAGGATTTTTTCCTTTACGCCTCCGACAGGAAGTACTTTGCCCCGGAGTGTAATTTCTCCGGTCATCGCGAGAAATGGTTTCACTTTGCGTTGTGTAAAAATAGAAGCCATGGAAGTCACCATCGTCACGCCCGCGGACGGACCGTCCTTAGGCACCGCACCTGCCGGTACGTGCACATGCAGGTCGTAATGATTGAAAATTCGATAGTCGATTCCCAGTCTGTCCGCATTTGCTTTCAGGTAGGATAATGCGGCTACTGCCGATTCCTTCATCACGTCACCCAGCTGCCCCGACAATGTAAGTCCGCCTTTTCCGCGGCTCAGGCTGGTTTCTATAAAGAGGATCTCTCCTCCCACCGATGTCCAGGCGAGACCGGTCACTACGCCGGCAAAGTCATTGTCCTGGTAGAGATCTTTGTCGAAAGTCTCAGCGCCCAGGTATTTTTCTACCTGTTCAGCTTTGACTGTCTTGGGATAGTCCTGTTCCATAGCCACCGATTTGGCAATTTTACGGACGACTGTACCCACTTTCTGTTCCAGGTTACGTACTCCTGATTCGCGGGTATAACCTTCGATTACCTTCAGCAATGCGGAATCATCCACTTTGACATCAGTCGCTTTCAGCCCATGATCCTTGCGTTGCTTCGGAACCAGGTATCGCTTGGCGATCTGGAGTTTTTCTTCGATCGTGTATCCGGTCATTTCGATGATCTCCATCCGGTCCCGCAATGCAGGGTGGATTGTATCGAGCGAATTGGCCGTCGCTACAAAGAGCACTCTCGAAAGATCATATTCTACTTCCAGATAGTTGTCCGTAAAGGACGAGTTCTGTTCGGGATCGAGTACTTCGAGCAGTGCGGAAGAAGGATCTCCGCGGTAGTCAGAGCTCACTTTGTCGATCTCGTCGAGTATGAACACCGGGTTGGCAGACCCTGCTTTTTTGATGTTCTGAATAATTTTGCCGGGCATCGCGCCAATGTAGGTTTTGCGATGGCCGCGTATTTCGGCTTCGTCGTGTACCCCTCCCAGCGCCATGCGGATATATTCGCGGTTCAATGCCTTTGCGATGGATTTCCCGAGCGAGGTTTTTCCAACCCCCGGAGGGCCATAAAGACAAAGAATCGGCGCTTTCAGGTTTCCTTTCAGTTTCAGGACCGCGAGGTATTCGATAATGCGTTCCTTCACTTTTTCGAGTCCGAAATGATCGGTATCGAGGATTTTCTGGGCTCTCGTCAGATCAAAGTTATCCTTCGTGTACTGTCCCCAGGGCAGGTCTACCAGGGTTTCCAGGTAGTTCATGGTAACCGGGTACTCCGGCGCCATCGGGTTGATCCGCTGGAGTTTGGTAAGTTCTTTATCAAAATGGGTTTTAACCGACTCTGACCATTTCTTCTGACTGGCTTTAAGGCGTATCTCATCCAGATCGCGCTCCGGGCTGTCCATGCCCAGTTCGTCATGCAAAACTTTGATCTGCTGACGCAGGAAATAGTCGCGTTGCTGCTGGTCGATATCTGAGCTGGCTTTGGTCTGGATCTCCCGCTTCAGTTCCAGCATTTCGATCTCGCGCATCATGTACTGGAGCAGGAGCGTAGCCTGTTTGTGACCGTTGCGTTCTTCCAGCAGTTTTTGCTTGTCGGCGATCTCGACATTGATATTGGATGAAAGAAAGTGTATCAGGAAGATCGGACTTTCAATGTTATCCAATGCAATGCGCGCCTCCTGCGGAATCTCCGGGTTCAGGCGCATGATCTTATGTGCGCCATCACGAAGGGATTGCAGCAGTGCTTTCGCCTCTTTTTTGGTGGGCCCAACGAATGAATCCTCTATGGGGCGGACTTCCGCCGTCAGGTAAGGCTCTTCATTGACAATAGATTTGATCTCAAAGCGCTGACGTCCCTGAACGATGATCGTTACATTTCCGTCGGGTAACGTAATCATTTTCAGGATCTGGGCTACGGTGCCCACGTTGTACAGATCTTCCGCAGTAGGATCTTCCTTGTTTGGAATAGCCTGTGTTACTGCTCCGAGAATGCGCTGGTTAATGTCCGAATTCCGGTAAATCTTTTTGACCAGTCTTATGGCTTTTTGCCGGACCACTGTCACTGGGATAACCATCCCGGGGAAGAGTACTGTCTGCCTGATAGGCAGTATCGCTAATTCATTAGGGAGTTCAAAGGGTTCATCAGAACCGTCGGGGCCGCCAAGAGGAACGATTTCAAGACTGTCCATGTCCGAGTCGGACATCAGCAGTCGGCTATATAGATCAGAAGGTTCAAATTTCATAGGCATTCTGTCAAATTGACAGATAATCTTTTCCCAATATATAAATAATGACTTTCAAAAGAAAGGCATTATAAAACAAAATAGCCGTGCCACCACGCATTATGTCAGGCAGTTTTACAAACGGTCTTAACCAATTACAACAGGTGGGAGGTCATTCCTTTTTTGAATAAAAACGTCTTTTTTTCGGAAGTATATTTGATGTTTGTCATATTGACTTGATCATCAAAAACTTCCATGAGCGTAACGTTCAAAAGTCTGTAACCGTTCAGAGAGCCCTGAAAAGGAACTTCGAGGTAAACCCAGGTAGCGTCTGCTTCCTGTTCCTTTCCGATATATTTGATGGGAGATGTTTTTTTCTGACTATCTGTCAAAACAAATGATTTGCGAATGTACGCTTCAACAAACGCATCATTTTGATCATTGTTTTTAATTACAAACCGTTGTTTGGAATGGCTTTGGGATAAACCCTTTTCAAGGTCATCAGTAAAAATCCGGATACTTACTTCAAAGGATTTTGATGCCGGATTATATTGCATTTGAGTAACCGAAACGTGGTAATCGTGCTTCGGGTTGAATGACAAAAGCAGGAGGGAAAGAAGGAGGAAAGGGAAGAGGGCGGAAAGGGATGATGGGAAGTCCACTGACTTTAATGGCCTGATGACTCCATTTTCCCTTTCTTCCGATCGCTCCTCCTTTTCCTCTATCCTTCCTTTCCGCCCTCTTTGTTCCATTAAAATACCGCTTTCCAGACGTCGTTAAATATTGCAAAAGCCATCAGTCCCAACAGCAACACCATTCCGACTTTCTGCGCGTTTTCAAGGAATTTATCCGAAGGCTTGCGGCCGGAGATGATTTCATAGGAAAGGATGACGGCATGTCCGCCGTCGAGTGCCGGAATGGGAAGTGCATTCATGAATGCAAGTACCATCGACAGCAAGCCTGTCAGATACCAGAAGCGGCCCCAGTCCCAGACACCGCCAAACATCCGGGCAATGCCGATCGGTCCGCTTAGTGCCTTCGATGCGGAAACTTCTCCGCGGAATATTTTTCCAAAGCCCTTGATGTTGTTATACACCACTGCGAAAGCATTTTCGGTGCCTACCGCCGCGGCTTCTCCCAGGGTATACTGAACGGTCGTAAAATGAAGCAGACTTTCCGGGTAAAAGCCCAGTGTGCCTTCTTCGCTCACCTGAATGTCGAGACTCTTCTGGGCGTTTCCACGCTGAACCACGAGCACGGTAGGCTTGCCTTTGAGTACTTCCAGCTCTCCCTGAAGCTCATGAAAAAAATGAATGGGCTTTCCATTGATAGATACGACTTTATCGCCGGTTTCCAGTCCAGCCTTTTGAGCAGGCATTCCAGGGATCAGTTCACCGATTTTGAAAGGCTCCTGCGGGCGGATGAAGTTTCTCTTTTCGTCCGGATCGGAAAGCTTTTCGATAAAGTTATTCGGGATATCGATTTCTATTTCCTGACCGTTACGGCTTACGGTATAAGAGCTGTTACTGCCCAGGAAGACGTCGGAGCCGACAGCCTCGCTGAAATCTTCAAATGGTTTTCCGTTCACGCGGACAATCTTGTCGCCGGTTTTCAACCCAATTTCCTGTGCCAGTTCTCCCGCCACAATACCGTATCTGTTGACTTCGCTGCTTGAAAGAAACTTTTCTCCTTCGTTGTATGCAATGGCGATGAAGATAATGATGCCGACGATCACATTTACGATGATTCCGCCGAGCATTACCACCAGGCGCTGCCAGGCCGGCTTGGACCTGAATTCCCACGGCTGGGGCTCCTGACTGATCGTTGCGATGTCCATCGATTCATCGATCATACCGGAAATTTTGACAAAACCTCCGAGGGGAATAGCCCCGATACCGTACTCGGTCTCACCTTTCTGAAAACTGAATATTTTAGGAGGAAAGCCTATAAAGTATTTCTCTACCCTCATTCCGAACAATTTTGCGGCAGCCATGTGGCCCCACTCATGTAACCCCACCAGGATCGACAGGCCCAGGATGAGCTGCCCTGCCATGATCAGTATTTCCAATGCTTTCTGTAATTCCATTCAGGTTTGTAATCGTTACGGGTTAATTGTTAAAATCCAAAGTTCGACCTCCGTTACCGGATCAGTGTTGAAACGTAAATGTAAACAGTAAAGTTACGCAAATCCTTTCACAACCGTAAAAATGAGGTCAGGAGTGCATGTGAGCGTTTTTGTCGGGTTCAATGGCAATGCCCATCATCCGCATCAGCTCGGATGCATTGAAGCTGCGGCATATACCTTCATGCAAACGATAGTCAAAATGCAGCTTGCCGTCCTCTACATCCGAGCGGAAATGGAAGTTGTGGATGTAGGATTCGGTTGCGCCCCATTCGCCCAGTTCGAGGTCGTGGGTAGATACCATTCCGGATGCTTTTTTGCTGTGTAGCTGGCGAATAAGCGCCTCGGCACCCTTGTGACGGTCTGCTGAGTTGGTGCCTTTCAAAATCTCATCCAACAGGTAGAAAACCGGTGTTCCGGCCTGTTCGTCGGCTAGTTGGAGAAGCGTCCGCAGCCTTTTAAGCTCCGCATAAAATGAAGAAGTACTTTCTTCCAGGGAATCCTGCGTACGCATGCTGCTGAATACGCGTGTAGGCGAGCAGGCAAACGCCCCTGCACTCACGACTGCGCCTGTTTGTGCAAGCACGAGGTTCAGACCGATGGTCCTCAGGAAAGTACTTTTGCCCGACATGTTCGACCCGGTCACGAGGATTGTGTTGCCGGTACCTTGCATGGCAAAATTGTTGCTGATCCTTTTATCCACCGGTATCAATGGATGACCCAACGCCGTTGCGGCAATCGTTACCTCAGCGTTGTCCGACACCTGAGGGACCACATAGGTTTGGTTGGCAAATGCGTGTCCCGCGAGGCTGTTCATGGCCTCGGTGTCCGCCAGCACATCGAGCCAGTCGGTAAGGTGATCGTGGTGCGCAGCCTTCCATTTTTCCAGTCCTGCAAGGCAATGCAAATCCCAAAGCGTGGGAATGCCGACGAAGATGGCGAAATAGGGATTATTGCGGTAATCCAGCTTTTCAAACAAGCTGCCCGCCTGCGCCAGTGCGGCCGATGATCCGGCGATCCGCGCTTTTCGCGCCTGCCACCACGCCGATTGATAAGGTGCTGATTCCGCTTTGCTCAGCAATGCGGCATAAGCCGTCAAAGTCTGTCCCATTGAAGTGGTGCGGTTGGCCAGGACTTTGACTGTTTCGACAAAGCGGGACAAAATGAATGCATGGACGGCAAGACTGACGAGTACTGCAAGGCCCGGTACCAGACCGGCCACGTACAGAACCCCGATGACGAGCGTCAGAGCCGGGTACCATCGCCACGGCAAGGTGGCGCGCAATGGGGCGGGAAAACGCTCCACCGACCAGGCCTGAAATTCGCTGACGTGGCTCGCAGCGTGTTCGTGAAGAAGCGCGGTTGCTTCCCAGGCCTGAATGAGACCGGGATGCCGGCTGAAATCCGAAGCGGCCGCCTGCCGCTGGGTTACTTCGTGCGCATTTGCGGGATTTTTAAGCCAACTGGCGAGCCGGCGGCTACCCTCGGCGGTACGTGTCCGGTTTAAGAGTTTGAAAAGGGAGTATTCTCCGAAAATATCGAGGTCGTCCGAGTAAGCATGATTCTTTTCGCGGAATTCATTGCCGGTGTCCGGTCTTTTGAACCGCAGATCGAGCCGGGCCATCTCATCTTCATTGATCAGCACGAGGTTTTTCTGGAAATTCCGGCTTTGGCGGGCTTCCTGCTGTTTACGCATTAAAATCAGAAATATGACCAGCAGCCCCAATATGCCGATGCCGCAATAAGCGATACCGGTTTTGTTCCAAAGTATTGCCAGTATCACCATGCCGGCGAAAACCGCCAGCCGCAGCAATGCGATCGATTTGAATCTTTCATGCTCCCGTTGTTCGGCGACTGTCGCTTTTTCTTTTTCTGTTTGAAAAAATAGCCGCGATTCGGAGTGTTCTGGTTCAGCGTTTTTCATGAAAGGTTTTCAGCAGTTTCAAATTGAAGTTTAATCAGATTGGCATACAGTCCGTTGCTTAGGGCGCTCAATGCCTGGTGTGTGCCCGACTCGGCGATACGACCTTCGCGCAGGACGTAAATCATATCCACTTTCCGGATCGTGGCAAGCCGGTGCGCAATGACGATGGTCGTCCGGTTTTGCATGAGTTCGTCCAGTGCGATCTGCACCAGTTTCTCCGACTCCGCGTCGAGTGAACTCGTCGCTTCGTCGAGAATGAGGATTTTCGGATCTTTTAAAATAGCCCTTGCAATGGCAATGCGCTGCCGCTGTCCGCCCGAGAGTTTGATCCCCCGTTCGCCTACTATGGTTTCAAAGGCTTCGGGGAACGATTCGATGAATTCGAGCGCGTGGGCACGGCGGGCCGCATCCACGATCGCTTCGCGGGGAGCGCCAGGCTTTCCGTAGGCAATGTTTTCATAAATGGTCCCGCCAAAAAGCATTACCTCCTGGGGAACAATGGCGATGTTCTTCCGCAATGCCGAAACGCCATAATCCCGCACAGTTCTACCGTCGACGAGGATCTCTCCCGACTGATAGTCATAAAAACGCATCAGGAGCTGCACGATCGTTGATTTACCCGCACCGCTGTATCCTACCAATGCAATTTTTTCGCCCGCTCGGATATCCAGCGTCACGCCTTTCAAAACCGGGAGGTCGGGGCGCGATGGATAAGCGAAATGTACATCCTGATAAGTCACCCGACCTTCAATAGTTGCTGCAACCGCGTTTTGGGCGTGTTCAACGGAAACTTCGGGTGTTTCTCCTAAAATCTCGAAAATGCGTTCGGATGCGCCTACCGTCCGGTTGATCTGCGCATATAAATCGCCCATTCCGCTGATGGACGCACCAATGAATGTGGTGTAAAGGATGAAAGTGAAGAGATCGGAAAGGCCGAATTCGCCTGCCTGAACCAGCGCTGCGCCGTACCAGACGACCCCGACGATTCCGCCGAACATCGCGAAAATGATGAAAGAGGCAAATCCGCCCCGGAACCGCGCCGCGTACAATGTCAGATCTACTACCCGGCCGAGGATGGTTCTGTACCGGTTTATCTCCAAAGGTTCATTTGTAAATGCTTTTACCACATGTACCGATTGCAACGTTTCTTCTACCACCACATTGGCGGCAGCCAGCTGATCCTGCGCTTTACGTGACAGCCGGCGGGTGTGGCGTCCGAAGAAAACGGAGGCGATCACCAGTACCGGAAACGTTGCTAGCATAAACAGCGTAAGTTTCCAGGAGGTGTAAAACAGGATGGAAATGCCGACGATCAGGGTTGCGGCCTGCCGGAAAAGCTCCGCCAATGTAAAGGAAAGCAGACCTGACAGTTGTGAGACATCGGAAGTAATGCGGCTCGTGAGCTCGCCTACCCGGCGCTCTTCGAGAAATGGGACCGGCAATGTGATGATTTTGCTGAAAACATCGAGCCTGATATTGTTAACCGCCTTTTCACTGACTTTGGAAAAAAGATAAATGCGGAAGTAAGAAAATATTGCCTGGCAGATGAGCACCAGAAACAGGAATAATGTAATTTGATTGATGGAAAATCGGGATTTGCCTTCGATCACCTCGATGATGCTTCCGACGAGTTTTGGAAATGCCAGCGATGTGGCCGTCGACAATGCCAGGAAGAGCATACCGGCAATGAATGTCAGGCGGTAGGGCCTGAGGTAAGTCAGCAGGTGAAGCGTGATTTTGAGCCCCTCCCATTTGATTTTTTTTACTGCAAATGGAGAGGGCGATTCGTTGCCGGGCAGCCCATTGCCGTTTCCATCTTTGGCCATTAGAATTGATAGGTGAACCGAAAGTCAGCCGACCCGGTATAAAAAACATTTGACAGCTAGCCAGCAAAAGTAAGCAATAATTCAAAAGGCACTTTCGAACCGGTATCGCTGCCAAGTTTAAGCGCTGAATGGGCTAAAAAGGCACTTTTTTTCAACGAACGGAAATTATGCCCTTTTGCCGGTGATAATACTGTAAAAAAACTTGCGGATCCCAGGCAACCCTGGTTTTGAATTCAACGTATCAGTTGAAAAAAGCAAATAGCATGCCCGAGTATAACTCCGCCGTTCTTCAAGAACTACTCGACGGCTGTTTACAGAAAAACCGCCGCAGTCAGGAGCTGTTGTATAAACAGTTCTACGGCTATGCTATGAGCATTTGCTTACGCTATACACGCAACAGGGAAGAAGCCAAGGAAATACTCAACGATGGATTCATGAAGGTTTTCACGAAGCTTGAAAGTTTCGATGCAAGCCGTCCATTTAAAACCTGGTTGAGCAGAATCATGATTAATACAGCCCTCGATCATTACAGACAGGAAGTTCGCAGAGATGTTTTTGACGATGTGGAAGTCGCGGAACAAGTGTCCGTCGATGAAACGGTTATCAGCAAGCTTTCCCACGAAGAGCTGGTCGGAGTGATCCAGCGCCTGACACCCGCATACCGGTTGGTATTCAGCTTATCGGTCATTGACGGTTATACACACGAAGAAATTGCAGAACAACTGAATATTTCGGTTGGGGCGTCAAAATCCAATTTGTCGCGTGCGAGAGAAAAGTTGAGAGAAATGTTATCCAAGATTAATATTGGCGATTATGATAGAGTTACCAGATGACGAACTGGATAAGCTCTTCAGAAAGTCATCAGAAGAGCTTGATCCGACATACGAACCCGATGACTGGAATGACCTGCGGAAGCGACTCGATCAGCAGGACGGGAAAACTCCGGCCGGATGGTGGCGGAAATGGTGGCCGCTGGGTGTGCTGGCGCTGCTGATACCGGCGGGGATTGCGCTTTATTCGTGGTATGATGGTGGAGAGGGCGTTGCGGTTAATGCGGGCGTTTCAGTGGTTGAAGGCAGGAAGGAGAAGGAAGGTAGGAAGGAGAATGGAGGAAAGGAGGAAAGGAGGAAGGAGTCGGGTAGCTCGTCAGACGTGGTTGGGAAGTCGGGAAGTTCACAGGACGAAGCGGTAAAAGCAGATGCGGGTGTTGATAACGGTAGCCCGGCTGTGGATAATGCGGAGGAAAGGGTTGGTAAAAGAAACAAAGTTGCTGGTAACAGCAAAAAAGATATTGGTAACGATCTAAAAGCCGGTGATGAAGATACTGGTAAATCTTCCTCTAAATCAGAATTGAATGCTGCTGTTGGTAACAATGGCAGAAAACTATTGCCCCGGAGCCGTTCTAAGGCAGGCGGAGTGTACTTAGAGCCTAACCGCTCAAAGAGGGAAGGAGGCGACGGGGCTCTTTTTATTCCAAATAATGCAAAAACGCAAGACAGGGAAACGTCTCTGTCACAGGCAACCCGCCGGAAGGACGGCAATGTAACTGCTCAAACGGACGCAAATGCGCAGTCGGCAGCCGTAAGCGAACTGGTGACGAAGGCCGACGAGCCAGCCCGCACATTAATTTCCGCCTCCTCGCTGAATGGAAAGGCTTTGAAATGGAATGCATTGCAGCTGCCGGGGATTTCCAATCCGGTGCAGGAACTTCCGGAAGCACCCGCACCGGATAAGCCGAAGCTCCCGGCTGATCGGCCGCTTTGGGCAGTGAGATTTGGCTATTCGCCGGATCTGAGCACGGTAGGGTTAAAGGATTTTTCCAAGCCCGGAACGTCGGTTTCGCTGCTGGTGGAATATTCGGTTTTGCCAAGATTGTTTTTGCAAAGTGGTGTGGTTTGGAGCAGGAAAGATTATTCGGCCGCCGCCGAGGCATATCAATTGCCCAAACACAAGTATTACCCACCGTTGGCATTAAGTGGAATTGATGGTGTGTGCAAGGTATTGGAAATTCCGCTGAATGTGCGATATGATGTTGCTTCGGGCGAAAGATCGCGCTGGTTTGCAACGGGTGGTTTTTCGTCCTACCACATGAACAGAGAGGATTACAAATATTATTATATCAATCCAAACGACCCTAACGCGCAAAAGGTAACGGGCTGGAATGGAAAAACCGGTTGGTACTTACTCAGCCACGCCAACGTTTCAGCCGGCTACGAATACAGGATTTCCCGTAAACTATCGCTCCTCGCAGAGCCTTCGATCCGGATGCCGCTTAAACGCGTCGGGTATGGAAAAGTGAACCTCATTACAACCGGCCTTTGGCTATCGGTGCGCTACACCCCTGTTTTCAAGTGAGCACTATGCCCACATTATCAATGAATTGTATCTTCTAATTAATTTATTCACTATGAACTCAATTGAAAAAGGAAGCATGAAAAGAGGCGAATTCCTGAGAAGTCTTGGGCTCAGCACCTCAACGTTAATGGCATTCTATTGCCTCGGCACCACTATGACGGCCTGCGGATCCAAAGACGACGATCCCAACCCTGACCCGGACCCAAACCCGGGAAGCGGCGGCAATGGAATTACAGGTACAACGACGGGCAGTGCTATCAACTTCACCGTGGATATGACCAAATCTCCTTATAACGATCTGAAAACCTCGGGTAATGGTAAGGTAATCGGTGACGTTCTGGTGGCCAAAACCACCGCCGGCAGCTATGTTGCATTGAGTAAAATCTGTACGCATGAAGGAAATACGGTGGCATACAGGTCAGGGTCCAACGATGTTTTCTGCCAAACCCATGGTTCTACATTCAGCATCGCAGGAGTAGTTACGAACGGTCCCGCGGCAACGCCCCTCAAAACGTATACGATAACCGTTTCTTCCGACGGGAACACTTTAACTGTGAAAGCTTAATCCGCATCGACCATGAAAGTACTCCGCCTACTCGCGATGTTGATGTGTTCGTCAACAGTTTTATATGCACAGGATGATCTGCTGAATGAGCTGTCGAAACAGGACAGCGCGCAAACCGTTCCGGTAACCGCTACTTTTAAATCGACCCGCATTGTGAATGGGCAGTCGGTTGAAACGATGAAAAAGAAGCACCTCGATTTTCGCATTTCGCACCGTTTCGGCAAGCTGAACTCTGGCGCCTACCAGTTCTTCGGACTCGATCAGGCTACCATGCGCCTGGGTTTCGAATATGGCCTGACGGACGATCTGATGATCGGGATCGGCCGCAGCACATCGCAGAAAGTGTATGATTTTTTTGGAAAGTATAAATTGCTGAAGCAGACTAGCGGCGCACGGAATATCCCTGTTTCGGTGACGTTGTTCGGAGGAACCGGCGTGGCTACGGTGGATAAGGAACGGGAGTTTCAGGACAAGCTATATTATACTGCCCAGGTGCTGATAGCGCGGAAATTCGGTGAGCGGCTGTCGCTTCAACTGTCACCGACCTATTTGTACCGCACCATGCCGGACGTGACGGGCGATGAAAAAGTGTTGTTCGCAGTAGGTATCGGCGGTCGTTTCAAACTATCCAAACGCGTGTCGCTGAACGGGGAGTATTTCTATACCGCCCGTGAAAAGAACACCCTGACGGCCCCTTACCACGATTCTATGTCGTTTGGCGTGGATATCGAAACGGGCGGACACGTTTTCCAACTGCATTTTACCAATTCCCTGGGCATGATCGAGAAACAGTTTATCGGCGAAACAGCCGGAAGCTGGGGTAAAGGAGATATCCATTACGGGTTCAACATTTCCCGTACATTCAGCTTTGACAAGAAGAACAAGAAGCAGCCAAACTGATCCAGACTATGAAACTGCATTTTTTTCGCGTGGCCTGCCTGGCCATGTTCAGTACCGCTTTGCTTTCCGGGACGGCTTTGGCACAAATGTTCGCTACCTCCGGCGGCAATACGAAATTCTCGGCATCGACACCTTTGGAAAATATCGAAGCGGAGAACAAAAAGTCGCAGGTGATCCTGAACACGGCCAACAACGAGATCGCGATCCGGATGAATATGCGTGACTTTGTTTTTCCCAACAAACTGATGCAGGAGCATTTCAATGAGAACTACATAGAATCGGAGAAATATCCGACGGCTACGTTTTCGGGCAAGGTCGATAAGGCACCGGACTATACCAAAGATGGCCAATACGACGTGTCTGCCACCGGAAAGTTTACGGTGCATGGCGTCACTAAGGAGCGGACGATCAAGGGTAAAATGAAGATCGAAGGAGGGAAAATCACCATCAATTCCGATTTTGAGGTACCGTTGACGGACCATAAGATTGATGTTCCCAAGGTGGTCTTTGTCAAAATCGCGCAGATCATCAGTGTCAAAACCCAATATGTCCTGGCTCCCTATAAAAAATAATCAATATCTGGCGGCAAAATCGCCAGGTATTGATTAACTGTGGGGTAGTGCAGACTTGGCAGGCCGTTTGTTTGATCTGCCAAGTCTTTTTTCAAATTATCTCCTGCGGCGTCTGCGGGCCGGTTTTCTTTTCTTTACAACCTTTTTCCTTACCGGCGCTTTTTTGACGGTTGTTTTGCGGACAGGCGCTGCTTTTACTTCCTCTTCCGCCTCCTCTTCGGCGCTCAGATCGTCCGTAGTCGATACTGCTTCGAGTTCCGAGCTGGACACTGCCTCGCTCGTTTCTTTTTGTCCGGTATAAGGCAGGCGCACTGCGGCGATCTGGTCTATATTTGAGGTGCTTTCAATGGGCCTTAGTCTGAAAGCGTACGAGTAGGTTTTCGCGGGTAGCAAGTATGCCTCATGCACGCGTGGTGACCAGCTATCGTCACCGCCTAGTCCCATTTGGGCAAGATCGATGTTCACGACCGTTGCATTGCCCCGGTTGAGGACGGCGCCACGCCGTTTGGCGGCGAGCAGATCCTGATCCGTATAGTCGTGGACGTTGAAGCTGATCAGCGAATCGGTTAAGGCCAGAAGTCCGTTCCCTTCCGCATTGGTCACGGCGGCCCAGCGGACCTGGGTTTTGTTACCATTTTCCTGTGGAGTAATGTATGGAAAATGCTGATCCGCTACTGTGCCCGTGTAGATGCCCACCCTGCCACTATGCTGGCGGTCGGGATAAGTTTCATGCGGGCCATTGCCGTACCATTGTGTTTTGCTAAATGTCGCGGGCATTTGCAGCTGCATTCCCACCTTGGCCAGCGGAGGCCACTCGCCGCGTGGTACGCAGGAATACTGCACATGTACATCGCCGGAAGCGTAAACCAAATAAACCGATCGGACCTCCATTTCGCCTTTGGCGTGTTTCAGTGTCTGGGCCAATGTTACCTTGTAAATCTGGGCTGTCAGGCGCTGGGTTTTCATTTCGGCGGCAGTCCTTTCCAAAGTGTCGAGATGGGCATTGCGCCATTGCGTTGCGAAACTTTTAGCGCCTCCTCCTTCGTCATTATCGGTGGGTACGCGCCAGAAGTTAGGATAGGGGCCTTGTTCCAGCATTTCTTCCCTTTTGTTTTTAAAAGAAATCATGCGGCCTTCGTTTTTGTCGAAAGTGACCGAGAAATCCTGTCCGCTGATCTGAACGCGTGCCGCCGTGATCTGGGCAATGCGGAGCGGACGTTCGCCATAGAGGCTGAGGCTGGGGCGCTGCGGGGCAGCTTTCGCGACGGGAACCTGGTGCCAGGCCACTTCATGTCCTTTGGGAGCCCATGATGCGGCTTCTTTCAATCGAAGACTCAGGTTCAGGAAGTACTCGCCATTGGGCTTTGCCGAGGCGGGAAGTTCGTAAGGTATCGTGATTTGCTGTTTCTGGTGGGACAATGCATTCAGATTGGAAATCGTACCGCCCTTGCCCGCCATTTTACCATTTTCAAGCACAGACCAGACTAGCTCGTAGGCGCCCAGCGACTGGAAATCGTAGGCATTATGCAGCGTCAGGTTCTTTTCGCCAGCCTTCAAGGTATCTGGCATTTCGAATTTCACATACTGATAAACCTTCTTTACCTCTTGGAGCTCCGGCTGCGGTGTACGATCGGGATTTACGAGGCCGTCGCCGGCATTGGCACCGTCGATGTAGTTGAAATAGTCCCAGTACTCGGTGCCGTCCGGCCGTTTCAATTTCAGGCCCTGGTCCACCCAGTCCCAGATGAACCCGCCTTGCATAGTGGGCTGTTTTTCAATCAGATCCCAATATTCTTTCAGATTACCAATGCTATTGCCCATTCCGTGAGCGTACTCGCAGATGATAAGCGGACGGGTCTTGTCTTTTCTGACGAGCTCGATCATGTCCTGGGTGGACGGATACATCACCGAGATGATGTCGAAGCTGCTGAGGGAGGTCGGTTTGTAATCCTTGCGGCCCTCGTAATGAATGGGGCGGGTAGGATCGGCCAGTTTGATAAAATCGCCCATATCGACGAAGTTTTGACCCATTCCCGACTCATTACCCAGTGACCAGATGATCACCGACGGATGATTTTTGTCTCTTTCCACCATTGCATTGCCCCTGGCGAGGAATGCGGAGCGCCATGCCGGGTTGTCGGCCAGAATGATATTTTTGCCCCATAACTCGTGGCTTTCGATGTTGGCTTCGTCCATCACATACAAGCCATGCTGATCGCACAGGTCGTACCATTCCGTGGTGTTAGGATAATGCGAAGTCCTCACGGCATTGATATTGTGCTGCTTCATGAGCTTAATGTCGCGGATCATCGATTCGCGGCTGATCACGCGGCCGGTTTCAGGATCGAATTCATGGCGGTTTACTCCTTTGATCGTTATGGCTTTGCCATTCACGAGCAGCTGTCCGCCTTTGATCTTGACATCCCGGAAACCAACCCGCTGACTGGCTGCTTCCAGGACTTTGCCATCGGAGTTCATGAGCTGCACGGTGAGTGTGTATAAATTGGGGATCTCCGCACTCCATTTGGCGGGATTGGGCACGTGAATGTCTGCCCGTACCGTACCTTCGCGGCCGGTTTCCAGTGTGCCGATCATCTGGCTTACCGGCGTCACTACGACCGATTTGCTGGCGTCGTAGAGGGTAAACAGTACCTGGTGGGCATGAATGGGCTGCTGGCCATAGTTTTTTACATAGGCGCTTAGTTTCAGGGTCGCATTTTCATGATTGGCATCGAGGACCGTTCGCACGGAATAGTCGGCAAGCATAACCTTTGGCAAAAGGAGCAGGTTCACGTCCCGGAAAATTCCCGACAGCCGCCAGAAATCCTGATCTTCGAGGTAACTCCCATCCGACCAGTTGATGACTTCGATGGCAAGGCTATTGACTCCGGGTTTCAGATCTTCGGTCACGTCAAACTCAAACGGCGTCATGCCATCCTCATGGTAGCCGATCGCCACGCCATTGAGCCACACATAGCAAGCCGACTGAACGCCGCCGAAGTGCAGGAAGACCTGTTTGTCTTTCGCGTCCTCGGACACCGTGAAAGTGGTCCGGTACATTCCCACAGCGTTGGTATCGGCCGAAATGCGGGGTGGGGTTGCTTTGAAAGGATGTTTGATATTGCTGAAAACAGGGCGGTCATATTTTCTGCCTTCGCGGGCACCCACGACCTGCCAGTTGGAAGGAACAGGGATATTGTCCCAATTCGCATCTGAAACTTTGGGGTCGTAGAAGTTGGGCAAGGCTTTGGACGGATGCTGCGCCCATTTGAACTTCCAGGTCCCGTTCAGGGATTGTACAAGCGGACTTTTTGGATCCATTGCCAATGCACTCTTTTCATTGGGATAAGGAATAAAATCCGCCCGCGGTTTTTCGACATTGATGCTGATTACCTGAGGATCCTGCCACTCGGGAATGGCCTGAGCATGAACGGTATGATTCAGGCACAGCATTGAAAATAGCCATATGGAGAATCCGCGGCGTGTAGAAAAATGCATATAACTTATCGGGTAATTTGCCGGACGGTGCTTTGTGAATGAGGGGAAAAGCACGCCATTTTATTTTTGCGTTAAAATTATGGATAATCAAAAAGAAACGGACGCAAAACCAGGGCATCATGAAGTTTTATTTGAGGAATGCCTTTAATTTGCCCTCACATGTAAAATCTCTGTTATGCTTTTAGCCGTCGACCTTGGCAATACCGACACCGTTTTCGGGCTTTACGAATCTGGAAACTGGGAGCACATCTGGCGGATGCGTTCACTGGTGCAGGAGAACGAGGCGCACTACGAATCGAAATTGCGGCTGCATTTCCTGGAAGCGGGTTTGTGGTTCGGGGATGTGGATACGGTGGTTCTGAGCAGTGTGGTTCCTCCTCTGACCCCGGTTATTCTGAGAATGTTACGGTCGCTGTTTGGAGACGATGTGATCGTGGTCGGTCCGGAGATTTATCCGGCATTGTCCATTGCGATCGATCATCCGCATGAGATAGGGGCCGATTTGATTGCCAATGCGGTGGCGGTTTCCACGCGCTACCAAGAGAACTGTGTCGTCGTCGATTTCGGTACGGCGCTGACATTCACTACGATATCGAAAGAAAGCAAAATTTTGGGGGTAGCCATATTACCCGGGTTGGTGACGGCGGTCAAAGCACTGTTCGCCAATACGGCACAGCTTCCGGAAGTGCCCTTGCAGCTTCCGGAGTCGGCCATAGGCAAGAACACCGTCGAAGCCATTCAGGCCGGCATTTTGCTGGGTTATGAAGGATTGGTGAAATCGCTGCTGGGCCGTATCCGTGCAGAGCTTGGCGGTGAATGCATTGCCGTCGCGACGGGCGGGTTGTCGTCCATTATCGACACGTTGCGGGACGAGTTCGTTGAAATTGATAGAAAGTTAACATTGGACGGCCTGCGCATTATCGGCGAGAGCCTCAGGGCGTAGTTTTGAAATACCCATCTTCAATCAAAGGCAAATCCTCAACCGGTTTATTATACAAATATACCCAGCAAGGAATGACGGCCCCATTGCCATCCCGGACAGGTACCACCTTCCTGACGTACAAACTCGCGGCCTCATCTTCCAGAACATCCTCATATTCATCGAGTTCTTCGAGTATTTCAAAGGAGTTCAGCTGGTAAATTTCCCCGTGTACGAGGGTAGATGCATCAGGCTCGTAATGCGCGCCGGGGAACCACTCCACACGGAACAATTTTCCGTTGAAATGCCCTTTTCCTATATAGTTTGAAGACAACCGGAGCTTGTCCGCATACGGGTTATCAAAGCCCCGCATCAAAGTGCCGTAAGTAAATAAATTATATAACTTTTCCATTCTGCTGCCAGAAGATCAGAAATTCCGCTTAATACAGAACTGTATTTTTCTTATATTTACATGTAAGGCTTTCCATTTTACTAATATACAGTTATGTACGAAAAGAATCTTGGTACAAAACAAAAAGCATTAAGGATCAACCTCGACCGCCGCATTTACGGATCGTTTGCCGAAATCGGTGCGGGGCAGGAAACGGCAGCTTATTTTTTCAAAGCTGGCGGCGCATCCGGAACCATCGCTAAAACCATGTCGGCTTATGATATGACATTCAGCGACGCGATATATGGAACAGAGGAGGGGGGAAGGTATGTGGTGGAATCACGCCTGATGAAAATGCTGAACAGGGAATACAACCTGGTAGAGAAGCGCTTGTCGGAAAAGCGAGGTGTCGACAGCACCTTTTTTGCTTTCGCCAATACAGTTGTAGCGCTCAATTTTCAAAAAACGAATGAATCCCACGGGTGGATCGGACTGCAATTCCAGCTAACTCCGATGGGGCCGACCAATTACGTGGTCATACACGTGCGTATGCGCGATGATGAGAATATTTTACAGCAGCAGGCGCTGGGGATTATCGGGGTGAACCTGATCTACGGCTGCTACTATTACCACAAATCGCCGGAGATCCTGTTGATGTCGCTGATGGACGATCTGACGATCGACCGGATCGAGATCGACATGGTGCGTTTCAGCGGGCCGGATTTTGCCAAGGTAGATAACCGCCTGATGAGCCTTAGGCTGGTGAAAAACGGGTTTACGGATGCCGCATTGTTTGGTAGTGACGGTGGGGTGCTGCAACCCTCCGAAGCATTGTACAAAAAGCACATCCTGATGATGCGCGGCCGCCTCCGCCCGATTACGAATGTGCATATTGACCTTATCAGCAATGGACAACGGCAATTCCTGGCCGAGCCGGATGTGGATGAGTCCAAGGTTGTCCTTATTTCGGAACTTACCTTACACAATCTCAAAGCAGGAGACCGCGATATCGACGAGAAGGACTTCCTGGATCGTGTTGATATCCTTTGCTCCCTGGGGCATATGGTAATGATCTCGAACCACCATGAATATTACCGGCTTGTGGCCTATCTTTCGCGGCTTACGAAGCTGAAATCGGGCTTGCTGCTCGGTAGTCCCAACTTGCAGGATATCTTTGAAGAAAAGCATTACCAGTTTTTGCAGGGTGGCATTCTGGAGTCGTTCGCCACACTTTTTAGCCGCAAGGTGAAGCTCTACATTTACCCGACGCTCCAACCGGACGGTTCGGTGTACAGCTGCGAAAATTTCCGTGTTCCCGATCATTTGCGGCCATTGTTCCAATACCTGATCGTGAACGACAAGATCGAAGACATTCGGAACTACAATACCGAACATATGCACATCACCACCGACTTTGTACTTGAAATGATCAAGCGTGGGGAGCCGGGCTGGGAAAAGCTCGTTCCGGAGAATGTAGCGCAGATGATTAAGGAAAAGTCCCTGTTCGGATTGCCCAGCGAAAATAATTATGTAGATACGGTGAAGCAGATTCACCAGGCGGTAGGGAATCTGTAATTTTGGCCGCCTGGCATTAAAAAACGGCTGATCTTGGCTTTTGGACATAAAATCTCCTTTATGTCCAAAATATTAGCCCCTCCCACCACCTTCTTAGGCAGGCTCCGCTACCTGGGCCCCGGTTTCATTCTTTCCGCCGCCATCGTCGGTTCAGGAGAGCTCATTGCTACTACTGCGTTAGGGGCCAGGGCGGGATTCGTCATGTTCTGGCTGATCATCCTCAGCTGTCTGGTGAAAGTAGCATTGCAGCTTGAATTCGGTAAGAATGCCATTTACACAGGCACATTCATCATGCATAACTTCAATAACCTGCCAGGTAGAAGGCTGGGGAAGGCACACTGGAGTATATGGCTGTGGTTGTCTTTGCAAGGGCTGAAATTGTTGCAGGTCGGTGGTATCGTGGGCGGGGTTGCTATTGTACTCCATATGGGCTTTCCGGGGATTTCGGTCAATATGTGGGCCATCATTTCAGTGCTTATCACTTCGTTCTGGGTTTACAAAGGCAACTATGGCCCTGTAGAAAAAGGGTCGCTGGTGATGATCATGCTGTTTACGGTCGTTATCCTGATATCCCTCTTTTCCCTGCAATGGACGTCGTACGCCATCCACTGGCCACAAATTGAAACCGGCCTGCACTTTTCCCTCCCCGCAGCGATGGTTGCCACTGCGTTCGGGGCGTTTGGGATAACGGGCGTCGGCGGAGATGAAATCATGTATTACAATTACTGGTGCATCGAAAAGGGTTACGCAGCTTATACGGGACCAAACGACGGCACGGCCGAATGGTCCAGGAGGGCGAAAGGCTGGTTTAATGTCATGTACCTGGATGCGGTACTGTCGATGGTGGTTTATACGATCGTTACGGCGGCGTTTTATCTGCTGGGAGCGGCGGTTTTACATCATGGCGGTGCGGTACCGGAAGGTTATCAGATGGTGGAAGTGCTGTCGAGGATCTTTACCGAGACGTTGGGCGACTGGGCCCGCAACCTTTTCCTGATAGGCGCATTTTTTGTGCTATACTCCACCTTGTTTACAGCTACGGCCAGCTGGGCCCGTGTATGGGGCGATGCATTCGGCCAATTGGGTTGGATGAAGTTCGATACTGAAAAAGCGCAGCGGAAATCGATCGGTATCATGTCGTGGGTGCTGCCGGCTGTCTGGTGCATTCTTTTTCTCTTCTTCCAGGCACCGGTGATGATGGTTATTCTGGGCGGTATAGCTACTTCTGTGCTGCTTTTGCTGGTTGTTTACGTTTCGCTCGTATTTCGTTACCGCGAATTGCCGGCATCATTGAAGCCGTCTGCGGCCTATGACGTGCTTTTCTGGCTGAGTGTCTTGTCTATTCTCACCGTCAGCGGTTACGGCATCGTCCAGATTATGTAGTCGGGATAGTACAAAAGGGAAATTTAGTAGTATTTTTTAAGTAGATCGAATCAGGGGCAGACTCTCCTGTGTCGTCTAAGTTATTGCCAGCCAGCGTGGATGGCGGTCGGAAATCCTAAATTCTTTCATAATGGACAAACCAAACGAAGTATCGAGAAGAGATTTTATCAGGAACACAACAGGTGCTGCGGTAATATTGTCGATCCCTTCCATTATTCCGGCAAGCGCATTCGGTGCGAACGACCGTGTGCGGGTCGCGGTGCTGGGTGTGAATGGCCGCGGGCAGAGCCATATTTCGGGCTTCAATGCGTTGAGCAATGTGGAAGTGGCCACGCTTTGCGATCCGGACAATAACATATTGCAAAAGCGTGCGCAGGAATTTGAGCAAAAGACAGGGAAGAAGGTCAAAACTGAAAACGACCTCCGTAAAGTTTTCGACGACAAGACGATTGACGCCGTAAGCATCGCCACGCCGAACCACTGGCATGCATTGGCGGCTATATGGGCTTGTCAGGCCGGAAAGGACGTGTACGTCGAAAAGCCTGGCTCGCACAACCTGCACGAAGGCCGCAAGCTCGTCGAGGCAGCTCATAAATACAAAAGAGTGGTGCAGCACGGCGTGCAGCTCCGCAGTTCGGAAGCATTGAAAGAAGCCGTAAAACACCTCCGCGACGGACTGATCGGGAACGTGTATATGGCTCGCGGCCTCGTCTACAAATGGCGCCCGGATATCGGCGACCGTGGTACCGAGCCCGTACCGGCCGGCCTGAACTACGACCTGTGGACGGGCCCTGCCGAAATGAAGCCGTTCTCCCGTAATTACGTGCATTACGACTGGCACTGGCACTGGAACTACGGGAATGGCGATATCGGCAATCAAGGTATCCACGAAACCGACATGTGTATGTGGGGATTGGGGGTGGAAAGCTTCCCCGACAAGATCACGTCGTCGGGCGGTAAATTTCTCTGGAATGACGCCAAGGAAACGCCGGAAGTGTTGAGCTCTTCATTTGTGTATACCAAAGAAAAGAAGATCATCGAATTCGAGGTTCGTCCCTGGATGACGAACGAGGAAGGCGGGGTCGGGATCGGAAATATCTTCTATGGGTCCGAAGGTTATATGGTAGTGAAAGGTTACGACTACTACGAAACATTTCTGGGTAAGGACAAAAAAGCCGGCCCATCGCGGAAAGCGGGCGGCGATCATTACAAAAATTTCATCGACGCCGTTATTGCTAAGGATCCGAAACTGCTGAACGGCCCTGTCGAAACGGCGCATTTGTCTTCGGGGCTGGCGCATTTGGGCAACATCGCCTACCGCACCGGGCGCGCATTGACATTTGATAGCAAGACGGAGAAATTTGTGGGCGACGATGAGGCCAACAAGTTGCTGACAAGGAAATATCGTTCGCCTTACGCGTTGCCGCAGGTGGTGTAGCGTAGCATTCAGGTTTTGGAATTAATGTCTAATTGAAAAGTTCTCTTTATGAGAACTTTTCTTATATTCACACACTTTATATGAAGATACATCTCATTAAAGAACAGACCATTGACGACTTTACCCGTGATCACGCAAGGAGCAAGTCTTCGTTTGATAATTGGCTTGCAAGTTTAAAAACGGCGAACTGGCGATCTCCTGCGGGAATGCGGGAAACCTATCCCGGGGCAGACATTCTCGGGAACGGTTCTGAAAGGATTGTTTTTGACATTGGCGGAAACAATTACCGCATGATTTGTAAATATTTTTTCGGTCCGAATCGCGTGCATTTGTCGATATGCTGGATTGGAACGCACGCAGAATACACGCATTTATGCAAACGGGGGCTGCAATATTCAATTTACATATACTAGCATGGAAACATTGAGATACAAGGTTATCAGGAATTTGGAGCAGTACAACAATTACTGTAACGAACTCATACAAATGTTGGAGTCAGAGAATCCTGATCAATATGAAGAAGAAATTGATCTATTGACAGTCCTCATCGAACACTACGATGCGGAACATGGCACGTTAAAAGGTGATGCCGACCCTGTGGAGTTGCTGAAAATAATCATGGCGGACCATAAGATGAAGGCTAAGGACATTGCCGAGCTGCTGAATGTCAGCAAGGGATACGTCTCCGAGATTTTAAACTACAAAAAAGGAATGTCCAAAGAAGTCATTCGTAAGCTTGCCGCCCGTTTTGCAATGCGGCAGGAGGCATTCAATCGTCCTTATAGATTGGAGGGTGAAAGGATGATGGTGGAAGAGGAGGATGTGTTAGTGCAGGAAGCCGTAGATCTGTAAAGTCAAAATGTAATCATATTCAAACCACACTTATATCATGAACCAATTTCAAGAGATCACACGCTATCTCGACAATGCGAGGGAAATCCTGAGCACCAAGGCCGACAAACAAGGACAGGAGTACAAGGACATTAAATACGTCCAAATGGCTTCGGGGACGGCTTATAATGCTGCATTGATGATTGCGGACGAATATTTGAGGAAGAAAGAAGGTGCGAAATTTACGAAGCCCAACAGTATTGACGAATACCGTATTCGCATTCGAAAATACAACAAGACGTTGCTTTCTTACCTGAATGAAGCATACGATACATTGCATTTGGCGGGCTACTATCATGGTACGCCATCAGTGAAAACAATTAAAATTGGCCTCGATGCGACGCAAAAAATGCTTGCATTAGTTGCCTAACTGTAATCCGGAACCAACAGAAAAACGGCCGACAGAGTGCACTGCCGACCGTTTTCATTTCTATCCCGTTTACTTTCGCAAACAGAGAAATCATCTTATGTATTAATTATTTCAGAACAGAGAAATCAAACGATTCCAAATACTTGGTAGTGAAATTCCCGGATTTAAACCCAGGGTCATCCATTAACTTGATATGGAACGGGATCGTGGTTTTGATACCTTCGATCACGAATTCCTGCAATGCGCGCTTCATGCGCGTAAGTACCTCTTCGCGCGACTGGCCGCTTACGATCAGCTTCGCGATCATGGAGTCGTAGTTGGGAGGGATCGTATAGCCGCTGTATACGTGGCTGTCGATGCGTACACCGTGACCGCCAGGGAAATGCAGGTTGGTGATCTTACCCGGCGCAGGACGGAATCCGTTCGCGGGGTCTTCAGCATTGATCCGGCATTCCATTGCGTATAGCTTTGGTGTGTAGTTCACACCCGAGATAGGCTCTCCTGCCGCTACCTTGATCTGCTCCTTGATCAGGTCAAAATCAGTAACTTCTTCGGTGATGGGATGTTCTACCTGAATACGGGTGTTCATCTCCATGAAATAGAAGTCGCCGTGCTTGTCGACCAGGAACTCGATGGTACCAGCGCCCTCGTATCCGATTGCCTGAGCACCTTTGATCGCCGCGGCGCCCATTTTTTCACGCAATTCCGGCGTAATAATAGGGGATGGCGTTTCTTCTACCAGTTTCTGATGACGACGCTGGATGGAGCAATCACGCTCCGAAAGGTGGCATACCTTACCAAACTGATCACCGATGATCTGGATTTCAATATGGCGGGGTTCTTCTACAAATTTTTCGAGATACAAACCGTCATTTCCAAAGGCAGCGGCCGATTCCGTACGGGCGTCGGTCCAGGCTTTTTCGAAATCTTCGGGCTTGTTGATGATCCGCATACCACGGCCGCCACCTCCGGCAGTTGCCTTGACGATCACCGGGTAACCTATTCCTTCCGCGAGCTGTTTTCCATGCTCGACGGATTCGAGCAGACCTTCAGAACCCGGAACGACGGGCACACCTGCTTTGATCATCGTCGCTTTGGCGGTGGCTTTGTCACCCATGCCGTTGATCTGAGCGGCTGTGGCGCCGATGAATTTAATGCCGTAGTCGGCACATATCTGCGAAAATTCCGCATTTTCAGACAAGAATCCATAGCCAGGGTGGATGGCGTCCGCTCCGGTTACTTCCGCTGCTGAAATAATATTCTGAATGCTTAGATAGGATTGTCTGCTGGGCGGAGGGCCGATACAAACGGCCTCGTCCGCAAACCGTACGTGAAGACTGTCGCGGTCGGCTGTCGAGTATACTGCGACAGTTTTAATGCCCATTTCACGACAGGTCCTGATCACGCGCAGGGCAATTTCACCCCGATTGGCAATGAGTATCTTTTTAAACATGAAATTCAATTGAGTTTGAGAGACCTTTCATCGCCTTATGCAGGCTCAACCAGGAACAATGGTTGGTCAAATTCAACCGGAGTAGCGTTTTCAACCAGGATTTTCACGATTTTACCTGACACTTCCGATTCGATTTCGTTGAACAGTTTCATCGCCTCGATGACACAAACTACTTTGCCGGGCTTGATTTCGTCGCCGATGTTGGCAAAAGCAGGAGTCTCAGGACTCGACGCCCGGTAGAACGTACCGATCATCGGAGACTTAATCGTAATGAGGTTCGAAGAAGCCGATTCTTTGGAAACCGCGGGCTCAGCGGGTGCTGCCGAAGTAGCTGGTGCCGCTGCCGCAGGGAATAAAGCGGGTGCGGGCGCTGCCACAGGTGCGGAAGTGTAAGACACCACCGGTGCAGTTCCGTAGCGCTTCACCTTGATTTTCAGATCTGCCGTTTCAATATTCACTTCATCAAGTCCCGACTGGGCAATGAAGTCAATCAGTTTTTGGATTTCTTTGGTTTCCATTTAGTCAAATTTAAACTGTGGAGACTGGATCATTGAAGGCTTAGTAATAAGCGCCGGGGTAGATCCATTTACCGCCCACAGAAAACAATTAATTATGATTTAACTCTTTCTACGTAATCGTAAGTGCGTGTATCCACTTTGATCTTCTGGCCTTCCTCGATAAACAAGGGAACCATGATCCTGGCACCTGTTTCTACTTCGATCGCTTTTTTGGGAGAGTTCGCAGTATCGCCTTTCAGGCCTGGCTCGGAATAGGTAACGACCAGTTCAACAAATGGGGGCAACTCGCAAAGCAATGCTGCGTCCGTTTCAGTGTTGATCAGGATCTCCACTTCCTGGCCTTCCTTCATCAGGTCGGCGTTTGTCACCAGTTTGGCATCGATCAAAACCTGATCGAACGTTTCGGAGTTCATGAAGTTGAAACCAACCTCGTCTTTATATAGAAATTGAAATTTATGTCTTTCAACACGTACCGGCGTGATGCCCGCGCCGGAAGAAAAGGTATTGTCCAGCACTTTGCCGGAAGTGAGGCTTTTCAGTTTGGTGCGTACGAAGGCGTTTCCTTTGCCAGGTTTAACATGTTGGAATTCAATCACCTGAAAAAGATCGTGGTTGAAATTGATTACCAGTCCGTTACGCAAATCTGCAGTAGTTGCCATTTTTATTCTAATGAATTGTATGATAATGCTTTAATGAAAATCACATGCTACGCATCGTAGCCCCATTTCAGGTACATTGCACCCCAGGTGAAGCCTCCGCCGAATGCGGCCAGTATCAGATTATCGCCTTTTTTGAGTTGTGATTCATAATCCCACAGACAAAGCGGGATTGTCGCAGCTGTGGTATTTCCGTATTTGTGTATGTTCATCATCACCTTGCCCATTCCTACGCCCATCCGGTTGGCGGTCGCTTCGATGATCCGGCGGTTGGCCTGGTGCGGTACAAGCCACGCTACATTCTCACTGTTCAGCCCATTGCGTTCCATGATGTCGGCTGCAATGTCGGCCATATTGGTTACCGCAAACTTGAAAACCTGCGCACCGTCCTGATACACGTAATGTAGTCTGTTGTCGATGGTCTCGTGAGTGGGCGGGTAGCGACTTCCTCCTGCTTTTTGGTTGAGGTAGGGATAACCTGCCCCGTCCGATTTGATGATTGAATCCAGGATACCGTTGCCCTCACCGTCTGGTTCCAGCATGACTGCGCCGGCTCCGTCGCCAAAAAGAATGCAGGTTTTGCGATCGGTATAATCGACGATCGCGGACATCTTGTCCGAGCCGACGACGATCACTTTTTTATATTTTCCGGTCTCGATAAATTGAGAACCGAGTGTCAATGCATAGATAAAACCCGAGCATGCGGCCTGGATGTCGAAGCTGCCGACATTCCGGATGCCGACCATATCGCAAATAAGGTTAGCGGTGCAAGGGAAAACGTAGTCAGGTGTGGTAGTGGCACAGATCAGCAGATCGACTTCTTCGGGGCGTGTATTGGTTTTGGCCAGCAATCCCTTTACCGCTTCTGCACCCATATGTGAGCTTCCCAAACCTTCGCCTTTCAGAATACGCCTTTCTTTGATGCCTGTGCGGCTTACGATCCATTCATCGTTTGTCGCAACCATTGTTTCCAACTCAGCATTGGTCAAAACATAATCAGGCACATAACCTTGTATCCCTGTTATAGAGGCTTTTATATGGGTCATGATAAATTAACTATTCAAAATCCGAATAGATTTGGTAAAAAAGGACAGTTTCAGTTTTTTCATAGTCATGTGGTTGTCAGCATTCGTTATTAGTTCAATGCCTGGGCAATATGCACATAAGCTTTGGATTTGACCTGCTTATACGCCCAGCCCACCATATTTTTGATGGCCAGCGGCGTTGAGACGCCGTGTGCGATCATCACATTTCCATTCACCCCGATAATGGGACTGCCTCCGATGGATTCGTAGTTTGTCTGGTCGATAAAATCGTCCTGGAAACCTCTTTTCCTGGAAATCTCATACAAAGACTCTCCCAGTTTAAACAGTATATTACCAGTAAAGCCGTCGGTAACGATGACGTCTGCCTTATTGGTGAAGAGGTCCTTCCCCTCTATATTTCCGATAAAGTTAATGCGTTTGTTTTGTTTCAGAAGGGGGTAGGTTGCCTGGGAAGTAAGAGAGCCTTTTTGCTCTTCTTCACCGATGTTCATCAATGCAACCCGCGGCTTTTCTATCTGAAATGTGTATTGGGCAAAAAGGGAACCGATTTCGCCGAACTGGGATAGCACTTCCGGCTTGCAGTCGGCATTGGCACCGATGTCCAGCATAATGGCATATCCCCCTCCAACCTGCGGCACGAATCCGGCAATGGCTGGCCTGAGGATACCTTCTATTGCTTTAATGCTGAAAAGGGCGCCTACGTGCATTGCGCCCGTGTTTCCTGCACTGCAGAATATATCTACCTCTTTTTCTTTCAGAAGTTTGAAACCTACTCCGATGCTGGAATTGGGTTTTTGAGACAGGGCTTTGGTAGGATGTTCACCCATCTCGATTACATCTTCTGCGTGAACGACGTCAATATTAGTAGGCTTGAAATTATGCTGGTTGAAGATGTCCCAGATCACATTTTCACGACCAATTAAAACGATTCTCGCCTCGGATGGTAGCTCAGAAGAGGCTTGGATCACCCCTTCAACAATTGCTTGCGGAGCTAAATCTCCCCCCATAGCATCTACCGCAATTTTCATTTACACGCTGTTATTTTGACAAATAAGTTAGAAACCGAAGGTGTAAATTTAGCAGATGTGCCGCAGTAAAAAAGAATTTCGCAACAACTTTTATAGGGCTGCTGCGAAATTGAATTGCTCATCGACTGAAACTAAACCGTTTTAGTATAGTTTTCAACTACTACCTTTCCTCTGTAAACCAGATTGCCTTCGTGTACGTGTGCACGGTGCAATTGGTGGATCTCTCCGGTTGTAGCGTCAGTTCCCAACTGCTTTCCGGTAAGGAAGTCGTGCGCTCTGCGTGAATCGCGACGGGTGCTGGAATGTCTCCGCTTAGGATGTGCCATGATATTTTTGGTCTATTGTTTACGATTTATATCCAAAGGCTGAAGCCTATGGTTGATTGTTATTTTTTCAGTTTTTTGAGCGCCTCCCAACGCGGGTCGACCTTCTCATCTTCCTCCCTTTCATCCCCCTCCTCCGTTTCTCCACCGGAAGTATACACCAGCGTTCCTTCTTCCTCATCCTCTTCAAAATCGCCTTCTTCAGTGCGCAGGCTCGGGTGGAGCTTTTTGACTGGTAACGACAGCGCGATAAAGTCGAAAATATAACGCGCTAAGTTGATTCTGTTGGTGTTACGGCCGATAATCTCAATCTCTTCCGTCAGTTCTTCATTGTGATCGCCGAACTTTAATATAATGCGCCCATCGGAATCGATTGGTTCTTCGAACTCTTCCAGGCTGCGGTCACAAGTCAGCGTTACACTTCCTTTCGTCTGAAAACGCAGCTGGATCATGGTAGCCGATTTGTTCAAAACAACATGTGTTTTGAAGTGACCGTGCTCGATCAGATCCTGCTCCATTTCCTCAAAAAAAGCGTCGCCGGATTCCATATCATAGTCATACTGTTTGTCTTCCAAACCGTAAATGTCTATGTTGTATTTACTTAGCTCTTTCACTTTTTCTGTCAAAAGGAGTGCAAAGGTAATGTGTTTCAGTTTAATAAAAAACATTGGGCCGGAAAATTGTTGGCTTCCGGCCGTTAATGTCTTTCACTTTCAAATTTTTCGTGCCGGATTGCCAAAATAGGTCGCGCCAGCAGGCACATTCTCGACTACCACCGAACCCGCACCGATCCGCGCGTTCTTGCCTACTTCAATACCGGCTACAATCACTGCACCTGAACCGATAAAGACACCGTCGGCCAGCTTCACACGATCGTTGATCACGGCGCCGGCTCCAATGGTAACAAAATCACCTACGTGCACCGAAGTGTCCACTATGGCGCCCGTCTGCACGAGGCAGTGATGGCCGATGACCGACTGCGCGCCGATCGTAGCACGGGCGCCGATCAGATTCCCATGACCTACTGCGGCGATTCCGGAGATGATCGCACTGTCGTGGATCGCATTGACAGGCATATTTTTGTATTCTTCATTCAATGTTTCCACCAACCGCTCGCGCACGGAACGCTCGCCGATGGCAATGAATGCCTCGCATTTTGTGCCGAGAATATTCAGAAAGCTGGTATCATCGGTATTGCCAAGTACGCTCACTTCGCCGAACTCTTTGCCGTGAAGTTCCTGATGATCATCCAACAATCCATAGACGAGCACATTGTTTCTTCTGAATATATCGAGTGCCTGCATTCCGAGATCGCCGGCACCGAAAATTAATACGGGATTTTCCATAATTGATGTTGCTACTGAATAAGAAGCCTTCACGGGAAGGGTTAGTTCAAATGAAGACGAAAAAATCACGCCGGGGGGCGGTTAAAGGAATGTCACCCTGAAAACAAACGGCGTGCCGTATGGTGACAGGTTTTGTCCGCTGTACTTGTCGATCTGGCTATCGTAGCTCAGGTTATACAATGCGGTGAGGTGTACCGCCTTGATGAAACGTCCGCCAATGGGTTGTGAATAGGCTGCTCCGAGCATAGGCGAACCCAGCCACTGCCGTTTCTGGTACGATCCCTCTACATTTAATGCCTCGTACTCGCCGATGAGGTTGATGGCCGGGATCACATTGTACATCAGAAAGGCGCGCCCACCGTAGTAAGCGGTATTGATGTCATAATATTTGTAGCGGAAATACATAATCGTTGCACCGACGCCGCCGACGAGCTTTTCGGCCAGTTCATAGCCGGCCATCGGTGACAGGTTGATATTGGTGACCGATCCGAAGCTAAGGCCAAAGCTGCCTCCCAGGCGCACCCGGTCGATGAAAGGCTTATCTTTAAAATCTTCCAGTTTTTTCTTCTCGGCCAGGACTGGTTTTGTATTGGTATTTTTTTCTTCGAGAGGTGGAACTTCCTTTCTTTCCGGTTTTTCTTTACGCAGGGAGTCGGGCCGGTAATACTCGTCATTCTGGGCTAATAGGGATGGACTGATCAAAACCGCCAGCATGAATACCACCGGCAGGAGGATTTTGCTTTTCATCTGAAAATCGTTTATTTTATAATATTGTAACTGGTAACGTAGGACTCCCTGATTTTGGTCTGCCTCAGACTGCGTTCCCGCTCCTCTTAACACCACGCGTTTCGTCTATGCATTATTACATTTCGGTACCTGACCCGCAATCCCGTTTTCTTGATATCACCTACACCATTTCGGACATCGACAGCGCGCATATCGAAATTCAGTTGCCGGCGTGGCGGCCCGGGCGGTACGAAATTCAAAATTTCGCCAAAAATATTCAATTTATTGAAGCGAATTCAGCCGCTGGTCACAAACTGCCTATTCATAAGGTAACGAAAGACCGCTGGCGGGTTGGAACCGCCGGCGAAAACGAGGTGCGGATACATTATACCTATTACGCATCCATTCAAAATGCGGGTAGCAGTTATGTGGACGATGAACTGTGGTATCTAAACTTCATCAATTTCTGCATGTATACGGAAGGACGGATTGCCGAGCCTTACCGGATAGAGCTCAATTTGCCGGAGCATTATCAGATCGCATGCGGATTGCCATCGGCTGGCGAGAATGCATTAACAGCGACGGATTTTTACCAACTGGTCGACAGTCCGATGCTGGCTTCAGCGAGTCTGCAAAAATGTGAGTACGAGGTCCGCGGTGTGCATTTCAAGATCTGGATGCACGGTAACCTGAAACCCAACTGGCGACGGATCGAGCGGGATTTCAGAAGATTCTCCAGAGAGCAGATCGCGATGATGCAGGAATTTCCCGAGGCAGACTATCATTTCCTGAACCTGATCCTGCCCACGGCATTTTACCATGGCGTAGAACATCAAAATTCCACGATGATTGTGCTTGGCCCGGATGATGAGGGCGAAGGATTATACTCGGATCTGCTGGGTGTGAGCTCGCACGAGCTTTTCCATGCCTGGAACATCATCAGGATTCGTCCGGCGGAACTCTTGCCTTATGATTTTACCCGGGAGAATTACTTTCGGACCTGTTTCGTGGCTGAAGGCTGCACGACCTATTATGGTGATCTTTTCCTGAGAAGAGGGGGCGTTTTCAACGATGAGAACTATGTGAGGGAATTGCAGGTATATATGAAGCGGCATTTCGAGACCAGCGCGTACGCCGCCCAGTCGCTTGCCGATTCATCATTCGATCTCTGGCTGGATGGTTATGAAAAGGGCATACCCAACCGGAAAGTATCGGTGTACCACAAAGGTGCATTGGTCGCATTGATCCTCGACCTTTATTTAAGAAAGAAAACCAATCATGCGCAGTCGCTGGACGATGTAATGCGGCTGCTTTGGGTGCGGTTTGGGAAGCCATTTATCGGCTACACGCTCGAAGATTACATCGGCATTGTAGAAGAGGTGGCCGGCGAAAAGCTGGATTGGTACTGGGAGGAGTGTATTTTCAGCGCGGAGCCTTTGGAAAGCCGGCTGAACGACGCGCTGGCTTTCGTGGGAATGCAGATGTCTGTATTCAGCAATGGTAATGTGCAGCTCAATGTGCTCGATGATTTTAAGGCTAAAATACAGCGTGACAAATGGCTCGGCACCGTACAGGTTTTGACCATCGCAGAGGAGGAGCTGGAAGATGACGAGGAGGAGGAATGACCTTCTGCGTCAGCCAATCTCCGCCCTCAAAGCACTCTCTAAATCGCCGTAATGGTATTTAAATCCGGTTTCGTCGGCTATTCTTGCATTCACCACATAGTTACCACCTAATACCACTGCCGCCATATCCCCGAAAACCAGTTTCAATACAAGTGCAGGGACATTGGGGAACCATTGCGGGCGGTGGAGGACGTTGCAGATCGCTTTTGTAAGCCCTTCATTCGTGACTGGCGGAGCAGCGACGGCATTGTAGGCACCCTGCCAGCGCTCGTCTTCCAGCGCTTCGATGTACATTTCGCACATGTCGTCCAGGTGAATCCATGAAATCCATTGCTTTCCACTGCCTAACGGTGCGCCAACGCCGAAGCGGGCCGGTAATGCCATTTTAGGGATTGCGCCGCCTTTTTTGCTAATCACGATGCCTGTGCGGAGCTTTACCGTACGGATGCCCAGTGCGGCGATTTCGTTCGCGGCTTTTTCCCATTCGATACTGACGTGTGAAAGAAAATCGTTGCCCGGTGGTGTGGCTTCGGTATTTCTGTTATCGCCGGTGTCCTGGCCGTAGTAACTAATGCCCGATGCAGAAACGAATGCGACCGGCTTTCCGGGGCGTTCCGCAAGCTTTCGGGTGATGAGCCGGGCAGATTCCGTGCGGCTTTCGAGGATAGATTTTTTCCGTTCTTCCGTCCAGCGGCCTTCGGCTACATTGGTCCCGGCCAGATGCACGAGGAAATGCAGGTTGTCGAGTGCGCCTTCTTCGATGTAACCCTTCCTGATATCCCATTCATAAACCCGAACAGAAGGAATATCCTCCTTTTTTCGGCTAAGGAATGCGACTTCGTAGCCCTTTTGGAGCAACATATGTGTGAGGCGCTTGCCGATAAGGCCGGTGCCGCCGGTAATTAATACTTTCTTAGCCATGAAAATAGGTTTTAAAAAAGCATACCATGCTAGATTTCCTGCTGGAACGAGGCGTCGCCCGGCGAAGCGTCGCCCGGCGAACCGTCGCGCGGCGCTTCCTGCTCGATGGCCTTTGTCACACGCTCGATCATGCTCTCGATAGATTCGCCGGGTTCGAAATGCATGGGAGGTTTGAACTGGACGGTCAGTTTGGTGTTGCGTTTTTTGAAACGGAGCCCTTTCTTGTCAAATGCACGTCTGAAACCATTGATGACGACCGGGATCACAATAGGACGCTGTTCGTTGATCAGGTGTGCGGTGCCCTTGCGTACAGGGGCGTACGGTTTGGTAGTTCCTTGTGGAAAACTAACCACCCAGCCGTGTTGCAAACCTATCCCGATGCGGTCCTGTGCGGAGGTATCAAGCTGCCGTTTTACATCCTCTCCGTTGGCCCGCCACGAACGCTCGATGGTGATAGCGCCACCCATGCTAAACAGTTTGGGTAAAAACCCACCTTTCATGGTCTCTGCCGCAGCTACATAATAGCAGCGCGCACGGGGAGAAAAAAGATAGAAGGGAGGAGAAATCGTGTCCTTGTAGCCCCACTTGACGGCACAGAAAATATGGAAGAATGCGATGACGTCGGCAAAATAGGTTTGGTGGTTGGAAAGAAAAAGTACGCCGTGGTCAGGAAGCTCCATAAGGTTCTCGGTACCGGTAATGCGGATCTTGTTGACGGCGGTGTACCGATAGTAGGTAAACCAGCCGAGAATGAATATCAGTAACCTTTTCACTGCCAGAAAATTGCCGAATGGGTCCTTTTCGAAGAGGCCCAGGAAATCCAGCCGCGCCAGCCAGGTGGGGAGTGCACTGTATGTAGTCTTTTTAAAATTCATAGTGCTGTAAAATATACGGCATGCTGTCGGGGTCAGGTTTGCATTTTCGGAATTGCCGCTTTGTCTCCGGCGAATCCGGCAATTCGGATGAAGTCGTAATTTAGATAATATGCCGGGCAAAGAAAATATTTTTGGAGTGACAGCCGTCGGCCTAAGTCACGAATTGGCATGATTCTTTCGTAAAATTCATTACAAAGTTTAATTTTGACCAACTCCTTCATTCAAGTCATTTTTCAAATTTTATGAAAATGAAATACTCAATCCGCATGCTGACCGCCCTTGTAGCGGCAGGCGTGCTGGCAGGTTGTTCCAAAAATCCGGTTACGGGCAAAAAAGAGATCGTCTTCATGTCACAGGAGAAGGAGATCGCGCTCGGAGCCGAATCGCATCCGTCCATTGTAGCAACAATGGGCATTTATGATGATAAGAACCTGCAATCCTTCATCAATGAAAAGGGTATGGCGATGGCGAAGATCTCCCACCGGCCCGATTTGCCCTACAAGTTCTTCATTGTGGACTCTCCGGTGGTCAATGCATTTGCGGTACCCGGTGGTTACGTATATTTCACACGGGGAATTATGGCGCATTTCAACAATGAGGCCGAATTTGCGGGAGTGCTCGGCCATGAGATCGGGCACATTACGGCCAGGCACTCGGCCAGGCAACAGACTTCGCAGATCTTAGGGCAAGTCGGCCTCGCGGCCGGGATGGTGCTTTCCCCGCAGGTGCGGGCCATGGGCGACCAGGCACAGCAGGCGCTGGGTTTGTTGTTTTTGAGTTACAGCCGCGACCATGAAACTGAGTCGGATAAAATCGGGGTCGACTATTCGAGTAAAATCGGCTATGACGCCAAAGAAATGGCCGACTTTTTTGGTACACTGAAAAGAATCTCGGAAAAAGCCGGACAAGCTATTCCTACATTCCAGTCCACCCACCCCGATCCGGGCGATCGCTTTACCAAGGTGGGTAAGCTGGCGACCGAATACCAGACCGCGCATCCAGGCAAGTATAATGTGAACCGCGATGCGTATTTGCGCAAAATCGAAGGCATTATATATGGTAACGACCCACAGCAGGGTTTTGTGGAAAACAACAACTTTTATCATCCATCGCTGAAATTCCAGTTCCCGGTTCCGAGCGGCTGGCAATATGAAAATTCGCCGGCGCAATTCCAGATGGCGGCAAAAGACGGTAAGTCGATGATGCTGTTCACACTGGCGCAAGGCAAAACATTGGAAGAAGCGGCCCAGGCTGTCGTGAAGAACTATGGTTTGAAAGTGCTTGAAAATGATAAGGCGACCATTAACGGCAACCCGGCCGTGGTGATGGTTTCCCAGCAAGTGGAACAGGGACAAAATGGCCAGGCAGCGGCAGCAACTGCGAACACCATACAGGTCGGAACCTGGCTGATCCAGTACGGAGGCAACATTTACGCCATCCACGGGGTAGCAGCCGCCGGCAATTATGCGGCTAATGCAGGGCAGTTCAAGTCGGTAGCGCAAGGTTTCAAATCGGTGTCCGATGCCAGCATCCTCAACCGCCAGCCCGAACGCATTCGCATCAAAACGGCACAGCGCGACGCAACGCTCCGGGATGTGCTGAAAGACAACAACCAGCCCGACAACAAGCTGGACGAACTGGCGATCATTAATGGGATGGCGCTGACGGACAAGGTGGCGAAAGGGTCGCTTTTCAAAACGCTCGGCAAGTAAAACATACTTCGAAAAATAGGAGAGCGGCGGCATGTAACGATGTCGCCGCTCTTTTTGTTAACCGTTCATCCCAGGCATCGTACCATTAATCCACGGATCGAAAACTTTTTAACCTAAAATTTGGTTGATATATCAACACATTTTACTTTTGTACTACCATGAACGCGACAATAAACAATTGGCAGAACCTTCGGGAAGAATTGAAGAACTCCTTGCAGTTTAAGCTGGGAGCGGTGACGAAGGTGGTTTTCAAGAAAATGAATGCGCAGCTGGTGAGCGAGGGCATACCGGTCCTGGCCGAGCAGCTTCCCATTCTGATGGTTGTATATTTCCAGGAACACGCTATGACGCAGCAGGACATTGCGAATGTGCTGCAAAAGGATAAAGCAGGAATTCAGCGATCTGTGCAGACATTACACAAAGATGGTTTTCTGAAAATCGAAAGTGATGCAGAGGATAAAAGAAAGAATCTGATATCACTGACATCAAGTGGTAAGTTCGTTTGCGAACGCATTCAATCGCTGGCGATCACATTTAACAGCCAGATCATGGAGCATTTTTCAGAACAGGAATGGGGCACTTTCCTGGGTTATCTGGACCGTGTTTTTAAAGTCATTGAAAAATAAAAAATTTGAATTAATAGTTGATATATCACCAGTAGAGGTGTCAACTATCTGTCATTAGCCACAAACAATCAACAACAGGTCAAAATGAAAAGTAAATGGATAGCCGCAATCATTGCAGTCGCCGCTTCGGTGGCGCCGGGCTGGGCGCAGACGCGCCTGACGCTGAAAGATTGTATTGCCTATGGGATCAAGAACAACGGCAATGTCAAAATCGCGCAGTATAAGGAGAGTACTTCGGTGCAGCAGGGACGTGAAGCACTGGCGGGCTATCTGCCCCAGGTGGCTGGTACCGCGTCGCTCGACGATAACCTTAAACTGCAATCGACCGTTTTGCCCGGTGCTCTTTTTGGCGGAGAAGACCGCCGTGTGGCGTTGGGTACCAAATACCAGAGCAATGCATCGGCGCAGGTTGATCAGGTGGTTTTTGACCAGTCGCTGCTCGTGGGTATTAAAGCAAACAAGCCCAACCAGGAGAATGCCCTGCTGAACTCACGCAAGACAAAGGAGACGATCATATATAATGTAGCGAATGCCTATTACCAGGTTTTTGTGACCTCGCAGCAGATCGCGCTTTTGAAGGACAACCTGGACAAAACGAGCCAGATCCTGGCCACGTTGAAACTGCAACTCGACAATGGCGTGATCAAAAAAGTGGATTACGACCGTACGCAGGTGAATTTGAACAACATTAAATCGCAGCTGACCCTGGCGGAAAGTAACCTTACACTTTCTGAAAATCAGTTGAAATTCCAGATGGGCATGCGACTGAACGAGCAGCTCGAACTGGTGGATAACCCGCTGGATCAGCCATTCAAACTGGTAGAACCCGGTGCTTTCGATGCTTCGAACCTTACCGATTTTAAAATACAAAACCTGAATATGGAATTGCAGGGCCTTGAAAAAGCACGGATCAAGGCGGGATACCTGCCCAAAGTGTCGATTTACGGCCGCTATGGTATGCAGGCGCTGGGTAATGAACTGGGTACATCCTGGGGGAACTGGTTCAGCTACGGTGCTATCGGATTGAAAGTGAACATCCCGATTTTCGACAGCTTCCGTCGCGACGCGCAATACAAACAGGCCGATTTGAACCTGATGACACAGAAGGAACAGCAGAAACTGAATGTGCAGAATTACGAATTGCAAAACAGCAACGCATTGACCCAGCTGCAAAAAGCGAAATCGAACCTGGCAAGCGACGAAAACAACGTAACGCTCGCGAAAGAGGTGTACGACGTGACTACGCTTCAATACCGGGAAGGTACCGTGCCGCTGACGGACCTTCTCAATGCGGAAACTTCCTATAAGGAGTCGCAAAGCAACTATATCAATTCCATGCTGAGCTACTACCAGGCGAAACTGGGTTTGGAACAATCAACCGGCAGTCTCAACGAATTTTACACCGCATTACCATAACACTTCATCAACAACGAAAATTGATCTATTCGGTTATTCAATCATTCAGTCATTCAACATTGAATTAATACCATGAAAAGAAAACTCATTATCATCGGTTCCATCGCCATTATCGGCGTTCTGATCGGCATCAGGCTGGTTGCTAACAAGGCAAAGATGGACGAGAAGAACAAAATGCCTGACAATAAGAATGTTACCATTCCGGTTACGGCCATTGCCGTGAAAGAAGGTAGCGCCGATCAGCAACTGATTCGCACAGGTAGCCTTATTCCATTTAAAGAAGCGGAAATTATGGCAACCGCAGCCGGCAAGGTGTTGGCTGTCAAATACGAGCTTGGTACGCATGTAGCGCAAGGCGCGACGATTGTGAAGGTGGATAGTAAGTTGAAAGAATTGTCACTTGAAGCTACCGAGTTGAATATCAATAAACTGAAAAAAGATACCGATCGCTATAACAAACTGTTGGCGGGTAATGCGGCCACCGAAGTTCAGGTGAACGATACCAAATACAACTACGACAATGCATTGAACCAGGCCGAGCAGATCAAACAGCAGATCAGCGACGCGTCCATTCAGGCGCCGATCAGCGGCCGCATTGTGAAGAAGAATATCGAGCCGGGCGAGTTTGTGAATGTAGGTACTTCGCTTGGGACGATCCTCGACGTATCGCGCCTGAAAGTGCAGGTGATGATCAATGAAAATGATGTTTACAAGCTCAAAGAAGGCCAGCACGTGCAAGTGAGCACCAGCATTTTCCCCGGTAAAAAGATCGACGGCGTGATTTCCTACATCGCTCCGCAAGGCGACGAGTCGCACAACTATCCGGTGGAAATTGTGGTGAAAAACTCTACTGAACTAAGGGCCGGTACATTCGTAACCGTGGAATTCCAGCAGAAAAGCAGCCAGCAGGCGCTGCTCATCCCGCGCAGCGCGCTCGTGGAAAGCGTGCGTAATCCGTACGTGTACGTAGTGGAAGGCGGCGTGGCGAAACAGCGCAAAATTGAAGTGGGCCGCGAAGTAGGCGACAATGTGGAAGTGTTGACAGGCCTGAAATCGGGCGAGACGGTGGTTACTACCGGACAGATCAACCTGAGCGAAGGCGCGGCGGTTACCGTTACAAAATAAGGTCATCAGCAAACTGAAAGAATTATGTCAATTACCGAAGTAGCCGTAAAGAGACCGCTCTTCATAACCGTAGTATTCGTTGTACTGGTACTATTCGGTTTGATCAGCTACAACCAATTGTCTTACAACTTGTTGCCAAAATTTGAGGCCAATGTTGTGAGCGTGATGACGACTTACCGCGGAGCTTCTGCGGATGAAGTCGAAACGAACGTGACGAAGCATATCGAGGACGCGGTGTCGGCCATAGAAGGGCTGGACCAGATTAACTCGACTTCGCAGGAAGGGGTTTCATCCGTGATTATCCAGCTGAAACAAGGCATTAGCGTCGATTTGGCGCAACAGGAAGCACAACGGAAAGTGGAGCAGGTGATTTCGCTTTTGCCCGATGACGCCGATCGCCCGGTGATCAACAAATTCTCGACCGACGAAATCCCGGTTCTCAGAATGGGTGTGACCGCGAACCTTTCGCCGTCGGAACTCTACGATTTGATCGACGATAAGCTGAAACCACAGCTTTCGAACGTGACCGGCGTCGGCCAGGTGACCATTATCGGTGGTACCGAGCGCCAGATTCAGGTAAATATCAGTCAGGATAAATTGAAGGCATACCATTTGTCGATCAGCCAGGTTTCGGCCGCGATCAACAATGCGAACATTTCCTATCCTGCCGGCCAGGTGAAAACCCAGGAAGACCAGCTTTCGATCCGCTTCGATGCGAAACTGACGACTGTTGCGAATCTTAGAAATGTAATTGTAGGTAAATCCTCGAATGGCGGGCAGATCTTCCTGCGGGACATTGCTGAGGTTTATGACGGCGTGGCCGATGCTACGGCGGTTAACCATATCAACGGACGCCCGTCGGTTGCGTTACAAATCCAGAAACAATCGGATGCCAATGCCGTGGATGTGAGTAAGCTCACCCGCGAGCGTCTGACAAGTCTTGAAAAACAATATGCGTCGCAGGGGTTGAAGTTCAATATCGCTTCCGACCAATCCATTTACACGTTGGCTTCGGCGGACGCGGTCGTATTTGACCTTGGGCTGGCGGTGCTGATCGTGTCGGTGGTCATGCTTTTGTTCTTGCACAGCTTCCGGAGCTCGATGTTCATCCTCGTGGCGCTGCCGTCGTCGATGATCCCGACGTTCATTCTGATGAGCATGCTGGGCTTCTCGCTGAACCTGATGACGCTCATGGCGCTCTCCTTGGTGGTGGGTATCCTTGTCGATGACTCTATTGTGGTTTTGGAAAATATCAACCGCCACATGGAAATGGGCAAGAGCCGCTGGCTGGCTGCATTGGACGGCCGTGCCGAAATTGGGTTCACTGCATTAGCTATTACCCTTGTGGACGTGGTGGTGTTCGTACCGCTCGCATTGACACAGGGCCTCATCGGTAATATTCTCCGAGAGTTTTCACTCGTAGTTGTGTTCTCTACATTGATGAGTTTGCTTGTATCCTTTACGCTCACGCCGTTGCTCGCCTCACGTTTTGGTAAGATTGAGGTTTTGGATAAAAACAGCCTTTGGGGGCGTTTAAACCTTGGTTTTGAGAAATTCCTGGATAATGTGAAAGAAGAATATGGCAGAATCCTTACCTGGGTGCTGGGCCACAAACGCTACATTTTTCTGCTTTCTATTTTCCTGATCGTCGGTTCCATTGCATTGGTACCGGGCGGATTCGTGGGGGCGGCATTCATGCAGCAAAGCGACCGCGGCGAGTTGAATGTCTCGATAGAATTGGCGCCTACCGCGTCTGTTTACCAAACCAATCAGGTAGCGCAACGCGTTGAGAAGATTCTTTTGGGCAAAAAAGAGGTAATTAAGGTGTTTACCAATGTCGGTTACAGCAGTACCGGTTTGGGAACGACCTCCAACAGCAATATCGCCGACTTGACTGTTCAATTGGTTGATAAAAAAGAGCGTACGGTATCGTCCGAAGAATTTGGACAGGGTATTCAAAAAGAAATCCTGCAAATTCCAGGCGTCAAAGTGACCGTCGCACCGACCTCGATCACCGGTAATGCCAACCAGGCGCCGATCCAGGTGGCTGTGAAGGGGACCGACATGGCCGTGATCCGTAAAACTGCCGCGCAAGTGAAAGATATCGTGTCTTCCGTGCCCGGTACATCCAACGTCGATTACTCTGTGGACGACCCGAAACCGGAAGTAGGCGTGACTCTCGACCGCGAGAAAATGGCGCAACTTGGCATCAATGCCGCCGAGGTAGGTGCCACATTGCAAACCGCATTCCGCGGCGATGACCGCTCGAAGTTCAAGCAGAATGGCAAAGAGTACGATATTATGGTCAACCTCGACCAGTTCGACCGCTCGAAAGCCGACGACATTCGTCACCTGACATTCGTAAATAGCCAGGGCCAGACCTTCGAACTCTCGCAATTCGCGACCATCCGTGAAGGAATGGGTGAAAGCGTGCTGCAACGCATCGACCGTCTGTCGTCGATCACCATCAACTCGCAGGTAGTAGGCCGCCCGTCCGGCTCCATCGGTGCCGACATTCAGGCCAAAATGGCGAAAGTGAAGCTCCCCGAAGGCATCAGCATCGAATACCGCGGTGACCTGAAAAACCAGGCCGACGCATTCGGCAGCCTCGGAGTCGCATTGCTGCTCGGTATCGTACTCATCTACCTGATTATGGTGGCGCTTTACGAAAGTACCATTTACCCGTTCGTCGTGCTGTTCTCGATCCCGGTTGCATTGGTAGGCGCCCTCACTGCGCTGGCGCTCACGATGGAGAGCCTCACGATCTTCTCGATCGTAGGTATGATCATGCTCCTCGGTCTGGTAGCCAAAAATGCGATCCTGATCGTCGACTTCGCCAACCAGCTAAAAGAGGAAGGTTACGCGTTGAAAGAAGCCCTCATTGAAGCCGGTAAGGAGCGTCTGCGGCCGATTTTGATGACTACAATTGCAATGATCGCGGGTATGCTGCCTATCGCATTGGCTTCCGGCGACGGTGCGGAGGTGAAGAATGGTATGGCTTGGGTGATCATCGGTGGCCTTACGAGCTCGTTGCTGTTGACCTTGTTCCTGGTGCCTAGCGCATATTATGTGGTGGATAGGATTAAGGAGCGGTTAGCGGGGCGGAAGAAGGGGAAGGTGAAGAAGGAGATGGTTTTCGAGGCTTGATAATGCCTTTTGCTAATGCCTGATGGCATGTAGATAAATGAAACGCCCCGCTGTTTTTGATGGCGGGGCATTCTTATAATAGGGCTTCATACAATTCCGCGGTACTAACAGTTTGCTTAAAACCCATTTTATGCAGGTGTTCGACCAGTTTTTTGTCGCCGGTCCAAAGCATACCACCAGTCTGCAGAGCTAGGGCCACGTAATTAATATCGAACGAATCAACACCAGCAGTAAGGCGTTCCGCCTCTCTCCAATACTCGGCCTCTATCAGCGTCTCGTTAAATAGGTGCATGCTGGTAAGCACATCAAACAAATCACCGATGACGTCATCAACAGACTTTTTTGAACATTTTACAATTTTAGATTGGTGCTTGAAAAGCTCTACGACCGCATAATAGCAACTTATTCGTCTCGCAGGTAAATCGGGATGGGTTAGAATTTTTGCGAGTTTACCATTCGGCGTAATTAGAGCACTGAAAATGATATTTACATCTACGATTATGATCACTTGATAAAACGGCTACGGTTCTTCGCCCACCATGCACTATGTACCTCGCGTGCGAGTTCTGCGGCTTGTTCTTCAGTCCCGTTATTTTGGGCATTGGATTCAATAAAGCGGAAATAGCTGGTAAGTTTTTGTACTTCTTCCATATCGATGAGAGAAGCGTTGAGCCGTATGACGATGTCCTCGTTTTGTCTTTCAATAATCATATTGCGTCGTCAGTTATATTCCAATATAATCATTTTCAAGCAAATATGGTGTCTTAAATGAGCAGAAGGCTAGTCATTAATTATCAAAATGTTCAGAAACCACGATTCGGGCGATCTCTGACCATTCGTTGCAAATTACGCTTTCACACTTTCAATGCGCTGGATGAAGAACACCAGTTCCCGGAAAGTCATGAAAATATCACTAACACGCGGGTTGTGGCCGGCTTCCTGCTGAAACGCCATCGCATCGCTGTAAATGGACCAGAGATGGTCGAGCATTTCGGCAGGGTTGCCTACATTTAAGAGTTCTTTAACTTGCCTGCCATAGGCCAGGCATACCGAATCCTCGGATTCGGTTGTGTGGGATGAAGTTGTCATTGACTTTGTTTTTTAGGATGAATAGAAGGCCCTGTCTAAGGTGTCCTAATGCTCACAAAGCGGGCATCCGGGGGGCTTTCGCCGCACCCGCACCATAACAGGGCAGATCGTCTAAAATTTTTCATTGCTTCAGTGATTTATAGGAAGGCGTAAGTTGGGAAAGCGGGGTGAGAAATGCAAGGACACATTAATGCGATTATCCTCCGGTTACAGGCGATGGAAAGCAAATTCACTGACGTAGCCTAGCTTATGCGGGTTGCAAATATTGATTTAAAGAAGAATTGCACTTACTATCGTACAGTGGGATGATAATGCCCTGTGTTAGATGTCTTAGTGCCCATTATCAGCGTCCAGGGGCATAAGAAATACCCACACCATATGAGGGTAAAGACTTGAAGCTTTTTCATGATTGATAATGTCTTAGGTGTAGCTGGGGAAGAGGCGGGAGAAATGCAAGTGTTATTGTAGAGCTTCCGTCGAGCTGTTAGAAGCGATGGGATTTAACTAAGTTCAAAAATTTGGAGAGAATGCCTAACTTGGGCATTGATCGAAATTGTCTGCCAGAGATATCAAAATTTGTATGGAGCTACTTCTTAATGAGGATTTTACTTTTCTAAATGACCTTCCGATTGTTCGGGAAGTAGATAATCTGCGAGAGCGGATAGATGCCATGCGACCTCTTGCGAAGGATATCGAAGCTCGAATAATGCAGAAATTAAGGCTGGAATGGAACTACAACTCAAATGCTATTGAAGGTAATTCCTTGGATTATGGTGAAACAGTCGCCCTGTTAATGCATGGAGTCACAGCAAAAGGGAAACCTCTAAAAGACTACTTTGACATAGAAGGCCATAATTTGGTTATTGACTATCTCGCGCACTTTGTCAAGCACGAAGAGGCCTTGACCGAAAAGGAAATACGGTCAATGCATGAAATGATGCTAGTCAAACCCTATGAGAATCTTTCAAAGGCAGAAGATGGTAGGACCGTTCAGCGGAAGATTCACTTGGGACAGTACAAAGTAATGCCAAATCATGTCGAGACTCGAACAGGAGAAATACATTACTACGCCACTCCTGAGGATACGCCTATGCTAATGCACGATTTAGTCAATTGGTATCAAAGGCAACTGAATGATAAAAGACTGCATCCATTAGTTATTGCCTCCGTGTTTCATCATCGTTTCACAGCTATTCACCCATTTGACGACGGAAATGGCAGGATGAGCCGACTTTTGATGAATTTAATCCTAATGAGATTTGGGTATCCCCCAGCTGTTATTAAAAATGTCAATAAACACGAATATTTTGCCACGTTAAGTCAAGCTGATATCGGAATTTACGAACCCTTTGTGATCTATATTGGAAGTTCTTTGCTGTCTTCAATGAATATTTACATTCGAGGCGCAAATGGTGAGAGTTTAGATGATGCCAGTGATTTTAGGAAGAAACTTTTGTTGTTTAAAAAGGAGTTGGAGGCCCGTCGAGATAAAATCGAGGTGAAGCGGTCACTAGATGTTCAGCAGGCTGTTTATAACGACTCTGTCGTTCCATTTATTAATAAGCTCTCTGGTGTAGTTTCAGATTTGAAGGATCTATTTATTTCATCGTCTGAAAACATTTTAAATTACGATACAAGAGCTTTAAAGTGGAACTATAAGATGATCCATTTGACAGAGGGTATGAGCAGCTTTTTTCAGACTCCTGTTCAAAATGAACATCTTAGGATTTTTAATATCAGATTTGAAGACTTTAAACTTGCAGGAAATCCATTCTCCGTAGATTTAAACATTGCTGTTTGGCTGCAAGATTTCAGATATGTGATCAGGTATGGAGTTTTGAACGGAAATATCTTGCCAGAGCTTCGACAGTACCAAGTAAGTCAATGGCTGAACAAACATGATTCAATAAGTAAATATTATCATCAGGTGGTAGATGAAGAAGACTTGGAGGTATTTGTAGGTCGAATTGCTAACAATGTGCTGTCTTGTATAAAAGATATACTAGATGGCGTTGTAGAGCCTGATCCTGATATGGAAGAACTTCAAAAGACGTGGGACAAAGTTGTTGAGAAAAGTGATGATCTGACGGCGGAAAAGAAATCCGTCTTGAAAGACCCAAGTTCGTACTCGGCAATAAGGAAAAACCCCGGTGTCGAAATCAGACTAAATAATAACTTAGCATCCTCAATCAAAGCGACTCTAGCGAGAGATTTATATCACTCTCTTTACGAGGGAAAATATATTGTTAAGAACAATTTTGTCTCTATCTCAGAAGAACCTCCCTTTTAAATAAAGTAAAATTGAGTGATAAGGCATTGCTATCAATTTATAATAGTAAGAAACCTTTTATATTCATTTTAACGGTCAATTTAGAAAGGTAGTGTTATAATATTCGGGTGAAAGTAATTGTGTTCTAATCCACATTGAGGAATTATGTTAGTTGGATACTATCTTTTTTAAAATCTCCATCATTTCCACCAACGGCACCACATTCACGTCTTTGGAAATGACATAACTGGTCGGCCCTGGATATACAAAATACTTATGCGAAGCCTTAATGTCCTCGCAGCCGACGGTAAATCCTTTGCTAACGGCAGGCGTCAATGATCGTTTGATTTCAATAGCAATTCTTGTTTTGTGATTGATTTCAAGTACCAGATCGATTTCTGCGCCTGCGGCCGTTCGGTAATAGTAGGGAGTGACCCAGGAGGGAAGCATTGAGATCAGGTTTTCGATGATAAAACCTTCCCAACTTCCTCCGAGGACGGGATGGCCCAGCAGGTCTTCCAGATTTCTGATTTTAAGCAAGCTGTGCGCAATGCCGCTGTCACGAATATAAATCTTAGGCGTGCGTACGAGGCGTTTACCAATGTTGGAGAACCAGGGTTGGAGCTTTCTGACGAGAAATAGATCTTCCAGCAAGTCCAGATAACGCGTGGCTGTGGGAACGCTGATGCCCAGCCCGGCCGCCATGCGGCTGAGGTTTGCAATGCCGCCCTGCGAATTGGCAAGCATGGTCCAGAAGTTACGCAGCACCATCGCGGGAATTTTAAAGCCGAACTGCGGAATGTCACGTTCCAGATAGGTGGTGATCAGATTTTGGCGCCATTCGACGCTCATTGAATCATTTGACGCGAGAAAGCTTTCCGGAAAACCGCCACGAATCCAAAGTTTGTCCAGATCGGCTGCTTCGATCTCGGTTGCTTTGATGCCGGGAAGGCGCGTGTAGGCAATTCTTCCCGCGAGACTTTCGGAAGACTGTTGCAGCAGGTCAAGTGAAGCAGAGCCTAGAATCAGGAATTGCCCGGTACGCTTTCCGGCACGACGGCGCTTGTCGATCACGCCACGAAGTACTGCGAAGATTTCAGGCGTGCGTTGGATTTCGTCGAGAATGATAGTTCTGTCAGCATATTTTTCGAAATACAGCTCGGGCTCATCTAGCTGAGCGACATCCGAGGGAGATTCAAGATCAAGATAAATAGGTTCAGGCGAAATAGTCTTCGCAATCTGAAATGCAAGTGTTGTTTTGCCGATTTGCCTGGGCCCAAGAATGCCTACTGCCGGAAACTCTTCCAGTAGATTCAGTATTTCAGCTTGTGTGTCTCTCTTAATCATCCTTGTAAATTTAACATCGAGCGTTAAATTTACAAGGATAATTAAATACTTTTCGCTGCTGGTACAACCAAACCTGCTGGTTTCTTTCTATTGGATTTAACCTCTGCACTCTTCTGAGCCGTCTCCGCTTTCAAAATCTCCTCAATGGTCTCAAACTGAATAATCGGCGCCTTTCCAACCAGCAATGCCAGTTCAATCAGCTTCGAAATTGTAAAATTGAAATTCCCATTCAAAATCTGAGATACGTAGGAAGGAGAGACATTCAATTTTTCGGCTACCTGCTTCTGTGTCAGGTTGTTTTCTTCCATGTAGGTGTTGAGCAGATTGAAAACCTGGATTTGCACTTTTGTGAGCCAGTAGGTAGAGCCACTTATAATCTCTTCACGGTTTGTCATAGGTTGTTCAAATTTGTAATTCCTCTGGAATGAATTTCTTTAATCAGGCCTTCTAAATATTTCAAGTCGGCGTCCTGTTTGCTTTTACGTCCTCCCAACAGGATTACTCGGCCTGTCTTTTCAAGTTTCATAAGATAATACCGCAGATTCTTACTTTTTGCTTCATAGAGCTGATATGGCAACATATGCATTTTCAAATGGCGAAACTTCGTTTTAGGTAGCGAAACAAGGCTACACGTACCCTCTATTATAGAATAGATTTGCCGAAGTTCAGGGACTAATCTACCTTCTTGTCTGAGAAGATCTTCAAACTCATCGATCTGGCAAGTTTTATTGATGACGAGTTTATGCAGTTTAATTTTTGTGTGCCCGATCCTATCTGATAGCAGAATGCTGAACTTTGACATAAAGTTAAGTTTTAACTTAATATTTGTCAAGCCTAGTTTAGGCTCGTTCCAGCATAAGCAGCTTTAAAGAAGTGATTTAACCCTTTTGTAAGTCATCAATGTGTCTCCGGCTTGTTCGACTGAACTAACGGAAAAAGGGTCAGAAACCGCCAACCCTGACAACCCCTGACCCTTTGACTTCACGACTAAGCGAAGCATTCTACTTCCACCGCTCCCCAAGCACCTTCATCCAATACCCCCCAACCACAGACCTTGCCCTGAACCCAACAGACTTTCCATTGGTAGTCTCATGCCAGTCTGAAAGCGGAATGCGGTCGGTAGTACCGTTGGCATACTTATAAATAGGTTGGATAATGGCCTGGAAATCCTCGAACTTTTCGGCTAATGTGGCGGTCCAAACGATCCAGTCGGATTTAGAGTAAGTTTTACGACTGTCGAGCGGGAGGCCGAAAGGTTGCTGTTTGGTGAGGTAGTAGGCGATTTCTTTCCGCGCTACGGTTTCTGGAAACACATTCAGTCCCAGGAGCTTGTCCCAAACAAGGTTGTATTTTTGGCTCCAAGTGCCTTTTTTATCGAAAGTCAATGCGTAGTGATCGCCGTCGGCGGCCATTTGCATCCATTTTTGGGCGAAATCTTTGGTTAATGCATTTACTTCGGCGGCTTCTTTCGCTTCGCCGAGTTGTTCGGCAAGTTTCGAGTAGGAGGCGAGGCCCATGATGGCTTTGATCGACAGGTTCGTGTTGCGGGCGAGGTGGCCGGCGAAATCGTCGGTGCAGAGCTGGTTGGCAGGGTCGAAACCTTCTTTTTTCAGGTAGTTGGCCCAAACGCTGAGGGTTTTCCAATGCTTTTTGGCAAAATCGGTGTTGCCT
>NZ_CAMLSE010000033.1 GCF_946482605.1 uncultured Dyadobacter sp. | reverse complement strand
ACCGGCGAGCGGTTTTCATTGAGATACTTGCCCAGTGACTTCCCGTCCTCGGAAATAAGCTCGGAAGCCACTTCGCTTTTGGGGTTTTCGAGCGCGATCAGGTCGGGCATGCCGCCGAACAGCCAGAAGAAGTTATAGTTGACGGCAACGATGTAAAAGATCAGCAGCGCCAGGCCGATGCCGAGCGACCGCCATAGCCAGAGTATACGACGCCGGTATTTACCCGGCTTCAAATCAATCATGCAATTCCAGAATAATGTCCAATAACCGACCAAATAAGTGAATAAAATTCACAAATCAGGTATTAGAACGCAGCGCGGCCGGTTTTTGCTATTTTTCAGGTCAAATATTTAAGTAAATCAAAATACCCCAAACCTTCGAAAATCATGACATTAAACTGAAATTCAGTCAATCTCCGAAATCAGGAGAAGATGGAGATGTCTGCCGAAGCCTGACTGAGGCGCGAATCGGCATCCGGTCGGTATTGTCATCCCCGAATGATCAGGCTAATCCCGGCTGTCCGGGATATTCGACGCGCTTTTTAAACTCGTTGGGACTGAGGCCGGTTTCCTTTTTGAACAACCTGGAAAAATAGGGCGGATTCTCGAAACCAAGCAGGTAGGCCGTTTCAGCGACCGTTTTGTCGGAGCTCAGCAGCATGTTTTTGGCTTCCGACACCAGGAAAATGTGTATCAGTTCAATGGCCGTTTTGCCGGTTTCCTGTTTCAAAAGATCGCTCAGGTAACGTGGGGAGGTATTGAGCATGTCGGCCATCATCTTCACGGATGGAAGTCCGTTCTGCTGAAACTGTCCGCCCTCAAAATAACCCGCAAGACTCTCGTTGAAGCGCGACACGGTGGTGCCGGAAAGCTGTGTACGGTTGATAAACTGGCGTTTGTAAAAGCGCTGCGAGTATTTCAGCATCGAATCCAGGTGCGTAAGCATGATGTCCCGGCTGTATTCATCGGTGTTGTTGTAATACTCGGTCTGTATCTTGGCAAAGAGATCCCAGATGATCTGTTCCTCCCGTTCCGACAAATGCAGGGCTTCGTTGGCCTCATAGTCGAAAAACCCGTACTTACGGATTTCGGAATGCAGCGGGTGCCCGTTCAGAAAATCCTCGTGTACATACAGGATGAAGCCTTTCTCTTCCAGTTCGATATTATTCATTTCGATTACCTGGCGGGGTTTCACAAACAGCATCGAGCCATTTTCGTGGTCATACTTGGTGCGCCCGTATACTACATGACCGGATCTGATCTTTTTAAAGGCGATCATATAGAAATCGGTCGTAAACTCCCGGTGCCCCAGCGTACAGCTGCTCAGCTCGTCGCAAGTGAGCATGCTGATCAGCGGGTTCTCGGGACCGGGATAGTTGCTGGACCGGTGCAGTTCACTAATGCTTTTATAGTGTTCCATGGTTTTGAAACGTTTAAATCTGCACCCATAACGGGTGCAGATAAGTGATTTATATCAAGTGTTGCTGCTCAATGATCAGGCAGGTACCGCACCGTGGGCCGCATCAGCCACTTCCTTCCACTCTTCCCATGTTGCGAGGCGCTCGGTATAAACCTGGCTCAGCCATGGTAACCCTACTTTGCCCAGGAAAATTCGCAATGGCGGATTTTCTTCATCCACCACTTTCAGGATCGCTTCGGGAGTTGCTTCGGGCTTGCCTATGACGTCTTCGGTGAGTCCGGAAAAGAGTGCTTGCTTAACCCCGTCGTACAATGCGATCGGCTCGGAATGGATGGCCGATGCGCCGCCCCAGTCGGTTGCGAAGGCGTTAGGCTCCACGATGGTCACTTTAATACCGAAGTCCTTCACTTCCGAGGCCAGCGTTTCGCTGATCGCTTCCACAGCCCATTTGGAGGCATTGTACAATCCCAGCACCGGCAGGGTGGCTACACCAAGGATGCTCGAAACCTGGATGATATGCCCACCGCCCTGTGCTCGCAGCACCGGAATGGCCGCCTGCGTAACCCACAGCAAACCGAACACATTTGTTTCGATCTGATCGCGGGCTTCCTGCTCGCTGGTTTCCTCGATCGTACCGAACAAGCCATAACCGGCATTGTTGATCACGACGTCGATGCGGCCGAAATACTCGTTAGCCTTGTTGATCGCCGCGAAACTGGCGGCGCGGTCGTTCACATCCAGCTGGATGGGCAGCAAAGTATCAGGGTACTGAGCTACGAGGTCTTTCAATGTATCGGTATTGCGGGCAGTAGCTGCCACTTTATCTCCTCTTTGCAAAAAAGCTTCTGCCCATATGCGGCCGAATCCCTTGGAAGCGCCGGTAATAAAAATAGTTTTTGACATCACTAAAAATGTTTATGTGTTTTAATGAGACAAATTTACCGGGTCGCTTCCGCCTGCATCTTATACAAAAATCCGGAAGTATGATACACTTTTACGTTGGCGTCACAGGAGCATGTCGAAATGGATCGGAAGATTGGTAATGCGCTTCCCTGTCGCGTGAAATATTGCATTGGCAATGGCAGGAGGCATTGCAACCAGCCCGATCTCCCCTACTCCTTTGGTGCCGAGCTCATTCACCACATCATCCTGCTCTTCTACAAAAATCACATCCAGCTCGTGGATATCGGCGTGCACCGGAATATGGTACTCGGCCAGGTTCGGGTTCATATACTTGCCCAGCTGATGGTCCGTAATGGTTTCTTCCCGCAGCGCCTTGCTGATCCCCCACACCATACCACCTAGGATCTGGCTGCGGGCTGTTTTGGGGTTGATGATCCGGCCTGCCGCCACGGCGGTCAACGCACGGGTGACGTTGATCACACCGAGGTCTTCGTCTACCTCTACTTCCACAAATGCGGCGCTATGTGCGGCGCGGCTGTATTTTTTGAGTTTCAAAACGTTGGGAACGGAAAATTTGGCGGCCTTTACCGGCTTTCCGCCGTTAGCCGCCACCAGGTCGTGAAAAGAAATCCGGACCTGCGGATTGCTTTTCAGCACAATGTACCCGTTTTCAAAATCCACATCCTGCTCTCCTATTCCTTTCCAAATGACGCCACCAGTTTTAACCGCGATTTTATACAGCTTCTTGCGCAAAGCCCTGGCCGTTGCCCGGATGGCCGCCCCCACCGTCGTGGTCGTAAAAGATCCACCCTGAATCGGCGCGAAGGGCATTTTACTGTCGCCATACGCGAAAGCTACGTCGTCTATGGACAAACCCAGTTCGTCAGCCGCTATCTGCGCCATCACGGTGTAGGTGCCGGTACCAATGTCTGTTACAGCACTCGACACTTTGAGTTTCCCTTCCGCCGTCAGCAACATCGCCGCCTTCGCCGGCAATTGATTGGCTTCCCAGATCCCGGTAGCCATGCCGTAACCTACCAGTTTGTGCCCCCGCTTCATGCTCCGCGGAACAGGATTTTTATTTGTCCAGCCAAACTTTGCGGCACCCTGCCGGAAGCATTCCCTCAGCTCCTTGCTGCTGTAAGGCCGGCCGAGACTCTCGTCCTCCCCGGCATAGTTCAGCAGCCGGAATTCGAGCGGATCCGCATCCGCCTCGTACGCGAGCGCGTCAATCGTGCATTCGATCGCGTGCATACCTGTGCTCCCCCCGGGCGCACGCATATCCAGGGGCGTGAACACGTCCAGGGGCACGAGCCGGTACTGCATCAGCCAATTTTCGGCCGGATAGAGCATCGGGGCCCAATTGACGACCGTTTCGGTATAATCTTCAAACTGTGATGTTTCGCCGGTCGCGCTGTGATTCATCGCGGTAATGCGCCCGTCCTGATCCGCTCCGAACCGCGTCTGCTGCAAGGTAGGCGGCCGGTGGCCGAAGGTGAACATCTGACTCCGGTCGAGCGTTACACGCACGGACCGACGCAGGTCCAGCGCGGCCATAACTGCCATAAATAGTTGGTATTGCGGCCGCAGGCCCGACCCGAATGCACCGCCCACGTAGGGAGAAATGACCCTCACATCTTTGTATTTCAACCCAAATACATTGGCCACATACAGCTGGCTGTTGACCGTCCCCTGCGTTTTGTCGTAAATCGTCAGCTTCCCCTTTCCGTCGTACACCACCGTACTCGCAAAGAGTTCTAGCGGGTTGTGGTGCTCGGTGCCGTGCACGAATTCGGCTGACACAAGGAACGGTGACGCATTGAAGGCCTCTTCAAAATCTCCTCTTGGCTTCGGCGGCGGTGGTTTCAGGAGCGTTGCCAGACCCATTTTGGGCGGACGGGCATTACCAAGGTTTGCCGCCAGGTCTGTTTCAAACGGTTGGGTTTCGTACACGACCTGCACAAGTGTGGCCGCATACCTTGCCGCCTCCCATTCCGACGCCACCACCAAAGCAATGGGCTGGCCATTATAATGTACTTCATCGGTATCCAATGGCCGGAACGGAGAGCCCGGCGGCGCATCCATATCGGCATATTGAAGATCGAACCGGGCCAGTAAAGGACGGTTCAGATGGGTAAATACCTTCATGACCCCGGGAACAGCCTCTGCCCGGGATGTGTCCAGGTCTTTGATTTTGCCTTTGGTAATAGTCGCATTGACCACATAGCCATACAGCAAACCGGGCACCGTGTAATCGCCGGCATAATGCGCGTCGCCTGTCACCTTTTGTTCTCCTTCCAGCCGGTTGATCGGTTGGCCGACTGATTTCAGATTTGTCATCATCGTGCTATTATGTTTAGGCTGATGGCTGCGCACCCGGCCGCTGTGATGCCGGATCCAGTGCCATTACGCCGCAGCGCACGATAGCGCGTTTGGCCAGCTCTATTTTGAATGTATTATGCTCGTAACCCTGCGCATTTTGAAGAATGATCGCCGCAGCCCTTCCAAAGTTTTCGACCGAAGCGGGCTTTCCCATTAAAAAATCTTCGGCTTCAAAGCTCCGCCAGGGCTTGTGGGCCACGCCGCCGAGCGCAATGCGTGCTTCCCGGATCATATGCCCTTCCAATTCCAGACCGATCGCTACGGATACGAGTGCAAAAGCGTAGGAATTCCGGTCCCGAAGTTTGAGATAGCAATAATTGTCCGAAAAGCCTTTTTCCGGCAGATCGATACTGGTGATGATCTCGCCGGGTTGCAGGTCGTTATCGATATGGGGCGTGTCTCCGGGCAGGCGGTGAAAATCCTCGAATGCAATGGAACGCTCGCCCGACCGCCCGGTTACCTGAACCGTAGCAGCCAGTGCAGCAAGCGCCACCGACATATCCGACGGATAGACGGCGATGCAATGCCCGCTCGTCCCGAGGATAGCCATGATCCGGTTGTACCCGGCAATGGCGGAACACCCCGAACCCGGCTCCCGCTTGTTGCAGGGCACGTTGGCATCATAAAAATAGTAGCAGCGGGTCCGTTGCAGCAGGTTACCGCCATTGGTCGCCATATTGCGGATCTGGGCCGAAGCCCCGGCCAGGATCGCTTTGGAAAGCAGGGGATAACGGGTTTCTACAAGCGTTGACCAGGCTGTATCGGCATTGGTTACCAATGCGCCAAGCCGCAGGCCTCCATCGGGAAGCGCTTCGATCTGCCGCAGCGCTTCCAGGCCATTCAGGTCCACCAGCTTGCTTACGTGTGCAATGTCATACTTCATCAAATCCAGCAGATTGGTACCGCCGGCAATGCAGGCAGAATTCCGGTCTTCGGAGATGTCATCCAATGCCTCTGTCAGGCTTCCGGCTTTTTGGTAATTGAAATCATTCATCGGACTACCTGATTTTTGACCTCCATAATGGCGGCAATGATATTGGAATTAGCGCCGCATCGGCATAGATTACCACTCATCAACTCTTTCACCTCCTCCTCCGAATGCGCCCTTCCCTCCCGGAGCATGCCTATTGCGCTGCATATCTGCCCCGGTGTACAATAGCCGCATTGAAATGCGTCGTGCTCGATGAATGCCCGTTGCAACGGATGGAGCTGCCCGTCTTCCGCGATGCCCTCGATCGTGGTGATTTCCGAGCCGTCTTTCATGACGGCCAAGGCGAGGCAGCTCAATATCCTTTGCCCGTCGCACAGCACAGTACACGCACCGCACTGGCCATGATCACAACCCTTTTTTGTCCCCGTAAGGCCCGCATGGTCGCGAAGGGCATCCAGGAGACTCACCCACGGCCGGACATCGAGGACGTGCGGGTTGCCATTGATACAGATTTTCACCGGAACGGCCGTCGAGGCGGCTTGCGGTTCGGTGATTTCAGGGTGGATTGTCGGCATGGTGATGTGTTTGGATTGGATTGCCGCTGTATGATATAAGAATTATGCCAAAAAACTGTCATTTCAACGCACCAAATGCCCGGCTCCGGGGAACTGATGACCGGAGCTGCCCGTTTTTACGGTTCATGGACATCCTTACTTACTTCCCCGGCCCGCTGCTGAGCCCGTTTGTCAAATGCTACGTCGTCATCGAGACCGCAGCGGAGACGATCAACCGGGTATTGCCCGACACATCGGCGGTTATGGCTTTCAGGTGGAGGGGAAAGGTGCGCATCGGCGCAAACCGGGTCGATCCGCTTGCCCCGATGGTGTTGTCCGGATTGCGAAAAACAGGGCGGGACATCCACTATGAAGCTGGCACGAGTAACCTGCTGGTGATCTTCAAAGAAGGAGGCATTACCCCATTCCTTCGTGAACCGCTCCACCTGTTGAGCGACACCAGCGTAGGCCTCGACTGCCTTGACGGCTTTTGCGACACCAGCCTGCTGGAAGAGCGGCTAGGCGAAGTGTCGACACACGAAGAACGCATTCAGGTAATCGAACGCTTTTTAACAGAACTAATCCGCGATCCGGGCACCGATCAACTGATATTGACGGCCATTGAAAAGATCCGGCATACAAATGGTCAGATCAGGATCAGGGAACTGGCCGATTCGCTGTATATCAGTCAGGATGCATTCGAAAAACGTTTCCGGCGGATTGCAGGACTTTCACCCAAAAAATTTGCGGGCCTTATCAAAATGCGCAGCCTTGTCGCACAGGGTCTTTCAGGAACTTCTCTCACGCAGATTGCACTGGACGCAGGTTACTTTGATCAACCTCATTTCAACAGAGACTTTAAACTTTTCACCGGACAAGCGCCCTCGGCTTTCTTGAAATCGCCTGTTTTTTGGTAGATCAATGATTTTTTACAAGCATTCGTCTTCGCTGGCAAAGAGCTTTGTGGAAACAAAACCAACAGCTATGCAAACGAATCACCAGACATCCACTGCCAGTCGGGAACGCTCCCATAATGCCATTCGCCAGCCACAACCGGAAGAGGTGAGTTTTATAGACAGATTCCTCGTACCCGCCGCATCCCGGAAGGAGTTTACGGAACGGGTCCGAATCAACAGGCAGATAATAAGCACATTACCCGGTTTTATTCAGGACCATGCTTACGAGCGTACTACGGAAAACGGGGACACCGAATTCATAACGGTGGCGATATGGGCAAGCCGCGAGGCATTGGACAGCGCCAAAGAAACCGTACAGGCCGCCTACCACCGGGAGGGTTTTCATCCCGCCGCGATGATGGAGCGACTTGGCATTACCATGGACCGTGGAATTTACAAGGAAGCGACAGCAATGCATTGATCAGGCTACTTCCGTACGCATTTCCCAATCCCGGCACCAACTTGCCGGGATTCGCTTTTATTAAACGGGTGTATTGTATATTTAGGCTCCCAATGCCACATAGCACCATGAAAAACGAAGTACTGGACGTATCCGGGAATAAAGCCATTCCGCTCGATATCGACGCCGCCATTTCTTTTCTGCCGTTCATCCGGTACCTGGAAAAGCGTGCGAGCGAAGAGAAGACCCTGAAATCCGCATTCTATCAATCCATCCTGGATTATTTCAGACATAACACCTTGCCTCAGGAGGACGTCCCACTCGGAGACACCCACCTATACGGGGATTTTTATGAACATGTTTATTCGGTACTTTCAGCCCCGCTGATCCCCGAAGAGAAACTGGCCTGGGGAATGAGCTTTCCGCTCAATCCCAAAATCTTTTACGGTACAGATCTCTTGTATGAAATGCTGGGAGCCAAACCGATCGGGCTGGAAGGGCAGTTCGACATCCAGAAGATGCCGGTCGATTACCAGCGCGAGCGCCTGCATATGATCTACACGATGATCCTGCACCGGCTGTACAATTTTCAGGTACCCGCCAAAATCCAGCAATACCACGCCTGGACGCACGCCGAGACCGGTCTTCTGCGCTATTATGAAGTCCTGGTAAACCCCGATTTTGTAGAAATCACCGCCACCCGTCCACTCCCCGAACTGAATTTCGTTGAGGTTTATGCGCATTTCAGCGAAGACAATGGGCACGAATTGTTGCAGCAGGTGCTGCCGCTGGATATGTTCAGATTCCGCGGCTTCGCCGTTATCACTGTTTCGGACGTGACGGCCAAAATGGCGGTGGAAAATATCAAGAAAGTTCGCTTTAACCGAAAGCCCGGCGACAGCCCGGCCCGCTACCAGCGCATTATCCAGTCGCTGAAAACGCTGGTACAGAACAACCGCATCGAGTTTGACCTCTTCCCGTTCGTACGCGTGAACGGACAGGCCGTGTACGGGTACGAGCAGGCGGGCACTGGGATATTGTTCCAGATATGGGGCGAAAACAGGCTCACCCCGGAGGAATTCCGGAGGCAGGCCGAAGGCTACGCCGCCAAGCCGACCTCTTTTTTCTCGCCGGACATACAAGGGGAAGAAGAGGTTAAAATCGGCTGGCTTAACCCATTCCGGACGGCGGGCGTGCGGTCGCTGGCCCTGATTCCGCTTTTCGTAGAACAGAAAGTGGTGGGCGTGCTCTGCATGCACACCTGGGACGATGAACGCTTCGACGAAAAGATGCTTGCACAGCTTGATATGGCGTTTGCGCCCGTGGCCCAGCTCCTGAATATCTATATCGAGGAATTCAACATCGAGCTCGAAAATATCATTAAGGAGAAATTCACGTCCATTCAGCCTGCGGTGCAATGGAAATTCAACGAGGCCGCCTGGCATTACCTGCACCGGCGCAAGAAAGGCCTGCCGGAAGTCACCGAAAACATCAGTTTTTACGACGTGTACCCGCTGTATGGCGCGATCGACATCCGCAACTCCACGGCCGAACGGAACAATGCGATCAGAACGGATCTGACCATTTATCTGGACCTTCTGGAACAGCTGCTTACGGCTTTGCAGCCATTCGACAGGTCGTCGCTCATGCAGGAGCTTCGTTTTCATTGTACCAAATGGCAAGAGACCATCAGCGGCGGAGAACTCAACAGCACCTCGGAAAATAACCTCAATACTTTTCTGAACGAGGAATCGAAGAATTACCTCGTGCATTTGTCGCAACAGGATTCCCGTACGACGGAACTGATCGAATCCTACATCGAGGCATCGCATCCTGTGCATGGGAAAGTCCATCAGCACCGCGCGGAGCTGGACCGTTCCATGGAACTCATTAATTCGGTGGTAAACCGCTATTTCGAAGATGAAAAAGACGGATTACAGCAATCATTCCCGTGCTATTTCGAAAAATTCAGGACGGATGGTATCGAGTACGATATTTACATCGGACAGTCGATCAGTCCTGAGAGGTCATTCAGTCCTTTTCATCTCAAAAACCTGCGTCTCTGGCAACTTTCCTCCATGATAGAAGTGGCCAAACGGGCCCGGGAACTGCTGGCCGAAATCCCCAAGGAACTGCATACCACCCAGCTGATTTTCGTCCATAACCATATGATCGACATCAGTTTCCGTGCCGACGAGCGCAAGTTCGATGTGGAGGGAGCTTACAACATCCGCTATCAGATGATCAAAAAAAGGATCGACAAGGTCCGGATCAGGAATTCGGAAGAACGACTCACCCAACCCGACAAAATCGCCCTCATCTACTTCCACCGGCGCGATGTCGAGGATTACCTGCCATTCATCCACTATTTACAGGAAACCAAAGCCCTCGAACCGGCCATGGAAGAACTGGAACTGGAAGACTTACAGGGACTCAGTGGCTTGCGAGCGCTCCGCATGAGCATTGTTTATTAAGATCTTCATATACGCAGCTTCCCATTAATAAAAATCAGGTAATCAGTTGCATCAGAGGCTTCCGGCACCGCGCCGGAAGCTTTTCTTGTATTACGATCCACGATTCCGGCTTGGTTTATCTTATTTTTTATCACAAATATTATTTGGACTTATTATAAATAAATTATATTTGCGAAACTACAACGCAGTCTGAGTTTCATTTCCAGCTGCATTTACTACTCACTTTTTCATCTCATGTTTAAAAAACAATTTCTGATTACCGCTTTCCTGATCTGCTGCTCAGCCCAGCTATTCGCGCATGCCCTTTGGATTCAAACAGCTCCGAAAGGCAAAGCCGGCCAAAAGCAATCCGTCAAAATCATTTACGCCGAACCCGGCGATAAGCCTGAAAAATTAGGCGAATGGTATTCCGATGTCAAGGACTTTGAACTTTGGCTGGTAGCACCCGATCAAAAGCGGACCAAACTCGCTACTGTTGCGGCTGATGACCATTTCACAGCCGAGTTCACACCCGACCAGCAGGGCGTATACACGCTAGCGGTAGGGCACACATCCAAAGAGCTGGGCGGCACGACCGTGTATCAGTTCAACGCCAGCGCGATCGTGACCGTTGGAAAAGCAGATGCGGGCAACAATGCGGCCGCTGGCGGTACCGAACTGAGCCTGTTCGCCGATCCTGCCAAAACCTACAAAGTGAACAGCCCGATGAACCTGCGCGGACTTTTCAAAAGCAACGGGAACGAAAAGTTGTATGTAACTGTGGCCTCACCCTCGGGATGGAGCAAGCAGATCAGCACCGACGAAAAAGGGCTGGCCGAATTTGTACCACTCTGGCCGGGAACCTATTACATCGAAGCATCCAAGAGCTGGAAAGAAGAAGGCAAGCATAATGGCAAGGATTACAAGGCTTTCTGGCGTAGTGCCACCTTGCTCGTAGAAGTAACAAAGTAACATTCCAATCGCATATCGCATCGCATGTCCCTGTCCGAGCAAATCAATTCATATTGTATAAATAATAAGATTCGGCTGGCCGAAAAGCGGATCATCGTAGCCGATCAATTGCTGGTGTCGGAAGAATTTACAGATGGGGACACGCTTTGGCGGGAGATGCGCAGTCGCGGGATCAAGATCAGTCCCGCGACTGTCTATGAATCACTCAACTGGCTGGTCAATGCCGGCTTTGCGGAAAGGCGGTTTGCGAGCAACAGCAGAAAAAACCTGTTCGGAATTCCGGAGCCGATTAAAAATGCAATAAGTCAATAGCTCCTGTTTTCTTTCCGCTTCCCGAAATTTTGAAATCCCCGACCATACAACACCCGGGCAAATAACCCTCTTCCGATAGTGATCTCGCGGAACGCCCTCCGATAAATCTGATGGGCGGCTTTCAACAGTCAGCGAAGCTTTTGTATCCACTGTTGCCACGCTGTTTTCCGACAGCCAAACAATGGATTCAAAAGCAATCAAACTGCGGATTTATTTTTTGAAAGATGCATGCAACGGAGCGCATACAGTAACACCGGCAATGGGAAGCAATGCTGGTTTAGCATTGGGAATAGTTGCAGATGCCGGAAGGATAATCAGGGAAATGCGGGTATTGACAAGTGGCGGAGAACTCCTTGAATACCCTGATTTACAGGATGGTAAACAAACAAAAAAGGGTCCGTTTAGCGGACCCTAAGATTTTGTTATTCTGCTACCACAGCGTTTTTAGGCTTGCGACCGCGGGGTTTACCAGTGTATGCAGGCTTAGGTTCTTCCGTGCTTAGCGCCAGCTCATAACCTACAACTCCTTCATCGTAATTAAAAAGCGTTATTTCAAAAACGAATTTGGTGTTTTCGAAATCAACACCGCCCTTGCGAAGGATCAGTTCCAGCGGAATAGAATACCCACGACCGCTTCTGGTCAATGCAAATGTTCCTTCTTCTTCTGTACTTGGGATCAGGTAAAGATACTTCAATGTTCTTTTGCCTTGCTGTGTCCCGATTTTGAAACGGCTGTTTTCCGCTTCGATACCCAATTCTTCCAGTGTTTTAGGAGGGAGAACCAGTTTTCCAGAACCTGAAATGTAGCCTGTTGGTTTTGGCTGCTCCTGCGTTTTTTTAACTACTGAAACGTTTTCTTCGGGTGTAAAGAATTTAATTGCTCGTGCTTTCATAAATAAATAATGGGTTGCTGGTGGATTATTACTTTCGCAAAAGTAATGAACTTAACATTTTATTAAAATACTTTTTTTTATAAATAATGCGCCAAAAATTGAAAAACTAAATTGCACCATTTCAGTTGTGCTCACACTTTTATTTATCGTAACAGCTGCACATTCTTAATTGGATTTTAATTTAGATTGACGACCGGGTTAATAACTGCCCTCCTTTCCTTCCCGAATTTCCATTTTTCAATCAGGCCATGCTGCATAAACTACTTGGCTGCAAGTATTATTTCAATCCGTAATTAAACGATTGGTACCGACCACAGTTGCCAACTAAATAGCGCCATACGGTTACAAATTAACAAAGCTAAATTCGGAAGCAGTTGTATTTCTGCGGATACACTTAGACAAACAAAAAAAGAAAGCCCCGGAATGATTTGCTGAATCATTATGATTAACCGTTGGGAAAATTATAAAGTGTAAAAGCAATTTCAGTTGTAGAAATAATTTGTCACCCCTATTTCACCTAAATTTTAAGTTATATAAATCACTCGTCCATTGGAATGAAAAGCAACTCTCTCTCAGCACTTAAACAAATGCAGGATTCGGAACGGCCGCGATAAACCGAAATATATCTGTAAGTAAATTGAAGGTAACACCGCCGGCCTGAAAGGGTAGTGAAAAGTCGTGCAGCCACCCTCATTACCGTCGGATCGCCCGCGGGCTGGCGGGTCACCTCCGGCGGATTCCGGAAAAAATTTTCAGGAATTTTTCAGGACATCCGATCGATCTCTGACTCTAGTGATTAGAAACAGATGGAAATATGAACTATCCCAGTCATAATTAGATAAAAACGATTCGCAATGCCGCCAACCAACCCTGCCTGCTCCGATACCCAGCCCGTAAGCACGATTGCCGTGCAGGAACACGAGCGGGCCATGCGCGAAGCTTTTCAGGCGGGCGACCGGAACGCATTTGCTGAAATTATGCAAACCTACTACCCACTGCTGCTCAGCTATGGCATGCAGTTTCAGCGTGACAGGGAATTTGTGAAAGATTGTCTGCACGATCTTTTCATTGATCTATGGAACAACAGGCAAAAGCTGGGGGCAGTCGAGAAATTGAAACCTTATTTGCTCAGCTCGCTCCGCTACCGGCTATTCCGGGAAACCCGTCGCCTGCGCTGGTTCCGGGAGGCAGAGGAATTGAAAGACGATTATGCACTGGAAGTACAATTTGCGATCGAATCGTATTTGGTCAGCCACGAAATACTGCACGAGGACCTGAAACGCCTGCAACTCAACCTCGATAAGCTATCCAAGCGGCAGCGGGAGGCCATTTACCTCCGCTTTTTCCAGGAAATGGACTACGAAGACATCGCCAAGGTGATGGCGATCCATTACCATTCCGCGGTGAACCTCGTGTACGAAGCGCTCCGCATGTTGCGTAAAAACTGGTTTCTGTCGGTGATGACCGCTATTTCCTCCCTTTTTCAAGCATGAAAACATACCTGACATACCGCACAGAAGACTTTGTCCAGGACCTTTACTTCCGGAAGTGGGCGTTAGGCGAACTGCCGCCGGCGGACCGCTTTTGGGAAACCTGGCAAAACACGCATCCCGAACAGTACGAGATATTGGAAAAAGCAAAATCCATGGTCATTGCATTGCGCATTTCCGTCTCTGCAACCGATCCGGGGGAAGTGCAGGAGGCCATCGGCAGGATAATGGCCGAAACGGAAACAGAAAGGAAGCTTTTTTCATACAGGCCGAACCTCCTGCCCATTGCGGCCTCGGTGATCCTGCTGCTCGGACTCGCCTACTGGTTTGTAGACCGGGCGCAGTCTAGCCGTCACGGTGACATCGCGACACCCTCTTCACAGCAGGCTAACCCCGAGAAACAAGAGATCAACGATTCCGAAACCGCGCGCGTGATCACATTGCCCGACAGTAGCCGGGTAACCCTCGAAAGCCATAGTTCACTGCGTATCGGCAGGCATTTCGGAAAACGGCAGCGCGAAGTGTACCTCACCGGCGCGGCATTCTTCGACGTGAAGCGAAATCCGGAGCAACCCTTCATCGTATACTCCGGAAAGGTCATCACCAAGGTACTCGGGACCAGCTTCCGTATCAGGGCCTATGAATCGGATGCGAACGTCTCCGTGGGCGTACGCACCGGTAAGGTCACGGTTTTCAGGCAAGCAGCCGGCGAGGCCAATCCCATGTTGTCGGAGGAGGTGTTGCTCACACCTAATCAGCAGGCCGTTTATGTGAAAAAGGATGAGAAGTTTGTCAAAACATTGGTAGAAAAGCCGGTCATAATCAGCACGGAAAGCATCAAAGGGCGGCTGGACTTCACGGAGGCTCCGATTCCGGCTGTGCTCAATGCATTGGAACAGGCTTATGGTGTGAGGATCATCTTTGATACCGAGCGGCTGAAAGACTGTAACCTGACGGGCTCGCTGAGTGAGGGGTCCCTGTACGACAAACTGGACATCGTTTGCGAAACCATTCAGGCAGGTTATAAAGTCATGGATGGCCAGGTGGTCATCGATGGAAAAGGTTGTAAATAAATAGTTAGTGTATAAAAAAGGTCAGCAGTGTTCGCGGCACTACTGACCCGGAAGTCCCTCTCCCCTGCAAGTGTCCACAAGCGGGAGTCAGGACTGTTTTTGCCCAATCTTTCTGTAAATCGTTCAAAAACCGCCTTGGAAGGCTGATCAAATCTATGAAAAAACCCTTTAAAAAGCATGACCTGCTGCTGACAGTCATGAAAATCACCTTTATACCGCTGCTCCTGGTCGTGATAGGCCTGCAAATGGCCTGGGCCGTCAAGACGCCCGCCCAGGAGTTGCTGGACAAGCGCATTTCCTTCCGTGCCGACGATGCTTCCCTGAAAATTATCCTCAACCGCATTGAAACACTCACCGAAATCCGCTTCACGTATAGTCCCAGGGTTATCCAGGCCCACCGGAAAACTTCGGTCAGCATTCAGAACCAGCCCGTTCGTGATCTGCTGGAAACCGTACTGAAACCGATGCATATCAACTACCGGGTGATCGGAAACCAGGTTATCCTCAGCCAGCAACCGGCACCGGCGGTTGAGACGGGGCGGGCGGATCCTGCACCGCAAGCCAGCGTCCCCGACCGTACGGTGGCCGGTTCTGTCAAGAGCGAGACCGGTGAAGGCCTTCCCGGTGTGAGCGTGGTGATCAAGAACACTACCCAGGGCACCACCACCGATGCGGCGGGCCAGTTTTCCCTCACCCTCCCCGATCAAGCGGAGATTCTGGTGTTTTCCTACGTCGGTTACCAGAGCCAGGAACTTACGCTGGGCAACCAGACCCGCCTGGACGTGCGTCTGATTCCCAACCCCAAGTCGCTGGAAGAAGTAGTGGTGGTGGGTTATGGCACGCAGATCAAGCGTGAGCTGACCAGCGCTATTTCCAGGGTTTCTGCCAAAGAAATCACCGAGCTGCCGGTAGCGGAAGTGGGACAGGCATTGCAGGGTCGCGTTCCAGGACTGACCGTCACCAATGTCAGCTCGCCGGGCACAGCACCCAATATCCGCATTCGTGGCGTCAGCTCCGTCAGCTTTTCGACCGATCCGTTGTATGTGATCGACGGCTTTCCGACTACGAACCTTTCGAGCTTCGACAACCGCGACGTCGAATCGGTGGAAGTACTGAAAGATGCAAGTGCGGCGGCGATCTATGGTTCCCGCGCGACCAATGGAGTGATTTTGCTTACGACTAAAAAAGGGCAAAGAAACAAGAAAATGACCGTAAACCTGGACTCTTACGCCGGCGTGGAATCGGCCTGGCGCAAGCTGGATCCGATGAGTACCGAGCAGCGTTCACAGTTCATGGATGCCATGTTTTCGGGCGCCAATCAGGAAAATGCCCCTGCACGGCCCAGCCGCTACTCCACGGCTGAAATGAGCAAATACCCCTACCCCGGCGCTGCGCAAACTTACGCTCAGACCAACACCGACTGGCAGGACCTGTATTTCAAAAGAGGCTTCATGACCGGCAACAACCTTTCGATTTCCGGTGGCAGCGATAAATCCACTTTTTACAGTTCGGCTGGCTACACGAGGCAGGAAGGCATTGTGAAAGGTGTGGGGTTTGACCGGTATAATTTCAGGATCAATTCGTCCCATGACCTGGGCGGGCGCTTTACATTCGGACAAAACCTGCTGGTCGCCTACACCTCTCAACTCTATAACAATTCCGACGGACAGACGGGCGACCAGGGAACACCGCTTTCGCTCCTGCAATTTGCATTACCCCATTTGCCTGTCAAAGACGCAAATACGGGTTCATGGATCAAGGCGGGTGGTGATGCCATCGATGGGCACCCGTTCCCGAATCTGATCGCCGATATTGAGAATATTGTTTTCAGGAGAAATACCACCAAAATTCTCGGCAGCGCTTACCTGGATGTGAAGCTGCTCCAATGGCTGAAATTTCGCAGCACTTTCGGTATAGACTATGCCAACTCCCTTGAAAACGGCGCGGATAACAGCTACACGGTCAACGACGGGCAGAATGTTTTCAAAACCAACGACGGCCTTTCCACGATTTCGAGCAACCGGAATGCCTATTCGTCGCTGCTTTTCTCCCAGCAGCTCACGGCCGACAAGACCTTCGGCACCGATCACCATCTGAATGCGATCCTCGTTTTTGAAACACAGAATGGCAGGATCCGGACGGAAATGATGTCGGGTAAGCAGTCCAACCCGGATATCAAAACCCTGAATGGCGCAACGAACATCAGCGCATTGAATGCCCTGGAAGAGAACCTGCTGCTCTCCTACGTGGCGCGTGTCGGGTATGCCTACAAAGGCAGGTACATCGTGAATGCGAGTATCCGGCGCGACGGCTCCTCGGTGTGGGCACCGGGCAACAAGTTTGCCAACTTTCCGGCGGCGTCCATTGGCTGGAACATCGGGCAGGAGTCTTTCATGCAGAAGCTATCGTTCCTGTCGGACATGAAAATCCGGGCCAGCTATGGCGTTACCGGACTGAACCCGACCGCATTGAGTAACTATCCCTGGCAGTCGCTGGTGTACAACTCTTCCTACCCATTCAACAATGAAAATGAGGTGAATGCTTCATTCTACAATAAACTGGCCAACCAGAACCTGAAATGGGAGAAGACCAACCAGCTGAACGTCGGCATCGACGCGTCGCTGTTCAACAACACCGTTTCGGTTACAGCCGAGTATTTCGACCGTACCACCGACAACCTCATTCTGAAAGCCCCGACTCCGCCGTCGTTCGGTTATGTCCAGTTTACGGATGTGAATATTGGTAAAATGGAAAACAAAGGCTGGGAATTGCAGCTCGGTTACCGTTCACCCGGTAAAAAAGACTTTAATTGGGGTGTGAGCGGCCATATCAGTGTGGTGCGCAACAAAGTACTGCGCCTCGATTCACCCAGCGGTGTCATTTACGGAGGCGACGGCAATTACTTTTCGAGCTGGGGCGTGCCTGTTACACGCACCGTCGCGGGAGAGTCGATCCAGGCATTCTACGGGTGGGATTTCGATCACATTTACCAGAACCAGGCCGAGGTGGATGCGGATAATGCAGCTGCACGCGCCAAAACCGGTTCCAATGGCGCATTCTACCAGAACGCTGCCACAGCACCAGGCGATGTCCGCTTCCGCGACCTGAACGGCGACGGCATCGTCGACGATAAAGACCGCAAGGTGATAGGCTCCTTCCTGCCCGATTTCACGTATGGCCTGAACTTCACGGCGAATTACAAGCATTTCGACCTCTCGGTGCTCTTCCAGGGTGTGCAGGGAGGAGAGATTTACAGCGGTGTTGGGGTATATGCAGGGGCATTCCGCTGGCCGCTGGGGGGCAGTTTGAGTGCATTCGAAAATGCTTGGACGGCCGAAAACCCGAGCACGACCAACCCGCGGATCAAATGGAGTGACCCTAACGACAATTCCCGCGTGTCGCAGCGGTGGTTGCAGGACGCTTCCTACCTGCGGTTAAAGAACATCAGCATCGGCTACGAGTTGCCGGGAGATGTCTTGGCGAAGAAAACCAATGGCGCATTCAGCCGCTTTCGCATTTACCTGTCTTCTCAAAACCTGCTCACATTCACCCAATACGATCTCGGCTACGACCCCGAGATCGGGATGAAGATCGGCAGCAACCGCGGGGCCGGTAACCTCACCAACGGCATCGACTACGGCCAGTATCCGGCTGCCCGCTCATTCACCCTTGGTCTTCAACTGGGATTTTAACACTGACCAACCTTATGTTATGAGAAAATATAGCTCTATCCTCAAATTCGTCGCCGCATTTGCCCTGCTCACTTCCTGCGAAAGCCAGCTCGACAAGGTGAACCCCAATGCGGTGACCTCCGAAAATTATTTCAAAACGGCAGCTGAGCTCGAAAAGGGCGTCAATGCGGCCTACACCACGCTGAATGGCAGCTATCTGGTCGGCAACTGTTACATCTGGCTTCATGATCTCCGTTCGGACGACTTCGTGGGCACTACCCTGGCCGACGACCGGGGCGAGATCCTGCGCGGCACGCTGGGTGTCAACAATTCCTACGTCGAGCGGGTTTGGAAAGGCTTTTACATTGTCATACACAGGGCCAATGTGGTGATCAACAACACCATCACCAGCGACCCCGACGATGCAAACGGCGCATTAAAAAGCCGGGTGGTAGCCGAAGCGAAATTCCTCCGTGCATTCTCCTATTTCGAGCTCGCCAGCCTCTGGGGCGGTGTCCCGCTCATTACCCGGCCCGTAACCGATTTCAGCGGATTTGTGCCGCGTTCACCGCAGGCAGCCGTTTACGAGTCAGCCATTAATGACCTGAAAGAAGCCGCAGAAACATTACCGGCGAGCTACGAAGCCAGGGACAATGGCCGGGCGACGAAAGGTGCGGCCAACGCATTGCTGGGTCGTGTTTACATGCAAATGGGTGATTTTACAAATGCCAAAACGTATCTGGAAAAAGTGCGGGCATCGGGCCTCTATGCGCTGACCGCCGATAGTAACGAGAATTTCAGGGAAGAAAGCGAGTTTAACAAAGAATCCGTTTTCGAATGTGTTTTCTCACCCTATCCATCTGCGGCCGAAGACGAGGGCGACGACTATGCCCAGGGATTGTACCGTGAATCCACCAATGGTACCCGCCAGTATGACATGAACACGGGTAACGGCATTGTACTACCGGCACCGAGCCTTAAAAACGACTTTGAAACCAATGATATCCGCAAAAAAGCAGCCATTTATGACGTCGGAGACACCTGGGCGGGCGGCAAAATGACGCAGGAATCCTGGAAAAAATATACGCTCAGCTATAAAAACGCCACGCCGGGCAATGTGGCCAGTGCCATCAACCGCCGGATGATACGCTATGCCGAGGTGCTGCTGATGCTCGCCGAATGTGAAAACGAAACCGGTAGCATGCCCAATGCCATCGCCCGGCTGAACGATATCCGGAGTCGTGCCGACCTGAAAACGGCTAAACTAGCCCCGTTTCCCAACCCCGCATTTCCCTGCAAAACGAAGGATGATGTGATGAAAGCCATCATGCACGAACGCAAAGTGGAGCTTGCGGGAGAGCAGGTACGCAACCGCGACCTCATACGCTGGCGGGCCACGGGCAAGCTCGCGCTCGCAGGCGGCGATCCCGTCACTTACTTCCAAGCGGGCAAACACGAGCTCCTGCCCGTTCCGCAATCGGAGATCGACCGCAACATTGCATTAGGTACGGGCGGTGTGCCCGCCCAAAACCCAGGCTACTAATTCTACCTAAACCTCCCTTTTCAAAAACATTTATCCCGTACATTGCAAAACACAACGTCCGGGATAAATGATAGTCACCATGAAAAAACTGCTACTCCTAAACCTTCTATTTTTTTCAACCTCCTCACTCTTCGCCCAAGGCACCCACACCGTCACCTCTCCTGGCGGGACGATCCGGATAGAGGTGCTGGCGCAAAAACAACTCCGGTACAGTGTCTATTTCAAAGATCAGCTGATCGTAGCACCGTCCGAGATCGACATGGCGTTAGGGCACGGAAAAAAGCTTTCGGATCATCCCGCCAAGCCCCGGTTTACGGAAAGACTTGTGAATGAAAACATTATCTCGCCCGTTCCCGAAAAGCGCAAAAACATCCCGGACCATTACCGCGAATTGAAAGTGAACCTGGGCAATGCATTTTCCGTCATTTTCAGAGCATATGAGGACGGCGTCGCTTACCGGATCGCGACGGCGTTTCCGGACAGCATCACGGTACAGTCTGAAACGGCTGCATTCCATTTTCCGGCCGCACACCCGGTGTATTACCCCGAAGTACCGTCCTCAGGAGGTATGGACGTTTACCACACGAGTTTTGAGGAACTTTACACCTTCAAAACCATGGAGAGCATCACTTCCAAAAACCTCTTTTTTAACCCAGTGCTCGTTGCCCCGGACGCTTCCCCCAAAATAGCCATTACTGAATCCGACCTGGAAGATTACCCCGGCATGTTCCTCACCGGCACCGGCTCCCAGGCTCTGACGGGCCGTTTTGCGCCCTATCCAGCGGAGGAAAAAGAAACCAGCGAGCTTTATTCCACACGCTACGTAAGCCGGCGGGCCGATTACATTGCCCGTACCAAAGGCACGCGGAATTTTCCCTGGCGGGTGCTGATGATCGCGCCGACAGACAAAGATCTGCCCGCCAACGACCTGGTGTACCGGCTCGCCAGCCCCTCGCGCGTCGCCGACGTTTCATGGGTCAGGCCGGGAAAGGCCACGGACGAATGGATCATCACTTCCAATATTTTCAATGTGCCTTTCAAGAGCGGGATCAACACGGCTACCTATAAATATTACATCGATTTTGCGAAAAAATTCGGCTTTGAACGCATTATGATGGACGCCGGATGGAGTGACAATAACGATCTGTTCAAGATCCATCCCGACATCAATATGGATGAGATTATGTCCTATGCCAAAAGCCAGGGCATCGGAGTGAGTATGTGGACGTTGGCATTGACCCTTGACAAACAGCTTGAACCGGCATTGGCTCAGTTCAGCAAATGGGGCGTCGATTTCATCATGACGGATTTTATCAACCGCGATGACCAGAAAGCCGTACAGTTCTACTATAAGGTCGCCGAAGCCTGTGCGCGTCACAAACTGATGCTGATGTTCCATGGTGCATTCAAACCCGCCGGGTTCAACCGCACATTCCCGCACGCCATTGCGCGCGAGGCGGTGCTGGGCTCCGAGTACAATATGTGGAGTGCCAAAGCCGCCCCGGACCACAATCTGCTCCTGCCCTTCATCCGGATGCTCAGCGGACCCATGGACTACGAACCGGGCATGCTGAACAATGCTACCGCGAAAGGCTTTCACCCGATGCCCGAAAACGTGATGTCACTCACCACCCGGACCCAGCAGCTCGCCATGTTCGTGGTGTACGAAAGCCCGGTCCAGTTCTTTGCCGGCAACCCTTCGCAGGGCATGAACGAACCCGCATTCATGCAACTGCTCGGCAGCATCCCGACCGTCTGGGACGATACCCGCATCCTGGATGCGAAAGTGGGCGACTTCATCGTCACAGCCCGGCGAAAGGGCACCGATTGGTACATCGGCGCCATGACCGACTCCACTGCCCGGGACATCAGCATTCCATTACAGTTCCTGGGAGAAGGCAGCTACGAGGCCACAATTTGTGAAGACGGGGCCAATGCCGACCGGTACCCGGCCGATTACCGCTTATCCGAAGCGGTGCTAACCGGCAAAGACCATCTGAAAATACACATGGCACCCGGCGGCGGATATGTGGTGAAGCTCGCTTTCAAAGAGTAGCCGTACGTCGAATATTCGCGCCATTGCTCTACATTATTTCCGCGTGCGACCCGGATTCGCTTCATTTACAGCAGGATCACCAACAGAAAACCGCGTAGTGTCATGAGAACAGTCGCATTAATCTTCATGGCGGTACTATTTTTTACCGCCATGCGCAGAACCAATTCCGGTTCTGATTTCAAACCGCATTTTGAATGGAAACGACTGGTGGAGCACGCTCCCTGGGCAGAGAGCTATAATTTCCAGATGTTCAGTCTGCACGATACGCTCTGGGTATTTCATCCCGATGGCACCTGGTACTCTGTCGATGGCAGGCAATGGTCAAAATCAGTTTGAAAAATGTTATTTCCAACCATGCTTTCCTGGACTATGTGCCTGTTCGTGGTGAAATACTGGGTTTGGGCTGTTTGGAAGGAAACATCGAAAAATATCAATGGCAAAGCACCATCTACCGGACCCGCGACCAGAAAACGTGGAAGACGGCAGCGCAAACAAGCAATCTCCCGGACCGCTTTTTCTACCACCAGTTTACATTTCAGGACAAAATCTGGATCATCGGTGGCGAAAATAAGTCCCGCCAGTTTGACGATATCTGGAACTCCGCCGACGGCATTCACTGGAAGCGGATCACCACTCATGCTGCATTTGGGAAACGCAGTAATAGCCGGGTCGTTCAGCTTGGCCATCAACTTTTCCTCCTGAACAACGACGTATGGTCTTCCACCGACGGCACACACTGGCGGCAGGAATGCAACGAGATCATCCCGGGCCAGGAAATTTTCGGATATGATGCGGTGGTGTTCCAGGACCGTATCTGGTTGCTCGGCTGCAACCGCAACGGCCGGTTCGAGAGCAAGGTGATCAGCAGCAGCGATGGAAAAAACTGGTCTGCCAGCGAAGCACCGTGGTCCCCGCGCGGCGGGGTTGCCGCATGTACGCACAAGGGGGCGATCTACATGACGGGCGGGAAGTTTGGCGGCCAGGATACCAGCCATCCGGACTTCGAATACAGTAACGACGTATGGGTTATGCAGCCACGCACAGCCCGGTAGCATGAGAACAGTCGCTTTCGGATGATCTGAACACCGGAAGTACGGTTCAACGGACAGTGCCCCAACCATTCAGCCCTTGTAACAGCCAACCATGTAGTATGCAATACATAGTACCAAGCATTACATAGTTTTGTATCAAAACTATTAGCCATGAAAACTTTCGATGATGCACCCTACCAGTTCACATTTCCCGGTCGATGGCTGGGAGGTGTGTCGCTGGTCCTCGCACCCGCATTGCTGCTGGCGGGCGAGATCCTGAAATTCCGTTTCGATTTTTTCTTCCCCGAACAGCTCCGTGCGTTTCAGAACCACCCGGCGCTGATGTTCACAGCTTACAGTCTTTTTCTGGCCGGTAACATCCTGCTTTGGCCGGCTATCGTAACACTCGCAAACCTCATTGGTAAAACGAGGCCGGTTTGGGCTGTCTGGGGCGGTGGGCTGGTGCTGTTCGGGTTGTTTGCGCGCACGTTTCATTCGGGTATCAACCATCTCGCGTTCCAGCTGGTGAACATCCTGAGCCTGCCCAAAGCCACGGAGATCGTGGGACAAGCTTATGGTTCATTTCACATTATCTCCACCTTATCGGGAGCGATCCTGTTCGGTTGGGCCGTGCTGGCCATCGGTGCCTGGCTGTCGGGTACGTTAAAACCCTGGGGAGTGATTGCACTGGCGATGATGTCGGCATTGATGATCGGCGTGCTGAAAGGCGGTACAGTGATGTCGCTCGTCGCCACGGGCTGCCTTTGCATTGCATTCCTCCCGCTCGGTTTTCGTGTCCTTACCGACGGGCCGATGCCTGCTCCCCGGGTATTCTGGGGTTGGCTGATATTCGTGATCGCGGTAATCGGATTGTTCTTTTTCCTCGGGCAAGCCGGATAGGTCGCCCCTATTCGACAGTAACCTTTGCAAGTTTACTTGCCCTTACCGGCTTCTCCTTGCAGTTCTTCTTCCTTCTGCCCCACCAGATTACAAAGCCGGTGACGGGTAGGCTGGCGCAGATCAGTCCGGCAAAGAAGGTCAGGATCTTACTGGGGAGCCCCGCCCATGCGCCTACGTGGAGGTCGAAGTTCATGGTATAGATCTGTTCGCCATTGGTGAGCTGGTCGAATGACCGCGATCGGAGGTGCTGGCCGGTAAACTGATCATACTGTCCCTGGATTCGGTCGTACCGGTTACGACCGGTGAGATAGGTAGATGTATTCACCGGCAGCTTCCCGGTCGTGGGGAAATTGATGAGATAACCGTAGGCATTGGGTTGCTCGTGCTGTAACGTCGCGAAAATACGGTCCGCAGCAGCCGCGTCTTTCGCAAGGGTCGTGTCGGAAAAAACGGCGGGCACTTTCACCGGCTTTCCACCGTCGGCAATGGTACGGACCCCGTTTTCGAACCAATCGAAAGCCCAAACCAGTCCTGTGAGGGCACTCACCAGCAGAATGATGCAGGCATAAAAGCCCAGCACATTATGCAGGTCGTAGTTGACCCGCTTCCATTTGGCGTTCCATTTAATTTTGAAGCTTTTGTCGACATTGCCTTTGTTCCACTTCTTCGGCCACCATAGTACCAGTCCCGAAATGAGGATCAGTACAAACGCCAGCACCGAATAGCTCACCACCGCATGCCCGATCTTTTCACCAAACAGCATACGCATATGCAGCCCGAGCACGACGGTAAAGAACTCGTTCTTTGTATCTTCCAGCTTCACAACCTCCCCGGTGTAGGGGTTGACGTACGCCCGATAATAATATTTGTAATAATCCCAATGCGAAATTCCCTCTTTGTCTATTTTCAGCGCCCGGAAAATGTAGGTTCTGTCGGGCTGCCAAGCGATTTCGACCCTGGTAACCGGCCGTTTGGCGCCCACCGCGTCCTGAGCGATCCTCAGCAAATGGCTTAGCGGCAGTTTGGGTTTGTTCTCAGGCTGGATGAAAAGCCTGTCCTGATAAACCAGCGGTTTCAGTTCATCTACAAAAACATAAATAGCACCGGAGAGCCCGAGCATTACCACCACGATTCCGGACGCAAGCCCGAGCCATAAGTGCAAAGTGCCTATGATTTTGTTCAGGACCGTCTTTTTCTGCGACATGGATCGGAAGTTGCGTTAAATACAGCCGAAAAAATATGCTTATTGCCCTTAAAACAGCCGTTTGGCAAAGAAATATCCTATTTAGTTTAATTACAAACTAACAGTCATATAAAGTAGCTTAAAAACTAAAACCTGCGAAATAATGCAACGACATCATGAATAAATCAAAACAACCATTCCGCTGAAAGCGCTTCGGCAACCTGATAGTGACCAGATAATCACGATACGGACGATCACGCGTAATACAGATCAATTTCAACTATTTTTGCGCCAATTCTGTCTGTTTCCCTGTATTGCATGAAGCCCTCTTTCTTTTCCCGATATGAATGGTGGTACCACCTGGCGATGATGCCGGTGTTTGTGGTTGCGGGCAATCTTTTCTTTACGGGACTTAGCTACTTCTCCGATCTCCGCATTTTTCTCCCGGCGACGGCGTTGATTCTTGCACTCTACTGGATTACGGTCGTCACGCTTACCATGGCTGTCAGGAGGATGATCGCACGCTTTCCGGGGGTGGACCAGACATCGAGGCGGTTGGCCGCGACGCTGCTGCTCGTGGGGGCGCTCACGACCGCGCTCGCCATCTTTACCGTGTGGTTGTACAGCCTGATGCCCGGCCTGGCCGTTGCGTTTAACCTCATGACCGTCGGCCCGGTAATCGCTGCCGGCCTCGTGTTCGATGTATTTCTTTGCGCCGTAATGGCTCTTTTCCATTCGCTCGAACAATGGCGAAAAAATGAGGCCGAGAACGAAAAGCTGGAAAGGATAGCACTTGAAAATCAGTTTGATGCATTGAAAGGGCAGGTCAATCCGCATTTCCTGTTCAATAGCCTCAACACTTTGTCCTCGCTGATCAGTGTAGCTCCGGACGAAGCCGAACATTTTGTGGAAGATCTCGCGCGGATCTACCGGTACATGCTGCAAGCCGCCAAGACCGAACTGATACCGCTTCACACCGAGCTCGAATTCCTGAAAGTGTATACCCGGTTGATGAAGGTGAGGTACCAGGAAGGCCTGCACGTAATCCAGCCGGAGACAGTTTCTCAGGAGCTGATGCTGCCGCCGCTGACGCTCCAGATACTGCTCGATAATGCGATCCAGTACAATGTGCTATCGGCATCCAGGCCGCTCGCGATCCGCATCGAACTTACGGAAAACAGGGCGCTCCTGGTCAGGAACGACATCCAGGCCCGCCATCGGACACTGAACGCCACGAACGTGGGACTTCGCGGACTTGCCGCCCGGTATCTTAAACTCACCGCACGAACAGTTTTGGTGGACCAGTCCGAAAGTGAATTCTGTGTGACGGTTCCCCTCTTGCCCGAATAATGCGTAACGCTTATGGGCTCCGTCAGGAATGACAATTCATGGCAATAAAAATGCACTTGATACAACAATTTGCTTCGCTTGATCACGCATTACCCTATTTTTGAACCATGCCCGACGAGCTGACGCCCCGTTCCGGCTGAAACCTGACCATGAAAAAGAGTGTATTGGTAAAATTTTCGGGAATACTGCCATCCAGGCATCGCTGGGCATATGCGCTTTCGATGCCCGTCTTCCTGATTCTTTTCAATTACCTGCTCGTGGGTGCGCACAGCTTCCGTGACTGGCGGATTTTTACCGGTACGGCACTGCTCAGCACCGCCATCCTGATCCCTACATTTTTTATCCAGTCGGCGGTCAACAGGAGGATTGCCAAACGGTATGCGGGACTCGACCAGACTTTAAAACGAATCCTGGCAGGCTTCGCGGCGCACGCGGTATGGTCGGCGGCGGCATTGATCCCGATTGCCTGGTTTTATATGGGAACGCGCATTTTTGGCTCCACGGCCACAGTTCACAGTGTTATTATTCTTTACGTCGGCAACCTCGGTATCGTAGTGCTGTTATCCGGCATGGTCGAAACATTCCATGCGATCAGGCGGTGGAAACAGCAGGAGGTGAATAAAGAGCGGTTGCTGAAAGAAAACGTCAACGGGCAGCTCGAAAGCCTGAAAGCACAGATCAGTCCGCATTTTCTGTTCAATACCCTGAATTCGCTTTCGGCGCTCATCGGGGAAGATCCCGAGAAGGCGGAGGAATTTGTGGACGAAATGGCACGTGTGTACCGCTATCTCCTGCAAACCAACCACTCTTCGGTGGACGAGGGCGATTTCAGTCAGCTGACCACGCTTAGAAAGGAGCTGTCGTTCATCGCATCCTACGGGCATTTACTCAAAACCCGTTACGGTGAAGGAATGAAGCTTTACATTCATGTTGAAAATTCGTACCTCGACCACCGGATCCCGCCGCTCACGCTTCAGTTGCTGGTGGAGAACGCGGTCAAGCATAATGTGATCAGGGCAAGCAAACCTTTGACCATTTTTATATTAAGCACGGTCGAGGGCCAGCTGATGGTCCGGAATAATTTGCAAAAGAAGAGTTTCACTGCCGGAGTTGAGCAGATCGAATCCACACAGGTGGGACTCGCCAACATCCTGAGCAAATATAAGTTACTGGGCGAATACCGACCGGAATTATCCCAGCCGGTGATAGAAAGCAACCATGAATTTTTTACAGTTACCTTACCACTGATTTCCTAAAAAAATGAACGCACTTATCGTTGAAGATGAAGACCTGTCGGTTCGCCGGCTCAAAAAAATGCTGGGAGAAGTAGCTCCGGCGCTCATCATTGCCGGGATCACCGACAGCATTGAACAAACCGTGGAATGGGTCACCGAAAACCGCCGGGCCGGCAAACCCGACCCGGACGTGATCTTCCTGGATATCGAGCTGTCCGACGGCCAAAGCTTTGAGATCTTTAACCGGATCGACGTGTCCAGTTCCATCATCTTCACGACGTCCTATGACGAATACGCATTGCAGGCCTTCCGGCACAACAGCATCGACTACCTGTTAAAGCCCGTGCACCGGGACGATCTGCTCCGCAGCTTGCAGAAGTACGAAAAATTGAAGGGACAGCCGGCGGACGACTCGCTGGCCGGCATCAGGAAGTTGCTCGAAGATTTTAAAAAGACCACTGCGGTAGAGTACAGGCAGCGTTTTCTCGTGAAGCAGGGACAGAAAATGCTCTCCATTGAGGTCGGTGATATCGCATACTTCTTTACCGACGACCGTTACAGCTTTTTCATGACCGATACGAACCAAAAAATGCTCGTCGACTACACCCTCGACGAACTGGCGGAAGTATTGGACCCTGCCCGTTTTTTCCGCGTGAACCGGAGCATGATGATCACCCATCGCTCAGTCGACAAAATAGACCCCTACTTCGGTAACCGCCTGGCCCTGACCTTACGTCCGGCCCATAACAAGGAAGTGCTCGTCAGCCGCGAGAAAGTGGTTGATTTTAAAGTATGGATGGGAAAATAGCTCCAAGAATTCAAAATTATCAGCCCGGTTACAACCATTGCCGCACAGCAGGAATCTGTTTAGAAAATTAGCCATTGAACAATGAAAACAACTCAACTCCTGCTCCTGCTGGCGATGCTATGCGCTGCCTGTTCTCAACCTTCAACTATTCCGATTCCGGACGAGTACCTTCACGGAGCCGGTACCAGGCTTGAATCCAGCCGTTTCTTTTTTGTCGATCAATCGCATTACACCGTTGATTATACCTATGCCTCAACAGGGCTGCTCGATAAGGAAACCCAGCTGAAAACTGACGGCAGCCCGCTTTTTATTACATCCTACGAATACGACAACGGAAAGATCGTGGCGCAGCATAATGGCGCCGGCCCGAGGCTCGCTTCGTTTATTTTCCGGTATCAAAAAGATTCACTTGTTCACGCAGAATATGAGGAATTCCGGGACAAGCCGGAAAAGCAGCATTTCACCCGCACCTATTCCTATCCTGAAAAAGACATTGTCATGATCACTGAAAAGGATCTGGTGAACGACAAATCACAGTACATTTTACTGTACATGAAGGACGGCAACACCATCCGCACCAAAACCCTCGACCCGATCACAGACGACGTAAAGGAAGAAACCGCTTTCGAGTACGACAACCATCCCAACCCCTACTATGGCCTGACCGGCACGCCGGACTTTTCTCGGTTCCGGTCAAAAAACAATGTCACCGCCATCAAAACACTATTTCGGAACGGAGTTTCCGTTCAGGACGAAGTACGGTATGCGTATGATTATCTGAGCAACGGGCTTCCCGCTAAAAAGTATCAGGTCCTGACCGGGAATAAAAAACTGGCTGAACAGGAATACATTTACAGCCGGGACTGAGGCAGCGAACGGCCCTGTGAAGACCACGTCAGACTTTCAGGACCAGCCTATCCTCCAATGCGGCTTTCTTTCCGGGCTCGATGCGCCGCTCGTGCGGGAGCGTGTAAAACTCGACGATAATGAGAATGCCGTCCGCCGACCGTTCCAGGAGCACTTTCAAAAAACCATGCTTTGTGTCGCAGCTGGCTTCCAGGTTGACCCCATCGAATACTGGAAGTTCACTGTTAAAACGGAAGTCGTTGGTATAGGCAACGGGATGCAGCTCGTCATATCCTCCGCTGCCCGCCACAATGAAAGGCAGCACACGCCCGCCCGGGTAGTGCCGGCTGAACCGCTGGTAGTTGTGCACATGCCCGCTTAACACGATGTCGGGATATATTCCGGTTTCTTCAAAAGCGCCTTCGAGCAATTCGATCATCGGCATGCTCGACCCGTGATTGATGTCCGCCGAGTAGGGCGAATGGTGGAGGCAAAGTATAACTGCTTTTCCGGGCCGTTCCTTGTCGGCAGCGCGAAGCTCGTGCAGCAGCCACTCACGCTGTTCATCGCCGACAACTCCGAATTTCGTCACGTTGCAGTACAGGCCGATGATGTTGGCCAAAGGCGTGACAAGCGTCCAATATACATTCGGCTGCATAGCGCTTTTCCGCTCCGCATTGCCGCTGAATACGACCGTACGAGATTCTGTATCACAAAAAACGGCCTTGAATGCGTCCAGACTGCGATAGCGGACGCGACTGTCGGGATTGATATCGCTGTCGTGATTGCCTGGAATGGCGAAAATCGGGCCGGGATATTTTTGATAGGGTTCAAAAAACTGCCGCTGATATTCACTCGCTTCCCCGAAATTGTAAACCACATCGCCCAGGTGAAACAGGAAGCGCGGCTCATAACCCGTATCGTCGGCAGCCTCGTATTGTCTCACCATTTCACCGACCACCAGCTTCTGAAAATCGGGCGTGCGGATACTGCCGGTATCGCCCACCATGTGGAATGCCAGCTTGTCGGGATCCGGGGACGGCAAAACGGATTCCAGGTCCAGACGGTAGGGGTATTTCCCGGTCGGTGCCGGAGCGGGCTGAAACTTGAAGGAATCGTCGGGAACGTCGCGTTTAAAGACGGGCTTACTGAATTTCTGCGGGGTATTGGACTTCATTATTAGGCGCTGCTCATTGTCAGCCTTTTGGGTAGTTGCTATGTTCATAACAGCGTTTTTGACTAAACTAAGCTAGTAAAAACGCTGTCAGTGAATGTAAACATAGCATTAATTTTGGTTTAAGGATACCCTTTTCCCCTCCTTTCTGCCTTCCCCGGTCCCACAACTTGGAATCACCCAATTATAACTTGATTTGATGATCACTGATCTTCGTCGGAAACGTGGATGTCACCCGGTCCGGGGCCGCAGGACTGTAAACCGTGCTCCTGCCTTCTATGATCATTTGCCCGGCGGTGTCCAGGGTTACAAATGCGTACAACGGGTCTTTATAGTAATAGGCTCCGGTTTTGGTATAAACATACGTAGCGCTGTTAACCATGACGTAATGCACCCCATTGCGTTCGCCGTACCGGTCGTCATGGTCGTGCCCCATGAAAACCGCACAGACTTTCGCCTGACCGGAGGTTCGTGCAGCCTTGAAATTGGCTTCATCAAAAATCCCCAGGATCTCTCCCGCATTTCCCAGCTCGGCATGAAAATCGCTCAGAAATACCGGCTGATGCATGAATACGACCACTGGATTTTTTGCATTCGCAAGGTCCTTCCGCAGCCAGTCCAGCTGCTCCTGGTCTGTAAAACTACGTTGGGGCGAAGGAAGCTTGCCCCAGTTCGACGTATCGTAGTCCTTCAATGTCCCGTCCTCCTCTTTCAGAAAATTCCGGTCCATTACCACGAAATGGAAACCGCCCTGGTCGAAAGAATAGTAGCGCTTCGGCATTCCCCAGAACTGCATGATAGCCTGTTTATTGCAATAATCCATATCGTGATTGCCCAGTACGTGGTACTTCGGCCCTTTGAAACGGTTCCATTCCGTCATAATGCCCTCAGAACGGGTATGCCGGCAAAAATCACCACATTGTATGATGAAATCGGGTTTCACTTTGGCAACATCATCCATAAATCCACTCAGCCGTTTCACCTCGTCTTGTCCGAATTGCAGGTGGTGCAGATCCGAAATCATGCCAAAGCGGATCTTCCCAGGCTTATCCGCCGCTTTTGAAGGAATGGCGTAGGAGTTCTGATAAACTGCCATACTCCCGGCTGCCGCACCCAGGTTAAGTATAAAATCTCTACGGTCCATATTGTCGCGGTCTGACTTATTTAGAGACACTTTTTACCGGCTCGCCTACCGCGTGATTGGCCGTAAAACGGAAGCCGAGCAGGTTGGCGACGGTCTGCGCGAACTGATCCTGATAGATCTGCCCGGACGTTTTCACTTCACCCATTGCCGGGGTATCCGGCCCGATGACCGCCATCCAGGTCTCGTTGGAGCCCGGCGCGGACGTTCCATGGCTCGTCCATTTGTCCCCGGTACCGCGTCCGTGATCGGGGTAAATGATGAAAGTGGTGTTGCCTTTGTAGAAACTGTCCTTTTGCATCATCTCCCACAAACTCGCGATCATCGCGTCGAGGTAATGCGCGCCGTCGAGAAATGAATCATACTGGCCATGGTGGCCGAATTCATCGGTATCGGCAAAATCGATATGCAGCACGCGCGGGTGGTTCGCCTGCACGTACGACTTCGTGAGTGCGAACGTATGCGCATCGAATCGTACCGTTTTGCCAAAATACTGGGGCAGGTAATCTTGCAGCTCATTGGCCAGCTTTTGAGCCTCGGTCAGTTTCGGGCCCTTTACTTTTTCGCCGGGAATATTCACCAGCATTCCGTTCCGCTCACGGTTAATAATGCGGGAAAGAGCGTCCCAGGAGGCAAACGTCACTACTTTTCCTTCAAAGCCCTTCTGTTTGTTGAGAAATTCGAGGACGGTTTCGTTCGGATTATTGGGATAATCGTTGCTATTGACTTTTTCGTCGTAAAACCCGCACAAGGTTTCGCTCCTGCCCGGGTATGAGAACCAATATTTATTCCTGACATTGACCAGGTTACCCAAATCCCGGTTACCGTAGAGCTGCCCTTTACCCGCAACGGTACCCCAGAAAAAAGGCATTAGTTTGACGCGCCGTTCGAGCGGGGTTTTGGCCCAAAACTTAGCCGCCATTTCGGCGGAATCCTGATGTACATATTTCTTGCTGAAAAAAAGCGCAGAATCGGCTCCGCGGAAGATCTCCTGCCAGCGATAGCCGTCAATGGAAATCATGACTACATTTTTTGTCTTCGTCTGAGCCAAAGCAGTGAAACTCAGTGCCGTCAGCATCCAGATAAGTAACTGATTTTTCATTTTTGTTAAGGTTAAGTTTAAGGTAAAAAGTACGGAAAAGTAACAAACTTCCTCATGACTAAGTGTCGCCCGGAGAAGCCCGTTTTCTATTTAATCAGCCACACTGCCTGATACCCAGCCTCCCGGCTTTCGCTCAAAACACGGCCCTCAATATTGTAGTCGCTACGATTGCTCTCCCCACGGCCATCCTTGCATGCAGACCGGAAATCACTTCCGGTCCGGTATCTCGGAATGGTATCGAAAGCCATTAAAATTATTTGTTAATAAATATTAAACAAAATTCAGCATTGCGTCATTTCCCGAATGGTCGCTTACTGGTGACCAAAAGTAAAATATTATTTAACCAAAACACACAACACCGGCCAAATTTTATTACCCCTCCCCACCATTCAACAAAAATCAATAACCGTTTGATAACACATACATGCTCCTTTGTAATCATATATTTTTGAATTCCAATGCAGTACCGATATTCATTCCGTCCAAAAAATAATCAAAACAAGTGTTAATTAATATTTAACAAATGGAGCATTAAGCGAATAAACTCCCTAACAGCTCCCAGTGGCGCTACTTTATAGGCTCATTCAAAAGTTTAATATTAATAAACACACTAAAAGTTATCATTTGGCCAATATTCAATTAACACTAGAACACCAACTTTACCACACTATGAAAGCACCACGCATTGCCCTGATCGTCCTTTCTACCCTCGCCCTCTGGCTTGTTGTGATACAGTTCTTCTTTTGCCCCCGATATGAGTTTCGCGCCCCCACCCCGTTTCAGGGACCGGTCGTCGCTAATCCCTACGAGTCGGCCGCCCCTTCCCAATGGATCAAATGTAATTTCCACGCGCACGCCAGGGCGTGGAGCGGGGTCACAAATGGCCACGGAACCCCAAGTGACGTGCATAAGGCCTACCAGGAGCTTGGTTACGGGGTGCATTGTGTGTCCAACTACCATCACATCGATTCGACAGGCCAGGGACAAAGCGGCTATCTTTCCGCTTACGAGCATGGTTACAACATCCTTAAAACGCACCAGCTCGTGCTCGGGAGCAAACAGGTCACCTGGCTGGACTATATATTCCCGCAAACGCCCGACAATAAGCAGCATCTTCTGAACGCGCTTAGCGAGCCGGGGAACCTGGTCATTCTGAATCATCCTGCGCTGCGCCGGGGTTACACGCCCGAAGACCTTGCATTACTCACAAACTACGACTGTATGGAAGTGCTCAACCCGTCCGTCACCTCCACACGTGAATGGGATGCGGCTCTTTCCGCAGGAAGGCGCGCGTTCATCGTCGGGGATGACGATATCCACGACATTATTTCGCGCGACCGGCTGGGCGTCCGGTGCACCTTCGTCAATGCCAGCCATCATTCGGGCAGCGAGGTAATAAGCGCATTGAAAGCCGGGCGAAGCTATGGTGTCATTGTGGGCAAAGACCAGCACTATGCCGATATTCCTGGTCTTGTCGGCGTAACTGTGCGGAAAGACAGTGTCATAGTCGAGATGAACCGGGCCGCGCAGGATGTAACCCTGACCGGACAGAACGGCCGGTTGCTGGCAAAAACGCAAAACACCAGCAGCATTGCCTACCGCATCAAGCCCGGGGACCATTACGCACGCGCCACCTTTACGTATGCCAACGGAACAACCATTTTTCTCAACCCGGTGTATTTCACCGACCCGAAAGCGAAGCCGGTACCTCCGGTCTCAGAAAACAGACCGCAAACGATCCTGTTTCGCCTGACCGGGGCTTTCATCCTGGCTGCATGGACTGCCCTGATTACGGGATTCGGCGCGAGAAAGCAGCTGAGCGCCGTCAGAAAGGAAAGGGCTCTCGACAAAGATGTTCCGGTCATATAAACACCACCTATGCTCGATTCCACAAACGGTCAGAAGACTCTCATTTATCTCGTGCTGGTATTCACGATCATCCGGCTCCTCATCGCCAGCCTGATCAACCTGGGCAATGACGAGGTTTACTATTTCACCTATGCCGTCCTGCCCGACTGGAATCATTTCGACCATCCGCCGCTGGTAGGCATTTTTATCAGAATATTCACCTTCAATCTGCAACTCCCCAGTGAGGTAATGGTCCGGATGCCGGGTATTGTAGCAGCCGGAGTCAATACCTGGCTTATCGCACGGTGTGGTGAGATGGTTAAAAATCAGCGCGCCGGTCTTGTCGCTGCATTGCTCTACAATACTTCCATTTACACCAGCATTATCTCCGGCATTTTTATCCTTCCCGATTCGGTCCAGCTCGTTTTCTGGCTAGGGGCGTTGTGTACGATGCTGAGGACGATACAATCCGGGCATCCGGCAGTGATCCGCCGGAACCTGCTTTTAACAGGCCTCTGGATCGGTCTTGCGATCATGAGCAAGGTACATGGCGCATTTCTCTGGTTTGGCTTTTTGGGCTTTATGATCATCGACCGGCCTGGCTTACTGAAAAGTCCTTACTTATATGTTTCGATCGCGATAACAGCAGTCATCGCCTCGCCTATTCTCTTCTGGAATATCAGCAATGATTTTATCACCTGGCGCTTTCATAGCGAACGCGTCACTGTAACTGAGCAAGGCATTGACCTGAAAGCATTTTTTCGCACTTTGATCGGTCAGGTATTATATGCCAATCCGGTGCAGATCGCACTTTTTGTCCTGACGGGGCGCGTGATCGCACGGCGACAGAACTTCCTGGATGCCTCGGTCGTGGCCTTACTGCTTTGGTGCAGCATCCCCATTATATTGTGCACAACGCTCATTTCGCTTTTCCGCGATACGCTGCCGCATTGGAGCGGCCCCGGCTTCATAGGGCTGATGCTCATTGCCGCTAGCTGGATAGAAACGCAGCTGGGCGACCCGTTACGGAATTTTTATCGTAAAATGCTGCATGCATGCATCGGCGTCATCGCATTTGTTCTGATAGCAGGTCCGATACTGATCAAAACCTATCCGGGGACTATGAGCCCGAAGCCCTTCCCGCACACCGGCGACGGCGACGCCACCCTGGACATTACCGGCTGGGAACAACTCCTGCCGGCATTTGAGAAAATACGGAACGATGACATCCGTTCCGGTAAAATGAGCGGCGACGCCCCCATACTGGTTCACAAATGGTTTCCGGGTGCACACATTTATTACCATGTCGCGTATCCGCTGGGTATGCGGGTTACAGGTGCGGGCGAACTGAATGATCTGCACCAGTTCGCCTGGCTGAACGGGCTTTACGGACAATTACCGGCAAGCGCCGATGCCTGGTACATTTCTCCCTCCAACAATTTTACCGATCCGGCCGAAATATATGCGGGTCAATTCCACTCCATCGAAAAAGCGGCAACCGTCACCCAGCGCCGGAATGGCCGTACCGCGAGATACTGGTTCATCTACCGTCTGAAAAGCGCCCACCACCCCATCGGCCTCGAAATCAACCAATCCCATTGAAACAAAATATCTACACCATCATCCCACACGAAACCCATCCCTCAACTTCTCATCCAACCATTAAATCACCCACCCATTCCCCGTTCCACCGCGACTCACTCCCCGTTCCACGGCGGCTCACTCACTCACTCACTCACTCACTCACTCATTCAACATTAACACCCCTCCCGGTTACATTTTTTTCAAATCCATACAACCATTTCCGGATCTTGCAGCCTCTTTAACCCGAATACGCTAAAAACCATCGCATGACTTCGGAGGCTGATTTAATTTCAGGATGCCTTTTACACGACAGAGTTGCTCAACGACAACTGTACGATCGCTATAAAAAAGCGATGTACACGCTCGCCTACCGCATTACCGGGGATTTTGACGACGCCAATGATGTATTGCAGGACGCGTTCCTGGACGTTTTCCGGCATCTCGATCAGTTCAGGGCCGAGGCTACATTGGGCGCCTGGATCAAGCAGATCGTCGTCAGAAAATCGACCAGGAAGAAGAAAATGGTGGTCTGGCAGAATGTGGAAGACCATACGGGTGAAGTCATCGACTGGGGCGAATCCCACATCAATGCCGCCCACCTGGAAACGGCGGTACTGTCGCTGCCGGATGGTTTCAGGACCATTTTTGTCCTTTCCGAGGTCGAAGGTTACACACACCGGGAAATTGCCGTCATGCTCAACATTTCGGAAGGCACGTCGAAATCCCAGTTATTTTATGCCAAAAGAAAGCTCCGCGCGATGCTTTCGGCTAACTGACGTTTATAATGGAAACAAACCATAAGAATTTACAAAATGCGCTGCGGCAGCTCCGGGAATACGAACCGGAAGAGCGCATCTGGGAGGGAATGAGGCAGAAAATGAACGACGCCCCGCTCCAAGCCGCATTAGCACAAATGCCGGAGTACGAGCCGGATGAACGACTATGGACGTTGATAAACCGCCGACCCGTACACCGACGCTTTGGATGGGGATATGCAGCCGCAGCCATGATCGTCATCAGTGCGGGTCTGCTGCTGGGAAAGATCAAAACCGGCTTGCCCGTCTCCTATACCGAAGAGCAGGTGGATGTGCGTCTGCAAACCGACACTCACCTGGTCACCGACGAGCAGTATCAGAAGCTGAAAACTTATTGCGAGACGGAAACTCTGGTATGCAATAGCCAGGATTACAGGTATTTGCAACAGGAATACGAACGATTAAGCTCCGCATCGGAAGCATTGCAGCAGGCAATCGGCAGCTTTAATACCGAGCCGGAACTTATGCGGCAATTCAATGATGTAGAGCAGCAAAAAACGTTGATTTTGAATAAAATGGCCAAAATGATTTAGCACAAATAAAAATGAAACCAAAACCACATTGGCTTAACCTGCTGACAGCCCTCCTCTGTTGGGTTATGCTACCCAGCCCGGCAAGCGCCCAAAGTACGCTGCAGGTAGCAACGAAAAAGATAGAAAGGACCATCGGTGCCCCCGCTGTACGCACACTGTACATCACTGCCGAAAAAGCCGATATCGAAATGGTCACCTGGGACAAATCCGACATATCCGTCGTGATGGAACTCTCCGCGCGGCACCCCAACCGGGCCACTGCCACGGAAGACCTCTCCAAGTTCCAGTACATTGCCGACCGGAACGGAAAGGATTATTTTCTGCGGAACTACATCGTCCTGAAAGACGGGGAAAACAAACCCTTGTCGAATCTGAAAGCGCGGTACACTATTCACCTCCCGCCCTCCTGCGCGGTGGATCTGAAAAACTCATTCGGGACCATCAACCTGAAAGGGCTTACCAACCAGCTCAATCTCAAAGCCGACTTCTGCACGACGAATATTTCGGAAATCAGTGGCAAGGGGCTGCTCAACACGACATTCGGAGAGCTCAAAGGAGAAGAAATTACCGGGGCCTTTTCGTTTGCCAGCGACCACACCAACATCCGCCTCGAACAGATCTCCGGGGCAGTGAGGCTGGATGCCGTGTACGGGAACGTGGAAATTTATCCCGCAACAGGCCTTACCAGCCTTGGTATCCATTCTAAAAAGGCGGAAGTGACACTGCTTGCAAAAAACTGGCAGTATTTCGACTACACCATCAATAGCGCTTATGCCACCATGAAATTGCCCAACGGCTTCAAATGGAAGCGCAATTCAGGCGACTTCAAAGAAGCTTTCTTTTCAAAAAACCAACTGGCCAATGTCGAAATCAATGCAGAATTCGGCCGGGTCACGATAAAATAATGGGTGCTTTACTATTAGTCATGAACAAATAAAATAACCCTCCTCTCCATCACCCAATTTCCGGAACACTAAACCAACTGCCTATTCGATCATACGTTTACATCACTGCTCAACCCCACCCCTATTGTAAACCTATGCAAAAAGGCCTATTGTTTTTCCTGCTTCTTTCGGCGGGTGCACTGGAAACACGTGCGCAGGATACCCTCCGGATTTCGTATGCCGAAGAATCCGACACCCTGACGAAGCAACGCTTCATCGACCGGTACGACAATGTGTTCATGACCAAAGTACCGACACGGCACATGTTTAAGATCGGCCTTTCGCAATATTACCAGGCCAGGACCTTTGCGCTTTCCGAGGATAGGGCCTTCAATAACACCTCCTTGCAGCTGGGGTATGAATTCAAGTTCTTACCCGCATTCTCCATCGCGCTCGCGGGGCATATTCCTTACTACGACATGCGGACACGGTTTCGAGAGTCTTTTCAAAACACCGTTTTGGATGCACAGCTGCGCTGGTTTATGGCCATGAAGAGGCGTATAAAAACCGGGAAAGCCGCCAATAATTTCAGCGGGAACTACCTGGCTATTTTCTACAATATGCCTAGCACCCGGGACGATGATCCCCGGATTGGCCTCAAACTGGGTTTTCAGCGGCGTTTCCTGAATTACGGGTTTATGGACTTCGCCGTCGCATTGCAGCAGGGAACGCCGTTTTTCCACTATGGCGTTTTTGATAACTGGGACCTATCGACGCAGGCCAGCTTCGGTTTTGCTTTCGGGGACTGGAAAAAAGCGCAGATCGGCCCGCTTTGCGACGTGTTCTTATGTGATGAATTCCTGTCCGGCCAATGGAAGATCCGCCTTCCGGAGCTTACGCTGGGCCGATACATGATCCGGACACGCACCGGAGTCGCCTACGAACAGAAAATTGCATCGTCGGCATTCACCATTAATTTTCAGCTGAATGCGGACTACAGCGACGGCTTCAACGAAATCAAAGCTGCCAGTCCGTATGGGCGGCTCGGTTACGTCAATGTACGGTCTAAGGAAAAGACGGCCACGCTATCCGTACAGCCACGCTACTACTTCCTGAGCAAAGTCCAGCGACTGAGGGGCAGGGGCGGAAATGGTTTTTCGGGTCCTTACACCGGAATCAACAGCGCCTACGTATATTACAAGGGGGAGCACCGCTTTTTCAGACTTGAAGCAGAGGATATCCGCAGAACGACGCGGGCTATCCAGGCAGGCCCCCTGCTGGGTTACCAGCTCCGGCTATTCCGTCATGGTTATTTCGACTTCAACACTTCTTACAACGTTCAGAACTATCTGAAAACGGGCGGCACCGATTTCGGTTTTAAGACCAACATCGCGGTGGGACTGGCTTTCTGACACGCAGCCATTAGTACCGGCTCTTACAATCCAATACCCATGAAGCTGAATATGAAACATTGGGCTGGCATTGCTGTGGCCGCAATTTTAACCCTGTTACTTCTGATTCAGCATCATTCCGGGAATGAACATATGACAAAGGCATCGCAAATAAAATACAACCGGGTGCGCATCCGGATTACCTGGCAACTCATGAACCTCAGGCAGGAATGCGCTGCGCAAAAAGTGGATGTGGCGCAAAACACAGTTCTTGAAATACGACAACTATGGGACGACCGGGACCTGCTGTACCGCGCACTCCACAACCGCCCGAGTCCTTTCCCGTCCGACAGCCTCCTCATGCTCGAACACCTCGTCGACCAGCAGGTTCCTCTGAAAGCCGTGATCCGGGAAATTGACCGGGTTGCGAATGTGAATGAAACGCGCTAGCCGGCACCGAGAAGGGTTAAGGGCGACAGGTAAAAAAGTAAAGTTTGCACTTTTAACGGGTGTGGGCCGACTATCGCCGAGCCCACCTAAACCGTCGGATTTATGAACTTCCCTTCCATTCTTCGCACTCCTATGGCGATGCTGGCCATTGCATTGACCTGCATTCCCGCCACCTGCTGGTCGCAAACCAGCACCGGCAAAATCATCCCACTTTGGGAAAACGGCGCTCCTGGATTCGAGAACAAGCGCAGCGAGCCGGAATCTGCCCAGGATTACTGGGTTAAAAATATTCATAACCCCTCATTGCAGGTTTTCGCGCCGACCGGAAAGGCAAACGGAACGGCGATCGTGGTTTGTCCCGGTGGCGGCTTCCGGCTGCTGGTATATAAGGCCGAAGGCATCGAACCGGCCGAATACCTCGCTAAGCTGGGCATCACCGTTTTTGTGCTGAAATACCGGCTGCCCCGCGAAGAAGGCTCTCCCTACTCGCTGGACAAGCACCCGCGCGAGGACGCACTGCGCGCGATGCGCCAGGTACGTGCCCACGCGAAGGAATATGGTATCGATCCGGCCCGCGTTGGAATGCTTGGCTTTTCGGCCGGTGGCGAAGTCGTGGCCTCGGTGGCGTACGCATCCGGCAAAGGCGATCCTCAGGCAAAAGATCTCATCGACCGGCTCGACGGCAAACCGGATTTCCAGATGCTGATCTATCCCGGGCCGCTCGGCATCCCGGAAACCGTACCCGCAGATGCACCTCCCGCATTCCTGCTCGCCGCCAACGACGATCCTTGCTGCGGGGTTACCACGGCGAGTCTGCTCGTCAAATACCGCGAAGCCAAGCGGCCGGTCGAAGCGCACCTGTACACCAAAGGCGACCACGGCTTCAATATGGGTAACCGTTCCGCCTGGCAGAGCATCAAATCCTGGCCGCAGCGGATGGCCGATTGGCTTGCAGATAATGGTTATTTAAAGTAAATGCGCAGGAGATACCAGGTGTCACTATCTTGCATTCCTGAAAGTAACACGCCATGAACGATATTTTTAAACACACGATTACAGTTCCCCAAACCACCGACTACCCTGCCCTGATCGAAATCTGGGAAGTGGCTGTTCGGGCTACGCACCATTTTCTGCAAGAAGAACACATTCAGTATTTCAAACCTTTGATTTTGAATGAGTATTTAAATGCTGTTCATTTATTTTGTATTCGCGATGCTTCCGGGCAGATCATGGGTTTTTCAGGCCTGTCCGACGAAATGGTTGAAATGCTCTTCGTCCACCCGCAGCACTTCGGCAAAGGAATTGGCAAAAAACTACTCCAACACGCGGTCACGGCACGAGCTATACGAAAAGTCGATGTCAACGAGCAGAATCCAGGCGCGCTGACTTTTTACCAACGCTCAGGCTTTCAAGTAAAAAGCCGCTCGGAGCTGGATGCGCAAGGAATGCCGTTTCCGATTTTGCATTTGGAATTAGCCGATACAACCCATTAATCATCAGGTATTGTATGAAAAAACTTTCCATTCTTTTCATTGTGATCGCGCTGGCAGGTTGCCAGCCCAAAGAAGCCAAACAGGAAACATCAAACTCGCCTGGTACCGATAACGAAAAGATTGTGAGGCAGTACTTCGAGCACTTCAACAACCACGACTGGCAGAAAATGGCAGCCATGTATGCGGAAAGTGCGGATTTCAAAGATCCCTCGCTCGGCGAGGGCATTGTGAAGCAAAGTCACGAACAGATTGTTAAGAAATACGGCGAACTTCAACAAATCTTTCAGGATGTACGCGACAGCATTGTCACGGTATATCCTTCCGGCGACAAGCACATCGTCGTCGAATTCATTTCCACGGGTACAGCACCCGACAAAACCACGTTCGAACTACCGATTTGCACCATTTTCACGATCGAAAACGGCAAGATCACGCGGGACTTCACCTACTACGATAATTTCAGCGAGTAACGATGGGAAAATCCCCCAAGCTCTTCCATGAAAAGCTTGGCATTCCGGCACAAGTGCTTCTAAGTTAAAATTCCCGTTGCTGATAGGGTAATCCCTTCCCTTTCTCACAATAATCCTTCAAACTGAGCAGGAACATCGCCCAGTTATAGTTACACCATCGGTAAAACTCGGTGAGTTCGCGCCAGTTGAAGTGTTTCAAAACAACTGCGGTTACGCCATTTTTTCTTTCAAATAATTCAAAGGACACACCTGTACCGATCCATTCGGGGTCGGAGTGCGTGCAGAGCCATTCGATACGCTTGTTCTCATCCAGGGCTAAAATCTGCATCAGCACGCGATCATCGTCGCCGAAGCCGAAATCACTGACCGCACCGACTTCATTTGCGACCGTCAAGTCCGTAGTCCAGATGCTGCCGAGACCCTCCTGGCTGCTTAGTGCTTCATACACTTTTGAGATGGGTGCATTGATGTAGTTAATGTGCTCGATTTTCTCCATGGTGTTACTATTGAGTTGTTTTCTGATGCGCAAATGTAGCAAACCCAAGGTGCGCGGCAGTTGGGGAAACAGGACATCGGAGGGGCGTAACGGGACAAGTTAGCGCTGTCAGAAAATCCTGCCGGATCAGTGCTTTCCCCGCATGTATACGCATAGACATATGCCTATCTGTATGTATGTGTGCCTATACACGCGGAGATCGCACGTGGCATTCAGGTTTGCGGTTTACGACAAGATCATCGTAAACCACAAACGTACATCGAACCGGCAGGCATCATTTACCATCTCTTAGATATTGTGCGGTTAGTGAGCCTTTGGCCCCCAGCAAATCCCTGGGTGTGCCTTCAAACAGGATCTGCCCGCCCTTATGGCCTCCTTCGGGACCAAGATCGATGATCCAGTCCGCATTTTTCATGACTTCGGTGTTATGCTCGATCACGATCACCGAATTCCCCTGATCCACCAGGTGGTCGATGATTTCAAGCAGATGGCCTGTGTCGGACATGTGCAAACCAGTAGTGGGTTCGTCCATGACATAAATCGTGCCGCTTTTATGCAGCTCGCCCGCCAGTTTGATGCGCTGGCACTCACCACCGGACAGGGTGCTCAGCGGCTGGCCCAGCGTCAGGTAAGTCAGGCCCACCTGATTCATCGCGGTTAGTTTGTGCACAATGTCCTTGGTTTTGAAAAAATGCAGGGCTTCTTCGGCAGGCATATCCAGTACATCGGTAATGGATTTCCCATTGACCTTGAATTCCAGCACCTCGGGCTTGAAACGTTTTCCTTCGCAAGTCTCGCAAACCGTCTTAACCGGTTCCAGAAACGCCAGATCCGTAAAAATGAAGCCCAACCCCTGGCATTCCGGGCAGGCGCCGTCGGAGTTGAAACTGAACAGTGACGGACTCACATGATTTGTTTTACCAAACAACTTGCGGATATCGTCCATAATGCCCGTGTAAGTCGCCGGATTGGATCGGATCGAAGTGCCCACGGCAGACTGGTCTATCACAATGGCTTCGGGATGCTGCGAGAGAAAAACACCATTGATGAGCGAACTTTTGCCCGAGCCCGCCACGCCGGTGATCACCGTGAATATGCCCGTGGGAATATCAACTGACACATTTTTCAGGTTATGCAATTTGGCGTTCTTAATTTTCAATGCGCCGGTCGGCTCGCGGAAGCTGTCCTTAATCCGCACCTTCCGCTTCATAAACCGGCCGGTAGGCGTATCCGCACCGAGCAAACCGTTAAAATCCCCGGTGTAAACGACCTCTCCCCCCGCCTGGCCCGCCCTGGGGCCGACGTCCACAATATGGTCTGCGACGCGGATCACGTCGGGGTCGTGCTCCACAACGAGGATGGTATTTCCTTTATCACGCAGTTTTTGCAGCAGCTCGTTCAGCCGGTGAACGTCACGCGGATGCAGGCCAATGCTGGGTTCGTCGAAAATGTAGGTGATATCGATCAGGCTGCTGTTGAGGTGCTTCACCATTTTGATACGCTGCGATTCCCCGCCCGATAATGTTCCCGTCTCCCTGTCCAGGCTCAGGTAGCCCAGGCCAATGTCCACCAGATGCCGTAACCGGTCGGACAAAGTATCGATCATCGGTTTGGAAACCGGATCATGGATATGCTGAATTATTTTGACCAATTCCGACACTTCCAGCGCCGACATTTCAGCAATGTTCAGACCATCGATCCTGCAATCGAGCGCCTTCTGATTCAGGCGTGCGCCCTTGCAGGCAGGGCACGAGCCGTATCTTAAGAAGCGCTCTGCCTTTTTTATGGTCTTTTCGGAAATTTCACTACTGTCTTTCTGAATGTACAGCCGGTTGAACTTGTCGACCAGGCCTTCGTACTTCGTCGAGAAAGTCATTCCGTTGTAGTTCGATTCGTAGGTGCCCTTCCCGTACAGCAGCGTATGCATTTCCTCTTCGGAATAGTCTTCGAGCTTCTTCTCGCTGTCGACCATACCCGAAAATGTATACGCTTTCCAGTACCAGCTGCCCACAGCAAAGGTAGGAAACAGGATCGCGCCATCGTTCAGCGATTTGGTCGGATCGAGGAACTTGTCCAGGTCGACCTCCACTTTTTTGCCCAATCCATTGCATTCCGGGCACATACCTGCCGGGTCGTTGAACGAAAACGCATTGGAAAAACCGGCGTGAGGTTTCCCGAGCCGGGAGAAGAGCAACCTCAGTACGGCCGAAATATCGGTAATGGTACCCATTGTGCTGCGGGAATTGCCGCCGAGCCGCTTCTGATCGATCACAATGGAGGTGGACAGGTTTTCAATCGCATCCGCCTCGGGCTGACTGATCCGCGGCAGGCGGTTGCGAATAAACATACTGAATGTCTCATTCAGCTGGCGCTGTGCTTCTGCGCCGATGGTGTCGAAAACGATGGATGATTTTCCGGAACCCGAAACACCGGTAAAAATGGTAATTTTCCGCTTCGGAATGTCGAGTGAGACATTTTTGAGATTGTTCTCCCGCGCACCACGGATACGGATGTACTCCTGCTCTTTCATACGAATGGTTTAAAGTTGGCTAATAGCAAAAAGGAACGGTAGTATAAAAAACCGTTCCCTCCGGACACAAACTTAAACAAAACCGCTCTCAGGCACCGGCCCCGGCCGAAAAAATCCACTGCACCGCGTAACGGTCGGTTAATGTAGCCCACTGGCCTTTCAGTGTCTCGGCCGACAGCGGGGCGGTAACCTCCCCCAGCCGGGCCAGTTTGCCGAAAACGGCGTGAAGCTGCTCCGGGGCGGCGATGCTGATCCACAACGAAATGCTGTTACCGGACGATACCCCATCCTCTCCACCCAGGTCGGAAGCAAACAGCCGGACGTGCTCCGACACCAGACTTGCGTGCAGCACCAGTTCCCGGATCTCCATCGGGAACTGCTTGCCGCCCGGCGTATCGCCGAGGCAGGTAAATTGCAGCTCGCCTCCGAAGCACGACTGGTAAAACCGCATTGCCTCTTTGCAATTGCCGTTGAATGTCAGGAAGGGGTAAATCGCCATTATATTTTTATTGATTATAAGCGCGTTCCAGCTCTGCAATATCCAGCTTCCGCATCTGGCCTAATGCCTGGAACATCTGTCCTACACGCCTTGGGTCGCCACTATTGAACCATTCACCGATGATTGAAGGTACGATCTGCCATGACAATCCGAATTTGTCTTTCAGCCAGCCGCACATGCTCTCTTCGCCACCGTCGCCTGTCAGGCTGTCCCAATAGTGATCCACTTCCTCCTGATCCTTGCAGTACACAAAAAACGAAACCGCCTCGGTGAACTTGAACATCGGTCCTGCATCGAACATATGCATCGTCAGCCCATTGATCTCGATCGAGCCTGTCATGACCTGATCTGCCGGAAAAGGACTGCCCTGCCCCCACTTTTTCAGCATCTTGATCTGTGAATCGGGGAAAACGGATGTGTAAAAGTTCATCGCTTCTTCGGCGCGGCCGTCGAACCATAGAAAGGGAACAATGCCCTGGGTCGTTGCTAAATTGCTCATTGTCTAATTGTTGAAGGTGAATGGTTTATTTCAGGAAAGGTACAATAGTAGCAGTCAATCTGGGCGTGTCCATCATCAGCGTCACGTGGGAAGTACCGGGTATGATGGCGTATTGCGATTTCGGTGCTGCCATCACATCTGCCATAACGCCCCCGCCGAATGCCCGGTACAGCTCCGCAGAATGCTCAAACTCCACACCGTCGTTGTCGCCATTGATGATCAGGATGGGCATTTTGAGCTTCCTGATCTTGTCGATCCCCAGGTCAAAACGCTGGTTTTCAAACACGAGCATTTTGGAAATAAATGCATTCCAGTGCTTCGGATCCGGCGCATACTTGTCATACTCGGTTTTCAATGGGGTATTCACCAGGAACTCGGGTTTCAGCATCGCGATCTGGTCCCGGGTGGCCTTGGTCCAGCCTTCTGTTTTGAAGGCAGAAGAAATAAATACCAGTTTTCTGACCAGCTCAGGATGCTCGATGGCCAGCTGCATACCGATCGTCGCGCCCAGGCTATAACCCAGCACGTCGGCACTTGCTATCCGGAGGTGGTTCAGCAAGCCGGCTACGTCCGCAGCCATGGCCTGATAGGTAATGGGCCGGTCAATGTCGGCGGTATGCCCGTGCCCCTGCATTTCCACCGCAATGACCTGGTGTGTTTTCGCGAGTTCCGGGATGATCTGCCCCCAGTTGAGGCTGATCGTCATAAAACTCCCGTGCAGCAGCACCAGCGGCTGACCCTGACCGTGGATTTCATAGTACATCTTTAACCCATTCACGGGCGCATAGCCTGATTTCAAAGGTTTAGGCGAAGTTATTTCCTGTGCAGTCAGCGTGCGGGGGAACAATGCCACTGCGAGCATAAGCAGGGAAAATAGGATGGTACGAGGTGTTTTCATGGGATGGCTGGTTTGTTGTTAGAATTTGGTTTTCAGTTTGCTGTTCGATTGACATTACAAAATTGCAGGGTTAAACAGAAATTAATGGGGTGTAAATACGCCTATGACAAGGGGGGAAAATGCCAAACGAATATTTTCTATATTTACTGCTTCTAAATCCAGATCGTTATGAAGCATATCTCGGTATATGTCCCCCAGTGCTCCTACATTGAAGCCGTTTCACCCGCATACAGGCTCTTCAACACCGCCAACGATTTCCTGAGGGCTTCGGGCAAAGAACCCATGTTCAAGGTGGAATTCGTCGGTATGAACCACGATATCAAGGCGCAGGACGGTGAGTACACCATCCGGATCGACAAGCTCCTGGATGAGGTTGCCCAAACCGATCTCATCGTGATCCCTGCATTGTGCGGCAACCTGCGTGAGTCTGTCGAGCTCGACCGGCCGGCCATTCCCTGGATGCTCGAAATGCGAGGCAAAGGTTCCGAAATCGCGTCGCTTTGTCTCGGGGCATTTCTGCTCGGAGCAACGGGCCTGCTTGATGGAAAGAAATGCTCAACGCATTGGGCCTATTACGAAGAATTCAAGGAGATTTATCCGCAGATCGAAATCGTGGATGGTACGATCATCACGGACGAGGGCAAGGTTTATTCCAGCGGCGGGGCTAACTCCATCTGGAATCTGCTGATCTATATTCTGGAAAAATACACCAGCCGCGACATTGCGATCCTGTCGGCCAAATACTTCGCCATCGACATCGACCGCGACAATCAACGGGCGTTCACGATCTTCAAAGGCCAGAAAAACCACAACGACGACGGTATCCTGGCCGCACAGCAATACATTGAGAATAACTACACCGAAAAACTGACGATCATCGATCTCGCCGACATTGCCAGCGTGAGCAGACGAAGTTTTGAACGGCGTTTCAAAACCGCAACCAACAATACCATTAATGAATATGTGCGCCGCGTGCGCGTGGAAGCGGCTAAACGCAGCTTTGAAGTATCACGCAAAAACGTGACGGAAGTGATGTACGACGTGGGTTATACCGATACCAAAGCTTTCCGCGATGTATTCAAGAAGGTGACAGGACTGACACCCATCGAATACAGGAATAAGTACGCGAAAGACAACTAGGGCGCTTCTCTCAAAGCCCCATTTCCCTTCCCGGCCCGAAGCGGTCGGTGTCTTCTCTTGGTGTACACGGACAGGCGTCGGTGCGCGGTTTTGACAGTAACAACAAGCCGGTAAATAAGCAGGATAAGAGGCATTGGAACAGCCTACAACCCGGATCAGCGACCATCGCTTTCACATATGGGCCTGCTTTACCGGTAGATCAATAAATTTGCGGACTCCATGGCTTCAGTGCAAATTTGCACCACCAAATCGAGTCATAACCAATTTATTATCTCACACTTATGTCAAAATCCATTTTGATCGTCGTGCTTTCCTGCATGATCGGTTCTGCGCATGCGCATTCCATCCTTACCGCTATGAACGGCAAAATTGCTTACACCGAAACAGTCGATTGCGGCAGCGTTTCGCTGACCGACATTTTCAGACGCGCCCGTCTGTGGGTCAGCGTGGCTTCGCCAGACAACAAAATACTGGTTTCCGATAAGGAAACAGGCGATCTCGTGGCACAAGGGCACATTACACTGACCATTCCCCGCTCGGAGGGCTCGGCAGGCGGCGTTTATCAGTTCCGCTACGTGCTTTCCGTTGAGTGTGCCAACCGCAAGTACAGGGCGTCGGTCGCCAGCGTGGAATTGCTGGAAATCACCAGCGGCCGCACCACAGCCCTGGAAGTTTTCAGCCAGAAACCCGAGAACAAAGCCGCCACTGCTGAGCTTGAAACCAAACTCAAAGCCATCCTCGCCGGATTACAGGCCAATGTAAAGGATTACAAGCCGTTCTGACAATGAACACCAACCGCATTACAACGTTCCTCCTCGGTCCTGAACTTTCCTGGTTGCTCATGTACGGCGTCATGCTCTTTGTCATAGCGCCCAATCAGCCACCTACCGAGTCGGGGAATGCCCGGCTCGAAACCGCAGCATGGTATGTGCTGCTCCTCGCGGTCATCGTTTCGTTTCATCCCCTGATCTGGTCGTCAAACGGACTTGGCTGGTGGCTCCTGCGTATAGGCATTTCCGGTGTCCTCGGCGTGTGCTTCATCAGTGCCGGTATCTGCAATGCCATCCGTTACCACGATTCACGCGATTCCGGTGTCGGCTCCATGTTTGTACTGATGATCGCGCTCGGCGTTGTCGCTCTTTTCATCGGCATCGTCGGAGCCGGAATTTTTATCAGATTCAAGCCCTATGTCCTGCCGTTCTATAAATGGGCCGGGATTATCCTCGGTGTGCTCGGTATCCTTTCGTTTTTGATCTACCTGATCCCGGCACCCAAAAAGTAAATCTGTTTATACAAACCACTCTCGCGTATCCCCATGGATGCTATCATTTCTCCTCTTAAAACCTATGTAGTTCGGTTCAGTACCTATGAAGTGCGCATGAGCCACTGGATTAACGAACCGGGCATATACAGCCTTCCAGACAACAAACTGGTTTTCGAAATGCCTTCAACGTGGAGCGCCGACGAAGTCCATTGGCTGGACGATTCCACAGTGGAGCTCAAAACCCGCCTCTATCCCGGCCGCGTCTACTGCGACCTGAAACTCGATCTTCGGACCGGCACCGGCACGGCGGCACGGGGTTCCTATTCCTTTTCCAAAGCGCCCGCGGCACCCCCTCAACAATTCGAGGGTACTTTGCGGCAGATTATCAACTGGCTTTAACCCGATCCTGCATGGCAACTACCCGAATACCCGGTTTTGAGCTCTTCATCATGCTTTTCTTCCTGGTCGGCGGCGTGTTCGTCGGTATCTCGTATACGATGTACCGTAACAGCCGCAACCTGATCGAGACCGGAATCCAGGCGAAAGGTACCGTCATTGATCTCCATCGTTTGAAACCACGTGAATACCCTTTGGCCCCATCGATCCGGTATCGGAAGAGTGATGGTACTGAACACGTTTTTCACAGTTCAGAGGCACGTAACCCGCCCGAATACCAGATCGGTGAAGAAGTAACGCTGTATTACGATCCCAAGGATCCCGACAACGTGCATTTGAAAGGCAACTACTTTTTCGTTTATGTTTTTGCAGGAATGGGAGCCGTGTTCTGGCTGTTTTCGATATGGTACGTCATCGATGCGATTCGCGCGATCTTCCGCTGGTTGTTCGGCTGAAAAAGTTACCTGGAACCGGGTTGGCCTAGCTTCACAAACGCCGCGACCGACTGCTCGTTCACCCCGGTTTCAATTTGCGCATCTGGTCTCTTTTTCCTGGCGGCTGTAATGCCGTTTTCAGTTATCGCGGATTGCCAGACAAATATTCTCTTCACATTCGGATTAGCCATCAATTCCATCAAACCCGCATCGGTGACCTTCGTACCTGTCAGGTTTACATATTCCAAATGGGGCGTATTGTTTTTCAGCGCGGCTATTCCGGCGTCGGTGACTGCGGTGTTTTCAAGGTAAATCCGGGTCAGGTTCTTCATAACCCCCATTTCCTTCAATGCACGATCGGTAATTCCGGTGTTCCCGAGTTTTAGCGTTATCAGCTGCTCGGCAACCGGTTTCAATAAGGTCATCTGCGCATCGTTAAAACTGCTGTGATTTACCGCGCTGACTTCAATCACATGGCTGTTGCTGGCAATGGTACTCACCACCAGGCCTTCTTTCCTCAGTGCGTTCAGCGCTCCGTCCGACGCTGGCCGGACCTCAATGGTCAATGCCGCAACCCGTTCCGGACCGGCGGGGGCCGTTGTATTTTCACCAGTGCCTTTCAATGCGGCCAATGCAGGTCCGACCTGCTGCGTTGGTTTCAACTCTTCCACGCGTTTGCCCTCCGGCGCCCCCTGATCGATCCACCATGCAAGTAATGTGATCTGCTCTGGTGAAAGCTGTGGTTTTCCTTTTGGCGGCATATGCAGTTTGTCATCTTCGGGTAGCAGGCACCGTTTAATTAATTCGCTTTCGACGGATTTGCCACTCACGAGCGCTGGTCCGTTCTCGCCGCCTTTGTGCAAATAGTCCAGCCCATCCATGCGGAGGTCGCCCTTCCGCTTACCTTGTCCGTGACAACTCGTGCAGTTGCTCTGTAAAATCGGTTGTACAATGTCCCTGTATACCACTGCTTTCTGAATGTCGGCAATCGGCTGCCGCGTGTCCGCGGACGTTCCGGCAGCTTCGATTCCCGCCAGGCTTCTGATTGGTTCCGGGGTAAGCTGGGTCAGGTATTCCTCTCCGTGTGTCAGGGAGCCGCCGTCATGGCCCGCCGCCATCGTTAATAATAATGCAAATGCCAGCAACGGCAGGTAAAGTTTAGGAGCGAATACAATTCTGGCACGAAACGCGCCCGTTTTCAGCAGCCAGCAAAGCCATGTAACACCGGCCAGGGCAATGCCTTTCCACATATGGTTGGCCAGTAGTACTTCGTCGTAACCGCCCGGCGATGCCAGCATGTATCCGAGTACACAAGAAAGCGTGGCCCCTAATGCAGAGCACAGCAGGATAATCTTCACGACCGCCCCATCTACGACCTGCCTGCCGGTTCTGTCCAGTACTTCAAAAAGAACAGCAATCAGGAAAAAACCGATTGGTAAATGCACAACAAGGGGGTGGAAGCGCCCCAGAAAGAGCGCCCATTCAGAATCAAGCAACAACATAATGATCAGGATGTCAGGTCAGTAATGGTTTTACAACTTTGCCGTGCACGTCGGTGAGGCGATAGCGGCGGCCCTGGTGTTTGAAGATAAGCTGCTCATGGTCAACCCCCATCAAATGCATCACAGTGGCCTGAAAATCATGCACATGCACGGGGTCTTTGATGACATTATAGCCGAATTCGTCGGTCTGCCCGTACACAAACCCCTTTTTCACGCCAGCCCCGGCCATCCAGATCGTGAAGCTGCGCGGATGGTGATCGCGCCCGTAGTTGTCGCGCGTCAGTTTACCTTGTGAATAGGCTCCCCTGCCAAATTCTCCGCCCCATACCACCAGCGTCTCGTCCAGTAATCCTCTTTGTTTCAAGTCTTTGATCAATGCGGCAGATGCCTGGTCCACGCTTTTGGCCATGGTCTTAATGTCGTTCGGGAGGTTGCCGTGCTGATCCCAGCCCTGATGGTAAAGCTGCACGAATTTGACATCTTTTTCGATGAGCTTTCGCGCGAGCAGACAGTTGGCGGCGAAAGTGCCGGGTTTACGCGATTCTTCGCCGTAGAGGTCGAAGATATAGTCGGGTTCGTTGGAAATATCCATAGTCTCCGGCACGGCCGTCTGCATGCGGTAAGCCATTTCATATTGCGCCATCCGGTAATTGATTTCCGGATCCAGGATCTTTTCAAATTGTCCCTGCTGCAATTTGGCGAGCGAATTCAGCATGCGCCTGCGGCTGGTCCGGTCGATGCCCTCGGGGTTGTTGAGGTAAAAAACAGGGTCCGGTCCCGAGCGGAACACCACTCCCTGGTGCACGGAAGGCAGAAAACCATTGCTCCACAGTTTGGCATACAAAGGCTGGTCACCGCCCCGCCCCTTGGATAGCAACACTACGAAGGAGGGCATATTCTGGTTGTCGGAGCCGAGCCCGTAGCTTACCCATGAGCCCCAGGATGGCCGTCCGCCCTGCTGGCTTCCCGTTTGGAAAAAGGTCACAGCCGGGTCATGATTGATCGCTTCCGTGAACATCGAACGGATGAACGCCACGTCGTTGACGATACTCGAAGTATAGGGCATCAATTCGCTGATCATCATGTCATGATCGCCATACTTATCGAATTTGTAGCGCGATGCCGCCAATGGAAAGCTACTCTGCCCGGCGGTCATGCCGGTGAGGCGCTGCCCTTTTCGAACCGATTCCGGCAGATCTTTTCCCCACATTTCTTCCAGCTTGGGCTTATAGTCGAACAGTTCCAGTTGGGAAGGCGCTCCGCTTTGGAACAGGTATATGATCCTTTTTGCCTTGGGTGCGAAATGCGGGTGGCCGATCGGTAACCCGGCTGCTTCCTTCCCGGCTTCAACGGCTTTTTTCGCCATCGAATTATCTGCATTTAAAAGCGATGCCATCGCCGCCGCACCAAGTCCCAGGCTGGTTTTCGACAGGAAGTTACGCCTGCTCAGCTGTTCGTGGACATGGTTTTCAAGTTCTCTGTAAAAGCTCATATTCTGATTTTTATCGCTTGATCAAAAATTCATCAAAATTCATTACCGTGCTTGCCACTATAGTCCCTGCGGCCAATTGCGCCGGATCCAGGGATTTGTCCAGCGGATATTCGCCCGCGCTCAGTATGGATTTCACCCGCTTCGGGTTTTGGCTGAAATCCTTTAACTCCTCGTCGTACAGCTCTTTCAGGATCGTCCGCTCCTTCGAATCCGGCTCACGGCCCGTCAGCGCGGTGAATGCGTAGCTGATCTGCTCGTCGATCGTCTTACCCTTTTTCAGCATGTGTTGCGCCAATACCCGAGAGGCTTCCACAAACTGCGGGTCGTTCATTACCACGAGCGCCTGTAATGGCGTACTGGTTTTCTGACGTTTGGTAATGCAGAAATGCCTTTCAGCCGCATCGAAATTGAGCATCATCGGTGGGGGCGAACTGCGTTTCCAGATCGTGTACAGGCTTCTCCGGTACAGACTATCGCCGTGCTGCTGCTTGTAAGTAACCTCATTGCGGGTCGCCAGCGCCTCCCACAGGCCCGCGGGCTGATAGGGGTACGCGCTCTTCCCTCCTACACTACGGGTAAGCAATCCACTCGATGCCAATGCATTATCACGGATCTGCTCCGCGCTCATGCGATAGCTTGGGCCGCGTGCATAAAGCCGGTTATCCGGGTCCGGATCGTTCGCATTCGTGTGCGACGATTGCCTGTATGTCGCCGAAGTGACGATCAGTTTTTGTATGGCTTTCACGTTCCAGCCCGACTCGCGGAATTGCGCCGCCAGGTAATCAAGCAGTTCGGGATGCGTGGGCAGTTCGCCCTGGTTCCCAAAGTCGTCACTCGAAATCACCAGCCCTTTTCCGAAATACATCATCCAAAAACGGTTCACAGTCACGCGGGTAAACAGCGGATGGTCTTTATCGAGCAGCCATTTGGCAAGCCCCAGGCGGTTTTTGGGATATTCTTTCGGGATTTTGAAAAATGCGTCGGGCGTATCCGTCGTGACCTGCTTACCGGGTGCGTCGTAAGCTCCCCGGTTAAGAATAAAGGTTTTACGCGGAAACTTGCGCTCCTTCATCACCATCACATCGATTTGCTTGTCCATAATCTCCGTTTCCTCGCCGATCATTGCACGGCTGTCCGCCATTACTTTCCTGAATCCTGCGTCTATATTCGTGAGATAATAATCTCTCAGAGACGCCAGCTGATCGGGTTTGAGCTGGGCCGAGGGGGTTTTCAATGCAAGCAGCAATTCGTTTTGCAGCGTATACATCCCCTTCATTTCCAGCGGACTGATTGCCCTGGTATAAATCCTGAATTCGTCTACTTCAAAATTCTTGGTCCGCTGGTCCGATAAGCGGCCGATGTTCAGTTTATCGACGTACCAGTTGGTTTTATTTTTACCATACAGAATGCTTTCCGTCAAATGATCGTTGTGGACGGTCACCTTCGCCGGTTGTCCGTTCACAAACAATTTTAGTCCCGCAGCCTTGCTCATCCCGTCGTACGTAAAACCTAGCTGCGTCCATTTGTTCATCGGGAATTTATCCACGGTCTGTATTTCAATGGCATTTTCAGGCCATACGTGACTGATGGTCAACCGAATGCGGCCGTCCTTTTCCCGGAACACATTCCAGCCACGGTAGCCGTTCATCACCCCGTTGGATTTGTGCAGCAGCGAACCGCTTACCGAAGGATCATGCAGGTTGAGCCAGATACTGATACTGAATGGCTGATTCCGTTCGAAGAATGCGAAATTATCCCCAAAACTCACCGCATTTTCCCCGAAAATATAGCGTGCCTTGCCTATCCTTCCGTTGCGAGATGCCACATTGGAAAGGCTGTCGTCCCCCTCGGCATGCGCCTTGTGCTTCGGGTCGGCGAGGTTTTGAAAGTCCTTACCCTTCGGTTCGTCGAAGGTAAAGTGACCCAAAAGATCGCTTTTCTCCGGAAGTAATGCTTTTTCCGGTGCTGTGCGGGCCGTTGCCAGCCACTGCTGGAAATTGCGTTCGTAGGCGGCGGCGTTGGTTTTTATAGCGGATTGCTCCCGGGCCAGATTCTGGTGAATGAATTTCAGTTTGGCGTCGGCCTCGGGTGTGGGCAATGTAATGGCGGGACTGGCTTCCCCATTGTAAGGGATCTGGCCGTTTTCATCATTATTGTTGAAGAATGCATACAGCGAATAGTAGTCCTTGTGACTGATCGGGTCATACTTATGGTCGTGGCAGCGCGCACATTCGACGGTAATGCCCAGGAATGCCTTTCCAAAAGTATCCACGCGGTCGGATACATAGGCGGCCCGGTATTCTTCCGGGATAATGCCGCCCTCCTGGCTCTGCTGGTGCATCCTGTTGAATGCCGTCGCCACCATCATGTCCCGGGTCGGGTTGGGCAGCATGTCGCCGGCCAGCTGCCACGTCACAAACTGGTCGTATGGCTGGTTTTTGTTAAATGAATTGATCACCCAATCGCGGAACGGCCATGCGGTGCGGAGCCCGTCGTCCTGGTAACCGTGCGTGTCGGCATAGCGGGCGGCGTCCAGCCATGGCACTGCCATATGCTCTCCGTAATGCGGCGATGCGAGTAATCTGTCCACTACTTTTTCGTATGCATTCGCCGATTTGTCGTTCAGGAAAGCGTGCACTTCTTCCGGTGTCGGGGGCAGGCCGGTCAGGTCCAGCGATACCCGACGCAGTAGCGTCGTTTTATCTGCCTCGGCCGAAGGTTTCAAATTCTTATCTTCGAGTTTTTTGAGAATAAACCGGTCGATATCGTTTTTAACCCATTTCGCATTCTTCACCTCCGGCAGCTCCGGTTTGGTCACCTGAGTAAAAGCCCAGTGCGGCTTGTACTCGGCTCCTTCCTCCACCCATCGGATCAGAATAGCCTTCTCACGGGCAGTCAGCGATAAATGGGACTCCGGAGTCGGCATGATCACGTCGGGATCGCTCGATAGAATACGGTGCACCAGCTCACTGCTTCCGGGCTTTCCGGGTTTGATCGCCTTTAAGCCGTTCTCTCCGACTTTTTCGTAGGCCACCTTCGCCACATCCAGCCGCAGATCGGCCTTTTGGTGGTTGGCGTCGGGCCCGTGGCAGGCAAAACAGCGATCGGAAAGGATCGGTTTGACATCGTAAGTATAGTCGACCGGTGCGACGAGCGTCGCCATTTCAGCAGCCACATCATCGGGCAGATCCACCTTTTTGTCACAGGAAATAAAGATGTATCCGGCAACCGGGACCAGCAGGCAATATTTTAACCAGGTATTCAGCATTGGTAACAACTATTAATGGGTGGCAGGCATGTGAGGCGCTACGTCATATCAAAAGCACATTCACCCCTCTTCCTTAATCTAATTTAATTCATTTAATGCCGACCTGCAAGGTATTCCGGCCCCGCAGATCGGCAGAAGCACCTAATAGCCTGGGTTTTGCACGAGCGAAGCCTGTCCGCCCTTCGTGCTATACACAATGGCCTGCTGCGGGATCGGGTAGTACTGGTGCTTCTCCTCAAACTTCGCACCGCTGAGGTAGGTGCGCAGGTTTTTCTCCTTGTCGAGATAGGCATTCAGGACCGGGACTGCGATGCCCCAGCGGACGAGTTCGAAAAAGCGGTGGCCTTCCATTGCAAATTCCAGACGGCTCTCGAAGCGTACGGCGTCGCGGGCAGCGGCAGCGTCCTTCCAGGGATCATTATAGAGGCCTACCACGTAGTTGGCGGCCGCCTTCCCATCGTCCGTTTTCACAAATCCGTCCGGGTTACCCGCACGCTTGCGTATGGTATTCACGTATTCGCGGGCTTTTTCAAGGTTTCCCAGCTCTACCTCACATTCCGCCAGCCATAGCAGCACATGGTCGTATCGCATGAGCCGGTAGTTATTGGAGCTCAACCGCGGACTGCCGGTTTTACCGGATTCCGCTTTGCTGACAATCTGCTTTTTCGATGAATAAGGTCCGGCGTAGGACTGGTCACGGATCCAGAAACGGCCCGGATGTACACCCCAGTCGATGTACGGAATGCCCCGGCGGCCTACCGTCCAGTCGAGCCGTGCGTCGAGTCTGCCGGTGTAAGGTTCAAAAGGTGCAGAAGAAAGCAATCCCTCATCGTTCTTCACATCCACGTCATTAAACGTCTTGATCAGCGGCAAACCTTTCTCATCGGTTTTGTAGGCATTCACCAGATTCTGCGAGGCCTGATAGAAGCCGCAGCATCCGCCGGGACCGTTGGGATACATATAGGTCAGCTCGTCGCCCTGGTTCCCGCCCGACCCGTCGGCCGCGGTGACGGTATATTGCACCTCGAAGATGGACTCGGCATTGTTCCGGGTTTCAGCTGCGAAATTGTCATGAAAGCGGTCCACAAGCTTGTATTTGCCGCTTGTCACCACTTTCAGCAGCGCCTCCCTGGCCGCAGTGAGATGTTGGACGGTCGGCTGCCCTTTCGGAAAGCCCTGGTACATATGACATTTGCCGAGGTACGCCAGCGCCGCATACCGGGTCGGCCGTCCCGGTTGTGTCTGCGTCTCCGGCAGGTTTTCGGAAGCAAACTTAAAATCCTCCTCAATTTTCGGCCATGCATCCACGGTATTGGGTATCAGCACGCTCTCCGGGTTTTCGGGGTCCCAGGTCTGCTCATCGATGTACGAAATGTTGCCCCACATTTTCTTGGCTTCGAAATGGTAATGGCCGCGCAGGAAGCGGGCTTCGGCCTGGATCTGTTTGCTGCGCGCCGCGTCCATTCCCGTGACCTTGGGCAAGGTTTTCAAAACGTCATTGGCACGCGCAATACCGTCGTACAAGGTCCGCCATTTCCCATAAATGTGGGTGTTTGTCGAAAGCCAGACGTACCGTTCGAGGAACGTCTGCTCGGGCTGGTCACCGGCATCCGAGCCTTTGTAGGCATCGTCGGACACCACACTGCCGAAAATCCAGTTGGAAACAGCCCCGTGCCAGCTCGTAACGCCGCTCGTGCCGATACCATCCAGCAATGCATAAACGCCCACGAGTGCTCCTTCAATGCCCGAGGTCGTCGTGATAATATCAGGACTGTATTGTCCCTGAGGCTTTTTTTCGAGGAAACTATCGCCGCAGGAAGATGCAATAAGTAACAAAACGGGTATGAATATTTTTTTCATGATCATCAATTTTAAAAACCGATACTAACACCTACGATGAATGATTTGGGCGTGGGATAAACCCCCTCGTCCACACCGATCTGCCGGTCGGAGCCGCTGTTGAAGTTCCGCAGGTTAATTTCCGGATCCAGCCCCGTGTATTTGGTGAATGTGAGCAGATTCTGCCCCTGGACATAGATCCGCAGGTGCTCGGCACCGATCCTGCTCAGCATCGATTTCGGGAGCGTGTAACCCAGCTGGATATTCTTGAACCGCAGGTAGGACCCGTTTTCCACAAAATAGGTCGAAGGTTCTCCGCTTTGCGCATCGTTGGCATCGAGGATAGGCAGCTTCGCACCAGGGTTATCGGGCCGCCATGAGTCATACAGCATCCGTGTGGAGCGATTGCCCTGGAACACCTCGAAATCAGTCCAGTAACGCACATGGTTGAAGATGTCGTTGCCCTGAACACCCTGGGCGAAGATCGTCAGATCGAAATTCTTATATCCTACATTCGCATTGATACCGTAGGTAAAATCGGGGTGCGGACTTCCGATATAGGTCTGGTCCTGCGCATTGATGATGCCGTCATTATTGACGTCCCTGTATTTAAACTTGCCTACGCCCTGCGTTTTCCTGCCATCGATATAAATGTTTGAGTCGTAGTAGCCCGGAAATTTGGCGTGACCCTTTACTTCTTCCTCGTTCTGCATGATACCGTCGATGATATAGCCGTAAAAGGACGAGATCGGCCGACCGGCAATGGAGCGGGTCACAGGGGGCGTGCGGAGTGAAAAGCCCGGCAGAAAGTCATTGGGGTTCTGCGGATCCAGGGCGATGATCTTGTTGCGATAGGTCGAGAAATTGACTCCTAAACTATAAGTCAGCTGGCCGTCGATCGCGTTGCCGTTGTAATTCAGGCCAAGGTCGATGCCGCGGTTCTGCAGGGATGCAATATTCTGGGCGGGAATAGCGGCGTCGCCCAGGCGCGGGTCGTAGGCTTTGGTATAAAGGAGGTTCTTCGTCTGGCGATCGAATACGTCCAGGCTCAGGTCAAACTTGCCTTTGAACAGGTTGGCGTCCAGCCCTACATTCACCGTCGACGTTGTTTCCCACTTTGCCTTTGGGTTACCGAACCTTCCGAGGTCGAAGCCCTGCACATAGCCGATCGGACTGCTGCCGAGGCCATAACCGCTGCTGTTGGGGTTGCTCTGATAAGTTGAAAATGCATTAAAATCCCCGATCTCCTGATTCCCGGTCTGCCCCCATCCGGCCCTCAGTTTCAGATCGCTGATGAAATCGACTCCGGCCATAAAGGGCTCTTTTGAAATGCGCCAGCCCACACTGGCCGCCGGAAACGTGGCATAGCGCGACGCCGCCTGGAACCGCGACGAGGCATCACGCCGGACGGTAGCCTGCAAAAGGTACTTGTCATCGAATGCATAATCCACCCGACCAAAGTAGGAGAACAACGACCAGGATGACGACGCATAGCCGCTGTTGGTGGCCGTAGCCGGGTTACCGGCATCGATATAACGCAGATCTACATTATTGGAAAAGAAACCCTGCCGGTAGGCATTGATAAAATCACCGAAAGAGTCGATCGATTCCAGCCCTACGAATGCATTCAAATGATGCGATTCGCCGAATGTCTTGTCGTATGTCAGGGTGTTGGTCCAGGTCCAGGAATAACCATAACTCCGGTTCTCACTGAGGCTGTTGACGTTGGTACCATGCGCCAGTTCCACTTCCACGGGCGTGTAGTACTTCCCGGCGGAAGCGGTCAGGTCAAGGCCGAAACTGGTTTTGGCCGTCAGGTTTTTGAGTATATCAAACTCCGCGTAGGTATTTCCAAACAGCCGCAGGTCTTTATACCCATTGTCCTTGTTGCGCATGAGCTGCCCCACAGGATTATTCGCATTACCCAGATTGCTACCCAGCGTGCCGGCGAAATTGCCCCCGATGTCGTATACCGGGATAATGGGTTGCGCCCGGTAAGTGTTGGAAACCTGGCTGGTTTCGCTGTTGTTCCCGTAGTTGCCCTGGCGCCGGCCATAAGCCACTTGCAGGTTCTCCCCGATGCGTAGTTTTTTCTTGATGGTAAACTCCGTGTTGGCACGCACCGAGTAGCGCCGGTAGCCATTGTACATCAATATGCCCTGCTGATTGAAATAATTACCTGAAAACGAGTAGCGGCTCACTTCGGAACCTCCTGAAACGCCCATCTGGTAATTCTGGATCGGTGCGGAGTTAAATACCTCTTCCATCCAGTCGGTACCCTCCTTGTTGGCACGGGTGATGGAGAATTTGGTTTTCCCAAACTGCGGATCGGTATAGCGGTCGTAGCTGTAATTGGCCGGGTTCACGCGCGGGTCGCCTTCCGAAGCGCCATCCGGAATGATGTAATCCGGAATCACTGGCTCTGCTCCCTTTCCGTATTGCGCGTGCTCCGGGTTGCCAGTCGTGGGGTTCACCACGTTGGCATTCTTCTTGCTGCGCCAAAGGTATTGGCCGTACTCGCTGGTGTTGAGCAGGTCCATTTTTTTCGCCAGTTTCTGAACCCCGAAATAAGCGTCAAATGTAAATTTCGGCACACCTGTCTTGCCTCTTTTGGTCGTGATGATCACCACCCCGTTGGCGGCCCGCGAACCGTAAATGGAGGCTGAGGATGCGTCTTTCAGAATCTGGATCGATTCGATGTCGTTCTGGTTGATCGTATTGAGATTCCCCTTCGTGGGAACGCCGTCGATGATGTAAAGCGGGTCGTTGTTACCCAGGGTGCCGTACCCTCGTACCCGCACGGCCACGCCCCCGCCGGGTGTGTTGTCCGTGCCCACGGTCACGCCTGCGGCGCGCCCCTGCAACTGCTGCGCAAGGTTCGTTGCAGGCACCGAAAGCAGTTTTTCGGCATCAATCACGCTGACCGAGCCGGTAATGTCCCGCCTCGACTGGGTGGTATATCCCGTCACGACCACCTCACTCAAAGCCTTGATGTCCGGTTCGAGCGCGATGTGGATCACCGAGCGATTGGAGACGGGGATCTCCTGGGAAATGTAGCCTACAAAACTAAAAACCAGCACCGCCCGGTCGTCGGGCACCACGATGTCGAAACTCCCGTCGCCGCCGGTAATGGCCCCCTGCTGAGTCCCTTTGATCACCACGCTCACCCCAGGAAGCCCTTCCTTATTATCCGCTCCCGTGACCTTGCCTTTGATCGCAATGTCGACGGGATGCAGATAAGGTAATGGAACAGGGTTTAGGAATTGGGGAGATTCTGAAAACGATTCATCGGCTTTACGGATCAGTATAATGTAATTGCCGGACACCGAATAGTTGATCTGCAAGGGCACGAACAATTCTTTGAGCACCTTACTTAACTTCTGGTTGGATGCATCCACCGTCACTTTCTGGTTGTTGATCAGGGACGGGATGTACGAAAATTTAACCTTCGCTGTCTTTTCCAGCGTGGTCAGCACACGTTTCAGATCCTGCTGCCTGGCTTGCAGGCTCACTTCCCTGTTCAATAGTTCCTGGGCCACGCCGTCGTTGGCGATGGCCAGGCTCTGGAAGAACAAAGACACAAGAAATGGTATGCACGTAACTTTCATCGCAGTTACCAAATATTTAAATGGTATACTATTTTTTTTCATACTTTTACGATGGTTTTTTGGTGTTCACAAACGACAAAGGCCTTCCTCGCTCCCGTTTCGGGGGCTTTAAGTTTTGCTTAATGGAGAGGAATTTTTCAAAGCCGGTAACGCTGGACCCGTTCCCGGCTTTTTGCATGCTATCAGGTTCTCTTCATAGGATGGGGTTAGATGGTTAGGGGTTCACTTCGATTAATGGCAACCTTCACTGGAAACCACGACCTGGCCGTCGCTGATCCGGTATGACGCCCCGAGCGTCTGCGTGATGATGTCGAGTTTGGTAAAGAATGGTTCGTTGCTGAGCTCGACGCGCAACGAGCAATTCTCCATCACGGTAGCGTCGTAGATGATCGGTATACCATATACTTTCTCCAATGCGGAGAACACTTTGCTCACCGGCTGGTTCTCGAACACAAAACCTGCTTCCGGATCAGGCTTGATCAATTCCAGTGGCATATTGGTAATGGACTTGGAAATCACATTGTCCTTGACCGAAAAAATCGCCTGCTGATTGGGCGTCAGCAGCAGTTCGGTACTTTGTTCCTTTGGGTTTTCGATGTCTTTCAACGGCAGCACCGACACCCTTCCGCTCCGCACCAGTACTTCCACATTGGTATCCGTGGCCTTCACGAAAAAGCTGGTACCCAACACCCTCGTCACCAACCCACTGGCGTACACAAAAAACGGGTTCTGAGGGTCACGGGTAACGTCGAAGAATGCTTCCCCCGACAGGTATACCTCCCGCTTTTTATCCTGAATGAATGCCTCTGAATAGCTAATGCGGCTCGAAGGGGCCAGTTTTACCCGGCTATTGTCCGGCAGCCTCACAGTCATCGGCTTGGCGGTCGTATTGGCTACTTCCTTCATGGCCGCGTCGGTTTTCAGCACATAATGCCGGGCGGGAGAAACCGCCACCCGTTTGTCGCCGGATTTCAGCCAGAATGCCCACCCAAGCCCGGTAACCAGCAATACGGCAGCTGCTACGGACAGCCACCGGCGGAGCGGCCGCACCGCTGCCGACTCTTCCATGCTGTGCTGGGTGGTATGCAGAATGCGCTGTACCTGGTCTTCGAGCTGCCGGTCGGTTACTATGGCGGCATGTTCCGTCCAGGTCAGGATCAGGTCCCTGGCCTGTTGCATGACGATTTTTTTATCGGGATAGAGGCGGGCGATTTCTTCCCAAAGACTTCCAGTGGAGTCGCTCTGCCCTGTTACCCAAAGCCGAAAACTATCGTCCTGAAGAAAATCTTCGAGATCGTAATCTTTATAATATTTCATAACAAAACACCATAATTGTGGCGTTTACAGGAGGATAATCTGCAAATGCAGGAATCATCATCGAAAAAAGGAAAGAATTTTTTCAGGAAAGGATTAATATCAATCTATTTAACTGATTATCAGATAAATAAATTTACGATCAACAAAGGCAGAATGGTCTGCCATTTTGCCCGGAAGAGCTTCAGTGCCTGGGAAAGCAGGTTGGCAACCGCCGGACGTGATATGTCGAGCATATCGGCGATCTGCTCGTGCGAGAGGTTCTCGAAGAATTTGAGGTGGATGATCTCCCGCTGCCGGGGCGTGAGGCTGTGCAGCACGGAGCCGACCTGTTTCCTCCGCTCGTCCGCGGCCTCGATGCTGATCATGCGGGCTTCTGCATTCTCTTCCGCATGCGGATAGTCATGCGTATGATCAAAACCGGTGAGCGCCTGCGCCCGTTCCAGCTCTTTCAACAGGCGGTTCCGCAGACTTTTTAACAGATAGGGCCGGATCTGGTCGGTGTCGGCGAGGTGCCGGCGGCGGTCCCAAAGCGAAGCGAACAGGTCGTGAATGCAATCGTTTAGTGTGTCACGGTCGTGGACAAACCGGGTCCCGTACTCGAACATCGCACGGAATTCCCCCCGGATGATCGCCTCGAAAGCGTCGACATCGCCATTCCTGAATCTTTTCCAGCGCGCCAGATCCTTTTCCATGGTCCGAAAACGGGCAGTTGACTGCCTGGGGGTTACCTGATTTCTTTATTAAATAAAATTAAACCCCGAATTACTGCAAAATTTCTAACACCATCAGCAGGGTAATCGCAATTTTTACGGCTTGGGGTAACCTTTGGAGGCATCGTCGATCACCAGCACCCAGTCATGACCGTAACCCGAGGTGGGCGGCATAAACTTGTTCACGTTGCTGTGATCTACTTTCCCAGCGTCCTTCACCTTGCCATTTCGCGGATCATACCAAAACGCATTCAGTTCCGTGCCGGAAATCTTCCCAGGGTTAACCGAAAACGCTTTGCCGCTGGCGGAGTACACAAAAATGTAATCCTTGCCCCGCGTCGCCTGAACCCGCTCGGCAGCTGACAATGCACTTTCAACTACAATAGACTGATCCGGCACGCGGTCGGTGATCGGTCGGGATTCCATCAATCTGCGGACGAACTTCATTTCCGTCGCCCCCGGCAGATCCAGCGCCTGCTGCCAATACACATGCGGACTGTTCACAGCCTCGCGATCAGGCGAATACATCTGCCAGATGTCGTGACACCCGTATGTATGCCCGAATGCACCCGCAAACAGATCCAGGTACGCCGACTTCCGTACGTCATACGCACTGGAAATGCCGTTTTCTTTTGCATTGAAACAAATGGGATGGTCCTCGTACACGGGCTCGCCGTCGATTACCGGCTTCACGGGTTCGCGATTGTAGGATCGCTGGATGTTGTCGTAAACCGGGGAATCGCGGCAATGGCCGGTTTGGAACATATTGAAATCGAACCATTCATCCTGGTGAAACCATTCGCTCGAACCTTCCTTGTTGGGTTGGGGGTGGTAGGTCATCAGTACTTTATCGTTCCCTCCTGCCGCCTCCGCAATGCCGGCGGCCATTGCCCGCCAGATCTCCACGTCCCGGCTGTCCTTCCGCGGCTGCCTGTCGCCGCCCAGGACCCAGATCAGGTTCGTTTTGGACTTATAGCGGTTACCGAGCCATTTCCCATAGCTGCGCGCATTGCTTTCATTGAAGACCTCAGGGCCCTTTCCCCATGTACTTTTAAACACCTTGTCGCCCCAGGTGGGCAAGAAGGCGATGGTGATCCCCAGTTGCGCCGCCTGATCGATGATATAATCGACGTGCCGGAAATAGGCATCGTTCGGTTTGGTAGGATCGTTGTCGGTCAACGGCTTATCGCCATAAGAGTTAGGAACGTCCAGGCCGTCGAATTCAGCCAAAGCAACTGCCTGCACGACGGTGAAACCCTGCGCGGCCCTTTTCCGGAGGTAGTAATCCGCGTCCTCGCGATTCAACCGGTGAAAAAGCTCCCAGGCGGTGTCCCCGAGCCAGAAGAAAGGTTTGCCATCCCTGACGAGGTAGCGTTTGTTCGCACTGACGGAATAGTGCTGCGCTTTCAACTGAATGCAGCAAAGAAAGACAACGACAATGGAAAGTGCTAGTCTCATAGAAGTTCTTTTAGAAATAACAGGATAGCATTAAAAGACAGGCCGCATCGATTCTTAATACTGCCTTTCAGCCGATTATACTTTCCATGTTTTCTGATGTCCGACCCGCTGCGTTTTTCTCATTTCACTGCATCTGCAAAATATTGCGCCGGAAAATAATTTCTTACACCGCAAAATAAGTCGTAAATAATTGTATATCAATTAAATACTAGAAAAAATTCTAGTTGCTATTTCACTATATACGTAGAAGATATTTGACCGTTAAGTAAAATATTTCCTTAAAATTATCATATATCACTAATATTGAAGTACTATTTTGACAAAACCCGAACCTACGTACCTGATGATGAAAAAAACTTCTACAAGCATTCTGATCTTTCTAATTGCTATGCGGGGATATATCTGACGCGCAATCGTCGTCCCGCATTCCCCCCACACAACTTATTTCAAATACACTTCATCGACACCTGCCTGTTACCACCGGCAGCGTAATGTCAGTGCTTTACATTATCCATCAATCTAACCTATTTCATTCTATGGCTGAACCATTTCTATCTGAGATCCGGATGGTAAGTTTCAATTTCCCTCCGAAAGGCTGGGCACTTGCCAATGGACAACTCCTCCCTATCAACCAGAATCAGGCCCTGTTCTCGCTACTCGGAACTACCTATGGTGGTAACGGGCAGACCAACTTCGCACTGCCCGATTTCCGCGGCAGGGTACCCATTCACTTTGGCAACGGCCATGACCTCGGTGAAGCCGCCGGACAGGAATCACATACGGTCAACAGCCAGGAAATGCCGCAGCATACGCATTTTGTTACTGCTATCGACAACAACAGCAACAACAGTAACAACCCGATCGGAAACTATCTTTCCAATACGTTGCCCAACAACTTCTACTCCAACACTGCTAATACTCCGGTGGTGATGCACCCGAGCACGGTATCGAGTGTGGGGGGCACTCAGGCGCACAACAACATGCAACCGTACCTGACGCTCAATTTCATTGTGGCATTGCAGGGAATTTTCCCGAGCCAGAATTAAGTGCGAAGTCAATTTCTTATCAACCCAAAACTTTCGAAATAAATGGGACAACCTTACGTCGGAGAGGTCAGAATGTTCGCTGGCTCTTTCGCACCTGCCGGATGGGCTTTTTGTAGCGGCCAAACGCTTCCTATATCTGAAAATGAAGTACTTTTTCAACTGATCGGCACTACTTACGGTGGCGATGGGGAGGAAACTTTCAACTTGCCGGACCTGCAAGGGCGGCTTCCGCTGCATATGGGTACGGGGAGATCCGGAACCACTTATCAAATCGGCGAACGGGCGGGAACGGAAAGTGAAACACTCACAACCCAGCAGATCCCTGCCCACACGCACGGCTTTCGTGCGACCGCTGACCTTGCCAATAGCACAAGTCCAAACAACACGGTCATTGGGGTATCGAGTGCCACGTCTGCTTTCATTGCCGACAGCGCATCCGAACCGATGAAGTCGGCCCTGAGCCCGGCGGGAGGCAGCCAGCCACACGAGAATATGCAGCCTTATCTCTGTATCAGCTTTATCATTTCATTGTACGGCATCTTTCCATCACAAACCTAGGGCCGGCCGGCGACTGGCAATTGTAGAACCTCAAAACCTATTCAATCACTATGGCAGATCAATTCGTAGCAGAGATAAGAATATTCCCTTTCAATTTCCCTCCCACCGGATGGGCATTTTGCAATGGACAACTCCTGCCCATTTCCCAGAACACCGCATTGTTTTCATTGCTGGGAACTTTCTACGGCGGCGATGGTAAATCAACCTTCGCGCTTCCTAACCTGCAAGGCTCCTCACCGATGCACCAGGGCGACGGGCCGGGGCTGACTCCCCGTTCTCTTGGCGAGCAATCGGGTACAGAATCCGTGACGCTCCTAACGTCGGAGATACCATCACATACGCATAACCTGAATGCGGTGGGAGCAATCGCAGATTCAAGAGACCCCAACGGTACCTGTTTCGGTGTTTCCCAGAACGGCAATGTATTTACGCCCGGAGCCGGCCTGCCGCAGACGACCATGCTACCATCAACGCTTGTTGTCACGGGGGGCACCTTGCCGCACACTAACATGATGCCTTATCTGACGGTCAATTTCTGCATTGCGATGCAAGGCATTTTCCCGCCGAGAGGCTAGAACGATCCGGAGTAACACTGTTTATATTTTTCTGAATATTGATGAAGTTAAAGCTTACCAATCCCAACCTGCGGCTGCGGCCTATTGAACCCACCGATATGGACGAACTGCTGGAAATCTACGGCAGTACAAGGGAAAAAGAAATGGAAAGAGTCCCGCAATGGTCGGATCTCATGAAAAAAGAGTTTCTCGCCAGCCAGTTCCGGGCGCAGCATGAGTATTATCAGAAAAACTATATCGGTGCCGACTTCTGGGTCATCGAAAAGAACAACAAAACGATCGGAAGGCTCTACTTCCAGGAAGATCACCAGGGACTGGGTATTCGGATCATTGACATCAGTATCCTGCCGGCGTACCGCAATCAGGGAATCGGCCAGGGAATTTTTGAAGATCTCTTCAGGAAAGCGGCCGAGCTCAATCGGCCGCTTACGATCCATGTCGAGAGCTTCAATCCTGCCAAGAATCTGTATACCCGCCTTGGATTTAAAACAATCAGTGAAACCAATGGAATTTATCATTTAATGGAATGGAAGCATACGATTTAAGCCAGATCACATCCTCGGATTTTACGCCTTTTGTGCAACAGCCGGTAGAGATCCATTTCGCAGAGAACCAGATCGTGCAAGCTGTCCTGAAAGGTGTAATGGAGTTGAACGGTTACAGTCCGCTGGAAAGAAGATCGTTTTCGATCGAACTTCAGACGACCGGCGATCACCGGCCCCGTAACCAGGGCATTTACAGAATTATCCATCCCGAAGGCAAGTTTATGGACGTGTTTATGGTCCCTGTCGGATTCGATGCAGAGGGAATGCGCTATGAAGTGGTTTTTTCGTAAACCTGAATTTTAAACCAAGAACAACGAGAATAACAAGCCTATGATCGCTTAACAAACTAAAAATATGAAAAACTTATACGCATACCTGGCAGGCATTGCCCTGCTCGCGTCGGGCGTGGAAATCGTCGGCAGGCTAGCCGACGCCCCGGCCGTCTCCCAGGAATGGATCGCCCGAAAGAACGACCGGTCCGTCCAAAATCAGAAAGAGCGGGTGCCATTTGCCCGTGCACGCAAAAAATCGGGAGCGAAAGCATTTCTCGCACCAAGTATCACCGCTACCAACACGTACGCGATCACCAACAATACAGGCCCTGCCGGGGCTTCGGCTGGTGACGAACTGGAATACACCGTCACCATCACCAACGGCGGACCCGATCCGGCCACCGCAACGGTATTCACCGAAACGATCGATGCCAATACGACATTGGTGCCGGGCTCGGTAAAGGCCAGCCCGATCGCTCAAAACGACTCTTACACGACCATTGGAAACGTCGGGATCAACATTCCGGCAGCCACGGGTCTGTTTGCCAACGACATCAGCCCTGCCGGAACGCCCATCAGCCTGAACAGTACCACGAATGTGACATCGGCAAACGGTGGAACGGCCACCATCACCGCCGCAACGGGCGCGTTCATTTATGAGCCGGTAGCGGGTTTCCAGGGGAATGACACTTTCACCTACGAAATTCAAAATGGCTCAGGCATGACGAATACTGCCACTGTCACCATTACCGTGGGAAATGCCGCCACCAATATGATCTGGTTTATCAATGCAGCGGCAGCCGCAGGTGGTACGGGTACTTTGAACAAACCATTCAATACTGTCTCTGCTTTTGAGGCTATTAACGACGGAGCAGAGCTGCATCCCAAAAACGGACAGGTTATTTTCGTCCATTCAGGGGCTTACACCGGTCCGCTCACGCTGCGTAACGATCAAAAACTCCTTGGACAAGGTTCATCGCAATCGATTCTGGATTTTACCGGGTTCTCTCAGCCAAGCGGCACCAACCAGCTTCCCCCTGTTACCAATTCTGACGCGGGCAGGCCTGTCTTTACCACTACAGCCGGAACAACCAATGCCATCAACCTCGGTGCCACCAATAACATCAAGGGGATCAACATCGGGAATACCACCGGCACCAAGATATCGGGCTCGACGGCTGGTACGTTTACTGCATCAGAAATCGCCCTATCCGGTACCGGATCTGCGCTGAACCTTTCAAATAAGACATTGGCTGCCAGCTTTTCCAGTGTATCCAGTTCTTCCGCAACCAACGGTGTCAGCCCGATCAAGATCGGAAACAGCAACGGCTCTCTAACGATCCCCGGCGGTAGCATTGCCGCCTTATCGGTACCCGCAATCGACATTGCAGGTAAAACAACAGGCGACAGGATCGCACTTAACGTGACGTTGACCTCCGTATCGGCCAATGGCGGTGCCAAAGGCCTGGCCCTCCAATATGCGACCGGTTCGTTCCAGGTTAACGGTACCGGCACAACCGGCGGATCCGGCGGAACGATCCAGAACATTACCAACCGCGGTGTCGAGCTTCGCGACGTTCAGAATATTACCATTAAAAACATGAACCTGACGAATGCCAACACCAGCGAAGGCCCCGTCACCACCGAAACGGACAACACCAATGCCAACGCGGCGATCCACGGATTGAACGTAGCCGGCCTTACGCTAGACCGCGTTGTGGTAAGCGGAACCGTGGTACAAATGGGGATCAATCTTCGTGGAGGAAATAACTTCAAATTTACCAATAGTACTATCAATCAATCTGGTACGACCAACATTGTCGAAGAGGGCAACATCTATGCCATGAACGTCGGCGGCACCAATTTGATCGAGAATTCCGCGTTGAAAAACTCAAGCGGAAGGTCTGCTTATTTCAGCAATAACAACGTGAGTATGGACCGGCTGAATGTTATAAACTCTTCCTTCGAAGATGCAAACAATGGAGAATGTCTTCTGTTCGAAGGAAAGGGGAACTCTGTCATGAGCCTCAAAGTCCAGCCTGGCTGTCAGTTTCTGAGACCGGGTTCCGCAGGTATACAGGTCTCAGCCAACAATACTTCATACATCGAAGCAAACATCCAGGGCGTCACAATCGATATCGGCTCCGGAACAGATTTGGGTAAAGGTATCGACATTTCCGCAGCGGGAACAGCCACCGCTAAATTCAACGTATCCAACAATACTTCCGACTTCCTGGGTGGTCCGGGCTTCAATTTCTTCGCATTTAGCGGAGGATACATTGAAGGGAATGTTACCGGCAATACCCTGACAAACAATGCTACTGATGAAAATGGCTCCTTCCACGCGATCGCGTTTTCGACCCAGGGAACAACAGCGCGCGGAGTCATCAAAATTAACAACAATACGATTAACAATTCCCGCAGCTCCATCGGTATCAGTGCCCAGCCGGCTTCCACCGGCGGCGCTGTGAGCAGTGCCATCATCGACAATAATACGATTACCCTTACCGGAACAAACTTCGCGCACGGCGTGTATGTCAACTCGGTGGGCGGAACCGACTACAATGGCACGCTTTGCGCCAGCGTCACCAATAACGATGTTACCTTAAACTCCGGTTCGCCTTTCGCGGGCGGTTACAGAGCTGGTACGGTTGGTACGGTACTCAACGTACAACAGACGGGTTCATCCGGCTCATCCGCATGGAATGCGGGCGCCAACACGCCAACCAACTCAGGAACCAAATCCGGGTTCGGCGCTGTCAACTACAACGCCGGAACTTGCCCGGCTCCCACTTTCAGTGGATTACGCGAGGCAGCTATCGAAGAAACCGCCGGAAGGCTTTCTGCGGACTCTGTGACAACTCCGGAGCCGGTGGAGCAGGCAATTGCCCAGGCACCTGCATTGGCCGAACCGGAAGAGGAAACCGCCCAGGCCATCACTACCGTGCCAAGCCCGGCAAGGACCGAAGCAGTGCAATCGGGTGAAACCGTGACAGTGAACGGCACAGGAAGCGGCTTCCTGTTGCCTGCCAGCAAAAACACGATCATTAAATTCAAGGTGGTGATCGACGCCAACATCCCGGTATCCGACTGCCAGGTTTCTACACAGGGAACAGTTTCCGGCAGCAATTTCACATCCGTGCTGACCGACGACCCGGGTGCCGCAGGAAGCAATAACCCAACCGTTACCCCCGTGGTTTCGGTTCCTGTAATCACATCCTGCCCGGGTAACCAGACATTCTCACCTGATCCGGGAACTTGTACGTCCACCAAGACATTCACTGCAACCGCAGACGGATGTCCTGCACCAACTATTACTTATACTGTTGGCGGTAACCCGATCACATTCCCGTACGCATTCCCGGCTGGTAATACCACCGTGCTCGTAACGGCTTCGAATGGCATCGGAACGGCTCCTACCTGCTCGTTTACCATCACTGTGACCCCTACCCCGGCGCCGCCCGTTACCGATCAGCCTGATGCGACGTCAATTTGCGCTGGTTCGGGCGCTTCCTTCACCGTGGCCACTTCCCAGGCCGGGGTGACCTATCAGTGGCAGAAAAAGCCGTCGGGAGGTTCATTCGCTAACATTACAGTTGTTTCAAACCCTACTGCCGATGATGCGACGCTCACACTTTCCAATGTACCGGCGGCCGATAACCAATCGGAGTACCGTTGCATTATCAGCAACCCATGTAACAGCAGCACGACATCCGCAGCCCTTTTGACCGTCAACCAGATCACCGGCTCTTCGGTGTCGGGAACTACTACCGTCAACCAGGGAGCATCCGCGCCGCTGGTGACATTCGGAGCAACCGGCGGTACTTTACCGTACACATTTACCTATAAGATCAATGGCGGCAGCAACCTGACGGTTACGACCACGGGCGTCCAGACAACCGCGACAGTGAGCCGTCCTACGAATGTGATCGGGGCATTTGTGTATGAGCTTGTGAGCGTGACGGATGCACAGCTCTGCTCGCGGACACCTCCATCGGCCCAAACTGCGACCATCACCATTGCAAACAACCTGACAGCGACCATTTCGGGAACCGCTTCGGTTTGCCAGAACGGTACGCAGCCGGCCGTTACATTCGCGGCAGTCAACGGTATTGCGCCATTCACATTTACCTATAAGATCAATGGAGGCACCGACCAGCAGGTCACTACTACGGGAGCCAACACCACAGCGACGGTCAACGCGCCGACAAACGTTCTGGGGCCATTTATCTATACCCTCACCAATGTGAGCGGAGCGGGAGGTGCATCCACCGTGGTAGCGGGCCAGGCGGCCACCATCACCGTGAGCCAGGTGCCTACGATTGCCCTTTCCGGCGCTGAATACTCGTGTACGCCCGATCTGAACAGCTACACCGTTTTCTTCACCGCAACAACCGGTTCGGTGATCACGAGCGACAAGGGAACGGTAAATGGCAGTACAGTAACTGGTATTCCAACCAATGAAACTGCGATCATCACAGCCACGCTGGGCACCTGCAAAGCTACGCTGACGGCATTCAAAAACTGTGCATTGCCTGTGACACTGGTCGATTTCTCAGGATCCAAGGTTGAAAATACCGTTTCCCTGCAATGGAAAACAGCGGAAGAAACCAATAGCGACCAGTTCGAGATCCAGCGCAGCGGCGATGGTAAAAAATGGGAGACCATCGGAACTCAGAAATCGCAGACAGAAAGCTACGTCCTGGTTTCCTACTCGTTCAGTGACAAAAAACCGATGGACGGCGACAATTTCTATCGTCTGAAAATGGTGGATCTGGACAAAACCTTCGCTTACAGCAAGATCATCAATGTCCGGTTCAGTGACAATGCGCTCAAATCCGAATTCTACCCCAACCCGGTTTCGGATGTCCTGAATCTGAAAAGTACGGACTGGAACCAGGTTAAATCGGTAGAGCTCCACAGTACAACCGGACTTTCGGTGTACCGCTCGGGCAAGCAGGTTTCCAAAACCATCGACGTGAAAAACCTGCCCGTAGGCATGTACCTACTGACGATCACGCACCAAAACGGCGAGGTGACGAACCGGAAAGTGCTGATCAACCGATAAAACACGGCACCAATATATTCTTAATCAAGTGTTGTTTAGGTTAACAGTATCAGGCGGGGAGTTTCTCTCCGCCTGATTTTTTATATTTGACTTTTCTACAAATCAAAAATGGCCGCAACAGCGATGCAGAGACGACGGGAGATCGCAATTCATATCACCATATGGTCGGTGATTCTGTTGCTTCCCTATTTGTTATCGTCGGCCAGCCAGCAATATCGCATTGGCGGAATGCCCGGGTCTTTTTTTACGATCGCGGGGCTGATCCATGCCGGCATTTTCTATTTCAATGCATTTTATCTCTATCCCAAACTGGCCCGTGGCTTGCGCTGGTGGCTTTATGTGCCTGCTGCGATACTGCTGATCGCCTTGTCATTAATGCTCAAATACCAGCTCGCTGCCCGGTGGTACCCGGATGTATTGGCAAGCGGCTCGGCCCAGTTTGTATTTGCCCCTTCCCTCTTCGTTTTTATAGCCAGCCTGATCTACCGCCGGATCACCGACGGTGTTCGGAAAGAACGGATCCGGAAAGAGCATGAGGCCCAGCAAATGGCTGCCGAATTGCGGTTCCTCCGGTCGCAGATCAATCCGCATTTCCTTTTCAATGTATTGACCAATATGGTTTCCCTCGCGAGACAAAAGTCCGACCGGCTGGAAGGCGCACTCATCCGGCTCTCCGACCTCATGCGCTACATGACGTACGACACACAGGCCACGCGCGTGACCGTACAGCAGGAAGCCGACTACCTCCAAAGCTATGTCGAATTACAAAAACTGCGCTTTTCGGACTCGGTCCGGATTGAAATGCATGTTAATCTGGACGCCGGGGCCGGTGAACTGCCCATCGAACCCATGCTGCTGATTCCGTTTGTGGAGAATGCATTCAAACACGGTGCTTCCCGGCTGGACGACCCTTATATCGACATAGGACTAACAGTCGCTGATGGGCAGCTCACCCTCAATGTAGTCAACCCGTTCGACGAAAACCCCGACGATGTCAGGGACGACAGCCCGGGCATCGGATTGGAGAATGTACGCACGCGGCTCAGGCTGCTTTATCCCGGCAGGCATCAGTTGAGCACCAAAGATTCCGGCAATCTATTCCAGGTCCATTTCAACCTTATTTTATGAACACGATGCGCTGCCTGGCTGTGGACGATGAAAAACTGGTCCTTGAACTGCTGGCCGACAATATCCGGCAGGTACCTTATCTCACGCTCGTCAAAACGGCGCGCAACGCGCTCGAAGCTGCCGAAATCCTGCAAAACGAATCCATAGATCTGCTTTTTCTCGACATTCAAATGCCACGGCTCAGCGGTCTCCAGTTCCTGAAAACGCTGCCTAGCCCGCCATTGGTGATCCTGGTGACCGCCTACGACAAATATGCGTTGGAAGGCTTCGAGCTGCATGTGGTTGACTACCTGCTCAAACCGGTGTCGATGGAGCGATTTCTGAAAGCGTGCAACCGCGCCTATGAACTGTTCCGGCTCAAAAAACAGCCGCCCGCCGCCCGAAAGACTGAAATTCCCGATTTCTTTGTAAACGTTGAATATTCGCTGGTCAAAATCGAAGTGGCGGATGTGGCCTGGGTGGAAGGTTTAAAGGATTATGTCAAAATATATCTTTCGTCGACCTCCAAACCGGTGATCACCCGCATTACTTTCAAGGCTTTGGAAGAAAAATTACCCGAGCCCGCATTCATCCGCACGCACAAATCCTACCTCGTCGCTACACAAAAAATTTCTGCCGTCAAGCGTGATTTTGTCATGATCGGTACGCAGGAAATCCCCGTCAGCGACTCCTTCAAAGACAATATCCACCGATTCCTGAACACCGGGCAAGACTAGTCGTCGCGACAATTGACTGTTTCGTCGCAGCCTCTTTCCGGCTGGTCTACTTCGCCTGCACCGCACCCGAATGCGCCATAGCTTTGGTCAAAAACAATCAAAGCCATGATAACCAATGCATTCACAATAACGTTACTGGCTGCGGGACTACTGCTGACGGTGGCGGCACGGGCTCAGATCCGCATCGGCGGCGAGGTCACCGGCCCCCTCGGCGACCCGATACCCGCAGCGAATGTTTGCATTAAGGGGGCGCCGGCCGGTGCGGTTGCCGACAGCCTCGGGCGGTTCAGTTTTGTGTCAAAACAAAAGGGCGACCTGACCTTGCTCGTCACGTCCGTGGGATTCAAACCCTATTCGCAGCGTATTACGGTCTCCGACACGGCATTGACGTTGTCGGTGATTCTGGACTACGCATCCAATACCCTGGAAGCGGTCACGATCAGCGCGGGTAGCTTCGAAGCCAGCGACAAGGCCAAAGGTGCGTCCCTCACTCCGATCGACGCATACACCGTGGCGGGCAATGTCGGCGATATCTCCAACGCATTGAGATCGCTCCCCGGTTCGCAGCAGATCGGCGAGCGGGAGGGGCTTTTCGTGAGGGGCGGTACCAATGAGGAGACTAAAATGTTCGTCGACGGAACCCTCATGAAGAATCCGAATTATGCTTCCGTGCCGGGCATCATGCAGCCGGCCCGCATCAACCTGTTCCTTTTCAAAGGCGTACTGTTCAACACCGGGGGCTACTCGGCATTATATGGTCAGGCGATGAGCAGCGCATTGATCCTGGAAAGCATTGATCTGCCGGAAAAGAGTTCGGCCAATTTCAGTGTATTCCCTTCCAATCTGGGCGCAGGTTTCCAGCATTTATCCAGATCAAACCGGAGCAGCTACGGCGGGGGCGTCGCGTACAGCAACCAGGGTTTGTATAACCGTGTAGTACCGCAGCGCCCCGATTATTACCGTGGACCGGAATACAGGAGCGCCAACGCAAATGTTCGGTTCAAGGCAGGCAAGACCGGCATGGTCAAAGGCTACATCGCCTATGCCGAAAGCCGGATCGGCATGCGTAATCCGGACGTGGACAGCGCTTCCCTCCGCTCCGATTTCAGGCTGCGCAACCCCAACGTTTACACCACATTAAGCTACCGAACAGATTTAGGAAACGACTGGCATCTCGACGCAGGCGTAGCGTACACTTTTGACAAAACAGCCATCGCTAACCGCCTCCTCGGAGAAAACAAAGCCCCTGTCTCGATCCCGCATTACCCATTCGATACGAAGGATCATGACATTGACCTCCGCTCCCACTTTGCCCAGGGTCGCGCGGTATTCACGCGAAACCTGTCCGATAACCAGGCATTACGCTTCGGTGGGGAGACTTTCTATTTCAACGACCGGCAAACTTATGATGGCCAGGTGACGGGCCTGAGAGATCAATTATCGGCTGTTTTTGCGGAGGGAGAACTGCGGATCGGCGAAAATATCGCGGTAAGACCAGGACTCCGGGCAGAATATACCTCATTGCTCCGAAAGGCGGCGGTCGCGCCGCGCATGAGCATCGCGTACAGAGCAAGAGCGGGTGAGCAGCTGAACTTCGCCTATGGCATTTTTTACCAAAAACCTGAAAACAGGTATTTATTTCAAAAGCAAAACCTAAACTTCTCCCGCGCAGACCATTATGTGCTGAATTATTCCAAAAAGGCCAATAATCGTTTCTTCCGGACCGAACTGTACTACAAAAAGTATCGGGACCTCGTCAGGACATTCCCGTCTGTTTCCATGGATGGTGACGGATTTGCCAAAGGTCTGGAACTGTTCTGGCGGGATAAAAAGTCGGTCAAAAACCTTGATTACTGGATTACCTATACCTATCTCAACACGAAGCGTAATTATCTCAATTACCCGGAAAGCATCCGACCTTCCTTCACTACGCCGCACACGTTCACGATCGCGATCAAACGCTTCATCGAGCCAATCAGTACCAGCGTGAACGTATCCTACTCGTACGCCTCCGGGCGGCCCTACTACGACATCCGTGCAGGCGACGAAAACAGCACCCGCATTTACGATTCGGGAACAGCCAGACCTTACAACGTGCTGAATCTCCACGTTTCGAAACTCATGAGTTTTTTCAAAAAGTCCGGGATCAGGGATTACTCCGGCATCGCATTCGGTGCTAACAACCTGCTGGGTTCCAAACAAGTGTTCGGTTATAACTACGCCTACAACGGCCGGTTCAAAACCCCGGTAACGCTCCCCGCCACACGCTTCTACTTCGTCGGCATCTTCATGAGCCTGGGCATCGACCGGACGGAAGATATGCTCGATGGCGGGTAGCGAGTTCAGGAGTTTAAAGTTTATGAGTTTATAGTTCAAAGTCAAAAACCACTCATTGACTCTCAACTCATAGACTCTCCACTCATTCAATCATTCAATCATTCACTCATTCAAAATTCAAAAACCATGAAACGCCTCATCACCACCATCCTGCTTATTTGCACCGTCGCATTCACTTTTGCGCAGAACGGAGAATACACCGCCCAGTTAGAAGCTTCTGTGAAGAAACTGGATCAGGCAAAGTCTGTTACCGATTTCCAGGGTCTTGAAAAGACCTTTGTCCAGCTCGGTAACGCCCGGAAAACCGAATGGCTACCCTATTACTACGCCGCATTTTGTAATGCCAAAGTCGGCTTTCTTCTGCAAGACGACGGCGAAAAGATTGAGCCTTACAGCGTCCGGGGCGAGTCGCAGATCAAGCGCAGCGAGGCACTTGCGAAAGGCGACAACAAGGCATTAGCGGAAATTTATGTAGTACAGGCGATGATTTACCGCACCAAGGTTTTCATCAGTCCGATGACCATGGGCCGGCAATTCGGGCCGCTTTCCGACCAGTTTCTAAAGAAAGCACAAAAGCTGGATGCCGAAAACCCACGCGCCATTTACCTCGATGCCTGGACCAAATACTACACACCCAAATTATGGGGCGGCGACAAGGACCTGGCCAAAGAACTTGCAGGAAAGGCCATTCAAAAACTCCCCGCTACGGCATTCAATGTAACGCCGCATTGGGGCAAAGCTGAAAGTGAAGTGCTACTTCGATAGCCGCTACCAGCCTGCATTTACACTTCATCATCGTTTCACTTAAACTTTTAGAAATCATGTTTTTCGGACTATTGATTTTCGCACGTATCCTGTTCGTGGCCTGTATGGTTTTTATCATCGGCTACATCTACGGACCGTTCTCCCAACGCCGCGGCCTTACCATCGCCGCACGGGTAGCTGCCATTGCGATCATTTTCGCATTCATTATGATGAACATCTTCGCTTTCCGCGCGGGTGCTTCGCAAGCCGGTCCGTGGCACCACCACGGGCATTGGAATTGCGATGACGGACATCATCCAAAAATCGAAGCGAAACCGTAAAAGGCAGATACACAGCAGAAGGTGCCTCATTGATAACTGAGACACCTTCTTTACTATTCAGTCTACACTCATCTTATTGCAAGCGGGTGAAATATATTATTGGGTAAACCTGCCGCTGCAAACGTGATAGTCGTGATTGACCACCCACTTGCCCCTCCGCCGGTCATACAGGTAGTGTATTCTATCGTTGCCGCGGGCGAATGGGCCGTACTGATGGAGCATCCGTTGCCGTTAGGGTTAGCCGGTGCATACAGCAATCCGGTTTTGCCGGAGTAACAAAGTATCTTTGAATAGATCACAGATCCGGTTATACCACCATCATTCAGAAATGGGGTTCCCGTACAGTTCGACCCCGACCAATATATCTGATCGATGGGAAAATCGTTTGTACCGTTGGGCGTAAACAGTACTTTCACGATATATCCCGTTGACGTGATAATGGTCGCCTCGTTACGGGATATCGACAGGATGGTGCCCAATCTTGTGTTGTCGTCGTCGTAAAGCGCAGGCCCTGGCATCGCCCAACTGGTGGTAGTCCCGTTTGTGGTAAGGACCTTCCCTTCATTCCCGGTTTGACTGGGCAGCGTGGCTCCGCCGGAAGGTGCTGCCCAGGTGCCGTCGCCTCGCCAGAAAGTGGTTGCCGAAGCGTCGGTACCGCTGTTCAGCTTAGACACGGGGAGATTACCGGTCACGTCTGCCGTAGCAATATCGACCTGCCCCCAGCTGCCATTGCCTTGCAGGAAATTATTAGCAGACGGAGTCCCCGTCGCATTCAGCTTATTCATGTTTATCGTGCCGGTCTGAATGTCCGCATTCACGATTGCGCCATCCGCTATCTTGGCTGATGTGACCGCGTCGACGTCGATGACGGGGTTGGGATAGGTACCGGCCAGGTCGCCGCCGGCTGCACCCGTGGGCAAACTGGGCGGCGCTGCCCAAGCCCCGTCGCCACGCAAAAAATTGCTGTTACCTGGCGTACCCACGCCGTTGATTTTGGCGATCGTTACGGCGTTATTCGCGATATCGTCGGTTGTTACCGCCCCGTTCACAATTTTGGCTGATGTCACGCTATTTACGTCCAGTGTCGGATTGGGATACGTGCCGGTCAGGTCGCCGCCTGCCGCTCCTGTCGGGGCACCACCGCCGGTTGCGGCCCAGGTCCCGTCGCCGCGCCAGAATGTAGTGGCAGAGGCACTGGCGCCGCTATTGAGGCGGTTTACAGGAAGATTGCCGGTAACGTCCGAAGCTAGGTCAACGGCACTCCATGCACCATTACCCTGCAAAAAATTATTGGCGCCCGGCGTTCCGGAGACGTTCAGTTTGCCCACGGTTATCGTACTGTTGGCTATTTTGGCCCCGGTTACTGCATTGGCTGCGATCACAGGATTGGGATAGCTGGAACCTGTGAGATCGCCGCCTGCCGCGCCTGCGGGAGCAGCATCACCTGCCTTGTTTGCGTACAATGCGTAGGGCGCGCTCAATATCTGCGTTGTACCCGAAATGGTATAGTTGGTACCGCCCGCGGGGTCTGTTTCCGTCTTGATAAAATAAGTATCAGTGCCCCAGTTTATGCCCGTGAAGTTGCCGCTTACCAACGTGCCAGCCCCGATCACAATCGTCGCGAGGGCATTGGCGTTGGTAGTAGGCGTTTGCGTTTCGACGTACACGGCCGGCCCCGCGGCATTTCCCTGCAAAATACTTACACGCATGCCTACCGGCGCGTTAGTGACAAGCTCGTTCGAGGCATTACGTATCACTGCCTGGTAGCTTAATCTCTGCGGCGCCTGCGCGTACGCGCTCACACAGGCAAGTACCGCTATTGCGATTGTAAATAGTTTTCTCATGATTTAGTTTTTTATAATGGAGAAGCTGTTTATGAGATACTTGTTTTGCATAACCCTTAAAAAATAGGCCCCTGTAACCCACGCACGCATATCTATATAGGTTTTCCCGTTTTGGACCCTGTCCCTCCGTAACAGAATGCCTTTCAGGTTGTAAATCTCATATTCCGTCCCCTCCCCCTTTTCCATGGCAAGGTATACGCCGGTGTCCGTTGGGTTGGGATAAATTGCAACCGCCCGGGTCTCGCCCGCGCAACCCAGTACGTGTATCAGGCGCGAATACGCGAATGTTCCATCCGTATCCACCTGTTTCAGACGATAATAGGAAACAGGCGTCGAAGGCTGCTCGTCGACGCAGGAATAGCTCCCGGGTTCGTTCCCTCCTTTTATCGTATCCACCGGCGTCCAGACTTTCGCGTCGGTGCTCTTTTCTGCCACAAAAAAGTCGTTGTTCAGTTCCATGGAGGTTTGCCAGCTGAGGCGCACCATACCGGCTTCGCATGCGCCTTCAAACCTGATGAGCGTAACCGGCAAGGGCGGGCCCAGATTCAGTGTCGTCTGTATGCCGGCGGCCGATGTGCCGGAAGCGCCTGAGGTAGTTGTATAGAACACCTGTCCGATGGTATAATTGACCGATCCATTCGGTCCCGAAACATCACCTCCGCCTGATGCCATGACCTCGTGGATCTGCTGTGCATCTGCATGGGCCATCGCCAGTACAAATAGGGCAATGGTCCCAACCTGTCTGTGTTTTTTCATAATGCAAAATTTAGTGTAGGCTGCAAGCGCGCCATTGTGAAAATGGACTTGCGACAAACGTATCGAAGGGGGCGAAAGCAGAGGTGGACGATACGCCCAAAAAGGTGGACTATTGTTTCATTTGCTGCCCTACCCCAAAATCCCCCAATATTTTACCCGGATAATGTAAAAATCAAGGGAATTAAGCGCCCCATTAATGGTTTGTTAACCATTTCTTAATTAGGCCCCGATTACTTTACCCCACGGTTCGGCCGACCGCTTTCATGCATTTAAACGAACAGGAACTTAACCCTACGGTATGAACAAACAACTTCTATCAAAACCCCTGTGCAGGCACAATGTCCGGACGATGCTCCGGCGCGTGTGCATGGCACTAAACCTAATGCTGCTCGTCCAAGCGGGCGCACTGGCGCAATCGGCCGCGGATGAAACCCTCATCAGCGGCGAAGTGAAAGACGAGAAAAGCGGCGCCATTCCCGGCGCGAGCATTGTATTGCAAGGCACCACAAAAGGTACCACCACTGATGCCAATGGAAAATTTTCGTTCTCCGTCCCCAAATCAGGTTCAGTCATTATCGTGAGTTTCTTGGGTTACAAAAGGCAGGAGATCGCCATTGGTAACCGTACGAACTTTAATGTACAACTCGAACCCAGCACGGATGAGTTGCAGGAAGTAGTCGTGGTCGGTTATGGTACGCAGCGCAAGCAGACGCTCACCGGCGCCATTTCGAACATCGTTTCGGAGCAGATCAAAACAACCACCCACACCAGCCTCGCGCAAAGCCTGCAAGGAAAGGTAGCCGGTGTGCAGATCCGCCAGAATTCGGGCGAACCAGGTTCATTCAGCACGAGTATCAATATACGCGGCTTTGGCGAGCCATTGTATGTCGTCGATGGTGTCGCACGAGACGGCGGTTATGAGTTTCAAAAGATCAATCCCGATGATATCGAAAGCATTTCCGTATTAAAGGATGCTTCCGCCGCTATTTTCGGTATCCGTGCCGGTAATGGTGTGGTGATCGTGACAACCAAAAAAGGGAAGCAGGGCAAGCCCCAGTTCAGCTACAATATGGTATACGGCCGCCAAAGCCCAACCGACGTACCGAAAATGACCAGCGCATTGCAATGGGCCGAAATGCGCAACGATGCAGCGAAGAACCTGGGCGAAAATCCGGTGTTTTCTCCCGAAGAAATTGAGAAATTCCGCAGCGGCGCGCCGGGTTACCAGGGTACCGATTGGTACAAGGAGACATTGAACAAATCGTCGAGCCAGCAGCAGCATTTCATCTCTGCCTCGGGTGGTGAAGGCGTAGTGAGCTATTTCACCAGCTTTGGTTACCAGAAGGAGAACGGGTTGCTGAAAAGCGGAGATATGGGCTATCAAAAATACACCTTCCGCTCTAATATCGGCATTGACCTGACCAAGAACCTAAAAGCAGACCTGATCCTCTCCGGACTGTTTGATAAGCGGGACCAACCGGGCGATAACTTTTTTAACATCTATAAAGGAACCCGCATTGCATTGCCTACCGAGCGTCCCTATGCCAACGACAATCCTAAATACCCGGCGTTGCTGAGCGGTGGCTACAACCCCGTCGTGCTGGCCGAAAGGGATCTGACCGGTTATAGTCAGGAAGCCAACAAGTTTTTCCAATCGACGTTCGCGCTGACTTACACCGTCCCCTTCGTGCCGGGACTGCGGATCAAGGGTCTCGTGGCTTATGACAGCAATAACTACCGCGCGAAATCGGTTTCGAAGGCTTACAACCTGTACACCTACGATGCGGCTACCGACAAATACACAGCCCACGCACAGCGGAACCCGTCACGCATTGGCAACAACTACAACGACAATAACCGTGTGACTTTCCAGGGGCAACTGTTTTACAACAAGGTGATCGCCAAAAACCATAACCTCGGTGCGACCCTGGTTTACGAGCAGCAGGAATCCAAAAACCGCTGGGCCGGGTTGGGGCGTGAGTATGCATTTTTCACGAACGACCAGATCGATCAGGCGGGTCTCAACAACCAGACTACCAGTGGTTCGGAGTCGGAATATGCCAGCCAGTCGTTCGTAGGCCGCCTGAATTATGATTTCAAAGAAAGATACCTGCTTGAAGTAGCTGCACGTTACGACGGCTCCTACCGCTACCACCCCGACCGTCGCTGGGGTTTATTCCCGGTCGTATCTGCGGGCTGGCGGGTGACTGAAGAGGAGTTTATGAAGCGCATTCCTTTCATTTCCACGCTGAAACTGAGGGGATCTTACGGTCTGGTAGGGGCCGATGCCGGCGCGCCATTCCAGTACGTGCCGGGCTTCTCGCTCACGGGCGGCGGCGGTTATGAGTTTACCAATGGCAACTACACGACGGGAGCGGCTTCACCAGCGATCGTAAACGAAAAACTGACCTGGTTCAAATCCAATATTCAGGATGTGGGGATCGACGTCGGGCTTTGGGACAATAAAATCGACCTGACATTCGATGTTTACCAGCGCGACAGAAAAGGACTGCTCGCCCGCCGGAATGTATCGCTTCCCAACACCTTCGGAGGTACCCTGCCTGAGGAAAACCTGAACAGCGACCGTGTACGCGGGATCGAATTTTCGGCTGCCTACAATGGCCAGATCCGTGATTTCAAATACGGCATTTCCGGAAACTTCAACTATGCACGTACGATGAACCGCTACGTCGAACGGGGAGAGTTCCTGAGCAGTATGGACAAATGGCGCGGTGGGGCAACCAACCGCTGGAACGACGTCGTTTGGGCCTATCAGTTGGAAGGACAGTTTCAAAACAAGGATGAAGTCATTTACGCCCCCATTCAGAACGGCGACCTCGGTAACACCCGCGAGCTCCCGGGCGATTTCAGGTACAAAGATGTGGACGGCAATGGCATCATCGACGGCAACGATGCAACACCCCTGTTCTTCGGCGGAGACCCGAAACTGTACTACGGCATGACCCTGAATGCGTCCTGGAAAGGTTTCGATTTCACAGCATTGTTCCAGGGATCGGGCAAATACAGCGTACGCTTCCGCGAGATATATGCCGAAGTGTTCGCATTCCGCGGCAACACACCGGCGTATTTCTATGACAGATGGCAACAGTCCGACGACGGGCAATGGACTCCCGGTACCTGGCCTGCTTCCCGCTTCAACTACAATGTGGGTGCCATGTATGCCGAAAGCGGCGCGTGGCGGAAAGATGCCTCTTACCTGCGTTTCAAAAGTGCACAGCTCGGCTACACTTTCAACCTGGGCTGGCTCAAAAAGATCGGTATCAGCGACGTACGCGTCTATGGCAATGCGCATAACATCTTCACCTGGGCCGATTCGTTTGTGAAGCCTTTCGATCCTGAAAAGGTGGAAGGGTTGTTCGGCGCCGGCCTCACCTACCCCGTGACGAGAAGCTACAACTTCGGGATCAATGTCAAATTTTAATACTGATTGATAATGAGATATTTAAAACATACCATCACCCTGTTTGTCCTGCTCTTCATGATGAGCTGCAATAATGTGCTCGACAAGCAGCCGCTGGATAAATTGCAGGGAGAAAACCTGTTTTCAAACCCCGAGGGCGTGAAACTCTACATGGCTAACCTGTACTATCAGCTCCCGATCGAGGACTTTACCTTTTTTCGACAGGGCTTCAACTGGAATACCGGCGATCCCAACAACGGCGGGTTCGCACCGGCCATGTCGACTGACGAAGCCGTACATACCGAGTTTGGCGACTTTATTGGCAATGACGATTTTCAATGGTGGGACCAGGGTTACAAACTCATCCGCGATGTCAATATCCTGATCGACATCATCCCGACCCTCGACATTACCGCTGAGGAAAACAAGGCACTGGTCGGCGAAAGCGCATTCATCCGCGCCTACACTTACTTCGCATTGGCGAAACGCTATGGTGGTGTGCCGCTGATCACTTCCGTGCAGAAATACGAAGGGAATGTGGAGGCATTGAAAGTGCCGCGCAGCACCGAAAAAGAGACCTGGGATTTTGTGCTGAAAGAATGCGACACGGCCATTGCCAACCTGGGTGACTCCTGGCCGGGAGGTGAAAGGCGCGCGACCAAATGGGTAGCTTGTGCGTTGAAATCACGTGCTGCATTGCATGCTGCGTCACTCGCCAAATACGCAGATCGTGCGCCTATCTCGGGAACAGCAGTGGACCAGAAACTGGTGGGATTGGACAAAGCGGCGGCTGCGGACTATTACAAAGCCGCCATCGATGCTTCTGAGGCGATCATCAATTCCGGCAAATTCAGTTTGTACAAACCTGCACCGGCCACACCCGAAGAAGCAGCCAACAATTATCGTCTGCTGTTCGAAGACCCTAACAATGCGCCGGAAGAGGTGATTTTCATCAAAGGATATGCAAGACCAGGTTCAGGGACTGGCCATAACTACGGCATTTGGTTCCAGCCTAATCAGACGGCCAACGGCTGGCCGCACCCCGGTCGTATGAACCCGACCCTGGAACTGATGGACGCCTACGAGAGCTACGACAAGCCGGGCGAGCAGGCACCTGTGACAACTTCTGCCGCAGCCAACGACCTGACCGACTATACCGGTTTCAATACTGCGAAGCCATACAAGCGGTTCGATACGGAAAACGATATTTTCAAAGGGAAAGATGCCCGTATGTGGGCGACGATGATATTGCCGGGCACAAGCTGGAAAGGGCAGAAAATCGTGATCCAGGCTGGCTTCATCAAGCCGGACGGCAGCGCGCAGATCATGGGCGGCGACCCGTTCACCTACAACGGCAAGACGTACCATACCTATGGCTCGGGCGACCGAACGCAATACTCGGGTTTCGATACCTGGGGCGGCAACAACACGCGCACCGGTGTAAGTTTTAAGAAATTCCTCAACGAAGGCGTCAACATCGCCCCAGGCTGGAACCAGTGCGTCACCGATTTCGCCGACTTCCGTTACGCGGAAATCCTGCTCAATTACGCGGAAGCCATTGCCGAAAGCGGTACGGGCGACAAAGTGAAAGGTGCAAAGGCGTTGAACGACATCCGCCGCCGTGCCGGGCATAAGACCGAGATTCCGTTGACGATCAATCATGTGATCCGGGAAAGAAGGGTCGAGCTGGCGTTTGAAAACAAACGGTTCTGGGACCTGATCCGGCGTCGTGAGTACCACACGCTGTTCAATAACACCATGCGCCACGCATTACTCCCGATTCTCGACCTCCGCGTAACACCTGCGAAATACATTTTCGTGCGCGTGAATGTACCGCGCAGCAACCCGTCCACATTCGATTACCGCCAGTACTACCGCTCCATCCCCGGTATCGGAGCGAATGGACTGGTACAGAATCCACAGTATTGAGGGAGCAGCCGGCTGTTGGCTTTCGGCAGTCGGCTATTGCCTATGAAGTGTTCTTAAACTAACAGTAGACAACATTAATTATGGTTGATCACAGAAAGGCAAAGCATAACAAGCCGATAGCCGACTGCCGACAGCCAACAGCCAATATGAACCGCATACTCAACTACCTTCCCGCCCTGTTGCTGCTTTTCGGCGTGGGCGCTTGCAGCGTCGATAACTATCCGGCGCCTGATTCGCAATTGTACGGCACTTTTCTGGATACCGAGACCAATGAACCTGTGGAGCAGGACATTATCCGTGGCAGCACGATCGAGTATATCGAGCATGGCTATGCTTCTCAGACCAAACAAACGATGATCATCAAAAACGACGGCTCTTACCGCAACAACCTGATCTTCGCCAACACGTATACGATCACGCCCGTACGCGGGAACTTTGTGCCCATGGCGGCCCAGGAGGTGACGGTCAAAGGTGACACCAAGCTGGATTTCAAAGTACAGCCCTACATCCGGGTGAAGGAAACGAGCATTGAAAAGGTAGGGACGAAAGTAATTGCCAAATTCAAATTGCAGCAAACGGTGATCAACAATGTAAGGAAGATCGGCTTGTATGCGCATCCGGAACCCTCTGTGGGCGAGCCCATCCGCGTAGCCCTGGCCGAGCAGGAGATCAATGGCGCCATCGATCCGAACAAGGTATACCAGCTGGAAATCGATCTGCCGTCGAACAGTAATGTACTCAAAGGCGGTAACCAGTATTTCTTCCGCGCCGGCGCAATCATCGACGCGCCGGAATCGAAGTTTAATTATGCGAAACCGGTGAGGGTGGCGTTGTGATTTATTATTTCGGCGGTCGGCTATCGGCAGTCGGCTATCGGCTTTAAGCAATAGGCTTTAAGCAATAGGCTTTAAGCAATAGGCTTTAAGCAAT
>NZ_CAMLSE010000032.1 GCF_946482605.1 uncultured Dyadobacter sp. | reverse complement strand
GAATGAGTGAATTTCGAATGAGTGAATGCGTCGCCGCAGCAATGAGCCGCAGTATAACGGAGTGAATGACCAAACAGGAAATTATTCCATTCAGTCATCGCTCCGGCGACCCGGTCACTCATTCACTCATTCACTCATTCAATCATTCAGTCATTCAGTCATTCAAAATTCATTCACTCTCTCATATCCTGATCCCAAACGAAACCCCCAGACTGCGACCGTCGGAGCTCCACACGCCTGCGCCGGGGTACATGGTGGGGCGCTTGGTGAAGTATTGCTTATCGGTGATGTTGTTGACGCCGAAACGCAGTTTGTAATTTTGCCCGATGTGCAGCGTCGCATTCAGGTCGAGCAGGCCGTAACCCGGTACTTTACCGATCGTACCGTTTGCCGATGGTTCCACGGTATTGAGCGGGTTTGCGAAGTTGGAGCTCACGTAGCTGTACTGCGCCGTGACCGACAGTTTTTTGTATTGAAACTGAACCCCGTTCCTCGAAATCCAGGTAGGAACACCCTCTACCCTGTTTCCGGCTACGCTTTTGTTCTCATTGTTCTGCACCGCAGTTCCACGCACATACTTCGCATCGAAATAGGATGTTGAAGTAAAGAAAGAAAGCTCTGTCTGGGGTACAGCGCCATTGTACTGTCTGAATGCCGTATATTCCAGGTAGGCCTCCACGCCCCGGGTTCTGCTGTCACCTGTGATGGTCCGGTACAGGTACGCAGTTCCATTCTCATCCTTCATCGATATCGTACCCATCCGGTGGTTGATCATCACCTGAAACAAGCCGACGTCGTATTTCAGCAGGTCGTTGATATTACCGCTGACACCTGCTTCCAGGTTGTAGCCGTAGGCGTCTTTCAGGTTCTTGTCCACACGTTCCAGTACGGATGCCGGGATAATGTCCTTGAAGACGACCGGACGATAAGCCTGTGAAAATCCCGCATAGGCACGACTGTTCCTGCCCAACCGGTACTGCGAACTGATCCCGAAAAGCGGAAAGCTGTGCTTGATGGTGTTGGGCAAATTCCGGGGATCGTAATAACTCACGCTACCGGTCATGTCAGTAGAACCTTTTTCGACCCGTACACCCGGCGATACGCTCAGGCGGGGCGTGATGAAAATTAGGTTTTCTACAAATAATGCGATGTTTTCGGTCGCCATATACATATCGCGGCCAAATTGCGGATCGGTAACCGACAGGTCGAAATCGCTGCCGGTCGTTCCCTTCCCTTGCTGGCGGCGGCGCAGTTTGTTGTGCATATACTGAATGCCACCCGAAACCACATTCCTGAAACCCGCAATGTCATACTGGTGCATTAACCGGAGTTCGGAAGTAAGGCTTTTGAAATTGTCGATATCCACCTGACGAGCACGGTAAGCATTGGTCACACGGCTGATCGTGTCGGGTACATTCGCGAATGCATCAAACAGAACGCTGTTCCGTGCACCGTAGACGCCGGATGTGGTCAGTTTCAGCTGCGTCGACGGATTGATCTTCCAGTCGATGACAATGGAAGGCACGTAAATGTCCGGGTTGAAATAGTTTCTGGAACGGGTCGACTGTCGCGGATCTTCCCTGAACATCGCGTCCGTCAGCGGCCCGGGAATTTGGTACACATATTCAGACCGCCCGAGCTCAGCCTTGACCCGCAGTGATTTGCTGAATTCGTACGTCAGGCTTACATACTGCGACTGTGCATCCGATTTAGCATTCTTGCGATAACCGTCCGAATGCCGCTTCTGGTAGTAAGCCGAGTAGGTAAGCTTGCCTACTTTTCCTCCGATCGCATTGTAGGAACTGAAAAGCCCGAAAGAACCTGCCGAATTAATGGTTTCAAAAGTAAATGCCCGGGTAGTGTCCGGCGTCTTGGTGACGTAATTGATCATCCCTCCGAACTGCGCTCCGTATTGCAGCGATGAAGTTCCCCTGACAAGCTCCACCCGCTGGACGGACTCCATTGCCGGGCTGTAATGACTCGCCGGATAGCCATACATATCGGAGTTGGTAATAACGCCGTTCTGCCGGATATTGTATTCCCACGACCGGTGTGGGTCCAGGCCCCGGGTCGAAATATTGATCTGGTTGCCGCTGCCATCCATGTCGTACACGAACACGCCGGGTGTTTTAGCAAAAATCTGCCGTCCGGTTTTCTCCGCAATATTCCCATTCACACCGTCGATCTGGATCACTTCGCTCTTTTTGCCGGCGGTAATGTAGGTGTTATGCACGTCAGGGAGCCTTTCGGTGTGAATGGTGTTCCTGCGCTCTCCCACCGTGACTTCGTTGAGGTCAAACACTTTGTCGTAATCTTTCTTTTTTTCCGGCTTGTCGGTTTGCGCACACGCGATCCTAAAAAGAGAGGAGAGGATAATGGTAGTTGTAAAAAATCTTTTCATTATGCTTTTATAAATAAGGGACTACTTACTGATCCACGGACGCATTGCGGACAGGGATCGGTATCAATATTGTTTTGTGGCCGGATGGAATGTGCGCCAGCTATGCCAGAACTCCTGATAGGCATTGATCCGTTTCAGATCACTGCCTGTTCCGGCCAGTCGCCTGCCGAGCAGATCGTAGGTGTTGGCTCCGCTATGCAGGGTGTCATTTTTAACGGTAAAAGCAGTGGGACCGCCTTTCTCAAATGCAACAAAACTCTGGTCATCGGCGGCCAGCACCACAATAACCGGCACGGTGCCTACCTCGCTGTTGACGATCCTTTCCTTTTTCAAACGGTTCCAGTCAAATGCTTTGGTCGCCTCACCGGCCTGTACGCCTACTACCCACGATTTATCCTTCCACGAAAGCGTATCGGTCCGTGTCAGCTCCGACCTGCCGCGTCCACTTTCGTACCGGCTCATGGAGTCGTATTTGGCCTGGTACACCGGATCCGGTTGCATGACCTTGCTGTCCGGGTGGAGTTTCAGCCACTGCGCCAGGGTAGTTTGCGTGCTGGGCATTTCGGGTAAGGTCTTGCCTTTCAGCGGACCTGCAATGGCCTCGCCATTGGCCTGCCGCCACCAGCTGCCCGTTTCGCCATCTTCGAACATCGCATTGAAATGATCCATGCCAACCAGCCGGAAAACCTCCGTCTTGCCGTCAACCAGCGGCTCGAAAACCCTGCCCGTCCGGCAAACCGTACAGTAAGTCACCATAATAGGCTTCCCGCCGAGCACATCCCGTACCTGGTGATGGTAGCCGATATACTGGATCGGATAGGCTTTCGCTTCCCCGTTAGCCGCCACACCGATCACAAGCCGGTCGGGATCTACCTTGTTACCGGAAGTGTTGTTCTGAATCACGGTGGTGGGTTGGTAAAACATTGTGTCGGCCGCCATTTCGTAATTGGTCGCATAGGTAATGCCGCCCGCAACGAGCAGCAGCAGTGCAGGAAACCATTTTCTTTTGGCCGAAAAAACAGCCATCCCTCCCCCGATGATCATCGCCCAGAAAAGGATCCGCAACGGCCAGCGCCACGAATGCAGCCAGTAAGCCGCATCGATGCTGTTCATCCGCTGACTGCCCGGCATTGGCATGATGAAATAGACTTTCGCTATTTCGTAAAGGATAATACCGATAATACCGAGGTAGAATATTTTTTTCATATATAGTAGTTGTCGAAAAAAAGAAATGGGTTCGCCAAATGGCAAACCCGTTTGCCTAATTATATTAACCTATGATAATACGCAAAATCAGTATCATTTGCTTCTGGCTGTGACGTATAATGCGACCAGAAAGGGAATCGAAAACACCAGCAACGCATTTCCGAACCCGCCGAGCACCGCCACCAGTGAGCCAATGAAAAAAACCGCCGTCGCCGTAAAAAACCGGCCGACATTGAAACAAAAACCCGTCGCCGTGCCCCGCACAGCCACCGGGAAAAGCTCCGGGATATAGCTGGACAATGCGCCCTGGCTGATCCCGAAACAGAATGCGAGCATCGCCGTCTCGATGTAAATGATACCGGAGAAAGTCCGGTTGGTCACAAAAAGCACCCCGCACATGACCACGCATGTCGCGAACGTCGCCATGAGGGTGTTTCTCTTTCCAAAGCGGTTCATCAGGATGCCCGAAAAAATACCGCCGGTAATGCCGCCCATTCCAAGCAGGATCATGATCAGTCCGCGTTCCTGCTGCCCGTCCTGTCCGGCCGACAACAACGTCTGCGCCCAGGTAGGCAACCAGGAAAATATCCCCCAAAGGCCTATCAGCACCGAACCGAAGATCAGCGAGCCCGTGACCAGGTTGGGCCTGTTTTTTTCATCGAAAATACCTTCCCGGCTGTTGTCGCCTTTCCTGACCAGCCTCCATTGATCCGACTCCGGTGCAAGCATGAAAATCAGCACTGCCGCGACAACCGGAATGGCACCAATGCCAAATGCCGTCCGCCAGTCCGAAAAAAGCAGATTGAGGCTACCAGTGGTCACAATCCCTACCGGAAAGCAAACCGCCAGGATACCCAGTATCACCGCGCGGGTGCGCGCATCCCAGATCTCCGAAATGTATACCGTGCTGATCAGCAACACGCCGCCCACACCCATTCCCGTGAGGAAACGCGCCGCCAGCAATGTGTACCAGTCGGGAACGATCGTGACGAGGCAAGTGGAAAGTCCGTAAAGCGCCGTCACCAGCGTCAGCGATTTCACCCGACCGATCCGGTCGCTTACAATCCCGAACAAGAGGCCGCCGGTCATCCAGCCGTACAGAAAGATCGCATTCACATAAGCGCCGATCTCGCCCAGCCTGGCTTCGCTTACCGCCCCGCCATTCAATTCCGGGATCGCCACGGGCAGGTACACCGACATCAGCGTCGATACCGTGCCGCTCAGCGTATAGCTCACCACACACAATGCGAATGCGAGCCATTTGCCACTCACCTGTTGGGATTCCGCACGGGTCATTTCTAACGTTTCCATAGCTGATTAGCGGAATAACTGGTCAAAATTCAGACTCACATAATACAAACCACCCACCGCCGGCGATCCATAGGCCTGGACGATGTACTTGTTGGTGATATTGGAACCACCCACTTTTACAACCGTTTTCAGGCACGGGATCCGGTAGCTTACCTGCGCGTCGAGCAGGTTGTAGGCATTTACACGGCCGGGGCGCATTTCGGTGAATGTACCATACCAGTCGAATGCCTCCTGCCAGTGCCAGGCTACATTGAACCCGATCCGGTCTGTCAGGCGCGCATTACCGAACATCACGTTCGTTTTCCAGCTCGGCGTGTTGAATGCAGGGATGTTATTGGGGTCGGCGTTCCGGATATTGAAATCGATCCAGGTCGCGTTTGCACTGATCTTATAATTTTTAACCAGTGAATAAGTCAAGCCCGCACTGATTCCCTGGATCGAAACCTTGTCGGAAGCATTGGTATACAACTGGAACAACTGGCGGTCTGCCCCCAGCAACTCGCCCGCAGCAACAGGATTGATCGACCCATCGGGCAATGTAATGTTCGACTTCGCACGGGCTACTACCGTGTTGATCATAAAATCGGTATACTGGCTATAATAGTAGTTTATGTCAAACAGGAGCCGCTTGCTGATCAATCCCTTGTAGCCTACCTCCCAGCTTTTCACTTTTTCGGATTTAATGTAGGGAACATTGGATTTCACGAGCTTATCCTTGTTGTTGGCCACAGCTTGCGGAAAGGGAACGCCTTTCTGCATATCCGCACCGAATGCGTTTGCAAATGCGGAGAACGACGCGATGGTTACCGAGTTTTCATAAGCATTCAACCCCGCCGAGTTAACCGGTGCACCGCCAAGAATGATGATCGGGCCGACATTCAGCTTAATATACTGATCGCCGATCGTCGGATTACGGAAACCCGTCTGGTAAGAAGCACGGAAATGGTGGTCCTCCGTCGGAGAGAAAACCGCCGAAGCGCGGGGAGTGAAACGACCTGTGAAGTTTTCATTCTTGTCGTACCGTCCCGATATCGTCAGTTTCAGATGGTCTTTCCAAAGCGATTTCGAAGCCTGCGCGAAAACACCGTATTCTTCATTGGTCAGGTCCTTGTCTTTGTCATCAAAAAGGGTTCCTGCCGTATTGAGATAATATTTCCGGTAATTTCCGCCCACCTGAAAGTTGATCACCTTCAGTACGGAACTGAAATCATACATGCCTTCGATGTGCCGCAGGCTGCATTCGCTGAAAATACCGGCACCGGCGAGTCCGCGCGTCTTGATCAATCGATCCTTGGCCGTATTGAATGCGTCCGTGCCCGGATCTATACGTCCCTGGTCCGCAAACGCCCGCGCTATTGCGTGGTCGTGCAATGTAACACCAGTCACCGTGCCATTGTAAGCCGCCGCGTAACGATCAAACCAGGTCGCGTCGGCCTTGTCCGGCGTCACCGTGTTACCCGCAAGGTCTTTTACCCAGGTGCGGTTGATCTGCTGGCCCAATGCGCGGGTGTTGTATGAATTGGTAGAATATTCGTGATTGGTATAGGCGCGCACATAAAAATTGCTGCCTCGCAATTCCAGCCGGTGCTGCACCAGTTTAAAATCGTTGATCACAAAGCGGTTACTGCCTGTATACTGCGCGGTTCCCTGGTTGAAATTACCCTGGTAAATGGCTTCCAGCTTGTCGGTAATGCGGTAATGGAACGCCCCATTGAGTTTCAGACTGTAAACCCCGTAAGTAGCCAGGTCCTTTTCTTCATACCCTGTCCGGGAAACGCGTCCGATGTTGGGAAGCGTCTGTGCCACCTCGTCCCCGTAAATGTTCAGCGCGTTTCGTCCCGGATTGTTCGGGCCCCGGTTTTCAGGACTTGTATTCGGGTCGATGTCTGTGTAATCGTTGGCATACCAGTCGGTTCCTTTGAGATAGGATGCATTGAGCTTGAAGGCGAATTTGTTGTTAAATGCCTTTGCGTAGCGGATCGCCAGGTCGTACATCGGTTTTGCCCCGAGGTCGGTACCGTCGCCGATGTGGTTGATGCCAAACTTCGTCTGGGCGCTCAGGCCCTGGTATTCGAATGGGTTCTTCGTGCGTGTATTGAGCATTCCGTTGAATGCAATGGGACCGTACAAGGCCGAAGCCGCTCCGGGGATCAGTTCCGCGCTCTCGACATCGATATCGTGTGGGCCAAACAGGTTACCCATCGCAAATCCAAGGCCTGATGGCTGGTTGTCGACGCCATCCACCAATTGCAGAAAACGGCTGTTGCCCGTTGTATTGAACCCACGGGTGTTGATTTGTTTGTAGGTCAAACTGCTCGTCACCATGTCCAGCGATTTCAGATTGACGAGGCCGTCATAAAAATTGGCCGAAGGTGTCTGCTGAATGGCACGGGCGTCCATTTTCTCGATGCTTACCGGCGAGCGCAGAATGCTTTCCTCAACCCGGGAAGCTGTCACCACCACCTGATCCAGCTCCTCGATGCCGGCCACCAGGTTGATCCGCAGGCTTTCGCCGGTCGCTACTTCTACCTGCTGGCGCGTGTAACCAACCAGCGAAATAATCAGCGTCGCTGGTGTAGTTGTTTTTAATTCAAAAAAACCTTCGGAATTCGTGATCGCGCCGGTGTTTTTGCCTTTGACCGAGATCGAAGCATTGGCAATGGGCTTTTGCGATTCGCTATCGAAAACATGCCCGGAAATTTTAGTACTCTGCGCTCCCGCGATCTGTGCAAGAAACAGGCTGATTGTGATGAGGAGGATGGGTAGAAGTCTTTTCATAGGTTCGATGGTAATATTCAGGAAGGTTGATTTTCTTTTTTGAGGTGGTCGTAGCCGTTGGGTAACCGGTTGTAACCGTGGTCCACTAAACGTTGGCCCAATCCTTTGTAAAATTGGGGATCAGCGGGAGCGACCGTCGCCATACCGTCCACATAGCGGTTATAGAGGCAAAAAAGCCCGGCGATCAGCACAGTATCGTGGATTTCCAGATCCGTAGCACCATTCGCTTTCGCTTCCGAAACCGCTTCCGGAGTTACGGCCTTACCGCTGATCTGGACCTGTTTGGCAATTTTCAGCAATGATTTCATTTTGTCGCTGACGGGCGTAGCGTCGATGTCCTGCTTCATGATCTCACAGGTCTGGCTTTCACCCAGGAGCGCATCCGCAGCCGCCGTATGGGCAGCGGTGCAGAACCGGCATTCGTTCTGGTGCGAAACGATCGTGGCGATCAGCTCTCGTTCGGCAGGCGACAATGAGTTCTCGCCCCGCAAAATGAATTGCGTCAGCTGCCGGATCGGCTCGGCGGTTACCTTATTGTACTCCAACAGGCCCGTAATTCCCGGTAAATGATCGGGCAGAGGTATGTGTGGCATTTTTAAGCTTAGAAAAAATTGTAATTGATATGCGGGAAAAACATAGTATCGTCTTCCCCGGCTTTTCATGGCCAACGGACGCAATGTGCCTGCTACGCTTCCAGCTCCTGCTTTACAGGGTAACGGACATAACCTGTGAATGCCATACGCTGGCCCATTTCACGGTATGCTTCGTTGTCCTGCGGCGCCCAGGTACCTAGTCCGTCGACGTAGCGGTTGAACATACAGAATGCCGCGGCGATCAGGACCGTATCGTGAATGTCGCGGTCACCGGCACCGGCTTCACGGGCTGCCGCAACGTCGTCTTCGCTCACCTCACGACCGCTTTTCTGCACTTTGCCGGCAATATTCAGCAATGCGCGGAGCTTGGGAGATACGGGAATTTCCTTGAATCCCTGCTTGATGTCATCGATCAGGCGCAGGTCGCATTCCAGGTGCGCCATCGCTGCGGACGCATGCGAGGTGTGGCAGAAATGACAGTTGTTAAGATAGGAAACATGGGCGGCGATCAGCTCGCGTTCGCCGCTCGTCAGCGGAGATTCGCCCCGCAGCAGGGTTTCAGCCAGCAATTGAAGCGGTCCGGCAGTTTCGGGACGGAAGTTGAAAAGTCCGACAATGCCGGGAAGTGACTCGTCGGGCAGGGAAATATGTGCCATCAGGTAGAAAGTCTTGGTTTAGCATATCATTTCTCCTGTACACAGCCGGTATGTATTGGTATACAAAACAGATGTTCTCACGCGCTTAACACGCACGTACACATATACTCAGGTTGTACAGGAAAACAGGAAGTACTAAGCCAGGTCTGGCGGCGGGGATGGGATCGCGTAGTGGTTTTCGGATAACACCGATAATACGAACGAATAGAATGGCTTCCGGGCGGGCTCCCATTCCAGCACATAGAAGGAGTGCTTGCGGCCCGCGGTCATATACTCTTTAAGAAAATGCTTTAAAATACCCGAATGCTGCCCTTTTTCGGGGTTAGTCGAATGCCCGGTTACCTGATCGTTGATCTTGGAAACCAGGTCGCTGAACCGGTCGCGTGCATTCTGGTCGAAGGCGCATTGCACATAAAGCGTGTCGTTGATCAATTGCCGGCTCTTCATCTGGTAAAACTGCCCTTCATGCTCGATCTGGCCCTGCACAGGCTCCGGCGCATCCCAGTTGTTCTGATAAGGAACAGCCACGGGCACCTTGATCACGATATCTGCCGATCCGGCTGTCTGCTCGATCAGGTCCCTGCCACGATCGCTGACGGTATACCGCTCCTCCGACAGGAAGACTATCGAATAGCCTACCATGTTGTAAAGCAGCAACCCAAGCAGCAATATGGAAATGATCCTGCGCAATGTTGAAATATTAAAATTTTATGCAGTTTATACAAATGTAGCGAAACGACTGCAAAATCATCGGTTTGCTATTTAAAAATTTTGCAGGTTTACACTGTCTCCCAGGATCTCAACGGTCAGTCTGTGGCAGCATCTGTTCAGTACCCAGGATCCTGGCCACGCATTTGGGGATTGTGCAGTGCAATAAGACAAATGTTTGAGCGATCAGCGCTGTTTTCCTAAAAGAGAGTAATTCCGTTATATGCGCCCCACGGAATAATGACTGATAAGGAAACCTGAAAAATCCGATTAATACCCGAAGACATCTGACTAATCAACAACTCCCTTATCTTGAAAAGCTATGAAAAAATTCTTCTGCTTGTTACTCATCGTCTGTATGCCTGCTATAACCAGGGCGCAGCCTATGCCGAAATGGGAATTCGGTATCTCCGCGGAATGGGGAAAGGACTATTATAACAAAAAGTACGACAGGGAATATTCCACGATCCCGGGACTGATTCATAATTTTACCTCAAACTATTCATTGGGCACCGGAATATGGGCGGAAAGAAAGTTCACGCCTCACCTCTCAGGCCTAGCCCGACTTGAATATGCCCGGAAGGACATCCATCCAGATCTGTTTTACAGCCCCAGCCGAACCGCGGACAAGTATTATATCAAGGAAAGACATCATCGGGGTATCGCTGAAATAGGCGCAAGATGGTACATCAATCCCAAATCCCTGCTCACATTCTTCGTAGATGCCAAAGTGGGTGTCAATGCGCTCATCGTCGCCAATCTGTTTGAAGCGAAAGACGGGAGGTATGCGCATTGGGATGCTTTCGGTTACGATCGTTTCGCTCCCGCCGTATCCGGGGCTGTCGGCGTTAAATGGAAGAGGATTGCACTCATGGCCGAGTACGACAGGGATCTCGTGCGTGTCAAAAGGGCGTCTCCAAATGTCGGCATCATGGCGCAAAGTATCGCAGCAAAGGCTACATTTACGATCTTTAAATCTCGCTAAGCTGTTATTCAAATGCCATTTGTCAATTTTAAAACCAATAAAATAGTCAAGATCTGGGACGGGATCTATGGGACGCTGGGTCATTCGGAGCAGCAGACCTTTGGTCACTTCACGATCGACGCAGGGACCATCCTGCCCGAGCACAGCCATTTCCACGAACAGTGGTGTCATGTACTCGAAGGTGAACTGGAATTTACCATTGACGGTGAAACCCTGATCCTGACGCCCGGTATGACGGCGCACATCCCCCCGCACGCGCCGCATTCCGCCATAGCTCACAAGCAATGCAAAGTGATCGATTGCTTTACGCCAGCCAGGCAAGACTTTATCGAACTCGAAGAACAGTCCTGAAGAACGTCATATCTTGACGGTCGTGGTACCGCCCTTTTCCATCGAAATGTCGATCGGCGCATTGGTCTTCCAGGCCCCGCGGGTGAAATCAGGCACGTCGATGGAGTTGGAACGGTGCGATACGGACCATTCGCTGAGCGGTCCGATGGAACTCCATAATGCCGCATCGTACACATCCTGATCGAGCGGCAAGCCATTTCGCAGGCAATCGATCGTTCTCCAGTCCATCAGGAAATCCATCCCGCCATGGCCTCCTACCTGCTTCGCTACCTCACCTATTTTCTTAACGATGGGCGGGGTGTACTGATTTTCCAACGCCTTGTGCTCTTCCGGCGAAAGCCATTCATGCCCCTTTGCGTAACGGGCCGGCTCGGGGTATTTCAATGCAGCGCCCCTGGTGCCGCTTACAAGCTGAATGCGCGAGTAAGGCCGGGGCGAGGCTACGTCAAACTGCACCATGATCGTCTTGCCGTTTTTTGTGCGGATCGTCGACGTATTCATCATTCCATTGAAACGTTTACCGACATAAGGCTTGAAAAACGCATCCTTGGAAGCCAGCACACGGGCAGTATCCCCCATCACAAAGTCATTGTTCGACATCGATACCAGGTAATCCATGGCATCGCCACGATTGATATTCATGACCTGGCAAATAGGCCCCAGGCCATGCGTGGGATAAAGGTTTCCGGTCCGCTGCGAAAGCTCGTTCAACTCCCACATCTGGTAGAACCGCTCTTTATCGAACACATATTCCTGCAAATTGTGGATGTAGGCGCCTTCAGCATGTGTAATTTCACCGAAGAAACCATGCCTGGCAAGGTTGAGCGTAAGCAATTCGGAAAAATCGTAGCAACAGTTTTCCGTCATCATACAGTGCTTACGGGTCTTTTCCGATGTTTCGACGAGCTCCCAGCATTCATCGATCGTTTTGGCCGCGGGCACCTCCACGCACACATGCTTGTCGTTCTTCATGGAAAAAACAGCCATCGGCGTATGCAATGCCCAGGGCGTTACAATGTAAACCAGGTCGATATCGGTACGTTCGCAAAGCTTCTTCCAGGCGTCGGGGCTCGTGTGGTAGCCTTGTGGCTTGTGTCCGCGCGCTTCGGTCATTTTGGTAGCTTCCGCTACTTTCCCTGGCCGCAGGTCGCATAATGCTTTGATCTCCACCCCCGCAATCTTATTGATCCGCTCCACCGCCGCCATCCCGCGGTTGCCGAGACCGACAAACCCGATGCGGACCGTTTCAAGCTTCGCCGCCGCATAATTGCACATATTGAATGGCGCAGGACGCTGCTTTGTCCGGTCGGGCGTGAAAGATGGTAATGTCGCTGCCGAAGCCAGCCCGAGGCCGGTCAGCTTCATAAAGTCTCTGCGGTCCTGCTTCATGGGTTTCAAAACTTATGCATGGAAAATGGATTCACTCAAAAACGCGGGCGTGTACCCGTTTTCCTTCGCCCATTGAACGGCCGTCAGGATCTTCTCGCGGTAGTCGGGCTGGTAGTTGAAATAGAAAGGATAGAAGTACTGCTCATGCACGAGCAAGTCGAGGAACGGTGGCTTTTGCGCATAGGCATCCAGGTGCTGACGTATATCTTCCAGCTTTTTGGTATCAACCACGATGCTTGCCCTGACGAACGTAATGTCTTCCGACGTGTCGCGCCACACAAACCGCTTTTTGAGATGCCTTCGTTGTGGAGCGGTCAGGTAATAGGAAGCAGACGGCAGGTCGTCGTCTACATTGAAATATCCGAGCTGCCCCGTGTAACCGGCGTCGCGCATGGCCCGGGAGCCTTCGACGGTTGCCTCCCCCCAATGGATCGTGGTCACGGAGCGCATCACTTCCTCGCCCGCAAACCGGCGGATCTCACCGGTAATCAGGTCGCAATCCTTTTTTACTTCCTCATAACCGGCCTGCACATAGGGCATATCCGGAAATTCCTGCAAAGCATGAAAGCTGAGCCTCAACCACCCGGCATTGGCCTTCCATTCATTTTTATACTGATCCGTAAAATCGGAAAGACTAAACCCGTCAGTCTGGTAGAACAGGTTCAGATGGATTTTGGTCCCATATTCCGCATTAACCTGTTTCAAAAAACCCAGGAATGGATTGTCAAACAACGACTGGTACCGGTCTTTGTTTTCCTGAATGTCCCTTAAAAACCAGATGTTATCATCGATCGACAACCGGTAGTGTCCGGCGAAATTTTTCAGGAGAAAAACAGTAATGGCTGATTCCGCCCCCGTCTTCCTGCTTTTGGCTACCAGCTTATTTTCGTAGCCCTTCAACAAAACTTCGGCTTCAAAATGGCCGTTCACCCAGCGTGCCGGTACGCCATTTACTTCGATCCCGGCATCTTCCGGCGCCGATATCCGGGCAGTGATTGTCAATGTATCGTCCTTGAAAACGCCGTCAAAGGCATGGAGGACATCTCCTTCAATGGGAGCAATGAAGTTAACGGGAGTATTTTCCATAAGGGCATTATTGGGTTGCCGGCTTTCGTCAGTACGTAGCCCTGCCACCGGACAGGTCGAATGTAAAGCCTGTGGTAAAACTGTTTTCAGGCGAAACGATGAACGCGGCCATGTTGGCGGCCTCTTCGAGTGTTCCGCAGCGCTTCATCGGGATCTTGTCGGTCATGTACCTGACCTGCTCTTCGGGCATCGCATCCACAAGAGGCGTCCGGATCACTGCCGGGGCCAGCGCATTGACGGTTATGCCCGTTTCCGCATATTCTTTCCCCTGCACCTTGGTCATCCCGATCACCGCCGCTTTCGAAGCCGAGTAGGCCAGCATTCCCGCATTTCCTTCTTTGCCTGCAATGGATGCAATGTGGAGAATGCGGCCGTAGTTATTTTTCAACATATAGGGCAGTACCGCTTTCGCTGTGTAAAAGCTGCTCATGAAATTGACATTGAACACCTTTTGCAGATTCTGGGTATCCACCTCGTGGCTTTTGATATTGGTCGCGCCGGTGATACCTGCACAGTTGATCAGGATATCTATTTTACCAAACCGTTCCACAACCCGGGCTATCGCTTTGCTTACCAGCTGTTCGTCGGTCACGTCCACGCCGATAAGCTCCTCATGGGATGCATTACCTACGAACTCATTGCTGAGTGCACTTTCGTTCAGATCGAGGAGTCCGACTTTTGCTCCTTCGTTCAGCAACTTGTGTGCGATCACCAGCCCCAGGCCGGATGCGGCCCCTGTTATTACGGCCACCTGCGTTTCAAAAATGTTCATTCGACCAGCGCGTTTTTTTGTATCAGCGGTTTTGCCGGTCTTAAATGTACTTTGTTTAGTGTTCTGTATCACGCTTTTGACAAGGTTGTTTCCAGTGACTTGATTTCCCACGTTTCATCATTCAACACATCCAATACCCTCTGATTCAATTCTTTAATATAAGAAACCGAGGAAGGATCGGGAATATACGCAGCCTTACGCGAGACGCTGTTTTTCAGGACGCCGCGCGCCACGAGCAGTTCCTTTTCCGCATAATGGAACAGCTCCATATTTTGAAGGGAGAAAAAGATCTGCGGCATTACTTTTTCGAACAGATCGAATGCTTTGTTGTGCTCGCCCTGGCTGCGCAATGCAAAAACCTTTTGCAGGATGTCGGACACCGCCAGGCCGGGCATCACCCCCCGGATCCCGATCGGGATCAGTTCCAGCATATAAAGGCCGCCCCAGCCCTCAAAAAGACCGATCCGCCCCTCCGTTTCTTTGATAATGCGCTCAAACTTCGGTGCGCAAAGCGGTTCTTCCAGTTTCAGGTATTTAAAATTCGCATTTTCCTCCATCAGACTCCTGATGAATTCGGCGCTGATCGACGGTCCGCCGGGGTTAAAATCCTGGATCAGGACAGGGGTATCCGGGATGGATTGCAGAAATTCAGAGAGGTAGACCTTCAACGAATCGTCGGGCAGACTGAAAATGCGCGGAACTGCCAGGGATACTACGTCCGCCCCAGCCTTCACATTCGCCTGCGCCAGCCTGACCGCCTGTTTCAGCGACGGGTGATTGGACTGTGCCACGATCTTCACCCGGCCGGCAGCGTGCTCCACCGCTATTTTCACCACGAGCAGTTTCTCTTCGTCCGTTAGTTTGTAAAATTCGCTGGCGTATGCAGGCAGGCACACCGCCTCTACACCACAGGACACGGCAAAGTCGATCAGGCTCCGGAGGGCGGCTTCGTCAATCTCCTCGTCTTCAGTAAATGGCGTCGGGATAATGGGCACGACACCAAACAGTTCGTTCTCTGAATTCATACGCATTAGGTTGTTTATGGACTGACTTTAACCAGTTCTTTCTGCTCTTTCTGCCGGGCAGACCTGCTATCGACGATCGTGAGTATCAAAGTGGAGGCCAAAACCAATATGCCTCCGATTATGGCTTGTGTTTTCAATGTTTCCCCGAGTACAAATGCCGCTATCGGCAATCCCATGAAGGTGATCAGGTAATTGGACAATGCGACCTGTGTAGCATCCAGGTATTTCAAAACCCGGAAGAACATGATCATGGACAGGAAGTTGTGAAAGAGCGTCAGTGCGATCATTCCCGTCCAGGTCTGTGCGGTGTAATGCGGGATGACCGCAAACATACCGGGCTCGTAGTACCACACCAGCGGAGCGAGCAGGATCACCATCACCAGGTAAGTATAGAACACCATTTCCATTTCTGTGTACTGCTCGGCCACTTTTTTACAGCCTACATTATAATACGCATTACCTATGATTGCTATGAAAATCAATACATTACCCAATGCGTACCGCGAACTCATGTCCATCTGACGGATGTCGTCCGTCGAGCAGAGCATAACGCCCACGATGGCTATCCCAAAGCTGATCCACCTGATACGGTTCATTTTCTCTTTGAGTAAAAAGAAGGCAAACACTGCTGTGATCACCGGCAATGCAAGCACGAAAATGGCCGCGTTGCTGGCCAGCGAATACTGCGTCCCCCAGGTCATAAACACCTGCGAGGGAAATGCGCCTACCGCTGCGAGCTGTACGAAAACCAGCACATCCCGGATCTTCTTGCCTCCTTTTTTAAAATCCCTCCAGACGAACGGTGCGAGAAAAATGGTAGCCAGGAGCATGGGCAGCCAAACCGTGAAGTAAGGCCCTACCTGATCCTGCGTCAGTTTAATGCACGTGAAGTGGAACGACCAGATCAGGTTGCAGAGGAACAGGACTGTCCAGGAAAGAATGGCTTTCTTCATGAATGAGCTGATAAAATGTTTCCTGTTTGATGTTTTTCAAGAGCGGCCCGGTCCAGTGTGATCCCCAGGCCATCGCCCTGGGGCACCATAGCCGCGCCATTTTCAAATGCAATGGGTTCGGTGATCAGGTCGTCGACACGCACAAGCTCGCCGAAAATGTCGGACGGGATGGTGCAATTAATGCTCGCTGCCGCAATGTGCAGCCCCATGGTTTCCGAAATACCAAGATCCACCTCCGATCCCCGCCAGCATGGTTTTCCTTCGAGATATGCCACTTCGGCCAGCAGAACGCAATTGTAAGCCGAACCGTTAAAATTGTAACCGTCCGCGGCGTCGGCCCGTACGAACGTGATCATGTCGCGTATGTCCTGCGTGTAAGGCAACGAAATGTGCCGGTACAACGGAATGCCCAAATGCTTTTTCAGGTATCGGAACCCTTCTACATCTCCGTGAAGGATCGGATCTTCCAGTCCCAGCATGACCTCTGTCTCCACGCCTTCCATCAATTTCATCGTCGTTTCTACATCATTCCAGCGCTGGTTCGGATCGAGCAGGACCTTGATACCATCGCCGCACTTCCTCCTGATCTCCGTGGTCCAGAGGCGCACCGGATCTTCATCGGAACATTTAAACTTAAACACTTTATGTCCTTTTTGCATGGCTTCAAATGCCTTTTGAGCGGCATCCTCGGGCGTCCGGCGGCCTGTCCAGCCCATACAGTCGACCCTGCTCCGGTACGCACCGCCGAGCAACTGATATACCGGGACGTGCAGCAACTTGCCCACGAGGTCCAGCACAGCGCATTCAAACGCTTCATAGATCCGTTGATCGGCCACGGGTAGCCGCCGCCAATTGAGTTTCAGAATATCTTTTCCTGCAAACTCCTGCATGGCTTCGCGGATCAGCTCACCCGAAGCACTCCGGTAAGTTTCTCCGATGCCGGTCAGTCCGTTGGCCAGCGTTATTTCAATAATCCATTTGGGCTGGTTGGCAAATTCCGTCCAGCTTTCCCCCGTCATGAATTTCCTGGCAAACGCACTGTCCTTATCCAGTACTGTATCGGAATTCAGGCTACCCGGTTTAGCCGGCACCACCACTTCCGTGGCTCGTATCGATGCGATTGTTGTCATGCTCCTAAATGCTGAGGGTATTTTTCAGCCAGCTTCCGGATATCGTAGCTGAAATCGATGAATGCTTTTTCCCACGCTTCCGCGCTTTGTTCGGTATAAGGATAAAATCCCTGCGCATTGCTTACACCTCTGGCGCCGGATGCGACCAGTTTTTCCATCATCTCCGGCACTGTCTGGCGGTTGTCCAGGTCAGGAAAGAGGTCTTTCATCACAGTCAGGTAAGCGGGGATGCCGGTCAGGTCCATAAACCGGAACGGGCCGGCAAACGTAATCCAGTAACCCAGGTCATTACGTAGTGAACGGTCCACATCTTCCACGGTCGCATAGCCGTTCTCTACCAGATTGAATGCCTCGCGCAGCATGGCGTACATAATGCGGTTGGTAATGAAGCCCCGGATGTCTTTCCGCAGCAGCGACGGTTCCTTTCCCCATGTCTCGGCCAGCTCCACGATCTTTTTGGCGTAAACCACATCCGAATCCTTTCCGCAGATCACTTCCATAAAACGGGTAATATGCGCCGGCTCCGCCCAGTGGATGCCTAGCAGCCTCTCAGGATTCCGCAGGCCTGCCTGCAGCACTGAAACCGGAATGGCCGATGTATTGCTCCCGATAATGGCCGTGGGCGACAAAACGGTTTCCAGTGCCGTATAAACCGCCTTTTTCGCTTCCATGTCCTCGGTAATGGATTCGATCACCACCTCATGCCCGGCCAGCGCACCGACATCCGTCGTAATCGTGATCCGGCCCAATGCGGCATGTGGTTCTTCATGCAGTAGCCCCTCCTCGTTCAGCTCCGTCAGAAACGAGAGGATGCGATTCCGCGCCGGTTCTGCTTCTGCCACTTCTTTTACCAGTGACGTCACTTCATGGCCGGCCGCCAGAATGCATGTGGCGATGCTGCTGCCCATGAGCCCCAGGCCTACCGTACCAATGCGTTGTTTCAAACTCATTCCAATGCAAGCTAATTACTGTAAATGCCTGTGTTAACCGATCAGCGCAATGGCGTCGATCTCAATTTTGATTCCGTCCGACAGCACTGATTGTACCGTGGTCCGCGCCGGGAGCACACCTTCGAAAAAAGATGCATAAGCGACATTGTAGCGGTCGAAATCATGGATATTTTCCAGGTGCACGGTGCATTTCATAATATCGCCGACAGTCCCGCCCGCCGCTTCCACGATCTTCTTCACATGCTCGAGGGTGAGCAAGGTCTCCTCCTCGATGGTCCCATGCTTCACTTCGCCAGTAGCGAGGTCCAGCGGCCCCTGCCCGCTCACGAACAGCAATCCATTTTTCAAAACACCGGCAGAATAAGCGCCGGTGCTGATGTGTTTATCGGGGTGCTTGATTTCTGTTTTTGACATAAGTATACTTCGGCTTTCGGCAGTCGGCTTTCGGCCTTTGGTTGATAATTAAAATGAAATTGCTCAGCTACCCGGAGCCGACGGCCGATAGCCGATAGCCGACAGCCTTCCCCCTACTTCCCACCCCGCAAATTCCCCCAGAAACTTTACCAATGCATCCGTGGCCTTTTCGATGAGGTGTTTGCCCTTTTCTGCGGTGGCCAGCTGGGGTTCTCCGCTGCTTCCGTTTCCGGAAATGAATGCGGTTTGTTTGAAGAGCGTCACACCACGGTAGGGTTCATCGTCCTCCCAGGGAATGTAGCCGTTACTGGCTGGTCTCGCGGCGCGTTCGGCCTTATCCATCCACACTTTTTCCGGGAAAAGGTGCATCATCATACTCGTTTCGTATTCGCAGGCATGACTCAACGCAGGGCTTTCCATTGGCGCTTCCCCGGCGAATGGCTTGCCGCCCAGTTCCCAGTAAGTGACCAGCGCAATATTGGCAGGAAATGCCTCGTCATAATCCTTGCTCAGGATCGCCAGCGCCTGCTTCACGGGTGTGATGTTGCCGCCATGGCCATTCAACAGTACAATCCTCCGGAAGCCATTTACCAGCAACGAGCCGACAAGATCCACTACGACCTGCGTATACAGAGCCGGGGCAACGCTGATCGTTCCGCCAAAGGACAGGTGGTGGTGGCTGGATCCGAATGGAAGGGTCGGACAGAGCAGCACCGTTTCCGGCAGCAATGCCTCAGCGTTGCGGGCAATGCAGGTGACCAGGTCCGTGTCCGTCGACACCGCCATATGCGGGCCATGCTGCTCGATCGCCCCCAACGGAAGTACGACGACCATATTTTCAGCATGCCTGCGAATGGACGGATAACTGAGATTAGAAAATAGCATACTCTTTTTGAAAAATCCGTTATTTCAAATGTATTGATTAAATTTTTTGTTTACAAAATATAATTAAAATAGTTTACAAAATATTACCAATACGTTTTCATACCCGATAGCTTTTCAAAAATCGGGCTTGAATAACGCTTCAAACGACTGGTCTGCCACATGTTCAGGCTTGTTTTCAATGCGGTAGTCGACGACTTTCAAATACAGCTTCTGCCAAAATGCATATTCGACATCGAAGCGTCCCAGGATCGTGTTGATGCGATAAGGCATATATTCCGAACGCCAGGCCTCCTCGTAGGCTGATTTCAGCTCCCCGTTTTCATCCATCAGGTCGATCAGGAGCCCATGGCAAGGATAAGTGATGTCGTACACCACGAAATCATTCTTTTTCCGCTGAATCATGGACTCGTTCCAACGGTCGCAGATAGTTTTGGCCCACAAAAAGCGCGTAGCGGAATAAGCCATCAGCCTCGCCGTCACGATCATCGAATGAATGAATGCCGTATCCTTCGGGCTGCATTTCGACAATGCCGCAATAAGCTGCTCCTGAGCCTCCTCGCTCAGTCTCCTCGCGTTTTTAAAGTCCGCGACGTGTTCACCGGTATTTTTCAGGTAATAGGGCAAAAACGGGTTCGACCAGCTTTCCATAATGGTGCCCCGTGGCATTCCGCCGGTATTACGCCCCAGGCATTTGTCCAGCGCTTCATTGGAAGCTGCCAGATAATCGAAAGCCTTGCCCATTTCATCAGCCACCGCCGGGTACACCAATCGGCTGTAATCCTTTGCAAAAGTGATTTTATCCGGAACCTGCCCCTGCCAGGCGCCTATGCAGCCATAGGCCATAAACAGCCACGACGCCCGGACAAACGGCTCTACGGGGTCGGTCCACACGGAATGAATAAAACCCAATGCCTTGTTTTTAATGCCCGCCCGCAAACAGAGGTCGATATTGGAATAGGTATAGTCGGCATCGGGATAAATGTGCCCCCAGCCGGAGACGGCGGGTTGAATGAAAAAGGGTTTGTTCTCTTTCAGTACAGGATTCAGATACCGGTTGATCTCCGCTGTATCGGGTTTGTATTCCCAGATCACCGGAATCACATCTGACGGAATCTTTTTGATGATGTCCGGATAATAGTTATTCATATCCGTCCAGGCAAGGACGGTTTTACCATACTTCTTCATTTCGTCCCGCACGAATGTGAGCTGCTGCACCCACAGGTCTTCCGAATTGATGCGGGCATCCTTGTCGTCAGCGATGCGTTTGGTTTCCCAGGTTTCGTCGAAACCCACATGGATAAATGGCCCGGGGAACAAATCGGTGTACTGTTTGATCCAGTTTTGAAGCAGTTGGTTAGTACCCGGCTTACGCGGATCGAGTTCGTGACCATACTGACCGATGGCCAGGTCGGCATATTTCTCTTTTCTGACCAATTCATGCAAATGCCCGTATAGATTCAGGAACGGCACCACGTCCATGTGCCGCTCCCGGCCATAAGCAATAATGCTTTTCACCTGTTCCTGCGTGTATCCCGAACGGAAGGCCACAGTCGGAAAACCCTTCAGTTCGATACTCACCTCATTATAGAAGTAGTACTGGTTCGTCTTCCACATGGCCAGGAAGTCTATCTGCCGCCTGATCTCGTCCAGCGTCGGCAAACCGCCGTGCGCGAAGTCCATCATCACCCCTCGAAACGCGAGTTTGGGCCGATCCTCCACCGAACCACCCGGGATACTCGCCTCTTTGCCTTTGCCGGTCACAAGCTGGCGGAGCGTTTGCACCGCATAATACAGCCCCGCCGAAGTCTGCGCCTCCACGTACACGCCCTTGGCGGACACTGAAAGTTTGTAATACTCCCGCCGGCTGTCGCCACTGGCCTCCGCTACTTCCGGCAATGCACGCCCGGGCTCACGGACCCAAAACTGAAAGGTAGCCGCCGCGGCTGCCGCAGCTGGCTGAGCGGGCACGCCCGTCTGTTCTGCGATCGTTTTTCGCAGTTCCTTCAGCGCAAACTGCACCTCTGCCGGCGCTGAACGCGGCACAAATACCGTCAGCGCCGACAGCGGGAATTTTTCAGCATTATACCGGACGGATTCAGGTTCCGGAAAAAGAACGGGCGTTTTTTGTGCAAAACCAGGAACAGCAAACAGAACGGCAAATAACAGGCGTGCAATCATATGCAATGGATCAGTTTTTATCCCACCAAAGCGGCGTCGCAGCATTATCTGGTCCGCTCAGCATTTTGACGGCCCGGGCAACTTCTGCCGCATTGGTTTGTTTTTCGGTGTCTAAAAAAGGCATCCGCCGGATGAATGTACCTTCCGGCAAGTCGGAATTTTCGCTGTGGACGATCGGGTAGAGCTTCGGCAAGCCGGTTCTGCGCACATCGGCCCAGCCTTCCATGCCGTCGGGGAATAGCGCAAGCCATTTCTGCTGCGCCAGTTGCTTCCGCTGCATGCTTTCGGACGTACTCCATTTGACCGGATAGTCATTAACGGCGGGTGAATTCATGCCGTCTTTCGGAGCAATGGGCACAGCTGTGTTCACGATGTACTTACTGATCGCCGCCTGGTCGGTAATGCCCCATTGCGCCATGGACATCTGTATGCCCTTTTTGTAAAAATCCTCGGCAGTGCCGCCCATATTCCAGCCATTGAGCGCTCCCTCCGCACGTAGAAAATAGGCCTCGGCGGCGTGCAGGATGTTTTGAGAAACATTATAGGTCGTTTTCCAGTCACTACCAACCCAGGTCGCCCAGCGGGTTCCCATATTGGAATTATACAACCGGGAATTGATGTCGATGATCTTTTCCGAAGTAAACAAGCCGTTCCGTACGCCCTCGTAAGTACCCGTCGCCACAGAGGGCTGAAAATAGACCGGCAGGCGAGGGTCGCTGTATCCTTTCAGAATCGATTCCATGGAAGCACTCATGCGCACATCGTCCCAGCCCGCCGTTACAGCCAGCCCATTGTATTCGGCGTAGGTGGTCGTCGACTTGGGCATGTAGGCATCATCGGCGATGTCGGTGATCACACCGGCAGCAACAGCAGCTTCCGCCTCTTTCTTTGCCATTTCAGGATTCACCTTCGAGATGCGCAAGGCCAGGCGGAGGCGCAGGGTATTGGCAAACTTCATCCATGCCGTTGCCGGGGCCGCATTTTTATTGTATACCAAATCGTAAGCACCGTAAGGCTTGTCGGCGGCGCGGGATTTCAAAACACCCGAAGCGACATCCAGCCTTTTGAAAAAATCATAGTAGATCGAATCCTGCGGCGTGTACGATACATACCGCTTACCCGAAGCCGCATCCGCGTAGGGAATGGGGCCAAAATAGTCGGTCACGCGGTGGAACATCCATACCCACCAGATATTCGCCAATGCATTCTCTGCGCTTTGTGCGTCGGTACCCGCCATCAACGTTTTCAGCTGCGGGGCTGCCGCCGTGTAAACAGGGTTCCAGCAGGCAGGCATCCAGTCCTGCCGGATCACGTAGCGGTCCGTGGGAAACGAATGCGCAGCCTGCGACAAAAACTGGGAATAAACCGAGGCGATCGTCCCCTCGCCTACCTCGAAGTTATCCGGGCTCAATGTAGGCGCCATCAATGCATAGGCAAACATGAACGGATATTCCTTGCTGCCTACGCTGCTGATCTTCGTAGCGTCGGTATTCAGCGAATCGAAATTATCGGTACAGCCTGCAAAACCAGCGGCAATGACGGCCAGTGCCAGGAGCCGGACAAGTGCCAGGCGTATATTTTTTATCCTCGTCAACATAATAAGCGATTTTTAGAATGATAGTTTGAGGTTCAATCCGATGTTTCTGGTCGAGGGGAGGTTGAAATACTCGATCCCCTGGTAGTTGCTGTTGCCCAGGCTCATTTCCGGGTCGAAATCCATTTTGCGTTTGCCAATGCCCGGAATATCGAGGATCGCATTGCCCCGGTAAATGAAGAACAGGTTTCGTGCTACAAAGGACAGCCGGGCGGAGTTCAGAAAACCGGGCAGGTTTTTGAAGTCATACCCGAGCGTGAGCTCCCGCACCCGCACGTTGGTAGCATGGTAGGTAAAAAATTCTCCCCACGAGTAATCCCCCTGCGCCACCGTTTGCCAGAACGTTTCCGCATTCACTGCGACCGTATTGGCGGCTCCTTCGGCTGTAACCCCTTTGACCACCCATGACCCGGCATCCCGGTATTGCTCAGTGTCGGAACTTGTACCATTATAAGCCATTTGCGCCGCGGTACCCGACGTGATCACGCCCCCGAACTTACCATCGACCAATACCCCGAGCGTCCAGTTCCGGTATGAAAAATTGTTGCTGAAACCGGCTGAAAACTTGGGATTATAATTACCCAGCTTCTCTATTTCGTCACTTTTAACCGGTACGCCCTTGTCACTCACTACATACTGCCCATTCAGTGTCTTCCATTTATAGCCGTACAAATCCCCGAATGCACCGCCCTCTCTGATCAGCGGTGTGGCCGTGCGGACGCTGGTCGAGGAGCCGAGGTACAACTGACTTACACCCTCATACAGCTCCACCACTTTGCTCTTGTTCACCGCATAGTTGAGCCCTATATTCCAGGAAAAATGCTTTCCCGCCACAGGCTTCAGGGATAGCACCGCCTCAAAACCTTCGTTCTGTATGTTCCCTGCATTGACATTCAAGGTCGAGTAGCCCGACGAAGCCGGAGATGCAACGCGCAGCAGCTGATTCTTGGAATTTGTTTTGTAATAGGTCAGGTCAATGCCAAAACGGTTGTTATAAAACCGCCATTCCGTGCCAAGCTCTACCGACTGCGTCAATTCGGGTTTCAGATCGGCGATGGCTTTGGTACTGCTGCTGGCAATGTAACCACCAAAGCCGCCACGGATATAGGTATACGTTTGACCTAACAGATATGGATCGGCATCGTTACCTACCTTTGTGAACGAGCCCCTTACTTTCCCCAGACTTACCCAGGTGGGCAATTTCACCATTTCCGAAATCACGGCAGAAACCCCCACCGACGGATAAAAGTAGGAATAGGGCGAAGGCAGCGTACTCGACCAGTCATTACGGGCCGTCAGGTCAAGAAACAAATAATCCTTGTAGCCAAACTGCACCGTACCATACACCGACTGCAACTGACGCTTCGCCGTGGCGGTTTCCGTTTTCAGGGTTGTAGCGTAGCTAAGATCGTATTTATTGGCAAATCCCAGCCCATCGGCGGCGTTAATGCGGTGCCGCATGCTGCGGTTGAGGATTGAACCTCCTATATTATACGTCAGTTTCAGGTCCGGCGCGATGTTATTCGTTCCGGTCAGCAACAGGTCGGCGTTTCTTTCCGCGATGTAGTCGTTCCCTTCCGAGTAGTACCCGCCCGGCTGCCTGGCATAGTTGACCGTATTATTGGCGTATTTCTGGCTGATAAAATCATTGTAGCTATCCGAACTTACGCGCCCCTGAATGTTCAGCCAGTCAGTCAGTTTGTACCGCAGCACAAAAAGCCCGGTCACCCTGCTCCTGTTTTCATCGTGGTGGGTATTATTGATCGTCCAGTAAGGGTTCATGTAAACCGCATCCGGGCTGGTCCAATAAGTCGGCGTCTCCACGCCTGTAACATCTACTTTTTTGTATGATTCCAGGGTCCCGGGATCCACGGTACGCGGCATACGGTAAACATTCGCCACGACCATTCCGTCTCCGCCTACTCCCGGTTTGTTATAGATATCCTGTAACATATAGGTGACCTTGGCGTCGGCGGAAAGCCGGCTGGTGATATCAAAACTAAGTCTCGCATTAAAGGTATTCCTGGAAAGCCGGTTGTGCGGCACAATGCCATTGATATAGTTATTAGCGTAAGACACATAAGACTGCACCTTTTCAGAACCGCCGCTGACGCCTACCGAATTATTGGTAGAGACAGCCGTTTTGAAAAAATCGCTGATATTATCGGGATATGCTTTGAGAGAAACCGTATTTCCCGCCCAGTCCTGAACGCTCTGCCCGGTAATGCGTGCGCCCCAGCTCCCGTTGGTCAGGGTCGAGTACACTCCACCCGAGCCCTGGCTGTACTGGTTCTGCAAGGACGGCGTAACCAGGGCCTTATCGAAAGTGACGCCCGAATTTACATTCACATTGATTTTGCCGCTTTTTCCCTTTTTTGTAGTAATCATGATCACACCATTGGCGGCACGACTTCCATACAATGCCGCTCCAGCAGCGCCTTTCAACACGTTAATCGACTCTATATCATCGGGATTAATGCTGGAAGCGCCGTCACTTCCGCTGTGCCCGCCCGCATCGTAGCGCACCTGCCCCGCGGGCGAGGAATTGTCTATCGCCACCCCGTCGACGACGATCAATGCATTATTCGACCCCTGGATCGACCGGTTTCCCCGCAATACGATCCGTGTCGCGCCGCCCGGACCATTGGCCGATGGCGTGATCGTGAGCCCGGCAATTTTACCCGAAAGCGTGTTTGTAAAATTGGCATCCCTGATCTCATTTACCTGATCCCCGCCGATCTTCTGCGTGGCGTAAGTCAGAGTCTTTGCTGCGCGCTCGATCCCCAGTGCCGTCACCACCACCTCCTGAAGCCCCAGCGCATCGTCCGACAATATGATATCACCGAGGTCACTCCGGTTACCGAGCGCTACTTCCATCGTTTTCATTCCGATATAGGATATGACGAGAGCGCCCGCATTGTCGGGCACCGAAATGCTGAACACACCGTCTTTATCCGCAATAGCGCCGGATGTCGACTGTTTCACCACGATCGAAGCACCTGGTACCGGTGCGCCTTTCTGGTCGACTACTTTTCCTGTGATTTTTTTGATTTGTTGTGCATAGATCTGATTGAATACCCCGGCAAATGCCACCAGGCATGTCAACAGCAAAAGGAATTTCAGGCGGTTACGTAACAGGGTCGTCAGCAATGGGACCGTCGCCAGCCCCACGGGTTCTAGAGATTTTTTCATACTTCAAGATTTCGGAACAGTAAATGGGTTTAATCGGCAATTCTCGAACAATCACAAGCTGTGTCGCTTTCTTCATAGGCAAACGAATTGGTTCAAAGGCGCGCAACGATCATTTACGGGCAATGGGTTACACGTAAGTACTATGGGTTATTTTGTGTTAACAAATATATTATTTTTTTGTAAACAAAAAAATAAGGAAAAAATTATTAATCCGGAGTTACGGCGAAGGATATACCGCAGAATTTGCGGACCGCGGAATAGCCGAAAGGCATGAGTCGGAAAAACCGAAAATACTATGGCAAGAAAAAGGCCGGTTTCAATGCGATTGAAACCGGCCCCGGAACCTCAGCCTGCAAATAATATAACTTACGCGAGATCGAGAGAAGCCACCTCACCACGGGTCAGGTGTTTCATTAATGCCTCCTCGGCCCTTCTGATATCTCCTTCCTTGATCCCGGCTACGATCTCACGATGCTCCTGGTCAGTGAGTTCGTAATCATCCATGTGGGTTTGCGTTTTGCCCAGCTTCTGGTGGAACAATGGAATGTTGCTCGCCTGATAAAGATACACAAGCTTTTCATTACCAGCACATTCTATCAAGGTCTCATGAAACTTCACATCCGCCTCACAGGCACCGCCAAAATAACCCCGCTCTACCATCGACGAAAAGTCGTCGCATATACGGTCCAGCTCAGCTATCTGGCCTGCCGTTATCTTCTGAATGAGCAGACGCAGCGCGCCCACTTCCAGGATTTCCCGCAACTCGCGGATTTTGTGACTGTCTTCCAGGGTGAGCGTTTTAACAAAAAAGCCCCCTTTCTCCCCTTGCACGATCAGCTGCTCGCCCAAAAGCCTGGTCAGTGCTTCCCGGATCGCCATCCTGTTCGCATCCAGCTTTTTAGACCATTCGTCTTCCTTAAGCCGGGTGCCCGAGGTGAGCTGATTCGAGAGTATCTTTTTCCGTAGTTCTGTATAGGCTTTGTTTGAGAGTGAATCTTCCTTCATCTTAATGTAAACAATAATTCAAAATTTAGTAAACTAAAACATTTATATAAAAGTAGTCAATAAATGGGAAACCGCGTACAGTCGCATTGACCAGGCTCCACGCTGATTTGGCCGATAATTTTAATATATGATCTTTTTTGATTTATTTAGAAACGTCAGGGCTCGCCCTGTCCGGTTTCAAATGCATCCGATATTGTCAAGAAAACTCACCTCTCTTCTATTATTGCTGGTTGTAACGTTTAGTGCCGTGCTGTTAGGGTGCCGTGAAAACCGGCAGCCGAACCGCGCCGCAAAAGTCTACATCGACCAACGCGATGGCCGGTTCACACTGATCAGGAACGGTAAACCTTTTCAGGTGAAGGGCGCTGGCGGCCTTTCGCATTTCCGCGCACTCCGGGAGGCCGGTGGCAACACGCTCCGGACCTGGGACACCACCAACCTGGCGCAAATACTCGATAGTGCCCACGCCAACCATATTGCCGTCATTGTGGGCCTGCCGCTCCCGAACAGCGGCGACATATCATTGTACAACGATGCCCGGGCTAATCAAGTCCGGCTGAACACGTTCCGGTCGCTGATCAGGCGTTACCGAAAACACTCTTCGGTACTGATGTGGTGCCTTGGCAATGAACTGGACTACCCACACAAATGGACGTATAACCAGTTTTACAAAGGATTTAACGGGCTGACCGACATGATCCACGAAGAAGACCCCGACCATCCCATTACCACCACCGTCCTGAATTTCAATCTGAAGTACATTTTTAACCTCCGGATGCGATGTGATGTTGACCTAATTTCCTTCAACATTTTCGGCAACCTTCCTTTGTTGCGCCGTGACCTGGCCGATTTTTCCTGGTTCTGGAAAGGGCCCTATATGTTGCTGGAATGGGGAATCAATGGTCCCTGGCAAGGAACTGAGCAAACCGCCTGGGGCGCCTACATTGAAGATACCAGCAATAAGAAGGCTGAAATTTACAAAAAACGTTACGAGGAAAGTATGCCGCTGGAAGATCCGAGATATCTGGGTGCTTGCATATTTTTCTGGGGCAACAAACAGGAAACCACCCAGACCTGGTTTAGCATATTCGATGAAAATCAGGCTCCCTCAGAAGCAGCCGGCACCATGCAGACTATCTGGACGGGAAAACCCTCTTTATCGAAATATCCTGAACTCAGGTATATGCTATTAAATGAACAGGGTGCACGCGACAACATTATCCTCATCCCCGGCAGCCCGGCCAGTGCGGAAGTACTCCTGCTCGAAAACCATGGGCCCGTCCGCTCGATCCGCTGGCAGATTTTAAAAGAAGACTGGTATCGTAAGAACCAGGTCAACAGTACTGCGAAATTAAAAGCCCTTACAACCATTAACAATCCCGGGAGCAATCTGCGGGTGGCTTTCGAAGCTCCCTCCGAAGAAGGTCCTTACCGCATTTTCGCAACGATTTATAATGATAAGGGCCATTTTGCGTCCTGTAACACACCTTTTTACGTCGTAAACCGTCCATGAAGCAAACCCTTTATGTGAAGCCTCCTACCCGGAACCAGCTGATCATGCTTCGGCTTATGATTTTTTCCGGGCTGATTTCGATGGGATTTTTCCTATTCAACGTGCTTTCTGAATCGGTCAGGGGCTACGCTCCCTTGTACTGGATGCTGGTCGTAACGTTTGTATTCACTTGCCTGAAAATACTGCACGAATGGTATCATTATCTGTACATCACCGTTCCATCGACGCCTCCGCTCACCCGCGGGTACACGGTCGATATTTTCACGACTTTCTGCGCCGGAGAGCCTTACGACATGATTGTGGAAACGCTCACCGCCATCCAGGCCATTACTTACCCGCATGAGGCCTATCTGTGCGATGAAGCGGACGACCCCTACCTCAGGGAAGTCTGCGACCGCCTCGGCGTGCACCACGTGACCCGAAAGGAAAAGAAGAATGCAAAAGCTGGTAACATCAACAATGCACTGGCGATATCCAAAGGAGAGCTCTGTGTCGTCCTCGATCCCGACCATGTCCCGTTTCCAGACTTTCTGGACCCGATCGTCTCGCATTTCGACAACCCGGAGATCGGCTATGTACAGATCGTCCAGGCCTACAAAAATCATGATGAGAGCCTGATTGCGAAAGGTGCGGCCCAGCAAACCTACCAGTTTTACGGGCCCATGATGATGACCATGAACAAATACGGAACGGTGCTGGCGATCGGTGCAAACTGTACATTCAGGCGCACGGCACTGGAATCCATAGGCGGGCACGCAGCCGGGCTGGCGGAAGATATGCACACCTCCATGCAATTGCACGCAAAGGGCTGGAAGTCCGTATATGTACCTGCGGTACTGGCCCGCGGGCTTGTCCCGTCGACATTGTCGGCTTATTACAAGCAACAGCTCAAATGGTCGAGAGGGGTCTTCGACCTGTTTGTGCACGCCTATCCCCGACTTTTCACGAAGTTCAGCTGGAGTCAGAAAATTCATTACGGGATCATACCGCTGCATTACCTGTCAGGCTTTATCTATCTCATCAATTTTCTGATACCTATACTGGCGCTCGTACTGGGTATGAGTCCCATGCATTTCGACCTGGTCGACTTCGGACTGGTGTTGTTACCAATGGCTTCCAGTGTTATCCTGATCCGCCATTTTGTGCAATGGTGGGTGATGGAAGATGAAGAACGAGGGTTCCACGTCGTAGGCGGACTACTGATGATCGGGACCTGGTGGATCTTTATCATGGGTATCATCTATACGATTGCAGGTAAAAAAATCCCCTACGACCCCACTCCCAAAGACGGGAACGAGGCCAACAACTGGCCTCTCAACATTCCCAATCTCGCAATACTGGCTTTATCGTTGCTCGCCATCGGCTACGGTTTATACCAGGATCTGAATCCTTACAATCTCATCATGGCGGGATTTGCGGGTCTCAATTGCTTCTTCATGTGCTTCAACATCGCAGCGAGCCGTCAGCAGCAAATCCGCGGGCTTTCGAACACCTATCCGGTCCTTCGGTCTGCATTCAGGGCCATCAAAGAACTGAAAGGTAACTTCTGGATATTGAGGCGGCGGATTTACAGCGGCGTCCGGGCGTCCGCATTTTTGATCAGTATCACCGTGATCAGTGCCATTATTTATTTCAAACGGTTCGACCCGTTGATCGAACGCAGCCTTGCGATCGGGAAAGAAAATGAAACGTACGCTCTGAGCCTGGCAACATCCCGACCGGACCAGCCGGTCGACTTCCCTGCATTGTACCGCGCATTACGGCTGCCTGAACCCGATTCCCTGGCGCTTGCTGGCCTACCACCGGGCAAGGCTTTTTTTTCCGGAGTCCACGGCGTTAACTATACTAAGGGACATAACTGGTCGCGACGGCAGCCAGCCTTTACAAAACCTGAACTGGAAGAAGATCTCCGGGCAATGCGAAAAAACGGAATTCTGGCTATCCGGCATTTTGGGCCCGGCATCTATGATTACAATGTGCTCCGCGCTACCGAACGGCAGGGCGTAGCGATCCATTACACTTTCTGGATTCCCGAAACACTTGATTTCATCCGCGACAAGGACGAGGTTGCTGCGCTGGCGTCAACCATTCTGAATACAGTAAGACGACTGAAAGACCGAAAGCACATCGTTTCCTGGAACTTCGGAAACCCTGCATTACAAAGGTTCCAGCAGCGCAAGGGTTTAGCTGATCAGCAAAAACATTATTTGTACTGGCTAAAAAACGTCGCGACGGGGATTAAGGCCATCGACCCTTCCCGACCAGTGACTACTGATTTGGAACTGGCACCGCACGCGCCAGAATGGGCTGATCTGATCCACCGGATGGTTCCCGCGATCGATGCCTTTGGCCTCGTCCTTCCGGACCCGCAAAACCTCCCCGATACGGCAACCCTGAAAGAAATCCGGTATCCTTACTTTTTTGCTTATAGCAGCGTCGCAGCGTACCATACCACCCGAAATACCGGAACAGGTGTGTTTATTTCGAACTGGCAGGATGAGAAGATTTTCGAACACGTGAGTTTCGACGGACTACGGGATTATCTCGGACGCCCCAAAACAGCATTGCAGGAACTTCGATCTCTTTGGGAAGCCGGCGACATCCCTCCCACAGCACCGGCCTTCAAGATACTTAAACCGGCGCTCGGAACTTTCGAAGGTCAAATCCTCGGCTATCACGCCATTGCCTGGCAAAACGGGCGGTGGTTAGTAGCAGGCAAAAACCCGGCAGGATTCCGCTTCGAATGGAAGCTCGTCCGGACAGACGGATTCGACAACCCGATTGAAATGACCGATGCAGGAACTGGCCCCCGGCTTTTACTTAAAATACCGAAACATCCGTCGCTGTATCGTTTGTACCTGTACGTGCTCAGCGGCACGACGGTCGTTGCCATGACTGACTCTGAGCTGAATACGCCATTGCAAGCAGCCAAAAAGCCTACCGGCCTGCATTGAGAGTCTGGATGAAATGCTCAAACGTTGCCCGGCTGATACCCCAATCCGGCGCAGGGATATTGCCCCAAACCTTGGGGTTATCTGCTAAGTTGAAATAGCAGGTACCCGCAATTTCTTTGTGACCTGCCACGACATGCGCCGCATTTTCCATCCATTTTCGCTGAAAAGCCTCGGGCCCCTTTACACCGAATTCGGTGATAAAAATTGGCTTGGATGCCAGGCGCATACGCCAGGCTTTCCGGTTGTAGATCGTTTCAAACGACTCCTGTTTTTCAGGATCTGTAATGTTCTTGTCCGGCAAGCCGTAAATCGCAATGCTCACAAAGTCGACCATGTCATCGCCCGGATACCATTCCATTGATCCACGGTCACCTGCGGGTCCCCATACCTTGCGCACGTTTTTGTTCTGCATCCCGAGGCCCATGAAATGACGGTATGCCTTGATATACAACACCGGGTCCTGACTTTGCCACGAATAACGGTGAATGGGAATTTCCATTTCATGCGCAAACCGGACATAAACAGGCAAGTCGGTTTTGGCTACTAACCTGAATACCTCCCGGAATTCCTCGTCATACGTACCATTAACGGTATTACGAAGCGCGGATGAGTCTTTCCTCACTTTTCCGTCCCGCCATGGCTCCACCGTAATGATGGGCTGATGGCCTCGTTTCAAAATGCTTTCAAAGTCCTTTTCAAACGCTCCGCTCTGGATATTGACCAGATCCACAAACAGGTGTTCCACGTCTACGGCGGGAGAAGCCGTAAGCAAATGCTTCGGGTCGTACACACCTGCCAGCGGCTTCCCGCGCACGGCCAGGCTCCCCGGATCAGGAAGCGATTGAAAAACGATGGCCGAATCCATTTTGATCGCATTCCAGACCGCGTTCAAATTGTCCTTCACCGCACTTACAGTACTGTCACCCCCGGCAACCAGCAACATTAAAGGCTTATCTGCCCAACGGGTTCGTATGATCTTCCTTCTGAGCGCTACGTTTAGGTCCGCGTCGGCAGGATAGGCGGTTGCTGTTCGTTCACTTTGGCCATCTACCGAAATACCAACTGCATCTACTGCATGCTCACCCGGCCAGTATTCATCCGCGCCGGGATATCCGGCTGCACCCCACAAGATGCGAACCGCCGGAGATCCTGTTCTGCAAATTCCCGCTACATGCCGGAACGCTTTGATGTAATCGACCGGCGACTGGTACTGCCATGCATATAGTTGGACAGGTACTTCCATATCCGGGTTCCAGCGCAGATACACTTTACCCTGACCCCGCGGGAGCGCTTTACACAAAGCGCGGAAAGCCTCATCGTACTTCCCCTCCGCACATTTTTGCAAAGTACCTTCCGCCCCGGTCGCGACCGTCAGCAGCCAATCGCGATCTGCATCGATTCCCTTCCACATTGCTGCCATATCTTGCTCATCGGCCCCGGGAGACAGTTTGAGAGACACGTGCTGAAATCCGGGCGTGAACGTAGCGATGGAGTCCCTGCGGCCAAAATGTGCCACTACCTGCTCTCGGAAGTCGGAGTTGAGCGAAACGGAGGGTTCGGCAAATAGGTTACCCGCAAAGATATACCGGAACAGATAAGCCGTGATGCCGCCCAACAACAATGCCGCTACCGACATGTAAATGATTTTTTTTCTTGTCATTGCCCGTTCAGATATCGCTGTGGGCTTAAATTAATAAAAATCCGGCATGCGGATTAACGGGAACGGAAAGCTATAACAACAAAAAACCGGGTAGCAGCAAAAAAGCTGCGCCCGGTCAGTGTGTGCGTTTGATTAGTTCAGGATAATGTGTGTTACATTTCTTTAATATATGTTGCTTTAAACCAGCTCGGTTTCATATTGTAGTCCGATTTGCGCTGATGGATAGCTCAATATGCGGTTAAACTCGGTGATGGCCTGGTTGATCTGGCGCTGGGTGATGCCGCTGTATTCCATGAGAAGAACCTTGCCCTGCTGCACGCTGGACCGTTTCATTTTCCAGTATTGCGGGTGATCAATACCAATTGGTGTGCGGAAGAATTTTTCCTTTGGCTCCCTGATCAGTATTTCACATTCCATGTCTCGCTGCGGATTGTCATGCAGGAAATAACTTTTTACTACTACTTTGACTTCCCTACCACTTTTAAGCTGAAAAATTTTCTCGTGAATCATGACATTTCCGTTTTAAGAATTAAGGATCGATGAACTTGCTGATCTGCTGACAAAGTTTCCATCTTCCTTAAAACTTTCATACCAGCAGGCAGTGCTAAAACCGTTACAAACTTCGTCCCGGTGCGGGAATTTTCTTCAAAATGATTAGCAAACGGTTAATTAAGTGAGCCTGCGGTTGATTTGCTCCTCCCAACGCCCATTTTGACACAACGATCTGATTCACAAGCAAGTAAAATTACGTAGTTGCCTAGTCGATGACGTGCCCCACAAACTGTGCGGTATTATCCAGTATTTTCCCACCTCTGCGGAAACCGAGCCCGCATGCCTCCCCTGCAAAGAACACACCAGCCTGGTAGGTTCTGTTATCAGCGTCGGTTGGGAATGGTACATATTCCTGGTAAATCCGCGATTGTCCGTCATATTCTCCGGCGACAGTTTCAAGTATCTCGCCCCCTTTGTCATGAATGGTCACATTAGCACCTTCGCGTCCGAACAACACTTTGCTTACGGATTTTTTGTGAGGCAATGCGTAGCGTTCCGTTTGCAATAAAAGCGGGTGATACGGGTAAAGATCCCACAGGATTTTGAGAATGTACTTGGATTGAAAAAGCAATGTATACGCCGGATTGAGAATGACCGCCTTGCGATTTTTCACAATGTCTGTCAGCATGCCGGCCAGCTCCGGCTCATCATCTCCGATATACTCCCACGGCACAAGCTTAAACCAAAAATCGAAACGGATGAACTGACCATGCTCCGGCTCCTGGAAAAATATGCCATCCCCATTTGAAAACTCCACGTCGTCAATGTAGGCGAACTCGGTATCAAAACCTGCTTCCCGGGCTGCTTCGGTGAGCACGGCTACATTGGTATCGTCTTCGGGGTAGCCCCGCATGGTCGAAAAAAGGATCGAGGGCGTCAGGTCGCTATTTTCATCCCTGAGGTAAGCCAGCTGCCCCACCAGCGTTTCGAACACCGTGTTGAATTGTTTCGATTCCTCCATTCCATTCATGCGCAGGTGCGCCCATTGTACAACGGCCGTTTCGGGAATGCAGGTCGCCGTGTCCGCGTTGAACTCGATCAGCTTCACTGGCTCATCGCCGAATCCTCCTGCCAAGTCGAAACGGCCGTAAAGATGAATCTGCTGGTCGTCGTTCCAGGAATATTTGATCAGCTCCACCAGGTTCTCCGGAATGCCCATTTCCCTGAACAAATCATGGTCAATGGCATATTGACCGGCTTCGATGAACATATCGTACAGTGTATCGGCAGCTTCATAATAACGCTCGGCCTGCTCTTCGCTGACGGTGACCATGTCGTTCACCACGTAGGGTGTCGTATCTGTGCCCAATGCCCATTCCCATCCTGCATTTTGTAACGCTGCCTGGGGAGGGTTGGGAAGTGATTTCAGTTTTACCATGTTGTTTTGATTTTTAGCCTCCGCTTCTTCCCGACATTCTTCCGAAAAACCCTTTCCGGCCTCCGGCTGGACGGGAGTTTACCACCCGGGTGGATCGCGATGCGTTCACATCCTGCACAGCGCTGCGTGAACTTGCCCAGGCACCCGGGTTTGCGTAAAACGAACGGCTTCGGTTGTCGCCTTGCCTGTCCCGGTAGTTGTTCATGTAGGAGTTTGAAGAATTACGTCCCAGAAGATACCCCATTCCACCATACAGCAACATGCTCGACAACCCACTGTGATGGGTCATATTTGAATTGGAGCGTATTTCCTGGTCGATCAATGCCTTGGCCGCGGTAGGGCTCAGTTTATCCTGATGTCCGTCGAGATAGGTTACAATGGCAACGGAACTGTCGGCGGGTACACTTTCTTCATTCATAATCCTGAACTCCCCCGGACTGACCTCCTTGATGTGGGAGCGGATGCCTTTGCCGTAGGAAGTTTCTTCATAGCTATAATCCGATTCGTCGTCCGATGAACAGGCGACAAACGTCGTCCCGGACAACAGGGCGAGCGCCAATGCACTTCCCATGCTGATGTCCTTTATCTTCCTGATAAAAGAACCCTTTCGTAACTGTGTCATCTTGGTAATTTTTCGGTTGAGGATTCGTCAAAAATAACAGATCGGTGCGCTTGTTCCCGAATCATTCGTGTCAATGGCTTTTCAAACTGATATCCAACGCTTCCGGCGTACAAACGGTAAAAAAATTGAGCATAACCGGTATATCAGCCAGTTATGCTCAATCGCTGTTCTTCATTGAAAACTCAGGCTTTCTTGGCGATTTTTTCTATCGCTCCCACCAGCTTATCCAGATCACTGAGCTTCGTGTATACATGCGGTGTCACCCGCACGCAATGGATGTTCTCCCAATTGATACCCACCGTATGGATCTGGTAGTCCTTCATCAGTTTACCGTCCAGCTCCTCTGGCTTCATACCGTCGATACTGACGCCTGCAATCGCGCACGAAAATTCCGGTTTCAATGAAGTATGTATCCTTACGCCCGGGATCTGAGCAGCCTTTTCCGCCCAATATTTTTTCAGGTAATGGATCCTTTCCTGCTTCCGTTTGCTGCCTATTCCTTCCTGAAAGTTGATCGCCTCGCCAATGGCCTGCTCAATGGGAAAACTCCTCGTGCCCAGCGTTTCGAATTTGCGGATGTCCCCGCTTTTCGGCTGACTGTTGCACAGCAATGGCCAGATCTTTTCAATCTTGTCTTTTTTGATCCACATCATACCGCTTCCCACCGGCGCACTGAGGAATTTGTGAAGGCTTGTGCCAAAATAATCGCATTCGAGATCGGGGATTTTGTAATCGAGCAAACCGAATGTATGAGCGCCGTCGCAAACCACCTCTATGCCTTTCGCATGGGCCATCTGCGATATCTTTTTCACCGGCATGATCTGCCCTACCCAGTTGATGATGTGTGTGACATGGATGATCTTTGTCCTGGGCGTGATGGCATCCGCATATGCTTTCACGATCTGCTCTTCGTTTTCGATGGGAAAATCGAACGACAGTTGCTTGTACACGATGCCGTCACGCATCTGGCGCTGCTTCCAGGCCTGAACCATATTAGGATAATCCTGCAAAGTACCGATCACCTCATCGCCCTTTTCCAGCGGCAATCCGAAAATGATCGTATTCAGGGCCTCCGTTGCGTTCCGGTTGATTGCGATCTCGTCCGCGTCGGTACCGGCGAGCCTGGCCAGGCGTTGCCGGAGCGGCTCCCGCCCCTTATCCATAATGCGCCACATATAATACGAAGGACCTTGGGCAGCGGCTTTGTTGTATTTGTCCAGCGCTTCCTGCACGACAATGGGCGAAGGGGATACACCACCGTTATTCAAAATAATGATCTCGCTTTTGCTCGCGGTGTAGGCGTCCTGGATCACCGACCAGTAGTCCTCGTTTCCTTCACTGTTATCGTCCCAAAGCTTCCCGGCTTCGAGGAACTGCTCCGCGTGGAGTTCGTTGAAAAGGCTGTTGATACCGAAAGCGCCCATGCCCAAGGCTGCGCTCTTCCGGAAAAAGGAACGTCGGTTGTTCATAAAATGATGTTTAAGGAATAGTAATGGAGTGAAGGACAATTTATCAATTATCTACTTCAATACCAATCACTCAGCCTCCAAACCATCTTTTACCGTCGACTGTTTCAGCCATGCATAAGTGTTGTAGGGCATTGGAAGGCCTTCGGCGTCGAGTTGCAGGTACATGAGATGCAGGTGCGTAGGGGATCTCTTCTGGTAGGCGTTGTAACCCGTACGTCCCATTTCAGATATCTTGTCACCTGCACTAACCCACTGTCCCGGCTGAACTTCCACGATATTGTTGTGCGCGTAGTAAAAAAGGCCGTCCAAGCACGGATCATAGATCCATATCCAGTTCCCTCCCCGGAATTCGCTGTCATATTTCCAGCTTGTTTCGGTTGCCACTACCACGCCGGAAGTGAATGCGAGCACATCGATGGGCTTCCAGGTACGGTCGTCGAGCACATCCTGGTCTTTGTCTCTCACGAAGAGGTCGTGGGCGGGGTGGCTGCCCCTGGCATTCATGTCGAAAAGATCGAAACCGTCGGGCCGGTACCCTCTCCCTTTCGCACCCACGGACTCCTGCGGCGTGTAACATTTGACCGGATACACAAAATAGGCAGAGTCGATCGCCCGGCAGGTATCCCGGCGAAACTCTGCACGGATGTTCCGCATTGCGGCCGCAAAAGCCAGGCGGGCAGAATCAGGTGTGATGACATTATCGCGGATATCCATCTGGACCTGATGGAAAGCTGCGCAGTATTCTGCAATTTTATCGGAAGATTTACTTTGATTCGTCAAACCGGCCATACAAATAATAAGCACGACGCCGGCAACTCGTTTCACTGTCATCAATAATGCATTAATCACCCTTTTTTCTTTCACCTAACCTTATTTTTGAAGAACGTAGCACACGAGGGCTCACTAATAAAAAAGTCCTGCAAATGTATCCCTTCTGGATTAAATAAATGCAGGCAAATTCTTTAATGGTATAACACTAAAATCAATTCACAATGCAAAAACGTCGTTTTGGACGAACCGGCTGGGAAATCAGCGAAATAGGGTACGGAATGTGGGGCCTGGCGGGCTGGACAGGCTCCGACCGCAAGGAAACGGACGATTCACTCAACCTCGCCGTCGAATCGGGTGTTAACTTCTTCGATACTGCATGGGGCTACGGCGAAGGACTGAGTGAGCGTATCCTCGGCGAACTGATCAAAAGGTATCCGGACAAAAAACTCTACGCGGCTACCAAGATCCCGCCCAAAAACCGCCAATGGCCGTCACGTGCCGAATTCGCATTGAAAGATGTGTTTCCGGCGGACTATATCGTTGAATACACCGAAAAAAGTCTGCAAAATCTGGGCACCGAGCAAATAGATCTGCTGCAATTCCACGTTTGGGAGGACGCCTGGGCGCAGGAAGATGAATGGAAGGAAGCGATCCAGAAGCTGACAAAGGAAGGAAAAGTAGCTGCCTGGGGAATCAGTATCAACCGCTGGGAACCCGACAATGCGTTGGAAACGCTGAAAACCGGCCTGATTGACGCCGTGCAGGTGATTTACAATATTTTCGACCAGGCCCCGGAAGACAACCTGTTCCCGCTCTGCCGCGAAAAGGACATCGCCGTGATCGCCCGTGTGCCTTTCGATGAAGGTACATTAACTGGAACGTTAACCAAAGAAACTGTTTTTCCCGCCGACGACTGGCGCTCCACTTACTTCGTTCCTGAAAACCTGAATGCAAGCGTGGACAAGGCTGAGTCGCTTCGTGCGGACATTCCTGCGGGTATGACGATGCCCGAACTCGCCTTGCGGTTCATCCTCAACAACCCCGATGTGCACACGACGATCCCGGGTATGCGTAAGCTCCCGCACGTCCGCGCAAACGTAGCCGCCAGCGATGGTGTGCAGCTGGATGCCGCGGTCGCCGAAGCGATGAAGGTTCACCGCTGGGACCGCAAGCCCACCAAATGGTCGCAATAGCAAAATCCTAAAAATCCCTTCCGACGCTCCGGAAGGGATTTTTTTTAACGGTACAATTTACTGTCGACCGAAAACCGGCCCGGCCCCGTCAGCAGTAAGGCGATGTATCCGAAGAGAAATAGCAACGCATGCTCCTTCACATCAAAAGCATCTTTGGCATGCACGATAAAAATCACCACAAGCATGGTGAAGATCAGGGGAAGCAGCGCGAGCCGGGTCCCCAGCCCGAGAATCAGCAGAATAGAACATCCGAATTCAGCACAGATTGTCAGAAAGTAGGAAAGTTCTTCACCTATACCGATCGGGTCGGAAAAGGAGCGATCTCCGCTCAGAAAGCCGGTCAGTTTAGCATAGCCGTGCGTAATCATCAGGCATGAAAATCCCACGCGAAGAATCAGAACAGCCCAATCCACCGTCCCGGGAAGTTTGATCGGCCTTAGAAATTTTTTAAGCATAGTGGGTTAAAACTGTTTTGTAAGTGAATAAGCATTGTGCTAACCAAAGCGATGCCTCAGATAGTTTCACAACGAAATCAATTGTAACCGAATTTTAAATTTTCATTTATCAAGTTTTATTTTTAGGTTTGTCTAAATTAATATTCAGAGAAAAATAAAATAATAATTTGGCCATTATATGAAGCAACTCATACTTCTACTCCTGAGCGCCTTATCTTTTCATGCGACGGCCCAGTTCACACTTTCCGGAAAAATTTCGCTGGACGGCCAGACTGACCCCGCATTCGGCGCTTCGGTCTATATCAGCGAACTCAAAACAGGAACTACTGCGGACACCGCGGGAAATTATCGCATCAGCGGCATTCCGAAGGGCGTATACACCGTACGGGTCAGCTATGTATCGCTGCCGACGGTCACAGAAAAGAATGTACGGGTCGAGAAAAATATGGTGAAGGACTTTCTGCTGAAATCCGGCGCCAATGCACTGGAAGAAGTGGTAGTGACGGGCACGATGAAGGAAGTTTCCAAACTCGACAGCCCGGTCCCGGTGGATATCATTACCTCTAAATTCATCTATAAAAACCCGGTACCCAGCATCTTTGAGGGGTTAAGTTATGTGAACGGAGTACGCCCGCAGCTGAACTGCAATGTGTGCAACACCGGCGATATCCACATCAACGGGCTGGAAGGCCCCTACACGATGGTCCTCATCGACGGTATGCCCATGGTAAGCGGGCTTTCCACCGTGTACGGACTCTCCGGGATCCCGAACAGCCTCATCGAGCGGGTCGAGATCGTAAAAGGACCGGCTTCGACACTCTATGGCTCCGAAGCGGTGGGTGGGTTGATCAATATCATTACGAAGAACCCCTCCAAGGCACCGTTATTCTCTGCGGATGTTTTCAGTACGACGTGGCGCGACTACAATGTGGACCTGGGAGTGAAATTCACTCCGACCGAGAAAAGCAGTTCACTGCTTGGCATAAACTATTTCAATTACCAGAACCCGATCGATAACAACAAGGACGGCTTCACCGATCTGACGCTCCAGAACCGCATTTCGGTTTTCAACAAATGGTCTTTCAACCTCAAAAACAACCGGCAGGCCAATATTGCCGCCCGCTATTATTATGAAGATCGTTGGGGCGGACAAATGCAATGGAACCGGTCCTACCGCGGAGGAGACGAGGTTTATGGCGAAAGCATTTATACCAAACGGTTCGAGGTCCTGGGCAATTATCAGCTGCCTATGGCGGAAAAAGTTACTTTGCAATATTCTTTCAGCTCACATAACCAGAACTCTACGTATGGCAACGTCCTGTTTAATGCCGATCAAAAAATAGTCTTCGCTCAATTTCTGTGGGACAAGGAGATCGGCAAACATAGCCTGCTGATGGGCACGCCTTTCCGTTACACTTTCTACAACGATAACACTCCCGCTACGCGCTACGTGGACGGGCAGGATCATGCGGACAAAATTTACCTGCCGGGCGTTTTCATTCAGGATGAAATCAAATCCGGCCCGCATTCCATTTTGCTGGGCGCCCGCTATGATTACAACAGCCGCCACGGAAGCATCTTCACACCTCGTGCCGCCTACAAGTACAAGTTCAATCAAACCGACGTGGTCCGCCTGAACGTTGGCCGGGGCTTCCGGATCGTGAACCTCTTTACCGAGGACCATGCCGCCTTGACGGGCTCCCGGGAGGTGATCCTGAAAGAAGCGCTGAAACCGGAACAGAGCTGGAATGCCAATATCAACATGGTGAAAAAGATCGTAACCGGAAACTCATTTATCGGGATCGATGCGTCGGTATTTTACACCTACTTCACCAACCGCATCCTGCCGGACTACGACACCAACCCCAACGAGATCATTTACGACAATCTGGATGGTTATGCCATTTCAAAGGGTATCAGTCTGAACCTGGATTTCAACTTTTCGTTTCCATTGAAGATCATCGCCGGTGGCACATTAATGGACAACTACCAGAAAGAGAACGGAGTCCGCTTCCGTCCGGTACTGACCGAAAAGTTTACAGGCACCTGGGCAGTTTCCTATGATATCCAGAAAGCGGGGATCTCGCTGGACTACACCGGTAACATCTACGGCCCGATGCGTTTGCCGCTCCTCAGCGAAAGCGATCCCCGGGCCGCAAATTCGCCCGTCTGGTCATTGCAGAATATTCAGATTACCAAGAAGTTTGACAACGGACTTGAAATCTACGGGGGCGTCAAAAACCTTCTGAACTTCACTCCTCCGGCCAATTCTATCGCCAGATCGAACGATCCATTCGACAAAAATGTAAAATTTGATGAGCAAGGCCAGGTAATTGCTACGCCCGACAACCCCTACCGCCTCACATTCGATCCATCCTACGTTTATGCCCCTAATCAGGGAATCAGAGGCTTTTTAGGAATGCGATATACGTTAAGGTAGTGTTTCAGAGAGATGGCCGAAAATGTCGCTAAGAACGTTATTATATAACTTTTCGAAGACATAAAACATTCATGATATTGATATTCATTGATTTGAATAATTTTTGATTGTATCTTTGAGCCATCAACCAATTAACACTACTGATTATGGCATTAACGAAACAGTTTGTAAAAAGTAAGTCTGTCTACAAAGTAACGTTTACAGTTCCCGCCGAGGCGGCAGTTGAAGCAAAGAAAATCACGCTTGTAGGTGAATTCAATGGCTGGAATCCCGAAGAGGCTATTGCATTGAAAAAACAAAAAGACGGCTCATTCAAAACAAGCCTCGAACTAGGCGCAGGAGAATATCAATTCCGTTACATCCTCGACGATGCGAAATGGGAGAACGACTGGGCAGCAGACAAATACGTACCAGCCGGCGTCGACGCTACGGAGAATTCGGTGGTGGTATTGTAAGCGTTAAGCTATATGCTTTAGGCTGTATGCCTTACGCTTTTATGGAAGTATGCATTTACTAAAAAGACCGGGAGGAGATTTCTCTTCCCGGTCTTTTCTTTGCCTGAGCTGATGTGTCTGCTGCTTAAAGCATATAGCCTAAAGCTTACAGCCCAAAAACCTATATCGTAAAACTATCGCTTTCCACATACGCTTTAATCAATGCTTCTTCTCCTTCTTTGCCTTGTTTGGAATTGCCGTGTTCCATACCCATGATGAAGGATTTGTTTTCCTTTTTGCTGCGGTCGTAAATGTACTTGAATATATTCTTGTAGTTGATCTCCCCCGTAGTCGGTTCCTTACGGCCAGGTTCGTCACCGATCTGGAAGTAGTCGATTTCACTCCATGTCATATCGATATTATGGATCAGGCGGCCTTCATTTTTCTGCATATGGTAAATGTCATACAGAATTTTACATGATTTGCTGTTGACGCCACGGCAGATCTCATAAGTCTGGTCGGAAGTACGCAGGAACAGGTTAGGTGAATCGCTCAGCGGTTCGAGCACCATCACCAGGCCGTGTGGTTCCAGGATCTCAGCGCCCCGGCGCAATGCGTCGATCACGTGGCCCGTCTGCACACCGATCGGCAGATTTCTTTCAAAATCGCCCGGAACGACAGTCATCCATTTCGCATTCACGCGCTTGGCCACATCCACCGCCCGCTTGCAGCCATTCAGGAATATGTCGATATATTCCTTCTTACCTGCCGCCAGCGTGTTGGCACCATTACCGCCTTTATCCACCACAAACACACCCATTTCCATACCCAAACGACTCATTTCCTTTGCAATGGCTTCCTGCTGCTCCACGGGCCTGCCCATCATGCCATTGTCTTCCAGGGCCATAAATCCTTGGTCTGCCATAAATTTAAGCTGGTCGATCACGTCCTTTCCGGCGCTGTTCTGGAACATCCCGAAGTGAGAGGCGTATTTGAGCTTAAACTTATTCTTGGCTGCCGGGGCTGTTGCGAATGCATCTCCTGTTGCGATCGCGGCACCAGCCAAACCAAGGGAAGATTTTACAAAATTTCTGCGGAGCATATATTTTCAATTTATTGTTTTCAGACTGTAAAGATGAGCTGTGGTAAAATATACCGAAAACCGCCCCTTAAACTTGATTCTACTGGTTTTTCCTACGCTTTCTCCGCTTCTCCTTTACTGCCTTGGGCTCTTCCTGCGGCGCTGCAACCACCTCCTCTACCGGTGGTTTGGGAAAGTAGGGCGCCAGCTGCGCTTTGATCTCCTCCCGGAATGCATTCTTCACGCCTTCCAAGGCTGCCTCCTTCACTTCGCCGTCGATCTGGCCGCCGGTCAGCAGCTTTACTACCGCTTCTTCCCCCGGCCAGCTACCGCCGAGATAGCGGGCCGCGTGCTTACGGACACTCAGCGGTTCACTACCGTTCAGCGCCGCCGACCGGAGCAGGTAAACTGACTCACTGCTGCCAACGGTTTGAATGGAAGCCAGCAGAGCCGATTTCCTGGCCTCAGTCATACCCGCTAACTTCTGGGTGACATATGAAATGCCCGCCTGTTCGAGCAGCAAAGCACCCGCATCGCGGCCGATGACTTCGTCGGATTTTTCCAATGCGAGTTTGAGAAGCCGATCGTTCTCCGATTCAAGCTCGTAGCGGGTCATCAGGTCAATGTAATGCTCGGTGCCGTAAGTTTCGTCCAACAGCTTATTCAGCGCAGTGAGCCCCTGTTGCGAGTTGGTGACGAATGATTTGTCCAAATGCAAAAGCGCCAGCTTGCTCACTTCGATCCGGTCGGACGAATTAACTTGGAGCACGCTCAGCAGCGCCTGCGTTTTCTCATAACCTGCATGAAAAAAGTCGAACGAGCGGAAATAACGGAGCCTGCTCTTGAAACTCACCGAAGTATCGGCTGCCAGCTCACTCAGATACGGGATGGCCTTCCGTGTGCGTGCGAGCCAGATAATGTCCTTACCTGCATCTGTCGCGCCCGGTTTAGACCCGGCTCTTTCCAGCCAGGCCGGAAATATCCGCTCCCATTGATCATAGGCACCAATACTCAGCGCTTCCACCGACCAGCGGTCATTGCCCTTGTATTGTTTCGCGAGTTGTAGCCAGACGTCCAATGCTTCGTAAGTATGATTGTGGTTAATGGCCAATGCACATTCGCGCCTTACCTGCGGGTCTGGATCTGAGGTAAGCCTTTTGATATACTCCGTCGGATCACTGTTTCGCTGACGCACCGCACGCAATGCCGTGATGCGCAGGTTGGGATTCAGTTCCCGGAAACCGATATCCAGGTTTCTGTAGTTAAACCCCTCGATCCGGTTCAGAACCCACAAAGCCCTCGCCCGCAACTTCGGATTTCCGTTGTACTGGCGAAAGAGTTCTTCCAGAAACGGCTCGGCCGCCCAGCCATGCTTCACACATGCATTCCAGGCCAGGTACCGCTGTGATAAATTGGGACTTTGCAGTGCCTTGACCGCCTGTTCGGGTATGCTTAGGTCAAAAACAGGGATCTTATAGGGTACACCGGTAGGCGCAATGCGGAATATCCGTCCCCGGCTCCGGTCTTTCATTTTGTTGGCGCCCATCACGGGATCGTACCAGTCCGAAACGATCAGCGAGCCATCCGGGGCAACACAAACATCGGTCGGCCTGAACCATTTGTCGCGTTTGCCTTCCACTATGGGCAGAATGCCGGTCGATTTATAACCTGCACCTTCGTTCTGTACAGAAAAGGCGCTCACATAGCCCTGTCCGGCATCGGCCAGCAGAATCTGGTCCCAGTAGCGTCGGGGCAACAGTTCGCCTTCGTATATCGCCATACCCATCGGAAAGCCCGACCCTGTTTCAAGCAGGTCGGGAACCACGCCCGGGTCATTCTGGTGCCAGTGGCGGCGCGGTATTTCGTCTTCCAGATTGGTCCGGTTCAGACGCCAGCTGGCGCCTGTCATTTCATCCACATACCCAAAATTCCCGTTTTCCATGACATAGGAAACGCGGTCGCCTCCGTTGCCGGGCTCTTCCTGATCGGATTGCCACATGGTGCCGTAGCTGTCAACCGCGACTTCCCAACCGTTGCGGAAATTCTCCGCCATGATTTCAACTTTTGTAAAATCCTGTTCACAGCGAAAAACAACGCCCTGCTTGAACTGCCGGAAATCAATCGGCCTTTCATATTTATCAAGCAATGGACGGTCCTGCCCGTCCACAAGCTGCCGGCCTGCATTACCGTAATTGAAATAGAACTTCCCGTCGGGGCCGAAAACGAAGGAATGCACACCGGCGTCGTTTTGCACACCGCCAATGCCTTTGAAGAGCAATTCCTTCTTATCGGCTTTGTCGTCGCCATTCGTATCCGTAAACAGCCACACGTACGGACTCTGCGAGACGATCGCTTTGTTGCCCATGACCCATATCCCCAGCGGTGCATTGAGCTCAGGTCCCTGGTAAAAGACCTTCGTCACATCCGATTTGCCATCCCCGTCCTTGTCTTCCAGGATCAGGATCCGGTCGCCCTGGCCCAGCTCCGACTTCCCATTGACGGCCGGCCGGTAATTGTACGCCTCACATACCCACACACGTCCGCGGTGGTCGACATCGATGTTGATGGGATTGACAACGTCGGGCTCCGATGCGAACAGTGAAGCTTGCAGGCCATCGGCCGTCTGAACGCCCGCCACCGCGTTGCGCGAGAAGCGCTTCTCCGCCTCCGAGAGCGCCGCATAGGCACTATCCGGATTAATAACTACTAATGAATCAGCAACTTGACTAAAACCTTGAAAAGAAAGAGAGGAAAAAAGAGCCGCAGCACACCAGGCAGATCTCAGGATATTATATTGTTTCAAAACAAATTTTCGATGATGCAGACTATTCAAAAAACGGATAAAAATACCTCATGTTTCCTGAATAAAGAAAAGAAGTTTTGGAAGTTACCGCAGGACGACATCTCAATGTACTCCTGGCCGTTTTTTCGGATCAAGACGATTGTCAAAGATTGACAACAATGCGATCTTGTCGGCTCGCATTACAAAAAATATTGATGTCTGAGGCGAGGCGACACAGCGCCGAATGTGGTTTTCCAAATCAACAACGGGAAATTGTAACGGAGTATCCCGAATCCGACGAATTTGGTAGCTCAATTCATCGAGTACACGCAGTGCTATCCCTTCGCCCCATTCTTCAAACAGATACTCGGCAAGATGCTCATAGTCGTTCACTGCACGCTCCGTCCATTCAAGCTCATACCCTACTCGCATATTTCGCGCGCATTTGAGCAATCTTACTATCGACCCGTTCCATTGCCTCGCCATGACTGAGAACACGTCCGTCGTGAAGATCCTTCAAACCCTCTTGAATGCTATTCAAAGCTTCGGGAGAAATACCGCTTACAGAATGATCGGTCTCTTCATAACTGTACGCTAAGCCCAATTCAGCCAGAACCTTTTCTAATACAGTCAGATCCTCATTTTTTTCAATCTGTATTTTCATCGTCGCCATAAGTTAAATTTAAACAAAATAAGTCGCCCCGCCAACGCGGACATCATTTAGACGTCGCAACACTGGCGAGGTAACGTGCTTCTTAGTTAAAATTTTTAGCGATGCTTTTATTTCTTTTTCAAACTACTCAAATAATCCACTAGGCTCACCAGCTCAGGTGCACTCAACTTGCTTCGTTTAGTTTAGATCACTTACAAAGCCTCGATGAAGAAATTGAAATCTTGAAAAAAGTGTTAAGAGAATTAAAATAATGACCAGAAAAGAAATGGGAAGAGAACAGCTGATTCAGGCATTATACGATGCAAAAACAGAAGCATCGATTGAAAAAGCGGGCGATGATTGGCTGGCTTTTTACAAAACTGCATCGCAGGAGGACAAAAAATATCTGGGAGATGCTATGCAAAAATTTTCAGCATATGTACTTGAAAAGTCCAGGCAATCGCATGATGAGTTCAAAAAAATTATGACCGAATATGAGAGCATGAAGCTATGGGCCAAAATTGATAGATGAAAAAATGAGGAGCCGGAAGAAGGCTCCTCATTCACTTTATTTCTTCTTCAAACTACTCAAATAATCCACCAGGCTCACCAGTTCCTCGGTAGTCATCGCATCCTGCAAGCCAGCAGGCATCATCGAATCTTTGAGTTGTTTTATCGATTTCACTTGCGACATTTTGTATTCCTGCGTGGAGCCGCCGGGGAATTTAAGGATCAGATCTGTTTCTGTTTTGCTGGAAACTACCCCCGAAACAGTAGTCCCATCTTTCAATGTCACCTCGAACCCTTCATAGCCAAAACCGATTCCGGCGCTTGGGTCGAAAATAGCTGCATATTGCGCTTCCTTAGGCAGTTTGCTGCCGATTTCAGAAAGTTTGGGCCCAAAATCCATGCCTTCCCCATTCACCTGGTGACAAACCGAACAGTAGGAAGTGAAGACCTGCTTACCTTTGCCAATATCACCTTTCATCCCCACTAGTTGCTTTACTTCCGGGTGCTTGCGTGCGATCGCAGTCTCGCCCTCGAGGTATTTGGCAGCTTCCGTTTTCACCGATTTGCGCCAGGCTCCCGCCAATCCCTGAACCGCTGCCGTTTTAGCATTGCCGCTCAGTTTGCCTTCCTTCAAAAGCACCAATACCTGATCCTCCCCGCTCATAGTCCCGCCGAGCGACTTAGCTGCCGTCACACGCGTCCCTTCGTCGTAGGCATTATCGGTAGCAACAGTTTTCAGGATTTCCACCGCATCCTTGCTTCCGACAGATTTCAGCGAGGTCAAGACACTATTGCTCTGCGCTCTATCCCCGCCTTTGACCACTTTCCATACGGCTGATGCGCCGCCTTGCTTCATGAGCTGAGAAGCTGCCGCTCCGCCTGTCCGTGACGAGGATTGCTGGATCGCCATCTGCAAAAGGCGATCATTCTCCGACGCCAGTTCATACTTAGCTACCAACTCCAGATAAACCTGCGTTCCGTACGACGCATCCAGCATTTTCTTCAATGCGGCCATAGCCTCGGCATTTTGCTTTACAAATGCCGGATCGAGATGGCGCAATGCCAGTTCATTGACCTTATCCTGGTCCGCCGCCGTGCCTTTCATGATTTTAAGCAATGCCAGTGATTTTTCCTGAGCAGCAGGGTTGAAGTCGAACGCCCGGAAGTACCGTAACCGGCTTTTCAGATCGACAGCCGGATCACCGGCCAGGGAGGCCAGCAGCTGCACGGATTCTTTTCCACGGGCGCGCCACACGATGTCTTTTCCAGCTTGCGTCGCAACGGGATTCGCGCCTGCTTTGTTGAGCCAGGCTTTGAAGAACGTGTCCCACTGGCCATCCGCACCTATTCCCAGCGCTTCCAGATACCAGCGATCCTTACCATCGTATTGCTGCGCGAGCTGGGCCCAAAGTGCCGGCGCCTCGGCCGAGCTGCTATGGTACAGGGCTAATGCGCATTCGCGGCGTACTTGCGGGTCGGGATCTTTGGCTAGTACTTTGATATAACTGATCACGTCGAGATGGCTGGATTCCCCCGCCGCACGCAGGCCTGCAATGCGCAGGTCAGGATTGGCATCTTTCACCGCCATGTCAACGGTTTTCTTTGCTGTGATCGCCCATTTGCTCAAAAGCCACATCGCTCTCGCACGCATGCGGGGTTCGGCTTTTTTATCTGCGAAGAGTTTCTCCAATGATGGGGCTGCCTTCGCGCCCATTACATTCAATGCATTCCAGGCCTGGTAGCGCACTGAAAGACTCGGCCCTTGCAATGCTTCAAGCGCACCTTGCACAGTGGTCAAATCTGACTTAGGAATGCGACAAGGCGTATTGACGGGCGCTATGCGGTAGATACGACCTTTGGCCTGATCCCCTGCCTGGTGACCACCTACCCCGGGATCGTACCAATCGGAAACCAGCAAGGAGCCGTCCGGGGCCACGCATACGTCGGATGGACGGAACCATTGGTCTCTTTTTCCATCGACAATATTGACTATCCCGGCCTTATAGCCAGCGCCCGCTTTTTCAACCGGATAGGAACGCACCACATTATGGCCTGGCTCACAATGGATCATCTGGCCCCAGAATTCCTTAGGCAACAGCTTGCCTTCATATATTACCATCCCGGTGGGAGAGCCCGAACCGGTCTGTAACAGGTTTGGCACCACACCCGGATCATTCAAATGCCAGTGACGGTACGGAATGGAATCTTCCATATTGGTCCGGTTCGCACGCCAGCCGGCACCCGTCATTTCGTCGGTATAACCATAATTACCGTGCTGCATGACGTAATTGATGCGCACGCCTTTATTGCCGTCGTCGTCATTATCCGATTGCCACATGGTGCCATAACTATCCACAGCAACTTCGTAGTTGTTACGGAAATTGTTACCCAGCGCTTCAATATTGGTAAAATCAGGGTCACAGCGGAAGACCATCCCCTGTTTCAGTTTTTTAAAATCGATCGGTTGCCCGTTTTTCCCAACAACAGGGTTCCCTTTTCCATCGAGTAAGTGACCACCTTCGTTCCCGAAATTGAAATACAATTTACCATCCGGTCCAAACACGAAAGCATGCATTCCGTGATCATGCTGATCACCACCTATTCCTTCAAAAATGACTTCTTTTTTATCTGCTTTTAAATCACCATCCTCATCGGTGAAGAGCCATACATACGGACTTTGGGAAACAATCACCTTGTTGCCCATCACCCAAACCCCCAACGGCGCATTGATTTCTTTGCCTTGATAAAAAACCGTCGATTTATCCGACTTGCCGTCTCCATTGGTATCTTCCAGCACGACAATGCGATCCCCTTCATTCTTGGTAGGATTGCCATTGATAGCCGGACGGTAATTGTAGGCCTCGCAAACCCACACGCGCCCCAAATGATCAACGTCGATGTTGGTGGGGTTGGTGATCGTCGGCTCCGAAGCAAAAAGGGTAGCTTCCAGTCCATTGGCGACAGTCAGACCAGCCACAGCATATCGCGAAGACCGCTTTTGCGTATCGGAAAGATCTTTATAGAGCGTATCGGCAGTCGCCGCGTCAAGGGTGCTCGGATTCGAATGTTGATACGAGGCGACCATCAGACCGGCCAGCAGGCAACCGGCTGGAAAGAGGATAAGCGATTTTTTTAAATTCATGGGTAAATCGGGCGTTGTCAGGTCTTGAATCAGAAAGCATTACGCCTGAATCAAAGCCTAAAAGTGTCATTTTTACAATAATAATTTTATTTAGTTTATAAGAGACCACCGACTCACATTTACTATCATGAACAAGACTTTTTTTTCTTGCATTGCGCTCTGCCTCGCGGCGGAGGTATCGGCTCAGAACATTCCCGCCACGGATGTCCAGATCAAAACGGCCGTCATGGCGGCACCCTCTGATAAACAGGCTGGTGCGAAAGTGTATGGCTACGGATCCGACGGCACATTCAAGATCCTCCGTGAGGGCAGCAACGATTTCGTTTGCCTGGCTGACGACCCTAAAAAAGAAGACATCAACGTATCATGCTACTTTGCTGACCTCGAACCTTTTATGGAGCGTGGCCGCGCACTGGCAAAGGAAGGAAAGAATCCCAAGCAGATTTTCGACATCCGAGAAAAGGAGGTGAAGGACGGAACACTGAAAATGCCGAAACAATCCTCTACATTATACGTCTTGTCGGGATCGAAAGACAATTATGACGCAGCTACCGGCGCTCTTAAAAATGGCTACCTCCGGTATGTGGTGTATATACCCTTCGCCACGGCCGAAAGCACCGGTCTTCCATTGAAGCCTGATGTTCCCGGTATGCCCTGGATCATGGATCCCGGCACGCACCGTGCACACATTATGATCAACCCGCCGAAACCCTAAACAGGCTTTCCCCGCCGGATAATAACGAACAAGTTCCACTTGAATAAATTTCACCGGACCTGTTGGTTTGTTCGTTTTCATGTCTGTACTTTGCAGTTCAAAGTACTTTTAATTTAGCAACATGGAAACGAACATTACTTATGATCTGCATGAAGGAATAACGCCTTCCCCGGACAATCCAGCGGATGCACATGAAGAAAATCTACCGCGGTTCGATTCCGATTACCGGTTGGGACTGTGCTGTTTGCTGGTCAGTTCAGTGGTTTTCTATGTCTCGGAATACAAAATAGGTCTTTCACCCCTGCGTGACGGCCTGTTCATTGTCCCTTATTCAGTCGCATTGCTTTACCTTTTCTGGTTGCTTGCAATGGGAAAAGTCCGCATGTTCTGGCAGTCACAACCCCGGGAATTCCTACATCACCGTTTACTGCTCGGGAATATCTGGCTGGTCAGCTGCTTTTCCCTAAACCAGGCCTTCCCCATCTTCAAGCCGTCCGCGCCTTGGCTCATCATCAGCATTATGGCTGCTGCATTCGTCTCCATTGTTTACACTTGGGAAAAACGACTTCCGCCGCTGCTCAGGGGGGCTCAGTTCTTTCTGATGGGCGTTTTCACCATTCTATGGGCTTATTTCGCGCTTTACCTGACACCGGTGTACCCCGTCGGCGTACTGGGTTTACTTGCATTGGGGCTGGGTTGCCATAGCTTCGTGCCGCTGCTAATCGTGCTCACGCACGTCCGGGTACTGCGCATGCACATACATACATTTAAAGCAGCAATTTTTGCAGGATTGATCGTTCCGATCCTCCTCATGGCTTGCTTCGTGTTACGGTGGCATTGGATCAGTTCCGGGATCAGGCACAAAATCGATGAAATTGCCATGCGACCTACCGAGGATCTTCCGGATTGGGTCGTGCTCGCCGGACAGCTGGACGACGATCCCATTACCCGAAAAGTCGTGATGGGTGCACAGGCCTACCAAATGGCGTCCCAAAACTGGCAGCTTCTCTCCGAAAGCGCCAACTCCCGTGAGCTGGTGCAACATGACCCTCTTGTCATGATTGCCTCCCTATTCAATGACAAGATCGATATGGCCGAAGCCGATAGAACCAAAATACTGAATGTACTGTATGACACCCGCCATGATACGCAGGAAAGACTATGGTCGGGGAGCAACCTTCGAACTGCCCACGTAACGACACAGGCCCGCGTACACCCCGACCTGCGCCTCGCGTACACCGAGAAAACCATCAGTATAGCCAATCATGCCGGTTCCCCGTTCTGGCAGGAAGAAGCTTTATACACATTTCACCTGCCCGAGGGCTCGGTGGTCAGTTCGCTTTCACTCTGGATCAATGGGGTGGAAGAGAAGGCTTATCTAACGTCTCAGGCCAAAGCTGATTCGGCTTACAAGACAATCGTAGGTGTAGAGAGCCGCGACCCGTCCGTGGTACATTGGCAGGAGGGCAATACGGTCAAAGTCAAAGTATTTCCCTGCACTTCGAAGGAAAACAGGAAGTTCAGGATCGGCGTGACGACACCATTGCTGCTTGACGGAGATCAGTTGGTTTACGAAAATATCTGGTTCAAGGGCCCGGGAGCCTCTCATGCGAATGAAACCATCAAAATCGAATTTCCGCAAGGCACCAACCAGCCGGACATCCCTTTTGATCCAACCCATTCTACAATAGAATCGGTTACCTATGAAGGCGACTACCGGTCGTCATGGCAGGCGAAATTCCGGACTACACCGCTGGCACAGAGCCATTTTACATTTCAAGGAAAAACCTATTCCATTGAACCGGCAAAGCCTGCAACGGAAAAATTCACCCCCGGGGCTTACTACCTGGACATCAACCAGTCATGGTCAAAAGCGGAGTTCGATGAATTGTGGCCACTCTTAAAGCAAAGACCCACTTATGCTGCCGGTGAACGCCTTATTCCGCTTTCCGATGCAAACAAAGATGAGGTTTTTGAAACACTGGCAGCCTCCCGGTTTTCACTATTTCCCGTCCATCTGATAACGGATCCGGTACATGCAATGCTCATTACCAAAACATCCGAAATCTCGCCTACATTGCACGATCTGGCAAGGACTTCGTTTGCGAAGGCACTGGGCCGCAGCGATGGCAATGTCCGCGCGTTCATTGTGGGCAGCGAGATTTCACCTTACATCAAATCCCTGAAAGAATTGCGTGTGATCCGCGGCAAGAGAACGAACTGGGACGAGTTGAGAGATATGCTGGCAAAAGATCAGTTCCCGACCGATCCCGAGACAGATTCCAGTCTTGTCCGAATCGATCCCTCCCAAGTCCTGATCCGGGAAAAGAGCGGCGCCGCTCCTGGCAATGCACCAGATCATTTGTTCCGGCTTTTTACCTATAATCATATGCTCAGGCAGCTGGGCACGCATTACCTCGACGGCTCCTATCAAACCGATTCCGCGCTGAACGCAAGACTGGTCGCTGCATCCCAAGCCGCTCATATCGTCACTCCGGTTTCAAGTATGGTGGTGCTCGAAAGCCGGAAGGATTATGACCGGTTCGATATCCGAAAGAGCAAAAACAGCCTGGATAATGCGACATTGAAGTTGTCGGGCGCGGTACCCGAGCCTCATGAGTGGGCTTTGATCATCCTCTTTGCCATCATGGTCGCTTACATCACATTCCGTCGCTATGTTCACTGACCGACACCTCGGCTCCATCCTTCTTATCGCCTATGCCGGCCTGGCAACCGTTTTTTTCATCCGCGGCTACCTGATCGGCGACGCTACATTCTGGATGGGAATCATGCTGATACCGGTACTCGTAGTCTCATTGCCACCCCGGCAACGAAGCCTGCGGCTTGCGCCCGCAGTTTTAATGCTCCTGCTTATTTGCTTTTGCCGGCAAGAGCTTTCGTTTCGGTTCCTGTTGCTGCTGACCGCCATCCTGTTTGTCTCAGAAAGTCTTTTTGGCAAACTCAATGCGTTGCTGTTTTTAATTCTGCTGATCATCTCCCCGTTATTCAAATATGCTTCCGAGGTATTCACATTTCCTATCCGCCTGGAAATCACAGAATGGGCCGGAACGCTGTTGCGGGCAACCGGTCTTCCGGTAAGCATTGCGGGTAACAGCATTTGGCTGCACGGTGCAGAATTCTCGGTCGACCCGGCATGTATGGGTCTGCAAATGAACGGGTTCGCATTGCTGTCCGCCATCTTCCTGATGATCGATCGTCAGAGGCGTGACGGAAAATCCTTGCCATTCCTCTGGCAGTTTACAATATTGGCAGCTGCCTTCCTGCTCAACGTTTCCGCAAATCTCGCCCGCATTGTCATGCTTGTACAATTCGCTATCGCGCCCGGCAATCCGGCACATGATTGGATCGGCATTATTTGCCTGATGGTCTACGTCTTTCTACCGCTGGTTTTCCTCACCCGGTATATCCACTGGCAATTTGCAGGATATCAGGCCCCGGAACCCGGCACGTCCAGTGCGTTTCACCCGAAACCGGCAGTACCACACCTAATGCTTTTTTCAGCCTGTTTATACTTTTCATTCCAAACACCTTCCATGAATATTGAAAAGACGCGGGCCCTGGCGTTTGAAAAGGTTAAGGAGTATGAAATGAACAGATTAAAGAACGGCATTACGCAGTTTAAAAATCGTAACGCCGTTGTGTATGTCAAGCCGATCCCTGCATTTTATTCCACCGAACACAGCCCGGTCACTTGCTGGACTGGCTCCGGCTATCATCTCAGCCGCATTTCAGAAAAACACATCGGAGGCACTATCGTTTATGTGGGTAGTTTAAAAAAGGGAAGCGATGAATTGCAAACGGCCTGGTGGTTTTCGGACGGCCGCCACACAACCATCAGCCAACTCGACTGGCGCTGGAAAAGTCTGTCTGAAAAAAGCCATTTCTCTCTCGTCAACGTCACTGCCGGGAATGCGGCGCAGCTTGAATTACAAGTAAAACGGTGGCTACCTGCCATTTGAGGGTATATTGCCGGCAAATGCGTCTTTTCGAGGAAAAGATCGGAAAATCAATGAAAAAAACAGTACGTATCCTCACCGTTTTGAGCCTGCTCGCGTTATCCAGTCCATCTATGGCACAAACTGAAACCATTAACCTTTGGCCTGACGGCAAAATACCCAATTTCAAGAATAGTAGCGTCGAAGAAAAGTCGGTAACCGATGCACAGGGCATCCTGCGGATCAGCGGCGTGACCGTCCCAACTATTACAGCGTACATCGCCCCCAAAGAAACAGCCACCGGCGCGGCGGTGATGATCTGCCCCGGTGGTGGATATGGTATCCTGGCGGCTTCGCATGAAGGCAGTGATTTTGCCAAATGGTTCAATGAGCGAGGCATTTCCGCATTCGTACTGAAATACCGCCTGCCCAGCGAAAAAGCCATGACACACCAGCATGAGGTTCCATTGATGGACGCTATGCAGGGCATGAAGCTGATCCGGCAGCATGCAGGCAAATGGCATATCGACGTCAACAAAATCGGCGTGATGGGTTTTTCGGCAGGTGGGCACCTCGCCGCGACGCTCTCCACACATCACAATATGGGTGCGAAGGCATCTCCCGACGGCAAACCAAACTTCTCGATACTCATTTACCCGGTCATCTCCTTCCAGCCCGCTATCTCTCACGGCGGTTCACGCGACAACCTGCTGGGACCCGAGAAATCCGATGAACTGATCAAATACTATTCGAACGAGTTGCAGGTTTCGGACCATACGCCCCCGGCATTCCTCGTGCATGCAATGGACGATACGGGCGTGCCGGTCGAGAACAGTATTGAATATTACCTGGCACTCAAAAAGAAAAAAATACCCGCTGAAATGCATTTATATCCCAAAGGCGGACACGGTTATGGCATGCGCACCGAAGGAAAAGGCTCTCTCGCCAACTGGCCTGCCGCCATGGAAGGCTGGTTAAAAGCATCGGGCTACCAGAAAAATTAATGTATGAGGATAATTTAATCCCTAGTTTTGAGAAAAAAATCAACGCCAGGGATTAATCAGTTCATGAACGCTTTTAACCGCATTGTAGTCAGCAAGAAGTCGCTGCTATTTATTGTTTTGGGTATTGCGGCATTTGCCACGCTCCAATCCGTATTCTCGCATCCCAAAACGTTCGCGAATCAGCCGCAACTCTATACCACCTACAACAACTACGTCATTTTCAAACAGTCTTTCTTTCATTTGATTGAAGGTAAAAACCTGTACAGATGGCATGTCGACGAGCATTGGGATCTGTACAAATACAGCCCTGCATTTGCGCTGGTTTTCGGCATTCTCTCGATAATGCCCACATTTATCGGCCTGTTTTTCTGGAACCTGATTAATGTAGCGGTACTCTTTTTCTCGGTTTATTTCCTTCCAAAGATCGATTTGCGAACCAAGGGGCTTATGGTCGCATTCATGCTGGTGGAGCTCCTTACCGCTACCCAGAACGAACAAAGTAATGCATTGATCGCCGGCCTGCTATTGTTCGCATTTGGCTTTCTGGAAAGGGACAAATACTGGCTTGCGTCTCTGTGCATCGTGTGCACGATCTATATCAAATTGTTCGGCATTGTTGCGCTGGCGCTGTATCTCCTCTATCCTAACAAACTCAAGCTCGCCTACACGACGGCCGCCTGGGTTATCTTGCTGACTGTGCTGCCGATTCTGGTTGTCAGCCCCAATCAGTTTGTGGTTCTTTATAAAACCTGGTGGAAGCTGCTTGCGGCCGACCGTGACTTTTCCGACGGCTTATCCGTCATTGGCTGGCTGAAAATCTGGTTCTCTTTGAATGTAAATAAAACCTATGTTAACCTCGCAGGAGTAATTCTGTTCTGCCTGCCGCTGCTTCGGATCAAGCAATACGGCAACTTCGTGTTCCGTGCATTGATGCTGGCTTCCGTGCTGGTTTGGGTCGTCATTTTCAATCACCGTGCCGAATCTCCGACCTTCATCATCGCGATTGCGGGTGTGGCAGTTTGGTATTATTTCCAGGCGCCTACGAAATTGAACTATGTCCTGCTAGTGTTGGCATTTGTGTTCACGACACTGTCGCCTACGGATATATTTCCAAAATACGTCCGCGACAACTTTTTCTGGCCCTATGTGATCAAAGCGGTGCCTTGCATTATCATCTGGGGTAAAATCATCTACGATCTACTCGCAACGGAACTGCTTCCGCGGCCGGCGGAGGTGGAAATTGCGCAATAAAAAAGCGTTACAGGAATGCTGCGGCTGCACCCTGTAACGCCGGCAAAGTATTGGCCCGGTTAATTCACCCCCATTAAGGTCCGGTTCACCTCCCGTACTTCCTTGGTAGACAGGTAAACGTTTTTGACGATCTTCTCATGATCGTCCGAGATCTCGATCGTATATACGCCGTCATTCATTTCGTCGAAATTCAATTTGCGACCTACTTTAGTGAGGTATTTAGGAATAAATTCCTCGTGCAGCAGGTTTCCTTTGGTGTCCATCAACCGGATCGTCACTTTCTCACCCTTTTCTTTCTCCATCATCACGTTCATCGACATGGTGTTGCGAACCCGGTACATTCCGACGCGGAACTTTTCGCAGGTATTGTTTTTACATTCCGCTTTGGGTTCGACAATAGGGTCTGCCTGGGTACTGGCAGCAAATAAAAGTAATCCGAAGGTAGCGGCGGCAGCGGTTTTTAGGATGTTACTCATGGCTTAATGAAGGTTAACTGATTGGTATTTGAAAATAATTTCAAGCCAATGAGGTAACCGATAAGGCCATTGTTGCATACAAAGTTTGGACGGCTCAAAATGAGGCTGAGCGGCGCTAGCCTATCGCGATCATGTCACAGAATCATCCAACCAGGCAATTGGGAAAGTACTCGCTCCGATCGGCTACGATTTTTGTATATTTGATTATGCCAAAACATTTGTATACCATGTCTGTTACCTATCATATTAAGGTCAAAAAAGAGTTTGCAACTTCGGTGATCGAAGATTTGCAAAAGTCAGGTGCAATTGAACTGATCAAAGAGACCGAGGAGGAAATCGTTCAGGACTGGCATATTGCAGAAGTTCAGCAGCGTATAGAAAAATATCGGGATAAGCCGGACCTTTTAATTGACGAAAACGAAGTGTTTAAAATGCTGGATGCAGAATAATGGCTGTACACAGGCTGAAATTCAATCCGGAGGCCTTCAGGGATATTGTGGAGGCGCCTAAATACTATGAAAACCAAAAGAAAGGCCTGGGTTTGAGGTTCCGGGCATCAGTAAAAGGCAAACTATTGCTTATAAGAGAATCTCCGTTGATTTACGCTTTAAAGTATGGAGACGTGCGGTTCGCTCTTGTTGATTTTTTCCCTTACAGTATCCACTTCAATGTTGATCAACAAGAAAGTGTTATTCAGGTCCATGCAGTACTATGCCGATACCGGGATCCTGTGAAATTTTGGAAAGGATTTGAAGATTAGCCTCCAATCGCGATCATCTCCCGATTCTGCTCGTACTCCGATTTAGCCTGCTGTTCGGAGAAGCTGGCGTGGCCGCCGTGGGCGAAATGTTTTTTCTGAAAATGCGCGTAAATGAGCGGGCGAACGTCGTCGCCTCTGCGCAAGGGCGTGAGAAGGTCGACTTCCGAGGTGTCGAAGAGGCAATTTTTGAGCTTTCCGTCGGCTGTCAGACGGATCCGGTTGCAGCCTTCGCAGAATGGGTGGGTCACCGTACCGATGATCCCGAAAGTCCCCAAGCCCTCATGTACCTGGAATCGCCGGGCGGTGTCGTGCAACTCGCCGGCGACGGGTTGAAATTCAAATTCCCCGCCGATTGCCGTCAGCAAATCAGCATAGGAAACGATTTTAGACATGTCCCATTGGTTCCCCTTGAAGGGCATAAATTCAATGAACCGTACGTGGAGGTTCGGCTCTGCCAGGGTCATCCTGACGAAATCGTTGACTTCATCGTCGTTCGTTCCCCGCATGACCACCATATTGACCTTCACAACAAACCCTTCGCTTAACAGCAAACGAATATGATCAAGTGTTTTGCCAAAATGATCGCGCTTGGTGATCGCACGAAACCGCTCTTCCCGGAGTGTGTCCAAACTGACATTCAGGGAATTGACCCCTGATGCCTTCAATTGCGTAATAAATTGATCGATATAAACGGCATTGGTCGTCAATGTGAGTGAAGCGGGGAGCTTTCCAAGATCGGAAATGATTTCGCCTGCATCTTTACGAACCAATGGCTCACCACCGGTCAGCCTGATTTTTTCAACACCCATTTCCACAAACAATCCTGCCAGATGCGAAATCTCATCGGCCTGCATCAGCCATTTTGAGGGCATAAACTGCATATCTTCCTGTGGCATACAATAGGTACAGCGAAGATTGCACTTATCCGTCAGCGAAATCCGCAGATAAGTATGCTTGCGACCGAATGTATCTAAAATAGGCAGTGCCATTTGTATCTTTCTAATCGTGTTTCTTTCCTTCTAAAACATTAAAGACATGCAAAACATGCGGGAAAAGCGCATCGATATATTCTGTGACACCACCCGTGCTCCCAGGCATCGTGATCACAAGCATTTCGCCCATAAAACCCGCCGCCGACCTGGATAGCATCGATGTCGGAACCCTTTCCTGGCCATACTGGCGTGCTGTTTCCGCGATCCCCGGAATTTCCCTGTCCAGGAGCTCCGCCACCGCTTCCGGTGTGACGTCACGCGGCGACAGTCCCGTACCTCCTGTGATCAACGTCATATTATAACCGGCTTCCTGCAATGCACGCAACTTCGCCTGAATACCCGCCTTGTCGTCCGCAATGATGCTGTAATCAGTCACATCCAGCCGGAATGCTTCTAATTTCTGAACAATTTTTTTGCCCGATTTATCTTCGCCAATACCTTTTGAAATACTATCGGAGCAAACCACTACTGCTACCTTCAACCCTTCCGGGGAAGCTTTGCGGTCGCTTTTGCCCCCTTTCTTTTCCAGCAGCCTGATGTTCCGGATTTCAACCCCTTTGTCGATCGGCTTCAACATATCATACATCGTCAATGCCACTACGGAAGCACCATGCATAGCCTCCACTTCCACACCAGTTTTGTAAATAGTCTTGACCGTCAGTTCGATCACGATTGTCAGGTCTTCAATCCGGTATTGGACTCCTGTATATTCCACCGGAATGGGATGACAATCAGGCAATAAGTCGGGTGTTTTCTTAACCGCCAGAAAGCCGGCAGCCTTTGCCATTTCGAACACATCCCCTTTCGGCACCGCCCGGTTCAGGATCGCATCCACAGTCTCCTGCTTGCTTACCTGAACCACAGCCTGCGCGGTGGCAATCCGGAGTGTGTTTGTTTTATGCGTAATGTCAACCATTTACAATTTTGAATGAGTGAATGAGTGAATTTTGAATGAGTGAATGGATCAATGCATGAGTCGTAGTGGAACTGGGAATGATTGAATTCGTCTGAAGGTGAGTGAGCCATTGATCGTCATAAGTCAAAACAATTTTAAGTCAGGATCTGACCTATTCATTCACTCATTCACTTATTCACTCATTCAAAACTCAGTCATTCACCTTCCTACCTATTCTCCTTCCAAACATGACCGGCATCTCCTGTTAGTTCTTTGCCGAAGATGGGTACGTTTGCTTTTATTTCCTCAACAATATATTCTGATGCTTCAAATGCAGCTCTGCGGTGCGGAGATGACACGAATACAAACAGACTGATTTCACCCGTCGGGACCAGGCCCAGGCTGTGGTAAATGTGCATGCAGGTCAGCTCAAATTTCGCGAATGCAGCCTCACGGATCACATGGAACGCCTCTTCTGCCATTTCCTCGTAGGCGGTATACTCGATACCCGTCACGGCACCGCTTTCCTTAACGTCGGCGCGGATCTGGCCCAGAAAAATAGCATGCGCTCCAATACCCGTTTTGGACTGATGGCTCGCAATGGACTTCGAAACAAAATCAGGACTGATCGGCCCTTGTACAAATACCTTTTTCACGTATAATTCTCTTAATGTATTGCTATCCTCCTGCAAATGGCGGCAGTAATGCGATTTCGGCAGGCATTTCAATGGGCACAAAATCCTCCGAGATCTTCTGGTTTACGGCGATCTTGAATTTCTTATCTCCCATAGCCGGATACTTTTCCACAACCCGGGACCGGAAATGACCCACCGTCAAAGCCTGATCGGCCATCCATACTTCTTCCGACACTCCCGCGATTTCCGCCAGCATTCCGAAATATTTAACATGAAAGCTCATTGGTTGCAATTTGGCCTGATATGCTATGTTAACCCCATTTGCCTCCCGCAGGTTCAGACCGGGAGTATGTGAACTTCCACGACGTCGCCCGCCTGTACCCTGCTGCGTTCGACTGGAAGATAAATCAATGCGTCTGCCACCGCAAATGACCCTATCACGAAAGACTCCTGCCCATCCAGGGGCACTACCTCATCCCCCTCTATTTTTGCTTTCAGGAATTCGTCCCGTTCGCCGTCAAATGCATATGCACCCCGGATCGGCATCCGACGGGATTTTACAAAAGGATCACTCCATCCCGTCATCCTGCGCAATGCAGGCAACACATACTCGTAATAGCAAACCAGTGATGAAGCCGGGTTGCCGGGCAAGGCAAAAATGAGCTTTCCTTCTTTTTTTCCAAACAACAAAGGCTTACCTGGCTTTTGTCTTACCTTGTAAAATATGGTTTCGGCACCCAGCGCTTCCAGAGCGGCCCCGACAAAGTCATAATCGCCTACGGAAATTCCGCCGGACGCCAGTACAACGTCGTGGTTTTTCAACAGGTTATCAAGTGCCTGGACCGTATTTGCAAGATCATCCGAGCTATAACCGATCTCCACATCCTGAATGCCCTCACGGCGTAGCGCACCCGCAAGCATAGCGGAATTGGATTCATATATTTTACCAGGTACCAACTCGTCGCCGGCCCGCAGCAACTCATCGCCCGTCACCAATAACCCGATCGTGGGTTTCGTCCGTATTGTCACCTCATTGACATTCATCCCTTTCAGGAAACCGATTGCTCCTGGCGACACGAGTGTCCCCGCAGGTAATGCGACAGCCCCTTCACGGATCTGCTGGCCCACACGCCTGATATTTTTCCCCTCCGAAACCGGAAATTCGTGGACAGTCAATACATCGCCTTCCCGGGACGTATTCTCCTGCATGACTACCGCAGTCGCATCATCGGGTAGCGGTGCGCCGGTAAAAATCCTGATGGCTTCTCCGGACAGCAGCCCGGGCAGTTCGGACTGCCCCGCCCTCGACTCCCCAGTAACCCTCAGCACCACGTCCTTTTCGCATATATCCGCGCTCAAAATCGCGTAACCATCCATGGACGATTGCCGGAAAGGCGGTAGCGAGATCGGTGCGATCACGTCCTCGGCCAATATGCTTCCCAACGCAGCCTCAAGACCGCACCGGGTCCCCGGCAATGGGGATGCATTTGCAATAATTCTTTCTTTCGCCTCGTTGACAGTGACCATATTTCGAAAAGATATCCAAAATGCAAGTTAATACATTCAATGCAGCAAACGGACTCACTTTTTAGGGGAAATGCAGAAAATCGGTTACTTAAACCCAAATAATACTACACATTACGGCCACACAACTTTGTAACCATCTGAATATCAACATAAAATTCAAATCAATAATTTATCTTTCTCAATAAAGTCATATCATCACTGAAAATTTCCAATTTGTACAAAGCGGATTTTACCAACTATAATTTTTGTTTCCTGCGCTTAAACAGAGATTTCTGCTCCCTATACGTTTCATACACCAAATCCTACGCTCTTTCTTTTGTCCTAGAATTACTTTTACTAATTGCCTATTAATCAGTTTTTTAATCAATTTTGAAATATTATTTATTCAATACCGTTATCTTTGCACCCTGGCTAGATGCCTAAATTGATGTTTCACGAAATACAACATGCATGATTAGACTTATCTTTATGGCCTTCTCAATCGCAATATTTGGGAAATCCCCGGTGAGCGAGGTGGAGGTGGAAAAGAAGGAACTGAAAGAAACCAACATTATTAATTCAGATCTTCTTGCTATTGACTTCTGTGGCGAGGCTATCCCATTATCAGAGCTTCGAATCGCCGAGCGATATCAAAACATGATCAGAAATTACGACAATCCCACTTTTCGTAAGCTGATGACCAAGACCAAAAAGAGAATGCGGATCATTGAACCCATTCTTAAAAAGTACGGAGTACCAGCCGATTTTAAATATATTCCATTGATAGAGAGCGCCATGAGTGACGACGTCACCTCACACCGCGGCGCAGGCGGATACTGGCAACTGATGCCTTCCACCGCAAAATCTCTCGGGCTGGTTGTAAATGAGACCAGGGACGACCGCAAACATTTGGTCAAATCGACCCACGCCGCAGGCAAGTACCTGCGCGACTTATACCGCCAGCTGGGTTCCTGGACATTGGTTGCCGCTGCATACAACGCAGGCCCGACGCACATCCAGAACAGGATGGATTCACAGAATAAAGACAATTATTTCAAACTCCGGCTGAACTCCGAAACCGCCAGGTATCTCTACAAAGTGCTTGCTGTAAAAGAATGGTTCTCCAATCCGGAAAGGAGCCGCGAATGGGGAAGCGGTGAAGTCGTTGACCGCCTGTCGGCTTTCAAAACCGAGCAGAAAAAAGCGGCAGCCCTCGCCAAAGCAGACGCAGGTTCGTAATTCCCGCCATTTTATTTTGAACGTTCATGAGAAGAAAAGGATACATTATCCTTTTCTTTGTGTTGTTATCGCATAGGGCCAACCGCCTTTCGGACAACGTGCCTTTTTATTCAAAATACTCTTTTACTCACATGACAAAAGCGGAAATGATCACCGATAAGGGTACCATGCTCATCGAATTTTACGATGAGGATGCACCCGGTACAGTGAAAAACTTTGTTGACCTCTCTAAAAAAGGCTTTTACGATGGCCTTATCTTCCACCGAGTGATCCCTGATTTCATGGTGCAGGGAGGTGATCCTACCGGTACCGGTCGCGGGGGACCAGGTTACAAAATCGACTGCGAACTGACCGGCGGCAACCAGTACCACGACCGCGGTGTGCTTTCGATGGCCCATGCAGGACGCAATACGGGTGGTTCACAATTCTTCATCTGCCACAGCCGCAACAACACTGCGCATCTGGACAGGAACCATACCTGCTTCGGACGTGTGGTTGAAGGCGTGGATACGGTAGACCTGATCCGTCAGGGTGACAAAATCCAGAAAATTACCATTATTGAAGAAGCGGTATAAGTTACCTTTTTCATACAAAAGCGGCCCGGAATATTGTTCCGGGCCGCTTTTGTATGAAAAGGCATTTCTTTTCTTACCAGAAATGCCCGTACAGATATGAAATGATGGCAATCACGACAACAGCCCCGATCACAAACGTCCGGTGCGGCATAAACATCGACGCGTCGATAGCCAGTCCTTTCTTTTCATCCGGCATGATCAATCCAAGAATAACCATTACAACGACACAAATCACGAACACGAGGCCCATACGATCGAGGAAAGGTACCTGAGACCAATCTGCAAACGGGAAGTAGTTGTTGTGCATTGCGAGGGCGATCAGGAAGCCCCCCACAATGGCGAACAAGGCACCCGCGGAATTGGTACGTTTCCAGAAGAAACCCATAATGAACGAGGCAAAGATACCCGGCGACAACAGGCCGGTCATTTCCTGGATAAATTGAAAACCTCCTTTTTTATCGATACCCATATAAGGCGAAACAACGATCGCGATGATCATCGAGATAACCACCACGGCACGCCCAATGCGCACGAGCGTCTTTTCGTCCGCATCTTTACCGATGTAGTTTTTGAAAATATCCAATGTAAAAATCGTAGAGATACTATTCGCTTTACCCGCGAGCGACGCAACTACGGCGGCTGTCAATGCGGCAAATGAGAGGCCCTTCAAACCGGTTGGCAGCAGGTTGAGCAGTACGGGATAGGCCTTATCGGCGTTGATAACCCCATCCTCGCCCAGCATTTCAGCCTGGAACATTCCTTTGCTGTACAATGCATAAGCTGCGATACCGGGCAACACGACGATCACCGGCATCAACAATTTCAAAAATGCAGCGAAAAGGATACCATTACGCGCAGTTTTCAGATCCGCCCCGAGGGCACGTTGGGTTATATACTGATTACAACCCCAATAGTTCAGGTTCACGATCCACATACCGCCAAGGAGAACTGTTAACCCGGGCAGCTGCATGTAAAACGGACTCGCCTTAGGGAAGATCATATGGAAGTGATCATCGTGATTTTCGCGCATTGCTTTGATCCCGTTCATAATCCCGTCCACACCCGCATTGTCAGAAACCAGGTTGATCGCCAGATAAGTCGTTGCTAACCCTCCGATCACGAGGAAAAACACCTGGATCACGTCTGTATAACCAATCACCTTCATACCACCAACCGTAATGATGATGGCGAAAGTTGCCAGGGCTATCATACAAAACTGAAAATTGAGCCCGGAGATACCCGATACGGCCAGTGCACCCAGGTAGAGGATGGAAGTCAGGTTGACAAGTATGTACAACGCGAGCCAGAAGACCGCCATGATCAGACTCACCGACTGGTTGTAGCGCTGACTCAGAAACTGAGGCATCGTGTAAATTTTATTTTTGAGGTAAATAGGCATAAAAAAGACGGCTACTATTACCAGTGTCGCCGCCGCCATCCACTCGTAGGTGGAGATACCCAAACCCATTGAAAACCCGTTTCCTGACATCCCGATAAACTGTTCCGCAGATATGTTCGACGCGATCAGTGAGGCACCGATCGCCCACCAGGTCAGTGAGCCTTCGGCCAGGAAGAAGTCTTTTGTAGATTCAACATTTGATTTTTTCCGCTGATAAATCCAATAACCATAGCCGGAGACTAAAATGAAATAGAAGAAGAATACGACATAATCCAGGGTCTGTAATTGTTGCATTTCAAATAATAAAATAGATGAATGAATGAGATGGATCAGTTTAGATCGAAACGTGCATTATTTTCCGAAAATAGTACAAAATCAGAAAGGGTACGGCAATTTTTATCCCTGTTTTCAAAAGGAGCCCATAAATATAGCTACAAGCGGATATTCGTAAAGCTTTACTCTGATATTTTCTTCGAATCTTTAAAATGGTGGGGTGCGTGCGGCCCGTATGCCTCACTAAACGAAGCCCCTGCATTCATATCGGCTATAAATCGCTGTAAACCAGCACTTCCTCGCCTTGCCACCCAATAAGAAATCTCCATTCCGGCCGTCATATAGGCCGTCATGACATGCTTCTGATCGCCTTTAAAAAATTCAGTAATGGTCGAGATGTCGTCCAGCAGCAGTAGTTCGCGCCCGTTGCGTGTGTAGTAACGCCACTCGTACCTGTACGCGCGGTAGCGTTCGGCGGGCAGTGTTTCGGTCACAAACCGTCGGTCGAGCATCAATGCGAGCCCTTCATTAAACCATTGCGGAATATCGGTCGTCGTTTTCCACCAGCCCAGTCTCGCAAGCAGTTCTACATGACTCATTTCATGCGCGATCACATCCACATTCATTCCCTGTGCATTCAAAATCACAAACGAGCTGCCCCAGGGCGTGCCGATGCTGCACCCTGCGCCCTCAGTACTGCTGCAATACTTTTTGTATTGCTGTGGAGTGTGGCAAATTATGATTTTCGGAGTTGACTTTCGCCCTGAATAAAAGGTATCGACGCGGGCCTCCGCCAGCGCGACCACGCTTTTCAGCTTATTGTATTTGCTTTTTGAAATATCCGGACTGAAATAAACCTTCCCATTGTCTGATCGAAAACCGGAAAAAGCGATCAGCTCGCAGTAAAATACCTGGGGATAGAGAAAAAAGAGGCTGCCCAACAGGATCAATAATCCGGTCAGAAAGAATTGGACCACTTTCCGGATGGGGCGGATTTTCAAGGGAGTTTATTTTTTGCCGCGAAGAGCACCGCCACGACGGACCGTCAATCAACACACATATTCGTACTGATTCGCAATCCGCCGCTGCGGCGCCTTCGCGGCAACTAAGATCAATGCTTAAAGTGGCGAACACCGGTAGTTACCATTGCAACGCCATTCGCATTACAATAGTCAACCGAATCCTTATCACGGATCGAGCCGCCAGGCTGAACTACAGCGGTCACTCCCGCAAGATGTGCGATCTCGACGCAATCCGCAAACGGGAAGAATGCGTCGGACGCCATTACCGCCCCATTCAGGTCGAAGCCGAATGCTTTTGCCTTCTCAATTGCCTGACGCAACGCGTCCACACGCGAGGTTTGTCCGGTTCCGCTTGCCAGCAATTGGTTTTCTTTTGCCAGCACGATCGTATTGGATTTGGTATGCTTGCAGACTTTCAATGCAAATTCCAGCGCAGTCAGCTCATTCGCGGTAGGCGCTTTCTCAGTTACAGTCGTAAACTGGGCCGCTACTTCCGTCGACAGGTCCTTATCCTGTACCAACACCCCATTCAGGATCGTCTTGAACATCACCTGCGGCAGGTCCACCGTGTTGCGTTTCAGCAGGATACGATTCTTTTTGGATTTCAACAACTGCAAAGCCTCATCGTCATAAGCGGGCGCAATCAGGATCTCCATGAACAATTTGTTCAACTCCTCAGCTGTTGCCAGATCCACTGTTGTATTCGTGATCACCACACCGCCGAAAGCCGACACAGGGTCACAGGCCAGCGCATTGTCATAGGCTTGTTTCGCGGTACCGGCGGTCGCGATCCCGCAGGCATTGGTATGTTTGATAATTGCGAAAGTAGGCTCCGCATCCGCAAATTCGTCGATCAGGCTCACACAAGCGTCTACGTCCACGAGATTGTTGTATGAAAGCTCTTTTCCGTGCAGTTTATCAAAAATACCTTCCAGGTCGCCATAATAGGTGGCATTCTGATGGGGATTTTCGCCGTAACGCAATGTTTGCGATGCAAGGCCGGTAAATTCAAACAAATCCTTGTCCGATTTCTCTTTCCCTGCGGTAAAAAAGCGATTGATCGCACCATCGTAATGCGAAGAAACCCCGAATGCCTGACCAGCATAATAACGACGGTCCTCGATATCGGTGGCACCAGCTTTTGCATTCAACAGTTCCACCACCTCCGCATACTGGCTGCGCGAGGAGACTATCAGGGTATCTTTAAAATTCTTGGCAGTTGCGCGGATCAGTGAAATGCCGCCAATGTCTATTTTCTCAATAATATCTTCCTCGCTCGCGCCGGACGCTACGGTTTCCTCGAAAGGATAAAGGTCCACCACTACCATATCGATCGCAGGGATATTGTACTGCTGCGCCTGCGCCACATCTCCTTCGTCGTCCCGACGATACAGAATGCCGCCCATGATCGCAGGGTGCAATGTTTTTACACGCCCTCCGAAAATGGAAGGATAGCCGGTAAGCTCCTCGGCAGCAGTTACAGGAACACCCAGGTTTTCAATGAAAGTCTGCGTTCCTCCGGTTGAGTAAAGCTTGACATCATTATTGTGCAAGAGGCGGACCAAAGGCTCAAGTCCGTCTTTGTAATAAACAGAAATAAGCGCGGATTGGATTTTTTTAGACATTGTGCAACGTTTGCTCTAAGATTACAAATGCGGGATTTTGCTTACTTTCAGCTTTTCGGCGCATCCCATGTTGAAAAATAAACCGCAAAGATAGCCGAAAAAAGTACGAAGTCTGAATCGAAGCAGGCGAAAAACAAAACGTTATCCATCTGAAACCAGGTAAATCATGAACCTCGACCTCACCGGAAAAACTGCATTGGTATGCGGAAGCACACAAGGAATCGGACTGGCATCCGCCGTAGAACTGGCGCTCATGGGTGCAAACGTGACATTGGTGGCCAGAAATGAAGATAAATTGCGTGAAGCCGTTGAAGAACTCGACAATTCCATGGGGCAATTGCACCGATACGTTGTCGCGGATTTCGCCGATCACGGCAACCTGAAAGCGGCCATCGAAAACTACCTCCGTCTTTGTCCCGAGGTTCATATTCTGGTCAATAACACCGGCGGCCCCGCGGGCGGCCCGATCATCGAAGCCGATACCGAGCAATTCCTGAACACTTTCCGGATGCACGTTATCAACAACCAGTTCCTGGCGCAAGCCGTAGTACCATTTATGAAGCAGGCCGGCTTCGGGCGCATTGTCAACATCATCAGCACGTCCGTGAAGCAGCCGATTGTCGGCCTGGGTGTTTCGAATACCATCCGCGGTGCGGTGGCGAGTTGGTCCAAAACCCTTTCGCTCGAACTAGGCCAGTTCGGGATTACCGCCAATAATGTCCTGCCCGGCTATACCGAGACCGCCCGCCTCGATGCTGTCCTCGAAATGCGAAGCAAGTCCTCCGGAAAATCAAAGGAAGAAACCGCCGCCGATTTGCAAGCCACCATTCCGATCCGGAGGTTCAGCCAGGCCAAGGAAGTAGCTGCCGCCGTCGCATTTCTGTGCAGCCCTGCCGCGGGAAGTATCAGCGGGGTAAGTTTGGCTGTGGATGGCGGCAGGACTGAGAGTTTGTAATAAATTAAGAAGATTTAGTATTTAAGTATACTTTGATACATTTGAATACTAAATCCTTTTTATGACCAGAATTTTAATCTCCTGTCTATCCGTCTTCCTGTCAATAAATGCCTTCTGTCAGACAGACTCCGTGTTTCTTAATCAAAATCCCGAACCCGTTTTAGGGAACATTTTAATCAACTACAAAAAGGAAAAAATAACTATAAGGAACGGGAGGTCCAATCCCGCTTTTGCATTTCATGAAATACGAAGGATTGGTTTTGAAAATGGCGCAGTTTACGTAAGCCAAAATGTTAGGTCTGAGACCCAGCTGTTGCTGCTCCTAAGCGAAGGAAAATTTAGTTTACTTTATAGTGAAAAGGAAAAATTATTTTACGTCAGCAAAAATGACTCGCTGCTTGTTATTTCCCAGGCTCACTTCAAGCGTGCCTTACCTTTGATTTTCGGAAGTCAACTTACCGATGAATACTATGCCAAGTCTAACATTTCACCTGATTACTCTGCCTCCTATTTAAAAAAACTAACATCTTACGCGAACCAGGTTAATCATTCACCCGAAATTGTTTACCAGCAATCGGTACGCAAGTTCAAAAAGACGGTGAGTTTGGGCCCTTATATCGGATTTGGATATAATAGGATAGCCTATGACCTATATTGGGAGAATCTGACAGGAGTTTCCATTTATAAGAAATCAGAGTTTTACTCCAGCACATCGATTCCCATTGGAGCCACTGTGGATGTGGCATTGTTCAAAAGAGTCAGTATTCATCTTGATGCCTATTTCAACCAGGCTTCAAATACAAAGCTGGATGTCGATAACATGGGTACCACTAAAAGTTTGCATCCCAATTCTGTTCTGAATTCAGAAAAGTATGCCGAGGATATAAAATTCACCGGATATTCTTACAAAACCATACATTTTGACCTGGCAGCTTCCTACACATTGCTAAGAGAAGAGAAAAGCAAACTGAGACCATGCATTTTTGCTGGTCCGAGCGTCGTGCTAATGACCTCTAATGAGACGGGTATTGCCGTCGGCTACCAGGAAGCTAAGCAAGACCCCTATCGGTATATGACAAGATATTCGGAGTTGCAACGACCGATTGCCATGATTGCGATCAATACAGGTTTAGGGTTTCAATACAATGCGGGCGACCGGCTGACATTTCAATTAGCGGGAAAGTATATCCACGGCCTTTTTCCGAAACTGATTATCCCGCGTTTCTCCGACAAGACGGAAAATAGCATCCCAATGCCCGACGAAGCCTGGGGTCAACTGCACCATCGCTTTCAAAACGCATACGACCAATACACCAGGATGTTCACCATCACCGGGTCACTGACCGTCAAACTTTAACCTTAACGCATAAATTACAGGACAATAACAAGTCAATTCGGTTTAGTTTGCTTAAATTTAGGAAGAGGGGCCATGGGCTCCTTCCCGTTTTAAGCCTATGGTAAACAAGTACTTCATTGCATTACTATTCCTTCTGGCACGTCCGGATTCCCGTGGACAAGGGGCTGGTGATTTTCTGAGCTTCAAACAAACGTCCACGAGCCTGATCATTCTGGGGACGAAAGGCACATTGACGGTACAGGTGCCAGCAGAAGGCATTTTTAAAATTCAGACAGTTCCAGCCGGCACTAGTGCCTCCGCCGATAGTTCTTACACGATTGTACCCAACCCATTCACAACGCTGCCGCCGGTCACGGAGACCGCCGGTTCGCTTTCAATCCGTGTCAACAAATCGGCTCTCGAAATAACCAAAAAGCCGCTACGGGTAGCGCTGCGTTCCGGCACGGAAATCAAGATCCGGGAAAACGGCGGCATAACTGCCACTCGCGACTCTATCCGCTTTGCATTTGACATCGATCCGAAAGATGTATTCCACGGTGCGGGTGCACGCCCTTTCGGTCCCGACCTGAACAGGAAGGCATTCGACTTTTACAACACCGCCGAACTGGCCTACTACGATCAGCTCACCGGGCTGTCTCAAAGCTTCAATGTGCCGTTTATCATATCATCTCACCGGTACGGCGTCCTGTTCGACAGCAATCGTCCGGGTTCCATTCGTATGTATGTGGGCGCAGTCGACTCCACGCGCCTGACGGTTGAGGCAGCCAGCACGGGATCGTGGACCTACTACCTCATCGACGGCGACAACAACGACGAAATCCTCGAAAAATACACCCTGCTCACCGGCCACCAGCCGCTTCCGCCCCGTTGGGCATTGGGCTATATTCAGTCCAAAGCAGGATATGAGAATGAAAGCGATGCTACGATCGCAATTTCCAAAATGCTGGATCAGGGATTTCCGGTCGATGCACTCGCCCTCGATCCGCATTGGTATGGTGGCCAGGGTAATCGCGGCAGTTTTGAATGGGATCAGGGTAAATGGCCTCAGGCGGTCGACATGGTCAGGCGTTTACGTGAAAAGGGCGTCAGAACAATCCTTTCCAACGACCCTTATGTGACCACTCAAACACCGCAGTACCGCAATGCGGAGTCATTGTCGCTCTTCGCCACCCAAACCGGCGGACGCAATACCTTCGTTCAGGACATCCCCGGCGGCGAGGCTGCTTTGCTGGATATTTTCAACCCTGCTACGCGGAGCTGGCTGGGAAGCCGATACAAAAAACGGATCGATGAGGGCATTGAAGGCTGGTCGTCGGACCAGAACGAGCCCGAGTATGATTTCCGGGAGGCGTCCTTTGCCACCGGCAATGCCTTTCAGATGCATAACCTGTATCCGCTGCTCTGGTCGCAGGCCCTGCATGACCTCTACCGCCAAAATTATCCCGGCAAACGGCTTTTTCACCTTACCCGTTCCGGTTGGACCGGCGCCCAGCGTTTTGGCGCGCTGCCGTGGAGTGGCGCTGTGGCCCGCTATTGGGCCGGACTAAAAACCCAGATACCGATTATGGTTCAGTCCGGAATGTCAGGACTTGCTTATATGCATTCCGCCGCCGGCGGGTTTGTCACGATGTCGGACAAGCCGGAGAAGGATGAGGAACTGGATTTGAGGTGGCTGCAAATGGCGACGTTCAGCCCGATGCTCCGCGTCGATGGAGGACGATCCAACGTCGAGCCGTTCAATCTGAACGAGCCGTTTTACTCGGTGGTGAAAAAATACATGCAAATCCGGTATCAGCTACTGCCTTACCTCTATTCGCTCGCATGGCGAAACACGGTGTCGGGTCGACCGATATGTATGCCTCTGGACTATTTCGAACCAGACAAGGCATTGGGGAATGTCGCCGACCAGTATTTCTTTGGCGAAAACCTGCTGGTCGCGCCGGTGCTGCTACACGGCATGCCTTCGCGGAAAGTGGTGCTGCCGGAAGGCAAATGGTTCGATTTCTGGACCAATTCAATACAGAATGCACAAGCCGCATATCCCCATCTAACGGTCGATCACATTCCCGTGTATGCGAGAGCGGGCGCATTCGTCCCGATGGCTACTTCCGGCAGTATGAGATCTACGGAAGGGTACCGTTCCGACAGCCTCACCGTGAAGTTTTTTCAGGATGTTTCCGCTCCTTCGTCCGCTTTCACATTCTTCCACGACGACGGCACCGACCCCGCGACGCTGGAAAATGGCAAATTCGAACTCATCGATCTGTCGGGAAACGTTTCAGAAAGTAACATTCAGATCAGTCTGATGCGAAAGCAAAGCCACAGTCAGGCGTTGGCGCAACGGGTCATGCTTTTTGAAATCGAAAATGTAACATCCCCGCCACTTTCGGTCACACTCGGCGGGCATCCGCTGCCGGTGGTATACCTGCGCAGCGAGTTTCAGTCTGAAATGGCGTATTATGACCTTGCCAACCGGCAATTGATGATCCGCACGAACTGGCAATGTCAAAACCCCCTTAATCTTTCAATCGTGCGGGACGGATTGACCGTAGTTACCGGCACAGAGCCTCGGGAGAATAAGAATAGCATACTGGTTTTCCCTAATCCGCTGCCAGCTGGAAAAACATTGGCAGTTCATTATACAACTCCTGAAACCGGCGATTATACGCTTGAAATATGTAATGCGTCCGGAGCCATTCTCTTACAAAAGCAGCTGGGAAAATATGCCAAAGGACAGACGGTCCGCGCGGAAATAGATGTGCATCAGCTCCATGGGCTTTGCATTCTGAGACTCGGAAATGCGGAAGGGAAATTTTATTCCAGGAAAATTTTAGTCGAATAGATGGTAACAAAACGGATATTGGCGGCGCTGCTGATTCTCTTAACCTGCGCAAATGCGTGTGTCGAGCCATTCAGTGTGGACTTTGGGACAACAAAGGAGTACATCGTGGTCGATGGGGTGATTACCAATATGGACGTTCCTCAGTTTATATCCCTATCCAAAACCAATCCGGACGCAAAAAGTGAGAGCTCAGAATTCACACAAACCATCTGGACCAAAGGCCTTTCCACTCTGCCCCTGTCCGGCGCCAAAGCAAAACTGATCGTCAATGGCTCCGTCCAGGTAATGCTCACGGAAAGTGAATCCGGCATCTACGAGCTTCCGCCGGCGTTCCGCGGCAAAACCGGTGATTCCTATCAGCTGCAATTCATTACCGAGGATGGCAAAAGCTACGAGTCGGGAGTCGAAAAGATGTTGCCGGTCCCGCCGGTAACACGGGCATATGACGTTTTTAATCCCAAGGGCATACCAAAGCTTTCTGAATACTACGGCGATTTTACGCCCAGCAACGACATATATCTGGATTTCGACGATCCCGCAGGTGAGCAGAATTTCTACCGCTGGCAATGGACGCTTTGGGAAGTGCAGAAAACCTGTGCCACCTGCAACCAGGGGAAATATTACCTTTTCGACACCGAAAATGGCGTCGACGGTGACTGCTTCAAGGATCTCACGATGCCTTTCAACAGCGTTTTTGATTACTCTTGTGAGGATCTGTGCTGGGATATCTTTTACAGCAATGGCATCAACATTTACTCCGATGTGTACACGAACGGCCAGAGCCAGAAAGACAAGCTCGTGGCACAGATTCCGCTGCTGCAATCCAACCCCTGCCTCGTCAGCCTGCAACAAAACTCTTTGACTCCGGGCGCATACCGGTTTCTGAAACTGATCCAGGATCAGGCTGTCAACTCAGGCACACTGGCCGATACGCCTCCTGCTCCCATTCAGGGCAACGTCGTGAACACAAATGATAAAAATGAGCTGGTGATCGGATACTTCACCGCTTCCGCGACGGCAGAATACCGTACGATGCTCTGGCGAAAGAACATCCGCAATGAAGCTGTACTCAACCAGCTTTTTAAAACAATACACAACCGGGACCAGGTTTTGGAAGAACGTTCTCCGGAACGCCCGTACATCCCGCTGGCAATATGCAAGAAAAGCCGGTCAAGAACACCGTTTCTGCCGGGGGGGTGGAGGTGGGTGGAGTGAATGAATGAATGAATGATTGAATGAGCCGCCGTGGAACGGGGAATGAGTGAATGAGTAAATGAGTGAATGAGTGAATGGGTCGCCGGAGCGATGAGCCGCCGTGGAACGGGGAATTAGTAAATGGGTGAATGACTTTGGGTTATGCGGGTTTATCTGTTTGTGCTGTTTTTTGTGGCCGGTTATGGCGGGTTTGCGCAGGTTGTCGTGACGGGGCTGGTGCGTGATTCGGTTACTTCGCTGCCTTTGAAAGAGGCTTCGGTGGTGATCGATTACCGGCGTAACTGGTCCGCGGTACGGGTTAATGAAAAAGGCAGCTTTTCCGTTGATCTGCCCGCAGGTGATCATGTGCTGGTGATCCGGCATGTGGGTTATGAGACTTTTCGGGCGTTCATCAAGGCCGGGACCGAAAAGGCGCATTTCGATGTGCTGCTTTCACCGACCTCCAACCAACTGGAAGAGGTGCTCATTACCAGCAAGGGTTTTGATCAGACAGTCCGGCAGCCTGTCCTCGGGTCATTGCAGATCAATATCAAAACACTTGAAAAACTGCCTTCCGCATTTGGGGAACTCGATATTCTCCGGAGCCTTCAGATGCTGCCGGGCGTTTCGAGCGTCGGCGAAGCATCCAATGGTGTCAACATTCGCGGCGGTACCACTGACCAGACGCTCATTCTGCTCGACGATACGCCCATTTTCAATCCTACCCATATGTTCGGGCTCTTTTCCGTGATCCCTCCCAACACCGTGAGCAATCTGGACCTGTACAAGGGCAATGTACCGGCCCGCTTTGGCGGTAGGGTAGCCTCAGTACTGGACATCTCGACCAAAAACCCCAATCTTGAAAAACTGAAACTGGCGGGAGGGATCAGTCTGGTATCCAACAGCCTGATGGCGGATGTACCCGTGGTGAAAGGCAAATTAGGCATTTATGTAGCCGGGAGGGGTGCATTCAATGATTTCATTCTTCCTAAACTCGACAAAAGGCTGGAAAATATCAGTGCCCGGTTTGGCGAACTTTCAGCTAAATCCTTCTGGAAAATCAATAACAGAAACACGCTCACCTGGATGGGTTATTATAGTAATGACTATTTCAAAACAGATCTCCTGACCAACCTGCCTAATGTCATCGGCACGGATACTTACTATAAGCACGTCACCACCAACTCCATGCTGCGTTGGCTGCATGTGCTCTCACCCCGGCTGAATGTCCAGACTTCCTTAGTTTTTGCCAGATACAGACCTGACATCGGCACCCGGGAGCAGGAAAGCGGTAATATCGTGAGGCTCGAATCGGCGGTGGAGCAACGGCAGTTCAAATCCAACATCAACTACCAGCATACGCGTCATAAATTCGAAACGGGGATCATCGCCACCCAATACCGCATCAGTCCCGGAACATTACTGCCCGGCCAGAGCAGTCAGGTGAACTACATCCGGACACCCTCCGAGCGTGCGTTGGAACTTGCCTTGTATGCCGACGACGAAATCAGTTTGTCCGAAAAGCTGGCATTGTCTGCAGGGCTTCGCTATTCGCTGTTTATGACCATCGGGCCGTCGGTTGTGCGGCATTATCAGCCCGGCCAGCCCAGAGATGATTTTTCCGTGACCGACTCGACGGTGTATGATAAGGGAGCGATTGCAGGATCCTATGGCGGTTTTGAGCCCCGTGTGGGCATACGTTATGCGCTGGCGGAGCACGTTTCGTTAAAATTCGGCTACAATCTGATGCGACAGTACATTCAGGTCGTGTCCAACACGGCAACGCCGATCCCTACCTCGCGCTGGAAAACGAGCGACAAGCATATCAAGCCGCAGATCAGTAATTTGTTTACCGTTGGCTATTATCAATCTTTCAAGGAAGACATTTTCGACTTTTCGATGGAGGGGTATTATCGTTTTTCCAAAAACATGATGGACTACAAACCAGGAGCGAATTTCCTGCTGCAACGGTTTCCGGAAACGCAGCTCGTCCAGGGGAAAAACAGGTCCTATGGCGTGGAATTAATGTTATCTAAAAAGAAGGGCAATGTAAAAGGCTGGGCCAACTATACTTTTGCGCGTTCGCTCAACGTCGTCCGTGAGGGAGCTGCATTGATCGAGCTGGTAAACCACGGCGACTGGTATCCCGCCAACTACGACAAGCCACACAATTTCAATGCATCACTAGACCTGACGATCGACAGTCATAACTCGTTCGGCTTCACATTCGCATACAGCACCGGCAGGCCTTACACCGAGCCGCTGGGCTTTATCAACTACCAGAACAATGTGTACCCGTTTTACGATCAGCGAAACAACAAGCGCATTCCCGACTACCATCGCCTCGATTTCGCCTGGAACATTTACAATCCCAGCATGAAAAAACGGCGATGGAATGGACATTGGACGTTCTCGGTTTACAATATCTACGCCCGAAAAAACGCTTATTCAGTGTTTTTCAAAACAGAGAACAAGGTCACGAAAAGCTATCAGCTCAACATTTTCGCGGCACCTATTGCCACTATCGCCTACCATTTCACTTTTTAGCTACTTTTTCCGGCTGATGGCCACCAACTTGTCGTCATTCCGGGCCGCAACAATGGCCGTTCCGTTTTTCAGTCGGATCTCGCGGAGTTTCTTCACCTGCCCCCTGACCGGCAGGTTGTTCAGCTGCCCGACTTTGAAAGTGCATTGACCTGTATTGATCAGTACCGTGCCATAGTCGCTATCGTAGCGCCCCATCTGGATATTACAATCGTAGAAGTTGCCCATCAGCAGCACATCGGGCAGCTTATCGCCGTTGGCATCGATGATATGCGCATCGTAAAATGGCGCCCATTGCGCGTGGAACGGCAGGGGATTCATAGTGAAATTGCCCTTCCCGTCATTGACCAATACTGCATTCTGAAAATAGTCGGCTGTAAGTACCTGCGCATTTTTCAATTTTTCGTCCCCGACGAGATCGCCCAGACCGGCTTTGGCGAATTCCGCAGCATAGATATATTTTTTCCTGATCGTAGGCATTTGCTTCTCCATTTCCTGTTTTGTTGGAAAAAGAGCCTCGACCCCGTTGAGATAGGAGGTGAGAATCGGCTCCTTTCTGCCATTACCATCAAAATCATTGATATACATTTTCACGGGTTGCGCTTCATTGGCTTTCAGGCGGCTATTCAGCCCGAGATTCCCGGCCAGGATGTCGAGGTCGCCGTCGCCATCCAAATCATATGGCATGGCAAAATTCCACCAGCCCTTCTTGTCGGTGATCATCTTTTTGGTAAACGTCCTGCCGTCATTCTGCATCAGGCAAATGCCTCCCCATTCCAGCGCCAGCACCAGGTCCTGATCACCATCACGGTCCATATCCGCCAGTTTTCCACTCTTGACATAGCCAATGGATGCCAGCTCTTTGCTATACTGCCCTGTCACATCCGTAAACCTGCCCGTTCCATCGTTTTTCAGCAAATAAGACCGGGGAATTTCGCCATAGTTCAGCGGCACCGCCCGTCCGCCGATAAAAAGATCCGTAATGCCGTCTCCTGTGAAATCAAACGGGACAATGCAGGACGCTGTAATGAAGATGTTAGTAAGGGCATTTTCCCTTGCGCTCAGGTTCCCTTTGCCGTCATTGAGGTAAATGCGCGGCATCTGGTAGGGCGAATTATTGCTGTATTCGTTCCCCCCGGTGGCAATCAGCAGATCCACATGCCCGTCTTGATTCACATCGGCCCAGGCCGCGTCTACTTCCTCGTAGGTGCTGTCGCGCACCAACGCCGACTGAATGGATTCCGCGAACTTCCCGTCGGGCTTTTGCAAGAACAAATGGCTTTTCAGCATTTTGGAAGAACCGACATACACATCATCGAGCCCGTCGTGGTTGATATCCGCAATGGCCAGCGCAGGCCCTTCGGCAGTTACCTCGAAGGGGATCAGCGAGTTACGATCAAACTCGATAAAGTTATTTTCTTCGTGTTTTACGTCGATGCCTAGCCTGGCCGCAATGTCCTCGAATGCATACGAACTGCCGGCCCGGGCTGCTTTAAAATGCGCATAGTCGAAGAGCGGCAGCTTTTCGGGATAGGTCAGCGAAATTGAATCATGCAATGCCGCGGCCTTCAGTGTCTGGTAACTATTGTCGGGCCAGATGACCACCACCGAGTCCACATCCGCTTTTTTGCCCAAACCAATATGCAGAGGTACTTCCATACTCGACTGAAAACCCCTCACCGGGAATTTTTCATAGCTCAGCACATTGTCTTTCTTGAAAACCAGGCATTTGGCGCCGATCGCATTCAGATTCCCCTTTTTGCCTTTGAGATACAACCGCAGGTAATCATTTTTTACAGTCTTCTGATTGCTCAGATTTTCATAAACAAATGCTTTTTCATTGATATTATTGGTTACCATATCGAGATCGCCGTCGTTGTCCAGATCCGCATACACCGCCCCATTGGAATACGAAACCTGGTCGTTCCGGATATTACCGGAGAGTTCCGCGAAAGACAAATCTCCCTTATTTGCAAAAAACTTATTCGGTAGTTTGATCTCCGGCAGCTTGTCCGCCAGTCCCGGGTCGTTCTCATCGAAATTCTTGTTCCTGATCTTTTCCTGGACCACATCTCCCGACACAAACCGAATGTAGTCGGTATCATTCATGCGCTTCGGAATACCGTTCGAAATGAAAAGGTCCTTTAAGCCGTCGTTGTCGAAGTCGGTAAACAACGCAGCCCATGACCAGTCCGTAGCGTGCACGCCCGCGTACATGCCCATTTCGCTGAAAGTACCATTTCCATTGTTGTATTGCAGGTTGTTCCTGGCAAACTGGTAATTATAGCCTTGCCTGATCTTGTACCGGAAAATGCTGTACATATCCTCGCCTTCCGACTTTTTCAGGATTTCATAATCGGAAGGCAGCATATCGAGCGACACGATTTCTGGGAAAATATCATTATTCAGGTCACCAATATCGACGCCCATTGAAAACTGGCTCGTGTGCATGAGAGACGAATCCGTCTGATCGCTGAATGTTCCGTTTTTCTGATTGATATACAGGTAGTCGTTCTCGTGGAAATCGTTGCCGATGTACATATCTGGATAGCCGTCGAAATTGACATCCCCCACTCCCAAACCCAGGCCGTACCCTAATGCAGAGCTGTGAATACCGGCCGTACGCGAGACTTCTTCGAACTTTCCTCCATTGTTCCGGAAAAGCTTGTCGCCCGCCAGCGGATGATAGGTATTTGCAAAAAGGTCGCGTCGCCCGAATGTCCCGTTTTGGTGTACGGAATGGTTAAGCTGGAACATGTCGAGGTCACCATCCAGGTCATAGTCGAAGAATAGCGCCTGCGTCCCAAACACCACCAGGTCGAGCCCATACTCTTTCGAGCGCTCATCGTAAACGGGAATCCCTTCCTTCGTGATCTCACGACAGACAAAAAGCAGGTTGTGCCCCTTCATGTTCTCAAAATTCCCGACCTGGCTGATGTAGATATCGAGCATGCCATCCTGGTTAATGTCGACCACTGACACACCGTTTGACCAACCCTTCTCCCCCTTAAAATTGGCCTGGGAAGTAACATCTTCGAATTGCAACTTTCCTTTATTCAGGTAAATGCGGTTAGGCTCCTGGTTAGCAGAAAAACATAGGTCGATCAGGCCGTCGTTATTGAGATCGCCGGCACCTACCCCACCCCCATTATAGAAGTACATATAATAGAAGATATTGAAATCCCGGGTCGGTTTGAGCGTATTTGAAAAATCAATTCCCGTCCGTTCTGAAGTGAGTAGTTCAAAGCTGTAATCCAGCCGGTCTTTTTCCTTCGAACAAGACATAAAAATGCCCGTCAGGACCACAATGATACAAATGCGAAACAGCCTTTTGAATTGCATTGAATACGGTTACAGTTTGTTGATTTTGTACAGCGCGGGCACTGCATTATTGATGAGCCCGATGAGATAAGGACTTCCCTGGATTTCAATCGGACTGATTTGCTTTACTTCTCCATCCATTACCAACCCGCTGCGGTTGGCGAGCAGCACGTCAAACTGCATGTTGCCTTTGTTGATCAGGACATTACCGCGGCATGCGTCCAGGCTTCCGAGCTGCGGTATGAAATGCGTGAAGTTGCCGCCTACAACCAGGTCAGGTCGGCCATCCTGGTTCACATCCGCGGTTTCAATGGCATTGAGACAGGAGAACTGCACCATGTACGGAAGCGGGATGACCTTGAAATGCCCCTTGCCATCGTTGACCGCTATGGCCGATTCCAGGTAGTTGACCGACTTTTCCACCGCCCCTGCGAGCAGCTCGGCCGGAAACAAGTCCTGCACAGTCTTGGTCGCATATTCGGAATGCTTGATGCTCTTCTTTTTTAAGAAAGGGAATTGCGTGGTGATTTCACGTTTCAGCAGGATCGGTACGTCCTTTGTGTCGACGCTTTTAGAGATTACTTTCTCGATGGTCCCGTTTTTATTAAAGTCATTGATCCAGATTTTGAGGGGTGCACCTGCGGACGCTTTGAGCGAAAAATTCTCCCCGATATTGCCCAGTACAATGTCCTCGTCACCGTCTCCATCCAGATCCACAGGTTTCAGGCAGCCCCAAAAACCGGCATAAGCTTCCAGTCCGGACTGCATTTTCTGAAATTTACCTCCTGTAAACCTGAAAACGGCAGGGGCCATCCAGTCGCCTGCCACTACCAGCTCTTTTACGCGGTCACCATCTACATCTAACCAGCTGGCGTCCCGTACCATTCCGATTTTGCCCAGCTCAGGGGCTATCGTTTTGCTTACTTCCTTAAATATTCCCTTCCCGTCATTTTCGTATAAGTAGCTCGTCGGGCTCGATCCGTACTCCCGAGGCACGCTGCGACTGCCGACAAACAAATCCTGGTCGCCATCCCCGTCATAATCACAGGGTGCGATCACCGCAGTGTTCATTGAATTGGGAGGCAATGCACGGATACTGATCGTAAAATTCCCTTTTCCATCATTGAGATAGAGCCTGGTAGGTAGGTCCGGACTGCTTACCAACGTTTCGTTCCCGCCGCTGCCCACTACCAGATCGGGATCTCCGTCGCCGTCGGCATCGAAGAACGTCGCGGCGGTGTCTTCAAAACCTGCGAGGTCAGTGAATGCCTTCTGCATTGATTTAACGAACTTCCCTCCTTTTTGAAAATAGAGCTGCCCTCCCTGTTCCTTTCCTCCGCAGATGTAGATATCGTCGGTTCCGTCGCCATTTACATCACCGATCGCAGCCCTGGGCCCTTCCTGCGAGAGCATGACGGGGATATTCCTTTCGCTATAAAAATCTTCATATTTGTTTTCCTGATGTGCTCCCAGCCCTGTTCCGGTAACCGCGCTCAGCATCGGCCGTGTCTGGTCGGCAGGCAGGATGAAGTCGGCATTCGCATCGGCGATCGAGAACGTCAGCATTGTGTCGGGTTTTACGTCCGTCAGGCGGCTTAGCTTACGGTTGGGCCACAGCACCCGGATAGAGTCAATGCGGTTGATCTCCCCCAGACCGATCGTAAATGGATATTCGGTACTTGACTGGAAGCCACGAGAAGGATTCACCTGCCTGCTGAAAACCTGCCCTCCCGCGTAAACCGCTACTTTTGAGCCAATGGCCCTGGTATTCATGCCTTCTCCTTTCAGATTGAGCCGAACGAAATGGTTTTTTCGCTTTGCTGCTTCCGATTTGTTTTTATATACAAAACATGGCTCATTGACATTGTTGACGACCAGATCCAGGTCTCCGTCATTGTCCAGATCGGCATAAGCAGCGCCATTGGAAAAAGAAGCTTTTCCGAACCCAAATTCCCTGGCTTTTTCTTTAAACTGCAGATTTCCCTCATTATGGAAAAAGTTGTTGGCAATGGGCGTCGAGGGCATGCGATCGATGATGTTCTGCATATTTTCCTTTTCGCCTGACATCACCATTTTTTGCGTCACCTCGTTGGCAAAAAAATCAATAAAATCCTGGTCCAGGATATCGTGGAAAATCCCGTTGCAAACATAGATATCGGTTTTCGAATCGTTGTCCGCGTCGAAAAGCAGAGCACCCCAGCTCCAATCGCTCGCCGCTACACCCGAATAATTGGCGATTTCGCTGAAAGTGCCGTCCTGGTTGTTCAGTTGCAGGCTGTTCTGCATGTACTGGTTGTAAAAACCTTTCTCCTTTTTCAGGTTGAACAGGTAATGGTTTTCAAATGAAGTAGTTGTCTTGTACCGGTACTCATCGCGGGGGAGCATATCGGTAACGAACAGCTCCGGGTAGCCGTCGTTGTTGATGTCGGCCATATCTGCCCCCATGGATGCAAGGCTGGTGTGTTTGACACGCTTTTCGAGCTCCTCCGAGAAAGTGCCGTCCTTCTGGTTGATGTAGAGGTAATCCTTTTCGTAGAAGTCGTTGCAGATGTAGATATCCGGGTAAAGGTCACCATTGATATCACCCACGGTAACGCCCAGCCCAAAACCGATCAGACTGCCGTAGATACCCGCCTCTTCGCTCACGTCCACGAATTTACCATGGTCGTTGCGCAGTAGCTTCGCTCCGCCACCTTTCAGAAAATCCTTTACCGGCCAGTCCTTGGCGCGCAACTTGCGGTCGTTGGCGTAGTTGAGGGTGTTGACCGGGATAAAACTGTTGTTCAGGATGTAGGCGTCCAGGTCGCCGTCGAGATCGTAATCCAGAAACGCGGCATGGGTCGTGTAGCCTGTCTCATTCAGGCCATACTTGGCGGCCGATTCTGTGAAAGTGAGGTCGCCATTGTTGATATAAAGCGAATTCCCCTGTTTGTTGACAAATTTCTGATAACCCGCATTGCAGACATAAATATCGAGCAGGTCGTCTCCATTCACGTCGGCCATGACCACCCCGGTGCTCCATTTATCAGGTTCTGCGACACCGGCTTTGGCTGTAATGTCTTCAAATTTCCAATTGCCTTTATTCAGGTAAAGTTTGTTTTCACCCATATTGGCGGTGAAATAGATATCCGGCAAGCCATCATTATTGATATCGCCTATCGATACCCCACCGCCGTTGTAGAAGTTGCGGTAATTGAAAATATTGATGTCCTCCCGGTCTTCAACCTTATTGACAAAGTCGATGCCGGTTTCCGAGGCATTCAGTTCTTCGAATAAGCCGGGAGCGTCTTCATTTTTTTCTTTACACGAAACAGTAAGAAATAGCAGGAACGGGATAACCCTCTTCAAAACGGAAATGGCAGATCTGCGCATCATTAATTTGGAATCATAGAATTGAAAGCCTCCTTTTCTGTGATGTTACCCAGGCTAACTGCGGGCTTTTTATAAACGATTATCCCTTCGACAGGTAAAAACTGATCGGGGCGTTGAAAGTCACTGTACTTCCCGACCTCTCCCTTTATCTTAAATATCATTCGTTCCTTCGTGAACAGGGGTGCTGAAATCTCCCCTTTCGTCATCATATACCCCTCGCCGATCATCTGTTGCTTATCGATAATCTTCCCGATTTTCAAACTGGTTGCCCCGGGACCATCCGACGCTATCACATCCTCGATCGGACTTTGTTCATACCACTTTTCTTTTGCGAGACTGATCATCACTTTACCTCCAAACTGGTCTGTGAGGCTCATGTTCAGTACATTATCGGAAAGCAGGATCTGTCCGCCAAAAACACTGGCATCGGGATAGAACTCTTTTCCACCGATCCGCACGAGCAAACGCGCCTCGTTCTCGCCCAGCGACTGAAAATACTTTTCTGCGATCGCTTCATCCGAATCCCGCTTCCCGCAGGAGCTAACCACCGCCGCCGCAGCCATGATCAGCAGAAATACTTGCTTGCCGATATTCATTGTATTCTAAAAAAACAAAAATGCTCGATGTGTTCGAGCATTTTTGTCAATATGCATTATTAAATGATCAATAGCCTTTGTTTTGCACCAGATTGGAGTTGGACACCAATGCAGCGGAAGGGATCGGATACAGTACGGTGTACGCTTCTTTTACCGACGTGCCTGCACCGGTAGTAAACTTGCTGAAGCGGATTTCAGTTGTTCTTTTGAAACCTTCCCAATACAGCTCGCGACCGATTTCATCAAACAGGTTGGCCTCCGTCAGCGAACCGAGTGCCGATGCGCCACGGGCGGTTCTCAGCGTGTTGATCTGGGTCAATGCGCCAGCTGCATTTCCGCCCCGCAGCAATGCTTCCGCTTTCATCAGGTAAGCTTCCGCATAGCGCATCAATATGTACTTGCCCGAATTGGCCGGGTGATACTTGATCACACGGATCCCTTTGTCGGTAGCAGCACCTGCGAGCGGTACGTCTCTTGTAAACGCCAGGGGCTTTTGTGTCCGTGAATCGATGATGACCTTACCTTTTTCGTCATACTGCTGACCGATCAGGAAGCCGAGTCCGATACCCGAAAACTGCGATCCGTCTTTCTTGGCAGCCTGTCCGATCCGCGAATCCTTCGCTTCGAAAGTGTCGTAGAAATCGGCCAGTGTTGCAAAACCGTTCCACCCCGACGGATTTTGGCCATAATGGAGGGTCATAAACCAGCGGTTCTGTGCTGTTCCTTCCTGCACGTTTAAGATAGGTTCTGTCTTTGCAGCAGAAGAGAATGCTGAGAAGTAATCCTTTTCAAGTGCGTATCCGTCTGCCGTGATCGCATCCACATAGGCAACTACCTTGTCCATATCAGCCTTGTCGAACGTGTAAGGGCCTTCCGGTGCTGCACTTTTGTACACTGCTTTATTGAGGTACATTTTCGCAAGCAGGAAGTTAGCCGCTGCTTTGTTCGCAGTGCCGTTCGATACCGATGGTCCGGCCTTGGGAAGGTTCGGCAACGCTTCTTCCAGGTCTTTCAGGATCAGGTCAAATGCTTCCGAACGGGTCAATACCTTTGGGAGGTCGTTTACACCCTGGGTTACTTCCCTGAACGGCACCACTCCCCAGTAGTCCATTACCCAGTACATATTATAGGCACGGATAAATTGCGCCTCTGCCTTTTGCTGGGCGTTGGGATTGGAAGCGATGATTTCCGTGGCCTTGTAGGCGCGCTGGTTCAATGCATTCCACGCGCTCAGGATGTACGAGTGCGACGCGTCCCAGGTATGCTGGTCGAGCGTACGCCAAACCCCGTTATCACCCCAGTCCACACCGCGGGTCGGCGGGATCATCTCTGCCGTGACGTGCTCGCCCAGTGCGTAAATACCTGCCTGGTCGGAGTAGGTCGACAAATCCTTGTAGGCGGATGCCAACGCCTCCGATACATTCACCGGTGCAAAGCCTCCGTCGGTAGCCTTATTCACCACCGAATCCTTTTCTTCATTCACAAGGTCGGTACAGGCCGACATCACGGCCATACCAACTCCTGCTATTACGATTCTATATATGCTGCTTGTCTTCATTGTTCAACTAGTTAGGAATTAGAATGTCACGTTTACACCGACTGTCCAGGTACGGGCTCTCGGATACGCCGTATAATCGATTCCGAATGAGGGAATGTCATTCAAAGACTTGTTCGTGCTCACTTCCGGATCTTGTCCATCATATTTCGTAATTGTCAGCAGGTTCTGGCCTGTTACAAATACCCTCGCATTGTTCAACACTTTATTGGCTTTCATCGGCACTCTGTAACCCAGTGTCAGGTTCTGCAACCTTACAAAGTTACCTTTTTGCAGGAAGCGGGTCGATACGTCGGGAGCGTTCAAAGCACCTTCGCCATTGCCGATCACGTCTTTCGTTACGTTACGTCCATTGGCAAACGATCCCTGTGTAAAGAATGCATTCGCTGTGTTGGAGTAAATATAATTTCCAAAAACGCCATTGAAAAATATACCCAGATCAAAATTTCCATATTTCAGGTTATTAGTCAACCCTGCATTGACTTTTGGCAGCGGGCTCTTGCCTCCCAGGAATTGCTGGAAGTCTCCGTTCGGATAAAGCGAGTTGCCGTTTTCGTCAAATCCACCGAATTCACGCAGGAAGTATGCAAACAGCGGCTGGCCTTCTGCTAAACGTTGCGCAAATGCTCCCGATAGCCCCTGACCGTTGATCTCACCCGTATCATAGGTACCGATCAGGTTTTTCACGAGGTTTTTATTGTACGAGGCATTGAACAGCACTTCCCATGAAAACTTCTTACCATCGACTACCACCGCATTCAAAGCCAGTTCGATACCCTTGTTCTGGATATCCGTATCCAGGTTGCGGTATACGAATGGGTTTGGCGCAGGCTGGGCCGCAACTACTTTAAACAACAGGTCTTTGGTGCTCTTATTGTAGAGATCCAGGCTACCCGACAGTCTGCCTTTCAGAATCGAAAAGTCGATACCAAGGTTGAATGCAGCGGTCGACTCCCATTTCAAATCCGGGTTATTAAATGCCACTGCGTTCAGACCACCACCGGTGATCCCGTCACCAGCCTGGTTGATCACGTAGTCACTGTAACGGTCACGACGGTCATACACATTGTGAGGGATCGCCTGGTTACCGGTTACACCATATCCCACACGCAGCGACAGGTCTGTGAATACGGTCTTAGGAATGAATTCTTCTTCTACGATTTTCCATTTGAATGCACCGGAAGGGAAATAACCATATTTGTTGTTACCCCCGAATTTGGAAGAGCCATCCACACGCAAAGTTCCTGTGAAAAGGTATTTATTGCCAAAACCGAGGTTAACCCGACCGAAGTAAGATTGCAGCTCATCCTTGGAGTAGTTCGAATTCTGTATCACCGAACCCACACTTTTCAGCGCTGTACCGTCCTTGATCTCCACTGTTCCGGCGATACCCAGGTTGTTGATCATCAGGTCCAGGTTATTGGTCCGGAAGTTAGCGGCTGCCACATTCTTACCGGCAGTCTCGAAGCTTTGGTAAGAATAACCCAGCAATGCATTCAATGAAACATTCCCGAACTCTTTATCGTAGGTAAAATAGTTTTCCCAAAGCTGATTGTTCGATTCCACGTCACGGATGTACACGCGACCGATGTTTTGGATACCCGATACCACCAGGTCCCTCGAATAGGCTGCCTTGCGGGTAGACAGGGATTTGTCAAAACCCAGTACGGTTTTGAATTTCAACCCCTTGAAGATTTCCAGTTCCGCATTGATATTTCCGAGTGCCCGCAGCGTGTTGCTTTTATCCTGAGACAGGTTTACAAACGCCAAAGGGTTGGGTTCCGTGGTTGAAATCTGGTTGTAGGTTCCATCTGCATTCAACACCGCGCGTGTCGGGTTGGCTTTCAGGATGCTACCCATCAGGTCACCTTCAAAACCGATGTTCTCCGAGATAGGAACACCCGTATCGAGTGTGTTTGCAAAATTCAGGTTGCTCCCGATCGTCAGTTTGTCATTGATAAACTTCTTGGTTCCCGAAAAACCTATGCTGTAACGTTTGACGTTGGAAGTTTTAACGATACCGTCCTGGTCCATATAACCCAATGAAAAACGGTAGTTGCCCGAAGCATCGCCGCCGCCATACGACAGATTGTGTTGGTGCGTCAGCGCAGTGCGGAACAGTTCGTCCTGCCAGTCGGTATTTGCACCCTGATCCTGCCCACCGGCCGCTTTGTATTCGGAAGCGTTCAGCAGATCGTATTTTTTGGTAATATTACTGATACCCAGAGAGTAGCCGTAATCGAGTGTCCCTTTTCCTTTTCCTCTTTTGGTCGTGATCAGAACAACCCCGTTTGCACCGCGGGAACCATAGATTGCCGTTGCCGATGCGTCTTTAAGAATATCGATGCTGGCAATATCGTCCGGGTTCATGAAGTTCAGCGGGTTTTTCGCCGGCTGCCGTCCTACACCCTGGTTATCACCACCACCGGAGGTATTGTCTCCGCTCAAAGGCACACCGTCGATCACGAACAAAGGGTTGTTGCCCCCAAGCACGGATGACGTACCCCGTATACGCACATTGATACCACCACCCGGCTCACCGCTCGACTGGGTGATCTGAACACCCGCCACGCGGCCTTGCATCAGTTGCTCGGGCGAGGTCACGATCCCTTTCTGGAAGTCTTTGGAACCCAATGCGGAAACCGCACCGGTTGCATCCTTCTTCTTCACCGTTCCGTAACCCACTACTACTACCTCTTCCAAAGCCTTTATATCTTCGGAAAGTACCACATCCACCACCGATTTATTGCCTACCGGCACATCTTTGGTTTCATAACCGATCGCACTGAATGTCAGGGTTGCACTAGCAGGAACACTGATCTGGTAGTTACCTTCCACATCCGTATTGGTTCCTTTGGTCGTCCCCTTAACGGTAATGGTCACGCCGGGGATACCGCCGGTTTTAGCGTCTGTCACTTTACCGGACACGTTGACGTCCTGTGCCAGGACCGCTCCGCTCATACCCGATAAGGTGATCAGCAAGGCAAAAATTGTGAACCTGAAATAGAATGGTCTTGTCTTAGCGCTGGGAATGCGCACAGCAGGGAGCTCATGCTGACGAAGTACATGAAAGGATAAATTCATCATAGGTTAGATATAAATTAGGTCTGAATGCCAGCGCTTTGTATCATTTTGACATTTCCCGCTTTATTCGCCCATTTAACCCGCTCAACAATTCAGAGCGGTGTTTTCAATGAACTTTAATGCTAAAAAATATAAATTTTACACCACGCCTTATACAAAATAATATAAATAATTCGGATAATACAACACTATTTACCTGCATAAATCCCAGAAAAATGATTTTATTTCGAACAATGGTTACATATCCGTTTTAAGTCCAAATAGCGTATTCGAGAAGTACAAAAGCGAGTATTTACAGCCGCATTTTTAACTGACATTTAATCCCCTCAGGCCACCTGCATCACACTTCCCTAACATTTTGCTGGAATTCCTTCCCGGTTGTGCGTAACTTTGACTTCGTTATTATTTCAGTTAATTGCATTTATGACATCCCTGTCTCTAGTATCAGATGCAGATCTGAGTTTGCTTGCACAACACCTTGACGGTGACCTCTTTTACGACAATACCATGCGGACGTTATACGCGACAGACGCATCTGCCTACCGCGAAATGCCGCTTGCCGTCGCCATTCCCAAATCGATCGGTGACCTCAAAACATTGATTTCGTATGCCACGGAAAAGAAAGTTTCCCTGATCCCACGTACCGCCGGCACGTCGCTTGCGGGCCAGGTAGTAGGTAACGGTATCGTTGTAGACGTCTCGAAAAATTTCAATAAAATCATTGAAATCAATGCGGAGGAACGTTGGGTGCGTGTCCAGCCGGGCGTCGTGCGCGACGAGCTCAATATGGCCCTGAAACCTTACGGACTGTATTTCGGCCCTGAAACCTCCACGGCGAACCGTGCGATGATCGGTGGAATGGTCGGCAACAATTCATGCGGTTCCAATTCGATCGTATACGGCAGTACGCGTGAGCATTTGCTGGAAGTGAAGGCCATCCTCGCCGATGGCAGCGATGCGGAGTTCAAGACCGTGAAAAACGATGAATTACAATCGCTGCTGAACAATGCCCGCAAAAAAAATGGCAGCGCATCGCTGCTGGACAAGATATACCTCAAAACGAACGACATCCTCGCTTCGCCTGAAAACCAGTCGGAGATCAGGAAGAACTTCCCGAAACCATCGGTAGAACGCCGCAACACCGGGTACGCGCTGGATATGCTTCTGAATATGGCGCCCTACACTACCGGCACGGATTCGGACAGGCCGTTCAACATGTGCAGTCTGATCGCCGGCTCTGAGGGAACATTGTGTTTTCTGACGGAAATTAAGGTGAATCTGGTTCCGCTGCCGCCCAAAACACAGGGATTGGTGTGCATCCATTGCGACACCATCGACGAGTCGCTGAGAGCCACGATCCTTACCCTTAAATACGGCCCGCACGCAGTCGAACTGATCGACAATTATGTGCTCGAATGCGCTGCGACCAACGTCGAACAGCGCAAAAATGCATTTTTTGTCAAAAACAAGCCGGACGGAACATTTCCCGCAATCCTGGTCGTGGACCTTTCAAGAGAGACCAAGGAAGAAGTGGAACAACTCGCCTCCGACATGGAGAAGGAGTTGAAAGAAGCCGGCATTGGCTTCCATTATCCATTGCTTTTTGGCGACGATACCAAAAAGATCTGGACATTACGTAAGGCAGGTCTGGGGCTTTTGTCCAACATTCCGGGCGACGAAAAGGCAGTAGCCGTCATCGAGGACACTGCAATTGATGTCTATGACCAACCGGAATACATTCGCGACTTCAACGAAATTTTAAAGAAGAACGGAATGTCTGCGGTGCATTACGCACACGCAGGCTCCGGCGAGCTGCACCTGCGGCCGATCATCAACCTGAAAACGGCCGAAGGTCACCGCCAGTTCAGGATGATCGCCGAGGAAATCGCCGACCTCGTCAAGAAATATGATGGCTCGCTTTCGGGTGAGCACGGCGATGGCCGCCTCCGAGGAGAATTTATCCCCAAAATGGTGGGCCAGCACAACTACCAGCTTTTCAAGGATATCAAGAAAACCTGGGACCCGAATAACATTTTCAATCCGGGAAAAATCGTGGATACGGCTCCAATGGACACGTTTCTGCGCTATGAAGCAGATCAGCAAACGCCCGAATTCAAAACGCATTTTCGCTTTCAGGACCAGAACATCCTGCAACATGCCGAG
>NZ_CAMLSE010000031.1 GCF_946482605.1 uncultured Dyadobacter sp. | reverse complement strand
CAAATAATTGTGTATTTAATAATTACGTTTTATCATCAAAAGTGAAGAAGAACCCAACTTCTCCGAAATACCCAGTAATCTTCGTGACTCGGTCAAATTTAGCTCTCTAATCTCTCCGACCACCGCTGAGAGCGCATCGCATTTGAGCGCTTCTTCGATCGCCCACAGAAGATCTTTATCTTTTTTCAGATCGACAAAGATCACCCGGTCCGGTGATACGCCGAATTGGCTCAGACCGAATGGGTAAACAGTACGGCGAGTGCCCACCCAAACGCACAGCCCGTCCTGTTTCATCATTTTTCCGGCCAGCGCGGCCATAAAGCCGAATGTGGCCGCGGTCTGCTCTATGGAAGTACTGATAAACTCGTGCATCCCCACGCGGGGGAATACGCCCTGAGGGAAAGCTTTCATTACTGGCCCGAGACCGAAATCGTCGTGTTTTACGCCCAACGCTGGCGCACGGAAGCCCTGCAAAGCGAGTATATCGCTTCTGAGCCTGGCAACCAGGTCACTTTTTTTCAATGCAGTTTCCATAGTATGAATGTTTTATTATCTTTGGTATTATTAGTACCATTGATGTGATTTCAATAATAACATTATGCCATGACAAGCGCAAAACTTTTTTTTGGTAGCAACATCCGGTTTCTCCGCGAGCGCAGGAAACTGACCCAGGAAGATTTCGCCGAGCAACTGGGCGTTACAAGGGTCAAACTCGCTGCCATAGAGGCTGGAAGGACGGAAAATCCGTCAGCGGTAGACCTGATCAAATTCTCGGATTTCTTCGGGCTATCGATCGACAATCTTTTCCGGGTAGACTTGCGCGGGGTAGGGGAGCTTCCCCTGAGGGAGCTGGAAGCGGGGAGCCCGCTCTACATGAAAGGGACTAACCTTCGGGTGCTGGCCATCTCGACCGACAAAGCCAATAAAGAGAACGTCGAGTATGTACCTGTAAAGGCAAAAGCGGGTTACCGGAGCGGATATGCGAACCCGGAATTTATCGCTTCGCTGCCCAAATTCTCGGTGCCTGGTTTACCGCAGACAGGCACATTCCGGATGTTTCCGACCACAGGCGACTCGATGCTGCCGGTACCCGAAGGTGCAGATGTAGTGTGCCGCTATGTCGAGGACTGGACGGCCTCGAAACCGGGCACGCTATGCATTGTGATCCTGGATGGAGAGCAGGACTTTGTTTTCAAGAAAGTGACTGTTTTGCCAGAAGGGAATAAAATGCTTTTGGAATCTTTGAACCGGGCGTATGAACCATATGAGATCAGTGCTGGCGATGTGATTGAGATTTGGAAGTTTCACAGCTATTTTTCCAAGGATGTTCCGGAACGAGTGTCGGAAGTGCAGCATATTTCCCATACGATGGACACAATTTTGAAACAGTTACGAGAGATTCAGGAAAAGATGGAAGTAAGGGCCCATTAGTGTTGCGGATAAACTCCTGTGAAAGTATAAACATTTGTCGTCCTATATTTTTAACATGCTGAATTGCAGGTAATAACCGATAAATAAATATTGTTTGCCGTCTCGATTAATTAAATGTAATTTGTTGCAAGCATAATGATTGAGATGTAAACCACTTTCTGCGGTTTGAACTGACATGTTTGTTAAACCAACGTGTTCAAAGGGTCGGTATCGAGTAAAGTATGTTACCGAGAATCGACTTACTCGTACCTATATTATCTAGACTTATTGATCTCCCTACACTATCTCATGACTCGAAATTTATTTATTTCTACCTTTGCGCCGTTTTTAACCTTTGGATTGATGCCTTCATGGAAAGATCAATTGCCGAAAAGTTTGATTTCGTCAGATTTGCCTGATAAAACAAACACATTAGTGTCCGCAATTTGCATTTTTGCTACACCTGGTGACGGCGATGGGAAAAACCCTGATGATTCGTTTGTGGATGCTTTTGTTGATGTTGAATGTTATGATAACGTATATACTGGACAGGGAGGATTTCCAAACGGCTCAGATATAAGACATGAATCGTATCGAGAGATGGGTGTGGCTTTTGATCCACCTGGTCAGGAAAAAATTTTTTATGACGGTGTGAAAAACGTACAGATTAGAATATTTGGACATAAGCCTAATTACCAGCCAAGCTTGAATAGCGATGAGTGGGACGTTCGATGGCAGTTGGTCCTAAATTTTAAAAAAGGACAAGTTTTAGCAACTCCCTTTTTTCCCAATGTCGATTTTGATTTTGGAGAGCGTCAGCGACTTATCAATCCAGGAAGAACCCACTTTTCAAGGGATTTATTAAATAACCCAAGAATACTTTATTTAGGTGTGAAAATCAACAGGAACTAAGAGATGGTTACAAAAGCAGCTAAATTTTTATGGTTATCGCTGATATTGACTGGCATAAACGCAAAAGCTCAGAATTTCTCAATGTGGACTGTTGTTGATCTGTCTCATTTTAGTCAATCTTTTGATAACACGTTCATGGATGAACTGTCACCCGGTAGTTCCTGGCCAGCCTTGGCTGCTTCTATAGATAACCAAGCTTTCAACTGGGAGCTGCCGATTATAATTAATGCAGTTCGATTTGATAAGAGATCTTTCGTTTCTCAAAGGGTAGTTAACTCTATTCTTCAAAGTGAAACCATCGCAAAGAAATATTCACGGGTGAAATCGCACTATGATAAGAGTTTAGTAAAGTATAAAGAGCTTATACCAGTTGCCTCACAAGCCGTAGAAGCAGGAAAGGCGGGTACTCCCGAACTAGCTCGAAAATTGCCAACAGCCGCAAGTCAGCAGATCCAAATAGTAGAAGAAGCATTAAAATATTATCATGCCGGCCAAGAATTGGTTGAACTTGGAGAGTCTCGTAGAGAATTAATGCGTAACGGTGCAAGGGAAATGGCTTCTAAACATTCTTTTTCGGCTGAAAATGCTTCGAGCATGAAATCATTATTGACAAGAATAGACGTATGTCAAAAGCAATTGGATAAGTTGAGAAAAGATTTATCCAATCATAAAATTGAGACAGAATTCGCTCGTTCTGAGTCCGCAAAATTGATTCAAGTTTTAGGTCAGTCATTAGTAGAGTTTTCGAATCTTACGGATCCTGTCATATCTGTGCTAGATGGTTACTTAGTTGCCCCAGCAGCAAGTAAAATGCTGATAGCGGTGTCAAAGGATATGGTAGTTGAATACATTGAGCAATCCCTTAAAGATGATAAACCTTTTCAAGAAGCCATTACTAAGGCATTTGAAAAAGGCTATGAGGCGGCAAGAAACGAAGCCTTGGATCAATTCTTCGATAAATATAAGGAAGGCAAATTGAAAAATATAATGTTAATCCCTAAGATGACAAAGCAGCTTCACGAATCCCTCGGTAAGTGGCAGGAAATAAATGATGCGAAAGCACAAAAAGAGATGATCAATAGTTATAATAAAGTTATTGATTTTTCCCAACAAGCAATCGAGCTCAATGAGAAATGCGTAGATAAGGCTACCAAGGAAATGACCTATGTGATAGATAGTGCTGTCACGCAATTTTTAAATATGCCTTAGCAGTTTAGTCCTCCAAATATATCGGCCAGTGTTTCTATTTAACATAAGACAACTTATAGAAATTTTGAGCTGATCAGCAATTAGTCAGGCTTCAGCGGTGGACCCACTATCTTCATGCCGTGGCTTTCGGCCAGTTCACGCCTGCCTTCGATGGTTTGGTCTGCTTGTTGGATGACGGTCCTAAAATATGCTTCCATCTTTCCTGCAGGCTGATGGCCTACAATGAGCCTGGCAATTCCTTCACTTTGCTTGACAAAACTATGTGGCATTCCCATTGGTACAGTTAATGAATCCCCAGATTTTAAACGCATGATCTGTTCTCCAACCTGAAACTTGAATTCGCCTTCCATGACTAAGAACCACTCGTCACAATCGGTGTGTAGGTGCAATGGAGGGCCAACCTTTTCAGGTCGTAGTGTATCAAAGATTACCAGTCTTCCTTCGTTGTCATTTCCGGACACCTTCACAGTAAAGGTGGCATCCAGCCATTTGAAAGGTTTCCCTGATCGATCTTCGCCTGCACGCACCAGTACCGCTTTTCTATCGTCTTTAACAAAAGTTGGCCTGCTAGCAGCGACTAACGGTGGCACTGGCGTCCACGCCAGAAGTGTTGCAATGAATGCATTTCTTTTCATAGTACATGTTTTTGACTAGGTCACTCCTTGAGATGTGTATTGAAAGTAAGCACTTTATGTGTCGGAATTTTGAAATAGGTTGTCTTTTGCCCGATTATTTATTTTACGTGCATCATTTTTAGTTCTAATAGATAATCCTGAATAGCCAACATGTCGGCGTACACCAATATTTATCGTTGCCGGTGCCAGTTTCCGCCCATAGCTACTTGAAAAAGGTTTCAATTGTGTGTATCTTCATAGAAGAAAAAGCGCGATAAAGAAGGACAAGAGGAGTATGGGAAGTGTGATTCTGGTAGGTGAGGAAAAGGAAGGGATCCGGGCGATAAGTGGGACAATGTCAACGCACTTACCCGCAGCTCAGATTCGGGAAGTCAAAGCTGACAGCTTAATCGGGGCGCTACTTATGGAAAAGTTGTCTTTGATAGTTTACGTGATTAGCGCGGGCAGAGAAGTTGATTTGGGCGTTGTCTCCCAAATTAGAGCTGCAACAAGCCAAACTCCGCTGTTGATATACGGCAACTTTCAGCAAATGCGAAATGAGGCGCTTCACCTGCTCAATAAAGGCGTGCATGGGTTATTGTCAGTTTCTTCCGGGGCATCACGGCATGTTAAGGCAATCGATGCTCTGCTCAGAGGTGGTACGTATGTCGATGATGGAGTTAAATATCAGGTCATAGCTGATCTTTTGCATTCTTGACCCCAACACGCGGCTCGGCGTGTTGGAGAAAGGCTGAACATCCAAAGGCCTGTTTTTTCAATAACTGATAAACAGGTTTCTTTGATTGAAGCCCGGAGTTCGACAAGAAAGAGCCAATTCTTGTGACCAAAATGCGGAAATAGTCACCAATGCTGCTACATCCAAAGGTAGTTTCCTGTTGTATTATGCTCACTTTCAGCTATTAATGCAAGGTGGCACGGTAATGGTGTCGGCATAAGGTATAAGTTAAAACACTGCTTTAACCCATCAATCTCGCATGATATGAACATCTTGACTTTGACTAACGGTAATTCAGCGAGGCAAATCTTAATTGACAGGGATCAAATACTTGCCTTGGATGTAATCGAATCTCGTCTAACTAAGGGGATGACCCGGATTTATCTAAAAGGCGGGTTGTTTAAAGATGTAATGGAGTCGGTCAGGACGATCAGGGATTTGATCCAGTCACCATCTGCCGGGCGTAACCCCTAATCAAGGATTTCAAACATTGTTATATTGGTTGTAATGAATGTTGCCGTAGCGCCTTTTATAGGTGCTACGGCCTTTTTATTTCATCTGATTTTGAGTAGTAAAAGGCTGGCAGGTTCAGCCAGTTTTTCATGCCTATTGAAATCCTTGTTTTCCTGGTGTGCTTACAACAGCATCGTTAAGCCTTAAAGGTTACCGGCAAGAAGGTTTAGGGTGAAGGCAATGAGCACCTATAAAGGGCTAACGTTTGCGTGATCGCCTGCTGGCTTGTACATTTATAGATAATACCCCGATTATGACCTATGATAATAGTGACTTTGCCCACGATATTGCCCGCGTATCTAAAATCGAGATTTTACCGTCCCTTTTGGATGTGATTTGCCAGACTACCGGAATGGGCTTTGCGGCAGTAGCAAGAGTGACCCAAACCAGGTGGGTGACGTGCAGCATCCGCGATGATATCAATTTTGGGCTTGTGCCAGGAAGCGAGCTGCGTGTTGAGACGACAATTTGTAATGAAATCCGCGATGCAGGCCAGGCTGTTGTGATCGATCATGTAAGTGATGATCCCGCATATTGCAATCATCATACACCAGCCATGTATGGGTTTCAAAGCTACATTTCCTATCCGATCTTTTTGAAATCCGGCGCGTTTTTTGGGACTCTGTGCGCAATTGACCCCAGGCCTGCGCAGTTAGATAATTCGAAAATCCGGGGGCTCTTTGCCGCGTTTGCAGATTTGATATCGTTTCATTTACAGCAGGTCGAGCTATTAGAGCAAAGTGATCATGCCGTCCGCAACCTGAGCAGGCAGTTAACTGATTCACTTGATGAAAACCGGCAATACCAGCATATATCAAGCCATACCCTTCAAGAGCCGCTTCGCAAGCTTCGTACTTTTAGTGGTATGCTAATTGATGCCTTGAAACAAAAGCAACTGGAAAGGGCCGAGCACCTGGCGTTAAGAATCGAAAGCGGGGCGAGTAAATTCTCCAACTATATCCGTGACCTTTCTGATTTTTCCAGTCTTCAAACCGATCATTCCCATGCCCAGCAGGCCGACCTGGAATACATCGTCGGGCTGGTGAGCACCCAACTGCGTCCAAGGCTCGAAGCAAAGGCGGCATCGGTCCATATTGGGATCCTTCCAGTAATAACAGGCAAGCCCGACCAGCTTGAACAGCTATTTTTACACCTGTTTGAAAATGCTATCAAATTTTCAAAAGCTGATGTGCCGTTACAGATTACGGTAAACAGTGTCTCGCTTGTATCGCTGGATATTTTAAGCGAAGATTTACAATCTAGCCAGATTGTGCAGATCCAGGTGACCGATAACGGGATAGGGATCGAAAACTCCCAACTTGAAAAGATTTTCGACATCTTCTCACAGCTTGCGCCAAACGGGCTACTTCCAGGTGAAGGGATCGGTCTTAGCATTTGCAGAAAGATTGTCCGCAACCACTCAGGCCAAATCGCCATAAGCTCGAAGGAAGGCGTTGGCACAACGGTATTGATCACCTTGCCAACCGGGCGTATACATACACGATCGCAGGATCTACCGGGTCCAGATTAAAGGCGCAAAGAAGCTCCTGGTTACCAGTTATCCGCGACCAGGCGACCACGTTATGGTCACCCTCTGAGGTTGATGCGGGGAAAGCAAAGTATTGGCCATCGGTTGAAGTGGACCGAAGGAAAAAACTCCCGCTTACAAGTGCAGGATATCTCTTTATAAGGGAGTCCAGATGCTCCAATTGTGTAGGCCTTAGCTTTGTCAGGCACAACTCGATGATCTTAACCGCATCCGAGCTCAGATCAGGGCTTATATTTTCAATCATAATTAACGTCGAGGGGTTGGTTTACGGTACCGGCCCGACGTTCTGCTAAACGAGTCACGACAGGCGCGTGATATTAAGATACCAAAATTTCTTGTAAGTTTTCAGAGTCGCCTTAAAATTGGTCGTCGCGAGTCAAATTGAATTGTATGGTATAATTATTGTTGCGTGGGCGATGGACTTACTACACAATATTATGCTGAGCACAACTGAAAAGATCAAAGAAGAGACCGAGGCGGCCGTAGAGACTGTGAAGGACAATCAAAACGTGGGGACGACCGAGCGCATTATCTCCGGCATCGCAGCGGTAGCAATTGGGGCTTATGCTGTAAAGAAAAAAGATTCCCTGCTCGGAAAAGGACTCACGGCTGTAAGTGGCTTTTTGCTTACCAGGGCAACCACCGGTTTTTGCCCATTAAACAAGGCGATCGGTCGGAATAGTCTACTAATGGGCTGACCGGTAGGAGGGGTGCATCCAGCAGCCAAAACGTCAATTCAGAAGACTTGCTTTCATATTTTTCATCGTGGCCTGCCACGTCAGAGAAACAACGCAAGGTGCACCTTGGCAGTCTGAACGTCAATCACGCCGCCCGCTCCATTCACTGCGCTCCCGTGTGGGTGTTGCCTTTTCAGCCTTTGCCTGGTGCTGGCGGGCATTGTTCTCCAACGGTGGAGGCCACAAACAGCAAAAAAATGGAAGCCCAGCAATTGACACTCCAAGACCTCGCAGGATTTACCGGCACTGATAACTGGTATCGTCATTCGGTCGTAAAACGAATCTTGTACACCGATGGCATCAGGCACATGATGCTCAAAGCCGCAGCATACTGGCTGATCGACGAAATTGCTTTCCAGCAGTATCATCCAAGGGTGAAAAATGAGGAATTCCAAGTCTGGACGCTTAAAGTAGACCTCAATGAAACAACCGGGATACTTACCTGCGAGGATGGAAACGGCCGGGTGCTATGCTCAAAGCAAATCCCCTACACAGATTTTCCGCTGGCAGAAGTCAAAATCTATTTTACAAACAATGTGATCTTACTTCCCAGTGAGAATTAACCGCTTTTGGCTGCTCCCAAAGTGGGGGCAGCCATTTACCTTTAAAAACGTTTCCAGATTGAGATATCCAGTCACATTCAAGACCGGCCGAGATCAACATCAATTCTCTTCCATTTCTTGATCGCTCTTCCCCTTCTGGTGCTGAATTCGTTGTTTTTCTTTTTGCATATGGTCAGCGGCGTCAATGGAGTGTGATTTGTGGATGTCCTGATCCTTCTCGGACTCGTCGGAGAGCTTCTGGTAAAATTTATGCAGCACGTTAAGCTCTTCTTCGGTCAGATCTTCGATATCCACCATCCGGTTACTGGCAAAGCGGCTGGCGGCTATCAATTCATTTAGTTTGAGCTGGATAGCCTTTGATTCTTTATTCTGCGATTTCTGAATGATGAACACCATTAGGAAGGTAACGATTGTGGTGCCGGTGTTGATCACCAGCTGCCAGGTTGCCGAGTAGCCGAACAGCGGCCCTGTCGCGGCCCAGATCAAAACGATGACAAACGCGGTGAGAAACGCGGGTGAGCTTCCGGTCCAAGCGGTGATTTGATTGGCCATGCGCTCAAATAGGCCGTTTAACTTTTTCATGTCGTGGAAAGTGTTTGCGTGCTTTTTATGACAAATCCGTGCCGAGCGACCCGCTGACTCTCAACTTAGAAGCTATCTAAAAACGTAGGGCATGATTTTAAAGTCCTGCTGTGAGAAATACTACGCTGTAAATGAAGATTGCTACATTCAATATCAACGGTATTAACGGAAGATTTCCAGTGCTTGCGCGTTGGCTGGAAGAGCAGCAGCCGGATGTCGTCTGCCTGCAAGAGCTGAAAGCGCCGAGTGACAAATTTCCAAAGCGCGAGCTACTAGAACTGGGCTATAACGCTGTTTGGCATGGGCAGAAAATGTGGAATGGGGTAGCGATTCTGGCCAGAGGGATGGAATTGCAAGAAGTCCGGAACACGCTGCCAGGTGATGAGGCTGACGACCACAGCCGGTATATCGAAGCGATCGCAGGCCGGATGCTGATCTGCTGTCTTTATCTTCCCAATGGCAACCCTGCGCCCGGGCCGAAGTTTGACTATAAACTGGCCTGGTTTAAAAGGTTAAAGAAGCATGCGAAGTATTTACTTTCAGAACAGGTTCCGGTCGTGCTGGCAGGAGATTACAACGTGATCCCTACGGAGTTGGACGTTTACAAACCTGAACGTTGGGTGGATAACGCGTTGTATTTCCCACAGGCCCGCAAAGCGTACAAAGAGCTGGTCAGTCAGGGTTGGACAGACGCGATCCGTCACCTTCACCCGGGAGAAAAAGTTTACACTTTCTGGGATTACCTGCGCAATGCCTATGGCCGCGACGCCGGCCTTCGGCTCGACCACCTTTTGCTAAGTCCGCAGATTACGCCGCGGCTGATCGCCGCCGGCGTTGACCGGCACGTCAGAGGGTGGGAGAGGGCCAGTGACCACGCGCCGGCCTGGATCGAGCTGACGGGCGAATGAAATTAGTTTCAACGTTAACTTTGAACCCTATGCCTTGGTATAACGGGGATTATCCTCCATCTTACAAAAACCAGCCGAAAAAGATCCGTGACAAGGCGGTCGAAATCGCAAATGCCTTACTGGACGAAGGGTCAGAAGAGGGTGTTGCCATCGCAACAGGACTTAAGAAGGCAAGGGAATTCTTCAAGAAGCGCGATTAGCGCTGGATGCAAAGTTTGTTGCCTGCTTGCCGAATAGGGAAGTGACGCAAATTGTGTTGCGTGCAGGACTTATTTAAAATTGTTGGGATGCAGGCAAAATTTCCAATAGGCAACAATAAGGTCCAGTTCTGATCGCCCCGTGGCGAAGTCGACCCACTTTTTAAAATATCCTTGTATGGTGCCTGAATACGCCCGGCTAATTAGTGCATAGCTGTCGGATGTGGTCAGAAAAATAAATGGGATTGACTTCTTTTTCAGGTTCGGGTCCGCCTCAATCTGATCCCTCAATTCAAGCCCGTTCATAACAGGCATATTCACATCGCACAGGATTAGAAGCGGGCTTTCCAAGGTAGTTAGCAGGTAATCGAGCGCGTATTGCCCATTTTCAAAATTCCGGACCGGATTTGGTATGCTAAGCTCGTCCAGCATCGCGCCGATCATATACAAATCGTCCGCATCATCGTCTATAATCACAATCGGGCCCGTCAGCGACATATTGTTTGGTTAAGGTTAGTCAATTTATTAATCAAAGGCCAGCAATTTCTGCTACTACCTATCCGGATCCTATTCAATCCACCCGGCTTAACTCATTGGGCTACTACGCCACCGGAACCCGCTCGATACGTCTCGGCTCGCATGCTTGAAAAAGCCTGGCGCGTTTTGTAATTTGGTGTATGAAACCGTAGGTATAGCTAAGTTCAATCACAGATAGGGGTTATTCTATTCATCGACCAAGGCAATGATGCAGTAGCGCAGATGAAGGCTATCATTTTGGGCCACCTTAAAGGTAGTCAAGTCGTGACTGTGGGCCCAAAGCGAGCTATTGAAGCGCTGCGCGCCGGCGATATCGGGATGATCGTGCTGATGGTCGGGCAAGGAAAAGATGTAGATTTGCCGCTCATCTGTGACATTAAGCGGCTGCAAACCAAGGCCCCACTGCTGGTGTATGGTCACCTGTCGCAGATGCACACAAACTTTGTTGAGCTGCTTGATATGGGCGTGCATGGTATCTTATCGAGTCATGCCGCCCGGACAGAACATATCCATGCAATTGATGCCTTGATGAGAGGGAATTCTTATGTTGATGTTCAGGTCAAGTTTCAAGCAATGATACGGCTTTTGCAGTCTGATGCGCAGTAAGCCTTGGCTGGAAATCACTTATTGCATTCCGTTGGATGTCACCATCTGCTGGATATGAGTGGTCAGTTCGGGAATAGAGTCAGTCTTGTGTATAATTTTGTCCACGCCCATGTCCGAAAGTTTGTCGCGCCAATGGTCAGGGATTGAAGAAGAATAGATGACAAGCAACGGGTCATCGAACCGGCGTAGCTGTTGCAACTGCCGCAGGCACTGCTCGCCATCGAGCCGCGGGAGTTTCAAGTCCAGAAAAACGTAGCCAGGTGGTGTGGCTGCCGGTTGGGAAAAGTGTGCGATGGCCGATTCGCAATCATTGAAAAATAGACATTGAAGCGGGTCTGCCAAATCATCGATCGCCATTTTAAAAATTTCATGTTCGTCGGTATCATCGTCGATCATCACCAGTAGCGTCTTGTTACCCATCGGAAGTATAGTCTAAGTAAAGCGGCACTTTGTGCACAAAAACTATGCCGCAAGGTTAGGTAGAATTTGCGTGAAGTAAACGTGCAATTGCCCCGGAAGTTGCGTGTATCACCTGACGAGTGATATGCCAAAATAACGCATCAGTAGCTCATTTTGCTTGAAGGTAGCTTCGAGCCTGGCCTTCAACGAAGAAAAGTAAGAAAGATCTAGCTGATTAACTAAGACCTCGAAAATTATCAGATCGTCAGCTTCAATGGAATTGTTGTCTGGCTTCCAGATCCCTTTGACTGGGGAGCGGGCGTAGATTGTCACCCCGCCGTACAGACCGGCCAGCTCCTGTTTCAAATCAGTGTAATATTGCTGTGGAAACCTTGTGCCCTGGCGGTCGGCGGTCGGGACAAATATTTGCATTAAAACCATGTAATTTAGGTTCTTGGCCCTGAGGATCATCCCTGGCCGTTTCAAATTTGGTAAGTAACAGTAAAAAGGCTGATGGGGCCAGGTCGGCATGCTTTTTGAGCTCAGAAGGTTTGTTATAGGTCGTGCCTGTTTCAAATCAAAATATAGCGAAAATGTTATGAGCAAAGAAGCCTATCAAGGGAAGGTAAGAATCAAATTAACATTTTATACGCATCCCTTGTGCACAGCCAGTTGGGAAATGGCTGCGGACTGGTCACAATTTTTGAAAGACTACAACGGCCTTTTCAGCTACCGATACTGCATAGGTGAGTTGCATGCTGATAGTAAAGAGCTGGAAACGATTGTCAAAACGCCGTATCTGTGTGTCGCAGTAAAAGCTGCATCGTTGCAATCCGAAAAGGCAACCCATCTTTATCTGAATGCGCTTCGCCAGGCTTTTTGGGGCGGACAAGCCGACCTTTCCGATGTCGATCAGCTATTAAAACTGGCCCGTCAGACCAGCCAGGCGCACCGCTTTGATTTCGACTTCAACCGTTTTGCCAAAGACCTGACAGGCAAACAGGCGGGTATGCGGTTAAAAGATGACCTGAGAAAATTTCATATCAATAAAATTGGCCAGCTTCCCACGATCACATTTACACAAGATGCCAAAGGAATAAAGCTGGAAGGCAGGACAGATTACCGGCAGCTGGCCTGCGCTTTGTCCAAACTGCTACTTGTCGGGCGGGAAAGTTCCGCTCAAAGCGCTACCGGCCATCATGGTAACCTGTTACCTTTGGATAAAGCGCCTGCAAAGTTGATTGGCTAAGCTGCACATATCTTCAAATGGGATGGGTTTGTTAAAGCAGCCGTTGGCCCCGGTGCTTATGGCGTTACTGGCCAATTCGCTGGTCAACGATGTGGTTAACAGCACAACAGGAATCTCAGGCCCAAGCTTGCGGATCTGCTCGATTGTCTCTATCCCGCCCATACCGGGCATGTTCATATCTACGACAACCAGCGAGGGCAAGGGTTGCATTGCGCCCAAAATCTGAAGGGCATCGATTCCGCTTTCGGCTTCATTGATTTGCACATTGCAGCCAGTCAGCTCGAAGGCTTCACTAATCAGATAGCGGTCATCAGCGTCATCATCAACGAGCAGGATTTTGAATAAGGGAAGCATTGAAGTCAGCTTTGTTATGCACTACACTACATGCGGCACGCGATCAGCATCATGGAAGCCTAATACTGCGAAACGATACAGTAAGTTTTGAAGTAAGCAGCGAAGCCCGGAGCTTAGTTCGCCTTTTGGACTAAGATTTTGATCATTTTTTCGGAGCCGGATACGTCCCGAAATTTTCCGCCCCGCATGTAAATCCGGGTAACCGATTCGGTAACCGAGTCCAAGGCGATGATTTGCTCTGTGTCGACCACGAATTTTCGGGCTGATCGACCGTTGGTTAAAGTTAGCATGTTCATAAGGCTCGAAGGTTAGGATGAAGTAAATCAATCGTTCGACAGTGTTGCGCACCACTTCTATGCCACCGGAAAGATTCAGGAATGCGCCCCAAAATGCGTCCTTTTGTACTGCCAAAGTAAACCAAACTGAGGTAATATACAACGGTATGGCAAGCCTTTGTACTGACTTGTTACGGGCGTTAATCAGCCTGGCCGCGAATTATAGTCGGCTTTTCCGAAACCATAATTGTCACCCAGCCGGCGGATTGTGCCACCGGTCCGACGATGTTATTAAAGATTATCCGTATGTTTAAAATTCCATTCAGCGTAACACTGATAGAGGGTTTATTACAGAAAGCCTGGTTACATCAGTAGCCAGGCTTTTTAGTTATTCAAAATACCTATTTGACATACGAGAATACATTTGGATAGAGGAAATTGGATACTGTTGGCACGATTATTAACCAGTGCTGCCCAAGCAAAACATCAATCAACAAGCAACGTTATGGAAATCGACTCAAAATCTGACAAGGGATATATCAGTACCAATCCATTTGCACCGAAAGAAAACCGCGGGAATCCATTTACTAAACAAGGCAAGCGCCCAAGGATTCAAAAACCACTCTATTCGGTAAGGCTGTCTTAACAAGAAACGCGATTGAGCGGAGAGCACTAGCGACGGTGCTTTTTTTTCGAGTTCATAACAAATAACGCTCTCGTGAAAAGTTGTAGAATCTTTTCGAAAACGACCCTAAAAATCAAATTCCAGCGTTCCGATTAGATTGCGGCATTGCCTAGTGTCACCTTAACAGCCGGAGAACGAGGTGATCTGGCGGACACATTGGTAATGCCAGAAATCATTCAAGAACGACGAATATGAGAATAAATGCAGTGAAGAATCTCATAATTGATTAGACATTGCCAATTTTAAAACGTATATTAACGATTAATTTCCAGAGCGGCATCCCTGCTGGACGGAATACGGCAGGGATCTATGACCCAGGATGCAGATATTTCAAGCTTTGAGGTGCTGGTGAGTGTCGCCAGATCCATTTCAGACAATACAGTGGCGTGTTCGACCTCTATCGGTTTGGCAAAGATTTCATTTCGATATCCAGCAGAAAGGCACTAAGCGGAGACCTGCGGAAAGCAAATGTGAACCATATTGAACAATGCCCGACGATTTCAGTAACACTCGGCGGGACACGGGTCAAAATTAGTGGCTCGGCAACATACGCTCAGCTTGTAAATGCGGTTCAGCGATTAATATCCCGATATTCTTCTTGCAGTTCAATCTGATCTAATCACGAGCCGGTTGGAGCCGACTGTAAATATTTCAAAGTGCCAAGCTACAAAACGATCTATATTGTCGATGATGATCCGGATGACATTTTCCTGATACAGCAGGCCATAACTGAGCTGCAACTCGATGTCCAGGTCCTGACTGCTTTGAATGGCATGCAGCTAGTGAAAAATTTGAATCCTGACACAGGCAACTGCCTAGTGCTGATTGATATGAATATGCCGGTGATGAACGGTATCGAAACGCTGGAAGCGCTCTATGCAGAGGATCGCTTCAGAAACATACGGTCTATTTTGATGTCAACTAGCAATGCAGCTGAATTAAGCCGCCTTGCCCTAAATGCCGGGGCAATGAAATTCATTTGCAAACCCTGTCATTACGATGGGTACTTGCGGCTGTTGAAAGAAATATATGACAAGTGCTTTTAAGATTGCGCAGACTGAAAACGCGTCGGTATGCACCGAACTATTGTTACTTAAAAGTTAGTATATTCTAGGTTGGGCTGTCTCTAATACCGCCCTTCAAATGCTATTCCGTTGCAGCAAATATCGCCATCCCTCTCAGATTCATCAGCGTCATATTTGTGCGGCCGATCGGTTATGTTCCCATAAGCTTTTACAGAACGATACAAACAAGGCCACCGTAAATGGTTCCAGTGGCCTTGAAACAAATATACACGTTGAGTAAAATACTATGCCCAGAATATTCTTTATCATAGAAGTAATTCTATAATAAAGATAGCTATAATTGTATTTTTGCGCAAGGCATTGCATAAGAGAGTTTGCAGCGCTCAAAAAAGTATCGATGGGACAATATTTCTAAAGCTGTTGGGATCTGTGTAGCTGCAAAGTTAGATTATGAAAGCAATTATCAATTTGAAAGGCAGGCTATTTCGCGTTAAAGAGGTCATTGTTGGGGGGCATAGGCCGCTACGGCAGATCCATTGTAAACGATGCGAGTTATTGGTGCTCGACGAACTAGATGTAACCCTTAAGTTTAGGTTCTATATTAAGGATGTTAAACTTGATATGTTAAAAGCTTATGATTTAGAGCGCTTTATCAGTGGGATTTACAAATTTTCATCGATTAGCATTTCTAATGCCGCCGTTGTCAGCCAACTTGCCGCGCTGTTCACGCAGAACATGAAATGGGCCCAAGGCAAAATCTCAGTTGATTTTTGTTTTACAACACGCCAGTTGGTTCATTCTTTTGAAGTAGGACTTTTCTATGAAGATGGCGCTTTGGTAATGGTAAGAAAATGATAGGGCTGTTGCACTGCATAGGGGCCGGCCCACGGGGCTAATTCCATTTTTGAATCATACCACCGACATAGGATATCGATGCATATGCCGAGAAAGGCTGTCTACTTGCACCACTGCATCTTTTGAAAAGAATTTTTATTTAACATAATGTAATTTATAGAAATTCAGGTGGAACCCTGTACATCGATTTGAGGCGAAGCGCAGAGTTCCTGAGAAGATAGGCAATTTATTAATCTCGATATGAACGGGACTCGCAGTTCTAAATCATTGAAGTCTCCTCATTTTACGATCCGAAGTTTGCCAGTTTTTGTAAAGAGTTTAGTTCGTACGTTCGAAATGCTTTCGCTGATCCGAGCCCGGTTTACCCTTGCATATCGTTGCGTTGTTCGAATGCTCCGATGCCCCATCATTTTGCTTACGTCTTCGAGGGGAACCCCGTTATTTAGCATAATGTTCGCGAAAGTATGTCTTGCAAGGTGGGTGTTGAATTCTTGCTTTCTCACAGTCACGTTGTCAAAGGTAATTTCGCAAACGTCTGCAAGTTCCTTCAAATACACGTTGTACCGATAGTTGCTATTTACTGGAATCAGGCGGCCCATAACCTTGCGTACTGGATGATTCTTGTATTTTTCAATTAGTTCTGCTACGATCGGCAGTATCGGTACTGGTTGTGACACTTTGGTTTTTCCACGTTCTTTGATAAGCCAAGGTTCAGCTTTATTGCCGACTTTGATAATGTTTTTGATCGTTAAATTATAAATGTCCTGGTAGGCGAAACCAGTGAAGCATTGAAAGATAAATGCATCCCGAACTTCGATCATACGTTTTACCGTCAAATGCTTGCGATAAATAGTCTCCACTTGGTGCATCTCAAGTGGTTGTACCTCGTTTTCTGTCGCAGAGCAGTTGAAGCCGTCTAGCGGATTTGAAGCAATTATTTTCCTGATAACTGCAGGTTTAATAATTTGCCTTACCCGTTTAACATGCTTTTTAGCTGTAACCTCGGCGACTGGATCTGAACAGTATATTGTCAGATAATCGTAAAAATCTTCGGCAAAGCCTGGCTCAATATTTTTCAGGTCGATATCTTTTAACTTATATCGATTTTTCAGGAAGGCGGCGACCTTTCGTCTGGCGGTTTTCCATTGTCTAAGTGTACCACGGTCGCGCTTATCCTGTTTTACCTGTTCCTCAAATTTCTCAATAAAGCTGGTGAAGGCTTCCAGTAAGGAGTGTTGTAATGTCTGCTGTGTCTCTTGCGCAAGGGATTTTTTATTCGACGGTGATTTTCCAGTAAATGCAATCTTGAGCATCTGTGGTGTCACGATTTGATGCTGAGTCTGTAGAAGCAAGAAATGGCGATCTAAATCGAATTCGAACTGGTGAATTTTTTGATTGGTAATTTTGGCTTTGGGGGCTGAATGCAAGACACTTTTGGTTTTAGTGTCCCAGTGTTCCACCGGAGCTTTTAGACCGGTAGAAATTTCATCACTTAGTCCATCAATCGTAATACGGGCGTAAACCGGCGCGGTGCCATCAGTCGTGATCTTTGACTTTTTCAGCCAAAACAGGACAAACAGTTTCTGATTGCTTTTCATTTTTCAACATTTTTAAGTGAACAATACGTTTTAGCCGGCATTGCCGACAAACACATCGATGCTCCTTAAAACCCTCTCTCACAAGTCGTTTCAGAAAATCGTGGTGCCCCAATTTAAACAATTGAGTGGGGTCCCAGATGGGGTCCCAGATACATTGATTTTCTTTGTTTCGAAATGAATAGCCTTTTTTTCTAAAATGCTGAAAATGAATACATTTTAAAACAAAAAGGCGCACCTTGGTGCGCCTTCTGTGATCCCGCTGGGATTCGAACCCAGGACCCATACATTAAAAGTGTATTGCTCTACCAGCTGAGCTACGGAATCTTATTTTTGATTTGCGTTTCTGAAAACTTTTGCCTTTTTACTTCTCCGTTGTCTTCACATTTGCTTAACAACCGGTGTCGTTTGAGGCGTTTTTTGTTTTCCGTTTCGCCGTATCGTGGTGCAAAAGTACAATTGGGATTTTACCAAACAAATTTTGGGGATACTATTTTTAAGCCGGAAATGAAGGATTTTTCGCAATTCGCTGGAATTAAGAAATTTAAAAGTCTAAAAAAATTTAAATTTTTTTGAAATAATGAATTCGTAATATGGCCCGATGAGCCTCGTCGGCCAGGGGATCTGCCGACAGCGCCGGCCTGGGTTGAAAAACGCACTGTATTTCCTTGCTCCGCATATCAAGCCCGCATCACCGGTTATAATTACTTTTCCCCCGGATTTGAAGCTGCTGCATTCGCCTTGGCTTTTTAAGCGATTTTTAATGCATCATTCACCCACAATCATCATCCGGCGCATGGGAAGAGGCGAACATCTGGCAAAAAAGGACGGCCGAAGGTCGGTAAAAGGAGAGCTTAAAAAGTTCTTTGAGCGGGAATTCGACTGGATCGCGCTGTTGCTGATCACGCTGATCATTCTCCTTAGCCTCGTGTTTTTTTAATGAACAAACAGCATATGACCGCTATTAAGAATTTTCTTGCCTATCTCACTTTCTGTATCTTGCTGATATTGTGCTATATAGAAAAAGAGAATGCGCGTTTGTTTCGTGCCCGCACCGTGGCTGTGCGGCAGGCGGGCGTTGTGCCCGTCGACCGTAAGGATGCAATGCCCTACTTGGCACGTATTTCAGAACCCGACAAGCAGCCCTCGCGGCTTTACAGGCGTGCCGGTTCCGGCGCGTCCGAGTAAGAAGGGCTTTGAACGTGCTTACAGATTATTATCCGCCCATTCCCGCGATCATCCATGCGCCTCATTGGCTTGTTGTTGTATATCCTCCTGCTTTCCCCAACCATTCGCGCGCAGATGCCCGTTCTGACGCTGGAACACCTTACTACCAAGGAGGGGTTGCCTTCGAATGATATCTGGTGCCTGAATAAGGATCGCAAAGGTTTTCTCTGGATCGGGACAGGCAGAAACCTTTGCCGTTACGATGGTTACTCGTTTCTCCGCCTGGATAGTCTTCAATTGGGATATTGTTCCGGCGTTTCGTCGGATTCCAAAGGGGACCTGTACACCTCGGTCGATACGCGTGGGATTTGCCGTATCGATGCCAAAACAATGGAGGTGACCACACTTGTCAGCAATAATTACGACGATGAGGATACCGGCAATGACCTGCATGAGCAGGGGCTGGTTGACTCCCATGACCAGCTTTGGGTTTGCGACTACACTTCGGTTCAACGTTATGACATCGCTTCCGGAAAATTGTTCCGGTATACTTTCTCTGTTTCAGGTTCGAGCGGCGATGTGTATCAATATGCGAGTTTCTTCGAGGACCGGCAACGTGTATTGTGGGTCGTTTCGGAATTGGGACTCTATTATTTCGACCGCCGGAACGATAAGCTGGTTTGTGTATTGGGCCCGGAAGCCATTTATCCCGAAAACCGGGTGAAGGTGCGGCTTAGCAGGGCTTCGCAGGACCTGGCGGGCAATTTGTGGATCGGGGGTTATGAATATGGTTTGATCAGGTATTCGCCAAAGGACCACAATTTTTCGATCCGCAAAGCTGGTTTCGAGCACAATGACGTGATCTGTGCCCAGGAAAGTCGTGATGAAAATGGCAACCGGCTATTGTTTGTCGGTACCAACGACGGCATCAGCGCCTTTTATCCGGAAAGTAACCGGCTGTACCACCTTCCCGAATTTTATAACAATGGCATCCGCATTAAGAACATTTTGGACGACGCGGCTAACGGGATTCTCTGGATCGGTACCAGCGACGGCGTGTACAAGTACCGCTACCGGAACGTGGGGGTGAGGACCGTTGCGATTCCGGCCGCCGTGGTGCGGTTGCCTGTCCAGGTTACCAGCATCGCGCCCGCCGAGAAAGGGAGTTATTGGCTTGGCCTTTCGCATTCAGGGGTTTTGCACTGGGAACCATCCCTGAACCGTTTCAAATTGTTGCGATACGGAGAGGAGGAAGCCTTTGTCGACAAAGTCAGGCTGATCGGCAGCACGCCATTCGTTTTTACGGATAAGGGAATTTTTACCGGTGACGGCACAGGGGATCGGTTTTCGGCCTGGCCGCCAGCGAAGCAACTGTTTCAGAACACCGATTTTCGCGATGGTTTGCTCGACCGCAAAGGAAGACTTTGGATCGCCAACCTTAACGAAGGCCTGAAAGTGATCAACCAGAAGACAGGGGAGGAGTTGCATCTTTGGGAGGCACCACAGGGACGTAGATTGGTAAATCAGAGCTATATCAAGGGTATCCGTGAAGCACCCGACGGGAGAATGTGGATTGCTACCTGTTCAGGAGGATTGTTTTATTTTGACGAAAAAACAGGCAGGTTCATCAATCTGGAAGAACTTCCTGGAAACAAGGGGAAGCGGCTCGGCGGCGATTGCATCAATGCGATCCAGGTCGCGGCGGATGGGAAGATCCTGGTCGCGAGCTGGGGGGGCGTTTCCAGAATCACTCCGGATGGGCTGATCGTCGATTCCTTTGACTTCAATTCGGGTGTGCTCAAAGACACCTACTGTTCCAATATTGCGCAGACGCCCGATGGTAAGATCTGGTTCAGTACCAATGAAGGCATCCATATCGCGGATCCGAAAACGCGCTCCGTACGGTACCTCACTACCATTGAAGGTTTGCGGAGCAATGCGCCGGTCGGATTTTACTACCAAAGGTCGGGGCAATTGCTGCTGGGACATATCAATGCATTAAATATTCTGGATATGAGTTTGTTACGGGGCCAGGTGAGGCCATCGGACATCACGCTTGCGACTGTCGAGGTAAAGGGAAGAAAGGTCTTTCAGGATACCACGAAGGAAATCATACTGGAACCGGACGAGAATTCGGTGAGTTTTGCGTTCTCGACGTTGAATTTTGAGCCGGCATCCCAGAACTTATACAGCTATCAGCTGGAAGGTTATGATGCTGCCTGGGTGAACATGGGCAATGAGCACACCGTTTCGTTCTCCAACCTGCCTGCACAATCGTATACATTGCGGGTGAGGAGCAGCAACAGCTCGGGTGTTCAAAGCGAACGGCCCCTGGTGATTAGGCTGGTGATCAAACCCTATTTTACCAATACATGGTTCTTTCGCATTCTGATTGGTCTGTCGATTGCTGCACTTATCGTGGCCATGATGCGTTGGAGGGTCAACACCCTGGACGAGCGTAACCGGCTCGATCTTCAGATCACCGAATGGAAGCTGAAAGCCCTGCAATCCCAAATGAATCCGCACTTTTTGTTCAATTCGCTGAATTCAGTGCAGAACTACCTGCTCACCAACCGGGGTATCGAAGGGGCCAAGTATCTGTCGAAATTCTCCAAGCTCGTCCGGACGATCATGGAGAATTCGAACCACCAGTACCTGTCTTTTGAAAAAATCATTGACACGTTGCGGATGTACGTTGAAATCGAATCGTTCCGGTTCAATCACGAGTTTAACTACTCCTTCGACATCGAGGAAAATGACGTGTTGCTGGATGCGCTACTGCCGCCGATGCTGCTGCAACCTTATGTAGAGAATGCGATATGGCACGGCCTGATGCCCAGGGACGGTGAAAAGAAGCTGACGATAACGGCCCGGCTTGTCAGTAAGCATATCGTCTGCACGATCCAGGATAATGGGGTAGGCCGTGATTTTTCGCCTCGCGTCGAGGGCCACATTTCGCGTGGGCAGGAGATGACGCGCGGTATTTTCGAAGCTTTGCGGCAGAAGGACAGTGAGGCGCGAATCGAGTTGATAGACCTTTTTGACACTGAAAACAGGCCGGCCGGCACGCTGGTGAAAATGATCATACCGATTGAACATGTATAGCGAATGAATCACTCATTGAGAGCAATCATCATCGATGATGAAACAAATGCGCGGGAAGCGCTGGCCAACCTGATCAGGATCGTGAGTCCGGAGGTAATGATCTGCGGAGAGGCACGGAATGCCGATACCGGCATTGAACTGATCCGGAAGGAACGTCCGAACCTTATTTTTCTGGACATTCAAATGCCCGGGAAGACGGGCTTCGATATGCTTTCCAGTATCGGGAAGGTGGATTTCGGAGTGATTTTCACGACGGCCTACCAGGAATACGCGATCCGTGCTTTCCGGTTCAGTGCCATCGATTACCTGCTCAAACCGATCGATCCGGACGAGTTACAGGCGGCGGTGGGGAAGTTCAGGACCAAGGAAGGCAGCGTCAACCCCGAACAGCTGCAGATTTTGCAGGAACAGCTCGATCCGGGCAGAATGCCGCGCCTGATCGAACGTAAACGGAATGATAACCAACGCATTGCGCTGCCTACGGCGGAAGGGATCCATTTCGTGCAGATGACCGATATCGTGCAATGCGAATCGCTTGGTTCTTACACCAAATTCCACCTGGTAAAGGGCCCGGCGATCGTTGTGTCACGCCTCTTGAAAGAATACGAAGAAATTCTTGACAACTACTACTTCTTCCGCGTCCATCAGTCCAATATCGTCAATCTCGAACACATCAAAAGGTATGTCAAGGGGGACGGCGGGCAGGTTTGGATGAGTGATAATACCGAGATCGAAGTATCGCGTCGCCGGAAGGATGAATTCCTGGCGCTACTGTCCGATTTTTATGTCAATTCGGGAAAGCTGAGGTAGCCCAATGCAGATTTCGCAGCTCGGGCTTGCCCGACAGGGTCGTCCTGCCGGTTTTTCTGTAATATTTTTTATTGTTTAGATTTAGTTTAAATAATACTTTTGCTTGAAATATATCCAAGCAAGATGACAAAACGACTATTTCTACTCACATTACTATTGCATTTATCCGTGCTGGCAGCCATGGCGCAGACGGGGACGATCAGCGGATCGGTACAGACTTCCGACGGCCAGCCCGCCGAGTTCGTTACAGTCAACATTAAGGGCACTGCCAAGGGAGCATTGACTGACAAAAACGGCAATTTTCAAATCAAAAACATTCAACCAGGCCTGCACAGGCTTATCGCGACATTTGTCGGTCTCGAACGTCAGGAACAATCGGTGGAAGTCGTTTCAGGTGCTGCGGCGACGGTTGGTTTTGTATTAAAGGAGAATGCGGCCCAATTGCAGGAGGTGATTGTTTCGGCGCGCAATCTCAACAGGGAAAGCGCCATTGTAGCCAAGATCCCCCTGAAGAGACTTGAAAACCCGCAGGTGTACAACACGGTTTCGTCCGAAATCATGAAAGAGCAGGGTATCACCAATTATGACGATGCGCTGCGGAATGTGCCGGGCATTTCCCGTACCTGGGAATCGACCGGAAGGGCAGGGGACGGGGCTTCCTACTTCGCATTGCGGGGCTTCGACGCGCAGCCGACGCTCTACAATGGCTTGCCTGGCATCACCAGCGGTAACCTCGATCCCGCTAACATAGAGGAGATCCAGGTAATCAAAGGGCCATCCAGCACACTTTTTGGAGGCGCTTTTTACAGCTACGGCGGGATGATCAACACCATTACCAAAAAGCCCTACCACGAATTTGGTGGTGAGATCGGCTATAATGCAGGCAGCTTCGGGCTGAACCGCGTGACGGCGGATATCAACACCCCGCTGAGCAAAACGGACGGGATCGCGTTGCGGGTGAATACGGCTTACCATTCCGAGAACAGTTTTCAGGATGCCGGCTTTAAAAAGTCATTTTTCATCGCCCCTTCGCTGGTGTACGATGTGAGCGACAGGCTTTCATTTCACTTTCTGGCCGAAATCCTGGAAGAGGAGCGCGCCGTAGCACCGGTATTCTTCCATTCCGACCGGCTAAGTCCCCTGGATTTCAGGAATCTCGAAGAACTGAACCTCAATCCCCGACTTTCATTCACTTCCAATGACCTGACGATCAAGAACCCACGTTTCAATTTGCAGGGACAAATGGTGTACAAACTGTCGGATCAATGGACGTCGCAAACGGTGTTTTCCAGAGGCACGGTGAAGTCGAACGGCATTTATACCTATATATGGGACGATGTGTCGGGCGACAACTGGTTCAGCCAGTATTTCCACAAAGAACAGCAGACTACGAGTACCACCGACATTCAGCAGAACTTCAATGGCGATTTCAAACTGGGTAATATGAGAAACCGCCTGCTCGTGGGGGTGGATTATTTCAAAAGAAACGTCATCGACAACGGGTCCGGCTGGGCCTCGGCTCGTAATGTAACACCGCAGGGCGATGTGAACTACGTGGACCCTTACTCAGGCGATACGCTCGCGCCGGTGTACCTCACGCAGGCGTCCGTGGATAACCTGCTCGCAGGACTGGAAGGAAGCGCCAGCAACATTACCAACAGTTCGTTCGGTGCCTACGCCTCCAACGTGCTGAACATTACTCCGAAATTGAGCGCGATGGTCAGTTTGCGTGCGGATTATTTTGATTCCAAAGGAGACAGAAGTACTTCGGAGGATGATTATGACCAATGGGCTTTGTCTCCGAAATTCGGGATCATTTACCAGCCCGTACTCGATAAGGTGTCGCTTTTTGCCAATTATATGAATGCGTTCATCAATGTAGCACCGCGGCAGATCACCGATGTGGATGGTACTAATCCTCGTGTCAAGACATTCAGGCCTGAGCATGCCGACCAATGGGAGTACGGCATCAAAACCAATCTGTTTTCGGACAAGCTTTCAGCGACCTTGTCGGTGTATGATATCAAGGTGTCCGATCGCGTCATGCCTAACCCTGCGAACATCCGCGATTTCACACAGGGTGGAAAGGTGGGTAGCAAAGGTTTTGAGCTTGACCTGGTGGCCAGCCCTGTGCGAGGGCTGAACCTGATCGCGGGTTACAGCCATAACAGCACCAAAGTCATTTCAGGGGACAAGGAAGATTTTTACAGCGAACCGGGCCGCGCACCAGGAGGGCAGGGCCCTCAGGATCAGGTGAATTTCTGGGCAACTTATCGCATTGGCAGGGGTGCTCTGAAAAACGTTGGTTTTGGCTTGGGAGGAAATTATGCGGGAGAATACAAAGTAATCGACAACAGCAAGACCGGTGAGTTCACCCTGCCAGCTTACACCTTGCTGAACGCCAGCGTTTCCTACAACAGCAGTCATTTCAGGATTTCACTTAATTTCAATAACCTGACCGACAAGGAATACTACATCGGTTACTGGTCGGTGAATCCGCAGAAACCCAGAAACTCGACATTAAGCGTTGCCTATAAGTTTTAATAGATAAGGTGCAACCTTGTTTGGATAGCCGGAAGCGGGGATTAGGGCCTTGGTTCCGGCTATTTGCATGAGCGGCTGTAAATTTTTTAGAAAAAGTATTCATGAGGTGATAAGGTAAAGGTCCATGTGGTATAAACTACCAGAATGCCCGGACAGCGGGTTGTTCTGTTAGCCATTAAACCCATAACCAATTACCGTTCTCTACTGCATGAAGTCTTCCGCAAACAAACAATACCGCACGCTGACCGACCTGGTTAAAGCCTGCCAAAACTACGATCCAAAGGCTCAGACCCTCTTTTACAACCGTTTCCGGAGCGAGCTCATCAATACCTGCTCTCGTTTCGCAAAAACGAAAGCCGAGGCAGAAGATATTTACCAGGAGTCTTTTATTAAAATTTTCAGGCACATTCACGACATCAAGAACCTCGAATCCGTGGAGTCCTGGATGCGCTCGGTGGTGGTCAGGACAGCAATTAATTACTATAACCGCACCACGAAAAAGGAGGTGCGTAACTACTCGATGGACTTCACCCCAGGGGAATTTGAATCGAGGGATTACGAAGGGATCATTGACCAGATCAGCATCGGGGCGATCAATGAGGTGATCGGGCAGCTGCCGGACGGTTACCGCAAAATCGTCAACCTCCACCTCATCGACGGCTACTCGCATGTTGAGATCGCCAAAACCTTATCCATTTCCGATAGCACATCACGCTCGCAGCTGCTGCGCGGCAGAAACCTGCTCATGAAGAAACTCAGGGAGAATGGCATATCGCAATACGAGCTGCCCTGAGCCATTATCGCTCAGGCTACTGCCATTACCGGGTCTTGCTTGCCGGTGAGTGCAATCTGAATTTTGCTCACCAGGCTGGTCAGCGAAGTGCTCCGGTCCTTGTGCGTGCACGCGTACCAGTGACGCACGCCTGTTTCCGAGCGGAATGGCAGGATCGCGAGACCACTCGTTCCCAGATACTGGCGGGCAGCCCATTCGGCCATAATGGTAACCCCCATTCCGAACCGGACCATTTCGACGATGGCTTCCGTGATGGGTATATGAATAATTTTTTGAGGTGACAGGCTGTTCATCAGTTCATTACTAAGCAGATTGCCGCTCTTGCCGGTCTGGAACGCGATCAGGGTTTCGGTATGAAGATCCTGAAATTCAAGAGGTGTATTTCGAACGGCCAGCGGATGGGTATCCGACAGCAGAACGATCAGCCGGTCTTCGAAAAGCGGTTCATAATGCAGGTTACCATTCCCGGCCATTCCATTCACAATGGCGAGTTCGAGCTTTCCTGATTCCAGGAATTCCATAGGCCTTCTGGTGGCCTCGGCCACGATCTGGATATCGATGTCCGGAAACTCCCGGTGAAAGTCCGTCAGGAGCCGCGGAAGCCAATGGTAGCAGGTATAACACTCCGTGCTGATCCGGATGGTCTGCTTTCTGCCGTGACGCATCTCTTTCAGCTCGGCTTCCAGTTCGCGGATGACGGGCAACACCTTTTCCGAGCTGGAAACGATCCGTTGGCCCGCTTCGCTCAGCACCAGCTTTTTCCCGATTCTGTTGAACAATTTCAATCCGCTCGAAGCTTCCAGGTCCCTGATCTGATGGCTGAGGGCGGATTGACTCAGGTTCAATTTCTCCGCGGCCCGGGTCACGGAGCCTTCCGAAATCACTTTTTCGATAATGTAAAGGTGTTGAAGCGTCAGCATTTAAGATTAATTTATCATGAAAATTACTCATGTAAATCATAAAAACAAATCATTTTACTCATATTTGTAAACATCCTACTTTTGTCATGTACTAAAACAAATAGCACATGAAACTTCAAAGATTATCCTGGGCCGGCCTGAAAGTAGAATTCGAAGGTCAGGTTTTGCTGGTAGACGCCGTGCAGAATTACCAGCGTGGAGCGTCGATCGGTCCCGTTACCCCATTCGAATTTGCATCAGCCACCGAAGCAGATTTCATACTCATTACACACCTGCATTCCGATCATTACGAAAAAGAAGTTATTCAGACGGTATTAAAACCGGATGGCCAGTTGATCAGCTCGGATCAGATCACAGGCGAGTTGTCCGCTGACGGGCTAAACCCGCACGGGATCGCATTGGGCGAGACTTACCAGGCAGGCAATTTTGCCATTACGGCGGTTTTCGCCATGGACGGCGTCGGCGACAAGCAGGTGTCCTGGGTGATTGAAGCGGGCGGACAGCGTATCCTGCACGGTGGTGACACCATGTGGCATAATCAGTTTTGGCAACTGGGGAAGACCTGGGAGCATTTCGACGCGGTGTTTCTGCCGGTCAATGGCGCGGTGGTGAACATCCCCCGTGTTGCCCCCAGCCCGGTACCCATTGCACTCACGCCCATTCAGGCCATTACCGCCGCGCGATTACTGCATGCTGATGTGCTGGTTCCGATTCATTACGGTTTCCACAAGGACGGGATGTACCATCAACACGAGGCAATGGAGGAGGAATTGAATGCCGAAGCTGTCCGCCAGCACGTGCGCGTGCAATGGGTCGAGCAAGGAAGCCCGGTGTCGCTGCAAGTCCCGGTGACGGGATATTGATCATTCGGGCGACTTTTTCGCTGCGTTTTTTGTTTGCCGAAATGAAACACTTCTCAACAAACCTTTATGCAGCAACTAAGTATTTTTAGCTCGGAGGAGAGCTTGCTTTTCCCTGAGAACTTATTGGAATACTATCCCGGTTTCGTGTCTGCGACGGAAAGCAGTACATGGATGAAGCAATGGATAGGAGAGGTGACGTGGCGCGAGCAATCCATGCGGATGTACGGTAAGGACGTACTGGCCCCGCGCCTCATGGCATGGTATGGCGATACCGATAAGTCGTATACGTTTTCGGGTACCCGGTTTGAGCCCTACGCATGGACTACCGAGCTGGATGATCTGAAAAACAGGATTGAATTGAAAACCGGCTATACTTTTAACAGCGTCTTGCTGAACTATTACCGTAATGGCAATGATTCGGTGGCATGGCACGGCGACAACGAGCACGAGCTCGGCCAGAACCCGGTGATCGCGTCGGTGAGCCTCGGGCAGGAGCGGCGGTTTGAATTCCGTTACCGCGCTGATCATAGCCGCAAATATGGACTAACCCTCGAAAACGGCTCTCTGTTGGTGATGAAAGGCGATTTGCAGCATACCTGGGAACACCGGGTACCGAAGTCGAAAACATTGAATGGTCCGAGGATAAACCTCACATTCCGCACGATTCGGAAGGAAGGGGTGATCTGATAGGTGTATTTTTGATAAAATTGGTTACAAAATGGCGTTCATTTCCAACTATTTATGGTCGGTCTGCATCTCTGTGTTTGTAACCAATTTCTATTTTAGCCCATGAAAACAACCCGTTTACTCGTGTCACTCATGCTGCTGTGGGCAGCGTTTGCCTGCCAGGACAATAGCAAAGATCCGGCGGAGAAAGATAACAAGCTGGCCCGTACACATAACAAAGGACTGGAAGGCAAATGGAAAATGACCGACTACCTGGCCGATCCTGGTGACGGAAGCGGGAAATGGCAGACAGTCAAAGACCCGATGGCGCACACCATCGAGTTTGGGGCCGACGGGAAATTCACAGAGACCAAGGGCGAGGGTACTTCATCTGTCCCATTGTTTAACTCCTACAAAATCCTCGATGAGCAACGGATCGAAATGATACCGATTGACAAAAGCCAGAAATCGCACATATGGTTTTACAACAATACGGCCTCCGACAAACTTACACTCAGCTACGGTTGTATTGAGGCGTGCTCAGGCCAGTATGTCGCGGTTGAATAGAGCCACTGTTTCGATATGCTTTTGGCAGAATACATTAACCCGGGCCGGATTTCTCCGGCCTTTTTTATGTGCCGCTTTCCCTGGTCGGATTGGCTAAGTCATGGAAATTGCGAATGCGTCGGATATAAGGACAGCGCGTAAAGCACTTTAATGAAAAAAGCATAACTTTAAATAAACAAGCCGGTTGCGTTATGAAAATCATGCCATTCACCTCACTCATGCGCTCCATACTGGTGGTGGTCGTCTCCGCCTGCTCTGACGATATTCCGGTCTCCGGTCAGCAGCGGGTCTACTTTGAAATGAATTATGCCAACCAGGCCTGGGGAAGCCAGTTCAAGGGCTTTCTGATTGATGAAGAAGGGCGTATCCTGACGTACGACAAGCCGGCAAAATGGAACGATGCGGGAGTTGCGGTCACACTCACCGCCGAAGAAATGGAAGCCAATCTTGCGCAGACGACCATGGCGGGTCCACAGATTGTACCGGCCGATCTGGAAAGATATGCGGCCGAAGCCAGGCAGGTGAGTGACTCGGCGTTTTCGAAACCGCTCTATGGCGGTGCCGATCAGGGAGCGACGCGATTTTACAGCTATCGCTACGATGCGGCGACCATGACATATAGCGCAGTGCTGCTGCGGCAGATCGGTAATGTGACGATTCATAACACCGACCCCAATGCGGAACACATCGCCGACTGGCTGATCAAGGTTGTGGAGGACGTATATTAGGTCGGGTGATAGTAAAAGAGGTGTCTTCAATGTAATTACGATGTCATCTGACGGGTAATTTGCCGTTGCAAAAAAGCAATTTATGACATCCATACCTGTCATCCTGAGCGGGGTCGAAGGGTGTTAACGATAGCGTTACTACCCTTCGACTACCGAGCGGTCCCGTTCGCTCAGACATCTTACTCACATTTGACAGCCTCTTTTACTTCTCCGTCTTATCTGGCATCATCAGGGCTTAAACACCGAGAGCTGGTAGTCGGCATTGTCGCCGGACACCCTGATCAGGTACACACCGGCGGGCAGCTTGCCCAGTTGAAGGTTAAGCTTGCCATGCTGCACAGCCACTTTTTCTCTAACCATCACTACCTGGCCCGAAGCATTGATCACCCTTGCATCGGCCCATGCGCTGCGCAAGGACGGTAGCTCGATCGTGAGCGCAGATTGCACCGGATTCGGGTAAAACCTGATATTTCCGGCCGTCGGTGCCTCAACGGCTACAATGCTACTGTAAGCAAAGGTGCCATCCGTGTCCACCTGTTTCAAACGATAGTAGGTAAGGCCCTGATCGTAATCGACATCGGTAAAGCTGTAATGGTTGGGTCCCGGCGAATTGCCCGTGCCTGCTACACGGCCTGATCTGGCGAAATTCGTGGCATTGGTGCTTTTCTGAACCTCGAAGTAGGCGTTATTTACCTCAGAGCTGGTGGTCCATTGCAGCAAATTGCCCTCGGTCGTATGTTTCCCTTCAAAATTCACCAGGGTAACAGGCAATGCCGGTCCGGGAGGTGCATTCGACAAGCCAAAGCCCGAAAATCCGGTATTGAAGGTGGCAGTGAATGCATAATCCCCATTGAAGGGCTGGCTCACCGCAACCTCCGCCAGCAGCGTGGAAGCAGCGTCTCCTGTGGCAATGCTGCCGGCACTCTTGCCCATCGTGTTGATCGCCACGAGGGGAAATCCTGTAATTTCCGTAGCCTTGTAGTACAGTGTTATTTCAAACGCTCCTGCCGGGTTGTTGTTCGCTGGCGATACTTTGAAGGTCTTGTTCGTGACCTGATACCCGCCGAGCCAGGGTGTCCCGTTGTTGCCGGCACGGTCTAGCTCCACCGTGGTACAGCCGTAATCGTGGGCGGTTAGGTTTTTGATCTTCGCCATGATATTGCCCGTGGCCGGATCGTGGAAAACGGCTGTTTCGTTAGGACCGAGGTATTGCCGATCGGCATTGCCGGTGTTCACGGATGTCAGGATCGCATCGGAATGGGATGCCGATATTTTCACATTATCGATCGCCCACCACCATTCGGAATTGGAAACGTAATGAAAGCGGACTTTCATGTTTGGGTTGGCATACTGCTTTGGAATTGCAATGTTTTGGATATTGGGCGTGTAGGTTAAGATATTACCCAGGCTACCTGTCGCTTCATTTTGTGTAAGAAGGGTGTCCCACGCCGAACCATCCCACACTTCCACGATTCCCAGTTCTGCGAAGCTTCCGGGCAGGACGCGCCAGTGCTGGGAAAAGGTAAGGAGGATGTTTTCCCTGCCCGCGGTATTGATCGCCGGAGATTCAAGATATTCATCCATGACGGCCGTGCTGCCGAGGTTCGTATTGCTGTTCATGAAAAAGAAAGGTGAACCCTGGGGTTCCAGGCCGGTGCCGGCGAACGCCGATACTGTCCATGTGTGGCTGGTATTACCGCCGTTTTGAACCTGCCAGTCACCCGGGCCGCTGTTAAAATTGGCGTCGAGCAGGACATCGGTGTAGATACCGGGCGTAAAGTCGTCGTCGGTGATCTGAAGTTGAAACTGCTGATACTCCGCGCCGGCAATGCCGTTGCCTCCGTTTGCATTGAGGGAGTAGGAAAGGTCGATCGTTTCTGTCCCTTCTACATAGGCATCATTGTAAACCCGCACCACGATCAGCTGGGTGGGCGACGCCGAAGAGAGATTGAACGAAGTCGGTGATATCGTATAGTCGGCATGGGCACCCTGTTTGGCAGTTCCTCCGGGCGTGTTGAGGGTAACGGTCACCGGCTGGGTCGGCGCCTTGTCGATCTGTACCGTAATGATCTTTTCAATGTAATCCAGGCACCCTGCGCCGATCACCGCTTCGCCTTCATTGACGGATGCCGACGATGTCAGAAAATGAACGGCGGGGGTGCTGGCGCAGGTGTACACGCGCAGGTCGTCGATATACCAGCCATCAACGGCCCCGCAGCGGTCGGTACCCATTTCGAAACGGAAGCGGATGGTATTGCCCGGCAGCAGGCCGATTGCCGAGAGGTTGACCTGGCTTTGTCCCCAAGATCCCGCAATCGTTCCGCCATCGGAGCCGGTGAATGCGGGTTGCCCTTGCAGCGGATTGAAATTGCCTGCCGCTGCGGTGGTCAGGTTCATATTATACGGGTTGGCCGTGAACGCCGTAGCAGGCAGGATGGTCCATGCGCCGCCATTGATCGAATATTTGATATTGCCGCCATCAAAGCCCTCCTCCGTGGCCACATAATGGTCGAACGCCATGGCAAGGTTGCCGGCCGTGCCCGCGGGAATGCTGATGACCGGACTTTCCATACGGATCAGGCCATTCTGCATGGAGTTGATGCAGTTGCCACCGGGATAGTCGATACCGAATGCGACCTTGCCCGGGCGCCCGCCGGGTGCGTTGGCCTGGACCCAGCTGCGGCCTTCCCAGGTGCCCGAGGTGGTTTCGAAGGACGTGGTGAAACCACCCAATCCGATTTCGAAGCCTTCATAATACAACGCAAGGCTCTGGCTGGCACCGTTACACAACGCAGGGGCAGGTTTGAGCAGGGTGCTGTATGAGCAACTGGTCTCGGAACGCAGCTCCACCGCCTGAATGACCTTCGCTAGCTGGGCAGCGTCGTTCGCATCGATGATCTGCCCCGAAGCCCCGGCTGCCCCGGTTCCGGTGGTAAGTGAGGTGAGGTTAATGCCCAGAAGCGAGGCCAGGGCATCTTCGAGTATGTCGGCCTGGGCCGCGAAATCCGTGGTGCGGGTCATATATTGCGACTGCGCCCGCCAGAAAATGTGGGCGGCTTTTACGAGACCGATCCCGCTGATCGACTGCCCATTATAAGTTCCTCCATCCGCGAGCAGCGCGAATGCATGGTTCAGCACGCCGCTGTTGATGTGTACACCGCCCTGGTCGCTCGACAGGCACCAGTATTGCGGGTCGGATACCTTGCCCGGCTGGTTAAAGCAAGTGGGGTTCCACATGTCGCGGATCGCTCCGCCAAATGCAGTGGCCTTTTCGCCTACCTGCCAGCGGTTCGAGCTCCCGCAGCCGGTGCGGGGTAAGGAATTTTCCCCGCTGTCCATGTAACCGTCGAGCTGGTCCACCACTTCCCCCCAGATATCCGAAAACGACTCGTTCAGGGCTCCTGCCTGCCATCCGTATACCAGTCCGCTCGTGTACTCCGTATAGGCGTGTGCCCACTCGTGCGCCACCACGTCGTCGGCTGCGGTGCCGGTGCAATAGTTGGCGGAAACGCCGTTCCAGCTTGCATTGGGACAGCCTACCAGCGGATTGTTGTTGATTGTGACCATCACAGCATCGGCTCCGTTGTAGGAGGTACGGCCAAATGTGTTTTTCATGAGGTTGTAAATAAAACCCGCGCTTTCGAGTTCCGACTGCTGCCACTGATCGAGCGTTCCCGGGAAGCCATCGCCTTCCTGCCATCTCAGATTGGGGACGCTGATCGACGTTTCGTACAGTTTTCGCTGGATCCCGTGCGTACCGGTAAATTGTTCCACCAGGGCGCCCGTATGCGCATCGATGTAGAGGAACTCCCTTACCTGTCCGTCGTTTCGCACTTCCACTTCGTACACCAGCGATTTTCCTCCGTCATAACCCTGCACCAGACCTTTTTGAAAAATATACAATGTGCTTTTGTGAGCTGTCAGCGGACTTTCCAGGTTTTTCATGAGCTGGTTTTCCACATAGCCGATGGCAATTGTTTCGGCTTCATGCTGCGCGAGGGTTGGTACTACATTGATCTTGATGCTTGTGACCAGGTTGCCGTTGACCGCTGTCAGGTCCTGGTTTCGGTTGAAGTGGAACTTGTAGGTACCGTCAAAAACGGGCACGCCCAGGTAGGTTTGTTCCAGCGTGATGTGCTCCATTCCGTAGCTGTCGGTCTGCCGCGAGCGGAAACGAAAATCGTCCTGGCCGGCTTGCAGTCCGAACATTCCCCGGTTGTCGGTCATGAAGTTGGCGGCTTTCAGGCTTACATCGTTGCCGGATACGGCATAGGCCCGCTGGGCTGGAAAGCGGAGAAAGCTCAGCGCGTGCGTAGCCTCGTCGATGGTCGGGAGGGCACCTGTGCGGGAAGTGAATGCTTCCAGATCTCCCTTGCCTGTCTGGGCCAGAGAGGCCTGGAAGCATAGGGAAATGCAGAAAATAGTTAGTAGTATTCTTTTCATATGAAATATCGAATAAATGGGGTGAGTCGTATCGAATTTACTTAATTATTTGTGTAAATGCCGTAGCATCGGTGTCATCGTTGAAGACTGGTTATATTTCATGTGATTGTTTTGTTAATGTAATCAAATTGAGAAGGATAGCAGCAATAATGGTGCGCTTGTTACGAAATTATTAGGGATAAGGAAAGCGCAAACCAAGCTACGGCAATCGTTGTTGGCGGCAGTAGGGTTCGTATGACCCACACGCATCAACAACCATCAGCTCGCTTCGATTACCATGGAAGGATTTTTCGATCTGCATGCATCTTATGACTTGTTCCCCGACATCCGGAAGAAAACCTGCCGGGCCGTTTCCATCGTCATCCCGCTATACAACGAGCAGGATAATGTGGCTCCGCTCTTCAAAGCGGTTCGAAGCGCATTGAGAGGATATGATTACGAGCTCGTTCTAGTGGACGACGGGTCCACCGATCTTACCCTGAAACTCCTGAAAGACGCGGCGGACGAGCGAACCAAGATCATTGGGATGACCCGTAATTTCGGCCAGACCGCCGCTATGGCAGCCGGAATCGCCCATGCCTCGGGGGATTACATCGCCACCCTCGACGGCGATCTTCAGAACGACCCCCAGGATATTCCGGGAATGCTCGAAGCGGCACGAGGCGGGCAGTGGGACATTGTAGCGGGTTACCGTGCCAATCGTCTGGATGGCTGGTTGGTGAGAAAACTGCCCAGCCGCATCGCCAATGCGATGATCCGGAACCTTACCGGCGTACACCTGCGCGACTATGGCTGCACACTCAAAGTATTCAGAAGGGAGGCGGCGTCACGGCTGGGGCTATACGGCGAACTGCACCGGTTTATTCCCGTGTTAGGGAACATTTCCGGTGCCAGGATGACCGAGGTACCTGTTCGCCACCATAAACGCCGCTTCGGCAAATCCAAATACGGCCTCGGCAGGACTACCCGCGTGCTGGGCGATCTGGTGCTGATGGTCTACATGCAGCGCTGGATGAAGAAACCCATGCACTTGTTCGGCGCGTTAGGTGGTGCTCTCCTGGGGGCCGGAACGTTGTTTCTGCTTTGGCAACTACTGCATCTTTTTTCAGGGACCACCGGTACGCTGGCCGGGCTGGTGCTGGTGCTGACCGGCGTCATGGTCGTATTAATGGGGCTGATCGCCGAAATGCTGATGCGCAGCTATTATGAAGGGGCCGGGAAAACGCCTTATGTCATCCGGGAGGTCATCTATCGACCAGTTGACGGAAATGAGCAGATTTTAAAAGATTACCCACTCCGGGAGTATCTCAGCGAACTGACCGGAGAACCGACCAGGTCTTAGCAGCGCTTTATATGCAAAAACATCCCCTTTACATCCGGTGCCTGTATGCCGGGCTCATTCTGGCGGTTTACATCCTGGGGCTGCTTGTCCCGCTTTTCGACAATGACAGCGCGCATCACGCGCTCATAGGCATGCATATGTATGTGACAGGCGACTATGTGAGCCTGGTCGATCGCGGGCGGGATTACCTTGATAAACCCCATCTGCTTTTTTGGCTGTCGGCCCTGGGCGATACGCTGCTCGGGGTGGGAACGCTGGCCTACAAGCTTCCCAGCCTGCTGTTGGCGGTTCCCGGCATTTACGCGACGTTCCGTCTCGCCGGGCGGCTTTATAACCGCGGCACAGCCTGGAATGCGGTGTTGATCCTGGTTTCCACCCAGGCGTACATGCTGGCCCACAACGATGTGAGGATGGACGCATTATTGCTGTCGTTTATCATCACCGCCACCTGGCTGCTCTATGAGTACACCGTTACGACGCGTCCGGTTATGCTGGCAGCCGGTTCCGTGGTACTCGCATTGTCCTTTGCCACTAAGGGTATGTCGGGCGTTGCTGTGCCGGTGATAGCCGTGGGGACTCAGCTGCTTTACTCACGCAACTGGCGGGTTATTTTGTCTTTTAAATGGCTCTGGGCGATTCCACTTTTTTTTATAATGATCAGTCCGGTGCTGTATTGCTACTATTTGCAGTTTGATCTGCACCCGGAGAAAACGATCCGGGGGATGAGCTACATTTCGGGCATTGCCTTCATACTTTTTTCCCAGAACACCGAGCGGCTGAATGGGGTCAACTGGGGAAGTTCCGGGGGGAGTGACCCCTTCCTGTTTTTTCATTCACTGCTGTGGGCCCTGCTGCCCTGGTGCCTGCTGGGTTACTGGGCCGTTTTTCGACGCGGTATACATTTGCTTAAAATGGGTTTTTCACCGGAGAAAAATGGTGAAATCCTGACCTGGACCACCATCGTGGTGATGTTTTGTATCCTCACGGCCTCTCATTTTCGCCTTCCGCATTACCTCAACATCCTGTTCCCCTTTTTTGCGATCCTGATCGCCGGTGAGATGGAGAAAGTGACAGGCAGGGAAAGTCATGTGCTGACGGGTATGCAGCAGTTTGTGGCGATCGTAATGATTTTTCTGGGGCTTTTGATCAATCTGTATTTATTTCCTGTAAAAGCTTACATGCTGCTGTTGCTGATCGTCCCGGCGGTGTATCTGGTGCTGTATGAATGGCGCGTGACGCGTGGCTGGCCGAACCGCCTCATGGGTATCTCGCTGAGCGCTTCATTGCTGGTCAATGTGCTTATGAACGGCAGTTTTTATTATGAAATACAGCGATATCAGGCAGGGCAGTACATTGCTGCGAAGATCCGGGAAATGGGCATAGCCGAGAACAACGTTTATGTCTGGCAATGGGAGAGCCCTACATTGAACTACTACTCCGAGTTTTTTTATCGTGACGCGGATACAGCGGCATTGGCGCATGAAACCGACTTCTGGATCGTTGGCCCTGTGGATGAGATCAATGGTCTGAAGGAGCGGCACAGGTTACAGGTAAAAGAATCTTATGCCTATCTGGATTTCGACACGACCAAGCTCAAAGCCGGTTTTATTAACCCGGCCACGCGTTTGGATGCCTGTAAAAACATTGCATTGGTGCATTTGAAAAAGGATTGAAATGAAGCATTGGAAATGGATTCTGAAAATATTGATCACGGCCGGGCTGCTCTGCTGGGTCGGGTCGGGTATCGATCGTGAACGGTTTGCGGAGGCAATCGACAGAGCGGACAAGACTTTGCTGGTTGCGGCGATCATACCGTACCTCTTTTCACGCGTCACCGCCGCGTCGCGACTTACCACGATGCTGAATGCGCAAGAAGTCCCTCTTTCTCAGGGCGCGGGCTTGCATCTGCATTGGACCAGTATGTTCTATGGCATGTTCCTGCCCGGCGGGCTGGGAGGTGACGCGTATAAGCTGCTCCGTTTGAGACAGTATTTCCCCGGACAAAAAACAATGCTGCTCACCAAAACGCTGCTTTGGGACCGGATCATTGGGTTTGCTGCGCTGGCGTTGCTTGCAGGGACGCTGGTGGCAATGCGGCTGTACGACCGGTCCCTGCTATGGGGAATTGCGGGATTAGCCGTCGTCTCGGCAGGCACTTTTTGGTTTGCGGCGACGCGTTTCCTGCACACGGTCTTTCCGGTACTGGGAAGGCTGATGGTTTTATCTGTGCTCACACAGGTATGTCAGATCGTTTGCATGGCCATCCTCCTGCAAGTGGTAGGCGCAAAAGGCCATCTGGCCGATTATGTGCTGATCTTCCTCCTGTCGTCCATCGCAGCCATGTTCCCGCTGAGTATCGGCGGCATCGGAGCCAGGGAATTGGTATTTTTAAAAGGGGCGCAGCTTCTGGGCACTTCGGAGAACGTTGCGGTTACCGTTAGTGTATTGTTCGACATCATCGTCATGCTGACCGCCATCACAGGTGCGTTTTTGACGGACAGGAGGCGAGTTAAGACGACCTCCGGGGAGCCGACTCTGCAATAAACCGATGGCATTGAAGAATGCTGCGTCAAACGATGGAAGTAATCCCTTAATGCATTTGGAGCGAAGCGGCCGCCGCTTCGCTCCAAATGACAGCTTAATCACATTTTAGCCATCTTCTTTCTCCGGAACTCATTAAACCGGTTAAGGCTGATAGAATTTGACGGTGCCGTCTTCCTCGTTGCTGGTAATGAGCAGACTTTTGCCGTTGGGACTTTTGTCGGATGCGATGAACAGCACACCTTCCGGCGCGTCACCTGTTTTGATGATTTGCAGGAATTGCGGGGCTGCGGGGTTGCTCAGGTCGTAGACGCCGATTGCATCCACCCGCTCCATGGCAACGAATGCGACGGGTCTGCCATTCATCCAGCCCACGGTAACGCCTTCCGGCTCTACGCCCTTGTCGTCGGAGCGGCTATCATCATAAATGCCGGCCTTGATCACTTCCTGTTCCAGCGAGTTGCCCGATTCGTAAACACGCGTCATATCCGCGGCCTGGAAAATGCTGAAACCGCGCCCGCCGAAGCTGTAAAGCTCTTCGTAGGTGCCGTCGTTTTCGAAGTCGCCGCGAGTGCTCGTTACGCGGAGGCGGCCGAGGTTCGAACTCTTTTTCAGTTCATCGGCATTCGGGAAGTAAACGGGGTTCAATTTCAGCGAACTCACGCGTTTCTGCTCGTCGAAAGTGCTGTATTCGCGTGCATCGCCTTCATCGGCGGTAATTACATAAGGAGTGCCGTTAACATTGAAATACGAGATCGCATCGGGCAGGTAGAACGATTTGATCGGCCAGTTTCTGAGTTCCACTTTCTTATCATCGTCGCTCGGGTCGAGTGCATTGAGCAGATAGCTGATGTCTTTGGTACCCAGCGGATGCAGGGCCAGGATTTTGCCGCTGAGCAGGTCGATTTCAGCCACACCGTTATTCTCCTGCAAAGTCACAAACGCCTTCTGTGAATTGTCGGAAATGGCTACGTACTCAGGCTCGATATCCTGGGCGAAAGTAGCTTTCGGCCCGAACTTGCGAAAACCTTTCGCAGCCAGCGCACTGTATGAATGCTCAAATCCTTCAAATGTGAGGGTTTTGACAGCGTATCCATTTGAAATATCGATAATAGAAACCGATCCTTCGGGATCAACGCTGTAATCGGCGTTGGGCTCGCCTTCGTTCGCAGAAACGATAAACCGGCCGTCGGGGCTGAATGTAACCATGTCGGGCAGTGCACCGACTGTGATTTGCTTGATTGTTTGTAATGTGCTGGTATTTAGTACGATAATGCTCCCGTTGGCTTGCTTGTTAGTCGCTTCGAGCGCAATAGCCAGTTTTCCGTTTGAAACCGCCACGCTGTTGGCCACACCGCCCAATGTCGAAACATCGATCGGTTGCAGCCTGGTGATCACCGGGAATGCGGAGAGATCAAGCACGTCCACGATGGCTGCCTTTTCATTATTTACCGTAAAAAGCCTTTTAGAAGCAGGATCGTAGGCTGAGATTTCAGCTGCGGCGACGTTGCCGAGGTCTACGCCGGCTACTTCCTTAAAAGCCGAAGGATCTTCCTGAACAGGGTTATGAGGGAAATGGTCCGTGCAGCCATTCATGAGAGCTGCCGCAACCAGCAGCGCAAGTAAAGATTTCTTTTGCATTTTGATTTGTGAGTAGTTTGAAAACTAAAAATACTCACGTGGCAAAACGCCAGGACGCCGCTTTGGGATACTTAACAGAAAGTTAATGAGTGGCTTGATTTTATGCCCAAAATCGCTTGAAATCCATGTTTTGGTTAATACTAGGGTAATAATTTCTTGACATTGAGGATGCATTACAGGCCAGCTGCCCACGCAATCCCGCCCAGTATATGCTTCATCGCGTTGGGATCGCTGTATGTGGCGGCATTGTGGCCGATGGCGGTGTAAAACATCCTGCCTTTCCCGACCGGATGGAGCCACGAAATGGGATGGTCGCCGCGCATGGCTTTGGGCCAGAATGCGGGGTAGGTACCTTCATCGACTGTGAGGAGAACGCGGAACCCGGGCTTGTTCCGCACATTTTCGCGGAAGTTGTACCATTCGTCCTGCTTCGACCAGCGTGCAGGCAGCCCATCAATGGCCGGATGCGAGCCCGGCTCCGTTACAATTTCGGCCATGGGAACAGGATCGGGCAAAAAGGTGTGGCTGCGGAAGCGTGTGCCGAGCATTTTTCCATACCAGTTCCATTCATATTCACAGTCGGCCGCGGAATGGATGCCTGCGTAGCCGCCTCCGTTTTCAATGTAATTTTCAAAAGCCTTTTGCTGCTCGTCGGTGAGGAAATCGCCGGTGGTGGAGAGGAAAACGACGGCGCGGTACGATTTCAGGCAGCGCGCATTAAACATCCCTCCATTTTCGGTGGCTGCGACTTCCCAGCCACGTCTTTGCCCTTCCGAGCGGATCGCTTTGACGGCCGCTTCGATGGAACTGTGCCGGTAGCCGTTTGTTTTGGAAAAGATCAAAATGGCTTTGGGCCCCGCTGCGCCGCAGTTAGCCGGAATTGCTGTTTCGAACACCGGCTTTTGCCAGGGCAGCCAGCGCATCCGATGCAGCGCATAACCGCCCGATGCCACTGCGATTACAGCTGCCGCGAAAAGAAGTTTCAACCACATACGACGTTTCATTTCTTGACAACGCCGGTCGATCGATGGGTGTGAATAAACTGCCTGGTGCCTGGCTGCGTAACCTTAACGCCTTCCAGCGTTGCACCGTGCACATCGTCGGTGACAATGGCTGTGCGGTAGTCCTTTTTCTCGCAGGTGAGTGTCAGGTTGCTGATCTTGACATCCTTCGCGTGGCGCACGTACAGACCCCAGGCGGGAAGCTCGTCGAACATCGAGAACTCGGGGTAGAACGTCGGTTTTTCAGGAACTTTGTCGAGCTCGGCCAGCCCGATTTTAGCGTACATGGGATTACCGCCGCCCGGAAATCTGATTTCGACGTTTTTCAATGTCACATTGGAAATGATCGCATCGGGCATTCCCACGATGGCCGAGGGCGATATGTTGCGCGGCATATCCTCAATGGGGCCTTCATACTCATAACCAGCATCAGGCTTTGTTGCAGGCACCTCCACATACATGTTTGAAATACTAATATTCTCCATCCTCCCTTTCTTTCCCTTCACCCTTTCTCCTATACGCAGGAAGATCGCATTGCCCGTGTTGTACGCTTTCAAGCTATCTACAATCACATTTTCCACGAAGCCGCCATCTACCGCTTGCAGTGTAATGGCCGATCGGTAAGTATCGAAGACCTTCACATTATAAATTTTCACATTGCTGAAACCGCCATAGGACGCGGTGCCGAACTTGATGCCATTGGCGCTTGAACGGATGGTGCAGTTGCGGACGAGCACGTTTTTGCAGACTTTCGAAGCGTCGTGCGATTTGAGGCAGATACCATCGTCGTCCGAATCGATGAAGGAGTTGGTAATGCTTACGCCGTCGCAATCGACGATATCGATCCCGTCGTTGTTCCAATAGGCTTTGCTGTCGACGGTAATGCTGTCGATCGTCACGTTCCTGCATTGGTCATAGATCTGCACCCAGCTCGACGAGTTCTGCATGGTTACGTTTTTGATATTTACATTTTCGCAATTCCGGATGTAGGCGAGTACGGGCCTGGTTTCGGCCTCGGGGCGATCCTGCCGGAAAAGGTCTTTGATGAGGCCTTTATGGATCATATCGACGATGTTCCGTGCAATGTAGCGGCCACGACCATCGATCACTCCCTGGCCGGTAATGCCGATGTTCTGCTGATCGTGGGCAAAAACGATGGCAGTCCACACTTTTTTATCATAATCCCAGGGATTGAGCGATCCGAGGAGGACAGCACCTTCTTCCAGGTGCAGCGTGACATTGGATTTGAGGTGAATGGAGCCTGTCAGGTAGCGGCCGACGTTGAAGACCAGCCTGCCTCCGCCATTATCGTGAATGAAGTCGATGGCATACTGAATGGAGCGGGTATTGAGCGTAATGCCGTCGGAGTGGATGCCGAAGAGTGAGGTGCGGTAGTCTTTGGCTTGCAGTGACAGCGATGGAAAGGTCAGTAATGCAATGATCAGGTAATTTTTCAGGCCCATTACAAAGTCGATTAGGTGAGTACGGATGGTTACATACAAAAAATCACTGTAATAAGCTGATTTTGTGATCGAGTTACCTTTCTGCCAAAAAATAAAGATACCCCCGGAGCCGAAGGTATCTTTACAAAAAACCACATCCTATTTAATCTGTCAATTCCAGCCGCCTCCCAATGCGCGGTAGATGTTCACCGTCGCATGCATCTGGCGCATTTTGGTCTCGATCAGTTCAAATTTTGATTCGAGTGCGTCACGTTGAGTAAGTAATACTTCCATGTAATCCGCGCGCGCTGCGGCGAACAACCGGTTCGAAATGGTGGTCGACTGGTTCAAAGCTTCCACTTCCTTCGTTTTCATGTCGTAGCTTTTTTCGAGGTTGCTGATGTTGGACAACTGGTTCACCACCTCGATATAAGCATTCAGGACGGTACGCTGATAATTGTAAATGGCCTGAACCTGTTTGGCGGTCGCATTCGCGTAGCCCGCCCGGATCGCATACCGGTTGATCACAGGCCCCGCGAGGTCCCCGATGAGCGATCCCATGATCGACTCGGGCACCCTGGCCAGGAATATCGGGCTGAAAGCCTGGAAGCCAAGGCTGGCCGACAGTCCCAGCGATGGATAGAAGTTGGCCCTGGCAACGCTAACGTCGATTTTCGCTGCTTGAAGGTCGAGCTCCGCCTGTCTGATATCCGGGCGGTTCGAAAGAAGCTGCGAAGGGATACCGGCCTGAATTACATTAGGCACCAGGTTTTCGAAGCCCTGGTTGCTGCGTTGTACCGGCTGCGGATAGCGCCCCACGAGGAAGTTGATCCGGTTTTCGGTTTCGATGATCTGCTGCTGGATGTTGAATTGCAGATTTTGTGTTTTAAGCACCTGTGCTTCAAACCGCCGAACTGCCAGCTCGGTGACTCGGGTCGCTTCTTTCTCCATCTTCACGATTTTCAATGCATTGGTCTGGATGTCGACGTTCTGGCGGATAATGGCCAGCTCGGTATCCAGTGCAAGCAGTTCGTAATAGGAGTTTGCGATTTCAGCAGCCAGGTTGGTCATCATGAAGTTCTTACCTTCAATGGACGACAGGTACCTCGTAGCCGCGGCCTTTTTCGCATTCCTGAGTTTGTGCCAGATATCGACCTCCCAGCGCGCCACTGCGGCAATGTTCACATCCGGGAGCGGATCCGGGGTTTCTCTGCCGGGCTTGATATCCGTAGTCGCTTCACTGGCACCGATGTTGGTGTAGCGGGCGGCTTTTTCGACACCTGCTCCGCCTCTCAGGCCCACGAACGGGAGGTATTCCCCTTTGCGTACACTGATCTCGTTCTGGGCGATCTGAATCTCCTGCAAGGTTACATTCAACTCCTGGTTGTTCTTGAATGCGGTGTCGATCAGCGCATTCAGGTAGGGATCCGTGAAGTACGACTTCCAGCTGACCTTTCCGGTGTTGGTGGAGTCCTGCGAGCCGTTGAAGCTCACAGGTACCACTTTATTTTCCGTTTTCTGGGGCAGTGTCGGGATGTTGCAGGCCGAGTAAGTCAGCCCGATGAACGCGATACCGGCCCAGTTCAATATTCTCTTATTTCGCATGTTCGTCGTTATCTTCTGAATGTGGGAAAGTGTCGATGGCGTGAACGAATCCTTCGGACAGCGGGCTGTCGTCTTCATTCTTGATCAGCTGTCTGCCGTCGGCCATTTTAGCAAATATGTAATACAGCCCGGGGATGATAATGACCCCGAAAATGGTGCCGAACAACATCCCGCCCAATGCCGAGGCGCCGATGGTACGGTTACCGATCGCACCCGCACCGGTGGCGATGATCAGCGGGATCAGACCCGCCACGAATGCGAAGGACGTCATCAAAATCGGACGGAAACGAACCCGGGCGCCTTCAATGGCGGCTTCGAGGATCGTAGCACCTTCCTGTCGCTTCTGGACGGCAAATTCGACGATCAGTACCGCGTTTTTACCCAGCAGACCCACGAGCATGATCAGACCGATCTGTGCGTAGATGTTGTTTTCGAGGCCCATCAGGTTCAGTACAAGGAACGAACCGAACACACCTACCGGAAGTGAAGTCACTACCGCCAGCGGAATGATAAAGCTTTCGTATTGTGCTGCAAGCACCAGGTACACGAACGCCAAAACGATCATGAACACCACGAGTGACTCGTTACCGCGGATGGATTCGTCATAGGATAGACCTTCGAATGCGATATCGTAACCTTTCGGCAGCGTTTTGGCAGCCACTTCGCGGATAGCCTGGATGGCTTCGGCAGTGGTGTAGCCTTTGGCAGGAAGTCCCTGGATCGCCGCGGAATTATACAGGTTGAAACGTGTGATCTCGTTAGGTCCCTGGCCTTTTTTCAACTTCATGAACGACGAGTAGGGCACCATTTCTCCCGCTTCGTTTTTCACGAACAGTTTCAACAGGTCTGACGGAAGCCTTCTGTACTGCGGGTCGGACTGTACATATACTTTGAAGAACTGGTTGAACTTGATAAAGCCCTGTTCGTAAGTACTACCGATCATGATGTTGAGGTTGTCCATCGCTTTGCCGATCGATACGCCTTTCTGCATCGCCAGTTTGTTATCGATTTCCAGCTCGTATTGCGGATAGTTCGCAGCGAAGAAGGTAAACAAGCCGGTCAGCTCTTTACGTTTACCCAGGTCTTCCATGAACTCTTTGTTGATCTTATCAAACTCGTGGTAGTCGGTATCGGTGTTTTTGTCCAGCAAACGCATCGAGAAACCACCGGAAGTACCAAAACCCGGGATTGCTGGCGGCTCGAAGAATTCGACCGTCGCGCCGAGGCCTTTTGAGGCGTGTTCCAGCTCCTCCATGATCTCCTTCACATTGTGCTTACGATCATGCCATGATTTGAGGTTGATCAAACAGGTACCTGCATTGGAACCACGACCTTCCGTCATGATCTCATAACCTGCCAGGGACGATACCGATTCGATGCCTTCCACCTCTTCGCAAATCTTCTGCAGACGCCGGGATACTTCATTGGTTTTTTCCAAAGTAGAGCCAGGAGGTGTCTGGATGATCGCGTAGATCGTACTCTGGTCCTCGTTAGGGATAAAACCTGCGGGTACTACCGAGTTTTCGTACCAGATACCGGCACAAAACAGGCCGAGTACGGCGAATGTCACGACCCTGCGGTTCACGATCAGTCTCAGCAATCGCACGTACCAACCCGTCATCTTGTCGAATCCGCGGTTGAAACTGTCGAGCGCACGGGTAAGCGGGTTTTTCTTGCGCTCGTGGCCGTGGTGGTTTTTAAGCATGATCGCACACAGTACCGGCGTGAGCGTCAAGGCGATAAGGGCCGAGATAACGATCGAGCTCGCCATCGTGATCGAGAACTGGCGGTAAAAGGTACCCACAGGGCCCGACATGAATGAAATAGGCAGGAACACCGACACCATGACCGCAGTGATCGCGATAATCGCACCTGAAATCTCTCCAAGAACTTTTCTAACAGCGTTAAATGGTGATAAATGCGGCTCTTCTTCCATCTTGGCATGGACCGCTTCCACCACCACAATCGCATCATCGACCACAATACCGATCGCCAATACAAGCGCGAAAAGGGTGATGAGGTTAATCGAAAGACCAAATCCCTGGATCACAAAGAATGCACCCACCAATGATACCGGTACCGCGAGGATCGGGATCAGCGTCGAGCGCCAGTCGCCGAGGAAGATGAACACCACCAATGCCACCAGGATAAATGCGTCGCGCAGGGTGTCGATCACCTGCTCAATGGAAGCATCAAGGAACGTCGAAACGTCGTAGCTGATCTTGTAATCCATGCCCGGAGGGAATGAGGCTTTCATCACGTCCAGTTTTTGCTTCACCTCCTTAATTACGTCGCTCGCATTACTACCGTAGTTCTGGCGTAAAACGATCGCCGCCGAGGCTTTTCCGTCAAGGTTGGAGTAAATGTCGAAGAATTCACTACCCAGCTCTACTTTGGCAATGTCTTTCAAATGAATGCTTTCACCCTGGGAATTGGCGCGGATAATGATGTCCTCGTATTCTTTCGGTTCGCTGTAACGGCCTTTGTAGGTCAGTACGTATTCCAATGACTGCGCTGCGATACCGGAGCTCTGTCCGATCCGGCCGGGACGACCGATGATGCTTTGCTCGCCGAGGGCCTTCATGACTTCTTCCACTGAAATGCTGTACGCACGCATACGGTCGGGATTGAGCCATACACGCATCGCGTAACGGCGGCTACCCAGGATCTGCGCCCGCGCCACCCCTTTGGTCCGCTGGATTTCAGGGATCATTTTGACGGTAGCATAGTTGAAGAGGAATTTCTCGTCAATGCTCTTCGTCTTCGAGTAGAGATTGACGTACATGAGCATACTTGGCTGGATCGGGGTGATGATAACCCCTTCACGCTGAACAAGTTCAGGAAGGAGCGGCATAACCTGGTCAACCCGCGTTTTTACCCGGATTACCGCGTCGTTCGGGTCGGTACCCGGTTCGAAGATGATCCTGAGCGTCGCTTCACCCGCACTGGTGGCGTCGGTAGCGATGTAACGCATATCCTGAACACCGTTAATCGCCTGTTCCAGCGTAATAAGCGTGGATTTTACCAATACATCGGCACTAGAACCGGGGTAGGCGATGAAAATGTTAACAGTGGTAGGTGCAATGTCCGGGAACTGCGAAATGGGCAGTTTTTTGATAGCCAGTATACCTACGAAGACTATCATGACCGATATCACTATCGCGAATACGGGTCGTCGTATGAATTGATTAAACATATCTTTTGCTTTCGGACCTGATTATTCCGCGTACAGGCTGAGGTGAGAAATAACCGAATCGGGCTTCTGGAATTTGTAGCTGATCTTCTGGTTTTCGCGTACCTGGCGCAAGCCTTCCAGCAATATTTTGTCGTCCTTTTGAAGGCCATGCGACACCGCGAAAATATGCGGCAGCTCGGCAGCGATCGTGATCTCGCGTGACTGGACCTTGCCGTCCTTGTCGATCACGTAGCAGTATTTCTTTTCCAATACCTCGAAAGTTGCTTTTTGCGGGATCAGCAGGGCGTTTTTAAAGGGCACGCTGATCTGAACATTGCCGGTTTCGCCGTGACGAAGCAAGCCTTTGGGGTTCGGGAACGTAGCCCGGAATGCGATGTTTCCTGTTTCGTTATTGAAATCGGCTTCAATGGTTTTGACCGCTCCTGTATAGTCGAAGAGCTTTTCGTTGGCCATTTTTAGTTTCACTTTCAGAAGGTTGCCGCCGTCTTCGCCGGATTTGTAATCGAGGTACTCCGCTTCCGGCACGTTGAAATAAACCCACATTTCACTGTTGTCGGAAAGGGTAGTGAGCAGGTCGCCTTCATCCACCAGACTTCCCAGCCGCACCTGGAAGTGGTCCATGATACCGCTGAACGGCGCCCGGATCTCGGTAAATCCGAGGTGCGTCGAAGCGAGTCCCAGTTCCGCCTTGGCCTTGTCCAGTTTCGCCTTGGCTAATGCCAGCTCGTTTTTGGAAACTACATTGCTGTCGGCCAGCGCTTTGGTATTTTTGAATTCAATTTCGGCGAAATTCGCTTCTGCCTGGGCTTTTTGTTGCTCTGCCTGGTACACCATCGGCATGATCTGGAACATCAGCTGGCCCTTTTTCACCATCTGACCTTCATCCACATATATCTTTTGCAAATAACCTCTTTCCAACGCACGCAGCTCGATATGGCTGATCGCCCGGATCTGGCTCACGTACTCTTTTGTGATGGTGGTGTCTTTCTGTAAGGGGCTTGTTACTAAATAGTTAACCTCTTTTTCTTTTTCTTCTTCGTGTTTGGATGTGCAGCCTGTCTGATACAACAATGCACCCAAGCTCACGAGCATGAGAATTCTTTTCATGATGATTTTTGGAGTTAGCAAAATGGAATTTTTGATAGTTTTCTGTTCGTATGGGTGTGCCGGATGGCACGCAATGGGCAGCCGTGAGCTACCTGGGAAGGGTGCCACGACGACCGGACTGGCAGGCCGTAGATAGCCTGCCGCTGAGCGGGATCAAATCCTGAGTACGCGAAGCCTCAGATAACGGTGAGAGGAAAAATAGGAGCCAAACCGGGGCAATGACCGGGTTTTGGGATTGTAATAAAAGCGAAAGAGCTGGCGTGAAGCAAAAGCGGCAGTGAACAGGCCGTCTGCCCGTGGTGATTTTTTGAGGGAGAACGACTCGCTGGAATCTTCTTCTTTTTCTTCCGAGATGGTCCTGAGGAACTCATTGAATTTCCGGGCTGCATCCGGCAAGCGGAATGCAGGGGCGTTATCATCGAAAGCCTGAATGAAATTCGGGTGTTCCGATTTTGCGAGGATCTGAATGGGAGAGCTGCAAGGTTGATATTCCTGCGCCCCCGCATACATATTGCTGTATCCGTCCACCAGGAGAATGCACAGGGGCAGGAGATATTTCAGCAATTCTTTGATCATCTTAACGGGTCGCTATTGAGTCTTTTGTATAATTTGAAGACCTGAATCGGTCTCAATATTTTAAGTCTTTGAAAATGAGCATGCGTTTAGGCGCTGTTGGCGATGCGCACGGTTTGTGAAATTGTTCTTTTCATAGGTGTGTGCCTCTTATACGCATACAAAAACCGCACTTCTTCCTTAACGCTATGTTAAAAGCATGTTAAAAAGAGATTAAAATCCGTGATGGCCCCCGGACAGGCGGTGAAGTCTTCCCAGGGAGTGGTGAATAGGATAAATGATTCTTTTTATTATTATATTTTAGGTTACATTTAGATGGGTGAATGGAGCGGGGACGGGATAATGGAAGATAGGAGTGAGAGGAGGTGTTTGAGTTACTTCAAATCGTGATCGCTATGTATCTGGGCAGGTTTTGTTTTGCATTATGGATTTTGCCCGTACTTGTATTCGGGCAGCCCAAAACCATCGTTCATCCGGATACGCTGAAATGCGCCTTGCCGACCGTCGGGATCCGGTTTAGTCACGTGGAAAAGCCGTCTGTTTTTCCACGCGGGGATTACGAAATTATTGACTTTGGCTCCGATGGGTTGCCGGACCAGTCGGTTACCGTTTATCTGGACAAGGATTCTATCCGGGTTTTCAACCGTAATTTTCCTTTCGATGAGAAACACCTTTTCCCACTGCAACTGGCCGGGCGTAACTACACACTGCGCCTGCGATTTAACAAAGTGTACCACCATTTTTCGGACGAATACAAAGCGGCCCACGACGGGACGACGATGGCGGAGATCCCGGAAACTTTCGAAATGGCGAACATTCTCCTGATGCTCGCGCCCGGCGGTGCGAAAGCCGGAAACATGGTCCGCAGCGGACGATACCATGACGAGGTGATGGCGCATTTCAAACCATTCCTCGGGCATCCGGTCTTTAAGGCGCTGGACTTTCCTCAGGGGCGTTACATGCATTCATACTACGAATTCAGGGAAAACAGCATTTGTTTCAATTTCAATGGTGACCGTCTCGTGCCGTCGGAATATTTCTTTGTGTACGGGTCCGACGATTCCAGCTATGCCAATGGTTTCAGAAACCATACCGCATTGATTGAAGATTTTGCACGCGAATCGAAGTTCCGGGAATTCTACCAGGCCCACCTGCCTTTTTACAGGCAGCAGATTGCCCTGCAAACCGAGTGGACGGACGCGGGCGGCATGCGGAAATGGCTCGAAAGGCAGTTTCCTCGACGAAAATTTCAGAGCGCCAAAGTTATTTTTTCGCCGGTTATCCTTTCCAGCCATAGTACCCAGCAATTCCATTCGTCCAGCAGGGGTGTGCATTATGCGGAAATGCTGATGTTTGTAGGCGGACCTAGGATCTATGATAGTGAGCAGGGGCTCAGTGCGACCCAGAAGCGCGGGCTGATCGCCGGGATGGTTTTCACCGAGGCCGACCATAATTATGTCAATGGGAGGAGTTCGGATTATGAGGAGGCGGTTGACAGCATATTTTCAAGGCGCGGGTTCTGGACCGCTCAAAGCGAATCGGCGTTTTACGGTAGCCCTATGGCGGTATTCAATGAGTACATGACGCACGCCCTTTTCTCGCTGTATGCACGCGAGGTGTACGACCCGCCGACTGCCACATTTCTGATCGCGAGGCGGGAAGCCTTGATGTCGGAAAAGAGGGGATTTATTCGCTTTGCGGAGTTCAATGCGGCTTTGATAAAGCTGAAAAAAGAAAACGCGGATACCACTGTATCCGCGCTATATCCGAAAATCATCGACTGGTGCCGGTCGTTTGCAAAATAATGGGAAGAGCCGCGCTTTGCGCCATTAGCGGGCTTCTTCCAGGAAATGCCTTCCACGGTTGCGATAGGCGTGAATGCCGCTGCTGACGAGGATAACAGCCGAAACCGTCAGAGCCGAAACGACAACGACCGGTGTGGTGCCCCAGTTGGCAACGGCCACAGCTACAAGCGCCCACACACCCACCATGGCCGATTCCCGCAAGTTGCGCACCCAGGTAAGCCATACATACGCCGCGCCCGCGACGAGGATCATCACCACAGCCCAGCCGACTGGCGTAAGGCCGAAAGTGTTCCAGCTGTTTTTGGTAAGATAAGCCGAAATATTGGCGATCAGCGCCACAGAGATCCACCCGAAGTAAATGGCGAACGGCCACCAGGTCAGCGCGATCTTTTTAATCGGAATGAGGTCGAGCTCCATGCGTGTACGCACGATGATGCGCCAGAGTGTCAGCAGGAGCACGATCATGATCAGGACGGATGTGCCCGTGTAATCATACAGCCAGGCGACCACCCAGAGCGAGTTTGCGACACACGAGATCACGAACAGCCAGCCGATTTTGTCTACGATGTCGGGTGTCGCGGCCTTACCGGAAAGTCCGCGCGCCTGATAGATTACAAATGCGGCCAGTCCGATGTAGATCAATCCCCAAATGGAGAATGCATATCCCGACGGAGTGAAAAAGCTTTGGTAGCGAGCTGATACGCTAGCCATGGTACTGTTGTTGAAAATGCCGGTGTTGGACAGGTAGTTGACCACCACCGTGACGATCAGGGCCACGATATTGGCGACTTGCAAGGTTTTTTTCATCAATTCGAAGGAGTTTCAGGTTCGATATGTCTGTCCATATCAAAAATTGTGCCTTCGCATAAAAAAGGACGCCACCTGACTGGCAGCGCCCTTTCCATCCTATCTAGCACCTTTATCACTATTCTTTAACCAGCATGCCCGGATACACGACGCCGTCGGCCGATGGAAAATCGATACGAAGCAAATGCGCGATCAGCGGGGCGATGTCCTGCAAGCCCATTTCCGGGATGACGGCGCCTTGCTTAATGCCTTTCCCAAATGCGACAAACCCGGTTTGTATTTCTTTGAAATCGGGGAAAAACCCATGTGTTCCACCGCTGGCGGCGCGGATGAAGTCGCCCGTTGCGGCGTTGCTGATGTTGAAACCCTGCCTGGGCGCCAGTGCCAATGCAGCATTCGGGTCGGCACCCACGGCGTCCAGTGCGCTGCGGTCTTTGATCGTAAACATGTTTTGTTGTGATACCGACAGATTTGCCAACAATCCTTTCACTTTTTCCAGCGTCTGCCTGTCGTTTTTATCTTTCAAATGCAGGAATGCCGACCCGCCCGAGGCGTGGAAGTAAGCTTTCCATGCACCCGTGTTTTTCGGGTCGTAAAGCCCGGCCTGTGCCAGCAATGTGTTGGGAGCGATCGCGGAATGGATATCCACAAATCCGTGATCGCCGGTTACGATGACGGTCGTTTTATCGCCGATATCCGCCTTGTCGATCGCTTCGAGAATGGCTTTAATGCCCCGGTCAACGCTCGTGAGCGCTGCCCGGACCTTGTCACCGTCACGCCCTTGCTCATGCTCGAAATGGTCCACAGCCACCAGGTGCACAGCCAGGAAGGAAGGTTTATACTTGCGGATAATATAACTGCTGGCTCTTGAGAGGTTGTCGTCGATGCTCAGGTACTCGCCGTCGAAATCGATTTCTTCCAGCTTGCCGGTTGCATGCTGCTGAATTTCTTCATAAAAGCCTTTGGGAGAGGAATTTTCGCTCAGCGCTTTCGTCATATTGCGCTTGCCGCCCTTTGTTTCCGGCAAATACCAATATTCGGGAATGTTGTAGGTTGCTGGCCCACCCAGGGACACCGGCCAGAATACCGAAGCTGTCGACAACCCTTTATCCCTGGCCGCGCTGAAAATCGTCGGTACTTTAATGGTTTTATAGTCCCAGATCCATTTGCCGGTAACTTCCAGCGGCTCGGGTGGTGTGTTGTAGTAAACGCCATGTTTGATCGGCTTCACGCCCGTCACCATCGTAGTGTGGGAAGGGTAGGTAACGGTCGGGAATACACCGGTGACGCCATCGGCATAGGCGCCGGTTGCCATTCCCTGCCGCAGGTTGACCATCGACCAGGATGCATCCTTGTAAAATTCCGGACGCAGACCATCGATACTGATCAGGATCACATGCGAATCCTGGGCGCGCAGGCTTTTCGAGGAGAAAATCGAAAGGGTTAAGAGCAGGATTAGTTTTTTCATTCGTAATTGTTTTGAAATAAAGGCCTCCCTCGCAGCTAGGGATTGCTGCTCGGGAGACCGGGTTATTGGATTCAGGACAGATCAGAAAGAGTAACGCAAACCCACTTGAATCTGGTAAGGGTTGCCATTGAGCGACGATACGCCCGCGCCTTTGTTGACATTGTACACAAACTCATTTTTTACCTTATCAAAGCTCTTGATCGAGTAAAACGTCTGTTTGCCAAGGTTGGTCCCTACGCCCCAGTCCTTGTTGAGCAGGTTAGCAAAGTTGAATACGTCGATAGACGCTTCTATACCGTGCGTTTTGTAAATCTTGAATTTCTTACCCAGGCGCACGTCGAATACCCCGTAGAAGCCGTTCACCCCGCCGTTGCGTTCGGCCATTTTACCCGTGTCTCTCCGGATAAAGTCCTTGATACTTTGCTCAGCCTCAGGGTTGTCGAGGATCGCTTTGAGGGCTGTGCGGATATATTCAGGGGTTGCGGAGCTGTTGTGATCGTATACGTATGGCAAGTCATTGGAGGACACGAAATCGCCGTTCATGTTACCGCTCACGGCCAGCGAGTAGCGGGTACCGCCGATGCCCGAGTAGCGAACACCCAGCGTAATGCCCCAGAAGCTCGGTGCAGTACCGTAAACCACAATTTTGTTGCGGAACTGATTGTTGGCATAGTTCATGCGGCTCAGGTCGCGCGGATCATCGATCACCATCTGGTCGAGGGTAGCGGTGTTGGCCACGTTACCATTGTAAGAAGTGTTATCCTTCGCATCGTTCCAGGTGTAGGAAGCGGTAATTTGCCCGTCTTTGAAATATTTGAAAGTACCGTCGACTACCAATGCATACTGGTTCTTCTTACCATCGCTCACGAGTTCCAGCACACGGCCAACCTGTTTGGTCCTGCGGCTGTTGAGCCAGTTGGTAGCCCCATTGGTTGCACTGATGCTCTCTGCCGGAACATACACACCGCGGTTGGCTTCGGCGCCGATGCGGAAAAATGGCTCGTCCACCATGTTGCGGTCGATGTACATATAATTGTTACGTGCCCACGACGCATAGCCGCTGATCCCGATCCGCAGACGGTCGCTGAAAAAGTGGTTGTACGAGAAATTGGTTTTGTAAACAACAGGAACTTTGGCGTCCGGGCTGTTGGTGTTGATCGTTATCAAACGCTCGATACCCGGTATGTTGAACAATTCAGCTCCCGGTGCCTTGCTTGGGTCCTGGCGATACAGCGGGAAGTTCGGGGAAGGAACAAGGTTACCCTGGATTTCTACCGAAGCCACTTTGGAACCATCAAAAAGCATGTTGTTCACCATTGAATAGGGGTTCAATGCCGATCCGAAAACGCCGGCACCGAAACGGACCACGTCTTTGCTCTGCTCGTTCACGTCCCAGGTAAACTGCACGCGCGGCTGCAATTGAATCGTGTTAATGCGGTTATTGGTTTTGATACCTAGCTCATCGAATACCACCTGGCTGAAATTCGCGCGGTTGAGGTACACAGTGTTGTCGAGGCGCAAACCGGCGGTCATATCCAGTCCATAGCCCAGTTTGGTATCCATTTGCGCGTACAAACCAGTGCTCAGCGATTTTACTTTATTGCTCTGATCTTCATTCAGATAAATTTCACGGGCGTAACGGTAGGGTTTCAGGTTATTGAAATTATCCATTCCTGTGAAGTAAAAACGACCGTTCATTTCACTCCCGTAACGCGAGTGCATCAGGTTGTACATCAGGTCGATACCGAATGTAAAGTTGATCTTTCCGGTATTGTAATAGAGGTTATCAACCGCCTGTACCACGGTTCCTTTAAACCATTCGGGCGAGAAACGCTGACCGCCGATCTGGATTGAGGCAAGGTAATTGGCTGTTCCCGAAGTCGATTCCACGTTTTCGACGATCGCACGCGGGATACCGGCGGCAGGCAGTTCCGGGCTGGGGAGCACCTGCACATCCTCGTAGAAATGCTGCACTTTCAGTTCATTGGTCACACGGGGGTTCAGGGTGGTGCGGAGCGAGGCCATGAGGCTGTTGTCGAACTTTTTACGGTCGATATACGACTCGTAGAAGTTGATATTTGAGTTATCACCTTCCGAAAGGGCGTCGTTTTCGATCACCATATTGTTGCGGATTGTGAGCAGGTTTTTGGCATTCAGCTGCCAGTCAATACGGGCAAAAATGGCGTCGGTTCCCTTCGCCTTGTCGAATGCACCGTATTGCGGGTTGGCCGAAACACCGTATTTCTCGCGTGCAATGCCTGCAAAGCGTTCCAGCGTCGCATTGGTAACCCGGTTGGCGGCTTCATCGGCTGGGCTGAGGATGTTGGCGATGTAAAGCGGACGGGAATCGGCCTGGTGGTCCCATGCTACGAAGAAGTGCGCTTTATCTTTGATGATCGGTCCGCCAAGTGAAAATCCGTATTGATAGGTCGAAAACTCCTGGGTTCTTTTGTTTCCGCGCAGGTCATACTTGCTCGAAAGCCCGTCGTTACGCATATAGGTGAACGCGCTGCCGGAAAGCTTGTTGGTCCCGGATTTGGTAACGGTGCTGATCGTACCGCCACCGGCGCGGCCCATGGTTACGTCGTATTCGTTGGTCACCACTTTAAACTCGCGGATCGCTTCCATTGAAATCGAATATGCGCCCGAAGTGCCGCCGCCGGCGATGGTACCACGTGAGGTCATCCCGTCAATCGTGTAGTTGGTGGAAGACGCCAGCTGACCGCCGAGGCTGCTGCCGTTCGTTAACGGCGACAGGTCCATGAGCGAAGTGAAGTTACGGCCATTCACCGGGAGCCGGGCAATGTCTTTGGCCGTAACGGGTGTAGATGCGCCAAGTGTGACAACAGTGTTTTTCAGTGAGTTAGCTACGATTTCTACGGCTTGCAGCTCATTGGAAGCGCTTTCCAGACTGAAATTCAGTCGAAGCTGATCGCCCTGGTTAAGGGCATAACCCGTTTTTTTCTGTTCACCATAGCCGATAAACGAAACCGTAATGGAGTAGGGGGAGCCAAGCGGTAATTGTTTGATAATGTAGTCGCCATTCACGTCGGTTACGGTACCGGTGCTGAATCCGGTCGATTCGTTTTTGACAAAGACGGTCGCGCCTACCACCGGGCCGGTGGCGCTTTCTGAGACCTTCCCGGTAATGGATGCCTCATTCCCCTGGGCGAAGGCGGCAGGCCCTGTGAGCAGGAGCAATGCGCATATTCCGAGCAATGCAGTAATTAATTTCGTCATTTTGCTGTTCGTTTGGTTATTGGTACTTTCTTTCAAATGCATTATGGGTACCCGCTTCCGCCCATAACCGGCGCCTGGTTCGATAGTCTTTGGCTTACTGGATCCGACCCGGTACATTGTCGTAAAGGCACACCCGTAGCGGCCAATGCCAAAGGGCACAGGGAACAATGACCGATCAAAAACAGCTATCAAGCCAGCTGTCGCCTGGTCCTATACGTGTAGAGAAGGGGGTAGGAAGCTGCTGAATCCGGGCACAAATGTAGGCGCGCAATGTTATCGTTTCATTAAGGGCACATTACCCTTAAATTAACTTAGTGAAACATAATGAAAGAGATTGAAATGAATAGAAATTTAAATAAAGTAACCAGTTGATACGAATTATACTTTGGGTTTCGGCTCTGATGCTGGGGCCTGCTTTCAGTTCTGCGCAGACCAATGTCACACGCAGGCTTATCCTGATCGGCGATGCCGGGGAGATCAATCCCAAACAAAAAGATGCGCTCACAGACGCAGCTGCCCATGTGATTCCGGGAAAAACAGCCGTCATGTTTTTGGGCGACAATATTTATCCGCACGGGATGGGCTTGCCGGGAAGCGGGGAAGAGGAGCGCACGGAATCGGTGATCCGCTCGCAATATACCCCGATGCGGGCCGCCGGGGCGCCGGTCTACTTCGTGCCGGGCAATCACGATTGGGACAAGTCGGGCAGGCAGGGACTTGCCAAAATCCGCCGCCAGGGCGATTTCCTGAAAGAGCAGCACGACCCCGGCCTCCTGATGGTTCCTGCCAATGGATGTCCGGGACCGGTAGAGATTCCGCTGGGAGATAGTCTGGTCGTGATCGCCTACGACAGTGAATGGTGGCTTTTTCCGCACAGCAAGGCAGTGGCCGGCGATACCTGTGCATGCAATTTCAAAGCGGAGGTTCTGTCGCGGATGCAGGAAATCAAGAATCGGAATGCGGGCAAATTTATCATTGTCACTGCGCATCATCCGTTCCGGAGCTATGGTACGCATGGTGGAAAATACAGTCTCAAAGACCATATTTTTCCCTTGACGGCGGTTAAAAAGTGGCTTTATGTCCCTCTCCCCGTGATAGGTTCGCTATACCCGCTGCTCAGGTCCACCATCCGGAATCCGGAGGATATGGGGCATGCCTGGTATCGCGAACTGATTGCCAGTGTGAGCGGTGTATTTGCGGGCCAGCGCGGTGTGGTGTATGCTGCCGGTCACGAGCATGGCCTGCAACTGATCCGCGACAGCATTACCCAGGTTGTCAGTGGCTCGGGCGCAAAACATTCCTACGCCCGGAAAGGGAAGCATTCCCTTTTTGCGGATACGCGGCAAGGGTTTGTGACCATTGATTTACTGCAAAACAAAAGCCTGCTGATCACCTACCACGCATTGCACAACAAAACGATGCGCGAACTGTTCACCTACACCGTTACTTACTGAACCCAGGCGTGCACGTCGTGGCCGGGCGTTTCGGAAACCAGTACCGGTTCCAGGTATAGGAGCAGTCTGACTTCGAAGAATGTGGTTTGATCGATGATCTCCAACTCATGTCTCCCGGGATAGAGGAGGTCGAGTCGGCGGCGCACGTTTTTCAGGCCAATGCCGCCGTAACGCATCGCCTCGACCGACCGTACTGCCGATACACTGTTGGATACATTAAAACGAAGCTGTCCATGGGCGACTTGCATTTGGATCGAGATTACATTGTCGCGATCGCTGTCTTTGGAAACATGCTTGAATGCATTTTCGACAAAGGTCATGAGTATGAATGGCGCGATGCCAAAACCGGGCGGCAAGGGCTCATCCAGATTGGCATTCATCCTGACATGCTTGTTCTGCCGTAATTCTTCGAGCGCGACGAAGTTTCTGAGATAGGCGATTTCGTGGCCGAGCGGGATCAGATCGTCATGAGAGCCATACAGATGGTGGCGCAGCAGATCGGAGAACCTGGCGAGCGAGGTAGAGGCTACGGCGGGGTTTTTGTGAATGAGGAAAAATATGGAATTGATGCTGTTGAATAGAAAATGAGGATTGAACTGGTGTTTGAGAAAACGCAGTTCCGTTTCCAGTTTCTCCTTTTCGAGCGCCTGTTTTCTCTTTTCAGTCCTGATCCAGTTCCGCGTCAGCTTGATGCTCATGGCGAGGGTCATACTGGCCAGCGTGGAGGGCATTGCTTCCCCGAAAAAGTAGAAAAAGCAATTTTTACCCAAACCAAAAAGTGACTCCACCGACTGCCGAGCGGCAATCGCACTGACGTAATAGCCGGACACGATTACCAGGGCCGTGATCAGTAATGTCACTGCCAGATAACCGAGATAGATGCCCGGTTTGCCCTTTTCAAGGTAGCGGGGAATCAGGAAGTAAAGGTTGAAATAGACCGCAGCGGCCTGCAAAACCACATAAAAGGCGAATTTGATAGAATAGGGAGAAAATACGATGCTCTGCGCAGCTTTGAACGGATTTCCCATGGCTACCACCCACCATAAATAGTGGTAAGCCAGCCAGAACGGAATGTGATAGAGCTTGGAAACTACTTTCTGCATCCTCTAATTTATTGAAGATTTGCGAGCAACGGTAATTTTCGGATCCGCTTACCCGAAGCGGCGAACAAGGCATTAGCCAGCGCAGGCGCGACCGGCGCTACACCGGGCTCACCGGCGCCGCCCATCTTTCCGTCGTCTTCGATGATGTGTACCTCGATGTCCGGTGTTTCCTCCATGCGCAGCATGCGGTAGTCGTGAAAATTACTTTGTTTGACAGCTCCGTTTTCGAATGTGATTTCGCCGTAAAGCGCTGCGGTGAGCCCGTAGACAATGCCGCTTTCCATTTGAGCAACGACGCCATCGGGGTTGACGGCCAGGCCGCAGGCGATCGCGCACACGACCCGGTGAACGCGTACTGCGTCGTTTTGCATGGAAATCTCCATTACTTGCGCCACCACGCTGCCCATCGCGCCGTGCACAGCCACACCCCGGAACCGCCCGGCAGGTAACTTTGTATCCCAGGCTGCCTTGTCTGCGGCGAGTGTCAGTGCGGCAAGATGTCTCGGATGATTGGCAAGTAGGTTTTTACGATAAACAACCGGGTCCATACCGGCTCGATCGGCCAGTTCATCGATCAGCGTTTCCATCACGAATGCCGTGTGGGTGTTGCCTACCGACCGCAGAGGGAGAACAGGGACGTTGTTGGAGGTGGTGTGAAGGTGAACCGCGTGGTCGGGGATGCCCGCGAGGTAAGGTGAGCCATTGACGCCGTCGAGTGAGCTGTAATCCAGTCCGTTGGGGGCTATGTCCTTTTCCAGAACCGTATTTACAAACAGAGACTGGCCCACCACATGGTGTTCCCAAACCACCGGAAACCCTGCCGCGTTCAAGCCTGCCTTTACGGCATGGAGATAGGTGGGCCGGTAAAAGCCGCCACGGATGTCGTCCTCCCGTGACCACATGAACTTGATCGGCTTGCCTGTTGCCCTGGCAATGTGAACGGCTTCCATCACCCAATCGGAGCCAAGTGAGCCACGCCGGCCGAAACTGCCGCCCAGAAACGGCGTATGAAGCATGACTTGCTCTGCATTGAATCCAAGGAAATCGGCCACTTCCTGCCGGTGCAGGGAGGGAGATTGGGTGCCCGTCCAAAGCTCGCATTGGTTGGCAGTGAGCTTTACGGTGCAATTGAGCGTTTCCATGGGCGCATGCGCCAGATAGGGAAAGGAATATTCGCACTCCACCGTTGCAACGGCGTTCGGCCAGGCGGTGGTCGTGTTGCCTCGGGACTGGCCGGTTATGCCCGGCTGCCGGGTCATCTGCCGGTAGCTTTCCATTTGTGCCTCGATTTCGGGATGCTCTTTGCCGGCTGTATCCCACACGACCTGCAATGCGCGACGCCCCTGCATTGCCGACCAATAATTGTCGGCGACCACAGCCACACCAGCCGGAACCTGAATTACCTCACTGACACCGGGGATGGCAAGGCTTTTCGAGGCATCGAATGAACGGACCGTTCCGCCGAACACCGGGCAGCGTTCCAGCACGGCGGTAAGGAGCCCGGGGAACCGGATATCGGTGCCATACAATGCTCTGCCATTGATTTTATCGGGAATGTCCAGCCGCTGCGGCGAGCGTCCGATCAGTTTCCATTCGCGGCGAGGGCGGAGCGTGACGGCCGGGACAGGAAGGCGTGAGGCGGCCTGAGCCAAGGATCCGTAACTGAGCCTGCGATTCCCGGCCAGGACGTAGCCATCCCCGGTTTGGCATTGGTCCGGCGAGACTCCCATCCGGGCGGCGGCGGCCTGAACGAGCATGGTGCGTGCAATCGCGCCGGTTGTCCTGTACCGGTCGAATTCGGATCGGGTACTATCGGAACCGCCTGTTGAAAGCACATAAATGCTTTCTTCCGGCAAGACCGGGCCGATGTCGCGGTGCCGGACCTGTATCTTTGTCCAGTCGCAATCCAGTTCCTCGGCAATGAGCATCGGCAAAGTGGTCCAGATGCCTTGTCCCATTTCTACTTTATTGATCACAATATGAACGGAACCATGCTCGTCGATGCGCAGCAGCGCATTGGGCGCCAAACCTTCCTGCGGTTCTTTCTGTGCGTGCGTACGGGTGGGGACGAAGAATGAAAGCAGTAAGCCGCCTGATGCCAGCGCAGTTGTCTGAATAAAGTTGCGGCGAGTCCATTGGGTTCCTTCCATTGTTTTTGCATAGCTCCCGGGATAGTTGCACCGGAGCTTGCATTGACAAAGGAATGTCGGGAAAGATGAAACAGGAAATTATTTTGATGAGCTAACTTCCGCAGCGTACCAAATGCGTCAGGCCACGTTTTTAGCGATTCCGCTTCTGCCTGTATTTTTTGACAATGACCCACATAACCGGCCCGGACTTCCATTGAGACAAATCGACAAAGGCTGATTCGGGAACGACGGGGCCTCGTCCCCAAGGCCGGGTGTATTCATAGGAGGCTCTTCGCGGGGAATCCGTTTCATCGTCGCTCCGGACGGGGTCGTTGTGAAACACCGTGGAAGTGGTCCCGTTCGGATTGAAAACGACCGAGGTGTTACCGGTGCGGAAAGCGGTTGAATGCGTCCCGTTAGGATTCACGATAATCGACGTATTTCCATTGTGGATAGCAGTTGAATGCGTTCCGTTCGGGTTCACAATGATCGATGTATTGCCGTTGTTGATGGCAGTGGAATGCGTGCCATTGGCGTTCACGATGGTGGAAGTACTACCGTTGTTGATGATGTGGGAATGCGTCCCGTCCGGGTTGACGACGACACCCTGCGCATGGGTAACCAGCGTGAGACCTAGCAATGCCAACGTGAGTAGATGTTTCATGTGCAGACAGTAAGGATTTATGTAACCAATTTAAACATAAATCCTGATTTGAAAAACACTTTTCCAATCAATTCTTTGGGCTGCCGATATCGGCGAGTATTTTGATGCCGCTCCGCTTCATCAGCTCGCTGGCATTGAAATCGGTGCAGATGCCTTCGGTAAGGTGGTAATCAAATGAGATGTTTCCGTCCTTGATCTGGCTGTTAAAGCTGAAATTGTCGATCATCAGATCCCGGGTCAGGTTCGCCAGGTCGAGGTCATGCGTAGAGATCATCCCGAATGCATTCAGCTCACTTAGTTGACGGATGAGCGATACACCGCCCCGGAAACGGTCCTGCGAATTGGTACCCTTGAACATTTCGTCCAGCAGGAAAAAGATCGGCTCGCCGCTGTCGACCAGTTTTAGAAGCTGTTCAATCCGTTGCAGTTCGGCGTAGAACGATGACACGGATTCTTCGAGGTTGTCCTGGGTGCGCATGCTGGTAAACATGCGCAGATGCGAGAGCTTTGCTTCGGTCGCGCAGCACGGTGCACCCATCAGGCCCAGGACGAGGTTAATGCCGATCGTGCGTAGAAAGGTGCTTTTCCCGGCCATGTTGGAGCCTGTGATCATCGTAATGGCGCCCCGGCCCTGCGACCGGAAGTCGTTGCAAACCCTCCCCCGGGCTTTCAGCAATGGATGCCCTGCGGCTTTGAAGTCGATCAGGTATGGGTCGGCCGAGATTTGCGGAAAGGTGAAGCAGGGATTGGCATGTGCGAATCCTGCGATGCTGGACAGTGCTTCCCATTCGCTGACAGCCGATATCCAGCCGCCGATCCGGGCGCGGTTACGCTGTTTCCATTGTTCCGACCGCAGGATCAGGTGAATGTCGAGCAGCAGGATGTTGTTGAAAATGCCGTAAAACTGATTGTTACCGATGGTGCGGCGATTGCCCCTCTGCTGGAAGATTTCCAGGGTTCTTTTCAGGCTTCCGATTTCCGCCGCCGCGGGGCCGTCGGTGGTCAGGAGGGCATGAAGCGTTTGCAGTTTTGAAGCGTGAAAACGACCTTCGGAGATCATCCTAATCATTGATTGATAACCTCCCAGAATCTGGATGTTTTGCTGCGTGTTAAGGATAATGCGTTCGGCAAGTTCCCGGACCGATTTCAGAAAAAAGGAATTGATAAAGATCATCGCCGCAAAAGGCAGCCAATGCAGCCATGAAGTTTCGTCGGTATGGAATATGAGTTGGTAGATCGCAAATCCAAAGGCGCTGACCGCAACAGACGATAGCAGGATGCTGATGAAGAGGTGTTTAGTGCGGGATGGCAAGAGTTCTTCCGGCTCGTCGATCCACGCCAGCAGCTTCTGATAATCACTTGCATTGCTGTCAAACTGCATTCCGGCGGCCTGGAATTCCTGCCTCCATTCCAATTTTGCAGACAGTTCCCTCGCAGCGTCCTGCCGTTCCGAAATGGTTTGCCCATCTGCCGGTTCGGTCATCCATTGCGCAAGATGTTTCGCGCCGGATTCGGTGGTCGTACGGTTTATGAGTTGGAAAAGGGAGTGCTGGCCAAAAATATCCAGATCGGCCGAGTACCCGTGCGTACGATCCAGAAATGCATTGCCCGTCGGGAAGGTCGCCAGATTATTGGCCTGGCGGAGCAGTTCCGATTCATTGATCTGTTGCAGGAATGCGTAGGATTGCTTACGGGCTGCAAGGAAATTGTACTGCCGCAGTGTCAGTATAAATCCGCCTATTCCAAGGACCGCGAACAGCACCACAGGCATAACGTGCCCTTTGGCCGCGAAAACCAGGATCAGTGCGATGGTACAGAGAAATATCGCCAGACGGACGTAGGAAAGGGAGTTCAGCTCAGGAGTAAGCCTCGCAATGGCGGTTTTGTATTCGTTGACTTTGTGCTGGTAAATGTCTGTCATCAGGCTAAAATGGATTCTGGTTCCGCATTACCGTCTTCCCGAAGCGGATACGATGTAAGAAATGGGGATACCCACGGCGACGATCACGATCGCAATGCCCAGCAGGGCGGCAGTTGGGTCGGGAAGGGGCATGCCTTTGAATGCGATCGGCAGCACGCCGAGGTTCATGATCAGCCAGACGAAAACTCCATATAAGATGCCGGCCAGTAGCCGTTGACGCCGCAGGAATGGAAGTCCGGGAGAGATGAGGTAGTAGAAAACGGTGAAGATAAACGCGATCACAAAATGCAGCAGCAGTCCGGTGATGATCATGGCGGTACCGCCCGAATACGCAGCCTTTCCGAATATCCCGCTGGCAATGGACATGAGTATCCGGGCCGGACTCGTTTTTTCGAGAATGATCGCATACACGAGAAATGCCGCCAGGATGTCCAGCGTGCCGGCTACGAGTGTGGCCGACAAGATCGTTTTGCGGCCTGATCTGCTGATATTGAATGCGCCCATGACCCGGTCAATATACGTTTGACATAATTATTTCATAAAGACGGAATGGTCGGGAATCTGCTCGGCACGAGCGAAGGCCAGACGGAATTTTTTCTGCAAACTTGCTGCTTCCCTGGTTTTGCGCTGGGCCTGAAGGCTGTTGGCGAGGCCACGCAGTGACCAACCGTTCGCCGGGTTGACGACGAGGTCTTCACGGTAGACTTTTTCGGCTGCTGCCGGTTTCCCGGTTTTGAGCAGGTAAGCTCCGAGGAACTGACGCGACGGGAGCGGCCAGTCTTTCGGCTCAGTGTAAATCAGTTTGTCCTCCAATGCCACGGCCTCATGCAGCAATGCAATGCCTTTGGCCGCTTGCTTACTGTTCAGGGCAATCACTCCTTCCAGCACCTTTTCGGCAATGGCCGCCATTTGTACCGGCGAGTTGAATGGAATCCTTCTTTTTGTCAGCGATGGGTCTTTTGCATACTGTTTAACCAGGTCGAGCTGTACGCGGGCCGAATCGGGTTGCCCGGTGTTGGCGAATGCCATGCCCTTCGCGAAGCCGGAAAGCAGGCTGGCGTAAGCCCATTGCGGGTCGGGCGAAACGGAGTCCTGAAGAATCTTTTCCCATTTACCCATTCTGACCTGCGCCATCACAGGCAGCATGTGCAGATACTGGTCATAGGTGCCTTCGTGCGATGGCTTTACGCTTTTCCGGCAGCGTTGTGCATAACGCATGGCTTCCTGGTACATACCGGCGCTAAGCGCGCAATAAGTCTGCACGGCAAAATAATGCGGGGAGTGTTTCGCCAGCGACAGATTTTTGGCCAGCATATCGTAGTTGAGCAGCGCTTCGTCGGCCAGGTTGTTCACTTCGACTCCCTGTGCATAGAGGCCATTGCGCTCGTACTCATGGCTCGACATGTGCACCATATGCGCGACGCCGGGCAGCAGGTCCCGCAATACTTCCGCGCTGGCCAGTGCCACCTCGGGCCGCCGGGACGCTTCTGTCAGGTGAATGTGGTAATGCAATGCGGCCGGGTGTTTCGGGTTGGTTTTCAATGCTTTTTCACAGATCGAAACGAGTTCAGGCGTCCAGGCTTTAGGCGAGCCGCTTTTATTCCAGAAATCCCAGGCATGCATCAGCATCTGAGAGTCGATGTACAATACTTTAACTTCATTATCATGCGGATAGCGGCTCAATAATGCCTTTAATTTTTGCGAATAGGCATTATTCAGCGCTGCACGTTGCGTATCTGTGGGGTCATCGGAATAGCGGCTGTTCATGGCCTCGATGAGTGCCCTTTCCTTTTCGGTGGCGCGGCCGCTGAGGTCGTTCATTTTTACAAGCACGCCCGTCAGTTCCGCGGGCTTGGTATAGCTGTGTGCGGCATTATAGTAGGGTCCCATGGCCAATGCCTGTCCCCAGAACGCCATTGCATTCGAAGAGTCAATCCGTCCGGCTTCCCGGAAAGATGCCACTGCCTCTTTGAAATGGTAACAATAATACATGCTCAATCCCTGGTTGAAATAAAACTGGGAACTGTCCGACTGCGTGGAAACGGTGTAGGAGTGATTGCCCCAGCCCGGAAGCGCCACTACATACTTGCCATTGAGCATGGGAGCTTCAAGCGCCTGGTAGGCAGGGCCGCATACCGGGATCTCGGCCACCGGGGAGCCGACCGCAGGGGTGACGGTGGCTGTTTTGTTTTCGGACGGGGCCCAGAATACTGCCGCCGTAAGTACCGACAGCATGGTGAAGGGGATGACGATTTTCATTGCATTTTTCAGAGGTCGAATCCCAATATACTAATTAAATCGGCTCAGGATCGAAATAATACCGGTACTGGCAGGTTAAAAGGATAGTTTTACAGGCTTTCCTAAAAAATATGATGATAGCGGGGTGCATTGTAGCCGGAAAGGCGAAAATATATCTAAATTGTAAATGAGAATGGCCGGACGTTGTTGCAGCATTCCAATAGCTACGTTTATTATCTATCGTTATTGTGTTTCAATGTGTCGGGTCCCGGACCTAAAAACGGTATGGTCAATAACTATATGAGTCAGGTCTTTAAAGCATTGCCTGCGCCAAGCGTAGTGCTCCTGACCGACGTTCCCCGATTTACGATTGCCGAGGTGAACGATGCCTACCTGGAACTGGTAAGGAGCACGAGGGATGAACTGGTGGGAAAAGGCTTTTACGAGGCGTTTCCTAACAACCCGTATAACCGGATGCCGCCCTGGAACAATCTGCTCGAAAAGCTGGTCGCGGACGGGATGCCCAATCAGTCGCCGGTTTCGAAGTATCTGTTACCGTTGGAATGGGAGGGAGAACGGCACGAGAAGTACCTGATTACGACCAATACACCCGTTCGCAACGAAGCCAACGAAATCGAATATATCCTGCGGTCCGTCACGGACGTGACTGAAATGACACTGGCCCGGCAGACGCATCAACCCTATACTTCCGACAAGTTTCTGGGAGAGACGCTCCGGATCGCGCGGGTAGGAAGCTGGGAGGCCGATCTGATCAACGAGATCATCAGCTGGTCGGATATGGTGAAGGAGATTCACGAGGTGCCCGCCGACTTCCAGCCCGACTTCCTGACGGCAGCCGATTTTTACGCCGACGGCCCTTATCGCGACGAATTCATGGGCGCAATCCAGGAAACGATCGTTTCAGGCAAGCTTTTCGACCTGGAACTCCTGATCGTCACTGCGAAAGGAAATGAGAAGTGGATCCGCATCACGGGCAAAGCTGAACTGAACGAAGGAATCTGCACCCGGATTTATGGCGCTATTCAGGATATTCACGACCGGAAGACGGTGGAGCAGGAACTTTTGAAGTCCCACCGCCAGTTCGAGTCGCTGGTCCAGACTGTGGATGGCATCGTATGGGAGGCGGACGCCCTTACATTCCAGTTCAACTTTGTGAGCGATCAGGTCAGGAACATTCTGGGTTATACGCCCGAGGAGTTTCTCGGCGAGCCATCGTTCTGGCAAAATCATATCCACCCCGACGACCGGGATCAGGCAGTCCTTTTCTGCCATCGCGAAACACAGGGAATGCGGAATCATACATTCGATTACCGCATGTTCAAAGCGGACGGCAGTTTGGTTTGGATCAAAGATGTGGTGTCGGTGATCCGCGAAAATAGCGGTGCGATCCTGCTGCGGGGATTGATGGTGGATATCACCGAGACCAAGCGCCTGGAAGACCTCGAACACCTCGAAAAGATCGTCCTGGAAATGAATTCCGGGAAAGATGTCCCGCTCAGGGATGTGCTGGATACTTATCTCAAAGGCATTGAGCAGACCTTCCCGCATTCCAAATGCTCGCTGCTGGCGATCAGAAACAAGCGGCTTACCACGCTGGCTTCCCCTTCATTGCCGCCGGAATATGTAAAATCAATTGAAAATCTTGAAATAGGTGAAAACGCAGGCTCTTGCGGAACCGCAGCTTACCTGGGCGAACGGGTGATCGTCAGCGATATCGCCAATGACCCGAGGTGGAGCAAATACAAACACCTGGCTCTTCCGCATAACCTGCGTGCCTGCTGGTCGAATCCCATTATCCTCGATGAGCAGGTCGTGGCGACATTCGCGGTCTATTACGAACATGTTAGCGTACCCGGGGAGGATGAACTGAAAGTGATCGACCGGGTAGCATCGATACTGAAAGTGGTCCTCGAAAACAGGGGAAATTCCGAACTGGTGCAGGAATCGGCGTTACTGATGGCCCAGGGACAGGAGCTGGCGCGTTTTGGGAACTGGCAATGGGATATCGAAAATAATGTCGTGACATGGTCGGATAACCTTTATCATATTTACGGGCTTGATAAAAGTTATTTTGAACCGTCTTATGAAAATTATATGGAACTGGTCCATCCGGCCGACAGGCAGCGGATCGGAGACGGCATTCGGTTCGCCATGGAAACGCGGCGGGACATTGAGTTCGAGGAGCGGATCATCCATTCTTCCGGCGAGGAGCGGTTTCTGAAAACCTGGGGTAATGTCAAAACTGACGAGAACGGGAAGGTGGTCCGCATGATCGGTGCTTGCCTGGATATTACGAACAGCAAGCGGATCCAGGCCGAACTGGCTGCCAGCGAAGCCAGGCTCAGAAGCCTCGTGGATGCGCAGACCAACTATGTGATCAGGACGGACGTCTCGGGAAAGTTTACCTATTACAACAATAAATTTGAAGCTGATTTCGGGTGGTTTTATGGGGACCGGAATTTTATCGGGCGTAACTGTCTGTTCAGCGTTAGGCCCTATCATCGCAGACGGGTGATTGAAACGGTAGAGCAATGCATCAGCAAGCCTGGCGTCGTTTTTCCGGTGGAACTGGATCACGTTGATCCGCAGGACGACCAGAAGGCGGCGTACTGGCATTTTATAGCCCTGGCTTCCGAAAACGGAGGCATTCTGGAAGTTCAATGCATTGGTGTGGACATTTCTGACAGGAAAAAGGCCATGGATGCATTGGGCCGCAGCAATGAACGGTATGAATTCGTGAATATGGCCACCAACGACGCCATTTATGATTGCGACCTGATCCGCGACCGCATCGAATGGGGTGACGGATTTTACAGACTTTTTGGTGAAGAGGCTGCAAAAGATCCCTATCCCCGTGCCCGGTGGGCTGAACGGGTTCACCCGTCGGAGCGGGAATGCGTCGAGGCGGGGTTGAAGGCGCTGCTGGCAGATGCCGATAAGCAAAAGTGGAGCACAGAGTATCGTTTCCGGAAAGCCAATGGGCACTATGCCTACGTGGAGGAGATCGGTTACGTACGGCGGAACCGGTTCGGCAAGGCCGTGCGGATGATCGGCGTGCTGCGGGACGTTACCAAAATGAGGCAGGAAAGGCACGAACTGAAACTGCTGGAATCGGTGATTACCAACACCAACGACGCCGTTCTGATCGCCGAATCCGATCCGGTGGACGTCAGTGGTTTGAAAATCCTCTATGTCAATGCGGCATTCTCCCGGATCACCGGTTATACGTCCGGAGAGGTTGTGGGCAAGAGTCCGGCTACACTGCGCGGTTTCAGTCCGGCACGTAATGATTTTGAGCGGTTACAGGACGCTATCCGCAACCTGGAACCATTGAAGGGGGCCACTATCCGCTATGCCAGGGATGACGAGGAGTTTTTTATCAATTTGTCACTCCTTCCCGTAGCGGACGCACGCGGGGTGCTGACGCACTGGATTGCGATCGGCCATGATGTGACCGACCGCCTGCGCTACATCGGCGAAATCGAGGAGCGGAACCATAAATTACAGGAGATCGCCTGGATGCAGTCCCACGTGATACGCGCCCCGCTTGCGAGACTCATGGGGTTGATCGACCTGATCAGAAATTATCAGAATTCGGAAGTTGAAAAAGGCGAGCTGCTGGATCATGTGCTGACCTCGGCTTATGCCCTGGACGAGATTATCCGCGATATTTCATCCAAAACCGAACAGATTTAATCAAAACCAAACTTTACCCCCAGCGAGAGGCTGGTAATGTCGCTCAGCTTTAAAAAGCCCTTATTTTGAACATAGCTGATGATCAGCAGGTCATAAGTCCCCAATTCATAGTAGAATTCCCAGGACCTTCGGCGGTTGTTGAGCACGACATGCTTTCCGAGTTTCCCGCCAATGTACGCGCCGGGCCTGAATGACGTGGCCCACCAATAGTAACCCGAAGGATAGTAGGAGGGCCATTTCGTGTCAAACTGCGGTCCGAAAGTGTAGCTCAGATAAGCGCCGATCGAGAAGGGACGGAGGTAATAGTGATTTTTGAGCCCGATTCGCCACGGTGAATAGGTGGTTTTGCCGGTCAATGTCACGAGCGCGTCGCCACCGAACTTCTGGGGCAGGAAACCAAAAAGCAGGTCTGTTTCCAGTGTCCTGTTACGCGACACATAGCCCGGTCCGCCGGACAAAAAGCCAATGTTGCCGGCAAATTGCAATTTCATATGGTCAGGCAGGTACCATTTGCGGTGCGCGCTAAGCCCGACTTCCTGCGCGGCTGCGGGCAGGGTGATCAGCAAAAAGAGTAGTATAAAGTAGTTTTTCATGACATTCAGAATTCAACGCGTTCAACCCGATAGCCTTCCTTCCAGGTCGTGACAACCAGGTAACCCCGCGCGCCCATGCTGGTGGTGAGGTAGTAATGCACGCCGTCTTCGTAGAATTGGCCGTCGTAGAAGCGATGCTGATGCCCGTATAATGTAAATTTTACATTCGGATCGCTGGCCAGCGCATCCGCATATTCTTTTTGAAGGTTCGGATCGAAATCGGCATCGAATGGAGGCACATGGGCGACAACGACGGCGTTTTTGCGGTCAGGATTGTCCGCGAGCTGTGATTTCAGCCAGCGTATGTCCGGGACAGATCCGTCAAATGCATATTCCCGCGAATTGGTGTCGATGAAGATGAATTTGTTGCTGCCCAGCTCGACAGCATAATTGAGCGGCCCGAACATTTTCTTGTAGGCGGCAGATCCATTGGCTACGACGTCATGGTTGCCGATCACTGTGAGGTAAGGGTATTTCAGCCGGGTCATGATTTCGTTGACCCACTTGAATTCCTGGGTAAGCCCGAAATCGGAGATATCGCCGGCGTGAAGGACAAAGGATATGTCTTTCTGGTTGTTGGCGCTGCGGACGAAATCGGCGGATTCGTCATACCATCGTTGCGAATCGCCCATGAGAATGAAGCGGACGGTATCGCGGAGGGGCAGGGCCCGGATCTTTTCCAGATTTTTGGCAGTAAGATTTTTCTCGCTGTCTTTGAAAATGACCTGATTCGGATTGAACTGGAAAAGATTATCGCAGGAGGTAAACAGGAATGCCAAACCAGCGATGGTCCAGCCTTTAAATGTTCTCAATTTGTTGATGATTTAAGTAATAAGAGTGCCCCGTCGCCGGGAGTTACGTTCAAGGTTAACCTCGAAAATGATTGTTTGATTCCCCTGTGGCGAGTATATTTAGGTTACAGCCCGGCACAATTTTTGCATCGCACAGTATAGTATATTTCATTTAAATCAATACCATTATGAAAATCAAGGACATAGCAGGAGCGCTCGCATTCCTGCTGATCTCACTATCAGTGTCAGCCCAGGTGGTGTCCAAAGACTCTATCAACATGCTGAAAGACCAGAAGCAAGTTCTCGAACTGAGCAAAAGGCTCAATGAACGCAAGCTGGAATTAGCCAAACTCGAAAATCAGGTGCAGGAAAAGACAGATGAAGTAGCGAACACGGCCGAAAAAGCGCAAAAATCGGCAGATGACAATAAACAGGCGGCCGAGAAACTGGGCGGGGACCCCCAGGATAAGAAGCTGGCGCGCCGCGCGAGCAAAAGCGCCGGGTCTGCGCATCGTGATGCCAAAAGGGCAAGAAGAGCCTCCGACAATCTCGATAAGCTGAAAAAGAACATCGAGTCGTTGAAAAGCAAGATTACCGACGACGAGGCCAAACTGGCATCCTTGCAGGGCGGCAGGTAGGTCCGCATCGTTGCAGGCAGATAGGCCGGTCGTTTCAATGCGACCGGCCTATCTGTTGAAATAGTACCTGCATTGTTGATTTTAACCATCAGTTACCTTACTTTTACCGCAGTGAGACGCTGGCTGCAAAATATCATTTTATTCATAGTGGTCCTGGACATGACATCGTTATGCCAGGTGTACAAGGCGCCTTTGCTGATCAAACACTTCGCAGAACACAAGTCCCTCAACCATTCCATTACTTTCTCGGACTTTCTGTCCATGCATTACCTGGGCAGGGATATTAATGACGACGATGACGAGAAGGATATGCAACTGCCTTTTAAAAAGGTCGAGGCCCACACTTCGAACTTTGTTTTCGTACCCGACCCGTTAGTCTTCACTTTTCCCCGTACCTACCTGCCTGTCAGGGCCGAATATGGCCCCGCGGTTCCGCAGGTCGATTACAGTACTGTTCTCGGTTCACTTTTCCGTCCGCCCCGGGCATAAATACACCCGATTTGATGGCGGGGGATGTCCCCGACAATTCCATGCGTGTGCTGTTGTACGTGCGCATGTATCCGTGTATTTATTTTCGATCAAATGCTGAACAAAATCATCCGGTTCTCCGTGGAGAACAAGCTGGTGATCGGGCTATTCACGTTGTTGTGGATCGCCATCGGTTCCTATGAACTGACCCGGTTACCTATAGATGCCGTACCTGACATCACCAATAATCAGGTGCAGATCATTACTACCGCCCCTGCGCTGGGCACCGAGGATGTGGAAAGGCTCATTACTTTCCCGATAGAGCAGGCCACAGCCAACATTCCGGGCCTCAAAGAAAGCCGCAGCATGTCCCGGTTCGGATTATCGCTGGTTTCCATTGTTTTCGACGACGACTCAGATATTTACTGGGCCAGGCAGCAGGTGACCGAGCGCCTTGCCCAGGTGGAAATGAATGAGAATGCAGGTAAACCTGAGCTGGCCCCGGTCACTACGGGACTGGGGGAGATTTATCAATATGTGGTCAGGCCGGCAAAGGGCTATGAGCGCCGCTACTCTCTAACCGACCTTCGAACGACCCAGGACTGGCTGATACGGAGGCAATTGCTCGGTACGCCGGGTGTCGCGGACGTATCCACCTTTGGCGGTGAGCTCAAACAATATGAAGTAGCTGTAAACCCGGCCAATCTCAAAGCAATGGGTCTGACGATCACCGACGTTATGACCGCCCTGAGCCGCAACAACCAGAATACGGGCGGTGCTTACATTGAAAAGGGGCCTACGGTACTGTACATCCGCAGTGTAGGGCTGGCCGGGTCCATGGACGATATCAATCACATCGTCGTCGCGAACCGGAGCGGCGTACCCGTACTGATAAGCCATGTCGCCGAGGTCAGGTTCGCGCCGGCGATCCGTTATGGTGCATTGACCATGGCAGGGCACGGGGAAGTGGCCGGGGGGATTGTGATGATGCTGAAAGGCGGAAACTCTTCTGAAGTCATCAGGAACGTGAGGGCGAGGATTGAAAAGATCAGTAAGACATTGCCGGAAGGGATGGTGATAGAGCCCTTTCTCGACCGTACTAAGATGGTCAGCAATGCGATCGGAACCGTCACGCATAACCTGCTCGAAGGGGCTGTCATCGTGGTCATTGTGCTGGTTCTGTTTCTGGGCAATTTGCGGGCCGGATTCATAGTGGCTTCGGTGATCCCGCTGTCGATGTTGTTTGCCATTGCGATGATGAACCTTTTTGGAGTGAGCGGCAACCTGATGAGCCTGGGGGCATTGGATTTCGGGTTGATCGTCGATGGGGCCGTGATCATCGTGGAGGCCATTCTGCACCATTTACATACTTCAAAAAAATATGTTAGGATAGACCGCATTTCGCAGCAGGAAATGGATGCCGAGGTATCGGGCTCCGCCGGGCGGATGATGAATGCGGCAGTTTTTGGCCAGATCATCATTCTGATTGTTTATCTGCCGATTCTGAGCTTGTCGGGTATCGAGGGGAAGATGTTCAAACCCATGGCGCAGACGGTTTCATTCGCGATCCTGGGGGCATTCCTATTGTCGCTGACGTACGTGCCGATGGTCAGCTCGCTGCTGATCAGCAAAAAGCTCAGTCATAAGCCAACCTGGTCGGACCGGGTCATGGAGCGGATTGAAAATGGTTATCAGCAATGGCTGGCCGGGGCTTTGCGATTTAAGAAAATGATGGTGACGGGCGCATTCCTGCTCCTGGGTGTTGCCGTGCTGATGTTTGCTCGCATGGGTGGAGAGTTCATTCCGCAGCTCGAAGAGGGTGATTTTGCAACCGAAACCCGGCTGCTGGTGGGCACCAATCTCAGCACGACGATCGAGGCGATCAACCGTATCTCCGAAAAATTGAAGAACGATTATCCCGAGGTGATCAAAATCGTGTCGCGGATCGGGAGCGCGGAGATCCCGACTGATCCTATGCCGATCGAGGGGGGCGATATGGTGATCGTATTAAAGGACAAATCGGAATGGACCCACGCCAGGAGCTTCCCGGAACTGGCCACCAAAATGGCAGCGACGGCCCAGGAGGTCGTTCCCGGTGTGACGACCGGTTTCCAGTACCCGGTACAAATGCGCTTCAACGAACTCATGACCGGAGCGAAGCAGGATGTGGTCTGTAAGATCTTCGGGGAGGATCTGGGTAAACTAACCGATTATGCGGGACAATTGGCGCAGATAGCCCGGCGTGTGGAGGGAACTGCCGATTGGTACGTCGAGGAGGTGACAGGGATGCCGCAGATCGTGATCGATTTCAACCGGGCGGAGATCGCAAAATATGGTCTGGCGATCGACGACCTGAACCGGACCATCAATGCAGCTTTCGCCGGCGCGGCTGCCGGACAGATTTACGAGGGCGAGAAGCGCTTCGATCTCGTGGTGCGTGTGAGAGCCGAAGGGCGCCGGAACATAACCGATGTCCAAAACCTGCTGGTATCCACTCCAAATGGCGTTCAGATACCGCTGAGCCAGGTGGCGACGATCCGGGAGGTGGAAGGACCTAACCAGATCCAGCGGGAGGATACGCGTCGCCGGATCATTGTCGGGTTCAATGTCCGTGGAAGGGACGTGGAATCGATCGTGGAAGAACTGCAAAAGGAGGTCGAGGCGAAAATCAGGTTTGAAAGTGGGTACACGGTGCGTTACGGGGGGGCTTTTGAAAACCTGCAACAGGCCAAAGCGCGGCTCGGAATAGCTGTACCGGTGGCTCTGTTGTTGATTTTTATGATGCTGTACTTCACGTTTTCGTCGCTAAAAGACGGTGCGCTGATTTACACCGCCATCCCGTTGTCGGCCATCGGCGGCGTGTTTGCTTTGGCGATCAGGGGAATGCCTTTCAGCATTTCAGCCGGCGTAGGCTTTATCGCATTGTTCGGGGTGGCAGTGCTCAATGGCATTGTACTCATCACGGAATTCAATAGGATCAAGAGGGAAGGAATCATTACGGATGCCTGGGAGCTTGTCATGACGGGCACGCGCAACCGGCTCCGGCCGGTTCTGATGACGGCCGCCGTCGCGTCGCTTGGCTTTCTGCCGATGGCGATCAGCAACGGCGCGGGTGCGGAAGTGCAGCGACCCCTCGCGACGGTGGTGATCGGAGGGTTGGTCACAGCGACTTTGCTCACGCTGTTTGTGCTGCCTGCCTTATATCTGTTGTTTCAAAGTAAAAGTGCGCTCAAAACGAAGCCTCAGGTCGCTTCCATCATTTTGCTGGTGCTGATGACGAGTTCAATGGCGGTTGCACAGCCGGATTACCGTCCCGTTAGCCTGGATGATGCTATTCAGAAAGCGATGAAGCATAACCTGGAAATCCGGGGAAAGAGGCTGGGCGAAGAAGCCGCTGAAAAACGCAGCGGTAGCTCTTTTGATATTGCCAAAACCAATGTAAACGCCGATTACGGTAAGTTCAACAGTCCGAACAACGATCTGCGGATAGGCATTAGCCAGGCCATCGCGTTTCCCACGGTGTACGGGCATCAACGAAGGGCGCTTGAAGCGGACTTTCTTGCCACACAGGCACAAACCCGGTGGACGGAGCAGCAGGTGCGGGCCAGCGTCCGTCAAGTCTTTTATGAGTATGCCGTCTTGAAGGAGAAAGAGAAGATTCTGGTGTACGCGGACAGTATTTTCTCAGTTTTTGAAACCAAATCCAACCTTCGTTTTGAACGAGGCGCATCTAATTTGCTTGAAAAGACGGCCGCAGTTTCGCAACGGCAGCAGATAGCCAACCAGCTCGACCTGGTACGGCAGGACCTGGGCATCACAGTCGAACGGTTCAACTTTCTGGTGCAGGACGGGGTGGCCTATCTGCCGGATGTTACCGACGCGCGGATTCCGGATCGGACCGGGCCACAGGACACTGTTGGCGTGGTGACGGATCTGCCGCAGGTAGCATGGAGCCGGCAGATCAGACAGGCGGCTTATTTCCATTACCGGACCGAGAAAGCCCGCATGCTGCCTGAGTTTTCGGTGGGATATAACAATCAAAGCCTTCGCGGGATACAGTTTTTGGATGGGAAGGAGGTCAATCTTGCCGGCCGGGACCGGTTTGGCTACTATGGCATCGGGATCAATGTTCCTATCTTTTTCAAAGCACACACGGCCCGCATTGCCGCTGCCCGGCTGGAATGGATGCGCACCGACACCGAGGCGGATCTCGCGGAGCGACAAGCGCATGCGGAGCTTCGAAATGCATACAGGCAGGTGGGGAAGTATGAGCAGAACCTGCGGTACTATCTGGATCGCGGCCTGGTGAATGCGGAAACGATCATCCGTGTCGCCGACCAGCAGTTTCAGAATGGTGAAATCGATTACCTGCAATGGGTCATCCTGGCAGGACAGTCCATTGCGATCCGGAATGAATACGTGAATGCACTGGGCGGCTACAATGAGGCGGTCATCCGGTTACTCCAACTCAAAAATCAGTAAGCAAACATCATGAAAACGAATATCATTATAACGGCTGTACTGTGGACTTGTTTGTCCTGCGGTAGCGATGCCGAGAAGCAACAGGCCGAAAGTCTGGCAGAAACGGATATGGCCACGAAACTGGTTTCATTCAATCCGGAACAGATCCGGAATGTCGGAATCGAAATGGGTAACCCCACATTGAAACAGATGTCGGGCGTGCTCACATTACAGGGGACAATCGATGTGCCGCCGCAGAGTACCATCAGCCTCAGTTTCCCGTTGGGCGGCTATCTGAAAGCTACGAGAATGCTTCCGGGGATGCGTGTGAAAAAAGGACAGGTTCTCGCTGAGCTGGAAGACATTCAATTCATTCAGCTGCAACAGGACTATCTCACAGCCCGGGAGAAGTTTGAGCTTGCCCAAAGCGAGTTTGTCCGCCAGAAAGACCTGAACCAGCATAAGGCAAGCAGCGATAAGGTTTTTCAGCAAGCCAGGGCAGAAATGGAAACACAGCGGATCCTGATGAATGCATTGGCCCAAAAGCTGGAAATCATTGGCATTTCAGCCGCGAAGCTAACCTCTGAAAACATTTCGCGGAGCGTTCCCGTGCGTTCACCGATCAACGGATTTGTGTCCAGGGTTAATGTCAATGTGGGGAAGTACACGTCGCCTACCGACATGCTTTTTGAATTGGTGGACCCGCGCGACATTCACCTGGCCCTACGTGTATTCGAAAAGGATCTCGGAACCCTCGCCGTCGGACAGTCGGTAACGGCCTACACCAACAGCGACCCGGATAAGAAGTTCGATGCGAAGATCATCCTCATCGGAAAAAGCCTTACCGATGACCGGACTGCGGAAGTGCATTGTCACTTTACCCGATTCAGTCCGCTGCTGGTGCCGGGGATGTTCATGAACGGGGAGGTTTCGGTCGGGAGTGCACGGGCTTTGACAGTACCAGAAGATGCCGTGGTGCGCTGGCAGAACAGGTCATATGTATTCGACGAAAGGGAAAAGGGGCGTTTTGAAATGGTGGAAGTGGAGCCGGGCCCGGCCCGGGAGGGATGGCAGCAGATCAGCGGAAAGGGTATTGGTGTCCATTCCCGGCTTGTGTTCAGAAATGCCTACACGCTGCTGATGAAAATGAAGAACGCGGAAAAGGAGAGTTAGTAGCCGTTCAATAAGATTTTGTTGCACTATTCGATGTGTGAATGTTATCTTTTCGTATACAATGCCTGTTCAGGCATCGTATACGTTGAGTAAAGCGTTTACAGCTTCCGGGAATCCCTGGAAGCTGTTTTTTATTTTAGAACGATCTGGTCCGGAAACGGCACAGGTTTTCCGGTAGTTTTGAAATTGGGCCATTGAGCGTCCCATGCTTTGAGCTGCCGGCTCAGCAGGGAGGCGAGTTCTTTTACTTTGGCGGGATTGGAAGCCGCGAGGTCCTTTTGCTCGCCTATGTCGCTGCGGAGGTTGTATAGTTCAAGTTTGGCATTGCGATAGTCGTAAATAAGCTTCCAGTCGCCTTGCCGCAATGCGCTCGCATAATGGATGTTCGGACCTTCGGCCGCAATCCAGCGATTGGGGTGATGCCATACCAGGGCCCGCTTATCATCCCTGAACGTGGGGTTTTTCAGGATAGGCAGGAAACTCTTGCCGTCCGTCTTCTGAATCAGACCTTCGTTTTTAATGCCCGCGATTTCGAGAATGGTTGGAAAGAAATCCTCGATGATCACGTATTGTTCAGCAACAGTTCCCGGTTTCACAGTTCCCGGCCACTTTACGATCATGGGTTCACGGATCCCTCCTTCATAAACGGAGCCTTTTCCCGCTTTTAAAGGAAGGTTGTGCGTCCATGCTGGTCCGCCCCTTGCCGGGGTGAGACTCAGCCCTCCATTGTCGGACATGAAAAGGATCACGGTGTTATCCGCGATTTTTTTGTCGTCCAGGTATTTCATCACGTCTCCGAGGCTTTTATCCATTCCTTCGATCAATGCGGCGTATTTCGCTTCGGTGCTGTCGAGGCCGGCGCGAAGGTAACTGTCGATGAAGCGGGTGTCGGCAGTAAGCGGTACGTGCACGGCATAATGAGCCAGGTAGAGGAAAAAGGGTTTTTGCTCCGAAACGGGCTTTTCGATCGCCTTCAAAGCTTCTGTGGTAATGGCGTCGCTCAGGAAAGTGCCGGTTCCATGGTAGGCTTCCAGGCCGGGTACGGCATTGCGGTTCGGCTTACCTTTTGTGGGATTGTCGTAATTTTTCTCCCCTGCGTAGCTGGCAGGATGTCCGATGGAGCTGCCTGCGATGTTGATCTCAAACCCGATGTTTCGCGGATCCGCGCCGGGTGTGTCCGACGATCCGAAGTGTGCTTTTCCGCTGTGTACGGTATAGTAGCCATTCCGGCGCAGCACTTCGGGTAATGCAGTGGCGTGGAAGGTATGTGCTACCCCGGCCGTCGGGCTGAACCCATTGATATTCCAGTCGACTGATTCCAGCGCCGGGTCGGCGTAGTCGGTGTTTTTATCCTTATCCGGAGAGGTCCAATGTGTAACACGGGTGCGGGCGGCGTTCACGCCCGTGATCAGGCTCACACGCGTGGGGGTGCATACGGGCATGGCGTAAGCGTTCGTGAATTTGATCCCCTCGCGCGCCAGGCGTTCCATGTTGGGGGTGCGGTACCGGCGGTTGAAGTCGGTGGTTTTATTCCAAAACGGAACGGATGTGTCCTGCCAGCCCATGTCGTCGACCAGGAAAACGATGATGTTGGGCTTGGTTTTGGTTGCGGGCTGCGCAGATTGGGACAGGGCGGAGGCTGCGGTGGTAAAAGTGAGCAATAAGATTTTGAGAAGCCGGATCTTCATTATTTTTTGTGGGTTCAGGTTAAACGGTTCGTTCGGGCAAGATCGGGATTTGTATTGAGAATGCAAGTTAAGTGGTGCCGTTGGGCGTAGTCTCCGACTACGTCCGAGCGTCAATCGGTCTCTGACCGCAGATCATATAGCACCGCCGGTCAGAGACCGGCCAACGCCCGGCCGTAGTCAGCAGACTACGCCCAACTCTATCCTCCGGCCGTAGTCAGCAGACTACGCCCAACTCTATCCTCCGGCCGTAGTCAGCAGACTACGCCCAACTCCACCCTCCGGCCGTAGTCCGAGACTACGCCCACCTCAACCCCTCACACAAGAAAAACAACCAACTAATCATTTTGCAAACTAAGAAAAATAACTTTACTTTGTCTACAAATTAAGTAGACTATTATTTCTGCATAGACCACAACTGCTGGAATAAGTTCCATAACATACATCACTCCAATAACCAGGAACCAACAATGATACTGGAAAAGACATTTTATCTGAGCGCAGACAGGGAGGCAAGGATCATCGTGAAAGGACAATTGATCAAAAGCCGCAAGGAGGTTATCATCGATTACGAGTTTTTGATCCGTGAGAAGCTCGATGCCGATTTCCGGCCGCCGATCGGCAGCAACCACCCGCAATACTGGAAGTTGAAAAACGCGTCTTCTCAGAAATCGCAGCTGCTGCAATTGGCATACAGCGGCATTTCCCGTAAGCAGTTGAAAGACGCCACAAAGGAATTCAAACGGAACGTCGGCAGCGAATTTACATTCCGCTATCAGAACGAGATCGAGGAACGCACCAAGTATCTCAAAGGTATACGCGTCAGCGCATTAAGCCGGAGAATGCTATCGGTAGCATAGTTGTTGACGATGTGGACAGTGCTTGTTGGAGTATTGATGATTTCTGTAAAAATTGTTAGATTTGAAGAACTCATACAATTAACCTATGCGACACACTTTTCACATTTCTGCCGACCACCTGAACGAACAGTTCATGGATTCCATCAGGTCACTGTTCGCTCACAGCGACGTAAAAGTGACCGTAGAAGACCTCCCGACCCCCGCAGAGATTGACTAGACCGAACTTATGATAGAGACCATCGGACTTAGGGAACGGTTTGAGGATGTTTTAATTGACCCAAACCTCGATTTATCGGCGTTGGCCAATGAAGTGAATCTATGATTTACTTCGATACGGATGTCCTCGTTCATTTTCTCATTGCGCAGGATTTCGACAAGCATACCAAAGCGAATGGGATGATTACTGCTGCGCTTAGCGCGGGCACGTTTTCTATATCCCTGTTGTCCATTCAGGAGCTTACCTATGTATTGCATCGGCTGGGTCAGAAACAGATTGACATTGAAGCGGTCACAAGTACCTTTCTAAAACATAATCCGGCAGTGTATGACATTTCGGACATGTACAGGGCATTAGGTTTATGTAAGTATGTCGGCTTTGGCAATATCAACGACTGCCTCCATACGGCAATAGCAGAGCGATCTTGTGATACGTTATGCACTTTCAATAAGTCTGATTTTCGTAAGATCGCTAAACACGCCGGCATTAGACTGCAAATTCTTAGCTGATCCGTAACCAGTAGAAGCTATCTGACACAAAAATCCGCGCTACCAGGCGGCAGCGCGGATTCACAGTCCAATCACCATATCATTTTACCGGATGTTCGATCGTGCTCAGACCGAAAGCCGGTGTGCCGGAGGAAATCCCGCGGGTAAACACGGTATATATTTTTCCGGCTTGCAGCTCGACCGAGCCACTGCCTGCTTTGGCCTGGTCCTTCACCTGAATAAAATCAAGATTGTATGTACCGGCTTCGACCGTTTCGAACGGGCCCAAGGACCAGGCACTGAATGCTTCGCCCGACAGCGCGGAGTTGGCAGCCCTGCCGTAATCCACATTGCTGAATAACGGTTTTCCGTCACGTACCACATGCAAGGTGCCGACGCCAGGCGATAGGTTCACGAAACGCAATTTGACCTTCCCGGAGGGAGGTGCTTTCAGATCGTCGTAGAAGAGGATCAGCGAGTCGGCTTTGTTGCTGGCCGTTCTGGCCGCTACTACGGTGTGGTAGAAGGTCGCAATCGGACCATTAGGGCGGCCTGTGGCGGTGAATGTGGCCGAATTGCCAAACTGGTAGGAGGCTTTGTAACTCGTGTTGGTTCCCTCTGTAAAGTTAATCTGCACATTTCCGAAGACGGTAGGGACGTAGTCGGATGCCTTGTTGCTCTGGACCGGCACAGGTGTAACCTTGTCGGTAAACGTCCAGAAGTAAAGGTCTGCATTGACTGGCCTCGCATTCACAAAGCTGACGAATGCACTCAATGGCGGCCGGTCTGCGGGGTCGATGTCGAGGTAGCCGGTGTCTTTGCAGGAAAAGCAGGTCAGGGCCAGGACGGCGGCGGTCATAGACCCGAGTATTGGGCTGATTATAGATCTTTTCATCAAAAAATCAATGTTTTAGAGTTTGGCTGTGATACGTACGAATGGCTGAATACCTGCGCTTCCATTTTGCAGGCCGATCACGGAAGGGTTGTTCAATGCCGTGAGCTTCGGATCGGAATAATCACCCAGTTCGTTGAAGACATTATTGATACCCACCGTGGCCTGAATGCTTTTGGACAACGCGTAGGCGACCGATACATCAGCTACCCAGATCGGGTTTAGCTTTTGATAGAAATAGTCGGGTTTAGGAAAAGTTGCATTCAATGCCGAGGCGTTGGTTACCGAACCGAAGTGGACGGCACGGACCAGGTAGGTGAGACGGTTTTTCTTGAAAATTCCTTGTAGTGTGATTTTCTGGCCTGGAATATTCGATGTGACGCGCGCCTTTTCCCCGTCATTGAAGATAATGTACCGGTAAGCATCCAGTCCTTTCGGTGTATTGACCTGCGTCACTTCGTTTTTTACAAAATTGGCTCCCAATAAGAGGCTCAGTGTGCCGTTGCGGAAGGGTGTGCGGTAACTGCCCGTGATTTCCAATCCTTTGGTCCGCGTACTGAACAAGTTGTAAAAGAACTTGGCCTGGGTCGTGCCCGTCTGCACGAAGAGTGTGCGTACTTCCGCTGGCAGGTTGACGTCGGTTGCCGAGAAGTTGCCGGTGTTGCCTACCCGGTTTTTGATGTTCACCAGGTATGCATCGGCGGTCAGCTCAAAGTTTTTAAATGGCTGTGCCGTAAAACCCGCGGTATAGCCTTTAGACTTTTCCGGTGTCAGCGTCGGAATGCCCAGCGCACGGGTAGCGGCGCTCTGGTTAGAGGCCGCTACCTGGTCGATGGCGCGCCCCTGTTGGAAACTGGTCGAGGTCTCAGTGTAGTAGTATTGTGCCAGGTCCGGGGCACGAAAGCCGGTGTTGTGAGAGCCGCGAATGCCCAGCCAATCGGTAATGCTGTATTTCGAAGCGATTTTGTAGGTGGTCACATTGCCGAGACGTGAGAAATTTTCGAGGCGAACGGCGCCGGATAGCAGCCATCGGGATGTGAGATTAGCCTCCACATCGACATAACCCGCCAGAATGGACCGGTTTACATTCACCGCATTCTCGGGGCGGAAGCCTGCGTGGATCTGAGAGCCCGGCGAGAGGCCGTTCAGGCCGATACTTCCTTCTTTAACGTTATAAATGATGCCTGTCGCCGTGGTGTCGAGCCCGTAGATCGTTCGCAGGTCGCCCTTGGAATACGAAGCCTCTTCGCCTGCGATGATCTGGTAAGTCTCCACCCGGTACTGCGCTCCGAAGGCTACATTGACGCCTTTCAATGCCTTGGCAAAATAGCGGCTGATGTCGATGCTGCCGGTATTCTGGCTGGCATTGTAGCTTCCGGCGTCGAAGGTGGTAGGCGATTTGAGTCCGAGGCTGGCGTTTAAGGAGTTTGTGATCACGTTGCCGAAGTCATTTTTGCCATATACATTGGAAATATCAATGTCCCAGTCACGGATCTTTCCCTTGATACCAATGGCGAGTGACTTGTCGGTGATGATGTTCTGCATTTCAGGCAGGAAGCCGTCGGGATACAGGAATGCATTGTTGCGTTCGGTCCATCCCGGTAGCCTGTATACGGCGGTGAATTCGGAATTGCGGTGGCTGATCCCTCCGAATGCATACAATTCGGCCTGCTGTCGAAGGGGTATGGCCGCATTGAAGAAGAGTAAGGCATCCTTGGCTTTGTTGGAGCCGCCGGCCCGGCGGTCGAAATGATGGCGGTCGATGCCGCGGGCAGTAAGGATTGCCTCATCGATCTCACGGGTGTAGATCGCGTCGTAGTTGCGTGTGTTGGCGCCTCCGCCATAAACCGGGCCGAGGTACAGGCCTGCATCGTCCTTACCAGGCAGCAATCCGATCGCCTGGGTCGCAAATTCAGCGGTAGTGTTGAGATATCCTCCTGTTTTACCCAATGCAAAGCCATAATTCGCGTTGGTCCGGGTGGTGGTGCCGTCCCCGCGGCGACGGGTACTGGCTGTTGAACTCAGGGTCAGTTGTTCCGTGCTTTTGTTGAGCACAATGTTGATCACTCCGGCAATGGCATCCGAACCGTACTGGGCAGCGGCACCGTCGCGCAGGATCTCAATGCGTTCGATGGCGGCAGTGGGGAGGGAATTGAGATCATAGCCCGTGGCCCCGTTGCCAAGTCCGCCCCAGTTGATGTTGGCGCTTTTGTGACGTCTTTTTCCATTGACCAGCACCAGGACCTGGTCCACACCCAGCCCGCGCAACTGCGATAAGCTCAATGCCGAACCCGCGTCGCCTGCATTACTGCCGTTGACGGAATGGAAGGACGGCGATACATATTGAAGCAGTTGGGTAATGCTCACCTGCGGAGCGGATTCCAGGAGTGGTTTCAGGTCAATGACGTCCACCGGCACCGGCGAGTCGATTTTCGTGCGGTTGGCGTTTCGGGAACCCACCACCTGCACTTCTCCGAGCGTGTGGGTGCCGGGGGCCAGGCTCACATTATATTCATTGGATCCGGTAATGCGGACCTCCTGTGCTATAAATCCGATGAAGGAGAATATCAACGTTTCACCCCGAACGAGACTAAGACTAAACCGTCCCGAAGTATCGGTAATGGTGCCCTGGCGGGTGTTTTTAATGGAAACATTCACGCCGGGCAATACCGTGCCATCCTCGGAAGCGGTAACCACGCCCGTCAGCGTTCGCTGCGCAAGGGAGGTTAATGGGCTTAAAAGTATAAAAAGTAATAATCTTTTCATAAGTATTAATTGTACCAAATGATTGATTTGTAATGAATTCAAATCCGGTGCGCCGGTAATGGCTGTTGTATCGGGAGATCCCGCTGCGTCTGGCCGGGGCCGGGAACGTTTCGGTACGAGTGGAGAGCCTGCAGTCCCATTCGCGACCGATCGGGCCCGGACATTACCGGATCACACCGGATTAGTTTATTATAGTTAGTCTATTGATTTTATAGATTATTATTTTAAATAAAAAGCCGCTTAACTCCGCCAGATATCTTCCGGACAGCATTTGTGTGGGTAGGTGGCGGCGACTGGTCGGGCTGAAAATCGTTTGCTGGGCATGATTTGTAAATTTATAGTTCCTGAAACAGGCAGGTTAGCACTGATTCCACCCTGGAAAGTTGCTAAGAGTTCACAGAGCCTGACTCTCCCTCTTTCTGTATAAATCCACATTCACTATGCAGGTAGCAATTGTAAGACGCCACAAATGTAAGGCAGGGTTTTGCGGATTATCAAAACTTTTGAAATGCAAATCGGACACGTTGCCACCAAAACACCGGCCCGCATTATATGTACTTCCCGAAGTTTTAGTGGTATGAAATCCGAGTTTATTCTACTAATCCTACAAAAATGATAGACAATGAAGTTTCGTTTACTATATTTGCTGCACGTTGTTACGACGTCTGATTGAAAACCACCTTTTGATTAGTTAACGGTCCCGGGAAAATCCTGCACAATATCCCGGTCCAAACAAGGAGTTCTTCCGGCGCATACCCGGCAAGGCTATACAGTTAACTTATTTTCACATCTCAAATTTCAAGTTGTATGAAGATCAGCAACCAGATGAAAGCCGTGGCTTTGGCAGGGGCCACTTTGCTCACCAGCTTTACGCACACCAACGACGGAACCGAAAACAAATCGCCCAAACAGGGAATCTGGCGGGGCGAATTCGTGATCAGCGAAACGCACATTCCGTTCAATTTCGAGTACAATGCAAAAGATAAAGAGCATCCGGTGCTCACATTGCTCAACGGCACGCGCCGTGACGATTTCAAAGTAACGCGGCTGGGCGCGGATTCGATTTTTGTCAAAATGAATACCTACGATGCCGCCCTGGTCGCCCGGGTGGAGTCGGATGGCAAGATTACCGGCGAATACCGCAGCCTTGTACCCGGTTTCCGCGGCAATGCGCTGCCGTTTGCTGCGGAGTATGGCAAAAACTACCGTTTCGTGGAAAAAGGCAAGGAGCAGCCGACGAAGCATAACCTGAGTGGCAAATGGGATCTGCAAGTGTTCAGCAAGGCAAAAATGCCGGATAATGTGGCATTGCTGAAACAGGACGGCAACAAGCTCACGGGCGTGGTCATGTCGACCGTCGGTGATAGCCGGGAGCTCGAAGGCGTGGTGGAAGGGGATGAGTTTGTCCTGTCGCACTTTTCTGGGCCCAACCCGCGCGTATATAAAGGAAAGATCAACGAAGACGGTTCCATCACAGGGGTGATCAGTTCGGGGATCTATGACAACACCAAATTTGAAGGGGTGAAGAACGACAAGGCCGAACTGCCGGACCCGTACAAGCTGACCCACCTGAAAGAGGGTTATTCCAAACTTGATTTTACATTGCCCGACCTGGACGGGAAACGGGTTTCGCTCAGCGACGACAAATACAAGGGTAAAGTGGTGATCGTGGAGATCATCGGCACCTGGTGCCCTAACTGTACGGACCAGACCTCTTTCCTCTCACCCTGGTATCGCCAGAACAAACAGCGCGGTGTAGAGGCCATCGCGATCGGCTTTGAACAAAAAGATGATCTGGCCTATGCCAAATACACGCTCGGCACATTGAAAAAGAAATATGGAATTGAATACGACATCCTTTTCGGCGGGATTGCCGACAAGAAAGTCGCTTCTGAAAAGCTTCCCGCGCTTAACCGCATGATGGCTTTCCCGACGACCATTCTCATCGACCGCAAAGGGGAGGTACGTCAGATCCACACGGGCTATACCGGAGAGATTACCGGTGACTATTTTACCGAGTATGTGAAAAAATGGAACAAGGATCTCGACGAGCTCATCGCCGAGCCGGTGCCTGCGGGTATCAGTGCGACCAGTGCATCGACTGCGAAGAGCTCTAAATGATAAGTGAATCGTGAGTTCAACTAACTAGGTACGTGGTGATTTGGGACAACTGCAAGGTGCAATATGCTTTGCAGTTGTTTATTCTTTCATCCAACTACACATGGATTATGATTTACAGGGTATTTTTTCTGCTGGTGATGACGTGCGGCAGTGTTGCGGCTCAGGATTTGCAAAACCTTTCGAAATGGGAAGTAAAAGTATCGAAACTGCCGGGAGGGGCGAAGGATGAAGCGGAGTTGGTATTTTCGGCGTCGATCAACAAAAACTGGAAGCTGTACTCGTCCGATTTCAAAGGCGATATCGGTCCGCTTCCGACCGAATTTATTTTTGCCGGCACTGACGCTTACCAGCTCGTGGGCGAAATCCGCCCCGTAAAGCCATTGAAAGCGGTTGACCCGACCTGGGACAAAGCATATTCCTATTTTGTAGACAAAGCGGAGTTCCGTCAAACCATTAAAGTCGTTCAAAAGGGATTCCGGATTTCAGGTACCATCAAAGGGCTGCTGTGCAGCAATGCCGATGGCCTTTGTGTACCATTCAAGGAGCCGTTCGAGGTTCAGTGATCATTCGTTGAGACATTTATCATGCCTGATATAAAGAAATGGCCGGTTATGATCCTTTCGGGATTGTTGCTGACGACCGTTGTGGCTTTTCAGCCGACACCCGCACGCCGGGATGTAAACACGAAGGAAGAGTTGGGCGAAAAATTATTCTCCGATCCCATTCTTTCGCGCGGGCGGCAGATCAGCTGCGCATCCTGTCACCTGGCCGCATTCGCATTCGCGGACACCGCCGCGTTCAGTATCGGGGATAAGGGTACCCGTGTCGCGCGCAATAGTCCCGCATTGACAAACCTGTCGGGGCGCAGCGAATTTTTCTGGGATGGTCGTGCCGGTTCGCTGGAAGAGCAGATCCTGGGACCGCTGTCGGCCCACGACGAAATGGACCTGCCGGCGGCAGATGCCGTTGCACGCCTCCGGGAAGATCCCTATTACAGCGCGGCATTTCAGAAAATCTTTAAAACAGAGGTGAGTCAGAAAAGCCTTTTGAATGCGATCGCCGCTTTCGAAAGGACATTGGAAACCATCGATACCCCTTATGACCGCTATCTTGACGGCGACGAACAGGCGATGTCTGCCGCGGCCGTGCGCGGCCGGATGCTTTTCATAGGTAAAGCCAACTGCGCAACCTGCCATTCCGGCGAGGACTTTACTGCCGATCGCTTCAAAAGCATCGGCCTTTTCAATGGCAGAGAACTGACCGACAGCGGCCGGTTCAAAATCACCGGCGACAGTGCGCATTTAGGACAATTCAAAGTGCCGGGCTTGCGCAACGTGGCCGTCACCGCGCCATACATGCACAATGCGATGTTCAAAACATTGCGTGAGGTGGTACAATATTACAATAAGCCTGATCAGTTTGTGAGTAACAGCATCAATCGTGATCTTTCCCTCGCGACACCCCTCCATTTATCAGATACCGAGGTCGACGACGTCGTGGCATTCCTGGAAGCACTCACCGATGATCGCTTCAAGCGCAGGTAAATTAATATCCAGGCTAGTCTCTCGTTGGGCGTAGTCTCTCGTGTTGGGCGTAGTCTCCGACTACGTCCTCGCGTAACGCGGTCTCAGACCGCACCATATCTCAAGCGCAAACAGACACCCTCAAACATTCTCTCCCCGCTCATAGGTAGAATATGGCCATTCTTCCCTTATTTTGCTAAACAATTTGCATTTACTAAACAGTGTTTATTATATTCACATCGTATTTACAAAAGCATGGCGATTAAGGAGAGAAAAGAGCGGGAGAAGCAGGAAATGAGAAACCTGATTATTGAATCGGCGACTCAGCTGTTTTTAAAGCAAGGTTACGATAAGACGTCCATTCGTAATATTGCAGAGGACATCGAGTACAGTCCTGCTACTATCTATCTGTATTTCAAGGATAAAGACGAAATATTCTATGTCATCCATGAAAATGCATTCGCGATCCTGGACGAGCATTTGCGGAAGCACGATGTGATTGCCGACCCGTTCGAAAGGCTTGGCGCTATTGGCCGGACTTACATCCGGTTCGCTTTGGAAAACCCGGATTACTATGACCTGATGTTCATCATGCGTGCACCGATGGCCCAGATCAAAAGTGAAGAAAAGTGGGAGGCTGGCGACTGTGCTTTCGGTTATCTGCTGCAAACGCTATCCGCTTGCCTGGAACAGCAGCTGATCAAGCCGGTGGATTTACACGTGGGTGCGATCACGACCTGGTCGTTTGTGCATGGGCTGGCGTCGCTCTATATCCGCGAGAGGATGTGTATCCTGATGCAGACCGACGATGTAGTACAACAAATGCTGTTTGCCTCATTCGACAATTTTTTGAACAACCTGAAAACCTAAAAAATTTTGCCATCTACTAAACACTGTTTATAAAATAAACAACACTCTTTATGATTCGATTTTTGAAAACCATGCCCCGGCATTGGCAGTACCTTCTTGTGCCTCTGCTGAGCCTTTTTGTGCCCGTCCAGGCGCAGGATGCGCATCTGCAACAGTACATCGAGGACGGGCTGCGCAACAACCAGGGGCTGAAACAGCAGGGGTTTATCCTTGAAAAAAGCCTTTTCGCATTAAAAGAGGCCCGTACATTCTTTTATCCGGAAGTGAATTTCAGTACGTCCTACCTGGATTCGCGTGGCGGCCGGAAGATCAGTATCCCCATTGGCGACCTGCTGAACCCGGTTTACAGTTCACTGAACCAGCTGACCAACTCTTCAGCATTCCCGCAGGTAGAGAATGTGAACCAGACTTTTAACCCAAGAAATTATTACGACGCCAAATTCAGGACTTCGTTGCCGCTTTACAACGCCGAGATCACCTATAACACGAGGATCCGGAAGGAGCAGATCCATTTCCAGCAGGCGGAGGTCGACGTTTACAAACGAGAGTTAGTGAAGGAGATCAAGCTGGCCTACTATGCCTGCCAACAATCGGACGAAGCAGTTCGCATTCTCGAAAGCGCGGTTTCGCTGGCACGGGAAAACCTGCGGTTCAATCAGGCGCTGGTCAGGAACGACAAGGCGATCCGCACCGTGGTGAGCCGCTCCGAGAATGAGCTGATCGGCTTCGAAGCCAGGTTGGTGGAGGCCGGTAACCAATCCATTAATGCAAAGGCCTACTTCAATTTCCTGCTGAATAATCCCCTGGAAACAGAACTGGCGGTATCCGGCCCCGATGAGAACAGTGTGCTGGCTGACACGGCAGCGTCGGGCAGGAGGGAAGAGCTCGTTAAGCTGGAATCGCTCTCGAAAATCAATGCATTATCCGGACAACTGGCGCGTGCCGCTGCATTACCCAGGCTGGCGACGTTCCTGGACCTGGGCTCACAGGGTGATTTTGTGAATTTCAACAAAGACACCCGCTACTATCTGTTCGGTGTAACCCTCGACTGGCGTGTTTTTGCCAACAACCGGACCCAGTACAAAGTTAAACAGGCCGAAATGGACCGAAAGGCTACGGGTGAGCAGATCAGCCAGGTAGAGCAGCAACTTCACCTGCAAACCAGAACGGCCGGTAACAACCTGCAGTCCGCCATCCAGACTTACCGGGCTTCCAAAAGCCAGACGGCATTATCCCAACAGTATTACCAGGATCAGCAAAAGCTCTATCGGGAGGGCCAGCTCCTTTACATCGAACTCCTCGACGCACAGAACCGGCTCATCGGAGACCAGTTGCAGCAAAGTATTTCTTATCTCAATGTCCGCACCCGCGCCGCTGAACTGGAACGGGCGAAGGCAAGCTATTTATTCTCAAACTAAAAAATGAAATGAAAACTACACTCCATCCAGGCATATGGGCAGTGGTGGTGGCCGCAATGCTGGCTGCGTCCTGCAAGGAAGAAAAGAAACAGGAACGGACCGACGACACAATTCCGGTCAGAATAATCAGCTCGGCCGCACTCACACAGGCTCAGGCCGTGGAAACATCGGGTTTGCTGGCGTCGGAAAACGAAGCAAGATTGTCGTTCAAAGTAGGGGGCATTATCCGCGATGTGCTGGTAAAAGAAGGCGACCGTGTCCGCAAAGGCCAGCTTCTCGCCACATTGAACACAACAGAAATAGCGGCGCAGATGAGCCAGGCAGAGGAAAACTTCCTGAAAGCCAGGAGGGACGCCCAGCGCGTGCAGAACCTGTACCGCGATAGCGTGAGCACCAAGGAACAACTCGAAAATAGCCAAACGGCTTTGGTTATCGCCGAGAAGCAGCTGGATGTCGTCAAATTTAATCTTTCGCAATCAAAAATCATCTCCACCACCGACGGTGTAGTCATCCAGAAATTGCAGAATGCAGGCGAGCAGGTGCAGGGCGGCACGCCGGTATTGTTTGTGAGCAGCACCAGCAGCCAGGACTGGATCATCCGCTGCGGCCTGACCGACAAGGATTGGGCCCGTTTGAAAGGAGGCGAAACGGCAGATGTTTCATTCGATGCCTATCCGCAGCGCTTTAACGGCACTGTCAAGACCCTGGCGCAGGCCAGCGACGCGGCCTCGGGTCTTTACCAGGTGGAGATACGGCTGGGTAGGTCCGCCGCGAAGCTGGCAAGCGGGCTATTTGCCAAAGTAAGCATTTATCCAAAAGAAAAGACCAGTATGGTTGCTGTTCCCGTCGACGCATTGATCGAGGGAGATGATGACAGCGCATTCGTGTTTGTGGCCAATGGCAACAAGGCGCAAAAGAAGAAGGTGAAGATCGCATTTCTAGAAGGCGACAAGGCTTTCATCCTCGCAGGAGTGGATGCGGGCGCACAGGTGATACGCGAGGGATCGGCCTACCTGGCAGATGGTTCGGTGATTAAAGTAGTTCAATAACATTTAACGGGAGAAATGATGAAACTACCTGAATTTGCAGTCAAGAACTATCAGTTTACGCTGGTGGCGTTTCTGGGTGTGCTGGCCCTGGGGCTTTACTCGCTCTTCACAATGCCGCGGAGCGAAGATCCCGACATCCATCCACCGCAATTTACCGTCGTGGTCGTGTATCCGGGAGCCAATCCCAAGGATATGGAACAGCTGGTGGTGGACCCGATGGAGAAAAAGATCAACGAACTCGACGATATGAAGCACGTCGTCACGGATATCCGCGATGGGCTCGCCGTAATGCAGGTGATGTACAAATACAGCGCCGACCCGGACGACAAGTACCAGGAGGTGGTCCGCGAGATTAATGCACTGCGTTCGCAGCTTCCCGCCGACGTGGCCGATATCCGGATCAACAAGCAAATCCCCTCGGACGTCAGCATTTACCAGTACGCGTTGATCAGTGAGAATGCGACCTATGCCCAGTTGAAGAAGTATTCGAAAGAATTCAAGGAGCAACTCGAAAAGGTCAAGACTTTGAAAAAAGTAGAATACGCCGGCATTCCGGAACCGGAGGTCAAAGTAAGCCTCAACCTGCAAAAGATCGCGCAGCAGCAACTGACGCAAGATCAGATCGTGGGCGCTTTGCAGAGCGAAGGCGTGAATATCCCGGGTGGAAGTATCAGCATGGCCACCAAAAAGCTGAATATCAAGACCAGCGGCAGTTATCGTACGCTGGATGAAGTGGCCAATACCGTTGTTTCGCGCTCCAATGGCAAAATTGTTTACCTCAAAGACGTAGCAGAGGTTAAGATGGGGTATGAGGACGAGACGCACGTAACCCGGCTGAACGGCTTTCGGTGCAGCTTCGTGAACGCAAGCCAGAAAGAAGGTGAAAACATTATTGCCGTGCAGGCCCAGGTGGAACCCGTCGTCGCGGCATTTGAAAAACAACTGCCGGCCAACATTGAACTGGTCAAGGTTTTTGATCAGGCCAAAAGTGTCGATACCCGCCTGTCGCATTTCGCCCGGGATTTTGGTATCGCCATTCTGCTGGTGTTGCTGACATTGCTGCCATTGGGCACGCGCGCTTCGGTGGTCGTGATGATTTCGATTCCGCTGTCACTGGCGATCGGACTGACGATGATGAACCTCTTTGGGTACAACATCAACCAGCTCAGCATTGTAGGAATGATCGTGGCATTGGGCATCCTGGTCGACGATAGTATTGTGGTCGTGGAAAATATCGAACGTTACCTGCGCATGGGTTACGGGCGGGTACAGGCGGCCATTCAGGCGTCGTCCCAGATCGGCCTGGCGGTGGTAGGCTGCACGATCCTGCTGATCTTCGCATTCCTGCCTTTGGTGTTCCTGCCCGAAGGGGCGGGGGATTTTATAAGAAGCCTGCCTATGTCGGTGATCACAACGGTGTTTGCATCGATGATCGTTTCGCTGACCGTGGTACCCTTCCTGTCGAGCGTGATCCTGAAACCGCATCAGAGCGAAGATGGTAACTGGCTCTTGCGCGGGATGAAAAAGGGGATTCATAAAACCTACGGCAGCGTGCTCGACAAGGCATTGCATTGGCCTAAAACGACGTTACTCATCGCCGGTCTCATTTTTGCCGGATCGATAGCCCTGGTTCCGCTGATCGGTAACAGCCTTTTCCCAAAATCGGAAAAGCCGATGTTCCTGATCGACATCGAAACGCCTCAGGGGACCAACCTGAAAAAGACCAACGAGATCGCGCGCTACGTCGAAGGTATTTTGAAGCAAGAGCCGCTGATCACCTCTTTCGCGACCAACGTAGGCAAGGGTAACCCAAGGGTTTATTACAATGTGATCCAGCGGAACGAGAGTGAGAATTTTGCCGAAATTTTTGTGCAGGTGGAAGGTTTGGAAACCGAAGAAAAGGTAGCCGTGATCGAAAAGCTGAGAAAAAAGCTGGAACGCTACCCGGGAGCCGAGATCAAGGTGAAGGACTTCGAGCAAGGCCCGCTGATCGAGGCACCGCTGGCTTACCGCATTTATGGTGAAAACCTGGATGATCTGCGTAAAACTGCTTTTGGCATTGCTGATCTGCTGGCTAAAACGGAAGGTACTATTTATGTCAACAACCCATTGCAGGTTCAGCCAACCGACCTGCGGGTACAGGTCAACAAAGCCAAGGCCGGTACTTTGGGTATTTCATCGGCGGACATCGACAGAACGGTGCGCCTAGGTGCGGCAGGGCTGAATGTGGCGACTTACCGGGAAGATGTGGGGAAAGCAGATAGCTATAATATCAACGTGTCGGTGCCCCGTAATGCGGCGATCCAGGATTACAGCGTGTTCGACAAACTGTACGTCACGTCGGCTGCGGGAGTAAGTATTCCTTTGAAAAATGTGGCCACCATCGGGCTCGAAAGCTCACCCAACCAGATCCGGCATTACGACAAGGATCGTTATGTGACGGTCTCTGCATTCGTAAAGCCGGGCTATAATGTGCAGCAGATCAACGAGCAGGTCACTCAGAAGCTGAACAGTTTCAAGTTTGAGAAAGGGCAGCATTTCACCGTAGCGGGAGAGAAGGAGAGCCAGGAAGAAAGTTTCGGTGGCCTGGGATTGATCATACTCGTCACGGTGTTCGGATTCCTGGGCGTGTTGATCCTCGAATTCAAGACATTCAAAAGCATTCTGATCGTACTGTCGGTGATACCGCTGGGCATTGTGGGCGGGTTGGCGATGCTCTTCCTGACCGGCGAAACGCTGTCTTTCACGGCGACGATCGGATTTATCGCACTGGTGGGGATCGAAGTAAAAAACTCGCTGCTGGTGGTGGACTTCACCAATCAGCTCCGCGAGCAGGGTAAGGGCATCGAAGAAGCGATTATCGAGGCCGGAGAGATCCGTTTCGTGCCGATACTCCTGACTTCCATGACCGCCATCGGCGGCCTGTTGCCACTCGTCATCGAATATAGTGCATTGTATTCGCCGCTTGCGCTCGTACTCATCGGTGGTTTGATCAGCTCCACACTGCTATCCCGTCTGGTAACACCGGTGATGTACAAGCTCCTGCCACCGAAGATAGCGCAGAAAGAGGAGGTAGCGGAAGCGATGGTCATGGCTGAGTATTGAAGTAACCCCGTTCCGTCACCACTTTTTTGTCGCTCTTTTGTCGCTTTTTTGTCACCCTGAGCGGAGTCGAAGGGCTTTTGCGAGAAGCCCTTCGACCGCAGCGGCGGCCGCTCCGCTCAGGGTGACAAAGAAGGGTGATGAATCGGTTACAAAGAAGATGCCAAAGGATTGACAAAAAACTGAGAAAACCAGCGTGATGAACAGGCACGCCACAAGCATACTACATTCACTCGCTTTCACAGTATTAGATTAACCTCCTCACAATCTTTTCAGTATTGAAACTAACACACTGTCTTCATGAAATCTTATTACGTCTACATTCTGGAATGTGCAGATGGCAGCTACTACACCGGTGTCACAAACAATTTTGAAAGGCGTCTTGCCGAACACAATGGCGGCATCGACCCCGGTTGCTACACTTTTACAAGACGCCCCGTAGAAATGGTTTTTTGTTATGAGTTCAAGAATGTAAACCAGGCGATCGCTTTTGAAAAGCAGGTCAAAGGTTGGAGCAGAAAGAAGAAAGAAGCGATCATCGCCGGTCAATGGGATGATCTGAAGATACTGGCGGCATGTAACAATGAGAGTCACTACCAGTTACGGGAGGAATAGAAGCCGCTTCTTGTGAGGATTGTGGTTTAATTAAATCTAGCCGGGGCTGTTACTAGACTGTCAAGCTGGTTTGTAGCACTGGTTTTGCGTTTTTTTGTCGCGTTTCGCCGTCATTTTATCGCCCATTGTTGCTTTTTTGTCACCTGATGCTACCTTTTTGTCACCCTGAGCGGAGTCGAAGGGCTTCTCGCAAAAGCCCTTCGACTTCGCTCAGGGTGACAAAAAAGAGCTACAAAAAAGAGCTACAAAAAAGAGCTACAAAAAAGAGCTACA
>NZ_CAMLSE010000030.1 GCF_946482605.1 uncultured Dyadobacter sp. | reverse complement strand
TCCACCGATCGGCTCAAGTTGCCGGAATAGTGGCTCTGTTTCGCCGGAATTTCCACTAAGTAGAAGAGCTGCGTTCAACTGCCATTTTGAAAAGAGGTGGTGAAGCTAAAAGCAGGAGTACCGTGTATTCCACAACTAGAAAAACCGTCGCTATGGAGATCGAGCGCCTGATCCAAAACACAAAAAGTATGGACCAATGAAAAGTCCCATCATGATACGCATTTTTGTTGGCCTGGCGGTTTACTGCTGCATTTTCCGTTGCTGCCAACGAACCGGCTTATGATTATCTCAATGAAGTCAAGCCGAAAGATGCCCTTACCATCTTTGAGGTCCCGAAGGATTTTCCAACTGAAATCGTGGCCAGCGAGCCGACGATTTCAGATCCCGTCGCCATGGAAATCGACGAGAATGGGGTGATGTACGTCGTTGAGAGGCACCGCTATCCACTATACAAAAGCGGCACAGGCCAAGTCCGTATCCTGGGTGATGCCGATGGCGACATGAAGATGGACAATGCCGCGATTTTCGCAGAAACCCTCCGGCTATCGACAGAGATTATGCGGTGAAAAAAGGCATCCTGGTGATGGATCCGCCTAATATACTCTACCTGGAAGACATAGATGGTGATGGCAAAGCAGATATGCGCGGCACACTGCTGACGGGCTTCAAGATGTCCAACCCCACAGCATAACTTCAACAACCCGATCCTTGCCCCGACAATTGGATTTATCTCGGACATGAGCCCGCAGTGACCACCAAAACTTTTCAAAAGGAATTTGGAGATCGGGGCGGGGAAATCGTATATCCAAAAATGCCAGGCAGTCCCAAATTACCTAAAAATGGTCTCGGGCGCAGCCTACGATTCCGTCCCGACGTGAAAGGACTGGAGGTGTTGAGCAGCTACACACAGTTCGGCCACACCTGTGACCAATGGGCCACTACCTGCTTGTGAGCAACGCAAGCTGATGGCAAAACAAGTCTCGGCATGAACCCCGACGGCCCGGTAGACCGCTCATTGGTCTGCTCCGGTTGGAAAAAGTGACGGAAGCCTGCTGGCACTAATTGCAAACTACGCCATCCACGGCACGGTCATGAGTGGGCAAACCTGGAAATCAGTGGGGACGCACCGGGTGTGGTTTCAGAATATGTCGAACAGAAAACGGGGGCTCCACTGCTTGTCATCAATGGACAGGGGCCGTATTTTATTGCATCCCGTTTGTTTTAATCCATTGCAAACCAGGAAAGCCCAAACCTGCAGTGTTAATCTTATCCCGGAGGTCTGTATCCGAAACCCCGCTTCGTCAGGTGGGTAAGGGGAAATCTAGCATTAGCACTTGTCAAGATAACACTAGATTAGGACTATTAATTGATGAAATTTTGCTGAACGAACATTGTGTTGCTTAACAAAATCATCCATAATGAAACTCTCACGAACCGTCATCAATGAAAGCATTTCCATTGCGCTGGATGTAACCCGGCACTTCAACGTCCACCTGCCCGACTTCGCCTACTGGACCGCCGATGACTGGCACAAAGCGGGCGACGAATACGATGAAATCCGCGCCTGCATGCTCGGCTGGGACGTTACCGACTTCGGCAGCAACGATTTCCGGCAGATCGGCCGCGTGCTTTTCACATTGCGGAACGGCAGGTTCGGCAACAAACAGTATCCCAAGGAATATGCCGAGAAACTCCTGATCGACCCGCAGAACCAGCGCGCTCCGGCCCATTTCCATAAAAATAAACGCGAGGATATCATCTGCCGCGCAGGCGGGAACATTCTTGTCCAGCTCACCAAAGCTGATCAGGAAGGTAATCCTGCCAGCCATACTTTCACAGCGCAGGTTGATGGCTGTACCAAGCGGCTGTCGCCGGGCGACATTGTTCGCCTCAAACCGGGTATGAGCCTAAACATTAACCCTTTTACCATACACCAGTTCTGGGGCGAGGAAGGCACCGGTCACTCGATGCACGGCGACCGCTACACGTTGAGCAGTGAGATTTCCAGCGTCTGCGACGATCGCAACGACAATTTCTTCCTGGTCGACTACGGTGTGCGTTTCCCGGAAATCTTCGAGGACCAGGCCCAGCAATATTACCTCTGCCATGAGTATCCGGCGACAGAACTTTCATCCAAACCCTGACCGACGACCATGCGCTGTTCTCACAGATATGCCCTCGCTTTACTCGTCTTGTCCGTTTTTGCATTTATCGCTGCGGGTGTTTTCCATTACCTGGGCAATGTGCATGCTACCGGCCTGTCGCTGGTCGGTGCGCTGGTGACATTAGCACTCTCGTTTGCAGGCATGCCTGCTACCAGGGGCTTTGCCTACACGATCTGGATCCTTGTGGCGGTTTCGGCCGCCATGTTCTATCCCAATTCTTTCCAGACCATCGGCAATTTCCAGCTGAAACGCGTGATCGTCCCGTTCGTGCAGCTGACGATGTTCGGCATGGGAGCGCATATGAGCTTCGAAGATTTCAAAGGGGTAATTATGATGCCGAAAGGGGTGATGATCGGCGTGTTCTGCCATTTTATCGTAATGCCGTTGGTGGCATTCAGCCTGTCGCATTTGTTCCCTTTCCCGCCTGAGATCGCCGGTGGCGTGATTCTGATCGGCTGCGTGTCGAGCGCGATGGCTTCGAATGTGATGTCTTACCTGGCGGGGGCCAACCTGGCACTGGCCATTACCATTGGCTCCATGTCAACCATCCTCTCCCCTTTTGTGACTCCGTTCCTGATGCAATGGCTGGGCGGGCAGTATGTGGAGGTGGATGTGGCGCATATGATGATCGACATTACCAAAATGATCATCATCCCGGTCGTGGCTGGGTTCATCTTTAATATGTTCTACTATGGCAATGCATCCAGAAAATCCAAGAGTATCCAGCTTTTCTCATTTGCCATGGTAATGGTTATTACAAACGTCATGCTCGCATTCATTACCAAATCCGGCATGGCTGCTTTTTTGTCGTCGGCGGCCTGGTCATTCCTGTGGTTTTATTTCCTGCCGATGGCAGCCGCTATCCTGCTGAAACGCTCCCAGCATATTACCCGCAAAATGATCGAATCGAGCCTGTCGTTTGCGGCAATGCTGGGAATTGTGATCAATACGGTAGTCATTACCGCATCAGGGCGGGATAACCTGCTGGCCGTGGGCGGTATGCTCATCGTCACCTGCCTGATCCACAATGTTGCAGGCCTATCACTCGGTTACTTTCTGGCCATGCTTTTCGGCCTGCCTGAAAAAGACCGCCGCACCATTGCATTTGAAGTAGGAATGCAAAATGGCGGCGTGGCTACCGGGCTGGCTTTACAAATGGGTAAGGTTTCAACCGTTGGGCTCGCTTCAACGATCTTCGGGCCACTGCAAAATGTAACTGGCTCCGCATTGGCCAACTGGTTCAGAAAAATGGATATGCCCCTCGGAGGCGCCGATCCGGAAACGAAAGAACCGCTGCTGGAATCCTATCCGGATGCCCATCATAACGAGCGGGACTAGCGCATCTTCGATGAAACAATAATCTACCTGCTGCACAAATGCAGAACGGGCAAAGCTAACACCTTTGCCCGTTCTGCATTCGTGCCACATCATCAAGCATTCTTCTTTAAATTATTTGCCAACATTCTGATTACCAATCGCTTCCGATGTTTTCAACGCCCGGTTGTAAATTCTCAACGCTTTGACCTTGCCATGAATGCCGGTGCCGATCTGCATTTGCTTCGCGCCGGAAACCGATTGCAAATACGGGTTAAACCGCCCCCAGCCAAACTGCCGCGTATCGCCTCCGTCGTTCAAAAGGCCGTCCACCACGAAGCTAATCACACGCGGCCCGCCGTCCACGACCACACTCACGCGGTGATTTTGCTTCTCTTTAAGCACGCCCTCGTCGCATGCCCATACCGATTCGGTCCGTCCATCGCTCAGTACGATCTCGATCGTCTTTTTACCGGTCGTCCGCAGGTGCCAGCCTTTGCCCGATACACGCCGGGCGTCGACCAGGATCTGGCCGGCATTCAGGTCGTTCAATACCAATTCCAGGTCGATGGTAAAGCCCTTTTCCTGGTTTTTGGAGCGATAGTCACCCGATTGGTTGTCCCGCGCCACGAAATCCGGTAATGCCGGTGCAGGGATCGTCTGCGGAAAACTGCCGGTCTTATCCAACCAGTTTACAACCATTCCTTCCTCGGTCAGTTTCCTGTTACCAAGCTGACCCCACAATTTATCCAACAGAAGCGGATCGATCTGATGTACCCGTGCGAGGTCTTTCTGAGTTTCGGTGATGTAGTAGTTACCCTTGTCCTCCACCAGATCGGGGTAGCTCATGCGGATCATCGGATCATCGTCATAGAGCAGTATTTCGGGCTGCGTCCATTGGATGACCTTGCCTTTATCGGAATCCTTTTCGATCCCTCCCAGCACCCACACCGGGTTACGATCGTTGTAGGCATTCGAGCGGCGCTGCGGATGCTCGGCAATGAATTTGCCCCCCTGGTTGTGAAACCAATAAAGATACTTCCCATTCTCGCAGCGCCACACAAAATTCGCTGCACGCGGGTGCTTCACCAGCCGGCCGTCGGCATAGCGCAGGTATTGCGGCTTGTCCCATGTGCGCCCGCCGTCACGGCTGTATGTGTAGGCTGGATAGCCGTCGATGGTCCGGTACACACAGTAGAACGAACCGTCGCTAAGCACAGTAAAGCTCTGTTCCTCGGCAATGGGACCGCCGCCCTGCGGCGTACGCAAACCGATCTCGCCGTCGGGCAATGTATTCCATTTGGCTTTGCCGGGGTCGGTTACCGTGAAAAGATCATCGCTTTTCAAAAGAGCCCCTTCCGAAGAAGTGAAAAAGCCCTCTCCGAATCCGCCGACTTTGTGGATCGGCACAAAAGCCGCGTTTCTGTATGCAAATGCTTTGCCCACATTCCAGAAAAAGCGGATTTTACCCTGGTACACATTGCTTTTATCGATTTCAAAAGCACGCACGGGAATGGTATACCGCGTCGGAGACCAGGTTTTACCGTGATCGTCGGAGTATTTGAAAACAAAATAACCCTGGCTGTCTACCCGTTTGACCTGGCCGTCCTGGTAAGGCGGATTATCGCCTTTCACATAACGGAGATTGTCGGTATTGTGATTGTAGAAAACAAAAACCCGCCCCGACGGCGCTTTTAGCAGCACCGCATAGGACGCTTCCGGGCCGTCTGCCGGTTCTACGTCGCGCTTGTCTACCCAGGTTTTTCCCTGGTCGAAGCTGCGCAAGGTAATAATGTGCTGCCCACCTGCGCCTTCGTGGCCGACGCCGGTCGTCATTACGCAAAGCCAGGCACCGTCGTTGGTTTTGACAATGTAGGGCTGGTCGCTGTAACTTTCGTCGGGGATCACCTGGCCGGTAGCAATGTTGCGCGGGTCGGTCTGGGCCAGGGTCTTCATCGTGGCCGCACCTTGCAGCATCAGCGCTGCCACCGCAGCAAAAATCCATTTTCTATTCATAATCGGTTCAGCTCGTTTTCAGATGTAAAGTGGGCGGGATGGACGTTTTGCAGCGACCATCCCGGTTTATTTTGGGTTAATGAAAATCAATAGGTCGGGTTTTGAGGCAATAGCTTGCTGTTTCGGTCTACCTCGGCTTGCGGAACCGGCAACAATGCACGGTTCTGGATAAAGCTGGATTCGGTCCGGTAAACGCCCACCTTGCCGGTCCGCAGCAGATCGTACCACCGCTTTCCTTCAAAGGCAAATTCCTTCCGTTTCTCGTCGAGTACCAGGGTTAATGCAGCATCTTTCGAACCGGCAGTCTTAGCCGCCAGCCCCGCCCGCGCCCGGATCTCGCTGACAATGCTGACGGCTTCGGTGAGGCTGCCGTTCTGCACCAGCGCCTCGGCTTTCATGAGCATCACGTCAGGCAGGCGGTACACGATGTAGTTATCGTCGGAATACCGCTGAACGCCCTGGTTGGTAACTGTTCCAAGGTACTTGTTGCCATAGGTCATTCCCTTCACATTCGCATCGTAATACTGCTCCTGTTCCGGTTGCAGCACAGTGTAGGTGGTGGCGGCACGCAGGTCTCCTGCTTCGAATGCGGCCACCAGGCTGTGCGAGGGCAGCATGATCGTCTCGCCTCCGTAAGGCCGTGATTTGTTGTAGGCCCTGGGCAAAAAGAAGTTGCTCAGGCTCTGGGTGGCTGCATTGTTGAAATTAAATGCAACCTCGAAAATAGACTCGCTGCTGTTGCCGTCCCGGAAAATGCTGCCATAGCTGCTGCCGCTCACAAGCTTGTAGTTGAGATTCGCCAGCACGGCATTGGCTTTGGTGATGGCATTAGTAAAATCGTCAGCCTTGGCAAAAGATGAGTAGCCCCTGGTGAGCAGTACGTCGCAGAAAAGCGCTTGGGCAGCGGCTTTGGTTGCGCGTACACGCTGATCGGCGCGGGTAACGGGCAACAGGTCCTCCGCCTGCGTCACATCCTTGATGATCTGGTCGTAAATCAGGTTTACCGGCGTTCGTTCCACGTACATATTCTCCCCCTGAGAGGCAAAAGGCGCGGTGATCAGCGGCAATGCGCCCCAGTTCTGGGCCATGATGAAATAGGCGTGCGCCCGCAGGAAGTAAGCCTCGCCAAGGATACGGCTTTTATCAGTTTGGTCTCCAAAATTGATCTTTTCCGTAAAATACAGCACCTCGTTGGCCCGCGCCACCACATTATAGAACGCTACCCAGCTGGCAATACCGTCCACCGGCGCGATGATGTTGTTGTTCAGGTCGGCACTTTGCGGATTTACCATCTCGTAGCCCCATTTGGTGGGCATTTCCAGGTTATCCGAGCGGATCTCGCCCAGCTGGAAAGCGGTATAAGCCGTGTTCATATACAGGTTGTAAACGGCTACCAGGCCAGCTTCGGCATCTTTCGGGGTATTCCAGAAATTGGTCTGGGTAATGTCACTTAGCGGCTTCTGGTCAAGGATCTGCTCACAGGATGTGGCAAACAGGGCCATACATAATAAGGACGTCAGTTTCAATAATTTCATGTTCTTGCAGGGTTTAGAATTTGAGATTAATGCCCAACATGTAAGTCGAAACCTGGGGAACCATTCCAATGTCGACGCCCTGGGTGCGGATATCAGCCGGTTTGGCGTTCACCTCGGGATCGAAACCGCTGTATTTGGTGACCGTAAACAGGTTCTGCGCACTCAGGTATACCCGCAGACGCTGGATATTAAGCGGTTTCGTCAATTTTTCGGGCAGATTGTAACCCAGATTAATGTTGTTTAGCCTCAGGTAGCCGGCGTCCTCGATGTACTTGGAAGAAAACTGGTTGTCGCGGGCGTCGGTGGAAGTCAGCACCTTATGCTCGGAAGTGATCTGGCCCGGCTCGCTCCACGCATTCACACGCTCCTTGCGGGCGGCGTCGTAGGCAAACCCGCGGCTGGACATGAAGCGCATCTGGTTGAACAATTTGTTTCCATATACAAAGCTAAACTGCATCCCAAGGTCGAAGTTCTTCCAGGAAGCCTGTGTGTTGAATCCCCCGAAGAATTTTGGATGCGGCGAGCCGATCAGTTGGCGATCGTTGGCATCGATCTTGCCATCGCCATTGTAGTCCTCGTATTTTAAAGTGCCGCCCACCGGCACCTGGCCCATAATGCTGCTCACGTGTGCCTTGGCGATCTCGTCGGTCGGGTACACCTCGCCCGTCCAGCGCAGGCCGTAGAATTGCCCGATAGGAATCTGCTGCTGGGTCATAAAGGTCGCATTCACGGTGTAGTACACGTCGGTGGCTGCGGTGACCAGGATCGGCGCGCCGTTCGGCAACTGGTTCACCCTGTTCTGGTTAAATGAAATATTGGCTCCGGCCGACCAGCTAAGGTCGCCCTTCCGGATAATGTCGCCATTCAATGCGATTTCAAGGCCTTTGTTCTGGATTTCCCCCAGATTGGTCCAGTAGGAGCTGAACCCTGTGTACTGCGGCAGCGGCATACTGAACAACAGGCCATTGGTCACTTTTTCATACAAATCCACACTGATATTCAATCGGTTATCGAACAAGCCCAGATCCAGCCCCACGTCAGTTTGGTCGGTCGACTCCCAGCTCAGATCGGCGGAGGGAATACCTCCAATGCGCACGCCCGACTGCCCATTGTAGTTGGCACCTGTGGAATAAGTGCCTTGCGCCACATAGTTGCCGATGTTCTGATTACCGGTGCGCCCGTAGCTGGCCCGCACTTTCAGTTCGCTGATCTGCCGGATATCGTGCATGAAAGCCTCCTCATTGACCCGCCAGGCTACCGAAGCCGCCGGGAAGTAGGCGTAGCGGTTGTTGCTTCCGAAGCGGGAAGAACCGTCGCGGCGCATGCTCACGGCGGCGATGTATTTGCCTGCATAGGTCATGTTCAGCCGGCTGAACAGCGATGTGAGCCCCCAACCGGTTTTATAGCTGTAAGTGGTCTCTCTCAGCACCGAGGCGTTCATGGTTTCGATAATGTCGCTGGGACCACCGCTTGCTTTTGCATTGAAATTGAATGCGTCCGACTCCTGAACACTGTACCCGAGGAGACCCGTGAAATTGACCTTGTCTTTGCGCAATGCATAGGTGAGCACATTCTCGCTCAGCCAGGTAAGACCTTTGTTGGCAAATGCCGTGGACGGGCGTGTTGCGCCTCCGAGAATCGTGGAAGGGTAAAAACTGTCGCCGGTCGTGTTGAAGAAATCAGCCGCCCAGGAGCTGTTGAATTCCAGGTTTTTCAGGACCTTCAATTTGGCGTAAGCCGAGGCAATGCCGGCGGTCTGGTAATCTTTTCCCTTAAACTCCCTCGCTGCCGCCACTACGTTGGGGCGCTCGCGGTTGGCGTATGATCCATCCGGCTCGTAGACAGGCTCATAAGCCATCTTACGCTGCATATTGGCCATCACGGACGTCTCGCTGTCGCCGTCAGGAATTTTGTCGGTAATGGAATAGTTGCCCCTGAAAGACGCGCCCATTGTCAGGTATTTAGTGAGATCAAAATCCATGGAAAACTTGCCGGCAATGCGTTGGTAGCCATTGGAAATGATCACGCCTTGCTGGTTGTAGTAACCCACGTTGGCAGCAAAACGCGTGCGGTCCGATCCGCCGCTGGCGCTGAAATCGTAGCTTTGGACGGGCGCTACGCGGAAAACCTCGTCCTGCCAGTCGGTATTGTAGCCTGCGTCATGGTCAAGCACGGGCTGTGCGCGCACAGTTACCGGCGCCGACGGGTTGAGGCGGTTGTAGTTCTTGACGCCCTTCTGCACATATTCCCATTGCTCCTGCGCATTCATCATCGGCATTTTTTTGTACACCCGCTGCAATCCGTAATAGGTATCAAAAGACATGTCCGTACGGCCCTTCTGGCCCCGGCGGGTGGTGATCAGGATCACGCCATTGGCAGCCCTGGACCCGTAAATGGCCGATGAGGACGCATCCTTGAGCACTTCGATGCTCTCGATGTCGTTGGGATTGACACCCAGGATATTGCCCGTCGGAACGCCGTCGATGACATAAAGGGGATCATTACCTCCGCTGGACAGCGATGACGCTCCCCTGATACGCACCGTTACCGCCGAACCGGGCGCACCGCTGTTGGAAGTAACCTGCACGCCCGTGCTTTTACCAACCAGCAACGCGGCCGGCGAGGCCAGCGGCTGGCTCCGCAGCATTTCGCCCCCAACTTTGGAAATAGCACTGCTGACATCCTTCTTTTCCAAGGTGCCATAGCCGATCACGACCACTTCGTCCAATGCTTTTGCGTCGGCTTTCAGGGTCACGTCGATGATCGACTGGTTATTGACGGCTATCTGTCGGGAAACCATTCCCGTAAACGAGAATACAAGCACGCCGTTGGCCGGCAGGGTGTTGAGCGCATATTTTCCATTGACATCCGTGGTTGTACCTGTGAATGTGTTTTGCAAAACCACACTGACACCCGGAAGTGCCTCTCCTTTCTCGTCAGTCACCGTTCCGCTGACTGCTGTTTGTCCGTACAAAGCCGCGCTCTGTAAACAAACGATCCCGAACAGAAAGGTAATCCTGAACAGGACGCTCAAACGTTGTAAATTGATTTTCATACTGCCTTGGGTTGGTTAATGCTTCATAAGGTTTACGATCATGAATCTGGCACAGGGATGCGCCGGAGGAACAGTGTATGCGTTTCGTCTTATTTTTGCTTTGATTATTTCAATTCAAAAATGAATATTTAATCCGTGCGACGCGAATGATAAATTGTCTACTAGTGATGCTTTTTTGTCTTTTGGAAGGACACCCGTTAACATTTTCTGACAATTTTGAAAAGAAACAACCTCCCCGGCGCGCAGAGGCGTCAGCCAGCGGCGCGTTGAACGACTTATCAAAGCTGGTTTACCGGATTAAAGGGCGCTGCGCCGGTGAGCACCGCTATCACATTTGCAACGGCCATTTCGTAACAAGTTGTGCGCCCCGAGCGCGTCCCGCCGGCCACGTGCGGTGAAAGCAGCACATTGTGCATCATTCTCAACGCTCTGGGCACATGCGGTTCGTCGAAAAAGACATCCAGTACGGCGCCGCCCAAATGCCCCGAAACCAGGTTCTGAACCAGCGCCGACTCATTAACAACCTTCCCCCTCGAGGTATTCACAAAGACGGCTCCTGGCCTCATAGCGGCAAATTCGGTCTCACCGATCAGCTCGTGGGTACCCGCGGCGTAAGGCACGTGCACCGAAACGATGTCTGCCGAGCGAAGCAGCTCGCCGAACGGAACCCATTGGTACTCCGGCGCGCTTTGGGAGCGGTTATGGTAAATGACTTTCATGCCCAGACACGCCCCTAGCCGCGCGAGCGACTGGCCGATGCTGCCCATTCCAATGATACCCAGCGTTTTACCACGCAACCCGTCACCGTCCCACAGGCCGGGCTGAAACGAGCTCCACTTGCCGCTTCGTGCGAAGCAATCGGCTTCCAGCAGCCTTCTGAGAATGAGGATAATGCCGCCGATGGCGTATTCTGCAACGGGATAGTCGAAATGGCCGGGGGTGTTGCTGGCCCAGATACCGCGCCGGGTCAGCAGGCCGAGGTCCAGGTTGTCGACACCGATGGAAATGTTGGCAACGATTTTCAAAGCATTAGCCTGGGAAAGCAGCTCTTCGTCCACTTTCAATTCCGCCTGGTTGATCACGGCCGACATGGCTGGGATATCCTTCAAAACCTCCGCCCGGGACATCAGCTCGTGCGGCTGGCCTTTCCACTGGATTACCTCTGCCAGTTCTTCCAGCGGCCGGATCACCGCATCCGGAAATTTCCCGGTGATCAGCACCCGGGGTTTATGTGTGCTCATGAATGATGATTTGCAGGGTTAGCATAAATTAACGTCAATGCATATACGCAAAGCCATGCAGAGGCTGTTTTGCTCCCGTGCATGCATCGGCATCGACGGATCAAATTTTCGCGTTTTTCCGGCCGCTATCTATCGCTATCTTAGCCAGATATGGTGCTAAGTTGTCATCGCGGGATTGTTCTAATTCCTTTGCTCGAAATTCAATGCAAACTGGCGGGGTGTCAGATTCTTGATCTTCTTGAACTGCTTGTTGAAATTGGAAAGGTTCTCGAACCCGCTTTCGTAGGCGATCTGCGAAATGTTGTAGTCGCCCTCCAGGAGCAGCTTGCAGGCGTACCCGATGCGGATGTCGTTCACATACTGAATGAATGATTTGTTGGTCCGCTGCTTGAAAAAACGGCAAAATGAAGTCGTCGTCATGTGCACCTCTTCGGCGATTTCCTCCACCGAGATCTGATCTTTGAAGTGGCTCATGACGTACTTGTAGATCTGGTTCATGCGGTGGTTCTGCCCTTCGTCGATCGAGTTGACAAAAACCAAACTCGACAGCAGTTCAAGATTATCGCAGGAAACGATATGATCGAAAATTGAAAACAGCAAACTGATCCGCTCTAATCCTCTGGTACTTAGGAGCTGAACCAGCTTCTCCTTCACGATCTGTTTGGTATGCTCGTCATTCACCTGAATGCCCCGCACCGACTGTTCAAACAGTTGGTTCACGGCGGCGGCTTCGGGGATTTTATAAAAATCGGGCCCTGGGAAGTTTTTGTTGAAATGGACGGCAAATGTCTGGGAATGGAAATCGGGGTTTTCCTTGCTGTCGCTCCGCCATTCGTGCGGCAGGTTCGGGCCGATCATGATCAGCGTATCCTGCTTGTAGTTGAGCACCTGGTCGCCGATGAACAGCACGCCGCTGCCCCGGTTGACGTAGGTAATTTCGCATTCAGGATGATAATGCCAGGGATTGTGCAGGTAAGGGCACGCATTCTCCCACGACTTGAATGAATCGTCGGGCGGCGTTTCAACATGTCGCATCAAAACGGGCTTCATAGTCTGAATGGGCTTAGGGTTTCTTTACGTGGAATACAAAAGAAAGGATTGAAAGCTAATTGTCCAATAATTTACTTAATTGTTTATATAGGCTTGATACTAACAAGCATTCCCTGGCTGCAAGGGTCACCACGCTCGGACAGCAGAGATACATATGGTTGATAAGAGGTCTGCCAGTATCATTTCGAAGCACACAATCTGATTTGCTTGCCGTTGAAAGTTCTGATGCCATCACCACCCGTTTACATGAAAGCAAACTTTTGAAGCACTTTCATAAGGTCCTTGGGCGTATAAGGTTTTGTCAGAAACTCGTCCATTCCGGCAGCCAGACAATTGTCTCTGGCACCTTTTTCGTTACCAGCCGTGAGTGCGACAATTGGTAGATTTTCAGCATGCGCTATCTGTCTTATTGCTTTCGTTGCATCCAGGCCGTTCATTACCGGCATTTGCACATCCATGAAAATAATGTCGGGGAGTTTCTGCTTACAGATATTGACTGCGGCCAATCCATTGCCGGCTTCGATCAGCAGCCCATCCGGTAACAGCCTGCGCAGAACCGTTCTCAGCAAGAGCATATTCACATGATTATCCTCTACCAATAATATTGACATGGACAAACCGCTGTTTTGTCGGAGCTCAAAGACATCTGTGGGCGAGCCGGGTAGTCGCTCTTCCCTACGGCCTGCATACAGGTCCGACATGGCAAGAATAAGGTCCTGGTACCTGACTGGTTTTTGAATAAATGATCTTACGTAAAGAGCGCTCTGATCTCTCAGGGCGGCAACATCCTCGGCTAGTGTGTACATCACGATGATTCCGGGCGCGGGATCATTCATACAATTCATTAATGTGTTGGAAAAAACATCGATATCCATCTGGTCCGCATTGTGTTCGAGCAGCACAGCATCGCAGAGTGCTCCGGACCCCACCATAGCCAGCGCTTCTGCCCGGTTGTTGGCATGCACGCATGTAACCTGATGAAAGCTCAAAATTTCCTCAATGATCTCGCGGGTTGTCTGATTGTCGTCAACGATCAGTACCCGCTTGATGAAGTCGAGTTTGATCGGGGTATTTACCTCGGCCACCTGAATCCTGGGTTCCAGCTTAAAAGAAAATGTACTTCCCTGCCCGGGGTAGCTTACCACATCGAATTTGCTGTCCATCATTTTGAGCAGTTCGCTGCTGATGGCCAGGCCCAGGCCGGCGCCTTCGTGCCTTTTGGTCAACGGAGGCTCTGCCTGGGTAAAAGCGTCCATGATCCTCTCCTTTTCAGCCTCCGCGATACCTATTCCCGTATCCCGGATACTAAATTCAAGTACACCGGTTTCATTTTGCAGATCCAGATGAGTCACCGCCACGCTCAGCTCTATTTCCCCCTGACGGGTAAACTTGGCCGCATTCTCCAACAGGATGAAAAGTATCTGCTTCACACGGACGGCGTCGATATAGATCCAAACCGGCCGCTGATAGTGAAACCGAACCAGCAAGTCCAGTCCCTTCCTTTGTATTGCAGCACAAGCGACGTCTACCGTTTCGCGCACAATTTCACACAAGGGTTTTCTTTGTAGTTCCAGACTGACAGAGCCTGATTCGATTTCAGAGAAATCCAGTACATTATTGACAATATTCAGCAATTTCGAGGCCGAGCCCTTCACAATTTCCAGGTAGTGTTTGCGAACACCCGTCGTTTCTTCGTCGATCGCCAGGTTGGTAAAACCCAAAATGCCGTTCAATGGTGTCCGTAGCTCATGGCTGATGTTGGAAAGAAACCGCGATTTGATCCTTTTAGCTTCCTCTTCGACTTGCAGTGCCTTTTGCAGACTAAGCCTGCTGAGTACGCTTTCGGTCACATTCTGAACGCTCATTACTGTTCCCCCGATAGACCCGTCTGACTTACGCCAAGGGCGTATTTGCCAATTGACGTACTGGGGTGTTTCATAAACAGGAATACGGCATTCTTGCTCCTCCCCTTTCAAAGAGCTGCCTTTTAATGCCAAAAGGTGCTTCTGTTTCCACAGCCCGACGTCATGACATACATCGTTCAGAGGCTTTCCGCGCCAGTCTGAGTCGGTCAACTTGCCGGCTTTGATCCAGATGTTGCTGGCGGCGAGCATACAAAGTTCCTGATCGAACATAGCTACCGGAAAAGGGATATTTTCGATCAGGTCTGTAAAAGCAATGGAATCCCAACCGGAATGCTGCGGCGAAACGGCACCTGCACCGGATTGATCCTTGGCCGCCGGTTCGTTTTCACGAAATTTCTGATTATCATCCATAAGAGCCCGTGTGTGACTTATCAGCCAAGTTTAGATATGTGCTTTCAACAGGTCGAGGCTTACAAATTGAATTGCCCCGGCGAAAGTATCCAATTTTCGCGTCTTCATCAATGTTGAAGCGCATTGCAGACCACAGTAATCAAAAGGCCGACCGAAAACCGCTGTTTTTTCACCGGAAACGGATCATCGCACTACCCCGGGCCAGTGTCGTGCCCAGAAAACGGGTTTGTTCACCTTTTGTACACCTCATTCTCAGGGGCCATTACCTTTTGTATACGCTAAAAAATTGCAGGCCGCCTACCGCCGGCAGTACGTTTGTATCGTCGGTCGGCGGGGTGTTTCAAGCATTCTTAAACTGATCTGCATTAGTAATTCTTTCAAAAATTTAAACAATCATCAAGTCGTGAAAAATCTCGTTACCAGCATCGCTTTCATTATCTTCTCCGTATTCTTTTCCTGCTGCGAAAATGCAAACGAACCTGCCCCGCTTTCCGGATCAAAAACGCCAGGTATGGCTGAGCAGACGTCCGCATCCACGATTACTGCGGCCATGCAGGTGGGAGGAACAACGCCAAAGCGTACGCCACCATCAACCCGCACCGAGTGGAAGTACGTACATACGGCGACGGTCCCCATGTACAAGGGCCTGAAGCTGACCAGCCCGTTTGCTATCGTAGGCGAACGTGAGGGGGATATCAGCTGGGGAAGTGACGGTGGCTGTTATTATGCGATCAACACTGAAACGATGCCTTATGCCAGTGCGGGGATCGCAGACATACAGTCGCTCACGCCAGCTTACCTGAATACACTTAAATTTTACTCGAAGGGCGGGCCCTCATGGGCGCCAGCCAATTCGACTTTCTGGACGAATGAAATGCCAGTCGGCACCGTACTGGCTTACAAGACCCCTACCGGAAAGTTCATTCTGGTCAAAGTCGTAGCCGATCAGGGCCTGGTTCTGGACATCTATCACGAAAACACTTACACCGTCTACTAACCATTGCAAGGCCGGAAGACTGCATAGCTCCGTCCTGCGTTACCTTTTGCGGCCTCGCAGTTTCTCAGGTCTCTGCAAACCTGAGAAACTGCGAGGCCGGCAGATTTTATTAACCGAAGAGTTTATGATCGTTGGGCCCGTTTTAGAACGAGAAAAACAGGGAAGCGCTCAGGCCAGTGTTTTTAACTTTCACACCTTTCATCACTTCTGCCAGACCGTACTCGTAGCGGAACTCCAACAGCGGTTTATGCCCTAAATATAATGCAAGTATTGCGCAGGCGCCGTAATCGAAGCGGTTGTTGATGAGCGCCTGAGTGAGATCGTCCTGCTCGTATTCCCCACCGGCTTGCCTTATCGGTGACACATGTTTGATGCGGTACGCGTAATAAACTCCCAATCCGATCGCAGGGTTCAGCCTGTCTCTGCCAGCTTTGAGGATGACTGGCAGCAAATTTACCTGCCCGTAAGTCATTTTCGTTCGGCTGGTAATCTCTGTAAACTGATCTGAAAAAGTTTCTCTGGACCCCTTGTTGGCATAAACCAGTTCTAGCCGCGCGCTGTAATGCTTGCTGTTGGCTAGGTTAAATCCAAGCCCTGCCTGCCAATTGTAAAAAGGCTTCCTTGGGAATGTCAACTTATCGGAGTAAAAAGAGGTTAATGAACCTCCCACAAAAACACCCACATAGTTTTTGTATTTTCGTCCCTGTTGCCTTACCAAAGTTTCAGGTGCATTTTCATGCTGTACCTTTATGATCATCTCAGTAGGACCCGCAACATTTTGAGCGGCTTTTCCCGGCGGTGTAGTTGCTTCCGAAGATACAGCTTGCGCAGCCGCTGGCGTGATTGTAGTCGGTTCAGCCGGTTCTTTCTTTCTGGCTTCCCTGTTATTCGGCAGCGAAACGCCGCTCTTTTTCTGCGCTGGCTGAACAATGTAAACGGCAACCGGATCAGGTGAATTGAAAGCTTCTATTTCGCCATTGGCATACACCACTTTCCAGACCTTGGCCCGTGGTTTTCTGATCTTCTTGTGTGCGAGATCCTCCGGCAAAAAATACAACAGCTCATCCGTCGACACTTCATCGATGATAGCTAAGATTTTAGAACGATCGGTTAGATGAATCGTATCCGATGCGCTGCTTTGCGCAAAACCCGCCAGCGAGGCAAAAAGCAGGAACAATATCAAATATCGATTTCGCACGTTCGTATCCGTTTAAGGTCTGTTAATTGGCTTTATTCCCATTCCCGGGTTCCTATCGTTGCTAGCTTCAATGTTATCGGCCTGCGCCGCAATACCACCCTTGAGGTACTTTGCGAAGACTATCACTACGCTTACATCCATACGTTCGTCAATTACACCTTTTCCACGCAGTTTTTTCGAAACCTTACTGACGGATGTACACAAGCGTACTAGACTTCGACTGGCCATCGATCATGGTGTTTGACGCGGTAGTGATTGACTTCCCGTCAGCGGTCATGATAATGGTACCATCATAAGACCACACAGCCGAAACAGGTACCTGATTGGTTGTCTTAATTCCCAGTTCTAAAAAATTCCACTTATTGGTGGACACTTTGCTGATATTCTTGAATTTTACGTCACCGATCTTGACCAACCCTTTTGCCTCTGCCCCCTGCCAGCCGCTGTTGTAAACATAAAATCTGCCGGTATTGCCTGAGATTTCTACGCCATTACCCGTATTCGACAGCCATTTCCCGTCCAATGATGTGTTCACAACCAAGGGTGTAGTGAAGCTGACCTCGTTACCGTAACCCGTGCCGGCATCGTTGGTAGCATAGGCCCGCACATAATACCTGGTGCCAGGCAGCAAACTTGTGAGCGAGCTCGTGAAGTTCCCCTTTCCTAAGCCATCCGTTGTTTTGGAGGCCAGTGCAATGGTCGGACCCGGATTAGTGCTCCACACGATGCCCCGGCTTTTGATGTCCGATCCATTATCGCCGGATATCGTTCCACCAGATTTGGCTCCATCACTACGGATTTCCGAAATTTGCGTGGTCGTAAGAGTGGGCACGTCAAAACTCCCAATATCACCCGGGCATGAAAAAGTGTATTGCCAAAGGGTGCCACCGTTTTCGCAACCCGAAACCACGACCTCAATATCGCTGCCCAACGCAGGCTCATAATCGAACACAAATGCCGACTTCTTACCAACATATCCACCGGCTTCTGTCGCCACGTTGCAAGTCAATGCCTTCCGGAGCGTGCTTCTATCCGTTTGAGGGCCCGTACCTCCGATCCAGACACCTTTCTGGAATACATCAATCTTGTCTTTCACCACATAAGTGTCATAGTTAATCCTGATTTTACCGGACGCATTGCCCAGTTTAAAAATATTACTGGTCAGCCCCTGCCCACCCGAAACTTTGGTCGTGGCACAATTAGCAGGCTTTGTAACGGTCACTTTGATTTCGTTAGCTGCGCTGATTTTTCTGTTGGCATCATAGTATTTACATATCAGGATAAAGCTCCCTTCGACAACAAGCGAAGAAAGGTCGATGGGCACTGAGGTAACGTCATTAATTTGGCGGGAAATAGGCACGTCGTAATAATGCGTGGAACCCTTTACCTGAATGTAAACACCTACGATTCCTGCACTGGCGCTGATGTCTGCAGGTAAAATCACTGTACTACCCGAACTGTACGCAATACTTTGGTCGTAATTAACCACAACCGGTGCATCCGCTGCGCTGGAAGACACGGGCAACACGGCACCCTCAATGCGGGCTGCCCCTGCAATGTGCAGGGACCTGGACAGCTGGTTTGCATTGGAAGGATTTACCGGATCGTCAGTTTGCTCCTGAGGCTTCTCTTCCTTGCCCAACTGGATATCAATATCTCTCTGGCAAGACCAGAACATGATCAGAATCAAAAGTTGGAAAACTGAGCATGCCCGACAAGGTAGAAGCCGTCGTTTGGCCCGAAGATATAATCGTTTTTGCATGAGAATAAAAGGAAGTATGTATTTTTTGTCGCCAGAGGCTAGTTTACTCTCATTTTTTGGCCTGTAAGTCCCGAATAATGGCAGGCGATAGGTGTCCGGTATTGATAGGCTTCCGGCTTCTCAATTTTGCCATTCTGTATGATGCGGCCATTCTGAAAATTGTTGAATGGCGTTGGGAGCCAAAGACAGAAATCAATAGCGTGCCTTACCCGACTACGCTGGTCCACGGTAAACGAGTTTTCATAACCAATGTGGTAGTCCATGATGTTTGTCGAAGTGAATATGGATCCATCACAACCTTTTCGGCTGTACTGCTCGACCTGTATGTTGTTTTCGTAAGCCTTTCGATCGTAGGGCTTTGTATCCTCGCAAAAATCCGAATCTCTGTTCGAACAACCGTAGTGGGACCCCATATTTCCATCAAAAACATGGTCAAGTGCCAGCGCATGACCCATTTCGTGAGCGGTAACTTCCACGCCGTCACCAGGCCCGAGGTGATCCGCATTAATAAATGCACCGTAAGCAAAATCCGGACGCGTTCGGTTCCCCTTCTTCCTTAACAAAAGGCCCTCCAGCGGCAGGGTGGTTTCGGGAAAATAAGCCCAGCTGTAACCGGCAAGATCGCCTTTAATATTGGAGTACACCCAGATATTGAAGTACTGCTCCGAAGGCCAGTAATGGTTCATCGCGTCTCGTTCTGCTTCATTGAGCCTCTGTGTATTATTGGTCATAAACGACTGCTTGCCGGAGCTCACCCTATTCAGCCCTCTGATCGGCAGCAAATTACCCGACGGATCCCGCTCTGCCGCATATACTTCAATGAACAAGTCGGCAGCATTAGGATCTTTAGGGCCTCCTTTCGGATTCCACTGCTTTCTGAATGATTTGGTTACGCCGTCGAGTACTTCGTCAATTTTTGCCTGGGTCAGTTTAGTCGTGTTAACTTCGTGGAAAATCACCGGGATCCTGACCGTTCTGAAATTCACCGGGGCCGTTGCCCTCACCGTTATTTCCTCACTTTCCGAATTGAAACCTTTTGCTTGAAAAACCAGATTACCACTTCTCCGGGTTGTGAATCTCCTGGTAAAATCAACAACCTCTGTGCCCTGGTACAACTTCACATCGGCAGTGGGGGTTATTTCTTTTCCATTGAAATCAAATGCCTTTAGGGAGAAAGAAATTTCAGAATTGCCATCCGCCCAGAAAGTATTGCCGTGTTGTGTGTAGCCCAGTTTCAGCGTTTTCACAGGGCTCATCACATCTATGGCCAGTACATTGCTTTCAATTTTATACCCTTTGGCCTGAAAACTAACCTTGCCCAGGTCACGGGCTTTGAACTGCGCAGACTGATCTATCTCAGAAGCTCCTTTGAATAATTTGATATCCTCACTGAGCGGAACCGGCTGATTAGCCGCATCTAGCCCTTCCAGCAAAAAACTGGTGCTGGAAACGTCAAAACCAAAAAAATATGGCTCAGCAGATTGCCTGGAAAGTCTGAGTGTTTTGACCTGACTCAGTGCTTCTATATTAATTTCATTGCTGCTCAGATTCGCACCCGATGCTTTAAACTTGTATTTGCCCGCTTTTTTAGTCGCAAATGTCTTCGCGGTCACCACTTCGTTATTGCAATACAGCTCAAACTCCGAAGAAAGCGGTACCGCTGTGCCATTGTGAGAGAGTGAAACCTTGAAATCGAGTTTGGCTTTCCCGTCGGCGATAAAAGCCTCCTGTTGTGCCGGGTCAACCCAAATGTGCAGGGATAATTTGGATGGGTCAAGAGTGCGAATTTTGAGTGTATCACTTTGGATTTTGCCAATATGGGCCACAATCCAGTAGGTACCTTCTACTTTTATTTTAAGCTCAGCACCGTCGATGATTTCACCATTCTTTGTAAAATGCACCAGATTTTCAGGAACTTTCAGCTGTTTGCCGCTTGCATCGTAAGCTTTGGCCTGCAATGGAATAACAACCTCTTCCATCCCGAGAAAATAGTCGGTCTTTGGCAGTTCATCTATTACGATCTCCTTTATGCCCCTGAGCGGATAGTATTCGTCCAGGCTCTGTTCCACTTGCGTTTCACAGGACCAAAAACCAATGGAAAGTAATAGAACGGAAAGGCAGCTACCAAGACGTAGAAGTGCTTTCATAAATACTGATTCAAAGAGGGTTTACGATACAAATCTCATCGCATTTTATACGACCTGGCAATACCCCCATCGGGGTATTTTCGGCATCTGCCGCATCACTGCTGAGAACACGCGATACATTGGCCACGATGATATGGTATCAAAGAGGCGATGCACAATTGATTAGACTTCGATGGACATTTTTCCGAACTCCTACTTATTCACCAAGAAGTGCGTCTGCTAACTAAACCCGGACCTCTGCGACTGTTATGATGGATACCAAGCACAACCGACTGCATTCATTCAGTAAAGGTTGTGGGCTTCTGATTCTACAATGAGTACGATTAGCACACCAGACGCCTTGAAGGCGAAACACAGTACTTTGGTATGAGGGACACCAACTCCATTTTGGTACTAAAGTATGATCGAAGTTCGGCTAACCGTTACTAGATTTGGCGCAGTGCAATTCATAACAACATCTCAAAAACAACAGCTTAAAGACAGAAACGACATGAAAAACCAAATCACAACATTTCTGACATTCCAGGAAAACGACGCTGAGGAAGCTATGAAGTTTTACGTCGGATTATTTGACAATTCGAAAATTCTGGACCTGCAACGGCATGGAGCTGGTGGGCCGGCAAAAGAAGGAAGCATTTTGGTTGCCAGGTTCGAACTGAATGGAAGGCAGTTCATTTGCAGCGATAGCTACATTAAACATGGATGGACTTTTTCCCCGGCAATTTCACTATTCGTCGAATGCAGAACCGAAAGCGAGCTTGAAACGCTATTCCGTAATTTGGCTGATAATGGGAAGGTGTTTATGCCATTGGATAACTACGGATTCAGCCGGAAATTTGGGTGGGTTGGCGATAAGTTTGGTGTGACTTGGCAATTGAATCTTCAATGACGGTACAAAAGACATAAAGGAATTAGGGTAGTACAATTAATTAGAAAGAATTTGAATGATTTATGAAAACAATTGCCGCCGGGCTACCTACGCGACGCCGAGAGGCGGATCGTGTAGGTAGCTGACGACTTTTTCCGACCGTACTTACGGAACCAGCAATTTTCTGTTGTGTCATCGACAATAACAAATAATTAAATTAGGCAATGATATATCAATTTACACTACAGGGGTGCCAATCTCCTGAGCTACATATGTTAACACTCTATTCCCAAGCCCATCCGTCGCAATACAAACATCCTTCAGGTCAGCATATTTGATCTCACCAAGAAGGAATTTATGTATGGCATTGACCCTGTTTTTGTTGAAATCCTTTAATTCCTGAACCAACGACTTATCAAAGCCCATTTGCTCGCAATCGTTGACATAGTTTCCAAATGTCCTTTTATCGCTATCAGAATCAATTATTTTACCTTTTTTACTTTTGCCGACGACATACATTCGAAGACAGATTTCTATCGATTGAAGCCTAAGTGAGATTGTTTCAATGTAAAAGCCCTTTTCAAATGCGTCTTTGGCTATTTTCTTAGCTTCGGCGGTATTGTCGCCGAATGCATTTACATCTTTAACACCGAGGGTCAATAGATTAGGTAACGATTTGATTGTATTAGGCGGACTCAGACGTATTACTTCCTTCATTTCATCATCTGTAAGTTGAGGTTTAGCGTTTAGCTCGGCCAATCTGGTTTCTGTGTCCATGTTCCTTTGTTTGTTGATTTTAGTGTAAAATACTTCTCGAACTTCTATGTTTAGTGTAAATTTCTTCTTATCTTTATATCTGTAACTCTCTGATATTATGATAGGTGATTTCAAAAGTATACTTGATTTAGTCAAAGCATTTCCTACTGAACAGGATTGCATCGAACACTTGGAAAAACTCCGGTGGGACGGAACTGTCGTTTCTCCGTTTGACGAGACTTCCAAGGTGTACAAGTGTTCGGGCAACCGCTACAAATGCAAGAATACCGGGAAATACTTCAACGTCAAAGTAGGTACTATTTTCGAGGACACCAAAATACCACTGATTAAGTGGTTTATGGCATTATACATCTTTTCTTCCCATAAGAAGGGCATTTCGTCGCATCAACTTGCAAAGGATATTGACGTTACTCAGAAGACCGCATGGTTCCTGCTGCATCGATTGAGATATGCTTTCGATCATCCAGCGTTCAAGCAAGCTCTGGAGAATACGGTTGAGATCGATGAAACCTACATCGGTGGAGAGGAAAAGAACAAACACGAATCGAAAAAGACACAAGGTACTCAAGGCCGAAGTACTAAAACCAAAAAGCCGGTTCTAGGTATGCGTCAGAGAGGTGGTGTTTTGATAGCTAAGGTTGTATCCGATACGAAACAGGCTACAATCGAGCCTATCATTGAATCCAGTATCAAGTGTAACACTACCGTCATGACTGATGAATGGCAGGCTTATAATAAGCTGAACCAGAAATTCAATCATGAAAGGGTCAACCACGGAGCCAAACAGTTTGTCAATGGTATGGCTCATACGAACGGAGTCGAGAACTTCTGGAGTCACCTGAAACGAGGTCTTGAAGGTATCTACCATTGGGTAAGCGTAGAGCATCTTCAATCCTACGTGGACGAATTCTCTTACAGATTTAATACTAGGAACTACACCACTTCACAGCGTTTTAATGTAGCTTTGGAGAATATGACGGGTCGTTTGACCTATAAGAAACTGATATCATGAAATCTCTTGATAAATTTAAGTTGTTGACGAAAAAGCGTAAAGTAAGCAAAGCTGATCTAGCGGAGCATAGCGAATTATCAAAGTCAGACTTTGATAATCATCTGTTTGCCCTGATGAAGGTCAAGCCACCTAAGAAAGGAGACTAGTCGGGCAAAAGAAATGAACAGTCACACGTCTTGTTTTGATTAAAATTGTGATTCTCAACGCATTTTATGAACGTACCAAACGTTCCCGGTTCTTCGCTTGTCCAAGTTTTCCAGCGATAGAAGTCTGCACTGACAAAACTCTTTGCCTCCGTTTGAAACCTCTTCGATACCTTGTAATGCCCTTCAAAAGTATCCTCGGATGTGCTGTATCCATGACTATCATGGCCGTACATTGAATAGAACACAACAAACCCTTTGGGGTTCCACGGCTCTTTATACAGATACTCCCCAAGCTTGTCCCATTTATAGATATGGGATTTTCCCGGTTCCCACAGCACATATAACGTGTCGGGCGTGTCACGTTGTCGAGGTTCGGCGGCAAAACTACCAACCTTATGTTCCGAAAACCAGCCAATTGAAAGGGCTAAAACGATTACAATCAACACTATATACTTCTCTTTTCCAGCCATTTAGAACACTTTAACGAGGGGTTTAAACTGGCTTCAAAGCTATGTACGGTGGTTTGAAATAACTGTGAGCTACTAGAACTGTGAGGATTTATTTAGAACTTACAGGAAAAATTTCTTTCAATGTGGAGATAGGAGAAAAAATCAAGAAGATTCGAGAGATTAAGAACTATACGCAGGAGTACATGGCTCAAAAGCTAGAAATGACTCAGGCCGGATACGGCAAGATCGAGAGGAACGAATCAGAGCTATCCTACCCTAAGCTAATGAAGATTGCTGAAGTGCTGAAAGTCAGCGTGGAAGACATTATCAACTTCAATGAGAAGATGATCTTCAACGTCATGCACAACCAAACCGGGAACGGGTATGTCGTTAATAATGGCACGTCTGATCAGGAACGGAAGCTATATGAGCAGATCATTCAGCAGCAGAAAGAGGAAATTTTGTTTTTGAAGAAAATTATTGAACAAACCAACAATAGCAAATGACGGTTCTAAATTTCGTTTTGACTGACCAATCTCTTAAAGAACTTGGTAAATTCCCCGAAAAACTAGATCAGTTGCTGGCCGACGGAAGAGCACGTTTAGCAACGTTCTATTACGAAAAGAATCCTATTGCAATCTCACTGGAGGAAGAAACGTGGATAATCAATGCTGAATTTCCTCTAGTGGAAGGCACATTTAAGGCAGCAGCGGATAAGCACACTAATTTTACATTAGGAGAGCTTGACCCAACCACTAAGAACTTGGTCAAAAGTACAGTAATTGAGCTAATTGAAGATGTTAAGGATGAAGTTGTGGAAATCTCAGAATAAGATAGTTTCTTTCATATTTTGTTATCTCACAAAACATCTCTTCTGACAATCGGCCATCCAGTTTCATTGCCAGTAGCTGGTCAACAATTAGTCTCCACTGCTCATGCATGACGACGAATGCATCCGTTGCATCCATCCATTCAAACCAGCAAATTTTACCTTCCGTATCCATATTTAGTGTTCGTTTACCTATAAATATGGAGAAATTTGAGTTTTTGTTTGGATTTCGTCTGTAATTGTTGTATCGTTGAAATTATTCACGAAAAATGGACGAGGGGATGCAAGTGCAAGACAAAGTGAGAGAGGCCAAAGGTGGCCCGATGATGGTAGTGAGAAAGGTGAATGGCGACCGAGTAACTTGTGAGTTGCTGAATGGTAATGAGAAGATTCAGAAAGAATTTTTGATTAGTGAATTGACTCCATGGGTTCCCATGAAAATAAAATGGGAAGTTTGGTAGTCGCATAACACCTTAAAAGTCAAAGGCTAGTCTATTGTGACTAGCCTTTTTTTATTAGAAGTTTAGTGTAAATTGATATATCATTGCCTTAAATTAATCGACAGACCACCCCACTTCAGTCCATTTGACATCCTGCGGCAATTGATTGTTTTTTGCTGCAATGGCAGCAACCCGCCCAGCCGCCTGGCCCATCATAGCAGCGTTGCCTGTAACTCGGTAACTCGAATGAGCTACGAAATCACCACTGATACAACGGCCAGCCATCATAAGCCCTTTCACATCGCTGGCAATCAAGGCACGAACCGGAATATCGTAAGGTTTGCTGGTGGTACCCCTGTTGTAGTTTGTGGTGGTCTCATCTTCCTTTTTCACCGAATGCACATCAACGCCGAATGTGACGCGGCACACAGCATCTTCGAACCGCGCGCCTTTGACCAAGTCCAGACGGGACACCGTATACAGCCCGTGTATGCGCCGACTTTCACGAACACCAATCTGTTCACCGGTAGCTATAATTTTCAGGTTACCCCAGGGGCCGCCTAATGACTGCAAACTGTGAACAATTTTGTGTACTTCTGCCCGTCCTTTCAGAGTAGCCTCAGTTACCTGGCCAGCGTCGGTTCCTAGAAACCCATATTCATGATTTGCCATCAGCATGTGCAGGTCCTCATAGATAGGAAAGATGCTTGGACGGGCGTAAGAAGGGGTATGTCCTCCCCGTATGATAGCGTCTTCCAAACGTTTTTTAGAGCGTGATCCAGCCTTGCTATCTTCTTCATCACGAATAAATTCCCTTATTTCAGAATAATGGACCCCGGAAATCAGGCAAAGCATACTCATTGGCTGTCCCTGTCCGGCACTGTCGCCATAGTCGAACTTGCAGCCAGCACGGGCAGCCAAGTCCCCATCCCCCGAGCAATCAATGAAGATCTTACCTCCCCAGGCTTCGCGCCCAGACTTAGATTCTGTAACAACATGAGTCATCCTTTCGTTTCTCTGCGCCGTTGAGACTACCCTGGTAAAAAGGCGAATTGTTACACCAGCTTCAATACATAGCTCTTCCAACAGTATTTTCATCTGCTCAGCATCGAAAGAAAACGAATTCCCGGTGGGGATTGTAGCATTGCCCTTTCGATGGCGAAGCTTTTCCTTAATTTCCGCTACTATCCCTCCTTTATTTTTATTGTCGATGATCCAGGTCAAGCAACCTGACGTCCAGACGCCCCCTAAACAACCGTGAACTTCAAGAAGAAGCGTTTTGGCACCAGTACGTCCGGCTTCAATAGCCGCAGCAACACCAGCGGGGCCTGCTCCGCAAACGATCACATCATAATCTCCTGCCAACGGAATATTTCGCGCAGGCTCATTTAGACTACCTTTTGCTTCTTTGATTTCTTCTCCTTGGCTAAATACTTTTAACGGCGCGGCAGATGCAGCTGCTCCGGCTATTGTGGATGATAAAAAGTCTCTGCGTCGCATGGTCAGTACATTTATTAGTCTATTTTCAGATTGACAAACTCGGCGCGGTTTCCCTTACCCTGATGATCAACTTTAATATTTCGCATCGTCACCGATCCAATCGATTTGGACGCGACCCCAGCTAACCACCAGCCGTGATCACGCGCCGCGCGAACGTTGATATTCTCAAAAGTAATTTGATCAAAATTGGGAGGAAAGTTCCCCCCGCGATAGCTATGGTAGTCCATCTGTATACGAATAGCTGCCTGCCGGCAACTGTCAATCGTTATGTTGCGGACCCAAAGATTACGTATAAAACCGCCTCTGTCCATATTCGCTTTCAAGGTCACCCCCATGTCAGTATCGGGAACGAAACAGTTATCGACCCATACATTTTCGACACCGCCGGACATTTCCGACCCAATACAAAATGCATTCGCAATCGCCGATTGCAGGGTACAATTCCGTACTACCACATTCCGGGTGCCTTTGCGGTGCCAAGCGTCCTGGTCCCGCCCGGCTTTGATCGAAATGGGGTCGTCGTCGGTATTGATCTTACAATGTTCAATTAGCACGTCTTCGCACGAATCGGGATCGATGCCATCGTCGTTGGTGGTTCCATGGCCTATCGTGAGGTTCCGGATCGTTATACTTTTTGAAAAAACCGGATGGACAGTCCAAAACGGACTCTGCCGAACTGTGAAACCGTCCAGTAGGATCGATTCGCATTCATAAAACTCAATTAATGTGGGGCGAAGTTTGTACCCAGCTCCGAACACTCTTTCATTTTCAGCCACGCCCGTTTCACCCATTTTTCGCAAAATTGTCTTAGCCTTTTCCTGATCGTCTCTATTAGGCTGCTTTTTCCAGGCAAACCAGAATTTATCGGCTTGCCCGTCGAGTGTTCCTCGCCCGGTTATAGCGATATTATTCTGACCAACGGCATAGATCATCGGAGAATAATTGTAACAAACGGTGCCTTCCCAGCGCACTTTAACGACCGGAAGGTAGTCACCAGGATTGGTGCCAAAACGGATAAGTGCGCCGTCAGAAAGATGCAGGTTCACATTTGACAGCATCCGGATCGGGCCGTTACAGAGATAATCGCCTTTTGGAACAACAACCTGCCCGCCCCCCGCATTGTTGCAGATTTCAATGGCTTTGTTGATTTCCTTCTGAAAGTGATCAGCCGTTTTAACATCCACATTAAAAGTTTTTTCAGGAAAGAATGGTGGATTAATGCGCGCCAAGACGTCCTTCACCTGCCGGTCAAACAGCTCACCGGATTTCCCTTGAGCGTGGCAAATATCTTGCAGCGATATAATCAGCAATGTGCAGATCAGTATTTTTTTCAGGCCCATTTTTCCAAATCCGATTTTCATATCTTTATCAGCTCATTTGAATACTTAAAAAGTCAGTGCCTTATTTGCCATTGTTGATTGGCCAAGTATCAGTACGAAAAGGCAAAAGAGGTAACCCGTCACGGTTATGCACCGTGCCGGGAGCAAAGCCCGAAAAACAATACCGTACTGCTCGGACATGGGGAACCTGGTCGCTGTGAACAATTACTTTATTCTTTCTAATGGACGCGACTGCTGGAAAGAATTCCCGATCATCACCTGCAACCTCAAATCCCAACGGATTTTTTTGAGCTACCAATCCTTTTCCTGTATGTGCTATTCGAACGGTCGCTTTGTCTCTTTTGAATTTCACGGACTCAAAATTTGCATTTTCATACGGGAAACCCTTTAATCCATAGGTTCTGCTAAGTGCGGCATAAGCCAGTCGTTGACTCACCGTTCCTTTATCCGCCGGATGGATGGTCTTTTCCGAACCTATGTCAATTGTGCTGATCATATATGAGTCAGAGATCAGCTTCATGGCCCTTTCCTGTGCTTCGCGCAAATACGGCGCCGACTTTGCTTTTCCATAATTGAATGGTGCAATCTGGACATAGTAAAAAGCCAGCTCCTGATGGTCCCAGCCCTTTTTCCAGCCACTTACCATAGCTGCCATCATTTGATCATAAACTGCATGTTGGGTCAGATTCGACTCACCTTGATACCACAAAATTCCTTTGCAGGTAAAACCCAGTAGCGGACTGATCATCCCGTTGAAGATCGCAGACGGAGAAGTTCGAGATAACTTTGCTGTATCCGTAGCAGGCCGGACGTAATTGAATTCGGCCAGACTTTCCCCGCTCATCCAGGGCTCGATACGTGTTCCGCTCCATGCCGAATGAATCATGCCCAATGGCACCCCTAGTTTCTCCTGCAAAATCTGCGCGTAATGATGACCCACCGCGCTGAAAGTATTTGCAGTGACACTATCGGAGAGCTGCCAACGCCCCGGACTATCTTTTTCCGGCTGCGCCGAAGCCTTGTGTGGCAGTCTAAATAACCTGATTTGGGAATTTTCGGCGGACGCAAGTATACTTTGCCTGTTCAAAACCGTATCCTTTGCAGAAAGGCCACGGATAGGCATGTCCATATTCGATTGCCCAGAACATATCCAGACCTCCCCGATCAGAATGTCATTTAGCAGCAAAACCTCCCCGTCGTCGAAAGTTATTGTATAGGGTCCACCAGCCGCCGGCGTCTTTAACCGGGTTTTCCAGGTCCCATCGGCGTTCACATTTACGTTTACCACTTCGCCATTCCAGGACCCCGATACAGTGAGCATATTTTTATCGGAGAGGCCCCATACGGCCACGTTGCTCTCGCGTTGCAGCACCATGTGGTCTCCAAAAATTTTAGGAAGGATGACCGTTCCAAAAACTGCTGGCGTAAAGAGGCCGCAAAACACAATAAGGCTTAATAACTTTATTTTTAGAAAGTCAATAGACATACAAGTAGTTGTGTCAAAGTGAATTTAAACAGAACATCGTATTTGACAACGCGATCATTATTTCACTTTTATCAATTCGATGCGATTGCTGCCGGTTAAAGCACCAGTTTTGACTTCAAGCACAATTCTGTAAACTATTTTTCCGAGTGCGTTCCTAAGCTTGGGATCATCAATATCCTTCTGCTCAACTGTGGCACTTATTGATTTCGGATTGTACCGCATCAGCAGTTCAAATCCATCTCCTTTCAGTAGCAGCTCTCCGGGTTTTGTTTGCTCATTGTAGAGCGTGGTAAGGAAATGCAGCCTTGTCTCGCCTTTATTCTCAATCAATTGATATACATCGCTGATCGTAAATTTTTCGCCCCGATCCAACTGATAGGCCCGCTGCCAGTTTTTTACCTGCGCTTCCTTTGGATAGGCTCCACTGATTTCCGTTGAAAACCGGACCCGGTCTTTCGTGGCGATAAAGGATGAGTTTCGGGAGGTAAAGTTTCGACCGTCCTGCTGTGCCACACCGTTGATCAGCGGCACGTTGTGATAGTTGGACTGCATGGTCCAGATATTATAGCGCTCTTTCCCGAACGTTTCACGGGTATAAGTTCCCACCCCTGCGTCGATCAGGACAGGATTCCCGTCGTAAAACAGGATAAATGACCCAACGTCGTTGTGGTTATGCTGCTCGCCATTATGCCCTCCTTTGGCGGCGAAATAAAATCCTTTGTCCGAACCTTCTTTGTCGCGGGCAATGGCCACATCCAGATTTGGAAAATAGTATTCGTATAAGAGGGGCTCTTTCCTAGTAGCAATGCGCCAACCGTCGGTACTGAACAGATTTTCAAGAGAACTTCCGATCCGTCCGCCCAATCTGATGTCCCCTTCGTTGCGTTTATCCAGAAGGAAGGCACCAAATCCTTCCATGTCCGCATCCTGAATGACTTTGCCGAAACGATAGATCAGCCCTCCATCATGCTGAAGCCGGGCCTGTGCATCAGCGAAATTGACATAATTTTCTCCGTGGCTGACGTAAACACGGTAAATGTACCGTCCCATATTGCGAATGAGCTCGTTGCTAAAAATGTCAATTCTACCCTCACTCGCTTTTTGTAATAGGGTCAGATAATCGAACAGCCTCCCGCTTGCAGGTCCCCAGTAGCCAGGTCCCTCGCTGCAACCACCATCCTCGGGGTAAGAGTTGATAAATAGGTCAACTGCCTCCATGGTTTTGTAGATCCCGTCCTCGCGCTTCTGTTTGTCGGTTTCCAACAACAGAATACAGGTAAGGATGTTGTAACTGCACCAGGGAGTCCAGTTGTTAACTCGCCCTTCGCCCCAGCCGGTAATCCACCAGTAATCGTTACGCTGGTAGAAAGGCTCCAATACTTTTCGCCTCAATTCAAGTTGCAGCCGCTCAGCGATCACCGGACTGACCTGATCGAATTCTTCGTGAAAAAAGTACCAGATCCAGGCAAGGTCCGCGGCCGTATCGCCGGTCACCAAATCGATGATCGGATCGTTTTCTTCGGGAAGCAGTGTGGTGATGTTTGCAATGGATCCCTCATATCCATGCATGTAGAGATGAGCCGGGGACCCCCAGTATGTCTGTTCGCAGAAAGCAAAAACCCCGTTGATCAGATCATCCAGAAAGCGGCCTTTTCCTTCCACCAATTCCGCGAGTGCTAGTATCCGCAAGGCATTGAGTTTCTCACGGTTTACATCGTCTGCCGCGGCGCGATTGCCAGTCCTGCTGTATGTCAGATAAAGCTGGGCTGTGGTCAAAGGCCACTTATAGTTCAAATACTGCTCACCCTTTTTAATAGATTGATTTTTTGCAACTACCGGAAGCCTCTTCCAGGCATCGCGGTTATTATAGGCAGGATAGGTAATCCACTGTTGGCTGCCCGAAATAGACGAGCTCACTTGCTTTCGGGAAAAATTATTTGTCAGCAGGTTCCGCTTCTGTTGGCAGAACGCGGTCGCCGCGATCAGTATAAAAAGAAAAAAAAATGTGAACCTCATAGCATATTTATCAAGCGTCTTAAAAAATCCAAATCAACCACCTGCGATCTGCAAAAGCGGATGCAGGCGGTTGATGTCTTTGATAATCGGGCTATTGTTTAAGAAGTTTCATATGCCGCACCGCCCCATCCTGAACAACCCGTAGAAGATAAATGCCGCTGGAAAGCTGCTCTACGCGGATTGGACTTTTTAAGTATGTTTTCTCCTGATGCACGCTCTGGCCGTTGATTCCGATAATTGAAACATCGATTTGCCTTCCTGAATCCCCGCCGTCCAGTCGGATCTCATCTCTGGCAGGATTTGGGTAGACCGACCAGGCCTTCGTCACTGCTTCTGCATCGTCTTCCATTTCAAAAGCAGCAACCCTTGCGCCGGATGCTATTGGTTCGGTGCCATAAATCAATTCTCCCTTATGATAAAGTGTGATTTTATTGTTAACTCCCATTGGTGCGCTGACCTTATAAGAATGGTCATCTGCCTCGTCGAATGCGGACCAGTTGCCTTTGGCAATCCGAAATTGAATATTGCCTGTACTGGCTAATGGCTCAAGACTGCCAAGTGTAGGATCGAAGCTGAATTCCAGATAGGTATCGGCGCCGGGCAGCGTAGCAGGTAATGTAACAAATTGGCCATTTATTCTGCTACTTCCCAAAGCCGCATAGTCGATCCAATGGTTCAGAGGCTGACTACCGTCAGCCGTAAACCAGTAGCGAACAGTAATATCCTTATATTCCAATGGTACATTCCCCGTATTTTGAATACGCAAGTATGTACTGATCGAATTGGAATTTGATGTATTGTTTTTGTTTTCAGATTCTATCAATGCTTGTTTTACAGGACTTACCAAAACCGGCTCTACACCCGACAGGAGTTGCCCGTTACGATACAGCGTCACATGCTGCGTCAGCGCATAGTCTGCATGATCGGCATATGAATGATCATCCGTTTCATTAAAGTTGGTCCAGGTTTGTTTGGCGATCCTGGACTGAATTGGTCCGGAGGTGCCCTCGACGATCAACTGGCCGACCGCCGGCTCAAATGTGTACTCCAGGTAACCGTCTGCCCCACGACGCGGTTCGGCCAGGCGCACGTACTGCAATTTTACCAGGTTCGTTCCAAGTTGTGCCCAGTCTATCCAGGAATTGATCGTCGCATGGTTCTCACTTGTAAACCAGTACCTGACGGTTAGCTCATGGTAAGGAACGGGTATGTTTCCAAAGTTCTTCAATAACAGATCAGGTTTGATCTGATTATTGGTTATCTGGCCCGCATCTCCGTCTTTCAGCCACACCTGTAATGTGGGCGTAGTCAATTCAACCTGGTTTGAATAGGCCGATTTACCGATATTATCCAGGGCGTAAACCCTGTACGTGTAGGCAATTCCTGGTGCTGCACTTGTATCAATATATGAGTCTACGTTAACGCCAACCGATGCCAGATTGGCAAACGTTCCACCAGCGCTCTTTCGCTGAATAATAAACTCCGACTCGTTTGAGGAGTTGTCTGTCCATTTCAGCTGAGGCTGCCCGTTACCTGATAGCGTCAGCTCCGTTGGAGCAGTAATATGGTCTGTATGGATCGTTAACTGAGGGCGCTGACCAGAACTGGTCGCCTCTTTACTCGCCAGGTTTGCCAGTAGATTTTCAGTTGTCAATATTTTAAGCGTAAGCAAGCCTCCTGCTTGATCTTGAAGAAGTGATGTAGCTAGGTCAACGTTATTAACACCGTTAACCGGATCCCAGGTCAAAACTTCACCGAGCGATGTGAAAGACCGGCTGTTGGTCCAGTTGATGGTTGTTTCCCCCCAGTTATCCTGCTCGATCACATCCAGACGCAGTGTAGACGGATTAAGCACATTTGCCTCGATACTTGTACCAAAAAGTCTGAGTGTTGCCCTTTGAATCTGCTTGTTAATACCACTCAGGTCAAACTTAAGGAAAGACTCCCGCGTCGTGGTGTTGTTCGGACCCGCAAATTTGACAAGTAAGTTTGTTCTGGTACCGTAATTCGAACCGGCGTTTGCCGCTCCCGCATTGACAAATGCATCTGCCAAGATGGGCGCCACCTGCATATCCTGCGCTACCAAAGGCAACGTCTCTGTTTCAACCAGTGCCGCAGCTGACGAACCTGCCAGATTAATGGCCTTCAAACGATACTCATAGTTTGTTTCAGCAAGTACGCTGTTATCCAGGTAGGTGGCGGTATTGACCGGCAGATTACCCTGAACCGTCTGGAAGGTTCCCGCTGGTAATTCCCTCCGTTCCAGTTGGTAACCTGTTTCGGTAGTTGAATTGTCAGTCCATGTAAGCGTAAGTTCGCTCATCTGAACATTGGAGATAGTCAGGTTTGTAGGAGCTGCGGGTATGCTTACCTGCTCAAGTTCCAGGTCATCAAAAGACAATTCCACAGAGCCGGAATTGCTGACAGACAGCTGATCGCCTGCCAGTGCCGACAAGCCAGCCATGTTCACTACCTCTGTTTCATCCGTTCCAAAACTGGTATACGTGCGTAAAACAGTACCATTCAAACTAACAGTAACCGTGGGGCTCCCGTTACCAGACAGATTTCGCACCTTGAACCGGAATCCTTTTACCGGCTGTGCAAGGGTAGTATTGAAAGTGCCGTTTCCATGTGATGCTAAAACAATAGCGTTCTCGTCAGCCGGCTTGACCACAGAGCCAGCCTCGTGCCGCGCCTGGGTGTAATTCCATACCAGTCCACCCTGGCCTGTAAATTGACCATCGGAAAACTCAGAACCCAGCGTAACGCCTGCAAATGATTCGGTCACAGTAGGCGCCATCAGCTCATACATGGTGGGGTCGGGACGATCCCACAAATAATTATTCCAGATGTCCTTGAGAAAGACATATCCGTAGTCTATTCCATTAAATTCAGTCTGATCAAAAAACTCGCCATTGGAACGGCCCCTGTATCCGGCTTTATACTTGTATAACAGATCAATGGAACCAACCTTCATTCTCCGATAGATATCCTGATGCGCCGCTGTATTTCCCCATAAACCCAAAGCTTTTAATGTGGTGAAGGTTAAAATGCTGTTGCTCCAACCATCATACGCATATCGTACCGAGCTACGTTCGCCAAAGCCATCTGTAAATTGTAACTCTCCGCACATGCCAGTCAGACCGGTCATTGGAGAAGTGCGGTTACTGAGTACGTAAGCCTCTCCGCTCGTGGATACATTATGCGTAACAGGGCGAAACATGCGCTCCGTTGTGGCCTGATAAATCAGAAACGGATCGTAAGGTATTTCGGCCAAAGTATAAAAGTTGTTAAAGGTAAAAGGACGACGCACTCCCTGGGAATTAATCGTCCCCCCGCCTTTGTCCGTCCCTCCCTGTTCCATCAGGCTTTTCATCTGTGCTCTGCCCGCAGGCGTATTACCGTAGGCATAAGTCCAGCCGAAAACGATGTTTGTAAAGCCAAGATTCTCGAAGGTAGACAGATACGAATCATAGTCGAAATCGGCCAGTATCTGATTAACCGCTGCGGCTCCGCCGAAATATTTGTGCGAAGTGATCATGATACCGACATATCCTTCCTGGATGTTCGGTGCGTTTCTTTTTCCACCGAAGGGGTTTACTCCCAAAAGACATCGAACGGGGTCGTTGTAAAAGTTTTGGTTGTAATTTCCCACCACGGTGAGCGCGCGCATTAACCAGTCACATTTGTTGATTTCATCAGAAGTTAGCTGCGTCCATACCGCTTCCGTATTTTTGGCCAGTGTGAGTGTCTGGGCAAGGGAATTATTGGACCAGCCGCTGATACCTCCCCTGCAGACCGGCTCGTTGCCTCCGGCTATCGCATTCCTGATGTGAGCCAGCAACCGATTAATAACCGTAGTGTTATTGGGGTTATGGTAGGCAACAAGTGCTAAATAATTCATCGCTTTACCCGTTGCAAGGGCATTGTATGCAATTTGTTCCTGACCAGCCTCCGGATCCGGCTGCCAACGGACCAGGTTGGCGCTGAGTGCCTGAGCTAATACGTCCGGCGACGGCGTGAAGGTCTGGGCAAAGCAGTAGCTTTGAATCAGTATGATAAGCACTGGCACGTAGAGCGCCTTCTCAAGTATTAAAGGTTTCATAGTTAAACTGGTTTGAAAAGCAGGTTTATCCTTAGTATAAGGTTGTGTTTGACATTGATTGCCGGGAATTTTTCCAACCCGCAAGAGATATTACTCCAACCGTAGGTCATATCAGGGGCAGTCACAAATCACTTTTTGACAAGTTTCATATCCATTACCAGCCCCTCGTACTGAAGACGCATGATGTAGATACCGCTGGCAAGATTCCCAATTTGAATGGGCGTTTTACCATCCGTACACCCACGATGGAGTACCTGACCGTTGATCGCAGAAATCGTCACATCAAATAGCCCGCCGGAACTGATACCTTTCACAAATACTTCCTGATCGGCAGGATTAGGATATAAAGCGACGTCTTCGGTGTGCGGCTGCTGGTATTCATCTTGCAAGGTACCTACCCGTAAACTTCCTATCAACGCAGGCTCCTTACCCCAGATAAGCTGTGGCTGGCCGCCGGGAACCTGGCGGTAAAGGGTAACTTTGTTGGTCTGAACAAAGTTTGCGCTGCTCACATAAGAGTAATCGTCGGCCTCATCAAAATTTGTTTGATTTACTTTGCGGATACGCGTATTCAGGGATCCGGAATTACCGTTGGTCGGAAGGTCTCCGGCAGTCGTTTTAAATGAATATTCCATATATCCGTCCGCGCCCTGACGCGGACTGCCTGCCAGCGATGTGTATACCATGTTGACCTGATCGGCCCCCATACTGGCCAGATCGACAAAGGTTTCCAGGGTGGCAGGATTTTCGCTTGTAAACCAGTAACGGAACATAAGCTGGCTATATGGAATGGCGGATGCGGTGATATTATTCAATTGGAAGCGTGGCTTGATCTGGGACGTAGTCGTTGAACCAGTGTTTCCGTTCTTTAACAATACATACACGCTTGCTTCTTCCAGTTCCAAATCATCCAATAACAGCTCAGCCGTGCCCGTGTTTTCAATCATGATTACATTCCCTGTTAGTGCACTAAGGCCCGTTAATGTCAAAACTTCTACTTCCGTTTGTGCAAAATTCGAGTAGGTGCGGATTGCTGTCCCGTTGATCCGCACAGTAAGTCCCGGAGCGCCGGACGTAGTCCTGGCCCTGACTTTGAAGCGCAGTGATTTGAGTGGCCTGGTAAGACTGGTCCGGATGTTTCCCGGGGAAGTCGTATTTGGCGCCAGGGCCATCACGTTTGCGTCACTGGGCTTGACACGTTCGCTGCCCTGGCGACGGGCTTGCGTAAAATGCCATACGAGCCCATTCTCCCCCGTAAACTGTCCGTTAGCGTAGCTGCTGCTCAAAGTCACTGCGTCAAACGATTCACGGACGTTTGGAACCACCAATTCGAATACAGACGGCTCAGCGCGTTCCCACAAGAAATTGGTCCATATATCTTTCAGAAAAATATATCCCAGTTCGGTTCCGCTGGTTTCGGTATACGTGTAAAAGTTCCCATTGGAGCGGCCATAATAGCCTGCCTTGTACTTGTACAACAGGTCGATGGATCCGACTTTTAATCGCCTGTCTATCTCCTTGTGCACGGCAGTAGTACCCCAAAGACCCAGTGAGCGCAGTGTGGCGTAGGTCATGATACTATTGGACCAGCCATCGTAAGCATAGCGCGCCGAGCTACGTTCGCCCCCTCCATCAGTGAACTGAAACTCTGCGCACATCCCCATCAACCCCTGCATCGGTGTCGTCCGATTATTTAAGATATAGGCTTGATTACTACTGGATCGATTTGTTGCCTCGTGCCGGTACATTCGATCAGCCAGTGCCTGATATACCAGCAGGGGATCATAAGGCACCTCGACGGCGGGGGAACTGTAATCTCCAAAAGTAAAGGGGATACGCACACTCGTAATTGTTCCTCCGCCCACTGGAGTATCTCCCTGCTCCATTAAGTGTTCCATTTGCGCCCGGCCCGTCGGTGTGTCACCGTAAGCGAAGGTCCAGCCAAAGATGATGTTGGTATAGCCAAGGCTCGCAAAGGCAGCCAGATAAGTGTCGTAGTCGAAACCGGCCAGGATTGCATTCACATTGGCTGTGCCACCGAAATACTTATGTGCTGCAATCATGATACCGACATATCCTTCCTGTATATTTGGGGCATTGCGTTTTCCACCATAGGGAAAAGTACCGAGCATGCAGCGCACAGGAGCATTCTGGTAATTTTGATTATAGTTGCCAGCCACGGTGAGTGCTTTCATAAGCCAATCGCATCGGGTCTTTTCTGTGGCGGACAGCTCGTCCCACACATCAGGCGTAAATTTTGCCAGCGTGAGGCTTTGCGCGAGTGCATTATCAGCCCAGCCAGCTATTGTTCCCCGACACGTGGGTTCGTTTCCTCCGGCAATAACTTTGCGAATGTGTTGCAGCAGCCGGTTGATCACAAGGGTGTTTGTCGGATTGTGATAGGCGGTCAACGCCAGGTAATTCATTGCCCTCGCAGAAACAAAGGCATTATAGGCAATGTATTCGTTGCCAACCAGCGAATCGGGTTTCCACTGCACAAGCCTGTAACTAAGGGCCTGGCTGAGTACTTCCTGAGACGGAGTAAAGCTTTGAGCCCGTCCGGGAATTTTAAGTGCCAGGAACAGGAAGATTCCTCCGAGTAATTGTCGTGTAAAGATTTTCATGATTAAAGTAGGTTTAAAGTAAATTCGATCAGAGCAATAGCGGCAAAAAGAGCCTGTTCGGATGACCTTCGACACCGTTACTAGCATAAAAAAATCCTTTGTTTTCTATAATAGAGAAGAGGGCCGGATGTAAATATTAGTGCGCAATCCAGTCAGCAAAAAAATCCTTTATAAGTGCGTGTTTGGGTTCAGTTGCTGCAACTTGCCATGAGCTCTCAGCACCCGCTGACTGATAAGTCAATTTCACAAACCTGAGCTCTTTTTCAATAGCCTGCCTGGGCTCGTCACTCCCTTTTCCGTCCGTCACATTGGCCATCATGACTTTGCGGGGGGCCAGACTGGCTGCCAGATCGGGCAGGTCGTAGGTGGTCAGGGCGGAGGGTACAGCCCCCTCGATAAAATCCAGATTATAGTATTGTTGGGTCACCAACGAGTAATACGACACATAAGGATCAAAAAGCGCCACGCGACTGATGGCTGGTTCGAAAGCAGCTGCATGTAGCAGAACAGGGGAAAGCTCACGGATAGCCATCGCACCGATTTGGGTAGCTCCCCTGTTTTTTAGCAAATGCGCGAGTTTTACCACATCGGCCGCCCGGGTCCCCACCACGCTGCGGCCAATCAAAACCGAGCCGTAGAACATGTCAATTGCCAGACCCTCCATTTTGAAATGCTGGAAATAATTACCTCCCGCCCATTGCCCCGGGCCGGTTTCACCCGTACCGATCAGGTCGGGGATCAATACGTGGCATCCTCCGCTGACCAGCAGCTTTACTTCTTCACTATCAGCAACGTTTGCCTTACCCTTGGGTGATAAATACATAACAGCTTTTCCGTTGGGTTTGCCAGGCACAAAAAGCAGGTAGGGAATCACATAATCTCCTTCGCCTTTTATAAAATATTTTTCGATCTGAAATCCCTGTTTTGGCATGACACCGGCATACACAGGCTTATCCGTTTCGTTTGGTAGCTGATAACCAGATAGTTTCTGAGCCTGCAAGACAACTTTCGGCAGATGCGTCTTCGGACTTTTCCGGGAAAGCTCAATGCTGGCCATCAAATGCCCGGCATGCCGGGCATTGAGGCTAAAAACGGTTTCAGTATGCTGAGAAGTCAAAAGCTGCCCGGTCGGTGTTACCTGGATCTCTTCCGCTGTCAGATAGTCAACCGAATCTTCCTTTGAACTTCCGGGATTTACAAGCGCTTTTTGGAAAAACGCATACATCGCTTCGCGGTTCCTGAGTGTGGATGCGTGGCCTGCAAGATCCTGTGCGATACCGAAATTTTCGGATTTACCGTATGACTTAAAAATCCGTGATACTTCCAGGTGCGTATCGAGCGATCCCTGATGATTAAAGTAATCGTTGAGCGTAGTAATCATTAGCGTCGGCTTCGGTGCACGGGCAATCAGCAGATCAGGTTCATCGAACTCCTTACCAATGATATCAGGTAAATTCTGTTCGGCATCCGGCGGGCCAAGCGACTGCAACAACCGGGTAAAGTTAGTAATGTAGCACTCCGGGGCCGTGGCCAGAATGCGGTCATCGAGCGCACCGATAAATGCAGTCTGCGTCCCGCCTCCCGAACGCCCAGTCATGCCAATACGGGCCGGGTCAACCTCTGGCTGGCTCAACAGAAGATCAACCGCCCGGATTCCGTCCCACATCATATACCGTGCCTGGCTGCTGCCTGTTATGAAGGTTTGCGGACCCGGCATATCATGTTGCCGGGTAGGCGGGCCTACCGCTGACTTTCCTGTTTTAAGGTCCAGGTATTCCAAACGTTCGCCTTGTCCAACCGGGTCAAAGGCCAGCACAACAAAACCTTTCTTTACCAGATTCAACAAAACCTGCTGATAGGGACGTGCTTTGTATCCGGTGGGCGAATGGCCGCTGCAATACACGACGCCGGGGGCCTTTCCTTTCAAATGGTCTGGGACAAACAAGGTGGAAGTAACAAAAAAACCAGGTTGCGACTCAAACACGATATGCTCTACCCTGTATCCCTGTTTTTTTAGAATCTTCACCGTTCTGGCATTCAAAGGACTTTTTTCCGGAAACGGACCAATCGAGTTCAGTAGCGTCTTACGTATCCATTGCTGCCGAAGTTTCCATTCCCTGAGAGCTTGAATTTTCTCGACGGTTTTTGTCCGCTTTTCTAGGTGTTCCGTGGCCTGCTTGGTCAAATGACGAAAAAGAGCGTTATCATCTGAACGTAGCAGAAACCAGTTTTGCAGCACATGGTATTCCTTTTGAGCCAACCCTGTGCCGGGTATCGCCAAACAAAGTATCAACAGCCCCCGGCAAAAACGCCGAGGAAGAATTGTCCGCTGTGATGCACGGGTGACAGCATATCGATTCATCTGGAATTTTTAAGAAATGAGCGTAGCATCTCATAGTGGTCAACTATGAAGTTAAGATGCACTTGAGATATAGAGTATTTTCAGAAATAAACTAACTCACTTATATATACGTCAAGTCTAGAATTGCTTCAATCTGACGCATACCATCGCAAGTGACAGGGCTTTCAGGGGTTATTTGTTAGCCCAATTCTGTAGGCCCTGCCACAAACCCGCTACCAACCCTCGTTCTGCTTTAATTCAGCATTCATTTCGATATCGGTGCGTGGAATTGGCCATAAGTAATCGCGGTCTGTAAATTTTCGGACAAAATGCGTCTCTCCAAAAAGGTTTCGGATCACGGCCCCGTCGAGCTGTGCTTTGGCAATTCCCCATCGTCTCAGGTCGCTGAACTGATGCCCTTCTCCTGCGAGTTCTACTTTGCGCTCATGCACAATGCGGTCAAACATCTGCGTTTTGTTTGTAACCTGTAAACCCGCTACACCACTATTAAGTCCCGGCATGCCTGCACGGGCTCGCACTTTATTGAGCTCGGTAATCGCTTTGTCGAGTTGCCCATCCTCATTATAGGCTTCCGCCAGCATGAGCAGCACATCCGCATAACGAATCAGGGGAAAGTTGAACGGGGTGTGTTCCCGTACGGCCATGGCCCCGTTTTCATTGCCTTCCGGAACAAATTTGCGCCACAAATAGGTGAACCATCCCGAGTTGTTACGGCATTGCCCGAAGTTCTCGCTTACTCCGGCGGCGACCACAAACTGCAAAGTCCGGACCTGATTGGCCACAAAGCCTACATGGTAAGAGTAAGGCACAATCAAAGATGCATTCATACGGGGGTCACGGTTTCTGTAAATCTTACCTAACAGAGCCGTATCAGGCACGGATGTCAGCTTACCATTGGTGTGCGTAGCCCAGAATGTTTTCCTCTTTATAGTATTATCAGTGGTAAAACCGGGTATATAAGTATCCCACTTAAAGGGCGAGCCATCTTTGTTTTCGTAGCTGTCGGCAAATTCAGTGGCCGGCATACCAAAATTACCTCCACCAAAAGAACCTCTGAATCCGATGTTGTAAGCGAAGGGCAGCCCATATTCAAGACCAACACCAGCGAGTGTCTGGACCGCAAAAATCATTTCACTGCTTTTGTGACCCGTCAGTTTAAATAAGTCTGCATATTTGGGGTAAAGCGCGTAGCCATAATCACCCGATTTGTTGTAAACCACTTCCTCGAAATCGGCAATCGCATTTTTCCAGTCTTTGGCATACAGATACACCTTGCCACGCAGCGAATAAGCAGCGCCTTTCGTCGCACGGCCATAGTCAGCAGCAGGCCAGGCTAAGGGCAGATCCTGAATTGCTTCTGTCAGGTCTTTGATAATGAAGGCGCGTACTTCACCGGCTGTTGCTCGGGGCTTTTTCAGATTATTAAAGTCGACATTCAAATCCACGGATTCGTCATACAAAGGTACGCCTCCGAAGTAACTGACCAGCTCGGCATAATGCAGAGCCCTCAGAAATTTAGCCTCGGCCACCACCGGTTTTTTGATATTATCGTCTATTGGCATATCCGCAGCCCTGCGGATTACCTGGTTGGCCCGCTGAATCTCATCATACATATGCCGCCAGTAGTTGCTGATGTAAGTAGTTTGCTCCGTGGCATTTCCGATCATAAAGCTCAAATAGCCATTTTCCTGCCATCCAAAGGCCAAACTGCCCATGTTGTCGTGCATATATTTCTTGCCAAACGCCTCATCGCGTCTCATTCCGCCATATACACCCATAATAGCCTGTTTGGCATGCTCCGGCGTTTGCCAAAAAGTTTCGGAACTGATCCGGTCATAAGGCGTAGTATCCAGGTCGATACAGCCTTGCATTGCGGCGGCTACAAAGGTCAACAGTATAATTCTGATATAATTTTTCATCTCTGTTCGTGTTTAGAAATCAATGCTTAGGCCAATGGTGGATTGTTTCATGGTCGGATAGTTGAAACTATCGATACCAGAGTTACCACCGCGTATTTCAGGATCGAAGCCGGTATATTTGGTAAAGGTTAGCATGTTCTCAAGACTGCCGTAGATCCGGATAGATTCAATGGCCATCTTCTTGGTAATGGTTTTTGGAAGACGATAGCCCAACTGGATATTTTTGACCCGCATGTATGACTTATCGACAACCCAAAAGTCACTGATCGCTTTGTTGACCATTGCGGTAGATGTCAAAAGGCGTGGATAACTGGCATCCGTACGCCCTGGAACCCAGCGCCCATCAGCTACTTCTTTGTTGATCAGATATAGATTAGCCGGTGTTGGCGTACGCCAGTCGTCGAGCCAGTAATCTTTCACACCGCTTCTACCCTGAAGAAGACATGCAAAATCAAACCCCTTCCATTGAACTCCCAGGTTAATTCCATAAGTAAGCCTTGGTGATGAGCCATGTCCAACCACATACTTGTCGTCATTGTTGACGATACCATCTCCATTTAAATCCTTGTAAAGCAAGTCACCCAGTTGTGGCGTACCAAAAGCAGCAAACGGATTTTGTTTATTTCCTGTGGTTGGGCTGACGGGCGCATTGTCAATCATCTGTTTGACCAGCGCCATATCTTCCTCTGTCTGTAGAATCCGGTCCGTAGCCAGCACGAAGAGTGCGTTCGCAGGAAGACCTTCCTGCAATACATTTTCTCCATCGATCGTACGCTCGTTGCCTTTGAACTTGGTTACTTTATTGGTTACAAACGCGATATTTCCACCAATCTGATATTTAAAATCTCCTGCCTGGCTATTCCAGTTCAGTGACATTTCCACTCCTTTGTTCCGAACGCGCGCCGCATTTTGTTGAGGTAATGAAGCAGTCCCCCGTACATTAGGTGCGGGCAAATTGATTAAAATATTACGGGTGTCCTTATCAAACAATTCCAATGAGCCGCTGAGCCGGTTGCGAAGCACGCCAAAATCAATCCCGAGGTTAGAGACATAAGTGCTCTCCCAAGTAATAATTGAATTGGCAATCGCTGTCTGGGCAAAACCGGTTTGTAACGTACCATTCAGAATGTAGTTCGAAGATCCATACAATGCCTGATAATCATAATTACCGATGCTGTTGTTGCCCAGCGCTCCATAGGAAGCCCTTAGTTTGAGGTTATCAAGCCAGCTGATATTTTTCATAAAACCTTCTTCTGATACACGCCATCCCGCAGAAACGGAAGGGAACAAGCCCCACCGTGTATCCCCCGCCTTAAACCTCGAAGAACCATCATACCGAAGGTTTCCTTCTAGCAGATACTTCTCTTTCCAGTTCAGGTTCAACCGTCCGAAATAGGAGTTCATTGCCCAGTCGCTGGCGTTACCCGTCGCATCCGCATCGATCGTCGCCGCGTTCAAAACGCTGAGTGAAGGGTCGGTAAGGTCGAATTTCTGGGCTTCAAACCACGACGATTTGTAGTACTCCTGACTTGCCCCTGCCATGACGTGCAGGTTCAGGCCGCTGGCAAAGTTGTTCTGATAGCGGATAATCCCGTCCATATATTTGCGCTGTGTCGTCTCCGTTCTGTTTAACACATACGTCCGGCCAGTACCTGCAACCACAATAGAGTTTGTCCTGAAACTCCACCGGTCCAGAAATACGGGCTGCTGCTCCTTTTGGTAGCCCGTTTGCTCATAGTTGAATGACCCTTCCAATGTAAGTCCCTTCAAGGGATTGAGAATACCGAAGAAACGCGTTGCAAGGCGGTTTTGAATGATATCCCCTTTTCGTGAATTGACGGTGGCCAGGGCATTGTTGGTAACTCCGCTGCCATCAGGGCTATTGGAAGCACCATAGCGGCCGTCAGCAGAACGATAAATCATAGCGGGTGAAGTAGAGGCTATCCAGCGAAATGCACTGTTGTTATCCAGAGCGTCGGTGCCGATATCTGTATTAGAGTTGGTGCCGCTGGCAAGCAGGCCCAGCGTCAGATACGGCTTAACCTTCGCTTCCAGATTTACCCGGCCGGAGTAACGCCGAAAACCCGTATTCTCCAGAATTCCGGGGTTGTTCAGGTATCCGAATGAACTAAAGAAATTCACCTTTTCAGTGCCGCCAGTCATTGAGATATTATGATTTTGAGAAATTACATTTTTGCCGAAAAGGTCACGCCAGTCGGTATTGGGATACATTAACGGGTTTTTGCCCGCATCGTTCCTCCACATGTCTATCGAGGACTGAGGGAAGATCGGCGATACTCCAGGGGTTGTATTCTGAAGTGATTCATTGTAGAGCTCCATGTGTGTCACGTAATCGCTAACAGTTTCTACCAGGCGCGTCGCTTTTTGAGCGGCCATGTACCCGTTGTAGTTGATCTTCATGGTGCCTTCCCTTCCTTTTTTGGTTGTAATCAAAATGACCCCGTTGGCTGCCCTGGATCCATAAATGGCCGCCGAGGCAGCGTCTTTCAGAATAGAGATCGTTTCAACATCCTGCGGATTTAGATTGTTCATGTTTGACTCGACCCCGTCGACAATTACCAGTGGACTGGCATTGTTGAGGGTTCCCGACCCGCGGATAAGTAATGTAGCACCATCACCGCCTGGTCGGGCATTCCCCTGGTTGACAGACAGACCAGGGGCTAGTCCAGCCAGGCTGCTTGAAAGGGAAGTGATCGGCCGGCTTTCAGCTACTTTGCCCATGTCAATGGTGGCCACTGCACCGGTAAGGTTTACCTTTTTTTGGGTACCGTAGCCAACCACCACAACTTCTTCAAGCGCCTTTGTATCTGCTTTGAGCTTTACATTAAGCTGGGTTTGTGCTCCTACCGGAACTTCGCTGGTCACATATCCAAGAAAAGAGAAAACTAGTATCGCTTTCTCGTCGGGAACGTTGAGACTGTATTTCCCTTTGTCATCTGTGGAAGTTCCGCGCTGCGTACCTTTGACTACCACGCTCACCCCGGGAAGCCCTTCATCTTTTTCATCTAGGACCTGACCCGAAACCAAAAGATCTGCGATTTTCCTTTCCGTAGAGGCGGTAGGGGATGAGGCCGGTATTGAATTAGCGTTGGGAGCCTGTAATGAATTTTCGCTATTGATGGGTGCCAAAACGGTGACTTCTGTGGGAAGCTGTGATTTTATCCCTGACTGGGACTGCCTCGACTTAACTGCAAATACCACATACTGGGATTGGCCAATCTTTTTATAATGCAACCCGTGAGGTTTCAAGACATAATCAAGCTGCTTTTCAAGCTTCCTGCTCGATCGTTCTGCTGCCTCTGATTCAAGGACTATGTCTTGTACGACTGACTCTTCAAAGAGAATACTGACCTTGTACTGACGGCTTAACTGGTTTAACATATCTTTAAGCCGTGTTGGGGCCTGCTCTTTTATAGAGCCTTCTGCCTGTTGAGCAGGCCTGTTTTGTGTATAGGCCAGCATCTGCGCCTTGCCGGCCAACCCAAGCTGACACATGATCAGCAAGAGAGCGAATTTGATCTTGGTAGTATAGTTATTCATCGACTTTTAGAGAAGAATTATGGATGACTAGTTTTTGCTCACTTTGCTCAATTTCTAAATTGAGTAGTGTGGATATTGTCTTGCTGATTTCCTGTGGTGTTGCTGCTTTGAAATAACCCGATAAGCGCCTTTGAGCTAAGCTGCTATCGGCTAAGACGACTTTTACTCCAAAATGATCCTGAATCACTTCTGCAACTTCCGACAGCGGGGTGTCGTCAAAATAAAACTGGTGATTCTTCCAGACGCCTTGTACCTGGGGGTCGCTTATTTTTTTCAATTGTAGTTTGCTGCTATTCCTGTCGAAGCTAACCATCTCACCCGGATGCAGCGCAAGCCCTTTACCCTGCTGATAATGCACCTTCACGCTTCCCTTACTGAGAGTGACCTTTTTGCCTCGCTGGCGGGCAAACATAACAAACTCAGTTCCCAGCACCTCGACTTCAAAATCGTCATCGGTCTTGACGATGAACCGCTTATGATCGGCCGTATGCGAAACAACAAACTCGGCTTCTCCTTCCAGAAGGACCTGTCGGTGAGAACTGCCGAAACCCCAACGTGGTACATAAAGACTTGAGTTCGCATTTAAAGTCACCCGCGTGCCATCTTCGAGATGGACCATTTTTGTACTGGCGTTCCCGGTTTGGAATTGCTGGTAGCGGATCGTGCGCTGAAAGAAGGCAGCAGTCATTCCCAGCAACAGGACGATGGAAGCAGCCAGAAGCCATCTCCCGGATACTAACGGCACAGGGTTTGGCTGCGCGTCTCTATAAATAATCGCAGAGGAATTTTGTGAAACCTGCTCGTATAACAGCGCTTTAAAATCATCGAGGGCCATCTCGGTATTGGGTCGATACTGAGGATGCGCGCTTTCCCATTCATTAAGCCATTGAAAGAAAAGGACGGTATTCCCTGGGACAGCTAGCCACTCTTCAATCAGCTTCCTTTGAAGAGTTGTGGCTCTCCCTTCAAAAAAGTCAAACAATACGTTTTTAGGAATAGTCGGATCCATATTCATGTCGGTTTTTCCAGTAGACAATCAAAACTCAAATTACCACACACCACCTGCCGGTTCGGGCAAAGAAATTAGACCGAGCAAGATCGTGACTAACCATTCCCCTTTCAGACCGCTGCGGAGTTTGGCTAATGCCCGGCTGATCAGCCTCTCCACAGCACTGACAGAGATGCCCAGCTCATTGGCGATTTCAGCATATCTCTTCCCCTCCATCCGGTTGAGTTGAAATGCTTTACGGGACTGGGGTGGTAATTGCTGGATCAATTGCTCCACTTTGCTTGCCAGCTCATTATAATGTAGCTGTAAATCCGGCGGTAAGCTTTGTTCGGTCAGCGGCCCGGCAACTTCAAGATCAGCCGAGCGCTTTAATTCGAACCTGAGATAATTGTAAGCCCGGTACCGGACCGCCTGATACAGATAGGCCTGATAGGAAACCTGGATATTCTCAAAAACTTTTTTTTGCCAGAAATTCGCAAATACTTCTGCTACAATCTCTTCTGCAATGTCTTTGGCATATACAAACCGGACAGCATGATTGCAAAGGTTTGCATGGTAGCACCGGAACAAATGCTCACAGCCTTTTCGGGGGTCTTGCTCGAAAAGTTTTACGAAGAACTCCTCCTGACTGATCATGGAAGGATCCTGCTCATTTGAAAGCCGTATGACGGGAACGGTTTCTGTCGACTTCTTAGGGAAAGGTTGAGTCATATGATGATTCAGGATATTATTGAATAACACCAAGACAAAGTTGTATTATTATACCCCACCTACATATAACAATTTTTAGGAAATATTTTTCTAAACAAATAACTTGATTGCATCAGCAGATGGCAATTAATTAGTTGTGAAGATGAAATTAATTATTAAGCCCGAGAAGGAAGGCGTCCTCAATATTGACTTTCCTTGTCAATGAGATGAGCTTAGTTATTTCTTATCATCCTGCTCCAAATAAACCGGAAACTCAGACGCCTTGGATCCTTTCCGATTTCTGAGGTCGTTACGCATGCCCTGATCCCTGTACAGAGGAATCGACATGCCTTGGATTTGTACGAGCGCATCAAACAGTTCTCTGTTAAGCTGCTTTACGATGGGTTGATGATCCGGGCTGTTGGCAAGGTTATTCATCTCTGCCGGATCATTTCGAAGATCATAAAGTTCGTCGGTGTCCCAGATGCCATGGTAGTGTATGTATTTATACCGTTCCCCACGAATGGCGTGCATGGTGGGTGTTTGTGGATAGTTACGTTCCCAATAATATTCGTATAGCAAGCCTTTGCGCCAGGGCTGAGACTGTCCTTTCAAAAAAGGCAGCACATTTTTCCCGTCCATGTAACCCGGTGCCTTAAGCCCGGCAACTTCCAGCAAAGTTGGCGCAACATCGATATTGGCCACCACCTGGTTAACCACCGTTCCCGGTTTGATCAGGTCCGGACAATGCGCCAGCATGGGCACCCGCATGGAAGTCTCATAGGCGGTGCGTTTGTCAATTAGTCCGTGCTCGCCAAACATAAAACCGTTGTCTCCCATGTAAATCACCAAAGTGGACTCAAGCATACCTTCTTTTTCAAGATAGTCCAGCACACGTCCCACCGAATGATCGACACCATAAAGTGTTTCAGCGTATTGTTTGTAATATTCACCAATATTAAGCTGGCTGTGATACGGAAACTCAACTCCGTGCCAGGAGTTGCGCTGGTTCTGCAGCCACATGGGCGCGTCCTTCTGGCTGGCAGCATCCATGCTCTGCGGCGGCTTGAATATATGTTCTTTGAAACGCCCCTTGTCCCGGTCTGCCGGTTCGAAACCAGCATGTACACCCTTGTGCGAGAGATACAGCATAAATGGTTTGCCCCTTTTCCTGCCTCTAATAAAGTCCAGCGCGTAATCCGTCAGCTCGTCAGTGATGTAACCTTTTTGTGCCACTTTTTTCCCGTTCACATTGAGTCCGTTTTTCTCGGGAAAATATGACCCTTGTCCTTTAAACGACACCCAATAATCAAACCCGCGCTGTGGATCGTCGAAATCTCCGCCCATATGCCATTTTCCGACCATGGCTGTCTGATACCCCGCTCTCTGAAGGTATTGAGAATAAAACACCAGATCCCTCGACACCGGATTATTGTTGTCTACCACCTGATGTTTATGCGCGTAGAGCCCTGTCAAGACGGATGCCCTGGAGGGCGAACAAAGCGCCGTAGTTACGAAGGCATTGGGCAGATAAGCGCCATTTGCTGCCATGCGATCCAAATTGGGTGTCTGTATAAAAGTCTGGGTTTTCAAAAATCCCATCGCGTCGTAACGATGATCGTCGGCCAGAATGAAAATAATGTTTCGCGGGCGCACACCAGATATCTTTGTCAAGGTAAGCGACCCGTTGGGTTGACGGACCTCGGACTGCCGAACAGCGGGTTGCTGCGCATAGACGTTTGTCAGAAAGATAAATCCGAGTACAGATAGACACACTCGTATCATGGTTATATGGATGCTTATCAAAATCATGATTGAAAATCAATAAGTTAACTATGATGCGGGTGGCCGGTCAGCGCAGCGCAAAAGCCACCAGCTGATTCCCCTTTTTGGTCCCCAATTTGCCACCGCCACAGGCAATTACTACGTACTGCTTACCTCTTATCTGATACGTACTAGGCGTGGCAAATCCGGCTGCGGGTAGCTGGTATTCCCACAACAACTTACCGGTACGTTTGTTGTAAGCCCTGAACATGCCGTCGCGAGTTGCGGCGATAAACAACACTCCTCCCGCCGTAACCACAGGCCCGCCATAGTTTTCACTTCCTGTCGGAGGAATTCCTTTAGCGTTCAGTTCAGGATATTCCCCCAGTACATTTTGCCATACCAGCTTACCTGTATTCAAATTGATGGCCGTAAGCGTGCCCCATGGCGGAGAAACAGCCGGGTATCCCTTACTATCCAGGAATTTGTGGTAACCTGTGATCTTATATGGTAGGTGCGCTTTGATCTTTTTCCCATCCTCGGCCACAGCCATCACTTCGTGTTTCTCATCCCCAAACAAAAATGCGACAAGCGCCTCTCTTTCACCTGCCTTCAATGTGGCAAATCCCGGCATCATGCCTTTGCCATTCCCGACGATCTGGCGTACATACTCCCGGTCGTGCTTTTGCCCGATATCAACCAGCGACGGATAGCCACTTTGCACATTCCCTTTCCGATTGGCACCGTGACAACCCGAACAGTTTAGTGTATACACTTGCTCACCGGCACTCAAATGATCCAATTCACTTTGTTTGGGTGCATCGATCATCGTTAATATCCATGGCATTTCATTGGCGTTGACATAAATGATCCCTTCCGGATCCACAGCCGAACCTCCCCATTCGGCCCCACCGTCGATACCTGGGAAAATCAGCGTACCGCTTTTGTCTGGCGGCGCATAAAATCCTTTTTTTATTTTTTTGAAAATCGTCGTCAGCGAATCACGATCTTTACTGTAAGGATTGATATCAGCCTCGGTCATGGCTTGCCTGACAAAGGTGGCGGTTCCCATCGGCATGGGCTGAGTAGGCCAGGTCAACTCTCCTGGCAGCTTGCTTTGCTCCACAGGAACTTCTTTGATCGGGAACAGTGACTTGCCAGTAACGCGGTCGAATACCATTACATGCCCCGATTTGGTGGTGATCGCCACGGCATCAATACGTTCAGACTTTCCGCCAGCACCTTTTTTCTTCAATGTAACCAGATTGGGTGGAGACGGCAGATCGCGGTCCCAGATATCATGATGAACCAGTTGATAATGCCAAAGACGTTTGCCCGTGTGGGCATCAAGGGCAAGCAAACAGTTAGCAAACAGGTTGGAGCCTTTTCGGTTTCCTCCGTAAAAATCGAATGCAGCAGAGCCTGTTGGAATATACACAATGCCACGCTTACGGTCAATCGCCATGCCCGCCCAGCTGTTTGCGCCACCTACATCGGTATTCTTCCATGAATCTTTCGGCCAGGTATCATAGCCAAATTCACCGGGTTGCGGGATGGTGTGGAACACCCATGCGAGCTTTCCCGTACGTACATCAAAGGCCTGAATATGCCCTGGCGCCGCATCGGCGCTTTCGGATAAACGCATGGGCATGATGATGATATTGTCGAAAACAGTACCTGGTGTATTGGAGATCACAAACTTGTCCTTTGCCTGCATGCCCAGACCGGTGCGGAGGCTGCCCCTGCCTGCTTCTCCAAAGCTGACCACCGGCTTACCGGTCTTGGCGTCAAGTGCATAAAGCCACTGACCGGATGTAAAGAGAATGCGGGTATCGTCTTTACCGTCTGTCCAGTAAGCAACGCCCCTGCATGTACTCGTCGTTGACTTAAAGGGATCGCCGAAACGCCATAGTTCCCGCCCGGTAACCGCATCCAGCGCAAATACCTGAAGTGCAGATGAAACTCCATAAAGCACCCCTTTCACCACAATGGCATTCATTTGCATTTGCCCGGTATCGGGCGCGGAGTAAGACCAAGCAACGCTGAGTCTTTGTACGTTTGATGTGTCGATCTGAACCAGGGGAGAGTAGTGATTGCGATCAGGACCACCCAGATATTCGGGCCAGTCGATATCGGAGTCCATTGCAAAACGGAAGTAAAAAGCCGAACAAAGGGCGAGTACAATCAATGAAGATATTTTTCGAAACATATAGAACCGGAAATATTTTAAGACATTATTAAGTGGTATCAGCCCGCACGCAGTCGCTACGACCCACCTAACATTTTTACAAACCACGATTCAATCCACCAACGCGAACGCCACATACCGATCCCCGGACTTCGTATTAAGCTTGCCTCCGCCACAGGCGATGACGATGTACTGCTTGCCGTTAACCTGGTAGGTACTAGGAGATGCGTAACCAGCAGCGGGTAACTTAGCCGACCAGACAACCTTACCCGTGCGCTTGTCGAAAGCCCGGATCATTTCGTCCCGGCTCGCGGCAATGAATACAAGCCCCCCCGCTGTTACAAGCGGTCCGCCATAATTATCTGTACCCGTAATGGGGATCCCTTTTTTAGTGAGTTCAGGATATTCGCCCAGCGGCACCTGCCAACGCCGGTCACCAGTATTGAGGTCAATCGCCGTAAGTGTTCCCCAGGGCGCGCTGCTTACCGGGTAGCCATTCCGGTCGTACCAGCGGTTGTAGCCCGTATGCTGATAGGGAATTACATCTTTCTGTGAGGTGATAACAGGCTTCTGTGTTGCTTTATCAAACAGAAAATCCATAATGGCATTACGTTCAGCCTCGGAAATATGCGAGAATGAAGGCATCATGCCCCGGCCTTTCAGCATCACCTGCGTCACCGTTTCTCTTGAAAGACGATTGCCTATTTGTAAAAGCGATGGATACGACCCGTCATGATTGCCTTTCTGATCGACACCATGGCAGGCCGAGCAGTAGAGCATGTACTGGCTGCTTCCGGCAACCTGTTTCTGGCCGGATGGCTTCCTTCGCGCAATAAGCGAAGTATAAACGGGCACTTCTTTGGATGGAACATACATTACGCCATCCGGATCGGTTGCTGCACCACCCCATTGCGCCCCCCCGTCAGTACCCGGAAAAAAAACCGTCATTTTGTCGGTCAGCGGAATGTATGCAGACCCGGTGTTTGCCTTTTTTAGTAGGCCTAAAAGTGAATCCCGGTCAGCTGCAAACGGGTTAAGTTCTTTCTCAGTAAATGCCTGCCGCGCAAATGGCGCTGGCCATTGCGGAATGGGCTGCGTAGGACTAGCTTTTTCACCGGGCACTGCTTCCTGTGGAAAAGCGACTTCCTTAATCGGAAAAATGGAATTTCCGGTAACCCGGTCGAATACAAAAGTAAAACCCTGCTTGGTGACCAGAGCCACCACATCCACTTTCCTGGGCCGGCCGTCGGCTCCTTTTCTTGTTATCGTCAGCAGGTTCGGTGGTGCTGGTGGGTCGCGGTCCCAGATGTCGTGATGTACGAGCTGATAATGCCACAGTCGTTTTCCTGTATTTGCATCCAGCGCCAGTAAACAGTTGGCATACAAATTATTTCCTTTCCGGTTACCTCCGTAAAAATCATGAGCCGCTGATCCGGTCGGCGCATAGAGAATTCCCCGTTTACGATCGATGGCCATGCCCATCCAGGGGTTGGCGCCACCGATTCGCTGCCGTGGCTGCTCGGGCGACCAGGTTTCATAGCCGGGCTCTCCTTTTGCCGGAATGGTATGAAACGTCCACACCAGTGCTCCGCTTCGGGTATCGTAGGCGCGGATATCCCCCAGCAGAGCCGTTTCGTTCTCGTTTAGTCTGACGCCAGTGATGATCAGGTTCTTATAGATCGTGTGCGGTGTATTCGATACCACGTAATTATCCGACCCTGGCCGTTCTATTCCTACTTTCAGGTCGATCTTACCATGCTCACCAAAACCATCTACCGCCTTTCCTGTTCTGGCATCCAGCGCGTGAAGCCACTTGCCCGCACCAAAGAAAATTCGCCTATCTTCTCCATCAGCCCAGTAGCTGACACCCCTGCTTGTGGTACCTCCGTTGTCGGCCAGGTCGGTTTGCCATACCGGCTTTCCGCTGGCAGCGTGTACGGCAAAGGCCTGTGTGCCTGCTGATACACCATACATGATCCCGTCGACAACAATGGGATTGCATTGCATCTGCGTACGGTTTCTCACCGTATCCGCTCCACCCGATGAATAAGTCCAGGCAACTTCAAGCCGTCCAACGTTGGTTTTATTAATCTGATTAATCGGAGAATAGTGGCTGCGCGCCCCATCGCCGTTGTATTCGGGCCAGTCTGCATCGGGCGCCTCCAGCCGGAATGTCAGAGCCGTAGCAACCGTGAAACAAGCTACTGCAAGTAGTATTTTTTGCATTTGAAAGTTTTAACTAATATTTCCGAGTGGTCGGACTGAGGTAACCCAGCCGGGTCAGAAACCGGTCTGTCAGATCAATCACTTCATTATATACTGCTTCATTACCTGGTACATCATTGGCAAACCCGTGTTTCTTGCCGGGGAAACGGTGCAGTTCACAGATGTTCCCGGCTTTTGTCATCAGCTGGCAAAATTCATTGGCATTTTTAATGGGCACGGTCGTATCCGCTTCTCCGTGAAAGATGATTGCAGCAGGCGCGCCGGGATGTATGTATTCCACCGGTGAAAGGGATTTTGCCCGGTCTGCCAACCGATCATAACCATAGCCGCCCGAAGTTGTCTTGGTGACCGGATTAAACAGGACCAATGCAGACGGTTTGGCGCTGACTGAAGTATCCTCCCCTGGTTCATTGATATGATCCAGAAAAGCAGTAGCCAAAGCCAGATGCCCTCCTGCAGAACCCCCGCCCGCCACGATCCGGCCGGGCTCAATACCCAACCTGCCGGCATTTTTGCGAACCCAACGCATCGCCGAACGGCCATCCTGAGCAGCCTCCAGTGGCGTGGTGTGCTGTCTGCTGGAAACCCGGTAGTCTACGGCCAGGGCGATCATACCTCTTTTCGCGAAATACCTGGCCGCTTTATCAAATTGCGTAACGCGACCGCGTATCCAGCCGCCGCCATAAAAAAGAACAAGGGCCGGATAGGTTTGTCCTGGAATCCTGTCGGGCGGGTAAACGATACTAATCCTAAGTTCAGTTGGACCGACACGTTTATAAATCTCAACCTGTGCATCGGCGAGTATCCGCTGCGACAATTGCAATGTATCCTGGCAGTAAGCGATGCCTGCCAATAACAATAAGTTGCCAAGCATAAAAGCAAATACCAGGAATCTATTTACGGTCATAAGCAGACAATTATTAAAACAATCAACCAAGTGCTTCATTTCAGTAGATTCCGCATGGCCGCCGGATAATCGGCTAAGGCCAATTCGGGCTCCGGAATTTCCGGATGCCACATTTTCTCCCATTCCAGACTGTAATAGCCAGCGTAGCCGTCGGACTTCAATATCCCGATCGCCTCCCGAAGCGGAGCATTCCCTTTTCCAACAAAAGTAAAGACAGGCTTTCCGTCGGTCATGGTTCCGTCTTTGATGTGCGTATGACGGATGTATTTTTTCAGAGTTTTGTAAACCTCTACCGGTGGTTCGTTCGTGATCGACCACATGTTAAAAATATCCCAAATCAACCCGACATTGGGATGTTCGGCCTGCTGCATGATTCTGAGCAGCACATCTTTCCAGATCACCTGGCCATGTGATTCGAGCAATACCGTCACATTTGCAGTTTGTGCATATTTACCCAGATCAAGTAACCGCTCGCTGATCAGGTTGATGGTTTGTTCACGATCCTGATCCTTAGGCAAATCATTTGGAAAAACCCGGACATATGGACATGAAAGTTGCTGGGCCAGATCGATAAAACTCTTGGCCTCATCAATGCTCTTTTGCCACTTGACTGTGTCAGCATAATGCAGATTGGCCGAGGACCCCAGATTACAAATCCTGAGATTATTATCCGCAAACTTTGTTTTGGTTTCTGCAATGGAAGAACTAAACTCTGGCCTTTTTGGAAGGAATAATTCGCCTTGTAAACCTCTTAGTTCTATTGCTTCATACTTTTCCGAAACAGCTGTTTTTATGATTTGTTCCAACGACCATTTTGGACAGCCTAAAGTGGAGAAAGCCAGCCTAGGCCTTGGAGGGGCAAGACCCAACGATAAAGCTGCGCCCAAACCCATCGAGGTTTTGAGGAATGTTCTACGGGTAGATTTCATATTGCCAGTGGGTAAATTCTTATTCATAATTCAACGCTAATGCTTTCATCATAGAGTCTTCTGTTCAGAGGTTACCAACATTCGCACCCACCGATATACTATATACGATAAATTTCTCCAGCAGGATACTGACTTTAAACTTCCGGCTCACCTTATTTGAAAAATCCTTGAGCTTTCTAAGGCAGCACTTTTTTCCATAGCGACAACCTCTGGAAAAGAACCTGCTCGGCTTTCAGCCCGTATCTGTTGCTGGCCTGCACCTGACCAAGCTATTTTCTTGCTGAAAGGATATCTCCAAGCACTGCTCCAGACCGGTGCAACTTTTACAATATCTGGATCCCTGCGTTTCAGATAAAATATAAGCCATATATCGACCCGAACAGTGTAGAACACAGCCAAGACAAAATTGCATTACTATACCCCACCTCGCCCCTGAAATATTTCTTCTAGCCGCACTGTTACAGCACTAGTCAAAATCTAGGGAATCTTATTGCAGTTGATCCACTAAGTCCTAACAGGCCAGGTGATAACGCAATATTGATTGAGCCGTACTCAGAGAAAATCACTCTGTACAGGGATTTCTAACATTTTCGGGTTTCAGTGTGGGGTAACTGAGCCTGACTTTGTCCGCAAAACAAGGAAGCAACATTTTTTGATCTAACTGATAATTCTAAATTCCCCGTATTGATCCCTACGCCTATTCATATCAAACAAAATCATATCAATAATGACCGAAGAAATTGCCTTACTGGGATTAGGAAACCTAGGTACACCGATAGCTGAAAGCTTGCTTTCGGCTGAGTTCCCCCTCACCATATGGAATCGCACTACCTCCAAAGCCACCGCCCTAATAAACGCAGGAGCAAAATTGGCCATGAGCCCACAAGCAGCGATCATCCCCGGAGGAATACTCATCACTGTGCTCGCTGACGATTCTGTATTAGAAGAAATCGTTTCTCCACAGCTAATAAAGCGGCTCGGCAACGGGGGTTTGCACATCTCTATGAGTACAATCAGTCCGGACACTTCTCGAAAGTTGCACGCGCTACATAAATCCATGGGGTCCCAATACATCGCGGCACCAATTTTTGCCCGACCCGAAGCGGTAAGGGCAAAAATTGGAAACATCTGTCTTTCCGGCGATGAGCACGCAAAAGAACGGGCACGGCAGGTTGTACAGCACTTCGTGAAAGGTATATTCGATTTTGGAAATGACCCCGGGGCGGCGAATATCATCAAGCTGGCTGGCAACTTCATGATCGGTGCCAGCATTGAAATAATGTCGGAAGCCTTCACGTTTGCAGAGAAAAATGGGATTCCTCGACAGTCGGTTTATGAAATGCTAACCCAGACCCTCTTCTCAGCGCCCATCTTTCAAAACTATGGCAGAATAATCGCACAACATAGTTATGAGCCAGTAGCCTTTTATCTCCCACTCGGGCTCAAGGACATAAATTTGGTGCTACAAACAGCAGAAGAGATACAGGTTCCGATGCCAATAGCGGACTTGATTCGGAACCGCTTCTTATCGGCAATTGCAAAAAATCGAAGTCATCTCGACTGGAGTGCACTGGCAATTGGCGCCTCCGACGATGCTGGGCTCAAGCCTGCGAGCATGCACTGAACATTAACGAATTACGTTGACCTTAATCCGTCTCGAGATTTCGGAGTTATTGGTCATTCCAATTTTCAGGTCAAGGACAGACTCCTGAAAGGTGGTGATAGAGGCTGCTGGCTCTCTACAATTGCCAATCACATCGATTCTTCTGCTGATTGGAGGATTCGGAGTCAATGATCGTTCGCAATCAAGAACAGAGAAGTTCGAAAAAATAATCTGAATAATCAATAATTAAAACCAATCTAAAAGGAGGTGAAGGAAATGAAAACTCACAAAGTTGTGATATTGCACTAAGTGACATGATTAAGGTGGTAAACTTGTAAAGCTTATTCTTTCGGATCAGCTTCCAGAGGAGCTGGTACACAGAGAGTATGCCTGAACGGCGGATTGAATTTCAAGAAGTCTTCACGAGGTTCAAAATATAAGGTAAAGTGCCAACTGTATTACCCAGCTCAGATGCTGACCAGCCCAGGAAAAGCTATGAATTAATCTGCCCCTACCCTTTCAATATTATTTGGACCGAACGGCTCAGGAAAGTCCCCCTTTGAAGACCATGTTTGCAGACGCATTCGATGGAATTGTTTCTTTTGACAGTGACAGCTTTTCAATATTAACTATTAAAATATATAGTATCGATAGTTAAACGTCGATGAACAGATTCTCTAAGTACTTTCCATTTTGGAGTAAACTCATGATCATGAGAGGTAAGTTTGCAAAGGAGCGTTGAACAAATTTAATAAGAATGAGGAGTTTCTATACGGGCCACATGCCCTATTATTTAATTAATGCTTTTGAACACCTGTCATGCATAACGTCAGTTTTTGACATTGCCGCACCAATTATGTTAAATAGCGTTGTTAAACGTGATCGGTTTGTTCCAAAACTCGATTTCATTGATCTGGTCTCGCATGCGCGAGATTGGTAACCTTCTGGCCTATAAACGAGGGGTAATTTGCCGCATCTGACGTCCAAGATAAACGACGATTTTCAATTTCTGCCCACTTTTGAGCGTCAGCTCCTGCAAGGCACCGGCCTGTCTTCTAAAGTGGGTTATGGATGGATATGCTGTCTTTGCAGATCTGAGGGTTATTCTTGAAACATTATCCCTAATTACCTCATTTCTGACGAGGTAACAACCCATGATAGTAAGCCATATAGTAAGGGAGCAGAAAGAAAGTCCCTTCGTGCTCATCGTGGCCATCGCCCTCCGATGCCAGCAATGCGAAGCCGTCGCGGTCCTGCCGGACATGGCCCCGCTCGTCAATGGGCAGGGCATAGCCATTGACATGCCATCCGATATTCTTTTCCTGCATCGGTGAAGGGTCAAAAACCACATCGAGGCGGTGGGTGTTGTCCATCGTGTAGCCGATCAGGTCCAACGGGATTTTTTGCAGGTTTTCCAGGATAAAGTCGGCGCGGTAGTTTCCCTTGTAATGCGCATTAACAACCTTGGCAGCATAAAGCCTGTTGTCTGGAAAAAGGCCTTTATTCTCGAACATCTTCTGATCGGCCTGCTGGGTAAAACGATTGGCAAGCGATGCATAAATTGCGTCCCAGAATGCGTTTTTCTGTTTATGGATATGCTGCCAGGACACTTCAAGCCCCTGGCGGTACAACAGCAACAGCGAAGGGTCGGTTTCGTAATTGATAAGCCCATAAAGACTCATCAAACAAAGGTTATTGTCCCAGGGAACTACGTTTTCCGGCGGGAAAAACTCCTTCGGATGCATTGCATTAATGTGATAACTGTGTTTGTCGCGCAGGATTTTAGCCTCGCGGTCGTATTTGCTGTCACCAGTAACATGCTTTGCCACATTCAAAAACGACAGCATCATCATGGAATTAAGCCCGCGCTGATCGTAGCCATACACCGAGTTGACATATTCCGGAGAGAAATCGCCCCAGCGGGTCACTTTGCCATCGTGGTCAACCAGCTTATATCCATGGCGTACCAGGTGATCAGTGATGTCACCTACTACGTCCCGGACCGCCTGTTTTTCCTCTTCCGTTTTGGCGACCAGGTCATAGTAAACTCCATAGAAGAAAAAATGCCCTGCCAGTTCGTCTGAACTCGTGTCGCACTTCCAGTAATACTTGCCATCCTGGCTTTTTGGAAAACGCGGGTAGATATCCTTCCACATCGGATCACTTTGCTGCTGCCGCAAATTTTCTTCACGGGTGTATATCTCGTTCACCGGCTCATGCCAGTCCACCGGGATAATCACCCGTGCGGGAAAACCTTTTTCATGAGAAATGTCGACCAACCATTTGCAGGATTTGAAGCTTCGTACGGCCAGTACTTTTGCCTCGGGATCACCCGTGGCTGCGTACCTGAATGCCTGCGCCGCCCCATACATGGCTGTATACATACCATCGTTATCCGAAATCGCCACTTCGGAACTGGCCACATTGAACTGTTCTTTCAAATGGCTTTGTGCGATAAAACCCATACGGTTATGCCGCTGCTCCACCTGTTTTGTAAAAAGTCCTGCCTTTTCTTCCAGCGATAAATAAACCCGGGCGATCTGGCTGACGCCTTTATCAGTGCCGATCCACGCGGTGCCGTTATCATTCTGGACCGCAATGGCATTTACCTGGTCGTCCGGCAGCCACCGCCGGCTGAAACGATATTTAAACTCGTCATTGTCTACTTCAATGGCTCCCTTCTTTGTGCCGAACCAGACAATCCCGTTCGGGCCCGCGGCAGCGCAGGTGAATTGATTATAAGGTAAGCCTTCCTTTCCGGTGAACAGTTTCCATTTATTTCCTTCTAAATAACCGACGCCTTCATTCGCCCCAAACCAGAGCCGCCCTTTCGAGTCAGTTACCAGCGCCACGACATTGTTCGGTAGCCAGCTATATTGGTCATTTTTGGGAAATATCCTTTCAGGTTTTTTGCCCTGTTTAAAAAAATACAAACCCTCCTGGCATCCTATCGCATAGCCATCACGATAGGGCACAGCTGCGAGTATCTTAGTTCCGGGGAAAACGGATAACCCCGGATAAGCCGCCGGCTTTTCAATGGTAACCGAGATCCATTTCCCCTCACTGAACTGCAATGTTTTACCCGTCACCGACACGACGGGCTTATTATTCTTTAAAGTTATCCAAGAGATTTTCCCCTCCGGTAACCCCTCCTTAGTCGAATGAATAGTTATCACTTCCTGCACGAATTTCTGGTCGGCCGCCGACTGGCCTAACGAGTAAAAAGGGGCGAGCAAGATACAATGGAAAAATAATTTCATGAAGCAAATGGGAAAATTCAGGGAAACCAATACGCTTAGTACTTGTCGGTAGCCTAAAAAGGCTACCGACATGATTGGGTTGCCAAACATTTTATCCAGATTACAGTTCCATTATTTTTTACACATTCGAAAATAGAGGAAACTTAGAAGTGCGAAATTTATGATTTGGATTGGCGACGGCATGAGTTGAAATTTCCGCGCCGCCCCTTTAAAATCCATCGGCGTAAGCCTGTTTAGAACAAAAATGGGGGCCCAGCTCCTCTACTACTAAGGTAGACTATAGGCATTTCCGCCCCATTCTGATAAACTGAATCAACACTGGCCTGCCCGACACGGACAACAGCACCGGCGGTACCGGCCGGTACTGGCAATTTCATTTCCACAGCTGGCGCCGGCAGGCAAACCTGGCCGGCCTCAACTGGACCTTTCAGGATTCTTCTCCATTTATCTGCCAGTATCGTCCTCCATCTAAGGATAATCAATCGAATCAGGATGCCCGTACGCAGACTGTCTGGAAAACAGATGGAAGACTTTGCCCGTAACTTTAATGATAAAGGCGTGAACATTGGGTTGAACTTGATCGACTTTAAGATCGCCTAAGTTGGAGGGGTTTTATGTAACCTTTTTGCGTCAGCAAAGGACTATCGATTTTGTCAGTTCGGCTTCGCTTTACGAATTGACGAAAGCGCGAAGCATTCCGTCCACCTTTATCAGTAGGCCCGAGAACTATGATGCAGCATCAAAAAAGCTAATAGAACAATACGGAACATATCCTCAATTCGGCTACAACGTTTCCTGTTTCGGCTACAAGCGCCTTGTCGCGATCTCGGAATTTTGCTCTGTAAAAATTAAAAATAATATGCAGACAGAAACAAAGAAAGTGGCACTGGTTACAGGAGCAAATACAGGCGTGGGATACCAGATCGCAAAATCACTTGCTGATGAAGGCTATACCGTTTACGTTGGTGCCAGAAACCCTGACAAAGGGAAGGTTGCCGCTACCGAGATTGGAAAGCAGTCAAAACCCATTCTATTGGATATTACCGATTCCCAATCCATCGATGCAGCAGTAAGGCAAATTCAAAGCGAAGCCGGATACCTGACGCTGCTGGTGAATAACGCGGCCATCTCGAATGCGGGGAAGCCTGGACGCACCATGGAAGAGGTCCTTGGAGCTCAGCGCGCCAGTATCGCGCCTATCGACGAAATGAAAAAGGTCTGGGAAACGAATGTATTTGGTACACTTGCCGTGACACAAGCCTTTTTACCTCTATTAAGGAAGGCTGAGACGGCACGGATCGTGACCGTGTCGAGCGCATTGGGTTCTCTTACCTTGAATGCCAATCCAGCTAACCCATACCGCTCGGCTTTTGATGCGGTTTACGGGGCATCCAAAACTGCGCTTAATGGTATCTTCCTTTCACTGGCCATCGATTTGGCAAATACCAACATCAAAGTACACCTGGTAAGTCCTGGTTTTACGGCAACGGCACTCAATAATTTTCAGGGGACCGATACGGTGGAAGAAGGATCTATGGAACCAATTAGGGTGGCCTTGTCAGAAGACTTGCCGACCGGAAGTTTTACGGGCCCCGCCCACTATGCCGGAGCAGACAACATTGTTCCCTGGTGATCGTAATAAGGTCAAAATCCTGCGGCTGGAAACAGTCGCAGGGTTTTGGTATATTTATATGATGAAAAATAAGGAAGACAAATTGATACGGTTCATAACGATCTCGGAAACACATGAGGCCTTCGGCTTGCCCAAACCCCAGCATCCTTTGATCAGCCTTGTACATTTCAACGAGCGCAATCCCTTCAATACGAACATGGCACCGATCTATGATGTGCTTAGCTTCTACAAGATCACCTTCATAACCGATAATAACGGAAGGCTGAAGTATGGAAGGGATTATTATGATTTCGACGAAGGAAGCATGCTTTTCCTGGCACCCAACCAATTAGTGGGCAGCACGGATTATAATAGCAGGACCTATTGTTACATCCTGCTCATACATCCCGATTTTTTACTGGGCCACCCTTTGGCAAGTAAAATCAGGCAATACGGTTATTTCGCATATTCAGCCAATGAAGCACTGCATTTATCCGACACGGAAAAGGAAAATATCCTGTCGATTTACAGGAATATGGAAAAGGAGCTCAACAGCCGTTTGGATGAATTCAGTCAGGAGCTAATGATCGCCCATATTGAATTGCTGTTGAGCTATGTCAACCGCTACTACAAGCGGCAGTTTATCACCCGCAAAGTGGTCAACGATGATATTTTGTCGAAAACAGAAGCCATACTGGATCATTATTTGAACAGCCAGCAATCCCTGCATGACGGGGTTCCTACGGTTCAATATCTTTCCGAAAAACTGAACCTCTCGCCCGGTTACCTGAGCGATATGCTCCGTTCGCTGATCGGGCAGAATGCCCAGCAGTACATCCACGAGAAATTAATCGAAAAAGCCAAGGAGCGGCTGACGACGACGCAACTGAGCATGTCCGAAATTGCTTATGAGCTCGGTTTTGAACATTCGCAAAGTTTCAGTAAGCTCTTTAAAAACAAAACCAATCAATCTCCGATGGAATTCAGGGCTTCGTTCACATAAAAACATTCCCTCTAAGCAATGAATATAAGGATGGTAAAGGATTGATTTTATTAACTTTGCCAAATGCTGAATGAAGAAAGAGCTGGAATACCCGGGCTGAATGAAGTGGACCTTCGACTGAAAGGTTTTAAAGTTCACGCCCTTCCCGAATCAACAGATGTTCCGGTTAAAGCCGGGCGGCGCGACTTTTACAAAATGGGTTTGGTCAATGGCGACATGACTATTAATTGTGGCGGCCAGCTAGTGGAAATCAAAGGAACCGCACTCTTTTTCGTCAACCCGCAAGTATCACACGCGCTTGTCCGCCGCATCAACCGTACCAGTGGTTACGCCTGCATTTTTACCGAAACCTTCCTCAATGGCCGGGATTTACAGGATTCTCCTCTTTTCAGGGTCGGCGAAAATCCAGTCGTGACGTTGAATGCAGAACAAGCAGCATTTATGACTAGCCTGTTTGAGAAAATGCTGTCTGTTTATGACGGAGACTATCTTTATAAAAGTGACCTGGTCAAAAACTACATCGCGCTCATCATCCACGAGGCCCTTCAAATACAGCCTGCACAGAATACCTCCACCTTCCGAAATGGCGAAAGCCGCCTTACACATCTCTTCACTGAGCAGCTCGAAAAGCAGTTCTTATCATCGATAAATCGGCCAACTTGCGCTGATAGGCCTATGTATGCGACTGGTGGGCGTCTGACAAACCGGGCAGGTTCCTACTATACTGGTCGCCAACAATCCGATGGACACAGTTTCTGGAGTGACTTCTTGGCTACAAACTATGAATCCATTTGGAAAAAGTGGGGATATATCCATATCCACTCAACCCTAAAACTTACGAATTCACCTAAAGGGACGCTGAACCCTCAAATTCAGAGAGATGAGCAAGCCGGTACTAAAAATTAAAGGATATGCAGCCGAAGATATTCGGTCATTGTTACACAGCGACCCAGTGTTGTCTGTTGCAACCCGACTGAATATGGTTTATCAAGTAGCCACCGGGCTATCGAGTCGGCAGGTTGCCAGAATCTATTGTGTCAGCTTTAAACAGGTCATTAATTGGTTGCACCGGTTCGAAAACGAAGGCATCGAAGGGTTACACGACCTTCCAGGACGTGGCAGAAAGTCAATTTTGTCATTATCTGACTTTGAAGATATTCGAGATGTTGTCTTGAATTGCCCCCCTGATGAGTTTGGGTATGCTCAAAAACGTTGGTCTGGCCGCTATTGCTTGAATGGATCAATAAGAAATACAACACTCAATATAGAAGCTCCCAGATTTATAAGCTTTTAGACAGAATTGGAGTAGAATTCAAGAGGCAGGTTGGCTACGTAGCCAAATAATTGTGTAATTTTTAATTATGTTTTGTCATCAAAAGTGACGAAGAACCCTCTTTGCTCCGGAATATCCACATACATCCTGTCCTGGATTTCGTCGTGAAGGCAAAACAAGGACGTCCCGGGTTGCGTATAGATTTTCAGATAGTTCACGCCACGTCCGATCCATCCAAGATGCGCTACATAGTCATCAATATCGAAATGTTCAATCTCACCGACAAAAATGTAGTTTGAAGCAGCCATTTTCTTACAGCATAAGTACCACTTCAGCAAACTTTCAGCCATTTAAAATGAATAAACGGCGTGCACGGGTTATCTGCCCGTACCACGATAATTGATATGCCTGTTCGCTGATAGGTCCAATGCTCAAAATGTTTTGATTTTGACCGCAATCCCGCTGGTTCAAATATCGAACCGTCTATATGATGATTTGATACTTTTAGGTAGTTTAGTGAGCCAGTGAATACCAATTCTTTTTTCGAATCTTTGTCGCTCTACATATTTTTAGCTACGCGACTATTGGCTTGAAAACGTTTCAGGTGGACACTTGATAGACTTTTTGACCTTCAGCGAATAACGGCTCTACCGACTTTTCGAATGGCCTTGTTGTCCAAAACGATGCCGCAGGTTCTTCACTTACACCGAAAACTCATCCGGTCATCAGCAATTTCCCGATCATTGGGCCACGATATTGTAGCGATTGCCTAAATCTCTGCGACAGGTAGCCAAGGGATATAAAGGAAGAAAAGCCATTCCCATTAGAAATGACTTTTCCAAATTAGCAATTCTATCTAATCCCGAGCCAACAATCCTTTTCGATGCTGGCACCTGAATAATCAGCTTACGCTGGATTCTAAGAAATTTTTCGCTTCATTTCTATAAATCCCGACCCTGGAAGTTGCCAGAAAATGCTCAAACACTTCACTATTTTCCTTTTGGCTTCGGCTCCCACTAGTCGCCAAGAGCTCAGTGAGTTGCTTCCCCTCTTGACTTACCAAATTTGCGACTTCCGCCAGCGATTGTGCAAATCGAACTCTATCGAAATCCACTATTAACTCAAGCTTTGCCTCGATATGCGATATAATTGCTGTTGCCTTATCGACATCCCGATCATTCGAAGGTTTATAGGCTGGCAGCATTTTCAAGACTGCTATCGGACTAATACTTTTTAATTCATCCGCCGAAATATTCAATATGGCTTCTTCAACGAACTTACTTGCTTCATCTAGCATACCGAGTAGACTCATTAGCTGGACAATATGCAGACCTGTTGTTATGTAACTATGATGCACTGGCGAATATCTTTTCCAGACCTTAATTGCTAAATCTAATGCCTTCTGGGCATCCCCCTGATACTCGAGGACTTGGACTTTCAAATAGTCAAACATCTGCCGAAGATTAAAATCAGCTTCTATCTCCCTACTAGGGACAACTTTTTCGAATGCGAGGATTTTCTCGTCTGCATTTTCAAAGTTACTGCCATATATTTCGACCATTAGCTGATCGAACTTCATTTGGTTTGAATTCATATTTTTCTACAATAAAATAGCGCTATTTTGATTAGGGTTGAGCAATATTTGGGCAGTTGACGAAATCCCACTCTCCCTGAGTATTGCAATATTGCAGACAGGTGCTGCAAGGTAAATTGGGCTTATTTGTGACACAACGCGTGAACATCAAAATGCAATGCTCCCTCGTGGTTTGACCTCTAAGGTAATTGATGTAAGCAATTTGGTCAAATATATAGATACCTGCGTAGACAACCGTAGCAGCCGCTAAAACGATTTCGCCGACCGGTGTCGGCTCAGCGAGCGCCGGAACTGCGATAGCACTTAAGACTTGCCCGGGGAAGATCGTCGTTGAATTCATGCTAAAAGTACCCCCACGTTGTGCCAGCGACGATACTTCGGGTAGCATCCAAGCCTTAAACCGTTGGTTGTAGGTAAAAGTGGTAGCGTAACCACTTGGGTTCGTATAAGTAAATTTTTGGCCGTTTAAAGGATTATTTGGGAAACCGGTGAACGAATCAACCGGTTCGCCTCCACTCCCTGTATCACCTCCTGAATCACCATCTGGCCAGCACTCTTGACGTCCGTAAGTTCCAGTTAATTCCCAAGCTGTGCAGCTACCGCTATAGGATGGTGGATACATTGGAAATAGGCAATTACGTCCTTGATTCGATGTAGACGTACTTATTGCAACCGGCGGGGCACCCCAGCCCCAATATGGATCCCATGTCTCGGTTCCTTCCTGGCATGAAGCGGACCAGGTACAATCTACATACTCCATGCAAGTTGTACTAGTTCGAGCACCCGAGTTGTTGGCCAACGGTTTAATAACTCTAGTCCTTTCCCCGTTCTGATAAACCTCGCCGCCTACCAACTCATCTGTCCAACTCCAAAGAAATATCCGACCGGTAAAGCCCTTGACCTGTTGCCCGTTCCTAGATTTCGTCAAGTAATCAGCGTCAAAACGAATCTCCTTTATATTTTCTTTCTTCTTTCCGTTTCGCTCGTAAATAACAAGCTTCAAATCTGGAAGTAACGAAAGCGTCGTCGAATCTTTGCCAGGTATTTTACCCCCAATTTTATAGAGCACCTGGACATTTGTTGTATAGGTCAACGGGATCTCGACATATGGCTCGCCATTTTTTGCTCGGCCTTCTTTTGCTGCATCCCATAGTGGTTTCAAATTGTCAAACCTGTTTCTCTTTTCCCGGGAACTAAGCTTCACTCTGTACCCGGAATTCTCGTCAAACCATTTTTTGGCCTCGTCTTTCGTCAGCGTGTTTGCAACGAAATTATCAATCTCGCGTTTTTCAGTTGAGCACGAGGTTGCTATAACTATTGCTATTAGAATTACTATTTTTTTGAACATTTGGTTGAGAAGTTTTGTAAAACGAAATGAAAAAAAATACTACGCGGCCGTTCGTAGAAATATTTGTCACTCAAAAGTAGATTCACTTTTGAATTGTTTCAAAACAAATTATTGTTACGAACCGCGCTTCTTTCTTTTCGATTTTTTAATGTGTTCCACCTAGCTCCATTAAGTTTGTCTGTATATATGTTTCCTGATTGATAATCGTGTGTTTAGTGTCATGTTCTATATCTGACCATTCTCTTATTATGTAAGAAGAGCTACGCACCATCAATCGATGTTAGCACGTTTAATTACCAATTAGCCTGACCTATCTTAAGATTTAGTATTTCCGGGGCTATATTGGGGCAACTGGGATAGATCCCTTCAATTTCCCGCAATACTATCAATAGAATAAAGTTCCAATTTGATTGACCTAGCGTCCACCTACTTGGCACACCTGTTTACCGACTCGACTAATGCCGTCTCAGCCATTGATTTTCCGAAATCAAAAAAATGAGAGGCATGCATGGGGCATCTACGTACTTCCGAGGCTTTATTTCCGTTGATAATCAATAGGTTACAAAGATAGTTCAATCAAGGCCGGGGCCACCATTATGTCATTCCCCTACATTCATTGACATTCTATCAAAACCACTGTAACATAGAGTTACAAAGTTTTTTTGCTCATCAATGCTCGCCAACATATTTCTGTAATCACCCGGAACCATGGCGAATATAGCCGGTACATCATTCACTGGGAACTATGCAGCAGCATGAAGTCTGAAGATGTGAAAAGGACCGTCGAACTTGCTGTGAAAAAAGCGCGCATTAAAACCTAAGCTAAACCCAAGCTGCTCTCAGATAAGGGGCGTGTTACATATCCAGTGAGTTCGGTGATTATCTAAAAAATGCGCTTCAAATCCAGCAGGTGCACGGCAGACCGGCTCATCCGCAGACCCAGGGGAAAATTGCGCGCTATCTCAGGACGATGAAAAATGTCGTCAAGCTTGAAAATTTCTTCCATCCAGACCAGCTAAGGGAAGCAATTGGCCCACTTGTAGAACGCTATAACAACCAGCGGTACCACGAGTCCTTGAACAACCTGACACCCGCTGACGCCTATTTTGAACGGGGCGAGTTCATGTTGAAAAGAAGAGAGCAGATCAAAAGTCAGAACTTGAAACAGCGCAAAATCCAGTATCTAAACCAAAAATTAATAGCTTAATAAAACTGAAAATACACTCTAAGCTCATCTCCTAGTTTGTTTGACTACATACAATAGCGGAGTGAGATCTCCGCTATTTCCGTTTTGTATCATTTTAACTATCTGACTATCAATGTCAAATTCGAAGTAAATTTCAAAAATCTGCAAATTCTGGTGAGCAATTCGGTGAGCATTTTTGGCAAGATTGATGTGCTCACTAGAACCGGGCAATCGCATGTGAGGTCTGGGAAATGAATGTGTAGTTTAGGGTGTCTTGACATTTTGCTTATCAAAAATTCTATTCGTTCGTATCTGTCGATTGGGTCGTAAACATGACGCTTTTGACCCAAAACTGGATAAAGCCAAAATTCTCCGAAATACCAATCACATAACCTGGCTTTTGCTGATATCCCGGCGTGCGTGGGAATGATAAGGAATGTCCAGGACGATCCAAGAACCTTTGCCGCTGGTTTTGCACCAAGATAGTCAGCTCTCAGCATACAATTTTTCAGACCCATTCCAGGTGGGTGTGGATCGAGGCCATCGATGTTGCTACCAATTCCATCATCCTCCACCAGAACTCGTAACATGTCGTTGAAGTAGATGAGCTGAACTGCGGCACGTCTGGCATGAGCATGTTTGAGAATGTTTTGATTAAGCTCCGACACGATCCGGTAAGCATTCAGCTGGATGTCCTTTCCCATTCTTTGTTCGGTCCCGGAACACAGGAATTCGAATTTGGTCGAAGCATGCGGTAAGGCAACAATAAGCTGCGATAACGAACCGGACAATCCGATCCTCTCAAACTCCGGTGGCATCAGATTATGCGATATTCTGCGCAGGTCGTTACTACTTTTTTGAATCAGAGGCGCTAGGCCTTCAAATTTCCGGAGGATTTAAGGGGTTGTCGCTGCTGCGATCAGATCGCTGATATTTCTCTCGATTGTCGCCAGCGTGCCGCCCAGATCGTCATGCAGGTCGGCGGCGATCCGTTGGCGTTCAAGATCCTGCGTTTGCAGAATCGAGGATGTGAATTGTTTTTGAATCAAGTTTAATTCCAATAGGTAACTATTCCTGTTGTAAGCTTCCCCGCATGCGGGGAAGCTTACAGTTTAGCCTGAATTAAACGGGATACATTCCCTATTGTCGTTTGTTGCAGCATCTCCAACATAATTGTGCGACCTATCTTGTGGCGTCTTTAACTGCCTTAGCTAAGGCAGTACAACCCGGACTCTGGCTGATATTAACAGATAAAATCGTAGTAAAGCGCCAATGCTCACCTTAACATGTCAACAGGTTGTCAGTAAACTGTCTGCCACACCAATAAATTATTCCGTGGCATCGAATTACCCTGAGAAAAAATTAACCTAACTATTTCTGCCACAAGTTGACGCAACCTCTCCGGATACAAAGACTCTCTGTCTTTACACTTTTAGCATAAAAAGCCTTAAGTTGTGGTTTCGAATCATATTTTTGTGTGCGGGTAATATGGATAGGCGGAATTGTGTCAAACCTTGGTGGGTTATTCCTAGACCTGCCTGCCGTATTGCCCATATCCGAACAATGATGATAGGCCGTCCCTAATTAATACTCAGTTCCTGAGACATTTCCTCTTCTACTGCAACAGGTTATTACTCTTGATCACTTTTTTCAGGTGTTCGCCCCAAAATAGCACGTTGCCAAAGCTGTCAACACAACTTTGAATTGAGTTTAGTTTTCCTAAACCTGGCAATATGTGATCAATGAAATCTATGCTAAGCTCATTTATAAAAGGATGCAAATCTGTTTGCTCGTTTACCGTATAACCATTTTTGTTCCTAAATTCGTGCATAGACCTATTGGGAGATAGGAAATAACCCTCTCTTAAATAAACTGTAGGGCATCAGATTCAGGATTTCCTTCTCTAAATCCTTCATTGTGACTTTCAATACAATCCCGATATTGAAACAGAAGTCGACACTACCCTTATTGTTCCAAGAGAAATTTTATAGATTAATTAGTGTGAAGAAGTCTCCCTTATCTTGCCACCAGGTCTGTCCACTAGTCTAGTAGTCAAAGCTCTTTAAAGTTGGCTTCAAGAAGGTTTTTATTAACTGTGCCTGTATCTCTTTGGCAGTCATTCTTGTCAATGTTCGTCTTGAAAAAGTTTTACACACGCATTTTGATATAATATACTTAAAGCCACTGCATACTTTTTTATCAGGATCCCCTTTTCGGCGACACTGTGCGACGGAGGTCAGTTCGGCTAAATCTACCCAGTTGAATGATGAATGACTCAAAAAAGTAAAAGGCGGCTCTTACAGCCCTTCTCCCAAGACAAAGTCAAATAGGCGAGATCCAGTAAGGCAAAAGGACAATTGATCGCAGCTAACCCGAGGAACGTATGGGAAATTATCAAATCCGAATTGGAACAGTATAGTATGAAGAATGGCATAAAAGCTATCTGCTTCGGGCCGATTACATCTCTATCCGGACAGGATCAAATGAAGAGCGAAGTATGCCGCCTGAAGGGTTTGCTAAGCTTTACAACGCCTCCACGGCAGAGCGCAAGAACTTTGAGTTCTTCCCCTTTGGGATCCATTGGCCAATCTGGATGAAGATTTGAGTGTTGAAGAGCTCTTTACTTATCTGATACAACAAGGTTAAGTTAAGTCGATGCTAGTAAGCGACAACTAACATCATAAATTCATTTCAGATCGGCAGACGTTGCCCTTTTCACAAAGTGCTCCGGGATGGCGGCGTGGATCTCCCACACTTTTTTGATTAGCTCCACTGGATCTTAACACGTCTGACGTGGTATTTGATACCTGCCTGCCAGAATGAGTCATCATAAATTCGTGAAAAGCTTGTCCGGATCGGAATCTGCTAGCAGATCCCAAAGCCACAAAGGTCCTACGCTTGCTGATCTTGAAGACTTCTTATTGACTTCTATGATTTATCTCGAACGACTAAAACCTGGATCGGACGCTCAACCTTGCTCAGCTCAAATCCTAATTTTCTAAAATTGTTTTGCAGCTGGATAAAATTCAGCTCCGATTTTTCACTATCGAAATCATAGCGAATCGGGAGATTAATCAGTCCTTGGATTCCTGTTTCATTTAGCACGGGAGGCCCCTGCTGATCAAAATTCATGAAGTCGACTATTTCCTGAACTGTCATAGCCTCAAAGCCTTCAATTAGATTAAACTTGCCGGATATATTTGCATTAACTTTCGAAGAATACGGGACATTCTCCGAGCCTCCCTTCCAGGTCAAGACATAACACGGCATCTGTCTTTTCTCGATAGCAGCCTGAAAGGGGAAATACCTATTCAAATCATCAAGCATACACTCATAGAACTTACTGGCCGGTAGATGATCAGGAACTGATAGTTCGTAGCAATAAAGATTTTCATCCTTCCATTGCGGGTAGCTGCTGTATTTGGAATGGCTTAGTTCCGCAGGGGGAAAAAAGCTGCTGGAATCCTTGACTTCTAACACCATACGTGACCGGTTCACACTCGAAAGCTTGCCTTCAAATCCTGCATTTATGAATAAGCTGGCAATCCTGCTGTTAAACCTGGTGAGTCGTCTAACCAACAGTTTACCTCTCAAAAGACTGAGCATCGGTGGAAGCCCCTGCTCATTGGCCTCGGTATACCCCCTAGATCCAATGCCTGGTATAGTCCTAACAAGCAAGGAAGAGTAAAGCTTCTCACTATGGTCGGCTGTCAACGGACTCTGAAAATCAAAATCGATCAAGTCATGTTTTTCTCTGATTCCGGATGTGGTATTGTCAAGCATTTTTTGGATGTTAATGGCCGTCACATCGTCTTTTCCGGTGATTGCCACCACTTTACCTGATGCACTAATCCATACAACATGCGGAACCATTTGATGTGGAAAAAGCGTGGAAAGAGCCTTGTCATTGACGACAAAAGGAAATGACAAACCTGCGAGTTTGGGGTGCCGACCAAAGAATTGGCTCACCTTCTCTTTGGGTTCATAGGTTACAGAAATAACCGAGAGCTTTTCCTTGAATTTAGTTCGAAGTAAGTCCAGCTCTGGCAATCCCTTTACACAGGGTCCACACCAAGTTGCCCAGAAATCGATCAGCAACAATTTGTCGCCATGCATATCGGCAAGTTTTACTGGCAAATTTCGATCATAAACTTCGGGCGCCACCAGATCGCCAGGAATCTGATCCCCGATGCCCAATCCTTGCCCAGCTTGCGCATGGCAAATACAGTGCGAAACCGATAGAAATAAAACAACAAGTAAAAGACTGGCTTGAAAATAAGATCTTTTCATAACACATATATTTAGTTATAGCTTGGATTTTGTGTTAATGCGGAATTGAGCCTTAGCTCCTCCAAGGGAATGGGAAAAAGTGCAGCCTTGCTCTGCCAGGTTGCTTTCAGTGGTGACATCACTGCATCGATCCGGCCGCTGCGTTTCAGATCAAAGAAGCGGTGAGCGTTCTCACAGAACAACTCCACCCTTCTCTCCTTTGCAATCGCATCCAATAACGGCTCTTTGGCCGCTTGGGAAACCATAGTCAGACCACTTCTTTCCCTGACCACATTTAAATCCTGGATAGCGCCGGTGAGATTATTCAGATTTGCCCGCGCCTGGGCACGTATCAGGTACTGCTCAGATACTCTAAGCATTACAGAATACTCAGAGACCGCTCCACTATTTTTGACTTTGTATTTAAATGGGAAGAAGTAGTTTCTGCCGTTCACTACGCTAGCGCTCACCCAAGAAAGCTTACGCAAATCCCCTTTTTCAAATGCATCCAACAAACCTGCTGACAAATAATATGTCGGCACCGTTGTTGGTGAATCTGGAAGTAGCATATTACCGACGGCTGTGTAGCCGGCAGCGTTCCAAATATGAAAGATAGCTTCGATGCTGCTGGCATCGAAGGTTTTCTCCAAGGCCGGAAGCTTGCCGGCAGCGGTGTACAAGCCCGAATCTATGACCAGAGAGGCGCTGGCCTGCGCTTTTTCCCACAATCCCGTATAAAGGTATGCCCTGGCCAGCAGTGCAGTTGCGGCAAATCGGGTCGCCCTGGTTTTTTTGCCCGTTGGATAGATAGACGGAAGTTCATTCTGAGCATCCAGTAAATCCTGAATAAGATGAGAGTAAACCGCGCTAACCGGATCTCTGGGCTGTCTTGAAGTAATACCTACATCAGCAGTGGTTAAAATAGGTACATCCCCCCAAATATTAACTAGATAAAAATAGCTTAGCGCCCTTAGGAACTTTGCCTCAGCCACAAATCGTGTCAATAGCGTATCACCATTCGTTGAAGATGATGCCACCTTTTCAATGATGACATTGGTCTGGTAGATGACCGAGTAAAGACTTTTCCAAACCGCATAGTTTCCAGTATTTGTGTTGGCACTCAATGAGCTTGCGCTAAATTCAGGGATAGAACTTGAAGAGGAGGAGGAGGAAAGCTCATCGGCATACAAACCAATGTAAGGAATAAAGCCTCCTTCGAAGTCCAACGAATAGTAGCAGCCCAATAAGGCGGATTCGAGCAAGGACGGATCCGAAAGCAAAATTTCTGATGAAACAAGCGTTTTGGGGGGATCGGTCTGGATGAGCTGCTCGCAGGATGTCAATCCCAATATTAAACAGATTACGACTTGACGGAATATAGATTGTAAGAGCATTTCGAAAACAGTTTATAGTGAGAGGTTTACTCCAACGGCCCAGGAGCGCATAGGAGGAATTGTGATGGCTGATCCTCTAATGGTTTCCGGGTCAAGCCCGGCAAGCCTGGAATTGAACGTAAGGACAAACAGGTTTTGACCCTGAACAAACAAATGGCAGCGCGTTAATTTTAGCTTTTCGCAGAACGTACCTGGCAGCGTATAACTCAATGAAATGTTCTTGCCCCTGATATAGGATCCATCCATCACACTGGCACTCGAATTTGCAATGTTGTTTCTGGCAGTCCAAGCAGGCGTACCGGCAACGGCTGCCGCTCGCTGAATAGCAGTAAGATCACCGGCTTGCCGCCAGCGGCCCATCACCTGGTCAGAAACATTGCCTATTGCACCTGGCGTCAAAAAGGGAAAAGGATTGATCTGAACCTGCTGTTTAACAAATTGTAAGAATACGTCCAGCTGAAATCCACTATAGGTAAAAGTGTTCGAAAAGCCACCATAAAAGTCAGGGCTCGATTTTCCTATTCCTACACGGTCACCTGCGAATGTGAGCAGCCCATCCTGGTTAATATCCTCAAACTGTGCGGTGCCATTATCTGGGTTTACGTCTGTAAAACGGTAGCCCTTTATAATGCTCAGATCCTCTCCGATTTCATATATATTCGCATACGATGAGCTTGCCAGCCCCGGAAATTCTACTAACCTGTTCCTGAGGGCAGTCAGGTTGAAACCGCTCTTCCAGCTAAAATTCCTTCCTTTGATATTCAGGGTATTTAGCTCTATTTCAAGGCCGGTATTTCTTACAATCCCTGGAAAGTTAGCTTGATAGGTACCGAAGGGGCCGCTCATATAAGGGAGGGGATATCCAATAAGCTGATTATCACTTTTGTGCGAAAAGTAAGTCACATCAACTTCAAGACGGCTGTTCAAAAAGCCAAGGTTCATCCCTGCTTCCAGTTTTCTTGTCGACTCCCAGCCGAAACGCGAATTGGCGACCGTGGCCGGAGAAAGTGCCGGCATCTGCTCATAGGCATAGTAAGAAGCATAGCTTGAAAGGTACTGGTAGTTGCTGATCTGGTCATTTCCTGTTATCCCGTAGCTTGCTCGGAGCTTACCAAATGAAAGAGCCGGCAGCACGTTTCTCAGGGCGTTTTCTTCGGAAAAAATCCAGGCGGCCGCAATTGCTCCGAAATTGCCAAACTGATTTCCTGGACCGAATCTAGAAGATCCATCTCTGCGAAAAGTGGCCGAAAGCAGATACTTGCCTAGGTGATCCGCAGCCAGCCTTCCGAAAAGCGCTGCATATTTGTACGCAGAGAAATTGGTGGACTTACTACTAATGGTTCCGGCTGCGCCCAGATTCTCCATCATCTGTTCGTTGGTGAAGTCCCTTGCCGTGATAGCCGAGCCTTCCATTGTCATTTTTTGCCAAGAAGCGCCTGTCAACATCGTTAATTTGGTTTTCCCCCACCGTGTCTGGTATTCCATTTGCGGCTCTGCCAGCATGGTTTGGCTGGCATTGTTTCCGAAACTGGCACTACTTACAGGCCCATTAGCTGGATTTTGAGAGGATGCTGGCAGCGAGGAGTACATTTTCATTTGAATTTGATTGTAGCCCAGGTTTACCCGCATACTCAATCCTTTGGAAATAGCATAGCTGAATGTGGTCTGCGTGTTCAGGTTTTGTGTTCTGCTCTCCGACTTCTGACCAAGCATGGCAATCGGGTTATTCAATGTCCAGTTATAGCTTCCATCAGGGTTATACACTGGATAGTTTGGTGGCAACAGCAACGTTCCTGCATAGTCGATGGAACGTATCAGATTATTTTGATCTGCCGTGAAGCTAGCCATTGCCTGCAGGGTCAGCTTTTCGTCCGAGCTTTCGTGGTCCAGGTTTATCTGACCACCATTCCGCCAGTAGCTATGGTCTCCTGGCAGGACCGAGCCCTCTTTTCTATAATTAACTCCCACCCTAAAGTGGGTGTGTTGACTTCCTCCTCCGACAGAGAGCTGTGTATCGGTGACATGCGCTTTATTACCCAGAAGCTCCTTGCTCCAATCGGTTGCTAACGATGGGTCCCAAACAGTCAAATCCGGAGCATTTACTTTTGTTGGCTCAACGGCATCGTTTGCAAATGCTTCCTTTCGTAAGGCGAGATACTCTGGCAAGGCCAGCGTTCTCAAAAAGGCCGTAACCTGACTGCTTCCAAAATATGTATTCAGAGAGACTTGGGTTTTATTGGAATTCCCTCTTTTTGTTCGAATCAGAACCACACCATTTGCCCCGCGGGAGCCATACAGAGCCGTTGCATCGGCGTCTTTGAGGACTTCGATGGATTCGATATCGGCTGGCGGAATGGAATTTAAGGGGCTGACCGGTCCATTTATATTCTGAAAATTTGAACTGATGGTGTTTAGTGCAGTCGATATAAAAGGTACACCATTGACGATATAGAGCGGGTCGGTTCCCGCAGTAATAGATCCCCGGCCCCGGATTTGGACTTTTATACCGCCTCCGGGTAGGCCGTTTTCAGTTTGCACGAAAACGCCGGGCATCCTTCCAGACAATGCCGCCAGTACACTTGTAACCGGTTGCTTCTCGATGACATCAGCTGTGATTTTGCTGATGTTGCCAGTACTTAATCTTTTAGAGGTCTCCCAATATCCGGTTGAAACCTTGACCTCTTCAAGCATACCCGGATCCTGGGCTAATCTTAGCGACAGTTTTGATTGTAACGGAAGCATCAAAAGGGTATCCAGTGAACGGTACCCGATAAACGAAACCGTCAGGACTACTTTATTGTCACTAGTTGATACGGTGAAGTGCCCGCCTTTGTCGGTAGTCGCACCATTAGTTGTACCCTTCAGCAACACGCTAGCCCCTATTAGCGGCTCCTCACCATCCGCAGAAATGACTTGGCCATACAGACGATAGTTAGTCGTCTGGCCTCGCGCAGGTCTCCACGCGCACAGCAATAAATAAACGAAAAGCAAGTAGGCGATGTAACGACATACTACGCCCAGGGAACAATAAAGTGGCTTCATTGTAACTGTGGATTAAGGAGTGAAAAAAGGAAGCTAGCAATAGCGGATTGTTGCTAATTAACTGATCGCCCTTGCAATAATTTCATGCAGGTTTTCGAATAATAAGCTGAAAAATGAAGTTCGGGTGCCGGTTCATAATTAACTTGAATTATGTTAGATACGACTATATCATTCCTAGGATAGAAAAAGGCGCAGGCCTCTTCTCGCCATCCGCACCTGCCAGGGTTGGAACATAGCGAGTGAGCATCCTGCGCCTTTTCATTTGCAAAAATATACAAATGCGGACGCAGGGCTTCACTCGTCACTTCTGGATTCGACAATTTGGCAGGTGCGGCCAGAAGCAATTTGTTAAGCCAAGAAAACAGTAACTAGTATTAGCTAGATATGAGCTCCACAACAGATTGTGCTAAGACATATTGTATGAGTATAATACACTACTTCTCAAAGATATGACATTCAATATCAAAAGTCAAATATTTAGATACAAAAGACAAATATTCAAATACATAAAAAATGGACTTATGAGTCTGCCAGGTGAAATATTTGCTTTATGGCAGAAAGTATCGGACAAATCATAAAACGTGTTGCCGAGAGCAAGGGTATCTCTCAGAAGGCGCTAGGGGAAAAAATTAATAGGACAAAGCAGGGAGTCGCTAGCATCTACAGGAGAGCAACTATTGATACTGACCTTTTGAGAGAAATCTCCGTCGCACTTGATCACGACTTCTTCGCGCACTTTTATGAGTATTCAGATTTGGAAAGATTTAAGCTCCAGCAGTTTTCAACTATGGAGTCTGAGATGGTATATTTAAACGAGAAGCTTGAACAAGCAACCAAGTTACTATCTTCACAGGAAGAGTTGTTGGTAGTTCAACGAAAGCTAATCACCAATTTGGAAGAGATCGTTGCGGGAATAAAAAAATGAACATCAAGATTAGAAAATGTTGATCTAAATCTCATCTCTCAACGGCTATTCGACCCATGAAAAAAATTGACGCTACCCGCTACAATGAAAAATATAGCCTTTCTATCCATTCAGGTAATTACAACATCGGTAGGAACCAGCACCGCACTTGCTCCTTCAACTCCATTGGCCACTCAGCAAATGTTTTAACAAGCGCCACAATCGCGAAAAAGCGTTCAGCTAGTCTCATCATCAAGAAGCTAGTTGAAATATACTGGTAAGAGTCGAATATCTATCTCTAAACCTACAAAAGCTTGGCCTGACTTAAGACGCAAATCCACGTCAATAATCCGATCGGATTTACCCTTACCTAAACCATCGGCCAGCGCCACAGCTGCATAAGTAATTCCTGTGTTGGGTAACGCCGCGTGTATTCTTATGACTCTTAACTTGACATTAGAAGCCGAAAATCTGAATACATTAACTAATATAGTATTTGACTATCAGCCCTTCTACTGTCACTAAGCAGTCCGCATTTCATGATCAAACCTACTGCCTCTAGACTTCATCCTTGATTATCAAAGTCTGTCATTATCAAAGCTCTGTTTTGATAGCTGCTTTCCACAGGATTGCGCCATCGTCGTAGTTCTTAGCTGTTGTGTAAACTTCGCTCGCAACCAAATTTTCGGCAAACGTATATACCCCACTGCGAACAATGGAGTAATTTGGGTCCAAAAATCTCACACAATTGACTGTTTTTCCGTCAAAATTGGTCGCAAATGGCCTAAAATCTCGCTAAAACTGGCCCAGTTTTGGAGGACATATTTATATATGTCTCATTATAAGATTGTTACAAAAAAACTAACGGAGCAGCTTTTGGCTGAAAAAGTCGAAATTTTCAGTTTCTTTTATTTTTTTTCTCGGACTAATTACCTAGTAATAAGCGTGTTACAAGTTTACCATAGAGGGGCGCAATGGGGTGACAACTTTTGTTGCGCTTTCCCAGCATCATAGCACGCCATTACTTTGCAAGCATCAAATTAAATCAACGGCAGATCAGATCCACAGATCAGTTGGACGGGTCCAGCGTCAAATTAAAATCAACGTGCTATGTTCACTTCTAATCCTTGGGGAAGCTACCTAGGTGTGCTCTCCGCTCTGCTGGTAGGGTACTATTTGTTTGTCGGCCTCAGGTTTTATGGCCGCGACCTATGGACGCGAATAGGAATAAAATCAGCTTTTCAACATGGCCCCGCCAGGATCATAGTCAGGCGCTCCCAGGAGCTTGACAGCCAACAAGACCTTGCTGATCCTGCGCTTCTACCGACCTCCGCTTCGCATCTGGTGGCGCAGAATTCATATACCACCACGGATCTGGACGGCCCAGCACAAGGGCCTTTTGATGAATTCCCCGGCGGGCTTCAACAGCTCAGGAATGATCTAAATCAAGCGGTAGAAGAAGCCTATCTAAAGGACTACGACAAAGAAGAGCTAGTCCTGCTTTTGCAACTAACACTAAAAAGTCAACATAGCTTGATCGGCACTGCCTTTCAAACATCTGTCAATGAGCACATCCAAACCGAGTGTGCAAAATATGGCTCCATGCATCTAAGCACGGCTGACCTAGTTGAAATATGGAAACAGTAGATCAACGGAGCCTGCTTTGAGGTACCCTGCGCTTAATGGGCGCAGGGACCACAAAGCAACCTTTCAGACCAATTCAACAAATATTTAACCATAAACCAAACTAATATGAAAACGCTAACCAATTTTCAGATTAACAAAAAGCTCTTAGGTGTGGTGACGCTACTGGTTCTTCAAAGAATCCAGGCAATGGCTCAGGACGGGGCAGCCGGCATCCAGGAGGCCGATTCACAGGTCCGCTCCTATTTTGAGCCAGGGACTAACCTGATGTACGCCATTGGCGCGGTGCTTGGCCTGGTTGGCGCTGTGAAAGTATTTCAAAAGTGGAATGCGGGTGACCAAGATACAGGAAAAGTCGCCGCAGCATGGTTTGGGAGCTGCATTTTTCTGGTGGTCGTAGCTACGGTCCTGCAGTCGTTCTTTGGTCTGTAAGAACCCGCGTATACAGACGATGGTAACCACTAATACACCATGGCCAAGATATACCCTATCAATAAAGGAATCAATAGAAGCATCATCTTCCGGGGTCTTAAAGCTCAGTACATATGGTATATGGCAGCGACAATGCTAGGCCAGTTGATCTTTTATGCGCTAATGTATTTAGCGGGAATCAACACTTATGTATGCCTTGTGGTAACCATTTTTCTGGCAACGATTTCGATGATCGGTGTCTATCATCTCAGCACTACTTATGGCGAACATGGTTTACTAAAGGCGCTGGCCGCAAGGCGGATTCCCAAAGTGATCAAAGCAACATCAAGATCAAAGTTCATTAATCCAAAGACGAGAAATGGAGCGCCTGCTTAACGAAAACTTACCAATTCTGGATGTGGAGCACGATATGATCCTTTCCAACCAAGGCGATGTAACGATTGCTTTCAGCATAGAGCTTCCCGAAATCTTTACGCTTTCAGAAGCCCAGTATGAAGCTTTTCATCAAACCTGGGTAAAAGCCATCAAGGTGCTAACCCCTGGAACAGTACTCTGCAAACAGGATTGGTTTGTAGCCAAAGGATTCGAACCCCAGCCGGAAGAAGGCAAGAGTTTTCTCAGCGAAAGTAGTGATGCGTTTTTCAAAGGGCGTCCTTACCTGGATCATCAGTGTTATCTGATGTTGACAAAGTCTGCTCAGGAACGGAAACTTTCCAATTCACTGATCTGTAATCTTGTCCGGCCTTTGATCGTCCCCCGGCAGACACTGCATGGCACATCATTGGACGAGTTTCTTGATAGCGCGACCCAGTTCAAAAGGATATTAGACGACTGCGGTTTTGCTAAACTCACCCAATTGGGCGACCAGGAGCTTCTCAGCAACATGCGGCGTGCAGGTCTAATTGAAAAGTATGCATTTCTTTCCACCGACAAAGATGAAAAACTGCTGCGGGATATCGTTTTTAACTACGGTATAAAAGTCGGTGACCGGCAATGCAGCCTTTACAGTATTGCCGATGCCGCTGAACTGCCTTCGAATTGTAGCGCCTCTGCGGTTTATGAGCGCTACTCAACCGACAGGACCAAGTTTAGCGTTGGATTTGCAAGCCTTTTGGGTCAGCTACTGCATTGCAATCACATCTACAACCAGTATGTCTTTGTAGGTGATGGTCAGAAAACTCTCAAGAGGCTGGAGAGCAAAAGACTCAGGCTTCAATCTCTGGCGTTATATGCCCGTGAAAATAGTCTAGCTCTGGAAGCGACCAATGAATTCCTGAACGAAGCCATCCGAGAGCAGCGTCTTCCCGTAAAAGCGCACATCAATGTTTTGGCTTGGACCGAAGATTCCACCGCAGTCAAAGAGCTTAAAAGCACAGTATCATCCGCGCTCGCACAGCTGGATACATCAGCAAAACTGGAAACAACCGGCGCCCCTCAGATCTTCTGGGCGGGCATACCGGGGAACGCAGCAGACTTCCCAATGAATGAGACCTTTGACACCTTCGCTGAGCAGGCTGCCTGTTTTTTGAATTTAGAGGCGCCATACCGCTCCGCGAACGGTAACTTCGGAATAAGGCTCGGAGACCGGCTGACAGGCAGGCCCGTGTTGGTGGATATCTCTGATGAGCCAGTCAGCAAAGGCATCTGTACCAATCGAAACAAGTTTATTTTGGGTCCTTCCGGCAGTGGTAAGAGCTTTTTCACCAACCACTTGGTCAGAAGCTATTATGAGTCGGGCGCCCACATCGTGCTGGTAGACGTGGGCCACAGCTATAAAGGTCTTTGCGATTTGCTGGGAGGCTACTACTTTACCTACGAAGAAAAAAAACCGATCCGGTTTAATCCCTTCCATCTCCAAACTGGTGATACGCTGGACACAGAAAAGAAGGAAAGCATCAAAACACTGCTGCTGGCGCTTTGGAAAAAGGATGACCAGAGTTTTACTCGCTCTGAATACGTCGCCCTTTCCAACGCACTGACACTTTACTACCAGCATGTGGCCCAAACAAAAGTGTTTCCTTGCTTTGATAGTTTCTATGAATTCTTCTGCTCAGAATTCGCAACCGTGCTTGCTGAGGACAGAGTCAAGGAAAAGGATTTTGACCTAGCCAACTTTCTTTACGTTCTCAGGCCCTACTACCGGGGTGGCGAGTTTGACTACCTACTGAATGCTCGTGAAAATATTGATCTTTTATCCGAGCGCTTTATTGTATTCGAGCTCGATAACATCAAGGAGCACCCGATCCTGTTTCCGGTGGTCACCATCATTATTATGGAGGTGTTTATATCCAAGATGAGAAAGCTATCAGGCATCAGGAAAGTGATTTTAATCGAAGAAGCCTGGAAAGCGATTGCCAGAGAAGGGATGGCAGAATACATTAAATACTTGTTCAAAACGGTCCGCAAGTTTTTTGGAGAAGCGCTGGTGGTCACTCAGGAAGTTGAAGACATTATCTCGTCTCCAATCGTCAAACAAGCCATTATTAACAACTCGGATTGCAAGATTCTGCTGGATCAATCCAAGTATCAAAATAAGTTTGATCAGATCCAAGAGCTTTTAGGGCTGACCGAAAAGGAAAAATCGCTGGTGCTCTCTGTAAACAAGGCCAACGACCCGCTGCTGCGCTACAAAGAAGTATTCATAAGCCTGGGCGGCACCCTATCCAGAGTTTACCGGACCGAAGTCAGCCTTGAAGAATATCTGACCTATACCACCGAACAGACCGAAAAGATCAAAGTTCAGGATTATGCCCAACGACTGGGAAGTATCCAGCTGGGAATCAAAACATTAGCCGAAGAACTACGGACAAAAAACAGTTAAGATCAACCCAAACGGCCATGGCAAAAAGGATTTTCTTGATATCGCTTCTTGTTTTTTTTACCGTCACCCCGTGCAAACACGCCCACGCAGCCATCCCCTGGGCCAAGATTATCAAAGAAGCGATCACACGGGTCGTGCGCGCGATGGATCTTCTGGTCCAGCGGAGACAGAACCGGCAGATCCGGCTTCAAAACGCGCAAAAGGCTTTGGAAAACGCGATGGCTAAGCTGAAACTGGATCAAATCGAAGATTGGGTCAAAAAGCAGCGGGATTTGTATGAGCAGTACTACCTGGAATTACGGAAAGTAAAAGCCATTGTAAGCAACTACTTCCGCATCAAGGCCATTGCAGACAAACAGGCCGCGATTTTGAGAGAGTATGAGGCGGCCTGGAATCTGTTTCGAAACGACAAGCATTTTACCGCTTCGGAGCTCGCTCAAATGCAGACAATCTACCGGGGGATGCTCAAAGAGAGCGCCCAAAGCATGGAGCTCTTAGAGCTGGTGGTCAAATCATTTACCACACAGATGACAGATGTTAGCCGCCTGCAATTCATCAATCAAGCCGCTGCTGCCACAGATAAGATCTATGATGAGCTCAGCCTGTTCAACCGCGAGAACAGGATGTTAAGCCTTTCCAGGGCAAAAAACGAATTTGATGCCCGGGTAACCAAAGCGCTCTACGGAATTCACTGACAGATACTTCGATGAAAACTTTACTATTAGCTACTTGGTTGGCCCTTTTGAGCCAAGCCGCGTCCGCGCAACTATTCAAGGAGTGGTTCCGGCAAAACAGCACTCAGCGCCAATACCTTCGCGAGCAGATCGCCGAGCTTAAAATCTATTTGGAGCTCACAAAAAATGGCTACCAGATCGCAAAAGAGGGACTAGCGCTGATTCATCAGATCAAAAACCAGGAGTTTGGTCTGCATAAAAACCGGTTCGATTCCCTTAGCATCGTAAAGCCTGACATTGGGGCTCTTCCCCACCTTCGGCGCATCACTGACTTGCATGGCAGCATCAATGAGCTTTGTGAGAAGCTTCCTGATCAGATCAGCAGCTGCGAAGGGCTGAAACCTGAGCAAAAAAGCCAGTTCTATAAAGGTATACGAGCGCTTTACCAAGACTGTCAAGTGCTGCTTGCAGATCTTTTTGCTACCATCAGGGATAAACAGCTCGCCCTGACAGATGAGCAGCGGATCTTCCGCATCCAGGCCTGTTATGAGCAGTTTGAATCCAACTACATTTTTGCGCAAGATCTGCGTCAACAAGCTGGCCTTGTCTGTCAGATTGCTGAGCTGGAATTAAAGGACATCGAAAACAGCCGCGCACTGCATAGCGAAAACTAAACATCCTATGAAAAAAATCACCCTGCTTCTACTTATATGGTTTTTTGCGCCCTATCGGCTCAGCGCCCAAACGCAGGAAGTCACCCAGCTGATTCTGAATCTGGAAAAATTGCGCCAGCTTCGCAAGACCCTGCAGGAGCTCAAGAAGGGCTACGACATTCTCTTTGCGGGCTATAATAAGATCCGCGACATTGCCCAGGGAAATTTTAAACTTCACCAGGCCTTTTTAGAAGGACTGCTGCAAATTAGCCCTGCCGTAAAGAATTATGGCCGCATTAAGGATATCGCGGCATTACAACTTGCGATCCTAGGCGAATACCGACAGGCGAGCAGACACCTGTTTTCATCGGCACAACTCACTACCGATGAGCTGACCTACCTCGAAAAAGTCTATGGACAGCTGCTGGCAGAAAGCATCAAAAATCTAAATGTGCTCACAGACGTACTAACTGCCCGAAAGCTGAGAGCTTCCGATCAGGAGCGTCTGAGCATCATCGATGCGATATACCAGGACATGACCGAAAAGTTGGCTTTTCTGCGAAGCTTTAACAGCGAAAACGGCCTTCTGCTGGCGCAGCGCAGTCAGGAACACTTGCAGCTGAGAACAGTCAGGGCACTTCACCAGATCGGCCCGCCATGAAAGCGCTCATCTGTGCATTTACCTTCTTAGCCCTGGCGATCATGCCGGATGTAGCTTTCGCGCAGGGCTACGAGACCCAGATCCGGGGTTTGAACAGCGTCTTGAATCAAATTTATGAACAAATGCTGCCGCTTTGTTCAAGGCTCATCAGCGTGGGTCGCGGAATCGCCGCCTTCGGAGCGATCTGGTATATAGGCCACCGGGTCTGGCGGCACATCGCAGCGGCCGAACCTGTCGATTTCTATCCGCTGCTTCGCCCATTTGTTCTCGGTTTTGCGATCCTTGTTTTTCCATCGGTAATCTCACTTTTAAATGCAGTTCTTTCACCGACGGTCCGGGGCACAGCCTCGATGGTCTCTGATTCGAACAAGGCCATAGAAACGCTCCTAAAGCAAAAGGAAGATGCCATCAAAAGCTCAGCATTCTGGGAGATGTATGTCGGCGATGATGCGCGGGGAAACAGAGAAAAGTGGCTGAAGTACATGTACGGCGATAGCTACTCTGAGGGTTTTGGCGATGGCATCGCAAACGACATCAAGTTCTACATGGCCAAGCAGTCCTATAACTTTCGCAATTCGATCAAGGCCGCTTTGAGCGAAGTCCTACGGGTGATTTTTGAAGCCGCCGCGCTCTGCATCAACACCATGCGTACCTTCTATTTGATTGTGTTGGCTATTATCGGACCAATTGCCTTTGGGATTGCTGTCTTTGACGGATTTCAATACACACTAACAGCCTGGATCGCTCGCTACATCAACGTATACCTATGGCTACCGGTGGCCAACATTTTTGGCGCAATCATCGGAAAAATACAGGAACAAATGATCGCAATGGACGTCAGGCAGGTCCAGGATGCGGGTGATACCTTCTTTAACGCCCACGATATGGCTTACCTGATTTTTTTAATCATTGGCATCGTCGGCTATTTTTCGGTGCCCTCCGTGGCCGGCTATATTATCCACGCGGGTGGGCCTAACTCACTGCTATACAAAGTCACCGCGCTGTTTGCCAACACGGCTACCGCAGCGGCTAGACTGGCCGCTCCTGCGCCCGGAGTGTTTCCGGGTTCTGATGTCCATTCTTCAAGCGCTAAAAACTGACCGGCTATGTTTACCAAAACCAAGAACATCCAAAGGGCCTTCCGTCATATCCGGCTCTTCACCTTTCTTCTAATTATTTCTTGCCTGCTGATGTGCTCAGTTGCGATTTATTTCAGCACCCGGCTCGCTGAGCGCTCCGCACAGAAAGTCTATCTGCTTGCCGGTGGAAAGGTGCTGGAAGCTTATGCCTCTGAGCGAAGGGATAACTTTTCGGTGGAGGCAAAGGATCATATTGAGACCTTCCATCGGCTGTTTTTTACGCTGGCCCCAGATGAAAAGCTAATCACCACTAATATCTCCAAGGCTTTGTATCTGGCTGATGCTTCTGCTCAAAAACAGTATGAAGACCTTCGAGAGTCTGGCTTCTATGCAAGGGTTATCTCCTCGAATATCTCCCAAGAGCTCTCCATTGACAGTGTTCATCTCAAAACGGATCAGCAGCCTTATCAATTTGAATGCTACGCGATTCAAAAAATCATTCGCCCTACAAGCATTGTCAGCCGGTCCCTGGTCACATCAGGCCAACTGCGCGACATCGCCCGAAGCGAACATAACAGCCACGGATTTCTGATTGAAAAATGGCGTACCCTAAAAAACGAAGATATCGCAATCAAAACCAGATAAGCTATGTTTTACCGATTCAAACCCAGCCGAAAACCAGCGGCAATCCATGCGGCCTCCGGGAAGGCAGCAAGGCTGATCTTTCAAAAAATAGCCCGCATCCAGCGGCGTGTGGCCAGTGGGCTCAATCATCACTACAGGCGTCAGTCGCAACAAAAACTCAAAACATTTTGGCTCCTTTTTGCTGCGTCTGGCCTGGCGGCGGCAGGTAGCCTCGTCTTTCAGGGATTTACAGGAAGCTCGCTATTCTCCCCAATCACCGCAGGACGCGGTAATGGCCCCGGCAACCTACCGGTGGTGGGGCCTTCTCCCCTTAGGCAGCTAATGATGGAGCTGTATTTAGACAGCCTTGAAAAAGCATTTATTCAAGACAGCATCCGTATTTCCAATCAAAACCGACCAGAACATGAACTTGCAGACCCATCCAACCGGCGTTGAAGATAGTCGTAGATTTTATTTGTGGTTGCCCCTGATCGCCCTTCCTTTCTTGACAGCGATCTACTATGTATTGGTGGTCAAGAGCATCTCTGTGAGCCCAGGGCCGGCAGCACCCCGTGAAGGGTTGCTGACCACTCTGCCGGACGCGTTTTTGAAACAAACTTCCCCAGAGAGTAAACTGGACTATTACCGAAAAGCTCAACGCGACTCTGTGCTGAGAGCCCAGCAGTTAAAAAAAGACCCCTATCTGAGCAGCACCATCACTGCCGGTACCGATTCAACAGCGTCTGCACTAAGAGGACTTGACGCCCCTCACCCATCGAAGATGGCGGCAGCCCAACGCACACCACATTCGGATGAGCACAAGGTCAAAAAAAGCCTGGATGCGCTCCAAAAGGCGCTATCGGTGCCGCAGCAGCCCGCCTTAGAGCCGCCGCCGCAAATTTGGCCAAACAGTGCCCCGTCCGAACTGGATCACCTGGAGGCGATGATGAGCCAGGCTCAGGACCAAGCCATGCAGCAGCAGCCGGATCCAGAACTTGAAAAGCTCGATGGCATGCTCGATAAGATCCTTCAAATACAGGACCCCTCATCGCTGCAAAATCTGCCACAGCGCACCGGGCGCCTACCAGCCCTTCACACCAGCTATCCTGTCGAGTCCGCACCAGTAGGCGTCCTGACTGCAGCCGGTAGCCAAACAGCTGCCCTTGCCGTTGAGCAAGTATCAGAGAGCGGCTTTTTCTCCTTGCAAGCCGCTGCACAAGAGCCCCAAATGCAGCTGACGGCGGTCATTGAAAGTGACCAGAAACTGGTCACTGGATCCCTAGTACGGCTTAGACTGACCAGCGAGCTGGCAGCGGGTCAAACCGTGGTCCCGGAAAACACGATGCTTTTTGGACTGTCCACCTTAGCCGGAGAAAGATTGTTGATCCATATCAGCTCCATTCAGCACCATGGCCAGTTGCTGCCGGTAGATCTGCACGTCTTTGACCTGGATGGTCAAAAAGGCATTTACATCCCTGGCTCCTTACCCAGGACAGTAATTAAACAAGCCGCTGGTCAAAACCTTCAGAGCCTTGACCTGGATATTGCAACAAATTCACTGGGCACCCAGGTTGCTGACGCTTCCATCCAGATGGCCAAAGGTTTTTTTGCGCGCAAAACGCGGCTTGTTCAGGTGAGTGTCTCTGAGGGATACCAGGTTATTTTAAAGGATAATCAATCAAATTTGCCATGAAATACCATTTATTTAAATCGCCCTGGGGCATTCCCCTGATGCTGGCAGCTTATCTTGCCGGCTCTGCATCGTCGGCTGCTCAGTACTTTCAGCTTACAGATAAAGCAAGTCTTCCCCTGAAAGTAAACCGTACGCAGACTATCGCCATAAGCTTCCCATACGGAATTCGGAGCGTCGACCTTGGAAGCAAGCAACTGCTGGCAAAAAAAGCTGCGGGCGCAGACAACGTGTTGCTGGTCAAGGCTGCTACCGACAGTATCGCCCCGACCAGCCTGATCGTTCTGACCTCGGACGGAACAATTCTCAGCTTCCAGGTCAGCTGCCAAAGCGGGCAGATTCCGACAAATCTTGTGATCCTACCCGATAGTGTTGGCAAAGCAAGACCACATGCCCTTATTATCGGCGTCAACCAGGCAGAAATTCAAAACCAGGTTGACAGGGCCCAACAGTCGCGCCAAAATCTGAATCGGCATACGTCGAACCAGGGGGTGTCAGCCACCCTGGAAGGCATCTATGTAATTGGTCGGCGGACACTTGTACGCCTAAGCATCGAAAACCGCTCTAAAAGCGATTACCGGCTTTCAGCTATCCGGTTTTTCAGCTGCGATAAAACACGCGCAAAAAGAACATCCAGCCAACAAGTGGAGCTGCCAGTGATCTTTCAGCAGCCTTCAAGTGTGCATCTTTTGACCGGCCAGCAGCAGACCGTTGTCGTAGTGCTTCCCCAGCAGAGCTTCGAGGGCCGGAAATACCTATCCGCGCAGATTTTTGAGACCCAATCTCATAGGAACCTGCGCATAAATATCCGGGCCAAAGACCTGCGCAATCTCACAACCCTTTGAATGAGCCTTTAAATATCAGAACCTATGGACAACAGAAACTTTGAATTCCTGAAAGCCCAGATCAAGTACACCGGTTTTGGTGACCGACTGGATCAACAACTGCAATCAGCAATAAACAAACAGTCGCCCGAGTTCGCCCTGCACCATGTGGCCCGGTTCTCAAATGATCAACTATCCAGTGCCCTGCATTTTAAAAAGTCACCGGGCAACGGGCTATACTTTTTCAACAGTTATTTAGCGACCCTGCAAAATCAGGACCAGACAGAAAAGCTCAATCAACGCTTCTACATCCAACGACAAGGCAGTATAACCCTTAAAGAGGCCTTTAATCTGCTGCAAGGACGCTCGGTTGAAAAACAGCTATTGGACCGGAACGGCCAGCAATACCGTACCTGGATTCACCTTGACTTCAAGCAGTCCGGGGCGTCGGGAAACTTCCCGATAAGATATTATCATCAAAACTACGGCTTCGACCTTGCCGGCCAGCTTTCAAAACTTCCACTCAAAGAGCTTGATGATCCCGGAAGTAAAGCCTGGCTGCTAGAATCGCTTCGGAAAGGTAATCGTCAGCAAGTAACCTTGCTTGAAGGTGCAATTGAACACAGGCTATACATCGAAGCAAACCCACAGTTCAAAGCCATCATTGCTTACGATCAAAACTCGGCCCGACGGCAAATCCATGAAAGCACCCAAGGGCGCGGGCAGGATCAGCGCAAAGACTACGAGCACAGCCTGGCGATTGGGCAAAATCAGCAGCATAACCAGGGATTATCAGCAAGCTAGCGCTGACTTGAAGGGATTTTGGGCGGCTATCACCAAAAAATAGCGATATGGACAAGGGAGCTAGCAGCGAATTTATCGATAAGGTCCGCAACACCGATCTGGTCAGCTACCTTTCCAAGTTAGGTTTACAACCAGACAAGGTCAGCGGGATAAATTACTGGTACCGCAGCCCATTTAGGCAAGAGAAAACGCCTTCCTTCAAGGTCAATAGGGCTCTTAACAGGTGGTATGATTTCGGAGAAGGTAAGGGCGGTAGCCTGATCGATTTTGGTATTCGCTACCGGCAATGCTCTGTGGCAGAATTTCTTCATAGTTTTAAAGCAGATATTGTCTTGCTACCCGCTGCGCAACCGCCCATCCCCGCGCAGCACAAGCAGATCAGGGAGAGCAAAATCAGCGTTATCGATGTCAAACCCCTTCAACAACCTGCGCTGATCGCCTACCTTGGACAGCGGGCTATCGACCTTGATATCGCCAGGGCGCATTGCCATCAGGTACACTACCAAATTGCAGACAATACTTATTACGCCATAGGTTTTGCCAATGATTCTGGTGGTTATGAGCTCCGAAACCCGTACAGTAAAATCAGCACCTCGCCTAAGGATATTACCCGCCTTGGGAGGGGAGCTGAGAAGACCGCCGTATTTGAGGGCTTTTTTGATTTTCTCTCTTATAGGTCCCTCAATCAACAAAACACAGATGCTGAAAATTATCTTGTGCTCAATTCCGTAGCCTTCTTTGCCAGAGCATTGCCTGAGCTGCAAACCATCAAGCGGGTCGAGCTGTATCTGGACCAAGATCAGGCAGGTAGACTGCTGACAAGCCGCGCTCTGGCTGAAAACGGCCATTTTGCCGACAAAAGCGTACTTTATCAAAATTACAAGGACCTAAATCAGTACCTGGTCGCAATCCAAAGCGCGGCCCAGCAAAGACCTAATCCCAACTTAGGCTTTGAGCTCTCTATCTGAGCTATAAATCTGTCGAAGGATCATTAAACGTTACAAGCAATGAAGCAACCCGTTTCCAAATCATCGTACAACATCTGGTTTACTCTTGACGCCCAGCAATATAACCAACTACAATCGCTGCGCCAGAAAACTACCTGCCGAAGCCTAGCCGAATACATCAGAAAGCTGATCTGTCAAGAGCCTATCACGATCAACCATCGTGATGCGTCCCTGGAAGGGTTGGTCACAGAGCTTTCCTTGTTGAGAAGGCACCTGGCCACCGCAAGCGAGGCCCTTGCATTATCGGCCGACAGGATCGCCAAAGCTAGCAACCAACCCCAGCTGGATAGTTGGCTTGACCGACATCAGAGGGACCGCCAGCTTATAGCCGGTCAAATCCAGCAAATATACCTTTGTAGCAAGAAGGCTGCTTTAAGATGGTTGCAATAATCCGCTCTTCCGGCTCGGTCAAGCGCTGCGCCCAATACAACGAGAACAAGGTCAAGGCCGGTCAGGCCGAATGCATCATGGCAGGCAACTATCCCTGTGAAGCAAATGAGCTGACCGCTAAACAACGAGTCCATGTTTTGCACAAACGGCTGGCGCTAAACGCAAGATGCAAGAAAGGCACGCTCCATATCGTGCTTTCCTTTCATGCTGGCGACCAGCTGAGCATCCCCAAGCTAAAAGGGATATCTCAGGCATACATGGACCAGATCGGTATGGGTGAGCAGCCTTATCTGGTCTATCAGCATCTTGATATGCTGCACCCCCATGTGCATATTGTTACTGTCACCGTTAAGGCAGATGGCGCCGGTATTCAGGCATTTCCAACCCGGCTGGCCTTAGCTAACAACGCGATAGGCTACATCGAAAAGCAGTTCCAACTAACCAAAGCCGCTGGACGGGATCTTAAAGAACAAAATGCCGAAAGCGCCCAGAAATTACAATACGGCAAGATGCAAGCCATGCAGTCCGTCTCACAGGTGCTTTCTGTGGTGCTGCCCCACTTTAAGTACCGCTCTCTTTTGGAGCTAAACGCTGTGCTCAGACATTACAACCTTGTCGCCAAAACAGGTAGACCAGGCACAAAGATTCACCGCCACAGCGGACTGGTTTATCAGATGCTTTCGGATCAAGGAAGAAAAACAGGTGTGCCAATCAAGGCTAGCGATATAGCTGGCAAACCCACGCTATCACACCTGCATCAGCGTTTCAAAGCCAACAGCGCTGATCTTGCGCAGCCAGACCAGCGTGTGAAAGCCTTGATAGATCTCGCGGCGCGGTCTGCTCAAAAGCCTAGCTTCTCTGAGCTGACAGCTCACCTTTCAGCCGATGGTGTGAAACCAGTTTTTGCGTTATCACCTAGCGGCGAGCTCGAAGAGATCATCTTTGTCGACTTCCGCACGCGGTGGACTTTTTCAGCCAGCCGGCTTGGCGGGCAGTATCAGCCTGCAAGAATGATGGAGCGTTTCACAGGATTTTCAACGGCAATCCAGCCACAGGATGCGCTTTATCTAACACCTCTACCTGGGCCATTGCCTGCAAAAGCGAATCTACATCAGCCGACCAGTCCGCACTGTACAGACCACATTGCACGCACAACTGAGGATGAGAGCCTTCTCAAACTGGTTATGATGCCCGAAAACAAGGACGATTATCTTCCATGGGAGCTAAAAAAGCGTCCCAAGAAAAAAAGCAGACAAATATCCATACATCTGTGAGCGAAACCAAATGGCTACTACCACCGGAGAAAATGAACAGGCTCTGCGCCGGATCATCGATATGAGCAGGTTCATCAGCCTTGCACTGCTATTTATACACTATTACTATTTCTGCTATGGTGCTTTTGAACATTGGGGGCTTACCAGAAATGCTACCGACAAAATCTTGGATCAAATCGCTAGGACGGGTCTATTTTCTAGCTTTGAAAAGTCCAGGGTCGCAGCGCTGATCTTTCTTTTTATTTCTCTTTTAGGCGTGCGTGGCAGAAAAGATGAAAAGCTCTCACTGGCCGTGCCTGTATATGCACTTTTGACCGGGCTTGTGAGCTATTACATTTCCTGCGCTGCTTTGCAGATCACTCAGACAAATCAGCTCAACGTGATGAGCTATATGATCTGGTGCTCGGCTAGTTATCTGCTCGCGCTTTGGGGCGGATCCCGGATGTCAAGAGTTATTCATCAAAAGATTACTGTCGATATCTTCAATGCCGACAATGAGAGCTTTCCACAACAGCAGCATCTATTGGAAAACCCATATTCAGTGAACCTGAAAGCGCATTACAAACACAATGGCAAAATGCTCCGAAGCTGGGTGAACTTTATCAATCCCTTCCGGGGAATACTAGTGGTGGGATCTCCCGGCTCGGGGAAGACCTATTATGTAATCCGCCATATCATCACCCAGCACATTAAAAAGGGTTTTTCTGCTTTCATTTATGACTTCAAGTTTGATGATCTGACCAGTATTGCCTACAACACCTGGCTGGAAGTGCGCGCAAGCGAACAGGTTGCCAAAGCCTTTTACTATGTCAATTTTGACGACCTTTCCCGCTCCCACCGGTGTAACCCCCTGGACCCAGACTCGATGACAGACATTTCAGATGCCGCAGAATCGGCCCGGACGATTCTGATGGGGCTGAACCGCGAATGGATACGCCGCCAGGGTGACTTCTTTGTTGAATCTCCGATCAACTTTTTGACTGCCATCATCTGGTTTCTAAAAAAATACCAGAATGGCAGGTATTGTACGCTACCGCATGCGGTCGAGCTTATGCAAACAGAGCATGCCAAACTGTTTTCGGTGCTTAGGACACAGCGGGAGATTCAGGTGCTGATCAACCCGTTCATATCCGCTTTCATTCACCACGCCAACCAGCAATTGGAAGGACAAATCGCTTCGGCGCAGATTTCGATGGCTCGCCTTTCTTCCCCTGCACTATACTACGTGCTCTCCGGCAATGATTTCTCCCTGGATATCAATAGCAGCAGTCATCCAAAGATCGTTTGTATGGGCAATAACCCAGGTAAGATCATGACCTATGGCGCTGTGGTCTCTCTTTATATTTCGCGCTTGATTAAGGCAGTCAATCAAAAAGATAAGTTAAAATCCAGCCTGATTTTCGACGAATTCCCCACTGTGTATCTGAATCACATCGATTCTTTGATTGCAACCGCACGTCAAAACAAGGTAGCCACCACACTTGGTATCCAGGACCTGAGCCAGCTCAGAAAAGATTACGGAAGGGAGCTGGCCGATGTAGTCATGAACATAACCGGTAATATCATTTGCGGCCAGGTTACTGGTGAAACTGCCAAGCAGCTCTCAGAGCGCTTCGGTAGGATCAACCAGGACCGGACCAGTCTTTCTATCAACCGGGCTGACACCTCCATAAACCGCTCTAAACAGCTCGATGCAGCAATTCCAGCGTCGCGGATTGCCGCTTTAAGTGCTGGTGAGTTTGTCGGAATGTGCGCTGACACCCCCGAGCGGCCTATCGAGCTTAAAACATTCCACTGCACCCTTGTTAATGACCACCAGGCTATTCATCGCCAGCAGCAGGCTCATAAGCCTTTACCTGTCATTCGTAATGTAAGTCCCCAGGTTATTCAAGCAAACTATAAACAGATTAAAGATGATGTGGAAACGATCATTTTTTCCGAAATGGAACGGATGCTTTCAGATCCGGAGCTTTCGCATTTAATCATAAGCAAATAGGAGCGCCGCCCTGAGCAGTTAGCAAAAGCGATGCTTCGTTCATCGTTCCTTGATGATTGGTTTGATACTGGGGTGCTATCCGAAGGTAACACCCCTTTTAACGTTCCATGCACTGGTCGGTGAGTCGTTAACGTGGAAACTGACCAGATTCCAGACACTGTTACAGTTACACTGCTGAAAGTATAGCTAAGCTCTCTATCAAGTCACCAGGCCAACCTCAAAACAAAGACATTCAATTTTTTCAAGTTTGCAATCCGTTGCTGCATCAAAGTATCTTACTTTTTTAGCTGCTGCTCCCGTTTCCACGCGTCACGTAATGCATCTACAATTGTCTTTTCGGCACGCCACTTCATTACGTTATTGACCTTATCGGACTGTGCATAAATCTGTTCGACATCTCCTTCACGGCGCGGGCCGATTGCATAGTTCAATTTCACGCCGTTGACTTCTTGGAAAGCATTAATTAATTGCAGAACGGAATAACCCTCCCCTGTACCCACATTAAATATATCGTAATAGTTAGTATCCGATTGCTTTTCGAGCAGGTCAAGTGCCCTCACATGCGCCTTTGCCAAGTCTACTACATGGATAAAATCGCGGATACAGGTGCCGTCGGGCGTGTTATAATCGTCACCAAAAACGGTAAGCGACCTACGCAGCCCGGCAGCTGTTTGTGTAATAAAGGGGACCAGATTGCTTGGCACGCCATTGGGCAATTCACCAATCAATGAGGACTCGTGAGCTCCGATCGGATTGAAATAATGAAGAGAGATCGCTTTCAGATCAGGACCGGAATGAACATGGTCACGTATGATATCTTGGGCAATGGCTTTGGTGTTGCCATAAGGTTAGTTGGCTGGCAACCTTGGCGCTGGTGCATCCGCAAACCGAAGACTATTGGGGCCACGTAAACCCGATCGGTCCGAGAGGCTGCTATGACGAAGCCAAGCGCTACCAGG
>NZ_CAMLSE010000029.1 GCF_946482605.1 uncultured Dyadobacter sp. | reverse complement strand
TCCACCGATCGGCTCAAGTTGCCGGAATAGTGGCTCTGTTTCGCCGGAATTTCCAATTAAGTATTTCGCTTGGATGTTTAAAGTGGCTGGCTTTTCATCAAGATCATACCTATAAATCGCATTTCTCCGCTCATCAGCCTGGCTAACTTCTTGGTAATGAAACTCCTGATCGTCAATAAACCGCTCTCTAACATGATCAAGAAAACGACCGAGTAGTTCATTCTTCGCTTCATCCTCGATATCGGCGAAACGAATAATACTTTCATTGCCTTCATGCAAAACGAAGTACAATGCTAAGCCGATGCCGTTCTCAGCATTGAGAAAAAAGGAAAGTCGTTCGATAAGCTGCTCTCTGTTCATTTTTTGACGAAATATACGTTATTGTGAAGAAGGATATGATGGACAACGTCTCCCAGAATTAAATCCTCTTTTGATATAAAGATCAAATTGCTTGATTTCTCTGTGTCGACTTTATATAACTTATAACCGAGCAGAGCTAGCGTCGGGTTTTTGTAGAATAGATTCGTTTTTACGAAAATTGCACCAATTATAATAAGAAGCAAAATTGTAACAACAAGATCTCTTCCTTCCAATTTTACGCGAATAAAAGGAATAATATAAGTCGTGAGAAAAGTGAGATGTTCGTAATTCTGATCCTCAATTTTAGTTATCTTCTTCGGCAACTTTGTTGCGCCTTTAAGAAGATAAGTGAACCGGAGATAGTAAAAAGCTCCAAGAAGGAGAAAGAACATTGATACCATGACTGGTATGTTAGCCAATGCAAAAGTTTTGATGCCAACCCACGTAAAGTCAAACTCCCAAGAGACCAACACGAACTCCTTTACTGCTATGAGCATGAACAGCAGCCACAAAGAGATAATATAGAGCTGTATTTTTTTCATTTGCGCAGATCGTCAAGGTAATGTAAACCTTCCAAGCAGGATTTCCAAGAGGTAGGACGATAACCAGCTGAGATTTTCCATTTTTAGATCCTTCGTATTCGCTTCGTTTCACCATCATCCATTTAGGAGATGTGAACTTCAAATGGTCACGGTGTTGTCTCGGACGAAGATTCAGTCAACCCAACGAATGATGCACGTCACGTATCAGATGTCAGCGCACGACTGACAGATTCCCAAGCCGAGTTTAGGTATTTCATCGAATCGCAAGGCTGCACACAGCTGTCGCATTCGCTAAGACTAGTCCATGATCTGGCGCTTTATCATTCAAACGTCCCGTTTAATGCAGAAGAGAAGCCAGCGCTCTTTGATTCGAAAGTGCTTTGGGAAGGCTTCTAAAAGATGGGAGAGAAGGTTTGCAGCGGTGGCAGTCCTTTTTAATTTTCAGATATTTGCGCAAATAAGTGACCGCTTTATTGACAGTTCTTCATGCAGATTTTTAAAAACAACAAAGAAGCCCTCGCCGCGCTTCGTGAAATGCCTTTCAAGCTCGAAAGGGAAATTCAAAACCTCTTCGAACAGAATCTGGAAGATCTCACTTCCCTGAAACTGGTGAGGTCGGAGTTTACGATCAAGCAGTCGCGCATTGACACTCTGGCTTTTGATCCGGAAAGCAAGGCATTTGTGATTATCGAATACAAACGCAGCCAAAATTACAGCGTCGTGGATCAGGGTGTTTCTTATCTGAACCTCATGCTGGAATACAAAGCCGATTTCATCGTCGAATACAACGAGGTGCAGCAGGCCAATTTGAAACGTAGTGATGTGGACTGGTCGCAGAGCCGCATTATTTTTGTTTCTCCCTCATTTACGGAATTCCAGAAGCAATCTACGAATTTCAGGGACCTCGCTATTGAGCTGTGGGAGATCAAACGGTTTGAGAATGACATCGTAACCATCAGCCATGTAAAGAAATCCAAGTCAGCACCCAGCATCCGGCAAGTGCAGCAAGATGACGATACGGAAATCGGGAAGGTGACGGAGGAAATCAAAGTATATACCGAGGAAGATCATCTGGCCGGAAAAAGCGATCATGTAAGGGAGCTTTACGAGGCTTACAAGGCGGCAATTCTCACTTTGTCGCCAGATATAGAGGTAGAAGCAAAGAAGCTGTATTTAGCTTTCAAAAAACCTAGGAATATAGTGGACGTCCGCATTCAGTCTGAGTCACTGAAAATGTGGATTAACTTAAAGAAGGGCCAGCTTCTGGATGAAAAGGGATTGACCAGAGACGTTTCCGAATCCGGACACTGGGGCAATGGAGACTATGAATTGAGGGTTTCAGACACAACCAATTTGGAATACATTATGAGTCTGGTGAAACAGGCATTGACTCCAGTTTGAAGAGCATAAAAAAGGCCCTAAAAATCAGGATCTTTTTGGGAGGAAGACCGGAATAATGCCGCAGGCCACAGGAAGGGCATTAGGTGGATCGTGATCAGTGCAAACGAAAGTTACAAAGCAAAAATGACGGTTGCAAGCCTGCACTGCGTCATCCGACTTTTTAGCTGGTCGCACAACTGCCAGCCGCGCCTTAAACCGCCGGATGGGCATGCAACCAAGGGGGCAAGCCCCGTCATTTTTTCATTGAGTGGAAGGCAGCGATTGCCCTAAGCACAGAGCCGGGGCCCAGGCTACTTAAATACCTTTCAATCATGAGAAATCTCGAAAATGCTCCTAAAATCTACGTTGGGACCTATGGTCAGTACAACAGTGGATCACTGTTCGGCAAATGGTTTGACCTGACTGAATTTGCAGACCTCAAAGAATTCCTGCAAGACTGTTTTGAGTTTCATCGTAATGAACTGGATCCTGAGCTGATGTTCCAGGACTGGGAGAACATTCCGGATTTTTTAATTTCAGAATGCAGCCTTCACAAAGAAGCTTTCGCCTACTTTGAGGCTACGGTTGAAATGAACGAAGAGACTGTCGAAGCATTCGAGATTTACTGTAAACAGATTAACTACTGGCCATCCAATGGGTACGAATTGGAAGACCAACTTGAAGGATTCCGGGAAAGCTACCGTGGATTCTTTGGTGGATCGATGAAAGATCCTGAGCTTGAATACGCTTACCAATACGTCGAGGAGACAGGCTTGTTGTCAGGTGTTCCACAAGCTCTCGAACGTTATTTTGACTACGAAGCTTTCGCGAAAGACCTGTTTTTAGATGGATACAGTGAATATGAAGGTCATGTTTTCGTAGACTACTAATAATTTCTTCGATGGAATAACAGTCAATGACAGTTATTCCATCGATTTTTTTGAGGACGAATGTGACGACAGATTAGAAATTGGAGTTTTCTGTTTTCAAATCGCGAACAGAAAACCCCTTCAAAGTATGGTAGCAGTTAATGGCATGAGACCAGTGGGCTATCGCACTCAATAATTTGGCTAATTTTAGGAGCGCCGTGTTTTTTGTACAATTAAGAATGACAGCAACGCAATCCATTATATGCTATCAAGATTCCGAAGCGAGAGTTGGATGTGCTATGAAGTCACAAAAATTTCTTCTTCTTACTTTGCGAGTTGCCAATCCACTTGGTTTACGCGGTCGCTGATACGCTTCATTGATATTTTGATATGATCTTCTGGTGGCAATACCCCAAATACCAAAGTCCGGAACGTTCCGTTGTAGGCAGCCACGAGCTCCGGCCAAACGTTGTCCAAATCCGAAAATATCAATGCCCTGGATGGATGGTTATACAACCAGTCACTGTTATTTCGGAAACTTTGCTGGTCATCCTCTGCGACCTTGTGTAACATCAGATCAAAATTAAGCGAATTGAAAAACCGAGAAATGTCATCCTGGAGCAGCATCTGGTGAAGATCATAAACATGTCTGATTTTAGAGCGCAAGTCCCTAATCGCGTTTTCGGTACACGAGAAGCGAACAAGGCTCATGATTTTTTCACATAAGGTCCTTTCCGGCGCGAGCACCGACACGTCAAAAGGCAGAAGCCCATATTCTTCTGCTAAATCAACTTGTCCACGCGACACCATCATCTCGTAAATAAATGAAGAAACGTTCCCTTGGGAGGCAGGTTCGGAGGATCCTAGCCAACTGGTTTCTAGGATGATTGTGTCCCTTACCTGTCCAAAGCTCCCATCAAAAACCTTTGAATAGGAATGCACCGTTTTACGGATCATTCCCTTCTTATTGGTAATACCCGACACTTCGATTTCTGGTATCCGTTTCGAAACAGCATCACTGATATATTTCAACCGCCCCTTCAAGCCATTAGCAGATACACCCGTGTCCTTGACAACGACCAGATCGATATCCTCGCTGAAGCGATTAATATAAGTAAAGCACTTTGAAAGTGCTGTGCCACCTTTGAAAACGGTGTGTTTGGCAGAAGGCCCCCCAAAAATAAGCCTGAGTGCGAATGTGACCCAATAATCCTTTTCAATGTAAATCTCGGGCAATCCTTTGTGCTGAGCCGTAATGGCCACTGCATCGCGAAACAGTTCTCTATCTTCATGCAATCTCATTGAATATTCCATTCCGCTGCCGAGGGCAGCAAGTTATCATTAATTCCCAATCTGAATACAGTTAACGGATTGAGGGTTGCCTTTAAAGCCTTTGCAGTGACGGCTTTCTCTATGGAAGATAAAATCGCACCAAATAATGCGCGGACACGCGGCGGGTATTTTAAAGCGTATTCGACTATACTAATTAATTCACTTCCTGTTAACTGCTGAATTTGTCTCACAATAATCTCGAGTGCCTCTCGCATGTCGATGTCAGGAATATCTTTCAAATCCTTTAACGCATCCAGCAGCCCAAGAAGTTGGTAATTGTCGTTGGTAACATCTACATAGCTTTTAACCGCCGTGGCGCGTATAGTACCTCGGTTGACAAAGACTCTCTTTTCGCGGCTAGCTATCTGGATGATGGCTGGAATCTGGGTGGTCAACCCCATTCGGTTGTAAAGATAAGTGCCAGTGATGTACCCAATCCTTTGTCCGTCACGAAACAACAATGGCTTCAAAACTTGCTCCTCGTCTGGACGCTTTTCGCCGAAAACCGTCTTCTTAGGTTTATAAAAGATGCCTTTTGATAGTTTCCTGATTACCCCCTTCTTTTGCAATCGTTCCAGCACTTTCGCTGCTGATGGGAACTGTTGCTCGGGTATAGTCAGTTGTCCATACCCGAAGCTGGTATCCTCAGGTATGCTCTGTATTTGCCGTTGTATGCTCGCAGATAAGTTGCTCATATCGTAAATATACCAGCCTTCGGGATAAAATGTCAAGTTTTTTGATCAAAAAACTTGACATTCAAAGGTCCAAGTATTGCCCCGGGTCTGCTAACATAAATGTCCAGTTTTCTAGACAAAAAACTGGACATTTATTAAGGTTTCAAGATCACTGAGCGGCAGCGAGCATCACTCCGAAAAATGACGCGGCCAGTTAACATTAAAGTCTTGACATAACCGCTTGTAGGCTAAAGGAAAACAACCGACTTGACGCATCAAGGCTTCGTGAAGGCAAAAAACCAACCACTCAAATCACAAAAATGATATACTAAATCACTGAAAATAAAGTACTTATACAAGATTCGTTCACCGAAAACTTGGCTACTACGTTCACCATGGAAGGGAATTTTGAAAAATCAGCTTAAGACTGATTTTCAAACTACTAGATCAATCGTTCGAAACCCTCGCTAAAAAAAACTTGTTGCCATTTTGAAGATTTTCTCTCATCTGCTTCTCTGATAGAAACTGCCCTTTCCGAATAGCGTGACTTTTCTGAAAACAGCAAAAAATCCTCATGCATGCGCCCAGACTTTGGGCGGAGCTCCACCTTGACTGTTTTAAAGTCACTTGCTGAGTTGGGAAACCCATAATGTCATTCCGGAATGCTTCCTAGTGCAGTTAATCGGCCCGGTCTTGGCCGTCCCAACGAAGTTCCTTGCGGTAATCACTAGAAACGTTGGCCTCGCGGCGGAAATTTGTTAGATCGAGGCCCGTACTACGAAAGGTACAAAGTAAAAACTGACGGTCGCAAGCCCGCACTTCATCACCCGGCTTTTTGGCTGACCAAGCAATTGCCAACCGTACATTGAATCGCCAGACGGGCTTCAACCGGGGGCGATAGGCTGCAAATGCCCTCAGCACAAAGCAACGGCCAAAGCAACTCAAATGCCATTCAATCATGAGGTGCTATTTAAGTATTCCTAAGCTATACGAACATACATGGCTAGTACAACATGGTTAGCAGATAGCTTGACCTAACAGAATACACACACCGTTACGAATTCAGCGAAGACTGCGGAGGGTTTTATCGGAAAGGCTTAGACCCAGAGCAAATGTCCCTAGGCGGCCAAAATGTCCTAGCTCTTTCGATTTCGTAATACAGTCGAAATAACAGTTGCAACCATTTTACCACAATTGACAATTTCTTATTAAACGGTATTGTCTTTTTTCGCGAAGATCGATAATTTGAAGCATAAATTTCAACAATGCCATCTAAAGGCCTATTAACTGTACTTTTCAGCCCTAAAAACCCACTCTAAATTAAAAAGTAAAGCTATTTTTAAGTTGTTTAAATTCGCTTTCAAGGCGAGCCACATTTCATCAGCAATTCCCCAAAAAATATGATCGAAAGCGGCGAGAATTTTTAGCTAGTATGTGTTGAAGTATTAACACTATATCGATACCGAAATATTGGCGAATATTACCCATTTAAAGGCAGTCGCTTCATCGGAAATCTAACAATCACAAGTTCTACTTATATATAAATGAAACATAAAGAGAGAAGTTCGGTCATACTTCATTTAACAAAATACGAAGTTGTCCATACGTTTATTGTCGTCAATAAGAATTCGTCAACAAACAAAAATAAATTAAAATTTAAACTCCATTTTGAAAGAAATACATAGACAACGGACGGATATCCGCCTGTCCACTCAAAACAACTTCGATAAGAAACAAGCCGTATATTAGTAAGCGTTAGGTATCCCCCGTAATACAACTCTCAGAATCCAAAATCTCAAAAACTATGAAAACGACCAAAATTTACTGGCTAATCATCTTGTCGTCTCTGGTCTCCCTCCGATCGCAACAGGACCAAGAGTGGAAAAAGGAATTGGAGAGTATGCTTTACGAATTTATGAGCTGTGGGGGGCCGACAGCTCCAAACACCCCCTGCAACGAATTCGTAGCAAAGTCACTTATGAAGGTTTACCAGGTAAAAGACTTCGAAAAATCGGCAGATAAATATATGGTTTCAAACGAAATAGCTGATTACGTCAGTATCCACACCGACAAATGGACCCTGCTTGGCACCGGCTCTTCTCAAAAAGCACTAGACGAAGCTCAGGGCTACGCGAACGTCAAAAAAGCCGTCATTGCGATCTACAAAAACAGCTCAGGCTATGGACATATTGCTCTTATACTACCTGGCCAAACCACGAGCTCTTCATCTTGGCAGCTAAAGACCCCGAATTCAGCGTCATTTTTTCTAGATAACCCCCAAGGCGCCTACATTTCAAAGCCATTATCTAGCGCGTTTGGAGCAAATAAGAAAGACAACGTACTGCTCTACGGGCGCAACTATTGATCTATTAGTTATGATATAGAGATACAACCCTAAAAGCTGTCCGCACACCATATTGGCATAGAAACTTTATCGCGACGTAGCAAAAATACGCATACCAAAAAGCCAATAGAACCCTCATACTCAACAGGTCGTCGTGAATGATCTTCAATATAAAATCAAATAGCGAGAGCTACTCGTTGCTTCCGCACTTAAGAAAAATTGCACGAGTAGGATAAAAAACACGGCACGAATAAAAGTAACATATACCTCTACAGGGCTACAAAAAATAATCGTTCAACAACAGTAAGCACCCTCGTACATAGATTCAATCCAGCACAAAGACTAACATTTGACTTCAAATAGAATTACAACTCTCTACAATTACGATTCAAAAATAATCAGAAAACCAGCAAAAAAATAAATGTTTGTAACTGAAATTATGCGCTGAGTAGTGTTAAAACGGCCGCATAACTGGCGCCAAAAAAACGAATCGTACGTTAAATCTTACCGATGGGCAAGCAATACTTAAACCTTAAGTTATACAAAAATGGATTTTGATCTTTCTAGGAGGCTTTTCATAAAGCTATCGACCCTCTTCGCTGCAGACGCGCCAGAAATTCTTCGACTAATTGAGAATAAACAACAAAATACTACAATTTCCCAAGTTGACATAGAGCATTATATCTATGTCAACCACGAAAACCTTTTCCACCTCGAATTTTTTATTTATGGCGGCAAAGTTGTAAACAACAAATTAGTCGGTCTAACCTCGCCTCCAACATTACTAATCAAAATACCACCCTTACATAAAAGTGAATCACCCCTTTCAGGGCAGATAAAACCTAGTGACATTACCATGTCAATATCATCGATCGCATCATCATCGTGGTTAGTGTTTGATGTAAAAACAGGCATGCCGTTCACAATTAAAGAATTACTAAAGTGGAACGACAGTAGATATATGAAGCTCAGATGTGTAGACAAACAGAGTAGATTTTTCATATCACCAACCAAATCAATACCTTGGATCACAGATCAACAAAGCCGCCCAGTAACAACATTAGAAGTTCCAAAAGGACTGTATATCTCTCCATATACCGAAAACAACAAGCCTATAATATTTTCAAATAACAACGACAGTCATCTGCTCAATAGAGGCATGTCCTTCCTTGATTTAATTGGACAGATAGAAGTCCAGTACAGACAACTATATAACAATCAGATTCTCGACCGGAACAGATACATACCCAGACAATTAAGACAACACGGAATAGTTTCCACTTACCAACTACCTTCGAACGCATATCCAATATGGAACAATTCGTTGATTCAACAGATTGACAAATCTCGTGATACATCACCAAAATTTAAAATCATCGGTTCCGTAAATGATACTATTGATGACAGGATAGCTTCACTTCCTAGTCGAAAAAATAAATACGATCTTGTTAAACAATTCAGAGAAGATCCAAATAATAGCGAATTTGTAGACACAACTTCTCTTCGGGCAATGATTACCGGCCTTGGTGCATACACCAAGCTTGAATATCAAACAAAAAAACGGGATGCAAGAATTAGCAAGTGGGCGCAGGAGATTATATTAGGAAGAGATCAGAAAATTGAAATCGAGTACCCAGGCAGTTGCTTCCCGTTTGGGCACTCAATGGCAGAAGTTGAAATAATAGAAAGAGTAAATATTGATGGTGTATCCATTCTCAAAAGAAAAACGGTCCTAAAAACTCTTGACTCTTTGGCCTACTACAGATCAAAATCAGATCAGTCTAACAAAAGTGTGGAAGATAAATTAAATTCCATTCTATATGCCAGTGACCGTTTTGAGCAGGATCAACTTCATTCCCTCAAACGATCTTCACCATTTTCGGAAATTCGCATTGTAACGGAAATATCAGAGCCCATTGAAAATTCCGATACCGAATTTCAAAAAATAATTCAAAAAGAGGAGCCTAATGTTGCTAAAATAGATGCGAATATACAAAATCTGTTAAAATCCAATATAGATGGATCCTGGTCGGCAATCAAAAATCTTGTTTCAGTTTTACGTCCAAACATTGAAAATATTCTTAATAATGAATCAATAAATGCTCCAGATTGGTTTCTCAAACTCGTAAAAGACGAAACCGAAGTTTCTATATCCTCCGATACTATCAAAATAGACCGAAACAACTACTTAGATTACGTCGAATATATACATGATTATAAAAAATTTCTACGAGAAATTATAAATTTTAATACCATCTCAGAAGAGAACAGAAATCTCATATCCGATTCATCGAATATATGTGACAAATTGATTAACGAGATTCACAACAAAGTGACCAAACCAATTCTGTCGCTATATTATTCTACTTCAGAGCTATCAGTACAGCTTATCAAAAATAAATTTTCGAGTATTGTTCAGGAAATAGCAAAACTATCAGATTCCGGCAAGGTTCCAGAGTGCCTTTCAAATTTCCATAAATACTGTAACGATACGGAGGCCAGTTTAATTCGAAACCCAAGTGAAAAGCGGAAAATACTTGATAGTTTGATAAACGTAATTTTGGGATCATGCATCAATATTTTGGAGAACAATATTAATGTTTCAGAAAAAATTAAGAACAAATTCAACGAACAGGTAGCCGCAATCAGATCAATATCGACCAGCATCGTCGCTTGCTCACATACCGAAATAATAAATTCAAACAAACACGTTCTCGCATACTGGCCCCGTCTGGCTTCCAAGAATATAGCAGCGACAAACAAAGAGGTGTTGTTCGACTTTATCGGCGTTGATTGGGATGGGAATGAAGTTGCATTCAAGGCTCCTTTTATATTTGTAAGATCAGAAATGCAACGACAAGTTGTGGGTTTACAAACCCAAGCGGAAAAATATTTGGGTGCCCTAGATTTACCGGGGGATAAATTAAAGTTAAACGATACAAAAAAGTTTCTTCAGTCTACTGCTATAGAACTAGATAAATATGTCAATACGCACAGTGCCAATTTGCAAGAAAGTTTAAACGCCGGCTCATCCGAACTGGATCGATTTCGCCAGAATTTCCTGGCTTATTCAAAACTCAATGAACTATATCAGAAGGTAACAGGAACGGTCAATAAAACTCTGGAACTCGATTCCGCTATTATGGAAAGTTATCAGAGTCCGATAAATAAGCCGTTACGTCAAATTGGATTGAATGATCAAACCATTGCGTTTTACAAATCTGAAATAGACACAGCATCGTCAAGTGCAGAAGAAGGTATTTCAAAGCTAAAAACCCGCTTCATGGAATTCACCGCTGCCGGATCAGCAGAATTGACTATGCTTCGATCACAACTCATCCCAGAGGGCCAAGAGTTGTACGAATCGGCACTTCTTGAAAAAACACATTTTTTTCCAAAGCTTTCGGTGGCGTCGGTTCAACTTCCGATACAAAAAGAATTTTCAGATGATGGTCGATCAATCCTTCTTAGTTACAGCGACGCCTTCATAAAAGCCGGAGCCGAAATAATTCATCACGAAGAGGTTCAGCAAAATCCAATTCTTGCAAAACTATATGACATCCAAGGTGCAGGACGTGCAAATAAAGAGCGAATTTTATTTGATGTTCAGAAATATAGCTATATTTCACAAAAGACTAGAAAGGATATAGAATCCGATATTTTAATCAATATTGCAAATTCGCAATTGCTAACGGCGCAGTTGGAATCAATAGCATCAAATAATTATGTCCAGTTAAGAGAGTATCTCGAAAAAACGAGGTCACTAACCAAGGATGTTATACATAATAAGTATCAAGAAGTAAATAGCTTCGTCGCAGGAGAAATGAGAGGGCTCCTAAGCTCAGCTGGCAGTCTAACCGGAAACCTGATCGATCCAAGCCCCGTTTGCAAGGTTCTCTCGCTGTCAAAAAACACGTACTACATGACCAAAGCCCTTGTAAACGAGATCGATGGAACTATCAAGAATTCAATTAAAGAGGTTGAAGGTGTCGGCCAGCAAAAAGTACATGAATTTACCGAAAGCGCGAAGGCAGAAGTCTTGAATATTTTTTCCGAGATATCTATTTTTGGCCTGAGACTATCTGACATAATTAATAAGGATGCACTTTCTCCTCAGATTCTTCCGGAAACACGAATCACCAAAGTATACAAGAAAAGTAGTTCTGGCCTGGAGCTTCCAGTTGCCGTCCAGATGGCTTACAAATGGAACCCGGCAAGGCCAATATTCAAAAAAGATGATACTTCACCATTCCGATGGGGAACATCTAAGACCCAACAAGATGCCCCGACAATATCAATTGACATTAACTCAACATTACCTCTAAATACAAATGAGAAGAGCGAGATAAAATCTGAGATTAAAATTGGAAACTTTGGAATAGCCATACAGATCGGCACCGCGGATTTAATTGTGTTATATTTTGAGAAAATAGTCTTAGAAAAAAAGACGCTATTTTCCGGTCAGTCCACGTCATCTGCCACCAATGTCGACTTCCGCATTGCTAATGTTGAATTCGATCACTATCTCTCGCTGGTAAAGCAGCTCCAGGATCTACTTGGTCTAAAAGGTTTCTTAATGGATCTTCGGAGTGATGGAATTCAATTGAGTATTGGTATAACTATTCCCCCAATATCGACAGGACCTTTTACCATCGCCAATGCTGCGTTATTTGCGGGTGTTTTAATACCTTTCAAATCTGGTGAAACCCCGTCTGTTAGATTTAGTTTTTCCGAGAGAGCTAACCCATTCACTTTGGCCGCAGGAATTTTTGGCGGAAGAGGGTTTATTGCTCTCGAAGCGACGGCAATGGGAATGAAAAAATTTGAAGCGTCATTAGAATTCGGGGGCTATCTAGGGCTCAACTTCGGCGTTGCAAGTGGTCAGGCTTATCTTATGGCAGGAATCTATTTTCGCATTCGAGACAATAGACCCTACGTCGAAGCATATATCGTATGTGGAGGTAATCTATCTATAATCGGAATTATAAATGTATCGGTCGTATTCTATCTTGGTATGGGATACATGAACGGTGTACTAACTGGCCGATGTAGTGTCACGGTAAGCGTCAGTGTCTTGTTTTGGTCCGCTTCCTATACACTCAGCTTTGAAAAGACAATCGGCGGAAACAATGCATCCATTACGGGATTGATCGCGCCTGGCTTAGATACCTTGCTAGCGTCGTCCAAAAATGAGCCAACAATTGGCATCTCGCCAAAGCATGACGCACCGTACGGTTTTAGAAATTCCAAAAACTCTGAACCAATTCCTGTTTATGACCCATCACTCTTATTTTCTTACAATATTTCAAAAGACGATGCAATAAAATACGCCTCATTTTTTTAGAAACTATGTATAACGTTAGTATAATACCCGTCCCTTCAAAGATTTCCGTTCAGAACGGAAAAAATATTGGTGAGATAAATCTAGTTGTTTCAATTCGCCACGGCAGTGATCCGACTCAAAAGATATCTCTAATTGACTTCGACAAGGATAAAGGATTTGACGAGTTCCCTGCCTGGATTACAGGACTGATGAAGAATATATCCATAACGGTTAATTCCGAGTCGAGCGACTCTCATTCGGCACTTTTGGTTTCTGAGGCAAAAATTTCCAATCCTCCGGAAGGTCTAAAAAGTATGTGGTTACAGTTGAAAGCCCCGCTCAACGATCCTGAGATTATTCAACGACTATCTATCGATTTAACCCGGCAGACAAGGTTTGATCTTACAAAAATAGACAATGTCATTCAAAAGACGTCAGAAGATATCTCTAAAATCGCTGAAAGAATTAAAGAGAATCAAAGTAAAAAATTGTCCTATGAACAACAAGATAAGAAGCTTAGATCCCGGCAAACAGTGTGGACAAGTATAATTGATGACTTTAAGCGACGTAATATAACGCTAGAAGAGGAATTTGATTCATATATAAAGAATTTGGATTCCTCTCAGCAACGAATCCTAAATCGTATAAAGGAAGCAAAAAGTCTGCCAGATAAACTTGAACGAATACAGAAAGGTGAAGTTGACAGTTTGAATGAAATAGGCAAATCGATTAGAAAACTAAGTACAGATATAAAGTCCGACGAATATTCGATTCTGGAGAAAAAACGCTTCCTATCTGTTCTTTCAAAAATTGCCACAACCAAAGGAATTATAGAATCCGCTCAGCTGGACACCCAAGTAGTGAATGAAGAAATGAGCAAGAAAAGGGATGGCCAGACGTCTTCAAGCAGTGTAAACGAAAACGCCGCTTACACCTCCAACTTTAATCAACCTGAGGTTGTACATTTATCGGATATAATTGGATATTTTTCAAACTATGACTCACTGCGTAGGGGATTGGGTTTATTGTGGACTCTTAAATTTCCGCTTAATAGCGATGACTCTTCGGCACAAAAGCTCCTACATTCTGGCGAAGTCGGTATAAAATTTGAAGGTCATCAAGAGCTAGCACGTATAAGTTCAACCTTTACGCTGGAAAATAACTATTCCGTTGCCTATGAGATATCTCAGGCAAAAGACGATACAGTTCCTTTCCATTTCCGACCCGCCTCAAAACCAACCGGCTCGAAGTCCTTCTTTAAAGATGGCTTTCTAAATTTAAAGGCTACAGATACTTACAGAAATAAGCCGTATAATGTCTTCGAAATACTACAAAACCTTCCTCAACAAATTTATCATAACAAATCGGGATTCGCTGATCATACTACTGGATTATTTGTCGTTCGTAATCGTCCGTCTGATGCAATCATAGAGTCCCTCAATCCGCCAAGCAGCATCCTGTATCTTGAAAATCTTGTTGTAGGTTACCGATTCGACGTTAGCGAAGACTCCAGTGTCTGGAAATCACTACACGAATACACTGGAACAGTGTCCTTTGCGTCTAAGAACTACAACATAGACCAAGAAGGCTGGACCGCTAGAGAATCAATCGTTGAGGTAAAGCCACGGGTGTATGTTGTAAACGGTGATGTTTCAGATGAAGAAGCAGTAAAACTGATACCGCAGGCACTAGATACATCGACGACCCCTATTGGAAAATACCGCATCGTTGAGCTAGTGGGAAATGACCCCACCAAATTTTCTCTCACTAACTACGCTGTTTATATGCAAGACAATTTAAACGATGTAGGCGAAAACCCGCTAGCAGCTGAAATTAAACTGTTAACTACAAATGGTCTTTCGGATGAAGAAAAAGAAGCTGCTGTAACCAAGAATAATGACTTACTTGATGTGTGGTTAATTGGCGATAAAATTTCACTTAGCAATTTTGACGGAGAGGTTTATTACAACGTGTTACAACTAGGCGCGAAAACCCCAGAAAATACCTTTTCAGCATCACAATTTCTTCCGACAAGCACGCTATGTAATATAACGGGTGGAAGTCTTAGCGTAGGAATCACCATTAGTAGTCGCCTAGCCAATGAAGTTAGGCAGCTGAACAGTCGAAATAGTACTATACGAAACAATATTGAAAACGGAATTTCATTAGCAGGTTACCTTGCAAAATGTCGGCTTCTTGTAAACGAGCTGAAACCCCGTGCAAAGTCCTTACCTCTGTTAAGAATAGACTCAACCTATTCAATCCGAGCTCGGCTTGTGAGTATAGACGGAACTAGTCACCAACTATCTGCTAAAACGAGCATCTTTCTCAAAAAGAAATATCTTAGACAAGAGAGCATCTGTCCACCTGACATGTATTTGACCACGGCTATTCATTCAATACCAACCTTTGCTGCCAAAGTGAACACAACTAATCAAATAGTTGTATATAGCGAATATGAATCCCAATTAAAATCGCAAACTCGCGTACTGGCTTCTTCAGTAATATCTTGGAAGCTGAGTGAGTGGTCCAGTGTCTTTGACACCGAAAAAAAACTCGACCCTGAAAAACTTTTCGATTTTTCTCAAAGATTGATGCCTGATATTGAAAAGATATCAGACGGAACCTACTATTGGGCAGGAAAAACTGGTAAATATCCGGAGCTCTTACAGGATGCATCAAAACCTCTTCCGTACCTCAGCGATCCATTGTCTCGACAACTGTTTATTTGTGCGTCAGCTCGCAATCGAAAATCGATTTTTAATGACTTGCCTTTCGAAGCAGTCAGCATCATCAAAAATATCACACCATTTGATCCGTTAAATGTTTATCCAATTACCCTAAAAGTAATAGCTGATGAAAATGAAGGGGTAGTGAGTATCCAGGAAAAGGACCGAACAATTGAAATCCGCCTTGGTCCAGGTGAAGACGTGGAATTCATTCTCCAGTCCTATCCATGGTGGCAAGACACCAACATGAACTCCGATTTTGATCACTACTATAAGCCGGACAGTCTAGTCCATAATAAGGCAAAGGGCGAGCTTAACATACCTGATCTTGTGGGTATAGCAACATTCCGAGCCGTGCATCCCGTTCGTAAACTAAAAAAATTTGCTGAATACAAAATTATTCAAGGAAAACCGGCGATCGAACGCTTAAGGAAAAAGCCGGGAGACAGCGAGTTGCTCAAACGCTTCCGAACAAGGCTTAACTATCCTGGCAAGACAGTAGATAATCTTGAGCTTTACGCCGAGTGGACAGATATTCTCGACGAAGCTCAAAAGGATGGTATTCAAAGTAATTTCATTCCGATACGTCTTGTTACATCTACCGGCATTGTGAAAGAGTTCAGCGATTCTCCTGAACAGAAGAAGCGCATCATCGAGCGTATGCTTCCGACAAAAACCTATGAAGGCCTAGCACGCTACATAAGTGAGGAGGAGAGAATTGTTCATGATGACATAAATGAATTACAAGTTGAATTTGAACATACCTTACCAGACACGAAACATCGAGTGTGTCGTTACTGGTTCGAAGTAAATAATAGATTCCAATCCCTCTTGAATTCCGGCGAAGTACTTCATAAGAGAACCCTAGTCGAGCAACCCAATATCGAATCTCGTACGTCATATAACGAAGTAGTTATAAATAGCAGCAAAAATCCAGACGCGCCGAAATTTGCCTTCGCACTCCCAGTGTATACTTGGGAATTCAAAGGCGGTGCAACATTGAACTCAGCGACTAAAAGGGTTCGAAATAATAACATCATTCGAATTTATCTTGAACGCCCCTGGTATTCCTCTGGCCAGAACGAACAACTCGCTATAATATGCGGACCAGACAGGATACCGACTGATAGTTGGAAAATGCACGATCAAAATGTGTCATCATGGGGCCGCGACGCAACAGTGTCGGGCAAGAAACTATCGCCTCTTTCTTTGAATATGATTGTGAATAAAGGAGATGTTCCACAAGAGGCTTTTTCCTTACTCAATAAGAAATTAGAAGTGATATCACCCAAAATCTTTCAGATTGGAATATTTGATGTGAAGTTTGACTCCACTGAATGTCTATGGTTTGTAGATGTTCAGCTAGATGTTCCGACCTCGTACAGCGCGTTCGTAAGATTTTCGATTGCACGTTACCAGGCTTCGTCAGAACCCGGAAAACATTTGTCACAGTTTATATTAACTGACTTCATACAGTTACAAGGTCCACGATCATTGTCAGTTGACGACTTAGGCCAGCGACGATCGATTTATCTCAACGTAAGTGAGTTTGGCAAGGCTAGCTTTACTCGCTTGGCGACGGTTACATTCTTTGGTGCGGATGTCGACAATAGTGTCAGTTCATTATTTGCAAAAAGCGGTGGAGAAGAGCAGTCAATGAAAAAGAACGGTGATGACGGCTTTATATGGACTGACTCTATCGAAAATCTGAACAGATTTTCGATAGCCTTAGTACGAGAATACGAAGTTTATGAAGGCGATACAAATGAGGAAAGAAGAAGACTAGTTCATGCAGACATACTCCATATCAGATAATTATGAGAACATTATTTATATTAATTCTATCGACATTAAGCGTACAGATAGCGGCGCAGGCAGTAAAGTTTACGTCTATGAAATTAGCGATTCCGTCTGCTCCTAAACTAGAAATCACGCTTCTTCCACCCATTAGCGAGTCAGATTCTCCGGAGTGCTATGCAATATTGGATATTCCACCTTACACTAAGTATAATCTTGTAAAAAGTTCAACAATAGAAATGCAGCCAATAGCCAACGAAGGAATATACAATATATTGGTTCATATAGATACCGTACGTCGCTACTTCCAAGCTTATATTCCGATGTTAACACCTACAAAGAATAATGTTTTCGAAAGGCCTTCTCTCCAGATTTCGGACAGCCAAGAGGTGCTTTTCGCAGCTTTGGGACAGCTCTCCGAGATTATAAAATCAGATGGTGCTAATATACCGAAGGCGACTTATATTCTTTCATTCAATGTGTATAATGACAAACCTAGCAGTCAAATATTAATTTTTTCTCAATATTCAATTAGTGGTGATTGTCAAAAACTAAGACAGTTTATTTCTAGTAAAATAGATTCATTACAAAACACAGCGGATCCACTTAAAAAACTTTTGAAATCGCTTCTGAAAACTCCATCACTTATTTCAGAAACCGACAAGTTTTCGGCAATGTCAACTGAAAATTTTAATAAGTATTTAGAAAACGAGGTTTGCCAAGCGTTTATAAAGAATAATCAAAGTTCGTTAACATTATATTTTAAATCTCTATGACAAATATCGGTCTTAATTAATACCGCTTTTTTTCGGATAAATTGACAGCTTGAACAAACTGAACTTTTACTAATTACCCACCTCTAACTTGTACTTTATGCCTTACAAGCAATCTGTTACTTTTGTCAGCGTGGCGTTGCTTATGCATTTATCTCAACTTGCCGCTAGAGCTCAGCAAATACTTCTCGATTCGACCTTCTCTAACGCGCTGGAGGTTTCAAGCATAGTTACAAAAGACAATCGACTAATTTTGATACCAGAAAAATGCAAATCACTATACGTTTGTAACCTCTCAGGGGCTCGGCAAACTATCCAACGAATAGACGATAACAACATTCATGGAGATGAAGTTGAGATTGAAGGAGCAACATTATATTCCAACGGGATGCTTTTGGCCGATGAAAGAGTTGGACGGATTTTATACATTGATTCTAGCACTGGCATAGCGTCTGTAGTGGATAGCGATTATGATTTGAGCGGTGACATTGGAAATATGGGCATGGAAGGAATAGCAGTTGATGAATCTCGTGATCTTTGTTATATTCTAAAAGAAAGTAATGGAAATGGTGAGAGCATCATGCGTGTATTCAAAATAGCAAATGGTAAATCTCTACCCGTACTGACGTTCCTGAAAAATATCAGACTTCCTCAACCAAGCAAAAATTGGCGTCTTACTGACCTCGTTTACAATCCAGTTGATGATTATGTGTACATGCTAAAGTCGCAAAAAGGTTCATATGAAATTGTAAGGATTTCCAGCAAGCTGATGGAGAAAGTATCTAATGATGACCTGATTCAGTACCAGCCCTATAAAAATTTAACTAACTTAGTAAATTCCTTTGAAAATGCCGGCTTCAATACAAACATAGAGGGAATAGCTTTGACCAATGATAGTTTTTTTGTGGTTAGTGACAACGCAACATCACCGTTCGCAATATGCTCAGAATCGGGTGAGGGAAAAACTCTTCTTCTTAGGATAGCATTCTAGGAGAAAAATTAAAAATGGATCGCGCAAAATACGCATTCACGTGTATCAATAATTGGCTGCACAGTCTAAACAGAGCACATTCACAACTATGAAGCAGGCGTCCCGAGTTATCCAAACTTCGCGTTATAAGGGCATAATAATTCGAATCCCATGATAAAATCAACCAACCATTCCCTCGCTTGAATTAATATTAATTAATTTTTTTAAAATGTGATTTTCTTAGTTGACAGCAAATTCACTATAAAATTAAATTTAGCTCCCGACGAAACTGTGATCCCGATTCTTCCCTTCTAATAGTCTTGTTTGCAAAAATACATTTTAGCAACAGTGGATATGTAAGCTTCCCCGCATTTCGATATAGAATATCCAGGATCACAGATAAGGGGACGGAAGATATCGAAGCAGATGAAGATGCAGTACCGAACACGCTAAAGCTATTTCTGAAAGATGAAATACGTTAGCAGAGTATTCAAGACAGACACTTTCATTTTCCAATCTTATACATTTACATAGTAAATGTCCAGTTTTTTAGTTTAAAAACTGGACATTTGTTGACATTTTTCGACTATGCACCTATCCCTGTTGCTCTTTCATCGAATCTCTGATTAAGTCAATGTTCAAAGGATCACAGACCCCGCTGATTTAAGTACTAATCTCTCCTTCAATACCCTCCATGCCGGACCCCTAGAAAATCGGTAAAGCTATGCCAATCGTTTTGACCAGGCCCGAAGCGTCCCATCAATGAGAAACGGTTGGAGAATACATAACTCAAAGCGAGAGGAGCTGTACCGACCAAATCTTCTTTGTTCAGCGACTGACGCTAACAGTTAATTGTCCTTGTCTAGAAGAACAAATTCCTTATTAAAAGCCATTAACTAGTCTGCCGGGGGAAAAGGATTCGAACCCTCGGAGACGAGGGATTCGAACCTAAGGTGCAGAAGAAATCAAACCAATTTTTGTCCTTAAACAGGGATTCCATAACTTTGTATAAAAATAGGCTTGTTATTAATTGATAATCAGCTAGTTATACAAGTTTCTCGCGAGGTGTTTTGAGCTGATATCGTGAATCGTGGAAGTAGTTTTTGAAATCCTACAACTTACTGTTTAACAGAGCGTTAAATACCAGGTTTCAAATCCTCTCTACTCTGCCTTTGGCCCTTCCTGATAGCAGGAGGGGCTTTTTTTATAGTCGTGACAAATAACTTGCCAAACTTCGGCATGGAAAAAGACCACAAGGAAGGACTTCCCTACAAGCTGGCAGTGTTGCGCGACCGCGACGGCGATTTGAAGAAAGCTTGGTATGTGGTGGAAAATTCGGTGAAATTGACCACCCCATTTCAGTTTAAACTGACCACCTGTTCCGGCTGAAATTGACCACCCCGTTTCGGAGCAAACTGACCACCTGTTTCGGAGGAAACTGACCAGTGGATTCCGGAGCAAACTGACCACCCTGTCAAGCAGAAAAATGCTGTAGAATCACCCATATTTTTGGCGGATACCAACCGTGGAAAGTATGGCTAATTCGACTATCAGCATGAATAAGATAAGACAGATCCTAAGGATGTACAGTCAAGGGCGCAGCAAGCTTTTTATAGCTGAGCAAACGGGCGTTTCCCGCAATACGGCCAAGAAGTACATGGCTACTTTTGAAGCGAGCGGTCTGACTTTCGAGCAGATCAACGGCCTGAACGATAAGGAGCTGGACGAGTTTTTCGGTGCAGTTAGACAGATGCCGCCGCAGGATAGGCTGTTGAACTTACAGCGCTGTTTTCCCCGGATAGATAAAGAGCTCAAAAAAACCGGCGAGACGCGTTATTCGCTCTGGGAGAGCTACAAAAAGGAATTCCCTGACGGTTTTGGCTATACCCAGTTCTGCTTCCACCTGGCTCAGTGGAAGGCCCGGGTAAATCCTGTTATGCACCAGGACCATAAAGCGGGCGATAAATTCTATATCGATTTTGCCGGTGTAAAGCTGAGCTTCGTAAACAGGGATACTGGCGAAGTAATTGAGGTTGAGGTCTTTATTGCCATCCTGGGTGCCAGCCAGCTCACCTATGTAGAAGCGGTTATGAGCCAGCAAAAAGAAGATCTGATCCTGGCTTGTGAGAATGCTTTTCATTACATCGGTGGCGTTCCGGCGGCCGTAGTCCCGGATAATCTAAAGGCGGCCGTCACCAAGAGCAACCGGTATGAACCTACCCTGAACGAGACTTTTGAGGACTTTGCCAACCATTACGGGACCACCATATTACCCACCAGGGCTTACCGGCCACGCGACAAAGCGTTGGTCGAAGGGGCTGTTAAAATCGTTTACAGCCGGATCTATGCGCCTTTAAGAAAGCAGGTTTTTAACTCACTATCCGAGCTAAACGCAGCCATATGGGCGGCCCTGGAAGTCCATAATAATCAGCTCCTGCGCGGTCGCAATTACACCCGCAGGCTTCAATTCGAAGAGATCGAGCGAGGTGCACTCTCTCCGCTGCCGCTGCTCCGCTACGAGTTCAAAAAGCAGTCGCATGCGACCGTGATGAAAAACGGGCACGTGAACCAGAGCATCGACAAGCACTATTATAGCGTCCCGTACCGGTTCATCGGCAAGAAGGTCAAATTGCTGTTCTCGGGCACGTTGGTGGAGATCTACTATCGTTATGAGCGCATAGCACTGCACCAGCGTGTCAAAAGCCCCTACAATTACTCGACCGATAAAGAGCACCTGGCCAGCACGCACCGCTTTTTGACCGAATGGACCCCGGATAAGTTCGTCGAATGGGCTTCCTCGATCCACGATGACGTAAGGCTTTATATCCTGAAAATACTGGACCGTAAGCAGCATCCCGAGCAGGCCTACCGCTCCTGCATCGGCATTTTGTCCTTCGCAAAAAAGGCTGGCGAACAGCGGCTGATCAGCGCATGCCAGCGCGCGTTGAGCTATGGTATTTACAACTACAAAATCATCTAGATGATATTGGAAAAGAAGATGGACCAGTACGAGGACAGCCTGTTCGCCGACGAGCTGCCGATGCCTAACCACGACAATATCAGGGGTGAAGAATATTATCAGTAACCTTTTAAACAATCCATACAATGAACAATGACACTTTGGAGAAGCTGCGTAAGCTTAAATTTTATGGCATGTTCCATGCCTTCAAAACCAGCCTGGAAAGCGGGAAAACTAATGATTATACGGCCGATGAGCTATTAGGGTACCTTGTGGACGCCGAGTGGGACGATCGCAACAACCGCCGCGTAGAGCGGCAGATCTACCAGGCCCGGTTCCGTTATAAAGCCGTCGTCGAAAATATCCATTACCATGCTGATCGCAGTCTGGATCGTAACCAGGTCATGCGCCTGGCTGATTGCTCTTTTATCACCCGCAATGAGAACCTGCTGATCACCGGCAGCACCGGGATCGGCAAAAGCTATGTGGCAACTGCCATCGGCCATCAAGCCTGCATCCAGGGGTACCGCGTACTTTACGCGAGTACCCCAAAACTGTTCGCCCGCTTGAAAATGGCCAAGGCTGACGGCTCTTATATCAAGGAAATCGCAAGGATCGAACGGCAGCACCTGTTGGTGCTCGATGACTTCGGTATCCAGCCCTTCGATGCACAGAGCAGGGCCGCCCTGATGGAGATCATCGAAGACCGGCACGGAAAAGCATCGTTGATTATTACTTCGCAGTTGCTCGTCAGCAAATGGCATGAAGTGATCGGTGAAAAAACCATTGCCGACGCTATCCTGGACCGCATTGTCCACGACGCGCACCGGATAGAACTGAGGGGGGAATCGATGAGAAGAAAGAAAAAAATAGAGCCCGAAAACAGCTACCAATAATACGACCTTAATTAACTAAATTTGAAACTGCTTCTACAGCTTTTTTCTGCTACCGGCCGCCAGACATTTAGGTGGTCAATTTGCCACGGAATCAGGTGGTCAACTTCTCCGAAATACCCACTAACACCATGATTCGCTTACCTTTCCCGCGCTTGATCATTTCTGCGAGAAAAACCCCGACTTCAATGGTCTTACCCAGTCCGACCCCATCAGCAATGAGGATACGCGGTCGAGGTTGCTTGAACGCCTTTAGGGTAGGATCAAACTGGTAATTTGAAACATTGAAAGCAGCCTTATGTGCAAATCGTGACCTTCTTGCTGTAAGAAGTGCTGTTCCTTAGTTGCGTTTCAAGAAACAACTTAGTTTTACGATAGCCATAGTCAGTATCGGCCACCAATTTGGTGTTGACGGGATTGAGCACCTTTATGCCCTTGTCAATCGCTGTATCGAACTTAAATCGCTTACTTTTAACAAGTTCGCTAATTCCTTCTACACTTAGTATCCATCTTGCACGCCTGTGATCAGGAAATCTTCAGCACGCGTCGATATGCGTTGTCCGGGGGTAAAATTCATAGTAATGGTAAAAACAAAATTGGGCAGGTGACAGGGTTTCTCAAAGATACACACTTCGTCTATAAGGCCGAAGGTCTCTAGTAGGACTTAGTATTCAGAAGCTCGTAGAGAGCCTTAAAATAAAATTTCCGGACGACCGGATCAAATACCTGATCGTTATTGAAGGCATGGCTTCTGTGGACAATTTTAGAAGCACTTATCAGCCCAGCTACCAACCTGCTCTATCGTTATTGACAGGTCGGTTCGAGGAAATAGCTTATGTGGGGCAATTCGGTGAGATTGGTATCGAACCGGACCACTTTTGTACCAAGGTCGTCGGCAATGCGCACTTCCAGGAGTAATCCGTGTGACTCACTTCCCTTTATCTATCGCAATAGTCCATTGATACTTCATAAACCCACCTTTCTTTTCTCACGCCGGTGGACGTCCGGTAGAAACGACTCAGTGTGTCGGACTAACATTTTAAAACGCAATTTAAGCACTTCACATCGCCCACTGTTTCTGGTCAAAATTGGTTTTTGGAACTTCGCATTGTGAAGGCATCTGCCTTACTTAAACCTCGGTGACCACTTCTTTTCCGTCAATAACTATGCAAAAGCAGCGCTTTTTTCTTCTTTCATTCACACCAGCATCGATCCCTGTAAACGCACAGCAACCGGTTGATCGAAAGGATCTGCTATCTGCCGTATTTTCCGATTGGGTGGTTGACAATGTTCAGGTAAAATAATTACGATGAATGCGGGCCCGCAAAAACGCTTACAGAGGACAAGGCTTTCTACGACCCTGCGGCTACGGTCATTTCCCGTTTTGAGAATGCGGCGCGCGATAAGCCGGCCAAATTTGTCGCTTTTACCTCAGGCACGGAGAAGGGGCCCTGGTACAGTTACTGCCAGATCCAAAGTGACCTTCACCTGCAGTATCAGAACTTCGAACCGGCTGCATGCTCCACCGATTAACCATCGCTTTTGTTATAATCCAGAATTCCACATGATCAGCGGTAACGATTTATTAAACATTGCTGTACGAAACAATGCGGAGTGGTGTTCCATCGTGTGCGACAGTCACGGTGTTCTCGGGAACTGGGAGCCATCCTTTTGGAGCTGTGCCAGGCAACCCCCGATGTTTTATCCCAACATTATTTCGCTAAATCCGATTTGCGACTTACAAACAATCGGGCGAAAGATTGCTGAGCTGGAAGGCAGTTTATCCATCAAAGACGCATATGATTCGCTTGGCCTGGGGACGTTGGGTTTTGCCCGCTTATTCAAGGCTCATTGGTTGCTGGCCCCATTAGTGGCGCATGCGCCGCTACCTTACCATTTCGTATCGACTGGTGATGAGCTCGCACGTTGGCAAAATGCCTGGAACGATGGTAATGGTCACGATGTGTTCAAGAAGAGCCTGCTGGCTCATCCGGATGTGCGTATAATCGCTATCTACTCGCAGGAATGTCTGGTCTCAGGCGCGATTATCAACCGGAGTGGGGTTATCGCGGGGATTACTAACTTCTTCTGTAAAGCCAGTGATTTTGATGCTTGTTATTTAACCTGCATCGCCGCCGCACGTTCAGTCTGGCCAGTTCAGGAAGTTATAACTTATGAACGGGAACAAAACATGGAAGCCTACAAAGCAATGGGAATGAGTGAGATGGGGGGATTGTCGGTGTGGGTGACCAGTGCATTAAACTGACGTCGTTTTATGCATAGCCAACGTAAAAATGCTATACAGCTAAGTCAATTTCCACGAGTATGTCTATCGATGTGTCTCGGTTAGCCGCCGGGACATACCTTTTGCAGGTCAGAAAGAAGGCGCTTGTTACGACATACCGGATTATACAATATTAGAAATATCACGAGTACGTTTCATGAATGGGGGCTGTTTGAGTTTAAAGGAAAAGAGGATGCGATAAACAATGCGACGTATATCATTGATAGTTTCGTATCGGTTTGCGTAACGTACTATTCAGGTAACACGGGTGCAAATTGTTTTGAGGGATCATGTACCAACTCAGACATCTACCCCGCGACTTAGCGAGCCACGCCAGGACACTGCTGCTTCAAAGGCTTCAATGGAAATCATCAGAAATTTGAAGTGGCCTGGATCAATGGATCTCGTTACTTGATCTCCAATACCAGTATTGGCGTGGTCTTCTCTTCATACTGTTTTCCGAAAAAGCCAATAATGATGTATTTTTTGTCTGAAACCCTGATAATTTCAAAGACATCCCCGGAGAGAAAACCCAGTTTTAGGCTACGTTCGAATTTCCCATTGTGATCCATGATGTTGAGGTAGCTATCTTTTGCTCCCGCGTAACCAGGCAGCAAAGTTTCATGTCCGGTTAGAATCTTTCCGCCAGGAAGACTTATGATATGATTGGGAATCCCCCACTTGTTATCTAATGCACTATTCGTCGCAAAGGACAGGTCAGGCGAACCGTCGCTATTCAGTCGGGCAAATCCACTATATTCGTATCGGCCATCTCTTATTTCTGTATTGTTTATACTGTGGAAAAGGCCGCCTATTAAAATTTTGCCATCGGACTGTATCGCTACTGAATTGATAGACGGCGCAGTGATAGGGCTCCCTTCAAGCACTTCCCTGAAAATAAACCCTGGGTCGGGTGATCCGTCCGCCCTCGTTTTTGAGATATAGCGCCGGATGCTGCCGGCAGTTGTAGTAAAGCTTCCCGTGACAAACATTTTGCCATCTGCCAGCACCTGCACATGGGTTACAGAACTGTATGAATTGATTGGGCCAAACGAAAATGTTTCGTCGAGCGATGCGTCCTGTTTCAACCGGACCAGTCCTGTTTTGTATTTCCCGTTAACCGAAGAAAAATTTCCGCTAACAAGTATCTTACCGTCATTCTGAAGGTAGATGCCGTTCAAAAATGCCCTTGAAGCAACGCCGCTTTCAGAGAAAGATGGTGTGATGAAAGATTTATCGAGAGTACCATCGCTGTTAAGTTTAATCAAATGCCGTTCCTTACCGGCCACAGTAAACTTTCCGGCTACTAAAACACTGCCATTATCCAGTGCTTTTACGTCGCGAAAATTTTCAACGAGCCAGCTTACATCCCTGTCAATATCAAAGGAAGTGTCCAGCTTTCCATTTTCATTGATGCGGTAGACTTTATCTTTCCCGGTATTGCTCAAACGACCTGTGACGATTATTTTTCCGTCTTTTTGAAGGTCGGCCGAAGTAATGCTGAAAATTTCATTGGATAAATTCTTATTGATCGAAATATCACCGTCAATGACCACTTCTCCGGACTGTACCGGCGTAGGATCCGAATCATTTGAACCTGATTTTTTACATGACGATATCAGTGCGAGTAGCAGTACCGAAATCAGCACTGCAAATACATTTAAATTCCTGCTTTCAACAAGGTCAGGGGAGGTTGTAAAGTTTGTATTCATTTTCTATTTAATTGATTGTGGAGACTGAGATATGATGACCTTGTCAAACAGCTCAACGATCTTCGGCTCCGCATACAAACCGCGCTTTTGCCTGCAACGAGCTTTGGAGGATGGAAAATGTGGCAATGCGAGCAATCATAAGTAAGGACTTACCAAACAAAACCCTTTCAATCGATACCAAAAGCGAATGCATCGGCGGAAGTTGAACCAGTGGATGGCTTACCAGCGAAGAAATACTCGCCCGCCAGGAGCTTTTTGCTGGGGGTAATTTTAAAAATTCCGTTACCTAATTTGGAAATGTCCAGCGTGATCACAGCCTCACCGGTCTTGACACCGGAAAAAGTTCCGGCTTTCATGGTGGCGACTTCACGTTTTCCCTTTACGATTTTCAACCTGTACAATACAAGTTCAGGAATTACGTCGCCGCCGGTATTGATAGCAAATACGACATTATCACCGGTTGCGAGACGTAGCTCCGATTTTGCGCCTTCTGCCTGAAGAAGGATGCTGCCGCCAAATGCGCCTTGCTTCGTACGTATGCCGGCCACCATTTTTTCCAGGGCTTGGGGTGCGGCTGCCGACGGATAGTAATAGACGTGGTTCAGCAGCGTCAGTGATTGATTTTCATTCTTTTTGTTGACGGGTTCTTTCTTTTCCGGTTTTGTAGAAGCGGACGGAGCTGTGGTAACCGCAGCTGATTTTGTTGTTTGTTTCTCGATCATGGCCTTGATAACCGATTCTTCAATGCCCGACTTTTTGAGTGCCACCAGTCCGGTTGATGTGACATTAAACTTACACACCGAGTTTTCAATGCTCGATAAAATGATGTCAGAGCCCAGACCAGCCTTGTGCATTTCAATGACGCCGGCGTTGGTGAGAATAGTACCGGCGGTTTGCGCAAGACCAGAAAAGGCGATAAACATGAGTACGGCCAACAAAAGAGCTGATTTCTGCGTCCGAAAACATGAGCGGCAAGTAGCCTCAATGGAATTAGTTTGGTGAAATTTATTGTACATTGTAGGTTGAAACTGATAAGGTTCGAGCTGATATTTTTTCGCCAGGGGCTTAATTATTTTCAAAACAATTGATCTTGGAAGACGCCCAGCGATAAATTTCCCAAACGCCGGAAAATCATTCCGAATCCCGCAAAACACTCGACAAACTGAGCAGCGTAATTTTCAACCCGGCTGGTGAATCTGCATTTTATGAAACGAAAGATTTTCTCGACCTGCTTTCTGATTTTTTGGCGAATACTGCTGCATCAGCATGCCTACGGTCAGGGTAATGCCGAAACCGTTTACCAGCGGCTGCTGAAAACCCAGGAAGATTATCGGGAAGCCTTGCTGACAGGCGATTCCGCACAGATTGCGGAGGTGTGTTATCTGCTTGGTAAGCGCTACATCGGAGTTGGGAATTATCCCAGGGCTCAGCAATGGCTTCTTAAATCGCTAAGCATCAGACAGCCACGCGGACCATCTGAAAGCATCGGTAAGATTTACCTCAGGCTTTCAGAATCGCAGATTGTCTTGCAGAATTACCCTTCGGCAAAGAGCTACACGCACCTGGCCCTGTTTCATTTTAAAAAGGTGAATTCATTGAAAGGGCTGTCTGCCGCCTACCGCAACCTGGGAGATTTGGAAAGGATTTCCTGGAACCCCGATAATGGTACTGACAAGTCACTGGATAGTGCTGCGCATTGCTACCGGAAGTCGCTGCGTATCTCCGCTTCCCTGCATGACTCGTTAGACCTCGCGGTTACTTACCAGTCTTTGGGACTTTTATTTGATCTTAAAAACGATGAAAACCGTAGCCTGGATTATTTTAATAAGGCTATACTGATTTACGAACAAAACAACCAGGTCAACAATATAGCAGATCTGGCAACGCGCATCGCACAGAGCCTCCTTACGAAGAATAATTTAACGGAAGCAAAAAGATGGCTGGACCGGGCCGTGTTGGCCGATGCCCAAAATAAAGGGCACCTGGGTGTGCAAGAATCGCTTTTACGGACACTGGCCACTTACTACGAAAGGAACGGGGAGTGGGAAAAAGCAATGGCATATAATAAGCAGGTACTCGCTATTAAGACCGAAAAAGTGGACACCGGCAGGCAGGAAGCGATGGTCAATATTAACCTTGCTTACGAAAACGAACTGAACCTGGCTGAAATGGAGGCGCAGAAACGGCAAAATGATTTGCAGAAAAAATTGACTGGTGCGCTTTTTATCTTGTTTGCGCTGACCGCGATCGGTTGTTTTCTTTTTTATCTGCTTTTTGTGAAATACCGGAAAACCAGCCGGGAAAATGCCATATTGGTCAAAGAGCAAAATCACCGCACCAAGAATAACCTGCAATCTGTTTCCGATCTGTTGAGCCTTCAGATATATAGCCTTTCCGACCCTCAGGCCATCGAAGCAATGGAAGAAAGCCTGTTGCGCGTGCAGGCTATGGCCCTTTTACACAGAAGCCTCTATCAGGGGAAGGAGTTGATTTATATCCAATTGCGCCAATACATTCCTGACCTGGTTGACATGGTATTACGGACTTACCGGCGGGAAAACGTGAAAGTATATTATGAAATAGATCCGGCATTGCTGCACACTGACTATGCAATTTCGCTTGGTTTGATCGTAAATGAACTCACGACCAATGCTTGTAAGTATGCCTTCGCCGGCCATTATTCTCCTGAACTGCATGTTGGCTGCAAAATTCGCAATGGTGATATTATTTTTGAATTTCAGGACAACGGTGAAGGGATCCCGGCTGAAGTGGATCAAAATAAGGGCTTCGGTCTCGACCTCATTCAGATACTGGCCGACCGACTGAAAGGAAAAGGCGGATTCACGAACGATGACGGATGCGCTTTTTTCCTTTCATTTAAAGCAGAAACAAAACCCGAACCGGCCGATTATCAGGAAAAGCTTAAAGCATCATAACGTTTATGGAACCCGGGAAGAATATTCTTATAGTAGAAAATGATCCCTTGCTTGCAGCCAGTATGTCGAGAGGACTGGAGAAGGAAGGGTTTACAATTGCCGGTTCAGCAGCAACGCTGACTGCCGCGACGGAAATTATGAAAAGAAAGCATGTCGACCTGGCAGTGATTGATATTGAACTCGACGGCCCTGAGGACGGTGTTACGACCGCCGAAGAATTGAACAGGATCAAATGGATTCCGATCATTTACATCACCGGAAACACGCCTCTGGAAGTAAAGGAACGACTACGAAAGACGTTTCCTTCGGCGTTTCTGGAAAAGCCGCTGAATATCCGGGAGCTCTCGGTACAGATAGACCTTGCAATGAATAACTTTCATGCAGGCAATATTTTCGGCACGCGGCCATTAGAATCCGATCATATTTTTTTGCCGTCGAGCCAGGGATATGTGGGTGTAAAACTGAAAGAAATCCTTTACATCAAGGCAGAAAGGGTGTATTCGCAGTTGTATCTGAGCATGCAGGAATTTGAAAGACTTTTCCCGGGGAAAAAATATGATTCCGTTCTGATAACGATCAACAAAGGTGCCATCTTTCCGAAACTCCCGTCCTATTTTTACCAGCTCACCCGGTCATTTATTATCAATCTAAACGAAATATACCGTTTTGACGCTTCCCGTCTATTTCTCCAAAACAAGGAAATCCCTATTCCGGAAGGAAAAAGGAAAGAGCTGTTGAATATCCTTTTGGTGGTAAAAAACCAGAAAGCATCTTAATCCCTGTGAAATGAGTTAGAGATAATGTGAGAATCGTTCCGCAGGCTTCGATTAAGCGTTGAACTTAATATTCAACTCTTATGAACAAAGCTTTGCGTGTTTCCCTTCCGATCGTTTTTACGATTTTGATTTTGTTTGGCCCAGCCTGTATGATCAATTTTTCTGCGCTGGTCCAATGGCGATTTTGTATGGTGGTGCTGGCAACAATCGTGATCTTCGCGTCCCAGCCGCCTTTGACCAAGGCCGATTTATTCAATCCGACCGATAAGTATTCCATGCTGGGCATTTCGGTCATGGCCGTGCTGGTTACTAATTTGAGTGCCATGGAATGGGCCGCAGGAATGAATGCGCATCGCTTCCCGAAACTGGTCGACGTTGCAGGGTTCTGTCTGATCTGGGGCGGGCTGGCATTGAGGATTTACGCAATCGTGTCCCTCAACCGTTATTTCAGCAATCCTGTCAAAATTCAATCGGATCATCAACTGATCGACACGGGCATTTACGGATTCATACGGCATCCCAGCTATACGGGTGCGATCATGACCATTTTGGGTACGATTCTCTGGCTGCACGCCTTTGCAAGTCTTCCGTTTTCCATCCTGCTGATCGCTCTGGCTTATTATCACCGCATTTCCCAAGAGGAGTCCCTTCTGACCGTTCATTTTGGAGATGAATACAAAGCATACCGGGCAAAGACCGGGTCTTTGGTGCCGAGAATAAAATTTTTCCGGGAAAAATGAGATTGCTTTTTCTGACGGCGATTAAGAGTTGTTTCACCTTAATCACTGTCAGAATGGCAATTACCGTAACACTCGCCGATAGTATTTCTAAACTTGCAATGGCGCATCAATTGGTTCGGGACACCTACATGCAAGCCTTCCAACTGGACATTAACGATCTCAACGTAATCCACACGCATCAATTCAACGCTGATGTACTGATCGCATTCGACTCTGATAATCAACAAATCCTCGGAACGATGAGTGTGATGTATCCCGACCGCAATGGCGTTTTTCCATGCGAATCGCTGTTTGGTTTCGACCTTTCCAGTTACAGGCTTTCATTTGGGAAGTATGTGGAGATCGGACGATTTGCAACGTCGGACGAGGGGAAGAGAAACCATGCCGTGGTGATATCCTTGTTCCTCGGAGCACTCAGGCGTCTTCAAAGTGTAGGAGCCGACGGCTGGGTGGCCACTGTAAAGGATGATATTTTTGGCTTTCTGCGAAAACTGGCGCTTCCGTTGCGCTGCATCGAACAGGCGCCGAAGCTGCTGGGAAATGATCCGCTCATGGGCTATGTGGGAAGCGATGCGGCCCTGCACTTGTTTGGCGTTTCATTAAGAGAAACCGAAGATTCATTCCGAAGATTTGAAAGCTATCTGGTGCGGGGTACGGTTAAGGTGGTGGCATTCATGGAATAATAGTCGAGTAGCCGTCGGTCACACGAAGTGAATTTTTTATCTTACGCAAGAATCTGAGCCATACCCCTCATTTGCGGGGTTTGGTTTTGGATGAGTCTGGCCAATTTTACCTCCTCAAACTATAATCTAACCCCTATGTGCGCAGCTATAAGGATTCTCATTGCTGAGGACCATCCGGTCGTAGCCGAAGGTTACGCAAACCTGCTTAAAGACACGGAAGATTTTCATGTGGTCGGGATTGCAAGCACTGTTCAGGAAGTTTACTATCAATTGAAATTCCAAAAGGTTGATATTCTCTTACTCGACCTGATCCTGCCGAGCCTGAGCAGAACCGAGTACTCGCAGGTAGTTTCGGGATACGAAATACTGGATTTTATGAGTGAAAAGGGCATTGCAACCCGCGCTATTATCCTTTCCACACACGAAGAACCCAGTTTTATCGTCAAAGCCCAGAAAAAAGGGGCCATGGGGTACCTCTCCAAAAAGGCGGATAAGGCGGAGATCAGAGAGGCGATCCGGAAGGTTTATCACGAACGTAAAGAATACATTCAAAAGAATCTGTTGTCCAGAATTCTGATTGTCGAGAACCCCAACGGGATTGTACTGACCCACAGGGAAAGGAGCATATTGCGCGACATTGCGGAGGGACTGACCAGCAAGCAGATCGCCGAAAAACAGCATCTGGCGCACGACACCATCCGGGATTACCGCGACACGCTGATCAGAAAGTTCGGGGCCAGAAACTCTGTGAACCTCGTGAAAATCGCCGGAGAAAACGGTTATCTGATCGAGAAATGATTAAACTTTTTACAATTCTCTTCCTGATATTACTCAATGGCGGGATCCTGAACGCGCAGAGGACCGTCGTGTGGGACCCTGCGCTTGTATCGGACAGACTTACCGATGTTTGGGAAGCCATTGAAGAACCAACGAATACTTCGACGCTGGAGGCTGTGAAAGAGAACCGTAACTGGCACATCATCGACGCTTTCCCGGTGACATTCTCCGCCGCCACGAAGGTGGTATGGCTGAGGACAAAGCTGGCCAATAACTCATCCCTGCCTGCTTCGGCAATGATTTTTACCAAGGGTATAGACGACCTGCGGGCGTTCTGGGCGGATAACCGGAACAACCGGCATACATATTACACCGGGAAAAATGTGCCCATTTCCCAAAGGCATTTCACCAGCCAGTTCCTGGTCGTGCCCGTGATGTTGCCACCGCGCAGCCTGACTACGATTTATGTCAGAATCTACAATCAAAACTATCATTTGTCATTACCCTACCTGACCATCTCTAACCGGGGTTACACCCAGGTTGCGATAAAAAAAGGAGAACTGGGATACAACCTGTATTTAGGCGGGATTTTTCTGATGATCTTGTTCAGCATTATCCTCTTTACTTTTTTTCAGGAAAGGCTGTACCTGTTTTACTTGTTCTGCCTTATCGGATCTTTTATAATGGCAGCAGTGGTCAACGATTATCATTACCTGTTGTTTGACGACACACCTGTTTTTATCAAGAACAAGAACATATTCGCCATTCTTACCACGCTGTTGAACATCATTTATCTGCTGTTTGCGGAGCAATACCTTCGGATCGATGCGAGGCAAAACTCGCTGGTGATCCGGTTCAGCCGGATTGTCATGGGGCTGTTGCTTGCTTTGCTGGCTGTCATGCTCCTATTGGGAAAAGAATTGTTCTACTACAGAATGTTTTTCTACCCCCTTTTTGGCATGAACACCATGGTGATGTACTACCACCTCATAACCAGCATTCAAAAGAAATATTCACCTTCCTGGTATTTCCTGATCGCGACGACACCGGTGGCCATTGTGAGTGTCATGGAAATTACATCCGATTTCAACGGCATCCCGGTCCAGACGCTGCATGACATCTATTATACGGCCACATTTATAGAAATGTTCTTTCTGACGATCGGGATCGTGTACCGGTTCCGCATTGAGCGGGCGGATTATCAGGCACTTCAGAATGATTTTTTTATTGCCGAAATCAATGCCCAAAACCGGGAAAGAGAAAGGATAGCGAAGGATTTGCACGACAACATCGGCGCGTCCATTGCGGGCGTGATGTTCAAGCTGCGCGAGTTTTCAGATAAACACCTCGATGTGGCGAATTTTTCGATAGAGTTTAAGAATGCAATGACCTACCTGTCGCAGGCCTATAAGGACGTCCGGGGACTATCACACGAACTCGCCTCACAGGTGCTTACCAAAATCGGGTTGATCGAAGAGATCCGTGAACGGTACGGGTCGATTGCTAATCCGGAGTTCAAACTGTCACTTCCCGACACTAACCCGAATTTCGAACCCTTCGTTGAGCATTCCCTGAACAAGATCATCAGCGAATCGGTACAGAACATCCTTAAACATGCCAAGGCCACAGAAGTAGGCATTACGATCGTCCAGGAAAAGAAACTGGTAAAGGTGCGTATAGAAGACAACGGCATCGGTTTTGACATTACAAAGACCGAAAAAGCAGGCATGGGATTGGGCAACCTGCGGCATCGGGCCGAGAATGAGCTCAAAGGCAACATAAGAATTGAAAGCAGTCCGGGTAACGGAACCATTATATCGGTTAAATTTCACATTAAATAAACCCCTGTATCAGGTTCATGGAGGAAAAAAATCTTTACACCAGTTTATTGAAAGGAGCCATGGTGGGCAACCTGAGGTACGCCGACAATCTGGCTACCAGAGTGGCGGATCTGATCGAAAAAGCGAACCCGCCGGGGGCCAACATCGCGGCATTTACCTCGGACCTTATCTATTACTACGGCGACATGCTGGAAGAGCACGAAGAGCAGGCGCTTGAATCGGCGGCTATTCTCGAAGGAAATCCTGCATTACCCGACCTGCTCAGGGCGCTCGAAGCAAAGTATGCGGGGTATTTTCTGGAAATGCTGTCAGGCAGGCGCGAGAAAGTCGAAACGGTTTACAATGACGTGACGGCACGCTCCAATGTATTGATCGACGATGAAGATATCCATAGCATTAAGAGATGCGAAAGTCTGGGAGAAGCAGAGGATGCCGGGAATATTTTCAAAAAAATTCTCCGTCATGAAAAAGACGCGACCATTGAATTGTACAGGAAATCCATCCATCAGGTGGAGAGCCATGTAGTCAAAAACAGCGGGGAAAAAGACGAAGCGCCGGAGCTGTGGTCGGTTGCCCAATGCGAATTCAGGCGGAAACTCGATAAGAAGCCTGCGGATAAGGGTTATTACCAATGGCGACCCGCCGACGCTGGAGTGTTCGTCAAAACCAGTATTTTCACTTATTTTATGAGTATCTGCCATTACCGCTGGCTCGATTTTCTGCGCAAAAAAGCCACCGAGCACAGGCATCAGAAAAAGATGTATGAAGAATTGAAATCGGATTATCATGACCAGGCGGTTTACGTACCGGGCGAAGAGAGCGATTTGCGCAGCAGTATCGTCGAGGCCATCGAACAACTCAGCAAACCCTGCCGGGAGGTGGTGACCGGAAAATGGTTTGGCGGCGATTATGGCGACGGGCTCAGTTCGAAAGAGCTTGCCGTACGGATCGGCTATTCACCAGGCTCTATCGACAACCTCCACCCGGGTTGCCTTAAAAAACTCAGGTTAATTCTCAATCAGACCATGCTATGATTCCAGATAAAGAAACCAGAGATATCCAGGCATACTTTCGGGATGCGTTACCAAAAAGCAGACGGGAGAAATTCGAGGAGCGGATGCAAAATGATCAGGCTTTCAAAGCCAGGGTGGAAGGACTTCGTCCTATTTTAGAGACGCTGGAAGATATGGAAACCGCCGGCAGAATAAAGGAAATGATCGAAAGTGCCGAAGCTGCGGACGGAGAAGAAGAGGAACATAAAATAAGGCCATTATGGAGAAAAATGCGCTATCTGGCAGCGGCATGTGTGATTTTCCTCCTGGGTGTTTTTATACGGGACACTACGTTGGATCTGAGAACTTATAATGCAGTGTACAACCCCGTTGAAGGAGCCACAAGAGGGGAGGCAATCGACGAATGTCCGGATCTGACCATTATGCGGCTCTATTATAAAGGTCAGGACCAAATGGAGGCCTACCAGGCAGTAATAGACAGTCTGGATAAAAAGCCGCAGGGACCTTGCTTTGACTTCTATAAAGGCATGAGCTATCTGGGCCTTGAAAACCCCTCGAAGGCCATTCCGCTTCTCCTGAGCGCGAGTAAATCCGTGGACGATGGGCTGAGGCAAAATGCTGAGTGGTATCTGAGCGTCGCCTACCTGGGGGATCATCAGAAGGAGAATGCAAGGGCCTTACTCGAAAAAATTGTTTCGGGCGGCGGGGAGCATAGATATAGGAGTCATGCCGGGAACCTCTTATCCGACCTGGACAAGAAACCGCTTTTGTTCCGGTTCCAGTTTTAATCAATGTAAATGCCTTTGTTTCAAACAAGTTAAAACCCTTCCTGTCAGAGCCAATTTTCCGTTATCATGATGAAATCTCGAAGGTTGTTATTGCATGTGTTGCAATTGATTTGTGTGCTTACCGCAGAATCGGCATTGGCGTCAAAAAGAGCGCTTTTGATTGAGATCGGACAGTACCCAACCAAGCGGCAGGTTTTAAATACCGGGCGTGATGCATACTGGATGAAGGGCGCTCTGCTGCAACAGCGTTTTGCGACTCCGCGTGTTTTGCAGGATAAGGCGGCAACGGCTGCCAACATACGCAAGGCATTCAGCGAACTGATCCGGCAATGTAAGCCGAACGATAAGGTAGTGATTCATTATGGAGGACATGGTACGCAGCTGGATGACGAAAAAGGAGGTGATGAAGTGATCGATCAAAAGGATGAAGCCCTCATTCCTTATGACGCACCGGCTGACAATAACCCGACTGATAGCAGGTTTATACGGGACGATGAACTAGGCAAATACATTGACTCGCTTCGTACGGCCGTGGGGCCGCAGGGGCATGTACTCATACTCATTGATGCCTGCCATTCGGGCACCATGATGCGTGGGCAGGCGCTCACGCGCACGGACAACATTCAGCCATCAGACCCGGCTCCGACAAGGTCCGACGGCAAGCCGGAGTCGGGGTGGTTTGATCTGCCAGCTTCCTCGCTTCGGGCAGCTGCGACGAACAGCATTGGAAATGTCGTGATGATTTCGGGCGTAGGGGCTGGTGATTCCCTGACCGAAATACTCGATGACGAGCGGGAGCCGGTAGGCCCGATATCCATGTGTTTCAGCAAGGCAATGGTATTAATGGATGAGCGGGCTTCGTATCAGACGCTTTTTGACCAGATCCAAAAAATGATGTCACTCAGGGACCCCAAGCAAATTCCCGTGATGGAAGGAAACAAAACGGCCAGGCTGCTTGGAGGAGATATTATACCAGCCGATTTATTCAGTTGGATCAAAGTAGGGCTCGATCAGGCTTATCGGCAATTCAGACTGTCGAAGGGCGTGTTTCTTGGCTTTACCAAAGGCTCCGAGGTCTCGGTTAATGTGACGCGTGGCCAAGGCAGTAATACCGGAGCGCCGGTAAAGGGCCGGGTGGTGGAGGCAACCCCGTTTGAGTCGATCATTGAACTAACCAGCGCATTGCCCAAAGCCGACTCCGTTTTGCTTAAAGCTACTTTGGTAAAACAGGCATTCGCCGCTGGCTCGGCACGGGTTACGCTATCCGGATTTGGGTCCGATGCCCGAAAACAGGAAATAGCATCGCTGATTTCGGACGTGCCCAATTTTAAACTGGTTGAAAGCGATGCGGACTGGCTGATCCGGCCCGTCAAAAATCAGGTCGAGCTTTGCCGCGCTTCCGACGGCATTCAACTGGAATTATTCGAGAACGAAAATATAAGTGATATCGCCAGCCGCATTACCGCTTATGCACAGGCCGGCTGGCTCCGTGATCTGGATGTGCGTAATCCGGCTATGCGCGCTTCCATGACTATTGTTCCGGTAAAATTGAATCCTGATAACGACCATGTGGAAGCCCGGTTGCCCGTAGAATTACGCCAGGGCATTCCCGTTCTGCGTACAAACCAGCATGCGCTTTTCACCGTCCGGAATACAGGAACAGTGCCGTTTTATTTTTCTGTGATAGATATTCTTCCCAACGCGGAAATAGATGTAGGGTTGCCCAATAGCAAATACCTTCCTGAAACCCTCAGGTTGAAGCCGGGAGAAGAGCGTTCAATTCCTGTGCGAATCGCTCCGCCAATTGGTTTGGAAACCTATAAATTAATCCTTTCTAAAAACCCTGCCTCCATCAAAACAACAATTCAAACCCGGGGACTTACTGCCGAAACCGGGCCCCAATCAAATCCTATCAGTAATCTGTTGTCGGCCCGTCTCAGAGGCAGCGACGATCAATCTGTGAAACTGGATGAAGCGGGTACGGATGAATTTCAATTTTGGGTTGAGCGCGCTAAACAATAACCGAAATGGCTCGATTGATACAAACCATTGCGTTATCGCAGATCTTGCTATGCATCCTCCTCACGCATGTACGCGCCCAGGATTTGAAGCAAATCGACAGTCAAATCCAGGATGCGATCGCTAAAAAGAAATACGAACAGGCTGGTCTCCTCGTAGATAAGGCCATTGCAACCCTGACACTGCCCGCACAACAGCGGATCCAGGGGAATTACCTGGCTACAAAAGGTGACCTGGAACTTCGTCAGAAAAAATATCTCAAAAGCATCGAGTACGCAGGTAAGGCGGAGAAGATTCTGGACAAATACCCCCCGGACCTGATCAGTATCAACAATCTGGTCACGCTCGGGTACGCCTACCTGAGAACGGGCGATGAAGAATATGAAAGTGTTTCATTTGAAAAATTCGAGAAAGCGGAAAAGCGGCAGGCAAAACTAAAATCCGTGCAAAGTGCGACCATGCTGGGCGACCGGTACATGTCCATCAGCGATGAATTGATGAAACCAGCCAAACCTGAGAGTTATGCGCCTTTTACGGCGGTACGGTTGTATGGAATAGCGGCGGGACTTTTCGAAAAGGGAAGTGATTCCGGTAAGGTGCGCTTAGCCCGCTCAAAGTTCCTGGCGCTCATGGAAAAAATACAGCGTGACGAAGACGAGGAAGATGCGGCCAACGATGATGAAGAAGATGATGATGACAAGCCTCAGAAAAACGAGGAAAAAAGTGACAACAAAAGCAGTAACAAGAAGCCCGCCCCGGGAAAGAAATCCAATGAGGAAGCATTAGTGGTCCGCAACCCCTATTTGGCCCTGGGTGCGGAAATGCCGCGAGTAAAGAACAATATGACCGAGGGTGAATTAAAAAAATCGTTTGAGCAGTGCATAGCGCAAAATGGAGAAAAGAGCGCGGCGTCTGCTGTTTGTCATAGTACGGCGGGAAATTTTTACCGGACAGTAAAAGTTGATTTCGGCAAAGCTCAGAAGCATTTTGAAGACGCCATTTCAATTTTGAAAAAACTGAATGCCCTGGACACGCCGCTGGCTGCCAGCTGTCGGAAAGAACTGATGTTTGTGTACATGCAATCGGGTCAGTATGCCAAAGTCGCTGCACAAGTCAGAGAAAATCACAATCTCGTCAAGGGCCTGCAGCGCCTCGCTTTCAATTTGGGTGGGACAGAAGATGACAACGAAGCCTATGCCGGCTTGGATATGGGTATGCAAATGACCTTGTCGTTCACCGATTTCATTCAAAAGAAGAAACAAAGTCCGGATACGGTCATGTCGAAACTGAGTTATGACGCCGATTTGTATCTGAACAGCCTGTTGTTCGACGAGACGCGCCGGGAAAGGGACTTCATTAAAGCACAAAACAACAGGCAGATCACTGAGCTGTACGAGTCGTGGTTGATCCAACGGCAACGAATTCCAAACCTGCCCGTCGCTCAAAAAGAATCGGCCCTGACCAAAGCAGAGGAAATAAGGGATGATCTGGAAGAGTTGCTGACAAAAGTATCTAAGGCAAAGCCGGTGCAGGAGGAAATTAGCTGGAATCAGATCAGGAAAAGTCTGGCTCCCGATCAGGCAGCGGTGAGCTTTGTGCGGTTCAGATCGTTCTCCGCCATTGCCTCACCTCTTACAGAGTTTTCGAATAAACCGGAAGATATACTTTATGCCGCAATGGTCATCAGGCCCGATTACAGCGCCCCGCGTTTTGTGTCGCTCGGCAATGAGGTTCAGCTCAATGAGCTGTTGGCCCGGCCCGACCTTTACGCAAAAGAGCAGGAAAGAGGGTTTGCCAGGATTGCCTACGGAGATTCGCTGTACCGGCTGGTGTGGCGACCCATCGATAAGTTGCTGGGAGGGGTGAACCGGGTTTATTATTCGGCCCAGGGATTATTGACCCGGGTAGCCTTTGCCGCATTGCCGCTGCCCGGAACGACTTCTGAAACACCGGTCGTTAACCAATACCTGGATGGCAAATACGAGCTTCATCAGCTTTTCAGCACGAAGCAGCTGGTGGCGGGCATTACTCCGTTCCATTTCGAACGACGGATGTCGGTTGTGCTTTTCGGCGGGGTGGACTACGGAACGGCCGGGCCGGAAAGCGTTCCCGCCCCAAAGAATAAGGCGTCGTTAACCTCCCTGCAAACTGCGATCGAAAAAGCGCATCTGAGGCCCTTTGCACCGCTCGCGGCCACAATCAAAGAGGTGAATGAGATTCACCGCACATTGCCTAAATCAGAGCTGATAACCGATAAGGAGGCTTCGGAAAAGCGATTCAGGCAGTTTTCGGGACATTCCCCTGATATCCTGCATTTGGCAACGCATGGTCTTTACCTTCGGCCGGATGCGAAGCAAACAGACCAATCGCAGGATGAAGCTTACATGCGAAGTGCTCTGGTGCTCTCAGGTGCAAATGAACTTTGGCAGATGAAAAGTATCCCGGTTAATGGAGAAGATGGTTTGCTTACAGCGTATGAAATTCAATACCAGGACCTGAGTCAAACGCAGCTGTTGGTATTGAGTGCTTGCGAGACAGCTCTTGGAGATTTACGTGGCTCCGAGGGTGCGTTTGGCTTGCCGCGTGCGTTCAGAATGGCCGGCGTAAAAAAACTGCTTTTAAGCCTGTGGCCTGTGGATGATTCCGTGACCAAACAACTGATGACTTCCTTTTATGCCAAAATTGCTTCGGGCATGGAGGTTCACGCGGCATTCAGGGACGCACAGAGAGCCATTCAGAAAAAATACGCGCAACCTAAGTTATGGGCTCCGTTTGTACTCATTGAGTAACTACTGAAATGGCGATCGGTAAAAATCATATTTTCTAGCCCCTTTTTTCTCAAAGAATACGCTGCATTCTTCCTGGTATTGAGTCGGTATTGGCTCACATTCAATCACTTGTCCAAGGTGAAAGGCAGCTCATTGCCCAATCGATCCATTCGACAGGGAAGATTTCTCAAAATTTTTTCCGCCTTGTGATGAGATTCCTCTTTTACCCTTCGATGAAGGGGTAAAAAGAGAAACCATGCGAAAAAATCAAACAAAAATTGTCGAAAATACCCGCAAACGTGGGGGGACACGAGAGGTAACTAAGATTGAAATTTGTTGGCGACAGCGATGTGCAGCTACGCAGAAGACAGAAGCGATATCAGTCTCATTACCTGGATAATCAATCATAAGATTTTTCTCAACCATTCAACTCAGTTAAGCTATGTTGTCATTCAGAAAATATAAAAATATCCACCTTGTTTCTATGCTGTCGCTGGTCATTTTTTGCATTAACAAATGTCACGCGCAGGTGGATGAGATTGGTTTGTTCTTCCAACAAACCGGCTATATCCAGGAGATCAATTTCGAGAAAAAAGAGCTTGTAGTGAATTTTTCATCGAAAGAAGGAATATTCACTGAGACCGTGCTGGCAGTCAATCCGAAAACAAAATTATTCGTAAAGGGAATTTCAGATTTCCAGGCCTTGCGCTTCGGGATGGAAATTGAGATTGTCGGCGATAAAATGCCGAAGCAGGGTATCGTCATCGCTAGCAACATTCAGGTTAAAGAGATTCCAAAAAAGATTAAGATAGAGAAAGGAAGATTGGATGACATTTCGGGCGACTTCGCCATTATAGATGGAAACAAAGTGAAAATGAAAGTAGGTGGAAAAATATCGGGCGACAGGAAGACACTTTATAAAGGTAAAGTATTCGAAAATTTCAAGCAACTCAAATTAGGAGACTATGCGACTGTGGAAGGAGTCTATGACCCAAAGGGCTTCGCGCTGGCATCGGAAGTAAAGATTTCACCCGATCTTGAAACCAAATTGGATCGGGATATGAGATCTGTTAACGATGATTCTACTTTCCATAATTTGTTTTATGACAAATGGATGGATCCTGTGCAAAGGTCATGGTTTTTAGGGAAAACATACAATGGAAATCCAATTGCCAATAGCATTTCACTGCAAAACTATGTTCAAAATATGGGTTCGAAAATGATTCCTGATTTTATTAAGGATAAGATAAAATTCATGTTTGTTACCCTTGTCGACCCGGAAGTGAATGCCTTTGCTCAGCCGGACGGATTGGTAATAGTGAATACAGGTCTTTTGAAGGCGGTTGAAAATGAAGCGCAACTAGCGGCCATTATTGGACATGAAATAACTCACGCAATATATGAACATAGTGCAAATAAGTCTAAAAATAAGGTAGATACTGAAAATAGAAAGAAGTCCAACGAAGAAATAATAAATGTCGCCAAGGACGTTGCCAAAGTGTCTGCTGACTGGGTTAAGCTCCCCAAAATGAAGATTCCAAATGTCACAAAAAGAACCTTTAAGCTGAACATCGATTCCCTCTCTGACGCATTCAAGACTTACGAAAAGGCCAAAGAAATAAGCGTTTATTCGAAGTATTCGGTCGACAACGAATCTCAGAGCGATCGTGTTGGTCTGTATCTGCTTACCAAATCCGGATATGATCCGAGAGAGGCAATGAAGTTTTGGCGAAATCTGTTTGTTGGGAAGTTTGAGAATGTTTCAAGTGAAGAGAAGCGACTTGTATCGGGCTCGCAGATTAGCAGTTTCTCAAAAATGTTCGATCGCTATCGGAAGCCACCCAGTGCATCGGAAGTTGGTATATACTTTTTCAAGAATCAGTTGAAGAAAAAGTCGGGTGCGTTGAATGACGAAGCACTGTACTCTAATGGTCAATTAAAGACACACCCGTCTCATGTGAAGCGTTTCGAATTGCTCAATGGTTATGTAAATCTTTACTATTCAGATCCCGAACTTATAAGAAAATCTTTTGTTGGGAAAATCGAATTGGCGAAGATATTGGAGAAGGCGGACGATGAAATGCGGGCGGCTGAGCAAAAGCTGTTCGAGCAGCAGCTGAGGCAGTATGCCAAACGATACAATCTTGATAAGGCATTTAGTACTTCATATGAAAAAATAAAATTGAAGCTGAGCTCGAAGGATCGAACCGTTTTGAATTACAAAGGATTTAAAATTAACTCATGCCTGAAAGTGGAGGAATTAATAGGTAAGAAAAAATGCGAAGTTGCCGGGTTAAAATCGTTGCTGAACGGTTTGTCTGAAAGCCATCGTTCTGAAATTACGACGTTCGTCAGTGCTTTTAAGGCTGGTAATGTTTCGCCAAGTTCCAAAAACCGCTCGTTTGCTGTACATCACGAAACAGAAAAGTCATACAACGATTTTGTGATTACTACTGCGGCGAGATATCAGGTGTGCGATGTCGAAGTTTTGAATGGTATTAAAACAGCAATTCAGAATGGCAGCATCAAAAACTATATCACACCTTCCAACGAGGCTATCAATGAAGTCTATCAACATCTGGAATCGTTAAAAAAGGAAGACTCAAACTAGAATATTCAAAATGTTACGATTAAACACATTTCGAATTGAGCTATCAAATTTTTAAACTACAAGATCATGAAAACCATAACAGACATCTTCGGAATCATCTTATTAGCAGCCATTATCTGGCATATGCATGTTTTCTTCTCGGATCAAAAAGAAGTTACCGGAATATTTAAAGCATCGCCTAAATTAGGTTATATCTGGACTGATGATAAGACCGATGAGGCAAGAGCATTTTGGGGAAATACGGATGCACATTGGCAAGCCGGCAAGGATCATCCTGATTACAATGTCGAGTCTGCCGAACAGGAGGGGAAATGGACTCCGCGGGCGGGATATCGGTTCACCAATACCCGTGAAGCCGATTTGTCCACAACCTGGACCGAGAACCTCAAGCATCCGGATATGAAGGCGTATTCGTCTGCCACAGAAGGAGAATGGCTTCCGCAGATAGGTTATAAATTTACGTTCGATGCTTATGGAAACGCAATCAGCACCGTATGGGACGCAGGGAAGGCTTATAGCGATTTCAAAATCAAGGCGTCGAATATGGTGGACCGGTTCGAAGCTTTCCCGGGATATACTTTCTCGAATCCTACTGAAAATCTTAATGTTAGATGGACTCCCGGCCTGCCTGACCCTGCGAATCCAAGCCTCATCGCTGCAACTACGGAAGGCGAGTGGATCGACAGTGGTGCTGCTATCGCCTCCTCAGAAGGCCCGGATCAGGTAATGGACGGGGTAGTTGGGGTGATATTTGCCAATGTAGGCGAGTGGCTGTTTGGGAAAAACGATATCACGGACGACATGAGGGAGGCGGCTGCGAAAGATATCATTGTGGGTGGCGTTAAAACGATCTTTCATTGAGAGCTAGACTGCCCAATTCCGAAAGTGATTACGTATAATTCAGAGAGTTAAATGCCATCCCTATGAAAGTATATTTTTTTACGCTGCTAATGATGATAGCTGTGATGTCTTGTACGCAAAAAACGATGAGACATTCGATGAAAATCAAAGACATGCCTTTCGATACTACTGCCGATTTGCTGGCGGACGGCAGCCTTAATCGCCATTTGATCGCTTATGTTTCCGCCTTCGACTTTGAGAAGATATATGATCTGACCTACGATATGCCAGCGGGTTATAAGTTTTACGTTGAACTGGATACGACGAATATCGAGATATTGAAAAGAAGCAGTTTTCGCGGAAATAAGCTGTATGTTACACAGTATCATTCAATCAAGAGAGAGGTCGCCGACGATGAGGCAGTGGAAGCGTTGCCACTTGACGACAAGCTCATCGCTATTTCAAAGGACGGCGGCAAAACCTGGAAGTTCTTAATGTACGACAAAAAGTACTCTGGAAAAACGTTGAAAACAGAGTTTCCTAGGAATGTGATCAGGTACCTCCTCGCGGGAGAGTAAATTCCAGAATTTATTCCCAACCCGAACTAACAACATTCGAAAACGATTTCTCTTGCCTTTGCCCGGTCCCCGGTGCATCAGGACCCTCATTGCCTTTTCAAAAATTTTAACCTGAAATCAACCTTCAAAAATGAACAAAACAGTCCCCAACAACCTCCCGTCTGCCCACGAGGGTACGGTTTCGAACAATTACCATTATGAGGCTGCGCCCAAAAAAGGCGGAACGATCGTTTCCGGGCAGGAGAATAGTCCCGCCGATGGACAGCTCAGCGCTGCAAACCCGATAGTCGGGTTTCTGGTTTCGTTTTCCAAAACAGAATCCGGTGAGTACTGGGTCTTGCGTGAGGGAAACAACTTCCTCGGTAGGGACCACGACTGCACGGTCAGGCTCAACGAAGTGACCGTCTCGGGGAAGCACGCCACGCTGAACATCACCGTCAATGCAGAGGAGAACCGGCTGGACGTCATTTTGATCGACACCACATCGGCCAATGGCACGTTCCTCAACGGCAAGAAACTCCTGGCTTACAATGGGATCGTCGTCAAGGACGCCGACAAATTGAAGATCGGGAACTACACCATGAAAATCGTGATAGCAGACCGGTATGCCGAGAACCTGCATAAAAGTGAAGTATTCAAGGAAGTGCTCGATTACGATTACGCTTCCCGGGATTTTTACACGGACGGCACCCGTCCAATGAATTTCAATACCTGAAATCACCTCTCACTTCTACCCATCACCGATCATTGAAATGGCACAGATCCAACTAAGCGGTACGAAAGCAACCTATCTGTTTGATCCGAAGAATCAGACAGATTACCTGGGAACGGGCGGAATGGGCGTGGTTTTCAGGGGAAAAGGCATTAGCAAGGAAACGGGAAAAGACAGGCCGGTGGCGGTCAAGATCCTTTTCCGGGACCTGACTGAAAACATTAGCGTCGTGGAGCGGGTAAGGCGCTCCAGTGAAATCAGGATCTTGCATAACAACCTGATCGAAATGCTTGATTTTATCGAACAGGACGGCATTTGTCACGACGTAAGCGCCTACATCGAAGGTACGGACCTGAACAAACTGATCGATGAGAAGAAGGCACAAGGGAAGGTCTATTCTTACCATGAAGCCAAGCTCATCATCGACGATGTATTGAACGGGCTTGAAACCCTGCACCAGCGCGGTATCATTCACAGGGATATCGATCCATCCAATATCCGGATCTGCGTGGATGGGAGTACCAAGCTGATGGATTTTGGCATTGCCCGGCTTACGGGAGGGAAAACCAAATCGCTGACCGGCGTCGGTACGCTCATCGGCAAGCCCAACTATTCCCCGCCGGAACAGATCCGGGGCGAGAGCGACAACATCAAAATGAACACCGATCTCTATGCATTGGGAGTAACCATTTATGAAATGCTGACGAGCACGGCCCCGTTCGAAAAAGGCAATGAATTCGATACCATGCAGGCGCAGGTAAACGATCCTTTGCCCCGCAGCAAGCATCTATCTCAGTCATTGTACCAATTCCTGAAAAAAGCGACGGCCAAGGACCAGGCAAAGCGCTATCAGACGGTGGCGGAGTTCCGGCAGGCGTTCGAACTCGCACTGAGCAAAGTCTGGTGGAAAGAAAGATCAATGCGGATAACAGCTGCGGCCGTCCTGGTTGTCGTCGTGTTGGGATTGTCCGGCTTTTTATGGTACCGGCACAACGTCAGGAATTACGAGGCCAATGCGGCAAAAGCAGTCCATTTTATGGGCATCGCCCAATACGACAGCGCTCAATACTACTTTGAAAAAGCGGATGATTACCTGAGTACCGACTCCACGGCGCAGCGGATCACAATGCTCCACGCGTTGGTGCCGGGTATGGAGGATTATTACAGCGCAAAGTATAAGTCGGCATTTCAAAAGCTGAAAGAGGCGAGCGAGCTGGGTTCCGGGGACGCCGATTATTATCTGGGTGAATTGACGTATAATGGTCTGGGTACGGTCAAAGATTATCAGAAAGGATGGAAATACTCGACAAGCGCCGCGGAACGCGGTTTCAGAATGGCTTATTGGCGCATGGCCAACGCATATCAAACCGGAAAAGGGGTAAAGAGAGACGTTTACAAATCGGATAAGTATTACCTGGAAGCCATCGAAGCCATGAAAAAACTGGCCGAAGCGGATGATCCGGAGGCTTTGGGTAACCTGGGCATGATGTACGCAAATGGCGAAGGTGTGCCTAAAAACGAAAAACTGGCGCTGGAATACCTGCTGAGATCGGCTAAGACCGGATACGCATTCATACAATCCAACCTGGCGCAGGCTTATCAGTATGGCTCCGGGACAGATGTCAACCTCGGCGAGGCAGTCCGTTGGTACAAAGCGTCGTCACAAAAAGGGCATCCCGCGGCCCAGCTGGCGTTAGGCAATATGTACCTGACAGGCACGGGCGTGGGCAAGAGCATTGCAGAGGGGATGAAGCTAATTTACAAAGCGGCCAATCAGAATTATTCCCCCGCACTATCCCGGTTGGGCTACCTGTTTTTCATGGGGGACATTGTTGGCAAAGACGACGTTAAATCCTTCACCAACACCAAAAAGGCCGTAGAATTCGATAATGACAATATTGTCGCCATTGAGAACCTCGCTTATGATTACCGTAACGGCGTGGGGACTGCTAAAAGCTACAAGGAAGCGGAGGCATGCTATCTGAAAGCGATTAAGAACGACAGTACCACTGCCGCGAAAAATTACCTGAACATCGCCTATCTGTACGAGGTTGGAGGTTTCGGAGTTGTTGGGAGCGAGGACCAGTTTGTGAAATACTGCGATTTGGCTGAAAAGCACGGGAATACTTCTGCGGCACAGGTGCTTGGCGTCTATTACAATCAGAAAGGCATCAAAGCGCATCAGGAAGGCCTGTACGTGAGCGCCCGAAGATATTTCGGCCTTGCAGCCGCCAAGGGGAATACCGCAGCAGCCGGAAATGTCGTCTATATGAATCGTCGCGGAGAATGACAGCTTCACAGGGAGTTTATCTGAGAGGGCCGAAGGGATTGTACGCATTCAACCCGTTTCCACCGAATCGGCCGATCGGGGAGGGCGGAATGGGCAAGGTATACGCAGGAACAAGGTCGGACGGCACCCCCGTTGCCATCAAGATCCTGTTCGGGCAGCTTGCCGCTGATAAGCAGTTCGTAGAAAGGTTCGAAACCGAAGGCCTCATTCAGACGAGGTTAAGGCACAGCCATATCATCAGCAGTTATGACTTCGTCGTCGCAAATGGGAAATACCACATCATCAGTCAGCTGATCAATGGAGTCGGGATTGCGGAATACCTGGCGACGGAGCGGCAGAGAGCGACGGATCAGAGGGCAACTTCCCGGATGATCGGAATCGATTTGTTTTGCCAGGTGCTGGACGCGCTGCATTACCTCCATTCACAAACGCCCGCTATCATCCACCGGGACATCAAGCCGGATAATATTATGGTAGAGAACGGTAAAGCGATTGTAATGGACCTGGGTGTAGCTAAGGTGACCGGCGGCAAACGCCAGACATCCGTCGGCATCGTTATTGGCACGCCGCAGTATTCCCCGCCCGAGCAGATCAGAGGGGAGAGTAACCACATCAATGCGACCACGGATATCTATGCTGCGGGGATCACTTTCTACGAACTGATTACCGGGAATCCCCCATTCAACGGGTCCAACGAATACTCGATTATGGAGATGCAGGTGAAATACAATATTCCGGCGTCGAACGCAATCCCGCCGCGTATTTACAATGTGCTTAAAAAAGCTACGGCAAAGAAGCAAAGCGACCGCTACCAAAGTGCGATCGAATTCAAGGAAGCGCTATTGCAGGCGAAAGACCACGGGGCCGGGTGGTGGAACAAGTTAAAAGCAATTTTTAGCTAGAAGATTTATGAAATATAACTATGCGTTGAAATCCGCGATTGGAGGACGAAAGGAAAACCAGGATAGTGCCGGAAGTATGCTGACCAGGTTTGGATTTGCCTCCGTAGTTTGTGACGGCATGGGCGGCGCGGCGGGCGGTAAAATGGCTTCTTCCATGGCCGTTGACATTATCTTACATGAGTTGAACAATGCCCGCTATGCCGATCCGGCAGCGGCATTAAGGAGTGCGATCACCAAAGCGAATCATGAAATCTATCGCCGTGGCCGGCAGCAGCAGGAACTACGTGGGATGGGTACCACGGCGATCGCAGTTATCATTAACATCGATAAGGCCATTGTCGCACATGTAGGAGATAGCCGGGTGTATCAGTTGAGGGACGGGGAAAAGGTATTTCGCACGGATGACCACTCAAAAGTATTCGAGCTGGTAAAACGGGGCATTCTGACAGAAGAACAAGCCCGGTTATCCGAAGAGTCCAACATCATTCAACGTGCATTAGGTATCGCATCGGAGGTCGATGTGGAGATCAACGACAACATTCCTTTCTGGAAAGGGGATCTGTTCATGCTGTGTACCGACGGCGTATGTGGGGCTGTACCGGAAGAAGACCTGCTCCAATTGCTCACCAAAAGTCAGGATGTGAAGAAACTTAGCCAAAAAGTGATCGAGCAAATCGACTTGACGGGTAACCGGCAAGGCGGAGGGCACGATAACCTTACAGTGAGTTTCGTGCAGCCATTAATTAATTCAAAACTAAAAGTCCGTATCGATATGAAGACCAGAATCATCATGAACATATTGAGTGCCTGGGTTGCACTGCTCACGGTTGCGCTATGCTACATCATTTTTTGGGGAGGTTTGCGGACACTTCCTGTAACGAAGGAGAAAACCGATAGTTTGGCCACTCAGCAAGCGAGATTGTCCAGTGATCTGATCGAAATCAGGTCGAAACTGGATAGTGTAAAATTGACTGCCAGACCATCAGCAGTGAAAGCCCCGGCGTCAAATGATGAAAGGAAAAAGGTTACCGCAAGTCAGAGTGATAGTGAAAGGCTTGGTCAAAACGCCGGACAGAATGTGTCGGAGCGGGACTCTAACTATACGGTGGCGCCCGACTACACGGTCAAAGAGGACGATACGATGAATAAGATCGCAAAGGAACTGGGTGTCAAAGACTCCCAGCTCCGCAAGTTCAAAGAGGCCAACAGACATATAAAGTGGGAAAGACTGCAAAAAGACCAGGTCTTGAAATCCATAAAGGTTCCCAGAGAGTCGTGAACTCCCTCCTTATCAAAACGTTGACTCCCGTAACCATCCGCTATCATGACTATCATTACCATCGGAAGTAATTCCAGCAATAAAATCGTGCTGACCCACCCTCATATCAGTAGTTCTCACGCTGAACTTAATATAGAAACGAACGGGTCAATGTCTCTGACCGACATCAGCAGGAACGGAACGTGGGTCAATGGCAGGCGCATTCACAAGGGGCAGGTTTCTCTCCATCGCGGTGACACAGTGATGTTTGCAAATGCAGTGAAACTGGATTGGAACCTCGTGTCACCAGTTCAAACTGACGGTCCGAATATCAAACACCGGATCACTGTCGGTAAAAATGCCGATAACACGATCCAGATCCATCACCAGAATATCAGCCGGTACCATGCCATCATCAAGGTCGACAAGCGCGGGCGCATTTTCGTCAGCGACCAGAGCACCAATGGGGTTTTTGTCAACGGTCATAAGATCCCCAGAACTACCGACTTTCCGGTAAAACGTGGCGACAGAGTGAGTTTTGCCCAGGTACAAGACCTGGATTGGAAAAAAATCCCGAAGGCGGCCTCGCGACGCCCTGTTGCCTTCATTGTTCCGATCGCCGTTCTTTTGATGTTCCTCGGTGTATTGTATAAGGATGAGTTCAGAAGAAAACTTTACAGGGAAACCGTTTCGAAAAGGTACGAAAACAGCATTGGTTTGATTTACAACTCCTATTACCTGGCGTATGTCGATAATGGTGACACGCTGTATTTTATTGGTGCGGGCAATTCGATTTCCCCCCGTAAGGAGGAAATCCAACCCTTTGAAATTACGGGATCGGGTTTTTATGTAAGCAATGAAGGAGAAATTATCACAAACAAACACGTTGCAGCACCCTGGGTAAGCGAGGTTTCCGTCGACAAGGAGGCTATGGAGAAGGCGATCAACATTGCCAGATCATCTGTTGGTCAGTATTCACTAAGCTCGGATGTAGTTGGTGTGCCGGTCAGGATAGGCATATTCCCGAACGGCTCGACGATCGAGAAAAATGATTTTTTCAAGAACATGCTGCCATGCAGGCTCATTAAGGTGGCCAGTGAGAAGGAAGTTGATCTGGCGCTGATCCAGCTGGAATCGAAAAAGATAGCTAACGGATGTACTCCCGTAAAAGACATCATTTCCAAAAGAGAAGACATATCCGAGGACGACGAAGTGACGGTTTTCGGTTACCCGTTTGGTTTTGATCTCGCGACGAAGAATGTGGAGAATAAAGTAAAAGCGTCCCTGGATCATGGAAAGGTCAGTAAAATATCGGATCGGTTTGAAATTCAATATAATGCACCCTCTTTCCACGGTGCCAGCGGTTCGCCCGTCTTTAACCAGCATGGCGAGTTGATTGCCGTTAATTACGCAGGCATTGAAAAGGCACAGGGTTATAATTTCGGGATCATTGCCACCCATGTCAGCAGGCTGCTAAATAACTGATAAGGACCAATGCGTGATGCGCATTCAGGTCATTCCTGTGCCAGGCCATGGCATTTCAAACTGCTGCATTCCAATAACTTATTAACCGGTTTGCTATATCGTTGTTTTTGGAATAGCTTAGTTAAGGATGTCTTTTCTTACCGCTAATCCTCAACGTTATGGACAGCTCGCCCCGCAGAAAAGCAGATCAGTGTCTTCTTATTATTAACCGCCAAATACGCATTTTTGCCGACGGATTACTGCCATCAAAACTTGTAAATATTGATGTGCCTGCTTCCATCGATGTGCTTCTGTTGAGCAGGTCGCTTCTGCGATTGTTCCGGTCGCATTCTGGTGGTTCGAAAGAATGGGTGTTTAACTCGGGTTGTAAACGTTTATGGTGCTCCGTTTGGCAGTCCCGATTGTTTTTCCCGACCAGTCCGCATTTATTGTAATGCCGCGTTTACGTTTTAAGCCAATGCATTGCATGCCGGCTTATGGATTTATCCGATGTTGATAAAAACTCAAAGTGACAATGCTTTAAGCCAATCACAATGAAAATACAAAGCTCATTCGATAGCAAGCTTTATGTCGGGATGCTAATTCAATTTGCCCTGATTTTGGGATTATGCTCCTGTGCGGGGTATAAGACAAAGATTGATTCAAAAAAAATGAAGGGAGCGAAACCGCTTGATATGAAACGAAATCCCAGTTATGTGATTTATTTGGTGGGGGATGCGGGAAATTCAGAAGCTCCTGATACTGTGCCGGTTTTGAAACATTTGAAAAAGGTGCTTTCCAAAGAATCAGAGCGTAGCGCCATTCTGTTTTTGGGTGATAACATCTATCCCAGTGGCATGCCCGCCAGGCCAGATACCGGACAGCAACTTTCTGCGCGTAAATTCAGAATCGCATCCCGTGAGCGCGAGAATGCTGAATATCGTTTGACCACGCAGCTCGATGTGTTAAAAGATTTCAAGGGGCAGCGGATCTTTGTCCCCGGTAATCATGACTGGAAGCACGACTCGGTCGGAGTGAAAGAGCAGCAAAAGTTTGTTAACGATTATCTGAATGCCGGCAAGGACATAAAAAAGGATTATTTTTTGCCGAAGGACTTTTCCAGGGGACCGGTTATGGTTGATTTGAGTGACAGCATTACCGCTTTAATTATCGATTCACATCAGGTCATTACGCAATGGGATACCCAGGTGGCTGGCGGAGGAACCATTGGAGAGAGGTTTACAACAGATTTTAGTAAAATGATCGATGCGCACCGATCGAAAAACATTGTAGTTGCCATGCACCATCCACCGTACACTTATGGTCCGCATGGTGGGCGATATAGTCTGAAACAGTACGCATTTCCGGTTACTGAACTGGAAAAAGTCTCGCGATGGGCGTATATCCCGTCTCCTACATTGGGTTTGTTGATGCTAATTCCCGGTGTCTGGTCAAAGATCTTTGGAGGTGTGCTGGCGGCTGCGACCATTTTCTATCCGCTGGAAAGAACTTACCTTATCCGGCCCAAACAGGATGTCAGAAACCGCTATTACAGAAGGTTTAAGAATGCAATGCTGACGGGCCTCCTGGAGAAAAGGAACGCCATATTTGTGAGCGGCCATGAGCATACTTTGCAATACGTTGAAAATGATGACCATCATTTTATCGTGAGCGGAAGTGGCTCTAAGTCGAACCCGGTTGGAATGGGTAAGGGATCATTGTTTTCCTCTGCCTCGGTAGGATATAGTACACTGAGTTTTTTCGAAGGCGGCGAGACCTGGGTTACTTTTTATGGATTCAAAAAGGGAAAAAAATCCCAGCGTGGCGATGAAAGCATGGAGGTGATTTTTCAGAAAAAGATAAAGGACAAAATCTAAAAGATCGGTTGAAAGACTTCCCTTCTGACTATGAAAAGGACATTTTACATACTTATCTTTTGTCTCACACTGACTGGTGCGAGGGTTTCGGCGCAGTTCAAAGTGCAATATGGGTTCAGCGTCGACGCCCGGATCGGTTTGGTATTCAAGTATGTATATCTCTCCAACTTCCGGCTAAGCGCTTCCGCCGGGGCCGGTGCGGTGACAAAGCATACGATGCCCTATCTGCAATACACCCTGGCGACGTTTCAGGGCGGGCTTGGAAGCTCATTCAGCAAAAAGGAGCGAAAAAAAGTAAGCCTCGAATCCCGTGTAGCGATGGGCATTCTGGTGGGAGGACAACGCTCAAATCCCTATCTCCACGAAAGGGGCATCGACACGGCGCGGTATTTGAAGCAGGTGTACACAATGGGGTTTCTTAACTCGACACCGTTAAAGAACCCATACACAGATGGTTACCTGGGATTTGCTACCAATTTTATTTTTAGAGCTAACGACGATGACCTGGGTAATTTTGGACAAGCGGTGGGGAGCTTTTCGGCTGGTGGAAGGTATTGGGACGTCCATTATTACAATGACGGACCGCCTTTCAACATCATTCCCCTCGGTGATGGAAAAGACCGCTACTACACGGGAGGCGGGTTTGCCAGCATCTTGCTAAAAAATAAGTATGACCATCCCGATAAGGCAAAAAATGAAATCCGGCGTTTCTTTATCGGCTTCGACCGGTTTACAGGTTTTTTTCCACACGCTTATGAGGCTGCCAACAGGTTGGGCTTTAAGCGGGTGCCATATAAGGACGAGCAACAATCCTTCTACAACAAGGGTCGCTTCTATGGCGGGGTGGAATTCGCCGGCATTAACGGACTTACCGCGGCATTTGCCGTTAACGATAGCGACTACCTGGATATTCAGAATGTGATTCATAGCCTGTCGGGCTATCCATGGCACACCACATTGCACAAATGGTCATTTGGGGCAGATGTGTTTTACAATTATCAAAGCAAAATTGGCCCTGCAAATCAATGAGAACTCTGAAAGCAGTGATCGGTGTATGCCTGTTTGTGGCCCTGGCGATCAAATTGGCGGGCTGCAAAGTCGTCGAGAAAAAAGGGCATTGGGAGTCGTTTAATGATGAACTGGGTAAGCCTGCCCAAATCAGCAGGAATCTTCTCTATTACGATGTTCCCGACAGTAACTTTTTCAGGATGAACATTTACTGGCGGCAGATCGAGATCACACCAAATACCAGGAGTAATAGAGAAATGCAGGATTTTACCTACAAGTGGTTTACATCTTATGACAATGATCCCAACCGCGCGACCGACTCTCTGATCCAGAATGTGGAATTATATCTGTACCGCGATGGAAGAGCTTTGATGCGCTCGATCATTTTCCCCGAAGAACATACCAAAAAGCCGGGAAAGGTGAACTGGAAAAGGAGTTACGGAATTCGAATGGATTTGCTGAACAGTTCGAAGAAGTATGTCAAGAAAAACAAGATCAAATTTGGCCGGTTCCGGTTAGTGGGCGATGAGGATGAGGTGAATAAGAAAGCGGAAATTAAGATCGATCTGTATGCGCCTGTGAGGACCAGGCGGCTTTTCAAAAAGAAGCATGTGCAAGGTGACAGAAGAACGCTGAAAGCCAGGGAAGACCGAATTTCGTTGTCCGTCGATTTGTTTCAGTCGTTGACACATGAAAAGGCAGATCCCGCCGACTCGGCAAAAACCAATGTGGACCCGTATGTGAACCTCGAACAATACAACCGGGAACAGCGTAAGAAAAGCAGGAGAAGAAACAATCCGTTGCAGGAGCCTGTCGCCATCAATAACTTCATGAACCGCGCCCAGATTATGTTTATTGACCTGAAATCCGATATCGGTTCCAATGGCGGAAGTGTCCTGAAAGTCACGCCTACGCAGGTATTCGGCCTGGGGGAACTTAAAAATGGAACACCGGCGCAGATGTATTTCCGCCTTTTTCGATTGCCTTAGTAATTTGAGGCGGGTGCTGATTTCTGCGCAAAAGCAGGACGGATAGAGGATTTAGTAGCATTATTAGTAACCGCAGCATAGCCCGTTCTGTATTTGGCATGATTTTTGAATTCAGGTTTTCGAATCCACATTTTAAAAACCATTTAAACTCAAAAACATGAAAAAGATCTCTTTGTTTATCCTGCTGTCGGTGTTCAGTAGTGCCGCATTTGCGCAATCCTTCTCTTTTGGTCCGAAAGTGGGCGTGAACGTCAGCAACTATACAGGCAGCGACTTTGAATCCGAAGCATTGGTTGGCTACCATCTGGGAGGTATTCTGAATTTTGGGGTCGGGCAGGTATTTTCGATCCAGCCGGAGGTGCTTTTCTCTACCCAGGGAGCCAAAATCGACAACGGAAGCCAGAAACCGAAGTTCAAAACAACCTACGTGACGGTTCCGGTAATGCTCAAATTCCGCACCAAGGGCGGCTTCTACTTTGAGTTTGGTCCGCAGGCTTCCTTCAAAACCGGCGAAGATATTCCTGATCAGACAATCGACCATTTTGCCAAAAATCTGGACCTCGCAGGAGCGGTAGGACTTGGTTACCAGGCCGGTTTCGGATTAGGTCTCGGTGCGCGTTACATTGCAGGCTTCTCGAAAGTGGGAGACTTTGATAAGACCGCGGCTCAGAATCCCGATTTCAAAAATAGCGTGATCCAGGTCAGCCTTTTCTTTGCGATTCCGGCACGTAAGTAGTACATCGGCCGGCAGCACAAACCATAGGGCAGGGAGCAATCCCTGCTTTTTTTATGCTAATCCGAGCTGTTTCAAAAACTGCTCCCTGTAATTACTGCCGATGGGTATTTCGGTATGGTCTATCAAAACCCGGTTGCCTTCAATATGGTCTATTTTGGACTTGTTGATGATGAAAGAACGGTGAATCCGCAGAAAGCGCGATTTGGGCACCAGTTCCTCGAAGCCCGAGAAAGTCATGGCCGGGAGCAGCGTGTGCTGTACCGTCCTGACTTTGGTGTAGTTGCCATTTGCTTCGGCATACAAAAGGTCATCGTGCAGGATCTTGTAAATTTTTCCGTCGGCTTTCAGGAACAGAAAGTCTTCCTCCTTCTGCTCCGGAATCCCGGTGGCAGTCGCACCGCCGGCAGGCTGTATTTTCTCCATCGCTTTGTCCACCGCTACCATAAACCGTTCCAGTGAAAACGGTTTGAGCAAGTAGTCGCAGGCTGCCAGATCGAAAGCGTCGATCGCATACTCCTTGTATGCAGTGGTGAATATGACCTGTGGGGGGCTTTTCAGTGTTTTCAGAAACGAAATGCCGTCGATGACCGGCATATTGATATCGAGGAACAGTATATCTACGCGGTTCTGTAACAATGCAGCTTTGGCCTCCAGTGCGGTGGCACATGCCGCCACTACACGCAGGTAGGGGAGATGTCCGCAATAGGTGCGGATAATGTCTCGTGCAATGGGCTCGTCGTCTACGATCAGACAGTCGATCTGGGTCATATCATCGGATGTTCAGGCGTAAATTAACGGAATAGCTCGTCTCCTCGTTCTCAACCGAGAGATCATGCTGGTTGGGATAAAGCAATTGCAGCCGCTTGGCGACATTGGTCAGCCCGAAGCCGCTGTGTTTTTCGACGGAACTATGTGTCGGATCGGTTCTGCTATGCGAGTTTTTCAGGTAAAAAAGTATGGAGTTGCCCCAGATTTTTAGTCCTATTTCAATAAATATCCTGGGCTCGGCGGTGTTTTTGGAATGCTTGAATGCATTTTCGATGAATACGATCAACAGCATCGGCGCAATATGGACCGCATTGTCATCCGGATTTTCAATATCAACTTTTAATTCCAGGCGATCGCCAATCCGCAGCTTTTCGAAGTCGATGTAATTGTGGATATAGGCGATCTCGTCCCGCAGCGGCACATAGGTTTCGTTGGCCTCGTATACCGAGTAGCGTAACAGGTCTGAGAGTTTCAGCAGCAGGGGCGGAATCTTTTCGTGCTGTGTAATCGAGAGCCCGTACATGTTATTGAGGGTATTGAAGAGAAAATGCGGGCTCAGCTGCGATTGCAGCAAATGCAGTTCGCTCTGGCTGTGCGCGGCCTGGCTTTGCGCTGCTTCCAGTTCTTTTTGTGTGCTGATCCTGAACAACTTGATCAATGCGCCCAGGCATAACCCGATGGCCAGAAACGGCAGCCAGTACAAAAGGAGATTAATAGCCTGATAGGAGTGAATCTGGAAATCGGCATGGATGAAGAGCCACAAGAAACATACCGCAATGGTGACGGCCAGGCCATTGAGCACGTTCCTGGGAATCGCCCGCTGCCTGGCCGACCAGATCGTGGCCAGGTGACGTCCCGTAAATACACACCCGAGCAGCGCGATAGTCCCGGCGGTGGCCAAAGCCTCGTCCTCATGCGTCCCGATTGTCCGCAGGTAAGTGTTAATGGCAAGATAAGCCGGTACCGCGGCTGCGGCGGTCAGCACCACATAAATGGCGTTGCGGGTCGCTTCCTTGTCTTTATTGCTGATGATTACACTCATTGCTCCATTCGGTTTAAGCCCGTAAATCGGTTGACAAATATGGCGGGATCATAGGAATGCACGGAATCAGACGGCCGGATTTACCCAATTTCATGACAGACAGATGCGGAAGGGTGTCAAACCCGTTGGACAGGCTAAATGCAGGTTCCGTCAGGGTTCCGGGAAGTTACGACACATTTATTTCAGGAGGTTACACAGCCGGGCAATATTTGACCCGTCGAACAACGATTCAAACAAACCGCCATGAAAACGCTCATCACTTCCCTGATCTTCTTTTTTGCCCTCTCCGCCGCATTGGCCCAGTCGGGCAGGTCCATTTCAGGTACCGTCAAAGATTCGGGCAATCAGACACTGCCTGGTGCCACGGTACGGCTCTTAAAGGCCTCCGACTCGACCTTCGTCACCGGCGACGCTACCGATGCCGCCGGTAACTTCCGGTTTGTCAATCTTCCGGGCAATGCCTACCTGCTGGCCGTCACGGCTCTGGGGCAGAAAGATTATGTAAGTACCACACTGACGATCGATGATGCGCATCCGGCTATTGCCTTGCCCGTTATCATTCTGTTGCCGGCAAAAAGCATTGAGCTCAAAGAAGTGGTCATCAAGGCGCAAAAGCCGCTGATTGAGCAGGAAATGGATCGCACGATCGTGCATGTAGGTTCCATGCTGGGCAGTGCCACGAGCAACACGCTGGAAGTACTGGGGAAAACGCCCGGCGTTTCCGTGTCGACCAACGGTGAAATCAGCCTCAATGGAAAGGGTGGGGTACTGGTGCTGATCGACGGCCGTAGCACCTACATGTCGGGTGCCGACCTGGCAGCCTATCTGAAATCGCTTCCCGGCGGCGTGTTGGACAAGATCGAACTGCTGGATAATCCACCCGCGAAATACGATGCGGCAGGCAATGCGATCATCGACATCCGCTTGAAAAAGACGCGGGTTGGTGGCCTGACCGGCAACGTGTCGCTGGGCGCTAGCCAGGGTCGTTATGCACGAAGCAACGACGTCATTAACCTCAACTACAACCGGCGAAAAGTCAATTTATTCGCCAACCTGGGGTACAGTTATGAAAAAAACTATACGTTCGACCGGTTCAACCGCAGGTTTTATAATGAAAATGGAGGCCTTACTTCAACCGTCGACCTGACCAACGACCTGAAGTATGGAGGCAGTGGTTACAATGCCAATGCCGGACTCGACTTTGCCGCCACCTCAAAAACGACCTACGGGATGATCGTAAACCTGAACGGTTCGGGACGCAACGGAGATTTCGCTTACCGCAGCCACCAGTTTAATGCAGCAGGCAAGCCCGACGGCTCCGGCACAGGCAGCACCGCATCCAAAGATACCCGCAACAACACGGGCATTAACCTCAACATGCTTCACAAGTTCAATGACAAGGGTCGCGAGCTGGCCGCAGATGCCAATTATCTTAACTACCACACCCGCGGCAACCAGGATCTGCGAAGCACCACGTTCAACCCGGAAGCGGTAACGACTGCCAATGCGCTGTTCCTCTACCGGATTCCCTCGGATATCAACATTTATACCGCCAAAGCTGATTATGTACATCCGCTGAAAAACAATGCACGGATTGAAGCCGGGATCAAAGCAAGTTTTGTAGACAACGATTTTGTATTCAACCATTACAATGTCATCGACGGTAACCCGGTGATCGATAACCGCAGATCGAACCATTTTCAATACCGTGAAATGATCAGCGCCGCTTACGTGAGCGGGCAGAAGAAATGGAAGCGTTTCGGCATGCAGCTGGGGCTGCGGGTGGAAAATACCGTTGCCAGGGGAAATCAGCTGGGCAACGATTCGGTGCTGGCCATGCGTTTTACCAAAAATTACACCAGGCTGTTTCCGAGCGTATTTCTGAATTACAAGCTCGATGAGCAAGGTAACAACAGCTTCGTGCTCATGGCGGTAAGACGTATCAATCGTCCCAATTACCAACTGCTGAACCCCTTCGTGCTGTACAAGGATCAGTACAGTTACAGTTCAGGTAACCCCGCATTGACCCCGCAATACCAGAACCGTGTAGAGCTGAAATATCAGCACAAGCAGCTTTTGAACATGGGTTTGAGCTACAACCACTTTACGGATGTAATTTTCACGACTACCAGAGCGGAAGGAGATATTTTTACTACCCGTCCGCAGAACATCGCCAATGGCTATATGGTGCTGCTGAACACGACCGTTTCCCATTCCCTCACGAAATGGTGGTATATCAATACAACACTTCGCTTGTCGCGTATCAAGACCCGCGGGCCGGTTTACACCGAGGAGCTCAATTTTAGTTATAACCTCGCGCGGTTGGAGGTCAACAACTATTTCAACCTTGGCCACGGCTGGAATGCGGAGCTGGGAGGCTATTATGCAAGCCGGGACGTGAACGGCCAGGCACTCACATCAGGCATGTATCGCGTAAATGGGGGTATTCAGAAGAAGTTATGGAAAGGAAAAGGTGCATTGTCCCTGAATTTCGAAGACCTGTTCCATTCCTGGGTTTATCACAACAGATCGATCAGCATCCGCCGGTCGGATTATCGCCAGGTGAGCGAATCGGATACCCGGCGCATCGGATTGGCATTCTCCTATCGTTTTGGCAAGGATACATTTGCCCGGAAACGAAGGCACAGCAACAACGCGTCGGATGACGAAAAGGGAAGGGTAGAATAAGGCAGCGCCACGGCGCCACAGGAATGCAAAGCCTCACGGGTTTCCGGGAGGTTTTTGTTTTTGTAAAAAAATCAAATGCCGCAGGTAGATCGGAGACAAATGTCGTTTTTCACCGCGTATCAAATACTTTGCTCAACTATGACCTTCCGTTTTCGCGCTGCATCGCTATTTTTATGTCTGGTATTCCCGAATCTGCATGCACTGTTTGCGCAAGGGCAACCGGTACGCGTCGAGGTAGATTTCAGCAAAAAAATAGCTCCTATGAAACCGGTTTGGGCGTGGTTTGGCTACGATGAACCCAATTATACTTACATGAAGGACGGTCAAAAACTGCTGTCCGAAATTGCGGCATTGAGCCCCGTCCCCGTATATGTGCGTGCGCATTGCCTGCTGTGCACAGGAGACGGCACCCCCGCCCTCAAATGGGGCTCCACCAATGCCTACACCGAAGACAGCAACGGTAAACCGGTTTACAATTGGGCGATTGTCGACAGTATTTTTGATACATATGTCAAAAGGGGGATGAAGCCGCTGGCGCAAATCGGCTTTATGCCCGAAGCATTATCCACACACCCGCAGCCTTACCAGCACGATTGGAAGCCCGGCGACCCGTACAGCCGCATCATGACGGGCTGGGCCTATCCGCCCAAGGATTATCAGAAATGGGCAGACCTGGTTTACAACTGGGTGAAGCACAGCGTGGAGCGCTATGGTCAGAAAGAAGTGGAAAGCTGGTATTGGGAGGTCTGGAATGAGCCGAATGGCTACTGGAAAGGGTCCATGGAGGAGTTTTTTAAATTATACGACTATTCTGCCGATGCCGTCAAGCGGGCATTGCCTACGGCGAAGATCGGCGGCCTGAACATTGCAGGCACATCCAGTAAGGGAGGGACCCAATGGTTGGAAGCGTTCTTAAAGCATTGTGCGGAAGGGACCAACTATGTTACCGGCAAAACCGGCGCGCCGCTCGATGCGGTGCTGTTCCATGCCAAAGGCTCGCCCAAGCTCATCGACGGTATGGTCCGGATGAATATGAGCCCGCAGTTACGCGATATCCAGACCGGCTTTAAATCGGTACTGGTCTATCCGCAGTTCAAAAACCTGCCGTTGATCGTAGGCGAGTCGGATCCGGAAGGGTGTGCGGCCTGCGGCATGGCTACCAATCCTTCGAACGCTTATCGCAACGGGACGATGTATTCGAGCTACACCGCGGCCACATTCGCGCGCAAGTACGAGTTGGAAGACAAATACGGTGTTAACTTTCTGGGGGCCGTGTCCTGGTCGTTTGAATTTGAAAACCAACCCTGGTTTTACGGCTTCCGCGATCTGGCTACCAACGGCGTCGACAAACCCGTCCTGAATGTGTTCCGGATGTTTGGCAAGATGGGCGGCGACCGCGTGCGGGTAAAAAGCGACCGCATGTACCCGCTGCAAATGGTGCTGGACTCGAGTATCCGCGGTGCGCAGACCGATATCGGGGCGCTGGGCTCCAAAGGGTCGCGCTCGGCTGCTGTCATGCTGTGGAACTACCACGACGATGACAGGCAGGGGCCTGAGGAACCGATTACATTAGTACTGAATGGTATACCGGTTTCGTCGGTAACCGTCACTGAATACCGGATCGACAATAGCCACAGTAATTCCTACGAAGTCTGGAAGAAAATGGGTTCGCCACAGCAGCCTACCGCCGCCCAGATCGCGACGTTGGAAAAGGCAGGCCAGTTAGAGATGACAGGCGCGCCGCGTAAGGTGAAAATCTCGGGAGGAAAGACCGAATTATCGCTTGCATTGCCCCGTCAGGCGGTATCGCTCATCAAGCTGGATTGGTAACAATGGGTGCATCGCGCACCATATCATAGCGATCCAGGCCGGGGGCGTAGAAGTCGCTGGTGATTTTGGTAATGCGAAAACCCAGTTTTTCGAAGAATGGGTAACTCCATTGCGTGGTGTCCAGGATAACCGGTGTGCCGGGGTGCAGCTCCTGTATTTTATCCAGCCGAAATGTAAGCAGCAGCTTTCCGATACCCTGCCGGTGAAACCGTCGCGCTACCATTCCCCATACGAGCATTGCTGGCCCGCCGTCGGGTGGGAGATAAAAACCCGCACAGGCAGCCACCCGGCCCGCTGTTTCAACCACAAAATAGTGGGTGGATGACGCAAAATCGCCTTTTTTAATATCCGCCAGATCTTCCAGTAACGTACGGAACTCTTCCAGTTCTTGTTCCGCAAAAAACTCGGGTTCATTGCTGTGGAATGCCTCAATGCATTCGGCGTAATCGGTGGGCTTGTAGGCGCGGATGGTCATTGTTTTAGCTAATATTAACGGCTCCCGCTGGTCACGCAAGCAATCACTACGATCGCAAAAGAAACGACCGATGCAACGGTGCGGATCAAATGGAGGCGGTTCCAGGGAATTTCAAAACGCAACCGGAATTGTGCCAGTTCCTGCGCAGTTGAGGAAGTGAGATTTACTTTGTCCAAAGCATCGTTCAGCGGCACATTCCCGAAAATCGTTACGCCAAAGGTCCCGATCGCATACACCAGCGTAGCGGCCACGAGCCAGTAGAACCGCTGGCCGCTTCCGAAATGCTGGTAAGTGCTCAGCGGTAGCAGGAAAAGAGTGCCCATAAAGCTGATAAAGAAAGCAGGATTGAGTATGGCCCGGTTGATCGATTGCATGGCGGCCAGGTAGCCCACATCGGGCAATGCGCCCAGCCCGGGATTGACCGAGCAGGAATAGCTGTAAAATAAACCGGCAATCAGGCCGCTGGCCAATGCGGAGGCAATCAGGATCAGATTCATCGTTGTCATATCGTTTTTTTCTTTCAAAGGTCGGATGACCGGAGAAAGGAAAATAGAACAAAAGCGACAGGCTATAAGTAACGGTCCCGGATATCCGCAGCGAGTTCCGCAAACTCGTCGAATGTACTCGGTTTAGTCACAAAATCACTGACTCCCGAGTCGTAAGCAGTCTCGATCAATGCCGGGTTTGACGAAGTGGATAGCATGACGACAGGCATTTCCCTGAACCGGGAGTCCAGACGGATCGCCGAGACAGTTTCCAGTCCGTTCATTTTAGGCATATTCATGTCGATGATGATCACCGACGTCGCGGGGTCGCAGCTATCCTTCACCAATGCCAGCAGATCGAAACCATTTTCTATCTCAATGATCTCTGCATTAGCACCGCAATCCTGGATAGCCTCCCTGATAAAGAAGCGGTCGTCCTGATCATCGTCCACCAGGTAGATCGTTTTAGGGTTATTCATGCGGAGTGTATTTGGCCCATACGCCTCTCGGGACTTACAAGGGCAGATTATTACAATTTGCTTCTTGTAAAGTTAAAGCCGGAAAAATGATAAGCCAAGCGTGTAAAAGACTAAATCCCTTTTAAAGGAAATTTAGTCTTTTCCGAACCGGATCACCCACATCCAGTTCATCGGCCAGTGAGCGTTAATGCCGTCGTGGCTAAGCAGGACGTTGTTGACCAGTTCATACCCGATCAGCGTGCCGCCTCTTTTGGTGACATCGTCCTTGGCGTGATGGTAGAGCTGTATCCAGGTTTCGGAAGGGATCAGTTCCTGGGCGGCGTTTTTTGACTTATTCCATGTCTGAGCATCATGACCATAACGCTCGATCAGGTAATGTTTGAAGCTTTCATCGTTTAGTGTGATGACGGTCTGTTTCTCATGTTCGCTTTTCATTATCACATCAGTTTAGATTAATTGAAAAGTAGCAAGTTGTAACCGCTTTGTACTAATAAAACTATACCAATCGCGCTATATATTTGTAGAAATATTTTTTAGTGTAATAAAAACTTATCCTACAAATTGTTTGACCAGGGTTTAATGGATGATTCCCCGTCTTCTGGCTGTGTGTAGCGCTTCGATGGCATTGTTGGCTTCCAGCTTTTCCAGTATACGCTGCCGGTGGGTATTAACGGTATGTACACTGATGGCCAGCAATGAGGAAATTTCTTTGCTCAGTTTGCCATCCGAGATCAGGGACAGTATTTGCGTTTCCCTTAAAGTTAATGGAACGGGAGCGGGCCGGTTGTCAGATTCCAGCCGGATGAGCTCGCCGGTGTGAAAATTGATGATCTGGTTTTTGACCGTAGCAACCTGGGACTGATCGGGCGAGACGTCGATCACACCCAGGGAAAGCCAGATATTTCCCGACGCGTCCAGTTCCAATACCTGGTGCTGCTCCGACACACGGAGATAGTGCTCCCCGCCGGTCATAATGCGGTATTCCGTAACCATTTTGAACTGCTTGCGAAGACTGACAGGCTGTCTCATCATGAACTTCATGGCTTCGTAGCCATTGCGTGCCAGATCCTCACGGTCGTCGGGATGTATCTTGCAATCGAAGATATCATTGCCGATGTAAGACGACATCTCTCCAAAGTCATAACCATAAAGTTCGTAGAAATTCCGCGATGCATACACGTGCGTTTGTTTTTGCAGGTCATAAACCGTCACACCGCTGCTGCTGAGCTGCGCCATGGCCCTGATGAGCGCCAGCTGTTTGTCGAGCCGGTCGGGTTCTACGCCGTCAAAGTCATAATGCCTGTTAAGCAGTTGCAGGTAATCCGGAACGATCGTTACGGCCGCTCCGGAAGCCTTTTGTAATGATAAATCAGTATTTCCTCGCATGGCAGCGTCTGTTTTCTTTGCACTACATTGAACAGACAACTCTGAATGCATTTGACCTTACGTGCATCGGTATTATTTTATCAAAATCATCAACACTATGAATTTTTCGGTAGTCCGCGGGGCTGACAGCGAGTGGGGGAAGACGTTTGCAATGGCACTGGCAGCGCATCAGCGACATCTTATTCTGATCGGGGAGGATGAAAATGCATTGAAAGCCGTGACGCGGGAAGTTATCCGGCATTACCGGATCATTGTACATTATTTCGTTGCGGACGATTCGGATACCGCGAGCATTATTTCGGTTTGTGAAAAAATCAATGACCATTTCGAGGTCGATATGCTCGTAAATTATGCGGAAACCGGCCTCCATCAGCGATTCTCGGACTATGATGTTCATAGCCTCGACCGTCGGCTGAAGACCAATCACGCCAGCGGCACTTTATACCTGCACCAGTTGCTGCCCAACCTGTTGCTTCACGCACACGCCCGTGTGATCGACCTGCGGTGTTCACCTTACCCGGTTTCGGGCTGGGAGCAGGCATTGCTGACCTATAACATGCGTTTTGCGGAATACCTGAATGCAGAACTCCACGATGCCGGCCTGCATATCAGCAGTTTCAGCCTGCCTGTACCTGCGGGAACTGAAACAGCCGGCAGGGCGAAAGCTATCCTGGGCAGCGTGCTGCCCGGCTACCGGGAAAGCCGTGTGTCGGCAAAAGAGTGATTGAAAATCTCTGAGTTTTTTGAGCATTGTCATGAAATGATAAGCCGTTGGCGCGTTCGGGTAAGTCCTCCGCCGCCGGCCCGAGATACCTTTGTTGCATCCAATTTCAATCAAACAATCGCAACATGAAAACGCTCAGAAATGTAATGCTCATCAATGCAATCAGTTCAGGTGCAACCGGTTTGGCACTCGCCACGCTTCCGAAAACCATCGCCGGTGTGTTCGGAACCTCCGCCACCATGCCTTTCATCGAGACAGGCATTTTCCTGACTGTATTTGCCGCCCTCGTTTTTTCCGTCGGCCGGAGTAACCCCGTGCAGGTTCGCGGCGTAAGGCTGGTGATTATCCTCGACACGCTGTGGGTGATCGGCAGCGCGGGCATTATCCTCTTTCAGCCATTCGCGATCTCGGTGATCGGCTATGTACTCATCGGCGCAGTAGCCGTATGGGTGGCTGCCATGGCCTGGTTACAGTCCGCAGGTCTCCGACAAATCCAGATCTCCAAATAAATCCATGTCTCTAAACAAATCCGGCCATGAAAACGATTCTCACCATTTGCATTACCATCATGACAACTATTTCAATATCCGCTCAAAACGACAAAGCCATGCCACTTCAAACCGTGAAGGATTTCCTGACCGCCTATATGGCGCATGATCACCAAAAATTCGCTTCCTACCTCCATCCCGACCTGGTGTGGGAGCAACCGGGCAACAATCGTATTTCCGGGACAAAAAAATCTAGAAACGAGCTCCTGCAAATGGGCGCGTCCATGGGCCAGCTCTCGGAAGGGACGATCAGGCTTGAAAGCGTCCGGTACCTCGATGCGCATGACGACCACGTAGCCTGCATTCTGCACTGGAAAGCGGCTCAGCCTAACGGCGCGGTGCTGGATGTGGAGAACATCGATGTGTATAAAGTACGGGACGGTCAGATCGTCCAGGCGGTTATCTATTCATCGGACATCGCTCAGGAGAACGCATTCTGGGGGCCGGTGCCCTGACACGAGCGCTCAGTTTCGTGAACCCTGTCAGCCATTATGGTTGGCAGGGTTTTCTTTTTTATATAAAATACTGATTTTAGTGGCAGGTAAAACCTTGCCGACCATTCAACGACATCATCCTGCTAGCCATGACCTTATCCGATATTGCCGCATTACGCCTTTCCAATCAACAACTTATTAACACTGGTTTCACCGATCCGGCCGCATTGGTAGCGTGGATGGGAGCAGTCCAGGCGCAGGATTTCGCAATGGCCAAATGGGCATTGGGAGTACGGCTAAAAAAAGCTCACGATGCCAGCGTGGAACAGGCGGTTGACGAGGGGCGGATCATCCGGCTGCATATCATGCGGCCTACGTGGCATTTTGTAGCACCGGAAGATGTCCGCTGGATCATGGACCTTACCGCTCCGCACGTGAACAAGCTCGCAGGAACCATGTACCGGCAGTGTAAACTGGACGACGCGGTTTTCAGCCTTACTAACGATCTGATCGGCCGGTTGCTGGAAGATGGTGGAGAACTGACGCGGGAGGAAATTATCGCGGAGGTCAACAAAGCGGGTATCGAGACAGATAACCTGCGAGCGACGCACATCATGTTCCGCGCCGAGCTCGATCAGGTGATATGCAATGGTGCCAGGCGCGGTAAGAAGTTTACCTATGCATTATTTGACCGCAAAGTGCCCGCAGCATCGCCTTTGGCGCGCGAAGAAGCATTGGCGGCATTGGCAAGGCGTTACTTCACCAGCCACGGCCCTGCTACCGTGCAGGATTTTGCCTGGTGGAGCGGTCTCTCGCTGACCGATTCCAGGCTCGCGATCGATGCGGTTCGCGCCGGGTTTGAAACTGCAAAAATCGGAGACCGGGAGTACCTGTTCACGGGGGTGAGCGAGGTGCCGAAAATGCCCGCGAAAGCCATGCTGATCCCCGCCTTCGACGAGCTTACGATCGGTTATGCCGACCGGAGCGTTGCCATGGACGATGCGGTGGCCCGCAACCCGGAGTCGGGGAGCGGGATTTTCAAACCGGTTGTGGCGGTCAAAGGGAAAGTAGTTGGGGTATGGCGCAGGACGGAAAAGAAAGATCTTGTCCATATTGAAATTACACCCTTAGCCAAAATACCGGATGCCGCGGAAAAATCACTGGAAGCGGCCGGTGAGGCATATGCCCGGTTTGTCGGTAAAAAGCATGTGACTTTCGGCTAAGGACCGGTGTCAGAGTTTTCGCTCGATTTTATAATATTCGAGATGTTCCTTGAAAAAGGGTTCTGAAAATTTCCGGAAGCCAAAGCGCTCATAAAAGCCCAGAGCACTCGTGCGGGCGTCGCACCACATGCTGCTGTACTGGTGTTGAATGGCGAAATCAATGGCATGTTCCAGCAGCCGGGAACCGAGCCCCTTGCCCTGGAACCCGGGCAGGGTCGCAAACTTGCGGAAACGAATGCTGTCACCATCCGCAAAAAGAGAAATGACCGAGACGAGTTGTTGATTGAAATAAAGCCCGAAATGGAAGCCGGCGTCATCTTCTGCGACTTTCACAAAATCCGGCGGTCGATCGGGCCAGAGCACGCGGTGGCGGATGTTCAGAATTTGATCGGCATTAACTTTTTGAATTTCAATGGAATCCATTCTTTTAATTCATGTGGAAATTAACTAACTACACCATCGTTTGTGGCCGTCGGTGTGCTACTGCTTTACCGGTTTTGTAAATGATATGCAGCTTACAAAAGGCACATCCGGAACAAAAATGGTTGAAATACATTGAATTGAAAAATATGACACAGCCCGAAGCACTTCGCAAGGATGAGCCCCTGTTCTGGTCGACGGGGTTGGGGACCGATGTCTGGCAAATGTTCTGCGCAGCCCGGGACGGCGATCTGAAAACGATCCGGTCCCTGCTGGCGAAAGATCCTTCCCTCGTGCGCGGCGCCTATGACTATCGCACGCCGATGTCTTTCGCGGTGCAGGCCAACCAGTTGGAAGCAGCCGAATACCTGTTGCAACACCAGGCCAGTCCGTTTGATTCGGGCACGGGTGATTCGCTGATCCAGATGGCGCGGGACCGTGGTCTTCAATCCATGGAGGAACTACTCGAACGTGCGTTGAACCGTGAAAAAGGATCGGAAACAGGGGAGCAGATCGCGGCAGCTATCCGCGACCGCGACCTGCCCGCTTTTCGAACAATACTGGAAACGTCTCCTACCGCCACCCATGCCCGTGATGACGCCGGTAATCAGCCTATTCACTGGGCCGTCATGACCCGGCAACCCGAAATGATCGATGAGTTGCTGGCACGCGGTGCGGATATCAACGCCCGCCGCCCCGACGGCGCCAGGCCCATTCAACTTACGAATGGCGATTATTCGTACCGTGGCTGGCGGGATGTACCGAGCGAGGTGACAATTAAACCGAATGACATTTACCTCCATCTGGTTTCCAAAGGAGCCTATGTCGACATTTGTATGGCGGCATTGAAGGGAGATGAAAAGAGAGTGAGTGCATTGCTGGACACGGATCCTGCCCTGGCCAACAAGGTTTCAGATTATGTGACCTACTACCCGGGTTCGGGTGCGCCATTGAAGAATGCGGCCCTTGCGGGGCATTTCCACATTGTGAAGTTGTTACTGGAAAAAGGCGCTGATCCCAACCTGCCCGAGGAAGGCATTGCACCGATGGGACACGCGCTGCATTCGGCTGTCGTTTACAATCACATCGACATCGTCAGACTGCTGTTGGAACATGGTGCGCACCCCAATGTACCCGTTGAGAGCTCCGCCGACACGCTCACGGCCGCGCTCGAGCGCGGCGACAAGGCGATGACAGACCTCCTTTGTTCTTATGGTGCCGCCCGCTCGCTGGATCTGCTGGCATATTATAATGACATCCAAACTGCCGCCGCTATTTTGAAAGCGAACCCCGCGCTCGCGAAGGATGCGCAGGCGCTGGAAACAGCCGCGGGGCAGGGGAATGAGCATTTCGTACGCCTCATGCTGCACTATGAGCCCGATCTGGCCAAAAACATTTCCGTCGGAGTCAGAAGTCAGGGGCCACAGGAGGCGATCAAATCGCGGGAACTGACCGAACTGTTATTCAGCCGGGGAATGGACCCCAACTACTCCAACTGGCTTGGAATACGGCCGCTGCATCGGTTCGCAGAACGGGGCGACGTCGTTAACGCCGCGATTTTTCTCGATCGGGGCGCGGAAATCGATGCGATCGACGAGCAGCATAACACGACGCCGCTCGGTTGGGCGGCCAGGGCAGGCAAGGGTGAGATGGTCCAATTTTTACTCGAAAAAGGAGCGGATCCTCAGCTACCCGCGGAGCAGCCGTGGGCCCGGCCTATGGCGTGGGCGGAAAGACGCGGACATTCCGACATTTGTGACATTTTGGCCTCTTGGCCGGGTGTGAATGAGTGAAAACCATAATGCCATGCAACCTACGGACGAAAGACCCGACCCCATTTTCTCCCATGCAGAGCCTGTGCTGTCCGTTGCCGACGTGGCGTTGACAGTAAAGTACTGGCACGAGGTGCTGGGTTTTCCCGGACAATGGACCTGGGGCGCACCGCCCAATCATGGTGGTGTTTCGTGGCATAATGCATTTGTCCAGTTCTCAACGGATCCGGAAGCGGCCGTGCGGCCCAAAAGGCAGTCTGTGTGGATGCGGGTAAGCCATATCCAAACTTTGTACCGGTTGCATCAGGAGCGCAAGGCCGAGATTGTAATGCCGCTGGCGCGGCAGCCGTATGGCTATGACGAATACATGATCCGTGATATCAATGGCTACTACATTTCATTTGCGGAGCCGGCGTCGGCTGGTCATGAAAAACACTCGGAACCACTACCGGCAACAGTTCGTGTCGTGGGAAGAAAGCTCACCCCGACGGAGTACCGGCATCTGGCCAACTCCGTAGGCTGGTCGGGCCCGACTGCTGATGAGCGGGCACAAGCAGTGGAGGAGCTCATGCAGCGGAAAATCGACGCAGCACAGTTCATTGCCGTGGCCGAAAATTCCGAAACAGGCGAAGCGATTGGGTGTGCCCTGGTGCTCGGCGACGGACTGAGTTTCTTCTATATCAAAGATGTGATGGTGCATCCCGACTGGCAACGTAAGCGGGTCGGATCGGCGATTATGCAAGAAGTGAAGCGTTGGCTGGATGCCAATGCACCCGATAAATCACTGGTAGGGCTTTTTGCCGCCGAGTCCCTTGCGCCTTTTTACCAGCAGACCGATTTTGGAAAGGCTTTCGGCATGATCCGAATGATCGATCGTCCCGGTTCAAAATGATATCGTTTTCCATTGATCTAAAACAGAAAATCATGAAATCGTCTTTACCCGGGCCGACGATAATATCTCCGGTCAGTCGCCATCTGGTGGTGAGCGACGTCGCAGCCAGTATCGCATTCTATGTCGATCAACTGGGATTCGAATCAGTGGAAACGCTCGGCACAGCTATCCCTTTTCCTGCGGTGGCGCTGGGCGCAGCGCGTATTTATTTTCATACGACGGATGGGGCCGTTGATAGCACGGGGCCATTAAGACCTGTCGGGAGCGCAATGATTTTTTTTGAGATAAATGATGTGATGGGGTTCTACGAAATTTTTCAGAAAAAGGGATTAACTCCAACGAAACCGGAAAGGGTCAACTGGATTAAAATGGCGCTTTTTGAAGTGTCCGACCCCGACGGGCACCGGCTGTGGTTCGGAAAGTCGTTCCATGACGATGACCCGGAGCAAATTCACACGCCTCCGGGTGAGGGACAGTTGCGGCAGGTAATGCCTGCATTCCCATGTGCGGACGTACCTGCCGCTGTCATGTTTTACCAACAGGTAATGGGGTTTTCCGTCAATTATCAGCAGCACGACCTCGGTGTGATGGATAGGGACAGTATCAGGCTTCTGCTGGTAGCCAAAACGCAGCATGAGCCTGGTCCGTGCTCATGCTGCGTTTACATCCGGAATGCGGACGAACTTTATCAGGAATTGAAAGCAAAAGGAGCCAACCTGCCGAAAGAACCCGTTAGTCAACCTTGGGGGCTTCGGGAGTTCGATACCATCGATCCGGACGGAAACCGGATTACTTTGGCACAAACGTTCGAATAATTACCATCCGAATCCATAATCTTCACCATGATTGCTGGATCCACCCCAGAAGCTTCCGTGTTGCCAGTCGAAGTAGATCGCATTGATCGGGCCGCTGGTGCGGGGTTGATAGCTGAACTTGTAGCCCATGCGTGAGAGTTCTTTACGGGTCCAGTCGGGCATCGACTGGTTCAGGATCAGGCCGCCCGGATCTTTGTCATGCGCACCGAAGCTGGCATACATCTGCAACGTTTTGAAACTGGGCGCCTCCGACGCTTCCTGCACGGTCATCCCGAATTCCACCACGTTCAGGAAGAATTGGAGGAGCAACTGATCCTGTTCGTCTCCGGCTTGTTTGGCAAAGGACAAGAACGGTTTCCCATCTTTCATCGCCAAACTGGGCGTTAGCGTCACCCTCGGGCGTTTTCCCGGCTCCACCACATTAAATGGGTTCTCACGTGCGTCCAGCACGAATGACTGCATCCGTTGGCTCAGTCCTACGCCCGTGTTACCCGCAATGCACGCAGGTACCCAGCCGCCGCTCGGTGTAATGCTCACTACCCAGCCCTCTTCGTCAGCGGCTTCTACCGAGGTCGTCCCGGCCGTGAATTCCTCCATGAATTTTTCGTTGAGCCCGTTTGCATTCGGGTTCAATGAAGCATGGAAATTGCCCCAGGTTTTGATCTGATCTGTATAGGGATTTTTCTTGCCTTCAAAAGGGTAGGGGTCGCCCGGCAGCGCTTTCGCATCGTTTTGCTCCCAGTTAATTTGCTTGATCCGCTCTTTGGCATACTCCTTCGATAGCAGGCCTTTCATGGGTTCCTCCGGTGCGAACGCGGGGTCGCCGTAGTAAAAGTCGCGGTCAGCGAAGGCGAGGTTCATCGTCTGGTAAAGCGTATGCACATAACGGGAAGAGTTATACCCCATCGCTTTCAGGTCAAAGTTTTCAAGCATATTCAAAGTCTGCAGCATAACCGGCCCCTGCGTCCATTGCTGCATTTTATAAACCTCGATGCCTTTGTAGCTCGTCATCAGAGGCTCTTCGATCTTCACTTTCCAATTGGCCATATCCTGTTCGGTAATGAGGCCTCCCTGTTCCTGACACCCGCGGGCAATTTCTTTGGCAATATCCCCTTTGTAGAACCGGTCATAGGCTGCGTAGATAGCATCTTTTCGGCCTTTTCCGGATTTCAAAGCCTGTTGCTCGGTGTCCACCAGTTTCTGCAAAGTAGCCCGCAAGTCTTTTTGTACAAGAATTTCCCCCGCATCAGGTGCTTCCCGCTTTTGTCCAAGATGCGGCAGGAAAACTTTGGTCGAATAAGGCCATCTTTTGATCTGATCCTTGCCTCTTTCAATGGAATTGGCCGTTTGTGCCTCGATCGGATAGCCTTCCGCCATTTGCATCGCAGGTGCCAGCACGTCTTTGAGGCTCATGGTACCGTATTCGGCGAGCATTGTCATCAGTCCTCCGGGCGTGCCGGGGGTGGTTGCAGCCAGCGGTCCGTATTCGGGCGGGTACTTCATACCCTTGTTTTTGAAAAAATCGGCAGTGGCACCCGTGGGAGCGACGCCCATGGCATTGATCGCGATTACCTTCCTGGTTTTGGGATTGTATATCAACGCCTGCGTTTCGCCACCCCAGCTCAGCACATCCCACATGGTACAGGTGGCTGCCAGCATCGCGCACGACGCGTCGATCGCATTGCCGCCCTTGCTGAAAATCATGGCCCCGGCGGTGGCAGCGAGCGGTTTGCCGGTGATACCCATCCAATGTTTGCCGTGAAGGGGCGGTTTCTGGGTCGTTACCGGGAAGTTGTTGAATGACTGGGAAAACGCGTTCAGGCATGAACACATCAGCCCGATCGTTGTGCGTAGAAGGAGTTTTGTTTGCATGGGTAGATGGTGAAGGAACCAATGCTCAAATTACAAAACCCCCGGCATTTAACCCGCATCAGCTGAAATCTCGGCCATAACTTCTGCCAGATTGCTTGATCCCCAATGTTCGATGTACCGGCCATTTCTAAGTCGGATCATATCGATCACCTTGATCACCACATGCTTGCCCGATGCCGGGATACCCAGGAATTCACCCTTGTGCGTGCCATGGAATTCCTTGCGGGTTGCAACCATGTCGCCTGCCGCGATTTGGTCCAGAATGGTCACCCTGATATCCGGAAACCCCTTCCGCAGCATACCGTGAAGGAAATGAATCATGCTTTCAGGACCTGACGGAGCTCCTTCCGGGGCGGAATGATTGACCAGATCCGGTGCGACCAGTTCCGAAAAGCATTCCGCATGGCCTTGTTCGATATACTCTTTGTTGAAACGTATTACTGCCGCCTTGTTTTGTTCTGTATTGTCCATCGCTGTTTTTGATTAGATACAGGGCAAAATTAGGGCTGGCGCGGGCCTGGTATTTACAGGCATTCTGTCAAAAACTATGGCTCAACAGTCATATTTTGTTGCTGAAATTCGCGTGGGGATATGCCAAAAGTTTGCCGGAATGCTTCGGAGAAGCTGGAATGGTTCTCGTATCCGATCTTGTGGTAGACTTCCCCGGGCTTCTCATGATGGATCAGCAGGTTTTTAGCCATTTCCATTCTTCGCTGCCAGAACCATTTGCTCGGCGATTGTCCGTAAATCTTGGCAAAACGCCGGGAAAAGGTGGATAGGCTCATATTGCACAAAAACGCCAGCTCTTCGATCTTAATGTCGTTTCCTACATTCATTTCCACCGTTTTTCGCAGCCGTATTTCATCGGCATCGCCCGTGCCCCGGAACGACAGCAGTTCTTGCGGGTAGGTTTGCAGCAGGTGCAGCATCAGCTCGTCGAATTTGAGCTGTTTCATTTCCGCCGAAATCTGCCCCGACTGCCGGAAAAGCAGTTGTAGTGACCGAATATAGGTGACCACAAATTCGTCTTTCCGAATGGAGAGGTAGGGCTTGGCCGGCAGGTGGTGATCAATGCCCATCCGGTCTGTTATTGCGGCGTACTTGACGAGAAAGGCCTTCAATGCGGTGTCGTCAAAGAAAATCAGGATGCTTTCGAAGTATTCCTGCCTCGAAAGATCCATGGAGGCCAGGCAATTTCCTGCCGATAAAAAATGGAACTCGTCGGGCGTAATCTCAACTTTTCGGTCGGCAAAGTGCATTGTTTTTTCACCGCTGAGTACCATACTGATCGCGTTGGTGTGGAGAATGCTTTTGTCCTTAAAACTTCCCATCCTGGCAGTGTACTCGTGGAAAACAATGCTTTCCGGTCGAGCCTCCGGATTAATGCCTAGAATGTCGTGGGGGAGGTGGTGAACGTGCATATGCAGTTTGGACATTTATAGCTGCCGATTTGCGATCCCGCAGCAAAATCGAATCATTAAATTAACTAAGAACCAGGTTGTACAGCAACAATCGGGTACTTAAATGAAAAATTTAGAACGTGATCAATAGCCCGTTCCAGGCTTTCGACGCTATAACGAATGGCATACACGGCTGATGTTGCCGTATATGCCGTTTGTTTTACCCAAATACCTTCATATGAAACGCAGAGATTTTGTACGGACTACCCTTGGAGTGTCGCTATTAAATCCGCTGGAAACATTCGGCGAAGCGCCGGTGACGCACCTGAACAGTGAGGACCTGACCGGTCAATCGGCACTGGCCAATGACTATTCGCTCTACTTTATGGCATTGGGCGACTGGGGGAGAAACGGGGAATATCTCCAACTCGAAGTCGGTAAGCAAATGGGGCAATGGGCCACTACGCACCGTAACAGCTTTGTGATTTCTACGGGCGACAACTTCTATCCAAGAGGAGTTGTCAGCGAGCATGATCCGCTCTGGCACTATTCATTCGAGAATGTATATACTGCGCATGCATTGCAATGCGACTGGTATGCGGTGCTGGGCAACCACGATTACCTGGCCGATCCCGATGCGCAGGTAAGGTACGGCAACGTCAGCCGGCGCTGGAAAATGCCCGATCGCTATTATGCCCGGGAAGTGAAGCTGGGCAAAAAGGCTGCAAAGGTCCAGTTTGTGATGATCGATACCAACCAGTTACTCGATGACGACGATAAACCACGAGCCGCCAAACACCTGGAATGGATCAGTGATACATTGCGCAATGCATCACCGGATGTGAAGTGGAAGATCGTAGTGGGTCACCATCCCGGCTACACGGTGGGGCCGCGCATCAAAAATGACGATACGCTGGCGATCCGTTCGATCCTTACCAAGGTGTTCAACGAGCATCATGTGGACGTGTACCTGTCGGGTCATGAACATTCCATGCAGCATTTAAAACCTGAGGGGCATCCGCACCAGTTTATCTCAGGAGCGGGTTCTGAACTCACCCAGGTGACGGCAGGAGTGCCTTACAGCCGCTTTGAGGCCTCGGAAAATGGCTTTCTGTATTTTTCCATGGATAGCAAGCGGCTGAATGTGAAGGCCATTAACCACACCGGGAAGATGCTTTACGAAACCGAATTGACGAAATAGCCTGCTATGGTCCCTTTCCGCTTATGAAGGGGACCACTTCTGTGTCAGAACAGTGAGCCCTGGACGAGAGTCTTGTCCGGCAGACCGGCTAGCGGAATACGAGTAACTTCGGCGAATTTGGCTCCGTTGACGAGCGATCTGCGGAGCAGGCTCATTTCACTTACCTTGAATGTAGCATTAAACTGGCTGTGCCGCCATTCCGCAACCGCCCTCTGGAATTGCAGGTCCGTCATTTGCCTTGCAACCGTGAAATGCGGATCGGTACAGAATTTAAACTCTCCTGCCCACCGTGATAAATGCTCGGAAGTGTCGGCCTTCATCTTTTTCACAAAGCTCATAATCTGATCTGAAACGCCATCTTCCAGATCGACGTAGAAAGTGCCGCGCTCATACTGGTTGAAACGGTTCAGTTCAATCCGGAAGGGCGCCGTGTGCCGGGCTACTTTCTGGAATCCCTGAATCATACGGTCCAGTTTATTGTCGTGGATAATGCAATTGAAAAGCGTCAGGTGCGGACGCAGGTTCGCTGCATGCTCACACCCGTAATGCTTTTGAAAATACTGCTTGACGGTGCCGATCGCAGCCTCGGTGACCGCATCGCAGGAGAAGACCAGCAAATACTCGAACATGTGGTTGCGGATGTTCGTGATCGTACTCCAATCGTTGTTGTTGAAGTGAATGGCTTTCATGATGTTGATGAAGTGTAATAAAATTTCTGTAACAAAATTTCATTCGTAAAAATAATATAAGATATTTTAAATAGCAAAATATTGATCTTTAAAATATCAAAAATATTTACTTCAAGTACCTCTTTTTGAACGCAGAAGGGTTTTCGCCGACCACATGACGGAACAGTTTGTTGAAATAGGAAAGACTTTCGAAGCCCACCGCAAAGCAGGTTTCCGACACCGACCTGTCGAGTAGCAGGTAGTTTTTAGCCTGATTGATGCGGTACTGATTCACAAAATCGGTAAAAGTCATGTGGGTGTGCTGGCGGAAGAAACGGCAGAATGCGGCGGTCGTCAGGCCGACATTACCGGCAATGTAATTCACGTCAGGCGACTGATCGAAATGGGTTTCGACGTATTTGTAAATGGCTTCCATGCGGTGCTGCTCCCGCTGCAATGCCTTGTTTCCTGCCGGCTCGGGGTTGAGCAGCGCCACCTCCGGTGACTCTCCCAGGTCTTTCAGGATTTGCAGCAAGGCGATCAACTGCGTAAACGGGTCCATTCCGGGAATGCGTTTCATGGCCTCGCCCACGCGTTGTTTGGTATCGCCGATAAAGGAAAGTCCGTAATGCGACTGCGCGAAGAGGGACTTGACGGCCGCCATTTCCGGTATGTTCATGAAGTCCCTGCCCAGGAAATGCTCTTTCATCTGAATGATCACCTGCTCGCATTGGGTGCGCACCCCGTAATCAAAATTAAGATGCGGGATATTCGGCCCTATGAAAACCAGGTCGCTGCCTTCGTAAACCGAAGTATGGCCGCCTACGTGTCGCGTTCCGCTGGTACCTTCCACATATACGATTTCATATTCGGGGTGGAAATGCCACAGGAACGTTTCATGAAGGCCGGGTGTCAGCAGCACCTTGAACGAACTGCCCTGATCAGGTTCTATTGCTTCGCGGATCACTTTCATCGTCCGGAGATTTCACGGTTAGTATCATCAAAAGCTCTTGGTTTGCAATTCTATACTTTGATCTGCATAAAAATATCAACAGACAGCAAATTTTGGTTATTCCAGCGGTGGATACAGGAAAGTTCGATCGTTAATTTTGTTTCATTCATTCATGAAAAAACAGGATAAAATGAAGCAGCAATCAATGATACCCACCATGGCGCCCGCGAATGCGCATGAGGACATTCCCGGTAACCCATCCACCGCTAAGTCGAGCAACGTCAGGCTCAACGACCGGAGCAACGGAAAGCCGCTGGGGCTCCTGACAGAAGACGATTGGAACTTCTGGATCACCAACGGCTATATCGTGATCAAAAATGCCGTACCGAAAGAACAAGTGGCGAGGCTGGCCGGTTTTCTGTGGGAGTTTGAAGAAAAGGACCCTGATGATCCCGAAACCTGGTACACCCCGCCCCGGGCCGAAATGAAGATGAAAGAACTGACCAATACCGGTATGGTGGAGGTTTATAACCATCAATATTTGTGGGACAACCGGCAATACCCGAAAGTGCATCAGGCATTTGCAGATATCTGGGGAACCGAAAAGCTCTGGGTGACGATCGACCGTGCAAACCTGAACCTGCCATTGCGCCCCGGCTTCGACTATAAGGGTTTCATCCATTGGGATTATGATCCGGAGACCAAGCCGCAAAATGTACAGGGAGTGTTGGCGTTGGCCGACCAGGACGATGAAAATATGGGAGGCTTCCAATGTATTCCGGAGTTGTTCCGAACCTACGACACCTGGAAGCTGACGCAGCCGGAAGATCGTAACCATTTTCAGCCGGATACCACGGGTTTTGACCTGGTAAAAGTGAAAATGAATGCCGGGGACCTGCTCATTTTCAACAGTTCGCAACCACACGGGATTCGTGCGAACCGCAGCAAAGACAAGGTACGGCTGGCGCAGTATATCTCGATGATGCCCGCCCAGGAGGATGACGAGGCGCTGCGTCAATGGCGCATCCGCTCCTGGCGGGAACGGGAAGCACCGCAGGGCTACGCATTTCCCGGCGACCCCAGAAATTGGGAGAAACTAAAATACGAAACGGCTCAGCTGAGCGGATTAGGCCGAAAACTGCTGGGACTGGATCGTTGGGAGTAGAGGGTGATTGCTTGGATTGAGTAATGGAGCTTATGTTGCAATCTTTCTGCGGACCTGCGGTTCGGTGCCGTGTTTTCGTAAAAGGTAAACTGCATTCACTGATCCTGTCAAAGGTAATGGCCGTCGAGTAGCCATCAGGTAAAGCATTTAGTTTTCAAACAAATTTAGTCAAATCAATCAATGAGATTGCCCGACGTTCCGACCAATGTAATGTAAATCAGATTCAGAAATACAAACCAATGAGCCTGAGGTAGCTATCGCTGTTCGTCAGTCCAAACCAGTTTTTTGTCAGTTGATCCGCGTTTTCCGGCGTCCAATCCGGAATGCATTGATGAATAGGGTTTTGAAATGAGAATTTTGCATGGCTATGCAACATGCAACTACCTTCTTTCTGGCTCTTTATCTGTGCATTACGGCTGTTTTCGGGCAGCACGAATGGAAGTATGTGGCAGGCCGGGACGGGATCAAAGTGTATGCCAGGGCGGTGCCCCATTCGAGGGTCAAGGCGATGAAAGCTGAATGCGTGCTGGATGCCGGGGTAGGTGAGGTGATAGCGCTGCTGATGGATGTACAGGCAGCCGAGAAATGGGTTTGCCACACCAAATCGTGCCGGCTCGTCCGGTCTGTTTCTGAGAACGAGCTCTTTTACCACACCGAGGTGAGCCTGCCATGGCCGCTGGATAACCGTGACTTTGTAACACACCTCAAAGTGATCCGCGAGCCGGACAGCGAGGTGGTAAAAGTCGACGCGCCCGCCGTGCCGGGCATGGTGCCGGTCCGGAGCGGAGTGGTCCGGATCAACCGGTCGCTGAATCAGTGGCTGATCAGGCCCTTGCCCGGGAACAAAGTGTGGGTAGAATATACCTTGCAGGTGGATCCGGGAGGGTACATCCCGGCGCACGTTGTGAACATGTTCGCATGCCGCGCCCCGATCGAAACCTTCCAGAACATGCGGCGCGAGTTGAAGTTGAGACAACGCGCGCACTGAGCAAGCTCATGTAACACAGCCTATTGTATTGGATCGGTAGTCCGAATGTGAAAAAGCCCTGGTAAATGCTCTGGCATGTATTTTTTGTGATTTTTTATAATTATTTTTCTAAATTGGCAAACGGGGATACCACAAGAATCCCCGGGGCAGTAGATAGGTTATTGAAAATCAATGCAAATCAGTATATCATGGGTAAAGGGAAGGATCTTTTCGGACATTACAATGATCTGGCCAGGCAAAAAGGGCCGGGAAGTGCGGAAAGCAAATATGCCGGTGTACTTTTCCAGTCATTATTGATGATAGGGGAAAGGCGGACCTTTGAGTTGCTCGAAGAAGCCGACGAAAAGGGTAAAAAGCTGAAACTGGAATACAGTAACGGCGTGAAAACCAGTTCGGCTTGTCCCTGCGGTGTTACACTGGGTTGAACACCCGGTTGCGCAGAGGTTGACCATTTGCGCATTTCATCATTTATTACGGGCGCTTTGTGTACGCGGGAAGGTATTTCAAATCCATTCCTGTAAATTACGGGAAGACCAAGACCGATCGTCCCGATGACCGCGCCCATTCAGCCTGAACCAAGTCTAAGCCGCTCCCCGCAGCGTGCAGGCTGGTTTTTCAGGTATAAGCTTTACCATATCCCTTTCTGGATGGTCTACCATTATATATGGTGGGTAGTGGCGGTTGGGAATCCCTTCAAGGTTGTCGCGACCATTTTCTTCACTGCTTCGGCAATCAAGTTCTTCTTTTACGTCGTGTGGCAGGCGCTTGCCGTTTATTTCAATCTGTATTTCCTGATACCGCGCTACCTCGAAAAGGGCCGGTATGTCGAATTTCTCTTCTGGCTGCTGCTGACCATCATTTGTACGGCTGCATTGATCGTACCAGGTTACTACGTGGGCGCATGGGCGGCAGGGAAGACACTGGAAGCGTTTTTTGGAGCGGGGAACTACGACTTCTTCCATATGATGCTGGGTGGCCCGCTATCATCAACAGTGGCCGCCATCACCTTTGCCATGAGCATTAAGCTGGCCAAGAACTGGCTCGAAACGCGGCGGAGGCAGCAGGCATTGGAAAATGAAAAGCTGGAAACCGAACTGAATTTTTTGAAATACCAGTTCAATCCGCATTTCCTTTTTAACAGCATCAATTCCATCTTTTTCCTGATCCATAAAAACCCGGACATGGCCTCGGCCTCGCTGGCAAAGTTTTCGGAATTGCTCCGCCATCAGTTGTACGAATGCAATGATAACCGCATTCCGCTGAGCAAGGAGATCGCTTATCTTGAAAATTTCATTGAACTGGAAAAGCTTCGCCAGAACGATTCCCTGGCCGTTTCCTTCGATGTGGAGGTGGCCAGCGAGGCGGAGCTGGGCATTGCGCCCTTCATTCTCATGACTTTTATGGAAAATGCATTCAAGCACATATCGCGGCATGACGATCAACCGAACTGGGTCCGTGGGCAACTACGGCTCAGCGGGTTGCGGCTATCGTTTGATCTGGCCAACAGTGTTGCGGGAGAAGAAGCAGCGGAGGTTGTGAATTATGGAGGAATAGGGCTGAAGAATGTAAAACGTAGGCTGGATCTGATCTATCCGGAGGCATATGTGCTCGACATCCGGCGCGATAGTGACCGGTTTACCATTCATTTCGAGGCAACACTTGAAAAAATTGAAATTGCGGACTTCGCTCCGATGTCTCTAAATCATGCTGGATAAATGATGCATTGCGCGATAATCGACGACGAACCGCTGGCCCGTGAGGGACTGGCGGATTATGTGAAAGAGGTTGACTTTCTACGGCTCGCAGGCGTATGCGAGAACCCCGTGGAACTGATGAGCCTGATGGATCGTGAGCCGGTAGACCTGATTTTCCTCGACATCCAGATGCCCAAAATGAATGGTATCGACTTCCTGAAAATTGTCCAGAAACCACCTATTGTAGTTATCACAACCGCCTATCCGAGCTATGCATTGGAAGGCTTTCAGCTCAATGTGCTGGATTATCTGCTGAAACCGATCACTTTCGACCGTTTTTTCAAATCGGCAGGCAAAGCAAGGGACTATCACCGGCTTCTCACGCAATCCGCAACAACGTCCAGGACGGAGGGAGGAGAGGATTATTTCTTTATCAAATGCGGCAGCAAATACGAGAAGATCCTCTTCGATGACATCCTGTATATTGAAGGCTTGCAGAATTACGTCACCATCCACGCCCGGAAAGGAAAATACATTACGCTTTTGAACATGAAAAGCCTGGAACAGAACCTGGACAGCAGGCATTTCATCCGGGTTCATAAATCATTCATCGTGTCGATCAGCAAGATCGATGGCATTGAAGGGAACGAGATATTCATGCAGCCGCATCGCATCCCGATCAGCAGAAATTACCGGGAACAGGTGATTGAACAGGTAGTGAACAGCCGGTTGCTGGATAAAAACCGGTAAGGAAGCTAATCAAAGTCCGTTCTCCACGACGGCCTTCACCCGGAATGGAATGATGGTGAAAGGCTGATCCGCGTGGGCCGGTTTGCCGCGCGTCACGTCCCGGTCGAATGGGCGGGTGATATTGTTACCTGCCAGGTCTTCCAGGCGATTCTCGATCTGCAACCGGTATTGGCCTGGTTTCCAGTTCTGATGAGGTTCGAAAGTGCATTGTGTTTCCCCCTGCCTCACCTGCCACTTTCCCCGAATCGCTTCTCCCGAGGCGTCCAGGATGATAAATACCTCTTGTAATAAGCTGTAATCCAGTGGCTTTCCGAACCTGACGGTAAGCATGCCCCGGGTGCCGGCCTGTGGAACCAGGATTTGCCAATGCGAGGGTACCGGTGAGAGGCTATCTTTTGGCGCCGTTACAAACGTGTGCTCCGCGGGAGAGGATAACTTGATGCCTTCCGCGCTTTCCCAATCTCCTGATACTGCGATTTTGTAGCGGGTTCCCGCCCGCATGGGGGCGCCCATACGCTGGTTGGGTTGAAGATCGCGTTTGATCCGGCCCGGGTCCAGCCAGAGTGTGAGCATGGTCCGCTCGGGATTCCAAAGCTCAGGTTGAAGGTCCAGAAATGCGGCATCAACCGTATCCCTGTTGTTTTTTATCAGAGAAACATATTTCCCGGACTGCCCTTCGCGCATAGGCAGCGAGAAATACAGGTGGATTTTCAGAAGGTTTTCCGGAAGCGTGTCGCCGGAAGGGTAAATGGCCGTAACTACCGGCGCATCAGCGGAATCAGGTGCGGGGATTTCGAATGTGTCCGATTGTTTTCCCCGGATCCATAGGTTATATCTTAACCCCGGTGTGAAAGGGAGCAGCGGCGTGAACCGTACATCCTGGCCCGCATCCGCATAGCTGCCGAAGATGCCCGCGGGGTCGGACGCCGAACTAAGCCTCACCTGAACCAGATCGTCGACAGAATCGGCCGGCACCCGGTCCAGCATACTTTTAGAAATCAGGATCGCAACCGCTTTCTTATCTTTCCAGTCGATACGGATCTGCTCTGCCTTACTGGCGGGCCGGCATTGATAAAATAGAAAACATACAAAAAAAGTCAGGCCGGCGAATACACCCGGTCTGACTTTTCTTGTGCCTGCTGACTTACAAATATCTTTCACTGGAAGTCCAGAGGTCAAGGCTGCCATTGGAGCGGCGTTGCAGCAGAACCATGCGGGTATTGTCGAGTTTGTCCATCTGGATCACATTGGTCACGGGCAGCGATACGAAGTCGACTCCGGCCGTCGCAAAACTTTCCGCCACATGCGTTGTGAGCGAGCCCTGGTAAGCTTCGATGTTTTTGTACTTAACCTTGAAAACCGGCCTGGCAGAATTGGACATCATCAGGTACGACTCACCGCCTTTGGTCATGGTCACCATGTCGATAGGGGAGTTGCCGCTGCCCATTTCGGCGACGGTCCTTCCTTTTACATGCGTGCCGGGTTTGAGCTCATCCATGGGGAACAGCACCAATGGCGTGCAGGTGTAGCTTGCCACGATGTATTTCTTCGCGCCGATCTCGGCCGTGGTGAAGGTGCGGATCGGTGCCAGGGTTTCGTATTTGCCGTGCGCGGCGTGGTAGATTTCGAGCGTCGATTCATCCTGTTTGTTGCCAAATGGGAAAGGTATGCTGCGGAAAGTCGAGGCGAACTCTTTGCCTGCCAGCCCGCTGACCAGCACTTTCCCGTCTGCGAAACCGATGTCCGAGATCGCTGCAACACGCACGGAGTTGCCGCGTGTGTCTTTCGCGTCTTCCGACGGAGCATTATTAAGTGCCAGGCTGCTGAATGGCACGTTCTGAGTATTGACCGGTTGAATTTTGTCTCCGTCGATCCTGAGCAGCACCGGTGTGCCGTCGCGGTTCTGGACGGCGCAATAAACACTTTTTGAAACCGGATTCACCGCAATGTCCTGAATGGTAATGTTCTGGGCTTCGGTTCCGAGCATCGTGGCTATCTTCTGGTCGATGTTCTTGATCTCTACGGGGGCAGGCTGTGCATTCTGCGCAGCATCCCTGGTGTCGATGGCAAAAACGGTGGCGCTTTTGGAGTCGCCCACCAGCAATATCCCGTCCGGCCCGAATGCGAGGCCGCTGATCGACTTGATCTCCGGAGTGCCTACCACCATTCCATACTTCCCGCGCACGATGCGCGAAGTGTTGGCCAGGAGAATCATTCCGGCCAGTACCGTCAAAAGAAAATACATTTTTTTCATGATCTGATGTGTATTTAACGGTTTGATAATGAATGCGCTGGGTATTATCCGAAAATGCTTCCCGGACTTGATATAAAGAATGGGGCCGTGCTATCCTACCCGTGTGCGACGATCTCACTCCCATTATTTTCGACCTTTTCATGTATGGTTTTTTACGCACCTCCGGCGTTACCTTGCAGAAATAGGATAAAAAAAAGATAATACCTCAGATTCAGGAAACAAAAAGCGGGAAAAATGACGTTGTCTTCAGATGTAGGGTCATCCTGTTGCACAATGTATTATAATTCTTACAAGGTTAAAAAATCGAAACGGGTGGTAGCCGTATTGCTGGCCGCCGCCATTACAGGGGTTTTATCGGCGTTGGTTGCCGATACGCTCAAAGTGATTACGGAGCATTATGAGGAAGCTTTTCTCGAAAACCTGCACCACAACCGCTATCTGATCTTCATCATCCCGCTGATCGGTCTCACCACCATTCATTTGCTCCGCTATTTCCTGTTTCATAACAAGGCCAACAAGGGGATCAAGGAAGTGCTCGACACCGTGAATAAGAATGCACACACGTTACCGGCTTATAAAATCCCTTCCCATTATTTCAATGGGCTGCTGACTGTCATTTTCGGCGGCTCGACGGGCATTGAAGTGTCAACGGTCGTTTCGACGGCTGCTATCGGCGCATTGTCGAGCCGGAAGGTCTCCTACCTGCGCAGGTACCGCACGGATCTGGTATGCGGGGGACTGGCCGCCGGTGTCACGGCCTTGTTCAATGCGCCTGTTGCGGGCTTTTTGTTTGCGTTCGAAGTTTTTACCCGCCGGAGGAGCAAGCTGCATTCGGCCAGCGTGATCACAGCCGTGCTCGCATCCTACCTCGTGACGCGGTTCTTCTTTTACAAGCAGGTATTCCATTTCTCGGTGACCAACTGGCGCACAGAGGCTTTGCCTTATATGGTGTTGCTGGGTGTACTGGCGGGATTGAATTCGGTGTACCTGACGAAGTGCGTGTTGTTCTGCAAGAAATTTTTTGGCTCCCTCCCCAACGATTACGTCCGCATTATCGGTGGCTCACTGCTGATCTCGACGTTGATTTTCTTTGTCCCAAACCTGTACGGGGAAGGTTATGAGGGCATCAAAGGTGTGTTCCGGCATGTAAACGCGCCTTCGATGACCCTGATGCTGCCATTGCTGGCGGTATTACTGCTTAAACCTGTGGCTACCTCCGTCACGCTCGGGGCGGGGGGAGATGGAGGTGTTTTTGCGCCCAGCCTGTTTATCGGTGCATTTCTGGGATTGATCGTGTGCGTAGTGCTGAACCACTATTTCCATTTGGGACTGATTCCCGTCAATTTCGTGCTCATCGGTATGGCGGCAGTGCTGAGCGGCAGTATTCATGCACCGCTTACATCCATTTTCCTGGTGTGTGCACTGGCGGATAACTACATCCTCTTCATCCCGATCGTCATCGCGAGCCTCGTTTCCAAATGGGTTGCATCGATGATTTTTCCCTATTCGGTTTACACCTATCAGGTCAAAAAGGCCTAAGGTTACTTTTCTTCGATGACGGCCATAACCAGCGTGGCCGCATTATGGGCTGCTACATTGTAAAACTGGTCCATGTCACTCTTGGCTTTGCCGTTAGCCTTGTCGCTGATGCTGCGGATGATCAGGAACGGAACATGGTGCTGAAAACAGGTTTGGGCAATGGCCGCTCCTTCCATTTCCGTCGCTGCGGCACGCAGGTCTTTCAGCAGGCGACGCGTTGTTTTTTCAGAGGAAACAAATACGTCGCCGGTAACGATAATCCCCCTTTTGACGGAGGGAACGAAACTGCCGTTGTCGCGCCGGACTTTTGCAAGGCTGAGTGATTTGGAAACTGTCAACGCCTTGGAAACCAGTGTGGAATCGCAATGGAACTTCACCGGGTTATCTTTTTGGGTAAAAGGGTTTTTCGTGGCCCAGTAATGCATGCCCGCATCGTCGATCTGGCCAAAATCATGGTATGCGATCTGTGTCCCGATCACAAGGTCGCCCGGCGCCAATGCCGGATCGATCCCCCCTGCAATTCCCGAAAAAACGATCTCCCGCGGTTTGAAATGCTCGATCATCAGTACGGTCGTGATCGCTGCATTTACTTTGCCGATACCGGTTTGCGCGAGGACGATGCTCTTGCCGCGCAGGGTGCCGAGTGAAAACCGGATGTTGCTGATTATGGTGTCTTTTTTCTGGGCCATTTCGGTTTCTAGCAGAACCAGTTCGGGAGGAAATGCGCCGAGGATACCCGTTACGTTTTGGGCTTGAACTAAAAGTGAGGAAAGAAGCAGCAGGAATGTGAGTAATAAATTTTTCATACAGTATACTAGAAAATCAGTGCCAGAATGGCAAAAACGTCGATAATGATCAGTGCAAGGCTGATATCCCTGGCTTTGCCTGTCAGCAATTGCAGGGCAGTCCAGCTCAGGAAGCCCCAAATGATGCCCTGGGTAATGGAGTAGGTGAAGGGAATGAGCACCATGGCCAGAAATGCCGGAAATGCCTCAGAAAGATCGTTCCAATTGATGCGTACCACCGGTTTCATCATAAACACACCCACTAAAACCAATGCAGGGGCGGTAGCAATGGCCGGAACGGCGCTTAACAGGGGTGATAAAAACAGGAACGGCAGGAACAGAATGGCGCCGGTAACAGCGGTAAGCCCGGTTTTGCCTCCCTGCTCGATCCCTACCGCCGATTCGATGTAGGCCGTTCCCGGACTGCTGCCGGTAAGGCCGGCAATCGTGGTGGACAATGCATCTACGATCAATGAACGCCGGATATTCCTCGGTTCCCCGTTTTCATCCAGCAGATTGGCCGCTTCGGCCAGGCCCACGAAAGTCGAAAGGCTGTCGAACATGTCGGTGAACACAAATGCCAGAATGATAGGTGCAAGACTCCATTGAAGCGAATTGACCAGATCCAGTTGGAACAGCAGGCTGAAATCCGGTTTGGCGACGAGGTGGTCTATCGTAATCACCGTTTCCGCACCGCCCCACCAGCGGCCGATCGGCCATGCGAGCAGGCTTGTAGCGACGATCCCGATGAGGATACCGCCTTTCACCCGCCGCACGAGCAGGATCACCGTAATGAGCAAGCCGCCGATGAACGTCAGGGCAGAGGCATTCAACTGGCCCAGGCTGATCATCGTGGCTGGATTGGCAACGATGAATTTGGCATTGGCAAAGCCTATAAGCGTGATAAAAAGCCCGATACCTGCTGCGATACCAAACCGCAAAGGCCTGGGGATGGCTTTCACGATGTAGGCGCGCACGTTGAAGGCCGACAGGATCAGAAAAAATATGCCCGACCAGAATACGGTCCCTAAGGCAACCTGCCAGGAGAGCTTGTCGGTGAGCACCGCAGTGAATGTAAAGAATGCATTCAGTCCCATACCCGGCGCAACGAGGATCGGGTTGTTGGCATAAAGGCCCATCATCAGGCTGCTGAAAAACGAAACCAGAATGGTCGCCGTGAGCACTGCGGAAAATGGCATCCCGGTCTGGCTGAGGATCGACGGGTTGACGACAATGATGTAGGCGGTTGCCAGGAATGAGGAGATTCCGGCCAGGATTTCGGTGGAGACCTGATCCTTTCGAAGCCCGGGGAAAGCGAACATAGTGTTTAGGTTTATTTCAAATATATTGATTTAAATTCAAGCAGAGCCCTTTTTTATTGCTTGTAAGGGAGAAGGGGGGTAAAATTGGTCAAATGTAATCCAGTAAGTTGCTATTTTGCGCTGCTTTACATTTTGTTCCTTTATTACCTGATCCTTACATGTTTAGAATTTCGAAGTACCGCGGCAAGCAATGGGCGTTGGCTCTGCTGGGAGGGCTTTCGGTAGCGTCGGTGCTGATGACCGGCTACACGCATACGATCGACAATGCATCAGACCGTCCGGATTCGCTGAGTCTTGCATCATTTGTAGAACCCGGTTTCCCCTACATTTCCACATCCGTAGATGCCCGCAAACTGGGCGGAGGCTTTCCAAAGGACAATCAGGCTGCACGCACGCTTGCATTACAGCTCGGCGACAGTGCCTATGCATGCTTCGATACCGATCTGCTGCGGTGGTCGGTCGCTTGGACAGGCAAATTCCTGCCGATGGTACTGATGGCACAGGTTTCTTACAAGGATTTTTTTAATAAAAACAATGGTATAACCACCGTTCCGGGCGCACCCGTGCTCGCGACAGGCGCATATGCAGGCTGGACCACCGGAAAACCCGCCTACCGCACCGACCAGTCTTTGCCGCCCACCTGGAAACCGCTTCCTGCTGAAAAGGCCCGCTGGAACGGCGTGTATGTATTCGGCAACCGCTCGGTACTCGACTATTCGGTGGGGAATGCGCAGGTGTATGAAATGCCGGGTAGCACCAAATTCGCAGGCGGTGTTGCCTTTACACGCAGCATTCAGGCCAGCAACACGGGCAGCGAGCTGTACCTGACTGCGGCGGAGGTCGGTAATGTCTCTGCAAGCGAAGTGAAAGGTCGCATTGCCTATGTGTACCAGGGCGCAGCCAAAGATACGGTAACGGCCGTGGCACTGCTCGGAAAGGGCAAGCCCGCATGGCAGCCGGGCGTTCAGGAAGGGAAATACCTGACGGTAAGAATTCCGGCTTCCGACAAAACGGAAGAAGCTACCGTGGTGATTTGGAAGGGACTTTCGAAGGACAAGGGTGCATTTGAAAAGTTCTGCAAAACAAAACATACTCCGCTTCCCGATTTTAAAAAGGGAGGTCCCGCATTGTGGAAAGAGACCGTGGTTACACAAGGAAAGCTGTCGCCGGATACCGCAGCCTTTGTTACCGACGAGCTTACATTACCCCTTCATAATCCCTGGAAGCGCAATGTACGTGTGGCCGACGTCGGTTTTTTCAAGGATGGCAGAGCAGCGGTGGTGACGTTCGAAGGCGATGTCTGGCTGATTGAAGGTGTCGACCGTAACCTGCGAAGCCTCAAATGGCGGCGGTTCGCTTCGGGACTTCACGAGCCCATGAGCATCGAGATCGTGAAGGACGAAATCTACGTCTTCGACCGGAATGGGATCGTACACCTGCGTGATCTCAACAATGATAACGTGGCCGATTATTACGAGAATTTCTCCAATGTCATGCCGCAGTCCGCCGAGTCGCGCGAATGGGCCGGTGACCTGGTGACCGCTCCTGACGGCAGTTTTTACATTGCCAAGGGCGGAAGTCTCAGCAACGGCCCGGGGATGACAGCGGCAACCGGCAAGGGCTTCCGCGCAGGTTCCGACCAGAATGGCACGATCCTGAAAATCTCGCTGGATGGGCGCGGTTATGAAGTGATAGCCACCGGTTTGAGAGGGCCTTATCTGGGTATCCATCCCCAAAAGGGCATTCTGACAGCATCGGACCAGCAGGGTAACTTCGTCCCCTCCACGCCGATTTTTGTGATTCATAAAGGCGATTATTTTGGCGTGGAACCTACATTGCACCGCAAAGACAATCCGGTGGTGACACCTCCGCTGACGTGGATCCCTCATAGCGTCGACCGTTCGGCGATCAGTCAGGCGTGGATAACAGGGAATAAAATGGGGCCGCTCAATGGTAACCTCATCCATTTCTCCTTTGGACGCCCGGGACTTTTTCGCGTGCTGATCGACAGCACCACGAGTGTGGTACAAGGCGGAGTGGCGGCGATCAATGCCCATTATCCGGCACCCACGTCGAAAGGCGCCATGAACCCCGTGGATGAACAGCTTTATGTGGCTGGTTTCAACCTATGGGGATCGAGTTCCAATGGCATCAGTGCATTACTGAGGCTGCGTTATACCGGCAAGCCCAGCTATATGCTTAACCATTTTGGCGCAGGCAAGCAGGGTATTGTATTAAGCTTCGATGCGCCGCTGGAAAACGGCCCGGCGACAGATCCTAAAAATTTCGAAGTAAAACGATGGAACTACAAACGGACCGAGGAATATGGTTCGGGCCATTTCAAGACAGACGGATCGACGGGGGAGGAGGCCCTGTACGTTGCGGCGTCGTACTTGTCTCCCGACCGGAAGAAAGTCCTGCTGCTCGTGCCGGATATGAAGGAAATCATGCAAGTGGAAGTGAATTACCATATACAGGCGGCCGACGGTAAAAAAATAAACGATCAGTTCTGGTTTACCATCAATGAATCCAAGGAGCTAGATTTGAAACGGGACGGGTTCCAGAACGTCGACCTGGCGTTACTGACCGCCAAGCGACCCGAGACCGCAGTGGTGGCAGTTGCCGAAACGCCGGCTTCGGCTGACAAGGGGAAGGAGATTTTTCAAAAAATGGCTTGTGCAGGCTGTCACTCCGAAGGCACCCGTACCAAGGGTATGTATGGCCCACCGTTCCAGAACCTCTATCAATCTGAAAGGCATTTTGATGACGGCGGCAAGGTGATTGCGGACGAAGCTTATCTGAGAGAATCGATCCTGACACCGTCCAAACGCATTGTAAAGGGCTATAATGAGGAAATGCCGTCGTTTGTCGGTGTGCTTTCCGATAATGATATCGAGTCGGTGATCCTGTATATCAAATCGCTTTCAGGCAAATAGGGTTTAGGAAATGTCTGCGAGGCTAAACGGCAGCTTTCTGATCCGCTGACCTGTGAGATCGAAAATGGCATTGGCAAGAGCCGGGGCAAATGGAGGCAGCCCCGGCTCTCCCACACCGCCTGGCTTCTCGTCGTTTTCCATAATGTGCACTTCAATTATAGGAATGTCGGCGATCCTGGGCATCGGGTAGGTGTCGAAGTTTCCCTGCCTGGCTTTCCCGTCTTCAAATGTAGTAGCATGGATCGTTGCCGCGCCAAGCGCCATCACAATGCTGCCCTCGACCTGTGCGCGGATAATGTCGGGATTGACATACCAGCCGCAGTCCATCAGCGCGATCACTTTATCGATTCTTACTTTGCCATCCTTGCCGCGGGATACCTTCACTGCGTGGGCACAAATACCCGTAAAGCATTCGGTGGCCGCGAGGCCCCAACCCTGGTTCCTGCCGCGTGTTTTCCATTCGGTTAATGTTTCCAGGTGATCCAGTAGTGCACGGTAGCGTGGCTCGGGAAGATGATCCCTGCGAAAATCCAGCGGATCTTTGCCTGCCAGATGTGCCAGCTCTTCGATGAAACTCTCGCATGCGAATCCGTTCGTAGATGCAGATACGGACCGCCACCACATCACGGGTATGGGTGAATGCGTACCTACCCCTCCGAAGCTGTAATGCGGAATGCCTTTGAGATAGGCGGGCAACAATCCCTCGAAATCACCGGTGTTGTAGCCGGGAGCACCGGGAGGCGGGGGTGGAACGGCTGACCATTCCTGGCCGATCCATTGGGTGGCGGTAATGGCCTGGAAGGCGTGGATCTGACCATGGGCATCCACGCCGCCCTTCAATGCATAGAATGCGCCGGGGCGGAAGGGGCCTGTACGCATATCATCTTCCCGCGTCCATACTACCTGTACGGGCGCCTTGATCTCTCTGGAAATCAAAGCGGCTTCGTGAGGATAATCGGGGAACGCTTTTCTGCCAAATCCGCCTCCAAGGAAAGTCATATGCACCGTTACGCGCTCAATTGGCATATTCATCCGGGTACTGAGGTCGGCCTGAATCCAGTTGACCTCCTGAATGGGTCCCCATATTTCGATGCTGTCGGGGCGCACGTCGGCGATGCAATTGAGCGGCTCCATGCAGCTATGGGATTGGTAAGGTGTTTCGTAAATGGCTTCCAGTCGCTGTGTGCATTGGGCATATTCATTTTCGAATTTCGGCTGAGGACCGGATTTATGGAGGTTTTCCAGCATTTGTTTGTCCAGGGACACCGTGTCCGGATGTTCAAATCCGGAATCATCCCAATCTACTTTCAGTACCTTGCGGCCTTGCATGGCAGCCCAGAGTGAGTCGGCCACAACCGCGACTCCTTCGCAAAACTGTGAAAAAACAGAGCGTTCTACCTTAAACACGTGCGTTACGCCCTGTATCTTCCGCGTTTCGGAATCATCGAATGCCCTTACTTTTCCTCTGAATCTGGGGTTGCGTTCCACGACCGCGTAGCGCATGCCGGGTATTTTTTTATCCAGGCCAAATACCGCAGTTCCATTGGTCTTTAACGGAATGTCACGGCGGGGGAGGGATTGGCCGATGATTTTGTAGTCTTTCCGGCTTTTAAGCTCTACAATTTCGGGAACCGGAAGGCTGCGGGCCGTCGCTACCAGATCGGTGTAACCTAGTTTCCGGCCAGTTGGGCGATGCACGATATGGCCATTCTCGGCGTAGCATTCGGTAATGGGCACCTGCCAATGGCTCGCGGCAGCGCGTTGCAGCATCTGTCGCGCGGAAGCACCCGTACGCAGGAGCTGCTGCGCCCACCCGCGGATTGAGAAACTGCCTTCCTGGGGTTGCGGGCCATATTTTTTGGGATTAGCAGGAGCAAAAACAATGTTTACATCTTCCAGTCGCACTTCCAGCTCCTCGGCGATCATCTGTGGCATGGCCTGGTAGGTACCCTGACCCATTTCCGAACGGTTGCACATCAACGTCACCTTTCCTGATCCGTCGATCGAAATCCATGACATCAGTTCTACTCCCGGCGCATGGGCGCTCACGCCGGAATCGATTACCCGGACGACCGCTTCGCCTTTCACCGGAAAGTAGGCGGCCAGCGTGAGGGCAGCACCTGAGGAGGCTGCCTGTTTCAGAAAATAGCGTCTGGAGATACCGGAATCTTTCATGTTGGCGTGGTTAGCGGGTATATCCTGCGGCAGTTTTGATCGCCTTGCGGATACGCGGGTAGGTCCCGCACCTGCATATATTCCCGTTCATGGCCGCATTGATATCCTCATCCGTAGGCTTCGGATTGCCTTGTAGCAGCGCCACGGCTGACATGATCTGTCCGCTCTGACAGTAACCGCATTGCGGCACCTGCTCGGCGATCCATGCTTTCTGGACCGGATGCGAATTGTCGTCTGAAATCCCTTCGATCGTTGTCACCGGCTGATCTCCCACCGCGGATACCGGAAAAGAGCAAGACCGCACCGACGCACCGCTCAGATGTACCGTGCACGCCCCGCATTGTGCGATCCCGCATCCATACTTCGTACCGGTGAGTCCGATGATATCGCGGATGACCCATAACAGTGGCATCTGCTCATCGGCTTCGACAGCGTGGGCTTTGCCATTGACGGAAAGTTGGTAGGCAGGCATGGTGAGGCTGGTTAAAATTATAGTTTCAGCCCAAACCTAAGTTGCCACTGGGAACTGCCAAAATTGAATTGATAAAGGGTTGGTTTGCGGGGATGAAATGCAGGTTTCAGTTGGGTTGTCAACCAATTCCTACTCCTTGATAATCGTTGCAGTTTTCATGAATCCGCCTGGCAGATTGATGAGGACCAGATATATGCCTGTTGCCAGCCCGCTTACATCTATACCGCCCAACGGGATAGCATTCGTTTTGAAAACCGTTTGTCCGGCAGCATTTAGGATTTGAACTGACTGTGTTTGTTGGCTGCTGATGATCAGGCGATCGCGTACCGGATTGGGGAAAATAGCAACCTGCGGTTCAAAAGAAACGCTCCTGATCCGGCTAAATTTAAAGGTTTCGTCATAGTCGACCATTTTAAGCCGATAGAGGTTTTCGCCGGGCAAGGGATTCAAATCAGGAAAGGAATAAGTATTCTCAGAACTGCTTTCGCCAGCCGCATCTACTTTTCCGATCATCCCCCACTGCGTGCCGTTGCCGCTCCGTTGCAATTCGAAATGACTGGCATTGGTTTCAAAGGATGTTGCCCAGGTAAGTAGTACAGAATTTTCCAGTTTGATAGCGGAGAAATCGACCAAAGTCACAGGAAGTGCCGGCTCGAAAATGCGCTTGTTCCGATTCCCGGCGCTGTCGTAGGAATATTTGGAATTTTGCGCTAAAGTCGTTTCTGCGAGAGCGCCTAGCAGGAGAAACAAATAGAGTGTTTTCATGTCAGTGTGTTTGAGGTTTAATGGATTGGGGCTGATGTTAATTTTCTGTACTTAAGTCTATCGGCTTTTCCCCAGGGGGAGAACCACTTAGCTCATTTTTGTGGCCAATTTGCCCTATATTGCTTTGTCGATTCAATTGGTTAATCCTCGGTGCCAAATTCCACGCCACAATATGAGCAAATCTCGTAGCTTGGACAATCACCATTTCCTCCCCAAGGTGGGGTGTCAAGGTATACCCCGCAAACTTTGGAATTCTGTCTATTTATGTTTGTCATCATTTTGCGCTCATGACAAGTTGTGAAACTATATTATTATTCGAATTTTAAATATTGATAGTATTTTGGGGCATTAATGTGATACAAAATATGTCGTAATTCTTCTCCAATGTCGAGGAGTATATCGTCAATATCCTCCTCATTTAGTGTATCATTTTGTAATTTTGGTAAAAGATTATTAGATATGGCACTGAATGATTCTTCCAGATCTAATAGCGCATGAGACAATGTATCAGCCTCACTTTCTTTCTCGTTGTTGAAGGAATTTACTTTTTTAGATTTTTTTAAGATCGTGGCTAGTGCCAAAAGTTGTTTTGCGTATTCCATGGACTATTTTTTAGTAAATCGTTATTAATGCCTGATAGTTTCTAAACATGATCGTGTAAATTTTTCTCTATTTTTGTCTGCGTTTTCAGAATCGACTGCATTCCGTTTGCTTCCAGTTGTCGTTAAAAAGACCTTAGGGTTGATTCGCTATATCCTTTTGCTAACCATTCTGCTGCTTCTTTCGCTGCCTTACTTTTCCCGAACGGACTTAGTTTTCTCAATAATGCAAGGCCTTGCAACGCTTTGGTCGGTAAGAAAGAAAAGAATGCGTCGATTATACGAGTCGGATCATTGGATTTCCGTTGATCAATAATCAAGAGAAAAATTCATTGGGTCATGCGGGTCAAAGGCCGGACGCCCTTCTCATCACAGGCTCTCCTTCTTCATTTTTCCTGGTTTCTTTCTTGTCCTTAGTCTTGCTGTCAAGTCTTCCGGAGTCATTGTCCGCACGGGCAGCGGAATTATTTTGATTTTGCGCTGCAATCTCATCCGAAGAAGTAAACCCACCATAAGCCGAACTTTCCCTTCCATCCGGATCAGTAAACCTTACCG
>NZ_CAMLSE010000028.1 GCF_946482605.1 uncultured Dyadobacter sp. | reverse complement strand
GCCTGTTCCGTAACCGCGTGAACGTGGTACTGGATTACTACGATAAGCGGACCAGCGGGCTGCTTTACAATGTCTCTATCCCGTCGATTACCGGCTTTACCAGCGCACTGTCGAATGTGGGCAGCGTAAGCAACAAAGGTTTTGAAATCGAATTGACCACCAAAAACCTCGTCGGTGCATTCAAATGGGAGACCTCGTTCAACATGGCGAAGAACAACAACAAAGTCGTGGATCTGGGCGGCGTGCAGGAGCGCATCACCACCGACACTTACGGAATGGGGTGGATCCTTCGCCTCGGTCAGCCGATGTTCTCCTATTACGGCTATAAGATCACCGGTGTGTTACAAAACGCCGAAGACGTGAAAAACTCGCCGGTGCTCGCAGGTTCGGTACCGGGTAATCCGAAATACCAGGACGTGAACGGCGATGGGCAGATCACCTCTGCCGACAAAGTGATCCTCGGTAACTTCCAACCCAAAGCCTACTTCGGGATGATCAACAATTTCGCCTACAAAAGCTTCGACCTGAGCATTGCGATGCAGGCTTCGGTGGGTGCGAAAATGTACAATTTCGAGAACGAGTACTACCAGGGCGCTTTGCTCGGCGCGATGCGCCGCTCGATGGTGGACACCCAATGGTGGTCGGAGGCGGAACCCGGCAATGGTATGGTTCCGGCGAGCTCACTGAGTAAACTGACCTACCAATCGTCGTCCGATGCATACATTGAAGATGCGTCTTTCCTGGCCGTCCGCAACATCAACCTCGGTTACACCTTGCCGTCCGCGGTGACACAGAAGCTTCGTTTGTCGGGCCTGCGTGTGTATGCGTCGCTTGCAAACCCGTTCATGTTTACCAAAAAGAGCTTTCACGGCTATAATCCGGAGGGTTTCACAGGTGGAGAGATTGCCGGGACAGGCAGCAAGCCCGGCTTCAACAACGGTGCCGCGCCCATTAACCGGGTGTACACACTGGGTATTAATTTCAACTTCTAATGCTTAACCATCGGGACATGAAAATCACAAAACATATCAAAACAGGCCTTATGCTGATGGCTTTGGGCATGACCAGCTGCGAAGACAAGCTCCTCAACCTGACACCGGAGTCGGTACTGACGCCGACCAATTTCTATAAAAGTGCGAACGACATCAACCAGGCTGTGCTGGCGGTTTATAACAGCCTGCAATCCCGCAAGCAAACCGACTACCTCCTGACCGAGGTGCCGGCCGACAATCTGTACATGTCGTCGAATACAACCATCGCCGGCTCCAACGATATCGATTTCCTGACTGTGAATTCGGACAATGCATTGACCACTGCATTCTGGAACACCACTTATAACGGCATCTTTCGGGCCAATGCCGTGCTTCTGAACATCGATAACCCGACGAACTATGCGGCCGGCGTGAAAGACCAGTACATTGGAGAAGCAAAGTTCATGCGTGCCCTCTTTTATTTCGACCTGGTGCGTGTCTTTGGCGGCGTCCCCAAAGTCATCAGCCAGATCTCGATCCCGGATGCAGCCTCACTGCCGAAGGCCACCGAAGAAGAGATCTATGCATTGATCATCGAAGACCTCACCGACGCCGCTGCCAAATTGCCTGTGCGCAAGTCCATCGCGACCGGGCGTGCAAGCAAGGGCGCTGCCCTGGGCCTGCTCGGGAAAGTTTATGTGTATCGCCAGGATTGGGCGAATGCCAAAATTCAGCTTGAAAAACTGATCAATGAATTGGATTACAAGCTCGTCGGCGATTTTGCCTCACTATGGAAAGTAGAGTCCGAAGATAATGACGAGATCCTTTTCACGGTAAAGTATGTCGACGGAAGCAATGGACAGAGCCTTTCTACGTCCTACACGCCCAATGGCGGTTTGGTCGGTATCGCCGACCGGGGAGCTGAGACGTCCCTTCCTTCGTGGAGCCTGATGAAAAAGTATGAAACCGGTGACAAGCGCAAAGCATCCACCGTGCAGGAATGGTGGGCATCGCCCGCCAACCCGAAAGCAGAGCCGATCTGGTACCCCTATGTCAGCAAGTTTGCGGTGAAGCATTCTTACGGCGCTTCCGGACTGGACATTCCGGTGCTTCGGTATGCCGACGTGATTTTGTTGTACGCCGAAACGCTCTTCAGACTGGGCGACAAAGCGAATGCATTGATCCAGCTGAACAAAATCCGCGAGCGGGCATTCGGCAATGCGACCCACAACTACAAGGGAACGGAAGCGACCGACTTCATGGACCTGATCCTGAACGAACGTCAGCTGGAACTGGCCTACGAACACGAGCGCTGGTTCGACCTTGTGCGCACCGGCAAGTACCTGACTGTTATGAAGCAGGAGGAACGTTTGTACAACTACGCCGCCAAATCGCCTGTTGTGGTGGATCTCGCTCCAAAGGATTTTATGAAAGTGTATCCCATTCCGCAAGCGCAGATCGATCTGTCGGGTGGTTTGAAACAGAATGCCGGATACTGACAGCATTTTGTTTCAGGTTTATTCAAAGCACATTGCTTCATATCCGATGCGGTATGGAGCAATGTGCTTTTTTGGGAGAACGGGGCCGAAAAAACATACTCTTTTGTGAGCGGTTCTACGAATTTTTGTCGCTTCAAATAAATTCCAATTCCCTGCAAACCTTTGCGGGACCCATTGCGGAAATTTTTTAAGTTATTTGTTTGCAGTGGGTTATTTAATGCGTCATATTCAGTTTTCACTTTCCAAACCCGATATGATGCTTCGATACTTTGCCGGCCTGCTTGCCGGTATTTCCTTTGCTTTTTCTTCTGTTCAGGCTCTTGCGCAGCAATCGCCCGGCAGAGCGCCGGCAATTCCTGTCATGGTTTCCAAAGACGGCCGTCATACTTTCATGGTCGATGGGAAGCCTTTCCTGATTCTCGGGGCACAGATGTGGAATTCGAGCGGGTGGCCGGATATCCTGGACAAAACCTGGCCGCAACTCAAAGAACTGCATTGCAACACGCTGGAAGTGCCCATTTATTGGGAAAACATTGAAAAGGAGAAAGGTAAGTACGATTTTGCCGACCTGGACAAACTGATCCTCGACGCGCGTCGCGAGAACATCCGCCTGGTTCTGCTCTGGTTTGCATCTTTCAAAAACGGGAGCTCCCAGTACATTCCGGTTTGGATGAAAGAGAACACCAAGGAATATCCGCGGATGCTGAATGCAGGCGGTCAGCCGATCCAGGTGCAATCCACAATTTCTGAATCCAACCGCAATGCAGATGGGAAAGCCTTCGCGGCGGTCATGGCACACATCCGGCAGATAGACGAATCCTACCGGACGGTCATTATGATGCAGGCCGAAAACGAACCCGGCTCGTTAGGCACCGACCGCGATTATTCCCCTGAGGCGACGAAGCTATTCAATGGGCAGGTGCCGGCGAAACTGGTTGCTGCATTGAAGAAGAAACCGGGCACCTGGCAGCAGGTGTTCGGGGTAGACGCGGCTGAAACGTTTTCGGCCTATCATATGGCGCAGTACATCGACTATGTGGCGGCGGAGGGCAAAAAGCAGTACCCGCTTCCCGTGTACGTGAATGTATGGCTGCGGGAGAACCGCTTCGAGCGCGCGGGAGAGCATCCGAGCGGAGGGCCGACATCCAATATGATCGACGTTTACAAGGCCGCCGCACCTTCGATAGACCTGCTGGCAGTGGATATTTACAACCGGAATTACGTCCAGTTCCGCGATTTGTGCGACAAGTATGCCCGGCCCGATAATGCACTGTTCGTCCCCGAAACCGGCAAGGGGACGCTCTTTGCACGTTTCCACTTTTACGCGATCGGCGACTACAATGCGATCGGGGTAGCGCCTTACGGCATCGATCCGTTTCATGCCGATCCGCATGATAAGCGGGACAAGACCAAGCTGGACGATAAATTCTCGGCCATTGCCGCAAACTACAAGCTCCTTACCCCGGCTGTTCCGCTGATCACCGGCTTGCAGGGCACCGGTAAGCTCAAAGCCGCCGTCGAAGAGGACGGGCTGGGGGAGAAGCTGTTGCATTTTTCCAATTATGACCTGCTCCTGACGTTTGACTTTCCCACGTACAAAACCGGCAATGAACTGACCGGCCGCGTGCTGGTAGCGGAAACGGCACCGGATGAATTTTACCTGATGGGTTTCGATACCAAATTCCAGTTCCGCCCGCGCCTGGGCTCCGTCTTTTCGGCTTCGGAGCTCATTGCTGTGGAGGAAGGCACATTTGAGAATGGCCAATGGAAACGGCGAAGGATCTGGAATGGCGACGAGGTGTACCATTCGACGCTGACGCCCGATGGTGTGATCCTTAAAGTCAGACTGCGAGGGTTGCAATCCGACCAGTACAATACAAAGCCCAATTTTGAGCAGTAAGAACATTCAATGCCAGGTTGTTAAGCCTGGCATTTTTGTTAGCAGCTCAGGCTCCTGCGTCGGCTTATTGAAATAGTTATATATTCATTCAGTCTTCCCTTCCCGGATATTTTCATTCGGACTAATCTGCTTTTGCCCCCACATAACGCACTGCCATTTCTGCAAAGGATTGCGAAAAGGTTTGCGGAAATTTTTTAACTGTTTTATCAACAGATAGTTAAATATTCTTTCATCTTACCATCAAAGTGTTTGATTGACACAATTTAAAAAGCCTCTCCATCGCGGCATTGTCCAATCGGCACAGTCCAATCATTTTTCAATTTTTATAAACCGGTCTCCATTTTACGGAGATTCCTAACCTTCTGTTATTCATGAAGTTGAAAAACTACTCACCAGGAAAATGCTCCTTTTGCCTCGCGTTCGCGGCTTTAATGTGCTGGACGGAGGCGGAAGCAAGAGAAAAGGACCGGGGCGTGCTGCATACGCTCCGGGTAAAGGCCGACGCGGTGGTGCGAGGAAGGGTGGTATCGGACAAAAACGAGCCGCTGGTCGGGGTGAATGTAATCCTGAAAGGCACCTCCACCGGCACAACAACCGATCCCGACGGCCATTTCCAGCTTACTGTACCGGAAAATGGTACACTGACCTTTTCTTTCATCGGCTACCTCTCCCAGGAGGCCGCGATCGGCAACCGGTCGGAGATCAACGTAGAGCTGCTACCCGACACGAAAATCCTCAACGAGGTGGTCGTGACGGCCTACGCGACCCAGAAGAAGAAGGATATTACCGGCGCGGTGGCCGTGGTGGATGTGAAGAACATTACCAGGCAACCCAACGGGCTGGTTTCCGGCCTCTTGCAGGGACAGGCTTCGGGTGTGACGGTGATCTCGTCGGGGCAGCCCGGCGCAGAGCCGCAGGTACGTATCCGGGGCATCAACACGTTTGGGAACAACACGCCGCTGTATGTCGTGGACGGTGTGCCTACGCAAAACAGTACCAATTTGAATCCCAATGATATCGCGTCTATTCAAGTGCTGAAAGACGCCGGTGCGGCATCCATCTACGGTTCCCGGGCATCCAATGGGGTGATCATCATCACGACGAAAAAGGGAACAGGGAAGGTATCGGTGCAGTATGACGCCTACTATGGCGTGCAGGTGCCTAAGTCGGGCAACGTTTGGGACCTGCTGAGCCCGACTGAGGAAGCGCAGCTGCGCTGGACTGCGAACAAAAATTCGGGTTTGCCCATCAACGACCCCATTTACGGTTCGGGTCCCGAGCCGGTGATGCCGGATTACATTTACCCGCTGGGCGCGAAGGAAGGCGACGCGGCGGTGGACCCATCCAAATATTACATCAATCCGAACTACAAAAGCGACGACGATTACAACCGCTTCTACCGCATTATCCGGGCAAATAAGGCGGGGACCGACTGGTACCACGAAGTTTTCAAACCGGCCGTCAACATGAGTCATAATCTCTCGGTCAGCGGCGGCACGGACAAAGGGAACTTCATGATTTCGCTCAACTATCTCAATCAGCAAGGCACCATGCTTTCGACCTATCTGAAACGCTATAACCTCCGGGCAAACACGCTTTTCAATGTCAGCAAGCGCATTCGCATCGGTGAAAACCTGACCTACACCATCACCAGCAACCCACAGCAGACCGAGCTCTCGGACCTGAACATTGTTCAGACGGCCTCCCAAATGGCACCGATCTTTCCGGTACGGGACATTATGGGCAACTATGCGGGTATCTTCGGAACCGGCTACAATGGCAATAATCCGGTGGGAACGCTGGAACGTCTGAAGGATAACCGAACCCTGGGTAACCGGTTGTTTGGAAATATGTTTGCGGAAATAGATGTGCTCCGAGATCTCACGTTCAGGACGAATTTCGGGGGTGAAATGTACTCGGGCACTTCGCGTTCTTTTGTGTACCCGACTTATGAGAACAATGAGAATACCAAGTATAATGCATTCTCGCAGGGTTCTTCGAGCGGGCACGCGTGGACCTGGACCAACACATTGACCTACAAAAAACAGATAGGCAGCCTGCACGACATCACCGTGGTATTGGGTAACGAGGCGTACAAGTCCTATTTCGAAAACCTGGGCGGTACTACGCGCGATTATTACACATTCGATCCCAATTATACCACATTATCAACGGGTTCGGGCATTCAGAGCAATTACAGCGGCAGGAGCTTCGAATCGCTGAACTCACAATTCGGGCGGCTCGACTATGCTTTCAAAGGCAAATACCTGCTCAGCGGCACGATGCGGCGCGACGGATCTTCGAAGTTCGTACGATACCAGTACGGCTGGTTCCCGTCGGTGAGTGCAGGCTGGCGGCTTTCGGAGGAAGGCTTTATGCAGGGGGTCAAATGGCTGGCCGACCTGAAAGTGCGCGGAAGCTGGGGTGTAATGGGTAACCAGTTGAATGTCAATGCAAATAATGGCTACTACACATTCATCATGGATAAGGCCGCTTCTTATTACGATATCGGAAGGACCAACAATTCCAACCAGCCGGGTTTTCAGGTGGGTCAAATTGGCAATCCGGATGCGAAATGGGAGCGGAATATCAATGCGAACATCGGTATCGACGCCAGTTTCCTGAGCGGGATGATCGATATTTCGATCGATTATTTCAGGAAGGATATTAAGGACCTGCTCTACAATCCGGCAGTTCCCGGAACACAGGGGCCTGGTACAGTGCCATTTGTGAATATCGCGGGTACTACGAACCGCGGGATTGATTTGTCGGCCAATTTTCACAAAAACCTGACAACTGACCTGCGATTGGACCTTGGCGCCACATTTACTTCCTATCAAAACAAAGTGACCCGCGTGACCGACAATACCAATTATTTCTTTTCTACCGGCCGTGCATTGAACGGGATCAATTATGTGCGTAATGAAGTGGGGCACCCGATCGGGTCGTTTTACGGCTATCAGATTTCCGGATTCTGGAACACCACAGGGGAACTGGACGCGGCCAATGAGCAGGCGCGGCAAGTCAGCGGCGATCCGAAGGCCGTGTATCAAACCGACCAGGCATTGGGCCGTTTTCGTTTCAGGGACGTCAATGCCGACGGCAGGATCACCGCCGACGACCGGACCTTCCTCGGAAACCCCAACCCAGATTTCAACTACGGTCTGAACATTGGATTGAAGTATAAACAATTCGACCTCAGCGCATTCTTCTACGGTGTGCAGGGTGCGGATATCTGGAACCAGCTGCGCTACACAACCGATTTCTATGCGTCATTTGTCCAGGCCAAAAGCAGGCGTGCCCTGTACGATTCATGGACACCGCAAAATACGAATGCGACCCTGCCGATCCAGGAAACCAAGATGACGGCCGCTACGAACGGCTCGCCGACTTCCTATTACGTCGAGGACGGCTCGTATCTGCGGCTCAAAAACATCCAGCTGGGCTACAACCTGCCGGCTTCGCTGCTTTCGAAGATCAACGTGTCGGGCTTCCGCATTTACGTGCAGGCGGCCAATGTATTTACGCTTACCAAATACATCGGACTGGATCCCGAAATCGGGGGTTCGGCGACGAGTTTTGGAGTGGATAAAGGGATTTATCCCAATGACCGTCAATTTCTCGGCGGCGTTCAGGTTAGTTTCTAATTTTTTTCAAAAAATATATGAAAGCATTTAAAACAATATTTCTGATTGGTTTGGCGGCCAGCCTGTCGCTGCAATCCTGCAAGGAAGAATTTCTGGATTATACGCCTCAGGGTGCCTTGGGCGAAGATTTACTGGCGACCAAAGAGGGCGTCAACGCGCTGCTGATCGGTGCTTACGCAGCGCTCGACGGGCAGGGCAATTACGGTTTGAATATCAACGGCGGCACGGCATGGGCGGTGGGTCCTGATAATGCGATTTATGGTAGCGGTTACGGTGGTGAATCACATGCAATGCCGCTTTCCACGAGCGTCGAGCCGATTAATGAGTTTTTGAACGAACGCTGGAAGGCGAGCTATGCAGGTGTAAGCCGTTGCAATGCGGTGCTGCGGGTAGCCGCCAAAACTTCCGGACTGACGGACGCCGAACTGAAAAATATCATTGGCCAGGCCCGGTTCCTGCGGGGGCACTACTATTTTGAACTGAAACGTATGTATAATATGGTTCCCTGGATCGACGAGGGCACTACCGACTTCAAACAGCCGAACGATAAAGATATCTGGCCGCAAATCGTGGAGGATTTCAAGTATGCGGTTGAAAATGTCACAGCGACCCAGCCCGAGGCGGGGCGCATCAATAAAACCACGGCCCATGCTTACCTGGGAAAGGTTTATTTGTACCAAAAAGATTACGCGAACGCTAAAAAGGAGTTTGATGAAGTGATCACCAATGGGATCACCAGCCGTGGCCGGAAGGTGGATTTGAACCCGGAATTCGAGGACAACCACCGTCCGGAGAAGGAATTGGAAAGCCCGGAAGCATTGTTTTCGATCGATATGGCGGCTAATGTCGGTAACGGGACGATCGCGACGGCCAACCAGGGCAGCATGCTCAACTTCCCGATCAACAGTCCGTTCGGCTGCTGCGGTAACTTCCTGCCTTCCATTGATCTGGTCAATTCCTTCCGCACCAACGCGGCGACCGGCCTGCCTTATCTGGATGACTACAACAAACACGAGGTCAAGGCTGATATAGGCATTCTGTCGAGTCAGCCCTTTACACCGGATGCCGGCACGCTAGACCCGCGTGTGGACTGGACTGCGGGTCGTCGCGGCATTCCGTTTAAAGATTGGGGACTGATGCCCGGCAACAACTGGATCCGTAATTCCGTTGCGACGGGCCCTTATGTGAACCTCAAAAATATCTACTGGAATGCGACGAAGAACCTTTACTATGATGGCACTGCATGGGCGCCGGGTTCGGCGATCAACTATAATGTGATCAGTTTTGCGGATGTGCTCTTGCTGGCAGCGGAGGCAGAGGCGCAGCTGGGTAACCTTGACGTCGCGCAGACGTACGTGAACCGCGTCCGGACACGCGCTGCGAACCCGAAAGGTTTTGTGTACAAATACAAGGACGATTCGAAACCGGAGCTCGGTTTCTCCGCGACACCTGCGGCCAATTATCTCATCAAACTTTACCCGGAAGGCAGCTTCAAAGCAGGCGGCAAGGATCACGCATTGAAAGCCATTTATTTCGAAAGGAAGCTGGAACTGGCCATGCAGGGCCACCGCTTTTTCGACCTGGTGCGATGGGGGCTGGCCGACAGCTTTATGAACGCCTACTATGCATATGAAGTAACCAAGGTGAGCGAAGTAACCGGGATGAAATTTATATCCAACAAAAACGAATACTACCCGATCCCTCAGACGCAGATCGACATCAGCACTGTGAACGGCAAGCCTACATTGACCCAAAATCCTGGCTATCAATGACGAACGACAGTTGGTTTTAGTAAATTCTCATAGCGTAGTATACATCAGCCGGCCTCGGGGGAAGCCGGCTGATTTTGTTGATTGGTATTTTGGTTTTTGAAAATTGGATAAAATTCAGCTATTGAATCAGGGTAATGCCTCATAATCAAGTCTGACTAATCAAATCATTCCCTTTTGCCATGACCTTCGGAAAACCTGATCAATTGTCGCGCAGAGAATTTGTCCAGCGCTCGGGTATGCTGGCCGCAGCCGGTATATTTGCGTCCGGGCACGATAACCTGAACCCATTGCCCGCTAAACCCGTGAAAAAGATTACGATCAAACAAGTCAGCTCCAATTTTGAAAGGGAGCCATTAAATCCTTACCGCTTCAAAGGCAGCGCCATTACCGACAGCTGGCAGGCGATCGCCATGATGGAGTCGGAATCGGGCGCCCGAAAGATAGGGCTGGGAACGCAGGGAGTGTTGTGGTCCGATTCCAAAGTGTTTGCCGCGCATTCCGAAAGTGCGGGCAATGCATTGATGTACGCCATGAGCGAACGCGCATTGCAGATGATCAAAGGCACTTCCTTTAACGACCCGGTGCAGTTGCTCGACGATATTTTACCCGAAGTACTGGCTTATGGAAAAAAGATCACCGGTAACCCGGATCTGCGCAAAACATTTGCATTGAACTCCCTCGTATGTGTGGATAATGCAGCCTGGCTCCTGTATGCGCAGGAAAACGGCATGAAGCAGTTCGACGAAATGGTCCCGGCGGCCTACCGCCCCGGACTTTCTTACCGGCACGAAAAAGTAGCCAGCATTCCGTCATTCAGCGTTGGTACCACACCGGAACGCGTGAAACAGGCGGCTGACGAGGGTTATTTCATCATGAAGCTCAAAACGGGCGCGGCAGGCACCCAGCAGGAGATGATCGAAAAGGACATCGCTTTCCTGACAGCCGTACACAAAGCGATCGGCCATTATGAAACGCCCTACACCCAAAGTGGAAAAATCCCTTACTACTTCGATGTGAATGGCCGGTATGAAAAGAAGGAAACATTGATGCGCTTTCTAGATCATGCCAAAAAAATAGGTGCATTTGACCAGATTGCGGTGATAGAGGAACCATTTGAGGAAAGCAATGAAGCATTTGTCGGGGATCTAGGGGTACGCGTGGCAGCAGACGAGAGTGCGCATACCGCGGAAGACGCAGCGCACCGGATCGAACTGGGTTATTCGGCGATTGCTGTGAAAGCGATTGCGAAGACATTGAGTATGACCATGAAGATCGTCCAGCTGGCTTACGAAAAAAAGGTGCCCTGTTTCTGTGCCGATCTGACCGTCAATCCGATCCTGGTTGACTGGAACAAGAATGTCGCGGCACGCATGCAGCCATTTCCCGGGATGACGGTAGGGTTACAGGAAACGAACGGTCATCAGTATTACAAAAACTGGGACAAACTCATGACGTTCCATCCGATGGCGAGTGGTTCGTGGACGGAGACGCGAAAGGGAGTTTACCTGACCGATAAGTCATTTTATGCGCAGAGCGGTGGGATTTTGGCCCCGTCGGCGCATTATGAGGCACTTTTTAACAGCTAGTCTGTCTGGGCGCAGATCTGTTCATTGATAAAAAAACACTGTAAACGGGGTGCATCACCTGTTTGCAGTGTTTTTGTTTAAATCAAATCCGCAGTTATCCGGATCCTTAAATCTGCTTTAAAGCCTTGAATATCTCCGCGTGCGGTTGTTCACCCTCAAAAGTTCTCACCAGATTTCCTTTTTTATCATAAATGGCGATGTATGGAAAAGAGCGGATGCCGTAATAGCGCTGCACCTGGTAAGTAGTACCTTCCGTACCGACTTTGAAATTAGGGTAAGTACTCAGGCTGTACTGGCTTACGAACGGTTTCAGCATTTCCATGGACTGGAAGGTAACCATAACAACCTGCTTGTTGGCAACCACACTGTAATTTTTGAGCAAGTCTTTCGTGAAGTCCTGACAATGGTCACAGTCGGGTGAAAAATAGATCAGCACAACGGGCCCTGCAGCCAGCTGTGCTGATGTGTATTGCTGGCCATTAACCAGCCTGATTTGGAACGGAGCTATCTTTTTGGTCCCCCCGGCGGATTGGGCGAAACCCTTTGATGCCGCGAGCAACAGAAACAGGAGCAATAACTTTCGGAACATAGGAATTAAAAGGATATGGTACGAGTCCGCAAGTTATCATCTTTGAGCTACTAGCCCTCCACCTGCTCTGCAACTTTTTCGAAAATGTTCCGTAACTGGCGGGTGTGGCGTTTGGAATGGCAAAGCACAAATTGAAGCCATTCCCAGCGCGTCAGCTCGGCGACCTGTGGAAATGCAAAGTCGGTGCAGGTCAGCGTAAGATCGGCCGTGTCCGCCAGATTCCGGATCCTGGCCCGGTTTGTTTTGAATGCATGGAGCAATTCCTGCTGGTCGTGTGGCCCCGACGACGGAATAATGAAGTCCGGCGACTGGTATTTAGCCGTAAAATCCAGGAATATCGATTCGATCACCGGCACGAACTGTGCCACCGGACGTTCTGTCGGAGCAGTCGAGCCCAGCAATGTTTCGGGAATGCCCGACTCTGCCATCAGAATATGTTCCGCGACTTGTCCGGCGGTCCAACTGCCTGCAAACGGTACTACATTGATTTGACCCGGTTCAAACGACGCGAGGATTGCGTGGAAATCATGTTCGGTCTGATCCAGTTCTAAAAGAAGCTGACGGGTATCCATAATCTTTGTGGTTTGAGTTTCTGACAGTACGCGGATCATTTCCAACGCGTGGTCCCAAGCTTCGGAAATAATGTCGAGGTATTCGCTGCTGATATCACAGACTATTTCGAGGCGGGTTTTGCCAGCTTCCTCCGAAAGTTTATACGATTCGTAATAACCATTGAATTGTAAAGCATCGTCACTTTCGTAGTCCTCTTTGCCATCGGTGATGATACCCCGGTATTCCAAGGAAATTTCGGATAGCGGCTCGTTGACGAGTATTACGCCGGCCATTCCGCTCTGCGAATTGTCCATGAACAGGGCTTTACTGCCGGGCTGCCAGTCGGTGATGGCGTGCGTTCCGGGGCTGAATGCTGCGTACCATTGCCGTGTAAGGTCATCTTCGATGAGCACTGGCCATATTTGTGCTTTTGGGGCGTCGATCAGGACCGATTTGTTAAGTCTCATTTTGGACATGGCTGTATTTGATTTTAGTTGTTGATGAGTTATCGTTTTAATATCAATGCAAACTTAGGAGTAATCACTCTGGCTGAAAGGGTGCCGACGTGCCATGTAAGCGGGTCGAGTGCGACAAATTTTTTACCTCGTCAGGAGGTAAACGCAACCTCGTTTTGCAGTTTCAGCAATTTGTGGTGGTAAACATAAGAAGCAGCGATCAGGGCGAATCCGATGATAAAGCCGGCCCACATGTCGGGACCGTCGCCAAATGCGATATGGGAATAGAAGGCGCCGAAAAGATCATAAAACAACCCGGCATAAGCCCATTCTTTCAGTCGAGGAAAACCTGGTACCAGGATGGCGACGATGCCAAGGAGCTTGGCTACGCCCAGAAACGGCACGATGTAAGCCGGGTAGCCGATACGTGTGACGTGGTCGACGGCCTCGGGAGCGGAAATCGCGTCATAGACCGAGCCGATGCCCAGCATAGCGGCCAGAATGCCAGTGACAACCCAGTAGATGATCTTGGTCCTTTTCATAATCGGTTGATTTAATTAAGTTAAATTTTTCTTCCTTGCTCACCGGATCAGGCAGAGAAGGCCTTCCCATTAACCTTTGTCACGATAGGCTACTGCCTTTTCCGTATTTGCTCTACCGCTAATTGCTATACGCAAGTCGGTCTGTGATTTCGTCTTCCGTCAATTCTTCCGGCATTTGTTCGTTCAGTACCTCACCCGAATAGCCGAAATTTTCCAGCAGTCCGATAATACTCATGCAGCATACAGGATGGGTACAGGAACTGACGCGAAGTACTTTGTCGCAGTCTTCCAGATCGAAGCTGGCCTGGTACCCTGAGAATGCGAGGCAGATCAGGTCCGTGAGCAGGTTTGCCTGACTTTTTTTCTGAACATCGGTTTTAAATACTTCTATCATATCCCTTTACTCATTAAGGCCTGGTTTGAGATAACCGTTTCCTGTTGTATTCCGACGATACAAACTAAGTGTGAATCGAGCACAAAAACAGATGTGATTTGCGACATTATCAGGGGGGAATTGTGCCAAAAGGTGGTCGCAGCGTCAAGTTTGGCGTAGCGCAAGGCTGAGCTGGGTTACAAAATTGGGCGTAGCAAAGCTGAGCGTAGCGTAAAGTTGGGCGTAGTCTCCGACTACGTCCGAGCGAAAGCTGGTCTCCGACCAGCAAAACCGTTACCATTTAAGAATTCCACGTCTAAAGCTCATACCACAAACCAAAAACACCAATGAGCCAGACTTATCGAATCGCCGATCAATCCGCAGCGCATTACATGACATTCCAGGTAATTGATTGGGTGGACACGTTTTCCCGCAAAATTTATCGTGACATCCTCATCGATAGCATGAAGTTTTGCCAAAGCCGCATGAACCTCGAAATATATGCCTATGTGATCATGACCAACCACATGCATGTGATCTGGCGCGCGGGTAACGACAACCTTTCCGAAGTCCTCCGCGAGTTCAAGAAATATACCGGGAGGGTCATTATCGAAACGATCGCGAATGAACCGGAAAGCCGGAGAGACTGGATGCTCAAAAGATTCGAATTTGCCGCCATGCGTAATGTCAGGAACAGCTTTCATCAGTTCTGGACGCATGAGAACCACCCGGTCGAGCTGTTCTCTCCAAAATTTGCAATGCAAAAATTAAACTACATTCATATGAACCCCGTCCGGGCAGGTTGGGTCGAAAAGCCGGAAGATTACCTTTATTCAAGTGCGGGGTGTTATGCGGGGTTGCCCGGCTTGATAGAAGTGGCTTTTATCTGAGTGTGCGGTCAGAGACCGCTGGTCGCTCGGACGTAGTCTGAGACTACGCCCAACTTTGCTACGCCCAACTTTCCGCTACGCTCAGCTTTGCTACGCCCAACTTTCCGCTACGCTTAGCTTTGCTAAGTTCAATCATAAGTTAAGCTTAACCTTGCGCTACGCCCGATTTTGTACTAAGTCCAACTTCTCCACAGCATGCCAGGTTTCAGTTGGAACCGATCGTTAATTACCATGATCCATTCGTTCAAATGAATGAGCCGGACACGTGTGAACAGCATATCTTGTGATTTCGAAAACCCCTTCAGCACACACGAACGATCAGCATGACTACCGACGCAGCAGTTATTGAGCAGGTTTTAAAGGCCACGCATTTCAGGGCACTGGCTACCACCACAGAGCCAGAGCCGAGCTACAAGGAGCTATTGAAATTGATCCACCCTGATAAGTCTGCGCACCCGCAGGCACAGGAGGCAACGCTAAGGTTGATCGCTTTGCATGAGCATTACACCCGCGGATCCGGATTTTCCGACGATTCCGGCAATTTTGTCACCAATGATTATGAATTGACTTACCAGGGTGACTCTGCTATTATTGGGCAGGGGCGCGCCTGCCAGCAGTCGATCTATGCCAATGCGCCTGCTTATCTGAAAAAATACATGCCTTACCAGTGGCTTTCGGATCATAAGCTCGTATTCGGGCAACGGGCCGTGCCGATGGCTGATCTGACATTGCCCCAGGAGCATGTAAACTGGGTGGTAAGCCGGCTACTGGAGTTTTGTATGTTGCTCCATCACCACGCAGGACAAGTCCATCTGGGGCTGTTACCCCCGCATATTTTCATCGTGCCCGAAACGCATGGCATTGCGGTCGCCGGATTCTATCACACCACACAGGCCGGGCACCGTGTAAAGACGATTTCAGCAGGCTACCGGCACTGGTATCCGGGTGAGGTTTTCACTGAAAAGGTTGCGTCAGGCCATACGGATCTGGAAATGGTGAAGCGGATCGGAGCCTACCTGCTCGGCGATCGTTCCGGGCTGGGAACGGCGCTGATCAGGACGCATCACCGGGAGTATGTGGATTTTTTGCTTGGAAGCGATCAGGACGCATTTGAATGCTATGAAAAATACAGAACCATGCTCGACAACAATTTTGAAAAACAATTCATACACTTAAATATCTGAAACAATGGGCTATTCAACATGGAGCCGGGATGCTTACGACAGTGTAAGCCGCGTGCGCGCCGCACGTTCAATGGACGACAATTTTACACAGAACAGGGCTGGCGTTATCCATCCGGACCTTTCCCCGGCCGATGTAGACGTTCGTGAATCCCGCGATTCGCCGCTGCACCCCAACTCAGTTCCGATTATCGTAGCGCTGGATGTCACCGGATCGATGGGGTCGATTCCTGAAAACCTGATCAAGAATAAACTTGGGGCGCTCATGAATACCATTATCGACAATGGGATCCTGGACCCGCAGATCATGTTTATGGCGATCGGGGATCACGTTTCGGACGACTATCCCTTGCAGGTCGGACAATTTGAATCCGGCACCGCCGAGCTCGATGACTGCCTTTCCAAGATATTCATTGAGCGGGGAGGTGGGGGGCAGAACATGGAAAGCTATCCGTTGGCGTGGTACTTCGCTGCCCGGCACACATCCATCGATTCGTTTGAAAAAAGACAGGAAAAGGGCTTTCTGTTCACCATTGGTGACGAAGGTTTCCACCAGCGGATGGCCACCGAGCCGCTCAGGAGCAAATGTGGCTACAAAGGCAGGGAAGAACTGGTTGCTTCTTCCTTGTTGAATGAGGCATCCAGATCTTATTTTGTGTTCCATATACATGCCAACGAAGGAAGCTATACGAACGACTATGGTATTTTTTCACAATGGAAGGCATTACTGGGGGAACGGTTCCTGGTGCTGGAAAATCAGAACAACATCGCAGAGCTCATCGCGACGACCGTCGCGCTGGTGAAAGGGGTGCATTTGGACGAGGCCATGCGCGCTTTCGACACAAAAACCCGTCAATCGGTTTCGAACGCACTGGTGGCGGTCAAAGACTCGCTTGTTCGCCGTGACCATGGGACTACCGGAATCATAGCCCTGTAATGGTCCGGAATCACATTGTAGTGGGCTTGGGTTATGGCGACGAGGGGAAAGGAGTATTGACGGACTATCTCGCTAGCACACTGGACAATGCCGTGGTGATCCGTCATAATGGAGGTCATCAATGCGGCCATACCGTGCGAATGCCGGATGGCCGCGCTCACGTCTTTTCGAATTTTGGTGCAGGTACATTCCGCCAGGTGCCGGTTTTCTTTTCCAATTTCTGCACCATCGACCCCATCGGCATTCTGAACGAGTCTGATGCGCTGAGTTCAATGGGCGTTTCTCCGACACTGTTTGTCGATCCGATGGCGATGGTGGTGACGCCATTCGACAAATTTTTCAATATCAACGACAACCGGAACCTGAGCCACGGGACCGTGGGTGTTGGTTTTGGCGCATGTGTGGAAAGAAATCTCGGACCCTGTAAGTTGTTTGCGCAGGACTTGTTTTATCCCCCGGTCCTTACCCGTAAGCTTGAAGCCATTAAAAACTATTATCGGGCCAGGTTAAAGGCGAATGGCATTGAAAGCAGCCTGGCTGGGCTGGAACTCGAAATTATGAGCATCGAACCGTTTTGGGAAGCCGTCGGTGCCGTTTCCGGGTTAATCAGCCTGATGACCGAAAGGGAACTGTTTGCGCACAGGTTCGATCATTTCATATTCGAAGGCGGACAGGGAATATTGCTGGACATGGAATTCGGTATTTATCCAAACATGACAAGATCTTTCACCACCAGCCGCAATGCATTCGAAATCCTGCATCGCAACAATCGGGCAGCCGAAACTGAAATTTACTACGCGACAAGAGCATACCAAACGCGGCATGGCAATGGTTGGATGTCGTCGGAAGAGCACCCGGTCTGCCTGGTGAATGACCAGGAGGAAACGAATACCGCGGATGGCTACCAGGGAGCTTTCCGGAAGGGCCTGTTGGATCTGGACATGCTGGACTATGCCTTGCAATGCGATGCCAACTATGCCGGCAATGCAACAAAACACCTGATCGTTTCCTGCCTCGACCAGATGACCTCCTGGCAATACACGCAAAATGGCCAGGTCGTGCAGGTCTCCGACCGTGAATCATTTTTGCAGGCCGTTACGCTTTGCCATTCGGTTTTGGTTAACGACAGCCCCCGCTCCGAGACCATAGTTAAATGGCGGTAATGGCTAAAATTAATCCTTACCTCCCGTCCCGGAAGTGCCGGTAGCCAGCGGGGCGGGCGGGATGGCCAAGGCAGCACCGTTACCGGATTGATCGGCACCGATGTCGTAGGTGCTCGTCCGGGAACGGCCGTCGTAGTCTTTGGCCACGACACTTCCCGGGTTCTTTCCTTTTCCAATGCAGGGACTGCCGGCTGCCAGGTGGTACTGCGTATCGAGCAGCGGGTCGGTAATCACACTTGTTCCGTCGAATGCCGTCCTGCTTTTCCAGTTTTCAAACCCTTCCAGTTCCAAATAGTCGTCCTCGCTGGTGTCGAGGCGGAAAAGGTGGTTTCCGGGTCTGTAATAGATGTTTTGGGTAATTTCATTGTTCCCCGACAGGCTGCCTCTCAAACGGGCGGTATACCCGCGTGCCTGGGATGACTGTACGATGATATTGTTAACGACCTTTACGTCCCGGCAGCCGGGATGTATGTCGCCTTTTGGTGTGCCGTAAATTTCTCCGCGTGCAATGAGCAGCGCCGCACTACCGTCTTCGCGTGCGACATCCACCAGGGTATTATGATATACCTGTGCATCTTTCGCCGCATACAGCCCGATTCCTTCCCTGCCTACCTTCGCCACGATGTTGTTCCGGATAATGATGCCGATGCTTTCAAAGTAATCGGGGTTAGCGGTCGTGTTGAACCATTCCACGTCCGTATCCAGGTAACCAGCAACCAGTCCTCCTTCGCCGCAGTTCATGATCAGATTTTGCTCAAAAATGCATTGACGGGCGCCACCTTTGGCATACAATGCATTGGTCGCGATGTCGTGGATATAGCAGTTCCGAACGATCATTTGATCGGCATTGACGTTGTCGATCCCCTCAGCATTATTAGCCTCAATATTGGCTGGCCCGACGCCCGATCGGTAAATCTCGCAATTGAGGATCTGGATATCCTTACAGCCCGGAGTGATTTTGATGCAATCGCGCCCGGTGTCGTGAATTTTGCAGTGGAGGATTTTTACTTCGGAAATACCTTTCCGCTGATCAAAGGGGATATTGTTGTCATAATCCCAATTGCTTTCCAATTTTATTCCATAGTAATACCCGCCGACTATTTCCAGATTTTCAAGTGTTACATCGGTAGTGCCCGGTTCGCGAAACCACAGGCAGCTGGCAATGTCTTCCACATTCGTGACTGCCCGGATCACCGCCCATTCACCCGGATAGGAATGAAGGTAGATATGCGATGTCCGGAACACGATTTCCCGGCTTTCATAGTTGCCGCCGCGGAGAATGATTTCAAGGCCTTTCTCCGGATCAGCCTTGTCCGCCGCTGCCTGAATCGAGCGCAGTGGTTTGGATTCGGTGCCGTCGTTGCTGTCGTCGCCGTTGGGAGCTACGTAAATTTTGCCGCTGACCGTTCCGGGGTTTTCATTTCCCGGCCCGGGACCTGGGCAGGAGGGAGGCGCGTCGGGGCAACCGCACGCAGTGGGGTCGGTCGTACATTCGTCTTTGGTCACCTCATCCTGCTTGCAGGCGTATAGCACCAACAACAGGCAGATGATGTGCATGAAGGCGGAAGTTCTCATGTTCGTGGGGCGAAATTTTACCAAAAGCTAATTTAGGGTACGTTGCAGCGAGAGCTTCGCCTTCTTTTCATAAAGGGGATCGGCAGAGGAGTAGAAACTGCTGCCATCCTTTCGCTGGTAGCTGAATGCGAGCGTCAGTGCGAACTGATCATCCTGCCAGTTGCCATCAGAGCCTTGCAACAAAGTAAAATTTGGAAGAACACGTTTGCGCTCGTCGGTTGGCCGGAAGCTGCATTTGACATGACGGAAATTATCTTTGCCGACCGATCCGTATACCTCGTAACTTTCCGTTCCGAGCTTGCTGCGGACGGTGGCAATCCCTTCGAACGATCTTTTATCGCGATGGCGGATGCCGCCGCCCCGCCGGTTTCTCTTGCTGGCCTGCGCTTTGCGCTCAGCGTCGGTGGTGGGCTCGAAGATCTGTACTGAAATGCTTTTGGTTACCCGCGCAGGATCTGTAAATGTTCCCTGCCATTCTCCAATGAGGAGTTTCGCGGCGGGGTCACTGCTGTATGCCCAGGGACGATTGCGGTAATCGTCCCAACGGCTGAGGTAGTAACGAGCTTCGAAAACGCCCCAACTGACGGCGACCAGCAGCACCAGAATGAGCAAACCGGTGTATTTTCGCGGAACCGCTTTCATTTTCCAGTCTGGTAAATACTCATTAAAAAGGCTTTACTAACTTTCGTCGCGGCCGCCTCACACAAGTGACCCTGGCCCTCGGGAGCATCTACGCCCTGGCTTTTGCTTGGACAACTGGCGGTCGAGCGGTATTCGTCGCAAATGCGCCAGACGTTGCCCAGCTTGCACGCACCATCGTTGGATTCCACCGCCTGGAGGTCGAAAATGACATCCTTGCTTCCGAATGTATCCTTCATCCACTGGCCCATTTTCATCTTGGCTTCATTACCTTCATCCCGGGTAGCAATGTAAACCAGCGGGGGCGTAATGTGCACAAACCGGAGGCCTGTAATCTGCGCACGGAGGTCATCGATCATCTGCTTGTACGCAGCCTTCACCGCTTCCATGTCTTCGTCGCGGATATCTGCATATCCGAACTTGAAGATAGCGATTTTGAGTATGCCTTTATGCGCCAGGGCATTTCTCCTGAACTCCGCAATTTTTTCCATCGGCTTGCCATTCGATGTACTGAACACATTGCCGCTCAGTCCTTTGTCAGGTTTTTCGTTCATGTCGAAGTATTCGAAACGGAACCCGTTGGCTAAGGCGCCATCTTCCAGGTCTGTGCCCACCGACTGGTGCATGAATATGGTGTTCCAACCTTTAATCTTATCCTTTTCAACGGTCGAAAGCTGATCCCACGCTTTGATACCAGCTGTGCCGACCACGCCCGGTTCTCCTTTGCCGGGTTGTGTCACGACGCCAGTGTCCGGATCGTTATCAATATCGTCTGGCTTTGGTGTGTCTTCGCCGGAATCCGAGCAACTGAGTATACATCCCAGCAGCAGACAGGTGATGAGCTTTTTCATAGAGTATGTTTTAAATCAATGCTGTTCCAAAAATAGGAGGGGCACAATGCGGTCGCAATGGGGCTTCGACGAACGACATTTTAAATAGACCAGTAACTAAAACGACCCGCTACACACAGACTTTCAGGCAAACTATCTTAAATTTGGTAAACACAAGCCCATCCGTTCCCTGTTATGACCGACACGCCGGTTTTTCGTTGTGTGATCGTCGATGATGATGAAATCGATCGCCTCACGACGCTCATGCACGCACGTAAGTATCCGTTTCTTGAAATCGTCGGCGCATTCAGCTCGGTGGCCGACGTTGTAAATGCATTACAACACTCGGATGTGGACGTGATCCTGAGCGATATCGATATGCCGGATGTGAATGGCCTCGAATTCAGAAGCCGGATGATGCAGGTGCCTGTGTGTATCTTCATTACCGCCTACCCTGATTATGCGGCCGAGAGTTTTGAGCTGGAAGTATTTGATTTTCTGGTCAAACCGGTCAGAGCGGAGCGTTTTGCCCATTGCATGCAACGGTTGCAAAGCTTTTTCGAAATGAAGCGCAAGGCCGAACTGTTCGAATACAGTCTGGGCAGTGATAACACGGTTTTTATCAAGGACGGCCACCAGCAGATCAAGCTGAACCTGCATGATATCGTTTATCTCGAGGCATTGAAAGACTACACGCGGATCGTGACCACCACCCGCAAATACAGTGTGTTATCATCGATCGGTAATCTATTGCTGGAAAATGCATTCAGGTCCTTTGTACGTATCCACAGGAGCTATGCGGTGCAGCGTCATTATATCGACAAAATAGCGCCCCAGCAGGTTTTTGTCAGGGAGCATATTTTGCCGGTCGGCAGGAGTTTTAAGGACGTATTGGTCAATCTGAAATAGCAAATGATCCGAGCCATCGTGTTTTCGCTGCTGTGTATTTTGACCGCTCACACCGTGCTGGGTCAAAAGGAAGGACAGGCGTTGATAGATTCCCTCATATCCGAACTTCCGCGAGCCAAGAACGATACAGCGAAAGGGCGGTTCTACAAACGCATTGCCGATGAGTATTTCTTCTCGGACACACGTCAGGCATTGTATTATGCGCGACTGGGCCTGGCGCACGTGTCGGCTATGAAATGGCAGCGGGGGATAGGGGTTTTCAACTCGGCCATGGCCAGGGCGTTTAGTGATATGGGTAATGTAGATTCCTGCCTGTTTTATAACCGAAGAGCGCTGGTTGTTTTTCATAAAATGGGAGATACTTTTAATATTGCTACTACTTTTAATAATATCGGGGCGATGTATTCTAATATCGCTTCCAACTATACCGAGGCCACCCGCTATTACCTGATGGGGTTACGGGAGGCCGAAAAGCAGGGCGACAATTACCTGATCGGGAATGCAAACGACAATGTCGGTTCGATTTATCTGGTACAGAAAAATTACAAAAAGGCGCTTTTTTATAGCCAGAAGGCGCTGAAACTTCGGGAGCAGCTCGCTAAATCGGACATTTATAACGTCGCGAGGGAGCTGGGAAACTCGCATAATTCCCTGGGCAGCATTTATTATGAAATGAAAGATACGACAGCTTCCCGGACCCATTTTCGCAAAGCCCTCGATCTTCATGGGCAGGCCGGCAACAAAGAGGGAATGGCACGAGCATTGAGCAGTTTGTCTATACTCGAAGCTCGCCGGTTTGACAGTCGGCTTGCATACGGGCTGAGGGCTGAAAAGCTCTGGAACGAGGTGAACCCCGTGCATCTGGAAGCAGGCAACAACCTGGGCAACATTGGTGTCGCATACCTGGAAATGTACACGACGGGCTTACTGCCGAAAGGTATTTCAAATAAAAGCCAGCTTTTGGTCCATGCTGAAAAATACCTCAAAAGGGCGATTGAAGTAAGTAATGAGAATGGTGATATCAGTCAAAAGGCCCATTTCACGGGCGTGCTTGCCGAAGTGCAGGAGCAGCGCGGGGATTTCCGGGATGCCTATTATAATTTCCGGACCTTTCAATCGGTGCAGGACTCTTTATTTTCACAGGAAGAAAAAAACAAAATCGCGGGAATGGAAGGGGAGCGGGAAATTGCATTGCGCGACAAGCAGATACAGATCAATGAGCTCGAATTACAGGCACAGAAAAAGCAACGCTGGATTTTTGTGAGCGGTTTGCTGGTGCTGGCAGCGATAGGGGCGCTGCTCTGGTGGCAAAACCGGATCCGGAAACGGACCAACGTCCAGCTGCTGCACCTGAACAATGAGCTGGACGAGGCCAACCAGGTGAAGGCACGCTTTTTCGCGATCCTGAGCCACGACTTGCGGAGCCCCGTCGCCAATTTGGTCAATTTTCTGCATTTGCAAAAAGAAGCCCCTGATTTGATCGCCCCGGAGGCCGTGGAGGTTCACCAGAAGCGAATGACCGATTCGGCGGAGGCGTTGCTGGAAACAATGGAGTCGATGTTACTGTGGAGCAAGAGTCAGATGCAGCAATTCAAGCCTCAGGCCCGCCGTGTTGCGGTGGCAGAGTTGTTCGCATACATCGGGAAGTTCTTCTCAGGGACTACCGGCATTGCATTCAGTTTCGAAGACCCTGAAAACCTGATGGTCGTTACCGATGAGGATTATCTCAGGACCATCATGCAGAACCTCACCAACAATGCCGTCAAGGCCCTTAAAAATACAGATGCGGCATGTATACGATGGGAAGCCAGGACAGAAGGCGATTTGGTCGTTCTGTCGGTCACCGATAATGGTCCGGGTGCTTCCGACGAGCAGCTCCACGCATTGTATGACGACCAGGCGGCCATTGGAATTAAAACAGGACTGGGGCTTCACCTTATCCGGGACTTGGCGAAGGCGATTTCCTGCCGGATTTCTGTCCGGCCCAATACAGGCAACGGGATGATTTTCAGCCTTTCGCTGGGCAATTCTTAAATCCCCCAGGCGGTCACGATCAAGCTCCGGCTGCCGCCATGATCACGATGCTCGCAGAGATAAATGCCCTGCCAGGTTCCCAAGGCCAGTCTTCCGTTACGGATCGGGATCATCACTGAACTTCCGAGAATGGCAGCTTTCAAGTGGGCAGGCATGTCGTCCGAGCCTTCATAGTCGTGCTGGTAGTCGGGATCGTTTTCCGGGACATTTTTATTGAAATACATTTCAAAATCCCTGCGCACGGTCGGATCGGCATTTTCATTGATGGTGAGAGAAGCGGAAGTGTGCTGTATGAAGACCTGGCACATCCCCATTTTGATACTCCCGATCTGCGGCAAAGCATGGAGTACCTCACCGGTGATCAGGTGAAAGCCGCGACGCCTTTCTTTGAGCTGAATACCTTGCTGGAATATGTTCATGTACGGCGTGGATCGGTTTGAACACGCAAGAAAGCACAATTTGCGCTATTTTAAGGCATTCATGATGGCGTCGCGGCTCTTTTCCACGACTACATGTAGCGCATGGCGGGGTAACCCAGCAGTCGCCTCCACAGTGCGATCTGCCCGATGATGTTCGCTTCGCGGTAGCTCACGAACGTGATCAGCTCGTATAGCGACATCGAGAATTCCGGCCCCATTTCAATGCGTTTTTCGAGCGCTTCGTCGTCGAGTCCTTCCAGTTTTTCTTTGAGAATGGGTGTGATTTTTTCCCAGTCAGCCCTGAACGTATCCAGCGGAGGATAGGTGACACCATCCTGAATTCCCTTGTTATCGCCAAAAAGATCATGCGCCTGCTGACGCACATCGGCACCGAGCTGCCGGGCCATGTCAAACCGCTGCTCCACCAATGCACCTGCAAGCCATGCCACATGGTTGGCTTTGGTATCGAGTCGGTTATGGGTGTCGCTGTCCGGGATGTTTTCCAGAACAAAGTTGAAAAATGGTGTTTGCAAGTCATACAAAGCGATAATGCCGGGCATTCTGTTGCTTTTGACAGTTTCCATAGGATGAAGTTGAAGTTAAGGTTTATGATTTATTGCTTTCAATCACGGATAATATATTGCCTGCCGGGTCGGTGAACCACGCAATCTTCGGCCCGTTGCCCCGCATGATATCGTCTTCATCGGTTTTCAGTCCGGGCAGGTCGTAGCTTTCGAAGTTGACCCCTTTCGATTTGAGCGTTTTAACCGCTTCTTCGATATTGGGCACCGGAAAATTGAGTACGGTAAATGTGGCGGGTTCATGGTTCGGCTTCTCGTAGAGGATTACCTCATAGCCTCCGTGAATGGTCAAATGCAGGACAGGCATTTCCTGCTGCTGGGCTGCTTCCAGCCCGAGGACCTCGCCGTAAAACTGCGCCGCTTTTTGCAGGTCGTCGACAGAGAACCCGCTGAATGCTTTAGTTTGTGCAAACATGGTGATGGATGATTAGTTGTTGAATACGATTACTGTGTTTTCAGGCCTCTTCCCGAATGACCGCCTTGCCGGCATCATACTCCGGGGCCGGTTTTTTATAAACAAGTGATAGCTTCCTGTATGCGGGCGATTGCATGGCTATCAGTGTGACGATCAGTCCTATGATCCCGGTTACTATAAATAAAAGTGCCAGTCCACGGGCAGTCCCGGTCCCAAACCACGGCCCGATCAGACGTGCGCCCGCACCGCTGGTCATAAAAGGAATAAAAACGAATTTGGCAATGGGCCCGATGAGGAATGCGGTAACGGGCGACGCGGCCTGTTCGACGCTTTGCGCAAAGCCGAATACCCGCCCCTGACGTTCCGGAGGGATCACTTTCTGTAAAATAGTCTGTTCGGTTGCTTCCACTACCGGAATGAGGCAGAGGTAGACAAACATGCCTACACCGAGTAATACAATGGACGCCTGAATGGGGAAGATCATACAGATGCCCCACATGATGATGTTGGAAATGAACAGGGTTTTTAATGGCATTTTCCCGAGTCCCCGTTTTGCAACCACCAGTCCGCCAACGATAAAGCCGAGGCTGAGAATGCCCCACAGGACTCCCCAGGCCTGAACCGAAACGAGTGACAGCCCGTAGGCGTCCATTAACGACATGAACACACCACCCAGGAAATTGTTGAAAGTGTTGAAAAATATCAATCCGAAAAGCCCCGGAACCGTCCCTACCGCAGCGATAGTACCCCGAATGTCGATACGCTGCGTATGTGGTTCGGCGTGGACGATCTCCTTTTCAGGAATCGGGATCGTCGTCAGGTGGGCGATGACCAGTACGCTGAGCGCGACAGCCAGTATGAGCATCCATAACACGCCCATGTACCCGATAACCAGCCCCGAAAAGATGGAAGCTACAAGGAACGACACTCCATTAGCCGTTCCGACCATGCCGTTGGCTTTGTCCCGGTTTTCTTCCTCGATCAGGATTGTAACGACCGTTGAAAGTGCGATGGTACGAATGTTGCCCGTAATGGCCCCGAAAAGGCACAAGGTGATGAAGAGCCAAAGGTTGATACTCGAATCGTCCTTGAAAACTTCGGCGGGCGTGGTGAGATACACGATCAACGCAAGCACATACAGCACAAGCGTACTGACAGCGGAGAGCATCATCGACGTTTTTTTACGGTAGCGATCTACGATCGAGCCCAGGAAAAAGCCCGACACTGCCACGGTAGCCAGGTAAACACCGGCCATAATGGAGGTCGCCAACACTGACCGTGTTTCCAGGTAAACCCAGAAAGTCACGGCGAACCAGACAAACGTATTGGTGAGTGCCGCTGCCAAAGAATTGGCGAGCACGGCGTAAAAGCTTTTCATAACGAATTGAGTTAGCCTCCGGTTTGTCACCGGTTTGTGAAGTGTTGTTACAAAGATACTGCCAGCATCACATCCGGCGGATGGGAGTATGGGACAATTTTGCGGGTGAAATGAGCCAAGGTTTTATTCAAAGGGCAAGACGCCGCTTGTGCTTGCTCGTACTCAGGAGCAGTCCGGGTAGTAAGGTCATGATGAGAAGCAAAATGCCCTGTGGTGGCAGGGCATTTCAGTTATTTTCAGGGCTGTGTGCTCGCGGGAGCTGTCGTGGTACTTCCCGTTTTGGATGATGAAGTGGCAGGTACAGAAGCGCTTTTCGATGTCCGGGTGCCAGTCTGCGGGGCAGTGGATGTTGTGACCGTTGTGGTTTGGCTCGTTGTCTGTGCGGGCGCTGCCCCATTGATCCTTACCGGCTCGGTCTGCTGCAATTGTTCGATCGCCTGCTGTGCCTGTTCGGCGTTGATGGTATTGGCTTGCGGGCGCACCTGCGGCTGATACCGCTCAGGCATCGTCAATGGATCTTGCGAGGTATTTACTTTCGGTACCATCCCTTGCTGTACCACCGGTTTCGAATTGACCTCAAAACCAAGGTCCTGTACTTCCGAAACTTTTTGGGCAGGCAACGTCGCCGGCTGGCCCGGTTGGTGTATTACTCCCAACTGACCCGGTACCTCGGGAGCAATCTGCCCGGTAGGCTTGGGTTGAAGAGCGGCGCCGGGAGCGCTTTGTACGCCGGAATACGCCTTGGGAACTTGTCCGGTAGGAGCGGGCTGCCTTACTTGCGCATTAACCTCAACCAGGGGCATCAGTAATGCGAAGGCACCGATCGCATTCAAAATCGTTAGTTTCATATGCGGCATCACTTAAGAGTTTTGGTACTGCACGAAGGTATATACTAAAACCATTCCAGAAAAGCGAAACAAAAATCCCTGCCGGGAAATGCCCACGAGGTCGATCGCGGTGCTTTTCGGGCAGGGATTTATTTCATGGCCTGATAGATGCTCAGTACCGGTCCCAGAAGAAAGGCGGCTGGATGCCCAGTGCCCGCAGGTAAACAAAACCCTGCGCACGGTGGTGGATTTCGTTGTCGATCAGATACAATATCGTTCCGTAGATCGTGTTTTCGTATTGGCCGAACGCCGCTTCAACCTCCTGGAAGCGAGCCGTGGGGATTTGTGGCCAAAGGTGGTTGATGTATTCGGTGACAAGGTCCCACAGTTTCAATACTTCTTCCCGGGTGGCTGGCGCAGGCGTGGAGGAATCGAGTGCGGGTTCGGAGAATGTCCAGTCGCCATATACGATACCCCGGATGCCCGGTGCGGTCAGGCCGATCATTTCCATCGTTAGCTCGGCATAAGTGCGCATGCCGCCGATCGAAAAATTGTAAAACTGATCTTCAGGAAATGCTTCAATAACCTTCCTGCTAAGGCTGCGATGCCCTTGCCAATGTGCCAGTAATGCTTCGGAATTGATAACGTTGGCGTTTGTTGTGATTTCTTTTTCGATGCTGCTAGTTTCCATGTCAAAGGTTTTTAATGTTTATTGTTTGATTGCATTACAAACTAAACACCGGCCTGTGACAGCAGTATGTCAGCAGCATTTTGAACGCCGTCAAAAAAAAGAATTTATTTTAACGCGTTCAGAGTCCCGTCGAAACGATAGCTCCTTCCCTGCACGGTTGGGATGGTGATCACCTTGTCGCCGTAGCGCATGGTGCATTTATTGCCGGTTTTGGATAAAACAGTGACAGTCTGAAGTTTGCCGTTTTTCCATTCCAGATCCATTTCAAAACCGCCTCTGGTACAAATGCCCCTTACTTTGCCCTCCGGCAACGCAGCAGGTAATGCAGGTAAGAGGTTGATTTCGCTTAAATGGCTTTGGACCAATGTCTCCAAAATGCCTGATGCCCCGCCGAAATTTCCGTCAATCTGAAAAGGCGGATGCGCGTCGAAGAGGTTGGGGTAGGATCCTCCGCCGCTCATTTTCTGTCCGGCGTCGAATACCGGGTTAAACAGTTTGCGGATCATCGTATAGGCGTGCTCGCCGTCGAGGAACCGCGCCCAATAGTTGATCTTCCATGCCAGGCTCCAACCTGTACCGTCATCGCCCCGGTAATTCAATGATTTGATAGCAGCGCGGGTCAGGCCGGGCGTGGCGGTCGGAGTGATCTCTTCGCCCGGGTACACCCCCCATAAATGCGAGACATGACGATGATGGTTGGTGGTGTCGTCGATATCGGTCATCCATTCCTGCAACTGTCCGTGGCGACCGATCTGGTTCGGAGCGATTTGCTTTGAGGTTTGAGTAAGTTTTTCGGCAAATGCGGCGTCGGTTTGGAGGATCGCCGCTGTTTCAATACAAGCTTTGAACAAGGCACGGATGATCTGATGGTCCATCGTAGGGCCGGCCACCAGGCCCCCGTTTTCCGGTGAGTTGGAGGGCGAACTGATCAGGTAGCCTGTTTTGGGATCTTTCACCAGAAAATCGAGGAAGAATTCGGCTGCCCCTTTCATCAACGGATATGCGGTTTTTTGGAGAAAAGCCCTGTCCTGCGTAAAGCGGTAATGCTCCCACAAATGCAGACTAAGCCAAGCGCCGCCTGTCACCCATATACCATGGTTTGAAGCATTGATGGGAGCAGCTCCTCGCCAGAGATCCGTGTTGTGATGCAAGACCCACCCATTGGCATTATAATGTACTTTCGCCACCTCGGCACCGGTCTGGGACGCGTCTTTAACCAGATCGAAAAGCGGCTCGTGGCATTCGCTCAGGTTGGTCAGCTCCGCCGGCCAGTAATTCATTTCCGTATTGATGTTGACCGTGTATTTGCTGTCCCATGAAGGGGCCAGTTTATGGTTCCATTTACCCTGTAAGTTGGCTGCGTGCGTTCCCGGGCGGCTGCTCGCGATGAGCAGGTAGCGCGCGTACTGCACGTACAAGGCAAGTAATGCAGGATCATCCGGGTTACTTTTGAAACGGATCAGCCGCTCGTCGGTCGGCAGGCCGGATGCGTCGTTAGCAGGCAGGAAGAACCGGAAGCGGTTGAAAAGGTTTTGATAATCGGTTAAATGTGCTTTGTAGGCTGCCTGGTACGTAGTGGCATTGCGGAGAATGGAGCTCGTTTTGACACCGGGATCCCCATTAATGCTCTTGTAATTGACATAAGGCGTCGCTGCCGACAACACCAGCGTCGCACGGGTCGCATGCGCAATGGTGAGTTGGCCATTCGCCTCCCTGACTTTCCCATCCGTTAACACTTTCAGCCGTGCAATGCCCGAAAGTACACCATTCTCAACCTTCACTTCGAGCATCAGTTCGTTACCACTGGCCGTGACTTTTTTGCTCTTGTGAATGGCGTCCATGCGAACCGAGAAGCCGAGAGCCTCTTTTTTCGAACTGGTGAGTTCATAGTAAATGGCCTTGGCCGGATAGCTGGCGAATGCCTGTCGGGTATAGTCCACACCCCCGGCATTATAGCGGACGGTGGCGGTGGCAGTCGCCAGATCCAGTTCGCGTTGGTAACCGGAGAATTTTTCATGACCGGGAAAATCGATGTAAACGTCGCCAAACGCCTGATAGGCCATTTGCCGGAGCGGCTGGCTCATAAACTCTTTGTTGGCGAGCGCTTCGGCCTCTTTCTGCTGCCCTTCGTTCAGTAACGTCCTGATAGCCGTCAGGTGGCGGGCTGCACCCTCATGCGCGTAGCTTCGGGGTTCGCCGGTCCATAAGGTTTCTTCATTGAACTGGATCTGTTCATTGCTGACCCCTCCGAAAACCATGGCAGCCAATGCGCCGTTGCCGACCGGCAACGCCTCTTCCCATTGCCGGGCGGGCTGTTTGTACCACAGTTTGGATGTGTTATCCTGCTGCGCAAGGCAGGGTGGCAGACAAAGTATTATAAAAGCAATAAATTGAAGGGGGAGCTTCATATGATGCATGAGTATTGGAACTTGGATAAGAAATGATTTCCGACCTAACCTGATTTGCTTATGCTGACGTGATTTCATTGCGCCCTCCCGTACAAAAACAGCTTGGTATTTCAAGTGTTTTGTTGAAAAACGGCTAGTATTTGTCATCCTAATGTGCTACCTTATTGATGTATCCGCATCACACTATGCAACTGAATGTTCACCCCACCGGGCTGGAAGAGATCAGGGCGTTCCGCACGATGTTCCTGCATGAAAACCAATTCCAGTTTGTATGCAATAAGTGCCATGACTATGGCTGGGCTGATACCTGGCTGTTTGAAATGGATGGCGTTTCGGTCGGCTATGGCTCCGTGTGGGGCACCGACCGCCGGCAGGATCGCGACACGATTTTCGAGTTTTTTCTCATTCCCCATTATCGCAGGCATGCGACGGCCATTTTCGAGGAATTCAGAAACCTGAGCAAGGCCATCTGGATCGAATGCCAGAGCAACGACATTTTCCTGACCACGATGCTGCATCGCTTTTGTGAAAATTCCTTTGCCGAAGCCATTCTTTTCGAAGACCATTTCCAAACGGATTTCACCCTGCCCGGCGTCCTTTTCCGTCGCCGGACCGACGATGATCCCATGGATGGCGACGATAGTGAGTATGTAGTCGTTGCCAACGGAGAAATCGTAGCCAGCGGCGGATTGATGCTGAACTATAACATTCCCTATGCCGACCTTTATATGCAAACCAGAGAAGCATTCAGGTGTCGCGGCTATGCCACTTTTCTGGTGCAGGAGCTGAAACGTGTTGCGTACGAAATGGGACGGGTCCCCGCCGCACGCTGTAATGTGAGCAACCGGATTTCGCAGGCGACGTTAGAAAAAGCAGGGCTGCGGGTGTGTGGTTTCCGATTGAAAGGGGCTTTGAGAGCTTTTAACGAAGCATGAAACGCAAGGCACGCTTTTTGAAGGTCAATGGTCCAAATCAAAACAAACTGAACCATGGCCACTACAAAAAACAATACGAAGGAAGCACCATCCAAAGCAAAATCAACAACGAATGCGGAAAAGGGCGCTGCGACGAAAAGTACAGCGAAAAGCTCCGCTAAAAGCACATCGGCTGCTTCGGCAGACAACAATAAAAAGAGCGCGGCAGGCACTAGCTCGTCAGCAGGCAAAAAGGCGCCGGCTGCCAGCAAGAGTTCCGGTGATGAAAAGAGTTCCACCCGCAAGGCTGCCGGCGACAGTAAGGATTCCGGCAAGAAGTCTTCTGCGACAGGCAAGGCCTCAACGGCCGGTAAAAAGTCGGGAAGCAGCGCTTCAAAATCCAGTACATCCACGCGCGACCACGATACGATCCGTCAATGGGCCGAAAAGCGGGGCGGTATACCCTCCATGGTGAAGGGCACCGGCGGTAAAAAGGACGACACCGGCATCCTGCGGATCGATTTTCCCGGTTATAGCGGGGACGGTTCTTTGCAGGAAATAAGCTGGGACGAGTTTTTTGCCAAATTTGACGAAAGTAAACTCGAATTCCTGTACCAGGAGCAGACTGCCGACGGGAAGGAAAGCCGGTTTAACAAGTTCGTTTCCAGTAACTAGTGTATCGGATTGCAGTTTTGAGTAAGTAAAAAGGTTGCCGCGTGGCAACCTTTTTACTTATAATGTCCAGAGGCTATCGGCGAAATAAGCCTTACAGTCTTTGAAATTTTCGACCACCCGGAAATTGCTTGCAGTCGCGACATCTTCTATTTCCTTTAATGTGTATTTTTTGGACAACTCAGTCCATATCAGCTCATTACGGTCAAAGTCGTAGCATCTGTCCAAATGCCGCACATGTACTTTCTGCGGCACAAGACTGACCAGGTAACTCCTGACCTCGCCATTGACAGGATTGTAATGGGAATAAAAGTCAAACTGATTGGTCTTGAAACTCCCTCCCAGTTCCCGGTTGATCCGATGCAGCAGGTTAATGTTGAATGCTTTCGTAATGCCCCGCGGGTCGTCGTATGCGCACCGTATCGTAGCCGGGTTCTTTTGAAGGTCAAAGCCTGTCAACAGGTAGTCGCCTGGGTTCATACAGCTCCGGAAGTCGGTCAGCAGGCTGTGGACTTCATGCGGTTCGTAGTTTCCGATATTGCCGCCCAGGAAGAGGAGCAGGCTCGGTACTTTGGTAGCCGAGAGTTCTTCCATCATGGAAAAATAATTCCCGATCATGGGTTTGATCTTCAACCCCGGAAGGCGTTCCGCCATATTGGTTACCAGTCCTTCGATGGCTTTTGCCGAGATATCAATGGGCACATAGGTAAAATCAACGTAGGCGTCGACCAGTTTTTTAAGCAGCTGCCGTGTTTTAATACCGTCACCCGCCCCAAACTCGACAATCTGGAACGGCTGGTCGAACCGGAGCTGTTTGAGGATGTTTTCACCTTGCAAAGATAAAATCTCAAATTCGCAGGGCGTGGGGTAGTACTCAGGCATTTTCATAATGTCCTGAAAAATGCCGCTTCCGATGTCGTCGTAAAAGTACTTGCTCGAAATGTGTTTCAATGGGGCAGATAGGCCCTTGTGGATGTCTTTGGCGAAAATTTGTATGTCTGTCATGGTCAATGGATTATCGCGCCAGCCGTATGCCTGTGTACTGCCAGCGCTCGTGTGTGTGAAAGAAATTACGGTAAGTTTTGCGTGCGTGTCCCGGTGAGGTGGCGACCGACGCTCCGCGCAGGACCATCTGATTCACCATAAATTTGCCGTTGTATTCACCAACGGCGCCCGGTGCCTTACTGAAACCAGGGTAGGGCAGGTAAGCACTGTTGGTCCATTCCCAGCGCTGCCCCCAGTCCAGGTTCACCGATGCAACCTCCCATTCGAACTCGGTGGGGAGCCGCATTCCCCTCCATTGGGCAAATGCCGATGCTTCGAAGAAACTGATATGGCTCAGGATTGCGTCCGGATCAATCTTTTGTAGTCCGGCCAGCGTGTACTGATGCCAGGTGCCATCGATTTGGTGCCAGTACATCGGGTTACGAACGGCATTTTCATTCACCCATGACCAGCCTTCATCGAGCCAAAGATTGAAATTCTGATAGCCGCCCGCTTCCATGAATTCAAGGTATTCATCATTGGTAACCAGCGCTTTGTCTATTTCAAATTCATGCAGATATACTTTGTGACGGCCCAGTTCATTGTCGAAACAAAAGCCATCTCCGTGGTGGCCTATGTCATAAATCCCCTCGGGGATCATTAGCAATCCTGATTCTGCATTGCGGCCTTGGACAAGGTTGTGTGCCGGGTCGTACACGGGAAAGAGTGGATTATGGCCCAGAATGTACTTGATATCCGTTACCAGTAACTCCTGGTGTTGCTGCTCGTGGTGCAGGCCCAGCTCCACCAAAGTTATTATGTCGGAATCGTAGCAATCTTCCAGGAATGCATCCATTTGAGCGTCGACGTATGCGCGATAGGCGTACACGCTTTTGGTGGTGGGCCGTGTAACATTTCCCCTGTCTGTTCGCAGCGTGCGCTCGCCCACATTGTTGTAGTAACTGTTAAAGAGGTAGTTAAAATCCGGATCGTAGACCTGGTAGCCTGGTGCGGAGGCTTTGAGAATAAACGTCTCAAAAAACCAGGTTGAATGGGCCAGGTGCCACTTCGGCGGACTTACAAATGGCACCGGCTGAGGGACGTAATCCTCCGTTTCGAGCGGCGCACATATTTTCTCGCTGTGTTTCCGGACATTCCGGTACGCTTCCCTAATGCTGGTGGTTTCCATTAGTTGCATAGTTTTTCAGATCGGTGATGGTTTGGATATTCAAGGATTGTGCCTGTCCGCGCCGCATCATGAGCGCGTAGGCATTGTTGAAACCGATAGGCCGGAGCCATTCCAGCTGATAGCGGTTTGAGAATTCAGTTTTAACAAAATCATAAACCTTGCCGCGGTCACCCGCCAGGCGCTGCAACTGCGGTTTGTCCGTTTTCAGTATCGCCAGCAGACCTGTGCCGGTGTACTCGGGATACATATCGATTTCACCATGATGCAATGCGTCGAAGCAGATCTTGGTTCCACCCAGGCCGGTCTTGGTAACTGCTTTGAGTTTGGTGTAGCCCTCGATCAGTTCCTTGTACATGTGGATAAGAATGTACTGTTCGGCGAAAATCTTGGAACCCAGGCGAATCGTTCCCACGGTCGTTTCTGCGGGCTTTTTGTAAAGGTTTTTGGCCAACAGGAAATCATGAGCCACTTTTTCAGGACTCTGTTTGAGATAATCGACCCGATAATTCAGTTCGGTCATGACCGAGTCGTTGATCAACCCTGTCAGCATTTCGAGCACGGGCCGCAGCTCGGGATGGCGTTGGAGCGTTTCCTGCCTGACCAGCGGGGCCGCATAATAAGGAGGGAAAATATGCTGGTCATCTTCTAGCGTGACGAGGTCGAATGCTTTCAGTCGGCCGTCGGTACTGTACCCGCTGATCACATCCAGCTGCTTCTCGAAGGCGGCCTTGTACATCACTGCATCACTGATCACGACAGTAGGGATATCCAGCCGGTACACCGATTTCAAGCCCAGGTAACCATCCTCACGACCCATGAATTCGGGTGTAAAGCCGCCCAGCAATTTGGCCTTGGAATGAGGTATCAGGTAAAAGGAAGAAAGTACCAGCAGCAATGCAGGTAATAGCAGGGTTGCTTTCCGCATCCGTTTCAGGTCGCTCTTTTGGAGCAGTGAAAGGAGGAAATCAAACAAAACAGCCAGTAATGCGGCAGGTATTGCCCCGGCCAGTATCATTTGGGTGTTGTTCAACGCGATCCCGCCAAAGATAAATTCACCCAGGCCGCCCGCAGCGATGTAGGCCGCCAGCGTAGCGACCCCTACGTTGATGACCGTCGCCGTCCTTATTCCGGCCAGGATTACCGGCATGGCAAGGGGTAATTCGACATTGAAAAGCACTTGCCAATAGGTCATCCCCATGCCTACTGCCGATTCGCGTACCGCCGGATCGACTCCGGTAATGCCGGTGTAGGTGTTGCGGATAATGGGCAGTAAGGCGTACAGGAACAGTGCGGTAATGGCGGGCAATGCACCAATTCCCAGCAATGGGATCATAAATCCAAGCAGGGCGATGCTGGGAATGGTTTGCAGCACGCCGGCAAACCCCAGCACCAACCATGCGGCATTCTTTCGGCGGGCGATCCAGATGCCGAGTGGAAGGCCGACGGAGACAGCGATCAGAAGCGAGATACAGGTCAGGCCGATGTGCGCGATGGTCTGCGCCCACAGCTTGTCTGCCTGCTGCATCATGAATGCCCCTAAGGTTTGCCGTTCTTCCATTAGCTGCCTTTTTTTACATTATTATAAATCCTGTAAATGTCGGATACGGAAATTTTCTTGACGATCCCGTCCGTTCCCTTGACATCGATGTCCGCCAGGCCTGCCGTCGAAATCGCTTCCAGCGCGTCCCAAAGATTCTGATCCGGAGTCAAGTAATATTTAGACGTAGTTTTTGAATTTGGTAACGCATTAATTTCTCTACGGAGCAAAATAGTTTTCAATTCGAGCATAAAGCGCTGCTGATCGAAGAAAGTTCTGACAAAATCGTTGACCGGCCTGAATAATAATTCGCCAGGCAAACCCTGCTGGATAATGCGTCCCCGATCCATCAGGCACACACGATCGCCCAGTTCCAATGCTTCCTGCACATCATGTGTAACGAGCACGATCGTCTTGTTTTTCAGTTCAGGTAAGTCTGCAAACGCCTTGCGGACATCGGCACGGGTTACGGGGTCAAGTGCCCCGAACGGCTCGTCCATGAGCAGTACCGGCGGATCGGCGATCAGGGCCCTGGCAATGGCGACACGCTGTTTTTGCCCGCCGCTGAGTTCGTCCGGGTATTTACTACCGAAAGTCGCGGCAGGCAACCGGAGACGTGCAAGAAGCTGTTCCGTTCTCTGTCGGATGTCGACCGTATTCCAGGCAAGCAGCTTTGGCACGATCGCAATGTTTTCACTGACGGTATAATGGGGGAAAAGGCCGCTGTTCTGTGAAATGTAGCCGATCGAGCGACGAATCAGTTCGGGCTTTTCATTGAAAATATCCTTTCCGTTAATGTGGATCTGTCCGGAGGTCGCGTCGATGAGGCGGTTGAGCATTTTAAGCGTGGTCGTTTTACCACAGCCGCTCGTTCCGAGCAACACCATGGTCTCACCTTCCTTCACAGTGAAGGAAATATCGTCAACGGCCTGTATATCATTGAAATGTTTACTGAGGTGCTCGACGACGATCATGATGTATCGTTTGGGCTCGGTGGTTTAGGATCACAAATTGGATCTGCCTATTTATTTTCTACATAAATCTGCCCGAAAACGATCCATTTCACGCCAAAAAATCCATCGCGATCATTGTTCCAGACTCATAAAGAGGTTGTTCAACGATTCGGAATAGGTAGGGTGCGCAAACATGCCGTCCCTGATCTGCTGCCACTTGATACCGCCCAACATGGCCATTTGGAGTACCGTAATGATCTCGCCGCCCTGTTCCGCCAGAACCGCAGCTCCGAGGATCTTCCCTGTGTCGGCTTCTACAATCGCCTTCATCATACCGCGCTCGTCACCGGTTTCAATGGAGCGGGCCACGCTGTCATTCGTCAATGTAGCAACGCGGATGTCCAGTCCCATTTTACGCGCTTCCTGCTCAGTCATACCCACACGGCCAAGTTGAGGATCGATGAAAATGCAAGAAGGGATCAGTCTGTCGGCGATACTTACTTGCTCTTTGTCGATAACATGGCGGACAATAAGCCGGTAGTCGTCATAAGAAACATGGGTGAATGCCGGACCGCCTTTGATGTCTCCCAGGGCAAAAATGCCCTCAGCGGATGTTTCGAGGTGATCGTTGACCCGTATATAACCTTTGTCATTCAGCTCCACACCAGCCGCACCCGGATTCATATCATCGGTCCGGGGTTTCCTGCCGGCCGCTACCAGCACGTGCGTGCAGGAGCGTTGGCTTTTCCGGCCCGCAGCGTCGAGTGTGACGGTAATGATATGGCCGTTTTGGCTGAATGCGGTTGCCTTGGTCCCGGTGAGTATTTCAATGTCCTCTTGTGCGAAGATCCTGGTGACTGCTTCGGCGATGTCTTCGTCCTCACGTTTCAGTATACGGCCCGAAGGTTCTACCAGTGTGACCTTGCTCCCAAACCGGCTGAACATTTGTCCAAATTCCAGGGCAATGTAGCCGCTGCCGAGAATCAGCAGATGTTCGGGTACCTCCGTGAGGTCCAATATGGTGGTCGAGGTGAGGTAGGGGATGTCATGAATGCCCTCGATGTCGGGTATGAATGGTTGCAGGCCCGTGTTGATGAAGAATTTGTCGGCCGTGAGCACCTCCGAACCGCCGTCGTTCAATGCAACTGTGATTTCCCTTCGTCCTGAAAATCGCGCCGTACCGTATATCAGATCGAGGTTTGCTGTGTCTTCAATTCGCTTTTCGGAGTTGCGGCGCATCATTTGCACGATCTGGTTCTTGCGTTCGAGGATCTGATCGAGATCGACGGTAATGCTGCCGACATGTACGCCCAGGGATTCATTGTGCCTGGCCGACCAGGCGGCTTTCGCCGAGGCAACCATGGCTTTGGTAGGAGAGCAGCCGTCGTTGACACAGGTCCCGCCGACCCAACGCGTTTCAATTAATGCTGTTTTCAATCCGAATTCGGCGAGCTTGCGGCAAAGTGGTGTTCCAGCCTGGCCCGCTCCGATAACAATTGCGTCGTAATGTCCCATACAGAAAATGAATTTGTGTCGCTGCCGTGTGCCAAAGCACCTGTTTCGATGATTCTACGTATAGCGACCACAATAAAAGCGTGCCGGGCCGGGCACGCTTCACTTGCAGGAATTTCGAAAAAAGTTTTGGTTGGTCAGGAAAAATAGGCGAGGCTATTTTCCTTATCGACCCGGATCTGCTTTACCAGCATATCGAGGCCATTGAATTTTTCTTCGGGCCGCAGGTAATGCAGCAGTTCTATTTTAAGGTCTTCCCCATATATTTCATGGTCAAAATCAAATAGATTCGCTTCGATGGTCCGACCGATGCCGTCCACGGTAGGGCGTGTCCCGATATTGAGCATCCCCCCGAACGTATCGCCATTGTACACTGCACGGATCACATACACGCCATTCATGGGAACCAGCTTGTACGATTCATGTACGTGGATGTTGGCGGTGGGGAACCCGATCGTCCGGCCGAGCTGTTTGCCTTTCACAACCGTTCCCGATAATGAGTAAGGTCGGCCCAGCAGATCGTTGGCCTCGTGTATATGGCCCGTAATCAATGCCTTACGAATGCGTGAGGAACTGATAGCCGTATGTTCGATATCTTCCCTTGGAATTTCTTCGACTTCAAAACCGTACTCGGAGCAGTTTTCCTTCAAGAATTCAAAACTGCCTTCCCGGTTGCGCCCAAACCGATGATCATAGCCGATGACGAGCTTCCGGGTGCCGATTTTCTCGACCAGGATCTGCTGTATAAATTCTTTCGAGGATAATTCGGAAAAAGACCGCGTGAATGGTATGATGGCCAGGTGCTGGATTCCCAGTTGAGCGAACAGTTCGATCTTTTCCTCGATCGTGGAGAGTAGCTGTAAATCCTGACTATCCTCTGAAACAACGGTGCGGGGGTGGGGCCAGAAGGTCAGCACCACGGTTTCACCGCCGGATTGCTCGCTGATTTCTTTCAGGCGGGAAAGTATTTTCTGATGTCCAAGATGCACACCGTCAAAAGTGCCACTTGTTACGACGCCGTATTCCAGTTTATGAAAGGAATCCAGGCTATGATAAATATTCATTCGTCAACTTCCAAATTCAAAGCTACTCGTTTCTGATGAATGTAGGCCGTCAGGTCCCATGCATCTTTCAGTTCGAAATCCCCGATCCGCGTCCTGCACAAAGCGCTCATGTAAGCGCCACTGCCCGCAAGCTGACCGAAGTCCCGAACGATACTGCGAATATAAGTACCTTTTGAACAAATGATCCTAAAATCGATGGAAGGAAAGTGGGTAGGGTCGATTTCAAACAGCTTGATCTCCACCGGCCGCTTCTTGATTTCGGCCACTTCGCCGCGGCGTGCCTTTTTGTAGAGCCGCTCACCGTCGACCTTTACTGCCGAATAAATGGGCGGAATCTGCTCAATGTGGCCGGTAAGTTGTGCCCGGGCCGCTTCGAGTACGTCGGTCGTGATGTGATCGACCGGATATTCGGCGTCGAATTCTGTTTCCAGATCAACGGACGGTGTCGTTTTACCCAATACCAGCGTTCCGGTGTATTCTTTCTCCTGCGCCTGGAAACTGTCGATCTGTTTGGTTTTTTTACCGGTACAGAGGATCAGCACTCCGGTAGCGAGCGGATCCAGTGTACCGGCATGGCCTATTTTTTTGAACTTGCAAGCTCTTTTAAGCTTGTTGGCCACATCAAATGAAGTCCACGTCAAGGGCTTGTCGATCAGGATGACCTCGCCTTCGTCGGGTATATGTTCTTCTTGTTTCAAATCTTTGGAATGAGGGTAATAAAAATAGCGGACGACGGATCAGACCACGTCCAGTTGGTAGCCCGAGGCCAGCAGACCCAGCAGGATCAGGCCCAGGATAATGCGATAATAGCCAAATACCTTAAAGCCGTATTTAGTCAGGAAGCTGATGAAAAACCGGATCGCGAGCATCGCCACCACGAATGCGACGAGGTTACCGATCAGCAACGTCTTAATGTCTTCCGACTGAATGGTATCATAGGTTTTCAAAAGCTTGTAACCGCCTGCGGCTGCCATGGTCGGTACGGCGAGGAAAAACGAAAATTCGGCCGCCTGCTTTCTGGACAGCCCTTGCAGCATTCCCCCGATGATGGTGGATGCGGAGCGGGAAACGCCCGGAATCATCGCAATGCATTGAAAGAAACCGATTTTTAACGCAGTTCCGTACGAAATTTCCTTCTCGCGGGTGTCGTTGGCAATGCGGTCGATGAAAATCAATACGATACCGCCCAGCAGAAGCGAAATGGCTACAACCCAAACGTTTTCAAGCAATGCGTCTATGAAGTCGTTCAGCAGAAAGCCGATCACCGCAGCGGGAAGAAATGCGACCAGCAGTTTGAAATAGAAGTCGGTAGTTTGGAAAAAACGTTTCCAGTAGAGAACCAACACGGAAAGAATGGCGCCGAACTGGATATTGACCGTAAACATTTTGGTAAATTCCAGATGGCTGATCCCCATGAAAGAGGAGGCAATAATCATGTGCCCGGTGGAAGAGATGGGCAAAAATTCGGTAATACCCTCAACAATTGCTAAAATAATCGCCTGCCAGATGCTCATGAATTCGCGGGTTTACGTAGGATCGCCCAAAACTCGATGATGAAGCCGGCGATGACGATAATAGGGCCGAGCGTCAGGCCAAGAAAGCCGAAGCCGAATTCTTCGCCGTCGAAGGTCATGATCAGAAAGCCTGCCAGGATCACCGCGATGCCGGTCAGCATCATCACATAGTTGGATGATGAGAATGGGAGTTCATTTTTTGAAGTACTCATAACTTTATTGGTCGGTTATTGTTCTGAATAGGCTGAAAAGAGGACGGCAGGGACAGATCAGTACAGATCATCCAGCGTCATGCGCAGATAGCGGGCGAGCGACTGATAGGTACTGGCCACGCCGATCATGATGCCGAGTGCCAGCACGATCACGACAAGCATGATGATCTTATCGTATTCCTGAAGCATCGCGAGGCCCTCCACATTGCGGATCGCAAGCTGCTGCAACCCAATGAGCATAAGACCCGCCAGAACACCCCCGACGAGGCCCTGAACGGCGCCACGCAGCACGTATGGTTTCTGAATAAATCCGTTGGTGGCCCCTACGAGCTGCATACTGCGGATCAGGAAGCGCTGGGAATAGATGGCCAGTTTAATGGTGTTGTTTACCAGGAGCACGATGATGATCAGCATGACCAATGCAAAGCTGGCCAGTACGATATAAATCTTGGTTACATTGCGGTTGATATTGTCCGCCAGATCTTCCTGGTAAACTACCTCATACACGCTTTTAATTGTTTCCAGGTCTTTTTTGATCTGTTGCAGCTTCGCTTCCTCAAAGTATTCTTCCCCGATCTTCACACGGTAGCTGTCCCGGAGGGGATTCTCACCTAAAAAAGTAGCAAAATCTTCTTTGGTACCCTCGATGAATTCTTTTGCGGCTTCTTCCTTCGAAACGAATGTGATCGGCTGCGTCTCAGTGGACTTCAGTACGAAAGGCTTGTTCTGTATCAAGTGCAGGATAGAGTCCTGGCCGGCTTTTCCCACCTCTTTATTCAGAAATACCCTCACTTCGATATTCTGACGGATAATGGACACCAGTTTTTTGGATTGGATCACCAGGAGACCGCAAAAGCCGATCAGGAATAATGCAGCCGTCAGGCTCATTACGATCATTGCGTTGGGGTAACTCCCGATCTTCTTTTTTTTCGGCATAACAGCGTTGATTTCGCTTGTCGTTAGTTCGGTTTGCAGGGAAACTACTCGGGCAAAAATAAGGATTATAATTTCAAAACGGCCCTTTGCAGGATAATCCTTAACTATTTTTAACTATAAACAGGTTTTCAGTTTCTTCTTCCCATCTCATCCCTGATCTTCGCAGCCTTCTCGTAGTCTTCCTTATTGAGGGCGTCGTCGAGCATGCGCTGGAGTTCGTCATAGGACAGGTCGCGGAGTGACTCTTTCGAGCCCGTTGGCTTAATGGTTTCGCGCACGGCATCTTCGTCTTCATCTTCCTCCTCGCTCATGGAGCTGGAAACGATGCCTGCCTCCGACAAAATGGTTTCGTAGGTATAAATTGGAATATCGAAACGCAGCCCGATGGCTATGGCGTCCGATGGACGTGCATCGATCTCGACTTCGCGCAGGTTATCGGTGCAAACGATTTTGGCGTAGAAAATGCCTTCTTTGAGGTCAGAGATGACGATTTCTTTGAGTGTGTAGTTCATGCCTTCTGCGAACGATTTGAACAGATCGTGCGTCATCGGCCGGTTGGGCACTATGTTTTCAATCTGGACGGCAATCGCCTGCGCTTCGAAGACACCGATGATGATGGGCAGCCTTCGGTTGCCTAGTTCTTCGCCAAGAACCAATGCAAATGAGCCGGCTTGGGATTGGCTTGGTGAAAGCCCCAGAATTTCTAACTTGATTTTTTTCACGTTCAAATTAAATGCGCAAATGGTTAACAGTTGTGGTGAATTTGCCTCCGGATTAAATGGTGAGTCCGGTTCTTAAAATTCAGATGTTAATTGAATGTTGATTTTCAACGCATTAACATGTAAATCTATCAAAGTGTTCCTGTTCAAAAAACACCATCGGCGAATCAAAGGTGCAAAAATAAATAACCCGTGCTGCATAAAAAAATGCAGCACGGGTTAAGATGCCGGAGCTATGGCCGGTGTAAAAATCAAATAATCTTAACAGGTTGATTTTTAGCCCCTTTTTTGCATAGGTGACATCCAATTAATTTCAGAAAATAGCCCCTGTGTTCTTATTTGAGGCTTTTTACTGCTTCGGTTAATTTAGGGAGGATCTCGAAGACGTCTCCTACGATTCCATAATCAGCCGCTTTAAAAAACGGCGCTTCGGGGTCTTTGTTGATGACTACGATGCATTTGGAGCCGTTTACACCCGCCAGATGTTGAATGGCACCCGAAATGCCGCAGGCTATGTACAGGTTCGGGGCCACTTTAATGCCGGTTTGCCCGATGTGTTCGTGATGAGGCCGCCAGTCGAGGTCCGAGACGGGCTTCGAACACCCGGTTGCCGCTCCCAGCGCTTTGGCCAGATCGAGCAGGGGTTGCCAGTGCTCGGGCCCTTTCATCCCGCGCCCTCCCGAAACGATGATTTCGGCTTCGGTTAGGGATAGTTCGGAGTCCGCCTTTTCCACGCTCACCACCGTCGCTTTGAAATCCGAGTCCCTCAACGCGGGGCTGAATGCCACCACATCGGCCGCCTGCCCGCTCAATGCCGAATCGTCGATCTCAATGGCATTCTTACGCACGACCAGGATTTTTATTTCCGATGTCAGCGCCGTCGTCGCAAATGCTTTTCCTGTGAAAATACTGCGGGTTACCGTGAAGCCGCCATCCGTTTCGGGCAGGGACGTGACGCCTGAAACGATCCCGGCTTTGAGCTTCGCCGCAGCACGTGCGGCCATCGCGTCGCCCAGGCCGGATTTAGAGAGGATAATCACTTTACTGCCTTCCTGCTGCGCGGCTTGTGCAAGGACGTCGGCATAGGCGAGGCTGTTCTCGTGTTGCAGGCGATCATCGGCAGCGTGCAGCACTTTGGCGGCACCGTAATGTCCTGCTTTTTCCAGTTCGAAGGCCTGCGCCTGCCCTAATGCGAGCACAGTAGCGCTGGTGCCGGTTTTTGCAGCCACCTGAGCACCGTAAGCTACTGCTTCCAGTGAAGTTTTTTTGATCGAGCCGTTGTCGAGCTCTACATATATAAGGACTGACATGTTGTTTTCAGTTGGTGTAAAAAGGTCGGAAAAAGTCAAAGGATCTTTGCCTCGGTCTGCAACAGCTTGATCAGCGTTTCAGCCTCGCCCGCCGGGATCATTTTACAGGCTCCTTTCGGAGCGGGGAGTGCGTAGGTCTGAGGAACCGTCATGTCTTCTACCTCCACGGGCTCCACTACCAGCAAAGGCTTGGTCCGTGCGGTCATGATCCCACGCATGTTGGGGATTTTCCATTCGGCAATGGGTTCCTGGCAGCCCAGTACCAATGGCAGGGGGGCTTGCAGAACTTCTTTTCCTCCGTCGATTTCACGGGTCAAAGTCGCATTATTGCCTTGGATTTCGAGTTTCATGACCGGAGAATAGGAGGGAATTCCAAGAATTTCGCCGACGAGGCCATGCACCACGCCGCTGTTGTAGTCGATGGATTCGCGGCCCATTAAAATCAGATCATAATTATTCTGGCTGGCAATATGGGCAATCTGAATGGCCGTGTAGTTGGAGTCAAGCGGCTCTGCATTGATGCGGATCGCATCGTCGGCTCCGATGGCTAATGCCTTGCGGATCTGGGGTTCAGCGTCCGATTCACCTACGTGGAGGACGGTCAGGCTTCCGCCGGTTTGCTCTTTCAATTCGACGCCGCGCGCCAAGGCATAGTCGTCGTAAGGACCGATAATAAACTGCACACCGGCCTTGTTAAACCGCGTGTTATTATCCGTGAAAGTTATCTTTGCGGTTGTATCCGGAACATTAGTTATACAAACGAGTATTTTCATAAGGGTATGGTTACGTATCTTTGCGGTTGAAGAGAATAACTTAACCCGGGCAAATTAAAGGAAAAGTAAATGGTATGCAAGCATAATAATTTCAATGAATAACACTTTAGTCACGAATCTGCTTGCGTTTTATGAAGAGGATCCAGCCGATCCGTTTAATGCTTATGCACTGGCGATCGAATACGCTAAGTCGGATGTTGGCGAGGCACGGCGCTTTTTTGAATTGCTGCTGACCGATCACCCTGATTATTTACCAACCTACTACCACGCTGGCGCATTTTTTGCTGCATTGGATCAGGTGGAAAGGGCTGAGGAAATTTATCAGAAAGGTGTGGAAATCGCTCAGGCACAAAAGGATGCCAAAGCGCACCGCGAACTTCTTTCGGCTTACAATAGTTTTCTTGATGAGCTGGAAGATTGATTTAAGGTTTGTTAATTTGTTGATTTCCAGAAAATAAGGTATCTTTCACTAATTCCCGGATACCGGGTAGCCATTTCTCTCGCGCTTCCTCTGTTTCAGTCTCGGCTGGATTTTTTTAGCAGTACCCCGCTTAATCGGGTAAAAATTATACAATTTAAATATGGAAAAGGAATCACTCATCCCACAGGTAATTAAGTGGGCAAAGTCGCACGGTTTTAAGGACATCCAGGCCAACATGGAAGGATACGAGACGCCGAAATCTTACGAACGGGCTGCGGATAACACGCGCTTTACCCCCGATGTAACGGGCGTGAACATGTTCAACAGGCACTATCTGGAAGTCTGCATGAAAACGGACCAGATGCAGGGTAATTTGTCGAAATGGAAGTTGCTGAGTGAGCTGGCAGGGATGAAGGGAGGTAAATTGTATCTGATGGCCCCCCGCGGGCATGTACGCTTCACCCGTGAACTGGTGGATCAGCACAAGATCCCCGCGGAGGTTATCAAAATTGATTAATGCCTATGCCTGGGGATACTTCCATTCCCCACGGTAGGCTCTGCTAAGCAGCTTATTGGCTTCATCGTCTCCGGGTATCAGTTCTTTTTCACCATCCCAAACGATGCTTCTTCCCAATTTGTACGAAAGCATACCCAGTAAAGCTACATTGGTCGACCGCTGCCCGATCTCGATTTCGCAGATCGGCGGCTTGTTGCTTTTGATCGAGTCCAGAAAATTGGCCCAAAGCTGCTGAATATTCTGGTCGTCCGGCTTGTTAAGCTGTGCGTCCTGGTGTATCACCGGCTTGTTAGGATTGGTGGGGTAGAATGTCCAGCCATCCAGCCATCCCATGTGGAACGTCCCTTCCGTGCCGTAGAAATAAACACCTACGGCTTGGTTGGGGTGTGTTTTTTCGGCATTGTTGGCCGCAAAATTGCGGTGTTCCCATTCGAGCGTGAAGCCGTCAAAATCATAAACGGCGACCTGGTGGTCGGGCGCATCGGTATTGTCTTGCCGGATTGCGCGACCGCCCGTCGAATAGATCTTCTTAGGATACTTTTGCTCCGACCACCACAACACCTGATCCAGCCAGTGGATGCCCCAGTCGCCTAGTGTGCCGTTTGCGAAGTTGAGATAACCACGGAACCCGCGCGGATGGATGGTTTTGTTGTAGGGCACCAACGGCGCCGGGCCGCAGTAAAAATCCCAGTCCATGCCTTGCGGCGGTTCTGCATCCGGCGTCTTCTGACCGGGGCCGCCACCGTAATGTACGAAGGCTCGCGCCATCCCTATTTTGCCTGCCTTGCCCGATTTCAGAAATTCCATCCCGGACACATTGTGCGGGGACACCCGCCGGTGCGTCCCTACCTGAACGATACGCCCATGCTTGCGTGTAGCATTCACCATCGCCCTGCCTTCTTTAATGGTATGCGAGATGGGTTTTTCGACATAGACGTGCGCTCCCGACTCAATAGCCGCGATGCAACATAACGCATGCCAGTGGTCCGGTGTGGCCACGATTACGATCTCGGGCTTTTCTTTTGCCAGCATTTCGCGGAAATCACCGTAGAGCTTCGGCTTGTCGGGTGTGAGCTTTGAAAACACTTCCGCACACGTTTTCAGCTGGTTCTGGTCCACGTCGCATAATGCAACGAGCTTCGATTCCCCTGCCTGAACAGCACAGCGCAAGATGTTGGTACCCCACCAGCCCGCGCCGATCAGCGCCGTGCGGTAAGGAGCTGCCCGTTTCAATGCGGTGAGCAAAGGAAGCGATGAGAAAGCCGCGCCGGCCAGCGCGGACTTTTCGATGAATGTCCTGCGATCCATAAAATGAGTTTCGGTATACTTGATTTTGGTTATTTGCCTTTCAATTTTTCAACGAGCCAATTATTCATCATTTCCCGTTCCTCCGCATAAGTCCAGTGCCCCGTGTCCAGAAAAAGTTTCAGCTCTTTTGGAGCCGTGGTGACGTTATAGGCTGAGTACATCGATGTCGGAGGGCAGGTTTCGTCGTTGAATCCCCAGATATAGAGGCCCGGGACTTTTACCCGCCTAGCGAAGTTAACCACGTCGTAATAGCCAACTGTGTTAAGCTTTTCCTTGGTATTATTGGTTTTAACTCCGTTTTTATCGAAGTAATGGGGCCATCCTCCCGCACGACCGTGCAGGTAGCCTGTGACGTCGCTCAATGCGGGATAGAATGCGCCCAGCCATTTGACGCGGGGGTCCAGGCCGGCGGTGATGATCGATAATGCACCACCCTGGCTTCCGCCGTTCACCGCCAGATTTTTGCCGTCGTACTGAGGCAGGCTGGTCAGGAAATCATTGGCACGTACGCAGCCGAGGTAAACCCTTTTGTAATAAAACTTATCCTTGTCATCCAGGTTGTATGCCGGATAGCCGTTTAATACGCCTTGTCCCATATCGAGGTACACCGATGGGTCCATGTTCACCGGAATGCCATGGATGCCGATTTCGAGCGTGATAATTTCCTTGTCGGCCGTCGCGACGTCGCCCGCATAGGCGCGCACACCGGCGCCGGGTACACGAAGCAATGCTGGGTATTTACCCTCTTTTTTAGGTATACTCAAAATTCCGTACACCCGTACACCCGGGCGATTATTTTGCAGGCTGAGATGGTATACGTTGGTCTTCTCGGTACATCTTTCGGGCAGCAAGGTCATCTTAGCATCCATAGGCACGTTTGCGAGTTCCTTTTTTGCATTATCCCAAAAAGCGTCGAAATCTTCCGGGTTTGAGACCGTTGGCTGTATTTTCAAAGGGTCGAAACCAGCTGTGGCCAGACCCCTGAATTCCACTCCGTCGACAGTAGCCCAAGCAATGCAGCGCAGGAAGCCTGGTGTCTTTAATGTTCCACCGTCGATGGTGAGTGTTCCGTTCGCGGCTGTTTTGTTTTCCTTGATGGTCGGTTCGAGTTTTTCGAGACCAATCTCATAGCGGACCTGGGCGTTTTTGACTGGATTGCCATTGCGGAGCACGGTGACGATAAACTGCACCTTATCGCCCGGTTTGTAGGTCCAGTCGTCGCGGTCGGTAGTGACGATCACATCTACCGGGCGCCTGACGGGCTGCGCATGCAGGGAAAAAATAGTTATCCAGATAAAGAGTTGACTCAGTAAAAAGCGATTTTTCATAGACCGGCAATTTGTTCTATTTATGATGGAAAGAATTTAGAATTGTGAGATAAAGAGGAAAAACGCGGGAATCTTTGTTTGTAACCACATATTTTTTCCGATTTGGATTAATTTGGCAACTATTTAGCAAACCTTGACGAGGGAAAAGGATCAATCAAGCAGTGGAGCCAATCAGGATCAATAAATTTATCAGCGAAACGGGTTTCTGTTCGAGGAGAGAGGCCGACAAGCTCGTGGAGCAAGGTCGGGTGACATTGAATGGCCGCGTGGCCGTGTTGGGCGACAAAGCCTCGGAGGGGGACGACGTGAAAATCAATGGAAAACCGCTGAAAGCCAAAAAGGCGGGCGTATACATTGCATTCAACAAACCCGTGGGCATTACCTGTACTACAGAGCGGCACATCAAAGGCAATATCATCGATTACATCCGGCATAAGGAACGCATTTTCCCGATCGGGCGGCTCGATAAGCCTTCCGAAGGACTCATTTTCCTGACCAGCGACGGCGATATCGTCAATAAGATACTGAGGGCGGGAAACAGCCATGAAAAGGAATATGTGGTGACGGTCAACAAACCGATTACGCCGGATTTTGTACAAAAAATGTCGGCGGGTGTTCCGGTTTTGGGACAAGTCACCAAAAAGTGTTTCGTCAGAAAGGAAAGCAGTTTTGTTTTTACGGTCATCCTCACGCAAGGCCTCAACCGCCAGATCAGGCGAATGTGCGAATACCTGGGCTATAATGTCACCAGGCTCAGACGGGTCCGCATCATGAACGTAACGCTGGATAACCTGCCGGTAGGGAAATGGAGGGACCTGACCCCGTCCGAAATGGCAGAAATCAACGAAGCCGTTGCGCATTCGGTAAAGACGGAGGAAGGTTCCTACCTCACTGACTGGGATGAGTGACAGTCCCTCCCCACACAACCCAGGGTTTCAACCCTGGGGCCGGGGCGAGACCTCGGTCCAACCCTCGGGCCAGACCTGGGCACCACCCAGCGACCAAGCCTCACGTACGTACACGCGCGAGCGCGACAGCATCCCTCCACATCGCCTCAAACACCTCTTTCTAGCCCTGCTGCTAGCAGTCAGCCACTTCTCCCTGGCACAGCAGCCCGACACGGTGTTCCTGGAAAAGCTACTCCGAAGCCGTTCGGATCTTTTCGGCGGTATCCTCAAACATCCTCAAAAGAACCAGGTGCAGATCTTGTACACGCAGATCGACCGGGACAAGGATAATGTGCCTCATTTCAAAAGTTTCAGCTATAATCTGGATGATCTCCATTATTTCTTTCCGGCCAGTACCGTCAAGTTGCCGACGGTGATCTTTGCTTTGGAAAAATTAAACGAGCTCGGGATTCCAGGTTTAAGTAAATCCAGCGCGATGATAACCGGTGCTGATTTTACGAAGCAAACTGCCGTAGATAGGGATAGTTCCTCGTCAAACGGTCTTCCTTCGTTGGAACATTACATCAAGAAGATCCTGCTGGTGAGTGATAACGATGCCTACAACCGGCTATATGAATGGATCGGGAGGGCAGAGATCAACCGCAGACTAGCGGACCACGGCCTGACAACCAGCCGCATTCTCAACCGCTACGCCGTGAAAGACACCGAGGCGACTTCCAGGCATACCAATCCCATCCGGTTTTACGACGGAACGACATTGCTGTATTCGCAGCCAGGACGGTTTGATCCCAAAGACTATCCTTTGAAGCTGACCAATACTTCGATGGGACGGGCATATATGGACAGTTCCGACAAGCTCGTGGCCAGACCGTTTAATATGGAAAACAGGAACGCATTCAGCCTAACCGATCAGCAGAAGGTGATGAAGAAGTTGTTTTTTCCGGAGACGTTTCCCCCATCCGCGCGGTTTCGTCTGAAACCGGATGATTACAGACTGATTTACACTTACCTGAGCAAAATGCCGACGGAAAGCGATCGTCCACATTATCACCGGACGGATTACTGGCCGTTATATGCAAAGTTTCTTTTTTACGGAGCCGACAAGGAGAGTGATCCGCAACCGAATGTCAGGATTTTTAATAAGTACGGCGACTCTTACGGGTTCATTATAGACAATGCTTATTTCGTAGATTTTGAGAACAAAGTCGAATTTCTCCTAAGCGCCGTTGTCCAGTCGAATGAGGACGGGGTCTATAACGACGATCGTTATGAATACAAGGAAGTTTGCTACCCGTTTATGAAAAATCTGGGGCAGGTGATCTACCGATATGAGTTGAGCCGAACGAAGAAACACCTGCCCGACCTGTCCGCATTTCGGATGGAATACTGATTTGCGGCAATCGCATACGGATTGTCGGGATATGTCGATAATTTCCGCCAAATACGAACACCTGATCAGATAAAGCACCACGTCTGATTCAGACTTGCGATCGATCAATAAATGATTCAACGCCGTTGGTTAACGGACACTGGGTGTAACGTAAATGCTTGTTCCGTTAACGTGTACTATTGTAGTAGTTTCTACAATACTATATTATTAACGGAATCACATTATGAAAAAAATGATCCGCCGAATCACTGCGTTGGTCGCAGTGATCGGCATGGCGTGCAATGCGTGTACTGATCACGGACCGGAAAATCCGGTTGTGCAGATCCAGACCGGAGAGTTAATGGTCGAGAACTCCAATCAATACAGGTTCAATGTTAGTTTACAAGGGCTGGACGAGAATGCTGTACAGGAGTTTGGAGTTGTTTACAGTATCATGTACTACGAAGCCGTAAAGGCTTATCAGGAAGTTCCCACGACCGACTGGCCGAGAATTGTTTTTTCAGCTAAACCATCGCAGGCCAATCATACGCATTTGGCGGCAGCTCCTGCCAATGGTTATTTCAAGATGTTCTATCGTGCGTATGCTATTCTCAAAAATACGTCCGTATTGTATGGAAGTGTGCGGGAATATAAGGAAGATAAATCGGGACGGACGGTGCTGGAATCCGTGGGAACTCCGGATTTGACGAAGCCTTATGACTGTGGCCTGATACTGCTGGACCAGGGAAGCAAAATGATTAAGGAGTACGGCGTGGTCTATTCTTATGGTGTAAACGGTAACAAGCCTGCAAATTCGCTTCCCACAATCGCTGACAAGGCGACCTCATTTAACTACGAAAAAGTAAAAATTCCGGTAGGTGGGTCGGGAATGGGTTTCAGACTGGATAAAATCCCGGAAAGTAGCATCAGCGAAATATATCTAAGGAGTTATGTGAAATACACCGACGATACCATTGAATATGGGCGTTATGTGGGTCATGCCAAAAAATAAATCCTGATAAGACGTTACCAAACGTAATAACTGAAATCCTTCGAAGGGTGGCTCCGCAAGCGTTCCTTTGAAGGATTTTGGCTTTTGCAATGTCTTGCATTGTGCTGCCGGATATCAAGGGAATGCCCTTGCTGCTCACCTGTAATGGGCATCGTGTGAGGCCCGGTTTCTTCCTTCATGAGGAATGGAATAACCGATGAATAATTGATCGAACGCCGTTTGATTATCGCTACCATGTAGTGTGCTGGAATGCCCGTCCAACCAATTTATTATTGCGGGTAAATAACGTAAACACAATCACTTAATCGAAATCAAACCATGAAACAGTTATCTATCCGAATCGGCGGACTCCTCGCGTTTGTCTTGCTTTTTTGTTTTTCCTGTACGGATCATGAGCCTGGCAGGCAGCCGAGAGTCATCACAGGGGAGGCCATTGCAACACCAACTGCACCTGCTGTCAGTTTCAAAGTCATTGTCGAGGCTGGCGATTTTCCGATCGTGGAATATGGAGTTGTATATAGCCTCAAAGAGAATGCGAACGATAATGATTTTCATACAACACCTACGGTTGCGGATACCAAAGCAATATTTCCATTACCCGCATCAAATGGGCAGCATATTAAGGTAGAGCAAGTTGCACCATTTGTTGAAATGTACTACCGGGCTTATGCGGTTGTTCAAGGTGGGGCTGTTATTTATGGTGATGTGATGGTGATTGACAAGGATGGTCCGTCGCAGGACAATGGGGCCAAGGTTTCCACACTCGATATACTGTCGTCTAATGCCGACGGGACTCTTAATTTTAGGTTGAATCTGGCCTCTTCCGGTCAGACAATCAGCGAATTTGGAATTGTTTTTTCAAGCAGGGCTACTCCACAGCAACCCATCAATCAGAACCCAACGGTGGAAAACGGAACCAAGATTGTTTTTCCGATGCCAGCAATGGATGGAGTTCACACGAAAGCCGGCTTAAATGTGAACCAAAACCCAATCCAGGAAATGTTTTACCGCGCATACGCCATTTTAGGAAACGGGATAGTGATATATGGCGATGCGCTGAAGGTGACTGCTGACTAGTTGAAACATTTAGGAACGTTCCCATTTTTCAAATCGCCTCAACTCCAAAAACGACCCATACTGCCAATCCGTATTAACGATAATAGCACCGACAACAAACACGTGCTTTCCGGTGAACGCAGTTTGAGGGATGAGGCGATCGATAAGCTTGCCGGATTGTTCGAAAATGACTTCGGTCGCTTCCTTGATCGGGTGGGCGGCATTCAGAATCCGGTCTTTTTCCTGATGCAAAAAAGATTGCAAAGTATGTTGCTGATAATCATCCTCGGGTTTTTCTCCGGGGATGATTTCGTTTTTTAGCAGGCGGCTTAGTGCAAGTATCGCTGCCCCGCAGCAACTGGAAGTTTCGTGCTGACCTACGCGAAGGATTTTACCGAGTTCTCCTTCGGCACTTACACCGATGTGCGGGGCGTAGAATATCAATGCAGCGCCATCCTCCGGAACGTGGTGCGCGAATGCGCTCATGCCCGTAAGGCCCGTAAACGGGTAGCCGTTCAAACCGCCGAGGTTAAACGGCCCCAGCATTTGTCGCCCGGTTTCGGGATATTCGATCGCATTGACGTCGTCGGAGCAGATAGAATGCGCCAACAGAATTTTGTCGGGCGTGAGCTCGTAAGGTGCTAGTTTTTGATAGATGTTCAACACAAAGTCATTCGACGGGACGGCATTGGGAAAGTACTTCCGGACTTGTTCGAGCATGATGATTACATTAAGATATGATTGATGGGCGTAATAGGAGCAGGGACGTTGCTTTCATCCAGCATTTCACGAAGATCAATCTCGATGGTGCGGCAAATCGCCGTCATCGGAATGTCGTTGATGGCATTTTCGAACGGGTTTTCGCTCGTGTCGCCCACCACCTCCATGGTGTTGAAAACCCAGGCGATCAGCATGTAGCTCGGTATCGCCAGCCAGATCAGGTTTTCGCCCAGCTTGGCAAACTCATTGATCAGCCCGAATGGGAGCACGAGTATGAAAAGCCACACAAAAACCTTGCTGAAATAAGCATACTGTCTCGGAAACGGAAAGTTCTTGATCCGCTCGGCTGCACCTTGCTGGTTGTAGAACTCCTGCACGACATTCATCATGTGAAAATGCGGCATCTCGTTGACCTGCCCCTGTTGGAACAGCAGATCGAGTTGCGCTGCCTGGGCCTTCATGATATGGGTTGCCGGGTTCTTTTTGGAAAGAAAATAGGCAGCCTCTTCTTCCGTGACGAGTTGCCGCAGCAGGTTCGCGAGGGACGCATCCTCGGTGCTATGATGTGTTCTGACCACCGAATGGGCCGTGGTATCGGTATCATTCCACACGCTTTTTGCACGCAGCTGAATACGGACTGCATTCACGTATGCGATATGCCTGTGCATGAGTTGCGACTTGATCGCCTGGTCCGCATGAACGCCTGTACTCACCTGGGCGCCCCAGGTACGGCTTGCATTGACGAACGCACCCCAGATGCGCCGCGCTTCCCAAAGCCTTTCATAGGATGAGTTGTTTTTAAAACCCACATAGAAAGCAACCGCGGTACCGATCAGCCCAATCGGAACAAAGGAAATCCCGATCGCGACGCCCAGCCATCGACTGAGGATACACAGGGAAGTTGCATAAAGGAAGCAAAACAGAATGGCCTTCCAGGCAAAGGATAATATGATCCTGAGTTTGATTTCACGGGCGGTATACATCGGGCAAGGGCTTAATGATGCCGCGAAGATTTACATTGGCATCCTAAACTTTACCCGAACTTGGGCGAAACAGCAAATATCGTTGATCAAACTGCTAAATGCACCCCTGGATTTTCACATCTGTTCTTCAAACCATTTCTTAAAAACAGGTACCCGCTCTTTTGAAATCAGGATTTGGTTCGGCGATGCAGGCGACGTCCTGACCAGCAGCCGGCCGTTAAAGTAAAGCTCGATTTCTGTAATGCATTGCCGGGAAATGATAAACTGCCGGTTGGCGCGGAAAAAACTGCAAGTGTCGAGCTGATTTTCGAGCTCTTCCAAGGTTTTATCCAGCACGAAATTCCGGTCGTCGTGCAGGGTCGTGACAACCACACTGTTGCGGATCGTGAGCCATGCGAAGTCCGAATCTTTCAGCGGAATGAGTTTGTCACGGTAAGGGACGAGGAAGCTTCGCCGCGGATTTTTGCGGTTCAGGATCTCCGTGTGCATAAGCTCTTCCAGGTACTTTACTTTGCTGATCGCATTCTCCTGGTTGAGCTGGTAGTATTTGTCAAGGCTGAATTTCAAGGCCTCGGGCCGGATCGGTTTCAGGAGGTAATCGATGCTATTGAGTTTGAATGCCCGCAATGCGTACTCGTCGTGGGCGGTTGTAAAGATGACCGGGCATCCAATGGAAATCTGCTCAAAGACCTGAAAGCAGGTGCCGTCACCAAGCTGGACATCGAGGAAGATCAGGTCGGGAACAGGATTGCTGCTGAGCCACCCGATCGCGCTTTCGACGCTCTCGATCACACCCAGAATGTAAGTTTTCGGATCGGCTTTCTGGATTAATTGGGTCAGGTACTGCCCGGCGGGCTGTTCATCTTCTATGATCAGGATTCTTGTCATGGAGCTTCAATCAAGGGTACTTTTACGGTGAATTGTTGTTCGTCTTCCGTGAGCGACGGTTTCTGGCCGGTCTGGATCCGGTACCGCTTGTCGAGGTTCTGCAACCCGATGCCGGTACTGGGCGCGTTGAGCTTTTTATTAACTGTGTTCATGACGACCACCTGTTTGTCAGGTTCGTTAAGCCGGATCTGGATCAGCAAAACCTGGCTGGACGTGATCACATTATGTTTGATCGCGTTTTCTATCAGCAACTGCAACGACAGCGGAATAATGTACCACTCCCTGCTGGTGTCGGTACCTACGAATTCAAATGCCATTTTCTCACCGAACCGGGCCTTGTGGAGGTCCAGATAAGCGCGTGCGGCAGCAAGCTCGTCGTTGAGCAGGATCAGGTTTTGGTTTTGGACTTTGAGATTATACCGCAGAATATCGGACAAATCGAGTACGATGCGCTGGGCTAGATCGGGGTTCGTAATGATCGAGATATTGAGAATATTGAGGGCATTGAAAAGGAAATGGGGGTTCAGCTGGTTGCGGAGCGCTTCGAGTTGTGCTTTGAGCTGCTCACGTTTGAGCTGCTCGTTTTCCATGCCGATCTTGTGATTTTCCTGGGTGGTCAGCATGAAATTCCGGAAACCGAGTATGGCCACCAGCAACAGTATATGGTACAGATAATAAACTACGCGGAAAATGAATATATCCGAATTGTCGTTGTCGAGCGCAATTTTAAGCTGAAAGAGGATTTCGTTGATCCCCAGAAAAAGAATGATAAGCAGCATGCCCTGTATCCACGGATTCTGGCGGTTGAACCAGCTTGGGATCTGATACGTGTGTTGCAGGCAGATGTATACAAATATCCACGCAAATTCAAAGCTGATGATGAACTGGATACAGATATCCAGCACACCCATCCCGATTTCGGAAGGGCTGAACAGCGATGGCCACACGAATATCAGCCTGGGAATGGTTGCGAACAGGCTCAAAATGAAACAGAGACGCCAACCTAATGACATCCCGTTCCTGTAATTCAGATCAGCAGTCATGCCGGGCTCGTCAGTAATTCGGAGTTATGGCGGGATGATGGAACAGTTGTGAAATGTTTTTTCTGGATCAGATCAGCCACCGAGCGCATGAGTGCTTCCTCCGCTTCGGTCCATTCCCTGGGGTTCAGGGCATCCTCGATCGCGATATATCCGATCCAGTTGCCGCCGACATGAATCGGCACCGCCAGGAGCGATTGTATGTCGCGGCGGGTAAACAACTGTTGTTCCAATGTAGGCAACAGGTTGTTCAGTTCAGCCACGGTACGGCCGGCTTCGAAAAGCGGAGCCCATCTTTTCAGGTAAGGGATTTCGGCAGGATCCTCTGTGCGCGCCTGTTTCAGGGTAACACCGGGGGCAACAGCCTCTGTTTGCCGGGTAATGAACGGCTCTCCATGCCGCGCACTTTTGAGGCAAAGATAGGCGCGGCTCAGGTCCATTACTTCTATCAGGAGGTGGAAGACTTCCGAGATCGCCTGATTGGCCTTTTTTTGTCCGGATAACAGCTCGTTACAGCGTGCAAGCACCTTTTTATAAAGGTTATCATGGTTCTGAATGTGCTGATCGAGCTTCTGTTTGGCATTGTCTTCCCATTTCGAGAGGGTGTTCTCCAAAGCGGGGATCCAGCCGAGTTTGTTCGAGCAATTGATATAGTAGTTGGTTTCCGTTACAGCCAGCACACGCTCTGCGGTCACCGGACAGTGCCCCTCCGTCATGACGAGGCATGGAAGCTGGCTGCCCAGTACATTGGCAAGGTCGGTGATCTTACCGTCGGGAAGGATACAATTGGAGATCAGCAGATCGTACTTGGCTTCGTGAAATGCTTTAATAGCGGATTGCTTGGAATTAGCCTGCTTGATTCGAAACTGGTAGCCGGCATAACTCAGAGAGTCTTCCAGCAACCCCAGCCATTCGTTTCGGATCGCAACGACCAGGAGGTTCAAAGGTTTCATAGAAGAGAATCTTTTAAGTTGTGAAAGGTAGCTTCAATGGGTACTTGAAATGAAAGGAATAGCAAAATCATCACAGACTGGTTATGCCATGGTACTTCAAAGGTGTACTGCCGGTTAGTGACAGTGCTGTCCGAAATGTGCGTAAAAAGAATCGGCGTGCCTGTGGCTTAGAATGTTGATTAGTGCGGGATAAGCGGGTTCGGCTGCAATAATACTGATTTAAGTAGAAATTTTACTACCGGTTAAGTGCAAAATAGTATAAAAAAAGTAATTAAGGTGACCTTCCCGATTTTTCGCTTCCCGTATGGTCGGAACTAAATTTATATAACTAGTTCTACGTCAGCATGTACGAATAAAAAAATTGCGTTTCTGGTGATTTCAGGTACCGTAAATTCTGCTTCAATCCCCTGCAAGAAAATTTGATGTCGTTTTTTTCAGCTTGACAGCATGAGCGAACGGTTTGACTTCGGGATAGAAAGAGTTCACCTCGGTTTTTTTCAGTTTCGGTCAGTATTTGAAAGTCCTAAGTAGCGGATGTGGAGATATTTGAAACACAATAGCACGGCAAGCGGTGCCTTTTTGAATCTAAACCAAACCTTTCACCTGATAAGCAGAAGAAAAATGAATCAGAATAAGGCAATTTCCAGACGTTATTTCTACCAGATCATGAACGGAATGAATGAGCAGACTGCTCAGGAAATTCTGTCCCAGGACTTTATTTTCACCCTGCCCACACATCCGGAGCCTTTCCACGGCCCCGAAGGCTTCATGGGACTGGTACATATGCTGCACGGGGCATTCCCGGATTTTTACATCAATCCGCAGGAAATGGTCGCCGGCGGCGACTGGGTGATCACCCGTTGGAGAGGTGGCGGCACGCATACCGGCGGCCCGCTGCTGACGATCAAAGGCAATGTGGAAGCAACAGGCAAATTCTTTGAGATCGACGGTATGACCTGGCATACGATCAAGGACGGGAAGATCGTCGAGTCTATCGGCCACGAGGACACGCTTGGTTTGATGCTTCAACTCGGTGTATTACCTTCCGATGCCGCCGTTGCCGTGCCCGATTTCGAGCTCCATAATCAGTTGGCGTCGCGGTATTTCGACGAGATCATGAGCCAGGGCAAGCTGGATGTCGTGGAGGAGATCCTCGACCCCGATTTTAAATTTATCATTCCTACACAACCTGAGCCGATCGCCGGTTACCCAGCATTCAAAGGTTTTGTGTCCTACCTCCGCAATGCATTTCCCGACATTAAATTCAATGTAATGAGGCAGACGGCGGAAGGCGACAAGGTAGCCAGCCGATGGAATATCGAGGGAACGCACCAGGGCGAGTTCCTGGGAGCAGCTCCGACAGGCAACCATATCAAGGATTATGGTATTGATATTTTCACCATCAAAAATGGCAAAATCGCTTCCGTGCATGTTAACGAAAATGATTTTGGCCTGATGCAGCAACTAGGTGCAATCCCTTCCTGAATCCCATGACACAGACAGAAGATAACAAAGCCATAGTTCGCCGGTATTGGTTTGAACTATGGAATGAAAAGAGGGGTGAACTACTCGACGAAATCGCGGTGGAAGATGTCACATTCCACTTTCCTCCCGGGCAGGCGCATCAGCCGCCTACCCTGCGCAAGTGGTTCGAAACAGCCCTCCTCGCTTTCCCCGACGTGCATTTCACGCTGCACGACGAGCTGGCAGACGGCGACAAGGTCGTAAGCCGGTGGTCTTACGTAGCTACCAACACAGGTACTTTTCTGGGACGGGATACAACCGGTCTTCAGGTATATGATCAGGGCATCGATATTTTTCGGATCAAGGACAGCAAGATCGTCGAAATGTGGGTCGCCCAGGATAGTCTTGGATTACTTCAGCAACTCAAAGTGCTCTAACAGTCGTCCGGTATGGAAACAAAAAGCGCAGTTCAATTTCTGGTCGCGAACGGGAGCTTTCCCATCGAACCGGTTAGAGTCGAAGGTTTTGATGCCGACAATGGCGTGCTGGTCATCGACACGCCCGGGCTTTCCAGAAAAGAGCTGCGTTTCAGCCAGCGGGACCGGGATACTGTCATCAGGACGAACACAGGTAAAGAAATCGCGGTCGTGGCCGATGTCAATGCATTCGACCTCGATCCGACAGCACTGCTTGTGGATTTTTACCGGGCGTGGCAGGACAACAACCTGGCCGACGTGCTGGACTTCCTGGCGCAGGATGTGATCTGGGAAGTAGCGGGTCCAACCGACCTGATGCCCTGGGCCGGATGCTGGAAAGGACATACAGGAGTTTCTAAATATTTTGTTTTACTCAACGAAGGTCTGGCATTTGATAAGCTGGAACCAACCCGGTACATCGCACAAGGCAACACTGTTGCCGTTGTGCTCCACGGGAGCGGGGAGTCCCGGTACGGTGTTCCGTACAGCGGGGGAGTAGTACACTGGGTGACAGTCAGAAATGGCAAGATCGATCGGTTACAGTACTACCGCGACACATTTCCGCTGGTGGAAGCGATCTTCGGCGGACGGCCGTTTACCGTGCGGTCCGTAGACGGTGATCCGCATTATCACGTGATCCAGCCCGTCGCAGCGGAAAGAACGACAGACAGTATTGTGTTCGATCCGGATGTTTTCGAAACACCACCGCAGACGGTCAGGACGGTGAAGGCCATGTACGCCGCGTTGCAGGGACTGAATGTGCCCGAGGTAAGAAAAGTCTTCGCACCCGACGTGGTTTGGGACATTTTTGGGCCTCCCGATCTGCTTTCCTGGGCGGGGGAACGCATAGGCCCGGACGCCGCGGCCGAATCGGCCAGCCAAATCCTGGAAACCATGCATTTCGATCATTTCAAACCGACACGTATGATCTACCAGGGCCATGTCGCCGCCGTCGTGATAGACGAGGCCGGCACATCGCTCGCGACCGGTCTGCCATTCAAGACCAGCGTGGTACATGTCGTGGAAACCAACGAGGAAGGCCAGGTTACCCTATTTAAAAATTACATCAACACCGCCTGGATCGTAGAGGCATTTCTGAATGGAAGGCCATTTGTAGTTAAGTAAGGCTGTCTGCTGTCGGCAGTCGGCTTTCGGCAGTCGGCGTTCTTTTCTGGATTATTCCTTGCCAAATTATTGGCTGATGGCCGATGGCCTACGGCCGAAGTCTTTTTTCAACCCTTAAATAATTTTCAACTATGTCATTTACAGCAGAACAGAACAATGCAATTTGTATTGAGTTTTTCGAAGCGGCTTGGAACACCGGTGTCGTACGGGAAGACTTGTTATCAGCCGACGCGATCGACCACTCGCAGGTGGGCGGCAAGACGGTTTCTGAGCCTGGCTCGGCCAGTTTCAAGGGCATTATCGGGATGTTCCGCGGAGCAATGCCGGATGTGCAGCTGACAATCGAAGACCAGATCTTTGTGCAAGACAAAGTGGTCCACAGATGGAGACTCAACGGCACCGATACCGGTGGCGTAATGGGAATGCCGCCATCAGGCAAGCCAATCACGATGACAGGCACTACGACGGTACGCCTCAACGACGGCAAGATAGCCGAACGCTGGGCCAATGTCGATGAATTGGGTTTGCTGCAACAATTGGGCGTAGTGCCGCCACCTCCCGGACATTGATCCGAAAGTCTTAAATCCTCCTCCTTCTCAGTTTATCCTCTTTTTAGATTTTTCTGAAACACTGAAATCTTATGTCAAAGAAAATACTCGCCGTATTGTCGGAATACGGTTACTGGGGCATTGAGCTCGTTGGTCCGCTCGAAAAGCTCGAAGAGGCGGGATACACCGTCGAATTCGTGACACCGAATGGCAAGAAAGCCGAAGCATTGCCTCCCAGCTATGATACTACTTACATAGATCCGCCGCTGGGTGTATGCGTGACGACTCCGTTGGCCGCCGAAAAAGTGAAAGCATTCGAAGCTACAAACCGCCTCGAACAGCGTCAAAGCCTAAAAGACCTCATCCCGGAACGTCCCTATTTTTCAGCTCCTGATTTTCTCCGGACTTTTGAAAAGTACTACGCAGACCTCAAAATCGCGCAGGAAAAGCTGACTGAGGAATATGCGGCAGTGTTCCTGGTGGGCGGCAGCGGACCGATCATCGATTTGGTGAACAACCAGAGAGTACACGATCTGGTACTTGGTTTTTACAACAAACAAATGCCTGTGGCAGGAATCTGTTATGGCGTAGCCCCATTGGTTTTCGCCAGGGACTTCAACGAGCGTCGTTCCATTATCCGCGGCAAGCACGTTACCGGCCATTGTATCGAATACGATTACCACGACGGTACCGGTTTCCTGCATACCGACCTCAACATGGGGCCTCCGCCATACGTGCTGGAATATATCCTGTCCGACGCCGTGGGCCCGGAAGGACAATACCACGGTAACTTCGGAAAAGAAACGTCGGTGATCGTGGACTATCCATTCATTACGGCACGCTCGCTGCAATGCTCGTTCGAATTTGGAGAACAGTTTGTCAATGTGCTCGATAAAGGTCTCAAACGTTATGGCTGGTAAGACCGGAAATCAAAAGATCATCGAGCAGTTCCTCGCGGACGGCATGGAATACATGTTCGGCAACCCGGGTACGGTAGAGCAGGGTTTCCTGGACGCCGTGGCCGAGTACCCCGAGATGAAATACGTGCTTACGTTGCAGGAAACCATCGCGGTGATGATGGCCGACGGTTACGCCCGCGCCACTCAAAAGCCTACCCTGGTGCAGCTGCACAGTTCGCCCGGGATAGGGAATGCGGTCGGAGCCGTGTATCAGGCGAAAAGGGGACACGCCCCGCTGGTGGTTATTGGTTCGGACGCCGGTGTGCAGTACATGAATATGGATGCACAAATGGCCAACGACCTCGTAGGGATGATGGCACCGGTTACGAAGTTCTCGACGATGGCAACTTCCTCGAAATCGCTGCTGCGGACATTACGCAAGGCTGTCAAGATCGCTTCTACGCCGCCTATGGGCCCTGTGTACGTGTGCCTGCCGATGGATGTGCTGGATGAGATCAACGACGAGCCCGTCTTTCCTTCCTGCATACCCTCCACTCGCGTATCGCCCGCAGCCAGCCTGATCCGTCAATCGGCGGAAATGCTGGTGGCGGCAGAAAAACCGATGATTTTCGTGGGTGATGGCGTTGCTTATTCCGGTGCCATTGCCGAGCTGACCCGTGTGGCCGAACTGTTGGGCGCAGAGGTTTACGGCGTGGAGTTCGGCGACGTGGTCATGGATACGACACACCCGCTTTACCAGGGCGCGACGGGCCATATGTTCGGATCGTACAGTCACCCGATCACGACGAAAGGAGATGTCAATCTGATCGTAGGTACTTACATGGTGCCCGAAGTTTTTCCCGACCTCGGCGACATTTACGCCCCGGGGGCCCGGGTGATCCATTATGATCTGAATGCATATGAAATTGCTAAAAACCACCGGGTTGACCTTGGGGTGGTAAGTGATCCCAAACTCTCACTGGCAGAGTTGGCGGAGACGATCGAAGCCATCATGACGCCCGGACAAAGTGCTGCGGCCAAGGCACGTATAGAGGAGATCGGTAGCCTGAAACAGGAGCGGATCAATCAAGAAAAAGAACTGGATGACGCGCAGCAGGGCAAGGTGCCGCTGCATATGGCGCAGTTCGCACGGGTGCTGGCCGAAAAGCTGAATCTGGACGAAACGGTTATCTTCGATGAGGCCCTGACCAGCTCACCGGCAGTGAGCCGCTACATTCCTCCCACCAGGGCCGGAAGCTATTTTGTTACCCGCGGAGGTTCACTCGGCGTCGGATTTCCGGGGGCGATCGGCGCTAAGCTGGCGCAGCCGGGCAAGACGGTAATCGGGTTTTCCGGCGACGGCGGCTCCATGTATACGATCCAGACGCTCTGGTCGGCAGTACGCCACCAGACAGGAGCGAAGTTTGTCGTATGCAACAATGGTTCCTACAAACTTTTACAGCTCAACATCGATCAGTACTGGAAAGAAAGGGAGATCGGTAAGCATGACTATCCGCTTCCATTCGACCTGTCCTATCCCGCGATCCGTTTCGACCTCCTGGCGCAATCCATGGGCGTGGAGGCGGTAAGAGTGGAAACCGAAGAGGAGATCGGTCCGGCGATCGAGCGAATGCTGGCCGACGATAAACCCTTCCTGATCGATCTGGTACTGGAAGGAGATCACCGGTCTGAGTGGGTAAAAATCAATTGTTCACATTAGCTGACTATCTAAACCCTTACTCTTGAGATGCTGAACAATCAGATATACGATTTCATCATTGTCGGGGCCGGAGCTGCCGGCAGCGTGCTGGCCAATCGCCTCAGCGCTGATTCCAGACGCAAGGTGCTGCTGATCGAAGCGGGTAGTCCCGACAGTGAACCCGCCATCCGGGACCCGGCCGGTTTTGTGAGCCTCTGGGGATCAAACCTCGACTGGAAGCTTGAAACGACCCGGCAGGCAGGCCTGGGCGGACGCCAGATCGTGATTAATCAGGGGAAAGTTCTGGGTGGCAGCACGTCGCTGAATGCGATGATGTATGTCCGCGGCAATCCCGGTAATTTCGATGAATGGGAAGCCAAAGGTGCCACCGGATGGGGTTACAAGGATGTTTTGCCTTATTTCAAAAAATCGGAGAACTTTGAAAGCGGTCCTTCGGAATTCCACGAAACCGGCGGTGAACTGAGCATCCGGGATTGTCCGGATGAGGTAATGCGCTCGGAACACTTCCTGATTGGCGCCACCGAACTCGGCTATGACGGGCCGCATTGGGACTACAATGGCGAACGCCAGCAGAACGGTGCCGGTTTGCTGCAATTCCATATCAGCAAAGCCGACCAGCGGGACAGCGGAGCGTCTGCATTCCTCGACCCGGTAGCCAGTCGCGACAACCTGACGATCATCACCGATGCGCCGGTTTTGCGGATACTGATCGAGAATGACAACGCATTCGGCGTCGAATTTCGGCATGAAGGACAAATCTGGCATGCCCTGGCATCCCACGAGGTGATCGTGTCGGCAGGCGCATTGGCTTCACCGAAGCTGCTGCTGCTTTCCGGGATCGGTCCGGCGGAAGCGCTGCTGGCCCACGACATACCCGTGGTGGCCGATTTGCCGGGTGTAGGTAAAAATTTGCAGGATCATTTGCAGCTGCCTATGATCTTCCGTTCCAGGATACCGATGCCCCAAACGACATTACTGACGGGCAATGCGCTTTTCGTGAACACTAAAAACGACGGTAGCCTGGTCGATCTTCAGATCAATTTTACACCCAGTTTACCACAACCATTGGCGCCTGTGCTGCCCGATCTCGGAGGCCCGGTGTGCATCTTCCTACCGATACTGGTTCAGCCGGAAAGCCGCGGAGAAGTGACGTTACGGTCGAAAAACCCGGCGGACGCCCCTGTTGTCAATCCTAAATACCTGGACAGCGAAGCCGATATGGCCGTTTTGTCCAAAGCGGTTGAACTCGTCCGCGACCTTGCTAACACGCCCAAGTTCCTGGAACTGAATGGAGGTGAGATGGTGCCGGGACCGGGAGCTGATATACCGGCATTCATAAAAAGTCAAAGTACAACGATCTGGCACCCTGCCGGGACTTGCCGGATCGGGCAGGATGAGGATGCCGTGGTGGATCCCCGTCTTCGCGTACGAGGCATCGCGAACCTGCGCGTGGCCGACGCCTCCGTCATGCCGACGGTAACCAGCGGCAACACGGTGGCAGCCTGCTTCATGATCGGCGAAAAAGCGGCCGATATGATCCTGGAAGACAATCCATAGGACCCAAAAGCAAGCTGCGACCCGATTATTTTTATTTCAAACCTTAACAGACATGACAATGCTAACCCAGGAAGCCATAGTTGAATTAGCCAAAGACTGGTACAAAAAGCTGGACGTCCACGTCCCGATGGTAGAAGTGTTGCCGCTGCTGGCGGATGCGGAACTGGAAATGGTTTTTCCGGAAGTGACGATCTACGGACACGCCGGATTCGAAGGCTGGTTCCAGCGTGTCATCCGCATTTTCTTTGATGAAATACATACTGTCAAGATTGTCGAACCGGAAATCGAGGGCGACAAGGCTACGGTGAAAGTGGTGGTGCAATGGGAAGCCAGCGTTTGGAATGCGCCGGAGCCGTTCAGCAAACGTATTAAATGCGATGCATTCCAAACGTGGGAAGTAAAGCTGAACGACGCTGGTAAGGCAATCATTACTAAATATATAGTCGATGGCCTCGAATACCACGAAGGCTCGGCGACGCTGTAAACCATTCTCTCATTCTTTAACAGAAACCAATCCATGAAGAACGTGCCGGATACCAAACTGGGCAGGATGTACAAGGAACATATCCAGTTTATCCTCGATAAAAACATCGATGCGCTGCTAGACCAGTACACCGATGATGCCACGCTGATCAGCAGTTTTTCGAAATCGCCGGTCGTATACAAAGGCCGCGAGCAGGTGAATGAGCACATGCAGGGTATTCTGGGCATCGATGGCCTTGAAACAGAAATCGTGTTCTGGGCAGAAACGGAGAACCCCGAAACCCTCATGATCACCGAGCAGATCACGATGACAGCCGGCGGACAAAAAAGCGAAATGCGCTTTGCCGACAGCTGGGTGCTCGAAAATGGCAGAATCGCCATTCATTTCGCTGGCATGGTCCAGCATCCCGACGGATCATTGGCTTAAACCTAAACTATACATCAACGCCTAAACCCTGTTACCATGAAACTTGCAGGAAAAAAGATCGGGGTCCTGTTCGAAGCTGACTACTTCGAGAATGAGATCTTCTACTACAAATTCCGTTTTCCGGAGGAGGGAGCCGACCTCCATTTCCTGACTAGGCTGTGGGGCCAGGAAAAACTGACCTTCCTTGGGCACGAGTACCGGGCTCCCATGGATTGCTGGGAGACATTCGAGGGAATGAGCGATGAAGAACTCCGCACCTACGATGCGATCATCGTCCCGTCGGGTATGGTTTCGGACCGCCTGCGCTACACTGAGGATGTCGAGAAAATCCCACCGGCAACAGCTTTTCTGAAAAGGGTTTTTGCAGAACCCGGCATTGTTAAGGGTATTATCTGCCATGGTTTGTGGCTCACCGCGCCCGCCACGGAACTGGTGCGGGGAAGAAGACTGGTGTGCCACAACAACCTCATCGGCGACGCGAAGGCGTACGGCGCGATCTACGTCAATGAAGATGTAGTAGTGGATGGCGACCTGATCACCGGAAGATCGGGAGGGCATGCGCACCTGTTTGCCAGGCAGATCATCGAGACGCTCTCATCCAGATAACCCATACAACTATGAACACGACATTTTTTCACCTGGCGCTAACCGTTAAAAACCTTGCCCGGTTCGAATCGTTTTACGCGACTCATTTTGGTTTCAAGCGGGCCAGGACAATCAGCCTGGGCGACGATGCCGAGCTGGTTTTCCTGAAAAATGAAGAGAATTTTTACTTCGAGATCTTCCCGCCCGAGGAGGAGCGGCCCTGCCCGATGTCGGAAGCTGACGGTCCGCATTATCCTGGCCTGCGTCACATCGCGTTTTCGGTGGAAGACGTGGATGCCAAGGTTGCAGCCATGGGCGACGATGCCGTGATCACATTGGGTCCCCTGCATTTCGACGACGTGATCGAAGGCTGGAAGACGGTCTGGCTCAAAGATCCCGAAGGCAATATCATCGAGATCACCCAAGGCTACCGCGATCAGGAGCCGGCAGTTGCCTGAGCGCTGCCATCACCTGAGCGTAAGAGGGAGACGATAGACGCGATTGCATAATGCCCTTGAACAGCGCCGGAAGCCGGTAAACCCTTTTTCTAAAAAGCATTTTTTAAACACCTTAATGTTAAAAGCATGAATATTAATTTCACCTTTTCTGATACCATCGCGGGGTATATCACAGGGTATAATCCGCAGGAACGGTGGTTTACCCTGGAAACCTCGGACAAGAGGCCTTTCAAACTCCGGCTGATCGCCTCCACTTATGCGCGCAGCGTGCAGAACCTCACCGAGGGCTGGCAGGATCCGGGCGATATCACCGCCTTTCTGGCTACCAATGGGCAGTACGTTTTTGCGTACGGTACGTTCTATCCCAATGCAGGCGCCGACGAACCCGCATTTGAGGCGCAGCAACTGATCTTTCCGGGCAAGGAACCTAAGGTTTATCGCCACGAGGAACAGAACTGGTGGATTACGCAAATCAGTTCTATCGCATCGAGCTACCTAAAATGGCAGTTCGATTATCCCAAAGAAGATATCAACTATAAGAATTACCGGACGATGCTCCACCTCGGTGGCGCAAAAAAAGGGGACTATTTGCAGGAGACAGATACCATTTCCCGCATGGTTTATGGTTTTGCGTCAGCTTACCTGCTGACCGGAAAGGACGAATTCCTTGAAGGTGCGGAGCTCGGTACCGAATACCTTCGTGACCATATGCGTTTCTTCGATCAGGATGACGACCTCGTGTACTGGTATCACGGCTTGAAGGTGGAAGGCCAGAAGGAAACCAAGTTGCTGACCTCAGAATTCGGCGATGACCTGGATGCACTGCCCATGTACGAGCAGATATACGCATTGGCAGGACCTACACAAACCTACCGCATTACGGGCGATCCACGGATCCGTTTCGATATTGACAAGACGATCGACCTGTTTGAGAAGTATTTCAAAGACCACAACGGAGTGGGTTACTATTCGCACCTGCACCCTATTACGCTCGACGCCCATGAAGAGTCGCTCGCGCATAACAAAGCCCGCAAAAACTGGAACTCGGTGGGTGACCACGCTCCGGCTTACCTGATCAATCTGTACCTGGCGACAGGTGAGAAAAAGCATGCCGATTTTCTGGAATATACTTTTGACACCATCACCAAATACTTCCCCGATTACGACAACAGTCCGTTCGTACAAGAGAAATTCTTTGAGGACTGGAGTAAAGATCAGTCCTGGGGATGGCAGCAAAACAGGGCGGTCGTTGGCCATAACCTGAAAATAGCGTGGAACCTCATGCGCCAGCATTCGATCACACCGAAAGAAGACTATCTCGAATTCGCGAAAAAGATTGCCGCATTGATGCCGGCAGCGGGTTCCGACCAGCAAAGGGGCGGATGGTATGACGTGGTGGAGCGCGAGCTCAAAACCGGCGACCGCCATCAGTTTGTATGGCACGACCGCAAGGCATGGTGGCAGCAGGAACAGGCAATCCTCGCGTACCTGATCCTTTACGGGATCCTGGGCGACAAAGAGTATGAAAAACAGGCGCGAGAAGCGGCCGCATTTTACAATGCATTCTTCCTCGATAACGACGATGGTGGGGTGTATTTCAATGTCCTGGGCAATGGAATGCCGTACCTGCTGGGGACCGAGCGCTTTAAAGGAAGCCATTCCATGAGCGCATACCATAGTACTGAACTTTGCTACCTGTCGGCGGTTTACATCAACCTGCTGATCACCAAGCAATCAACCTACTTCTATTTCAAACCGTACCCGAACAGCTGGCCGGACAACATCCTCCGCGTTTCGCCGGACATCCTGCCCGCCGGAAGCATTTACATCAGCGAGGTATTCGTCAACGACCAGCCCTATACCGACTTCGATGCGCAGGGATTGACCGTGAAGCTGCCTCAGACAGACGAACGCATCCGTGTAAAAGTACAGATCAGCCCTGTGGTGTAATCCGGTCACATTAATAACCTTTTCAGATGAAAGTTACAATTACGGAACAGGAGGGCATCTCGGTTGTCGAGGTGGCAGGCGATATCGATAGCAAGACGGCGCCGGAGTTTGAAAAAAGCGCACGACAGGCCACCGATCAGAGCCAGCTTGTGGCGATCGACCTCACTGCGGTTGGATTCATGTCCAGCGCCGGACTCCGGGTGCTGCTGATGGTGTACCGGAACATCAAAGGGCAGAATGGGAAGGTGGTGCTGGTAGGGGTTTCGGAAGATATCCAGGATGTCATGTCGACCACCGGATTTATCAATTTCTTCACGATCGTGGGCCAGGTAGGCGAGGCAATTGTCATCCTAAAACAAAACTGACGCATGGCAACAGATATCCGGATAGACTATTACCCCACTCACGAACACCAGGGCATCAAGTTCCGCCGCGGGCATGTGCTGCCCTTCGGCGCGACGATGGTACCCAACGGGATCAATTTCAGCATCTATTCCAGCGAGGCGATCGATTGTACGCTGGTGTTGTTTGAAAGGGGAGAAGCCCAGCCATTTGCCGAGATACGGTTTCCCGAGGAGTTCAGGACAGGAAATGTGTATTCCATGATCGTCTTCGATCTTGATTATGAGCGGCTGGAATACGGTTACCGCATGGACGGCCCGTTCAAACCCGAAGAAGGACATCGTTTCGACAAGAGCATCATCCTGAGCGACCCCTATGCCAAGGCGATCGGAGGCCGGGATAGCTGGCTGGCCGAGCCCAAATGGGACAATGTGTATCCCTATCGTTCGCGTCTCGTTTTCGAGGACTTCGACTGGGAGAACGACCATCCGCTGGAGACTCCGATCGAGGACCTGGTGATCTACGAAATGCACGTGCGGGGTTTCACGCAACATCCTTCTTCGAATGTCAAAAACCCGGGTACGTTTGCCGCGATCCGCAGCAAAGTGGCCTACCTGAAAGAATTGGGAGTGAACTGCGTCGAGCTGATGCCCATCTACGAATTCGATGAATGGGAGAACAGCCGGGAGAACCCCGTAACAGGCGGACTCATCGTCAATTTCTGGGGATATAGCACGGTCAATTTCTTCTCACCGAAAGCTGGCTATGCTGCAACCGGTAAGTTTGGAATGCAGGTGGACGAGCTGAAAACGCTGATCAAAGAACTGCACAAAAACGGTATCGAAGTAATGCTGGATGTGGTGTTCAATCACACAGCAGAAGGCGATCACCGGGGGCATACGATCTCGTTCCGCGGGATAGACAATAAGACTTATTACATGCTGACGCCGGAAGGTTACTACTTCAATTTCTCGGGAACGGGAAACACACTGAACTGTAACAATCCTGTCGTGCGGAACATGGTACTGGATTGCCTGCGCTACTGGGCGGCCGATTACCATATCGACGGCTTCCGTTTCGACCTCGCGGCCATTCTGGGCCGTGATCAGAACGGTGCGCCATTGAGCAATCCGCCTTTGCTGGAATCCCTCGCATATGATCCCATCCTTGCCAAATGCAAGCTGGTGGCCGAGGCCTGGGATGCGGGCGGCCTTTATCAGGTGGGCTCCTTTCCGGCATACGGCCGCTGGGCAGAATGGAACGGCAAGTACCGCGATTCGGTGCGGAAGTTTCTGAAAGGCGACGAAGGACTGGTGGGCGAGATCGCCCAATGCATTCAGGGGTGGCCGGATCTGTACCACTATCGCGGCCCGACCGCGAGCATTAATTTTATTGCCTGTCACGATGGTTTTACACTCTATGACCTTTTCGCCTACAATGAAAAGCATAACGAAGCGAATGGAGAACATAACAATGATGGCGGTAATGATAATCATTCATGGAACTGCGGGGTGGAAGGTGAAACAGATGATCCGTTCATTAACCAGCTTCGTCACAAGCAGATCAAGAATGCGCTGACCATTCTGATGGTAAGCCAGGGCGTTCCGATGATCCTTTCAGGGGACGAAATGGGTGTGACAAAGTCGGGTAACAACAATACCTACTGTCATGACAACGAGCTGAACTGGATCGACTGGAACCTGCTGGATAAGAACGCGGACATCTACCATTTTGCAAGCAATATCACGCGTTTCCGCCGCGCACACCCGGTTTTGAGAAGCCGTACGCATTTTCAGCACCGCGATTACGTGGGCAGCGGTTATCCGGACATCAGCTTCCATGGCACGCAGGCATGGCAACCCGACTTTGCAAGTTCCAGCCGGTGTCTGGCATTTATGCTCGATGGCGCTCATGCAAAAAGCGGCACCATTGCAGACGACACTGTGTATGTGGCGATGAACTCCTACTGGGATGCATTGTACTACGAATTGCCGGCGCTTCCCGCGGGCAGGAGCTGGCATCTGTCCGTGAATACCGATATGCCGTCAGGAGAGGATATCTACCCGATCGGTAAGGAGCCGAAACTGGACGACCAGGGACGCTTCCTTGTGGGGGGAAGGGCCACGGTCATATTAATAGGCAAGTAAGGAAGAGGTTAGAGATATTGGGGTGTTGGGCGTAGTCTCCGACTACGTCCGAGCGTAAACTGGTCTCTGACCAGTGACGTTTCTAAAAGCCGGTCGGAGACCGGCCAACACTCGGACGTAGTCGCAGACTACGCCCAACCATCTACCCCTCAAAAAGCAAACCATTCATTTTAAAAACATTACAATCATGGCATTTCAAATAGAATCAGCAGTAGCAGACAAGGTAGCGCGCCTGACCCTGCACGGGGAATTGGATTCCCTGTCGGCCCGTGTGTTTCAGACCGAAGTCGAGAAAATCTCCAATCAGGGCATCGACGCATTGGTGCTTGACATGGAGGATCTTAACTTTATGTCGTCCGCCGGGTTGCGGGTACTTATCTATTCCAAGCAGAAAATCGGCCCGAAACTGGCCATTTACATTGTCAAACCACAGGAGCTGATCGTAGACACGCTTGAAAAGACAGGCTTGCAGCACAGCGTCACCATTGTTGATCAATACCCAGTATAACATCCAGCATGATGGAAACAAAAAGTTTTCCCGGAGTTGTCGATTCACTGGACCCGCTCCGGGAATACGTCAGTGCGCTTGCTGTACAGGCCGGACTCGGTAAAAAGCCGACGTATAGCCTGATCCTGGCCGTGGACGAAATTGCGACCAACATCATCCTGTATGGCTATGAGCGTGCAGGGATCGTGGCGGATTTTACAGTACTCGGTGAGATTACCGACAGCGAACTGATCGTCATCCTGGAAGATGTGGCCAAACCCTTCGATCCGCTTTCGAGGAAATTGCCTGACGCGGAATACCTGGCAACCGACCTGGAAGACAGGGAAATCGGTGGGTTAGGCATTTTTCTTACTGTGAATGGGGTAGATGAATTTTCCTACGAGTATGCCGGTGAAAAGAACCGCAACAAGTTTGTCATGAAGATAACCGGTAGCTGAAAAGCATGGCCCCGTCCATTAACCTTTCCAACCCATTTCCAGGATTAAGAAGTTACGAGTACGAAGACAGTACGCTGTTTTTCGGCAGGGACCTGCATATCCGGGAGTTGAAAAACAAACTCCTGGAAGGCAGGTTTCTGGCATTGATCGGCTCGTCCGGCAGCGGCAAGTCATCACTCATTAAAGCCGGGCTGATCCCTTCTCTGGAAGCGGCCGGCAGCGGGCAGCCCGATTGGAACGTTGTACTTTTCAAGCCGGGTGCGCATCCGGTAAGGAACCTCCTGGCCGCATTTAAAATGCAGTTACGGAAGAAGTTCGGAACGGGTGTCGCAGCTGGGCTGAACGAGGATGAAATGACGGCTGAGGGAATGCGTGCCACCATCATGGAGCTGCTCCCTGCATTGGGGGGAGGGAGGCTGTTGTTGGTGATCGACCAGTTTGAGGAGATATTCCGGTATGACCTGGCCCGCCACACATTGACCGAGGCGCGCACCGAAACAGCGCTTTTTATAGCGCTGATCCTGGAACTTATCCAGGGACGGGAAAGCGATTGTTATGCAGCGATCACCATGCGTTCCGATTATCTCGACAATTGCACGGAATTCAAAGGGCTCACAGAAGCGATCAATACCGGCTATTACCTGCTTCCGAAAATGACAACGGAAGAGATCAGGGAAGTAATTGTCAAACCCATTGAAGTAACGGGCGGCGTCATTGCACCCGAGCTAACAGCCTTGCTTTTACAGGAAATCAGCACAAGTCCTGACGCTCTGCCCATTTTGCAGCATGCTTTGCTCCGTACCTGGGACAAATGGATGACTGCGCCCTCCGATCCTGCGCTGATCACCATCTCGGACTATGAGGCCATCGGTACGATGAAAAATGCCATTACCATTCATGCCGAGGAGATATTTAACCAAAAGCTGGATGACCGCCGGAAATTGGCGGCGGAAAAGCTCTTCAAAGCGCTGGTCGTTTCCGGCCCGAGCGACACGCCGGAGCTCCATCCCATTGCGCTCAGTGAAATTGTCAGGATCACCGGGGTCGCAGACTACCAGCTCATCGACGTCATACAGGCATTCAGAGCAAAAGGTGTTTCTTTTCTCAGCCCTAATCCGGGAGTAACGCTCACACCGGACTCCATTATTGATCTCACGGTAGAGCGCATTATGGTGCTTTGGGTGCGTCTGGGTCGATGGATCGGGGAAGAAATGAGATCTGCGAAACTATATAAGCAGCTTAGCGCGAATGCACTGATGTACCAGGACGGCAAGGCGGGTTTGTGGGTGAACCCGGAATTGCAGCTGGGTTTGAAATGGCAAAAGGACAATCAGCCGAACAGAGAATGGGCCAGACGTTACGACCCGTATTTCGAAAGGGCCATCAATTACCTCGATTACAGCCGGAAGCAACACGAATCGGAGCTGAAAAACGAGGAGGAAAGACAGAAAAGAGTATTGCGCCAAAGCAGGGTTTTCGCGATGCTGGGAGTAGGCGTGGGCATGGTCGCTACCGTGGCGGTATTATACCTGACCTATCTTCAGGCCGAAACGCGCCAGGCGTTGCGGGAATCCGATGTGAAAGGACAGACCGCGCAGGCCGAGAAAAAGCGTGCCGAGGAACAGTCCCAAAAAGCATTGGTACAAAGCCGGATCGCGCAGCAGCAGCAGGAGATCGCCGAACAGCAACGCGAGCTCACCCGGTTGCAAAAAGAAAATGCCGAGCGGCAGGAGGAAAAAGCCAGAGCAAGCGAAAGAGCTGCCCGCATTGCACAGAACGTGGCCGTAGAGCAGCAACAACGTGCCAGGAGGAGCGAATTGGCTGCACGCGAGGCGGAGCAACGGGCTGAGCTGGGCAGGCAGGCCATCCAAAAAGAAAAGTTACGCGGCGACACATTACTGGGCGTCGCTGAGCAGGCGCGTAAAAAGGCGGACGCTGCAACGCAACAGGAAAAACAACTCAGATTAATCGCCATAGCACGGTCGATCGCCATTCAATCGTTCCAGATGCCGGACAGCAGGGACGACCTTGCGGCGTTGCTCGCATTACAGGCCTACAAGTTCAATGATAAGGATTCACCGGATATTTTCAATGCATTAGCCAAAGCAGCTGATGCCAAAACGGTGCTTCGGCGACACAGCGATGCAGTTCGCACGCTGGACATCAACCCGGGACACACCAGGCTGGCATCGGGAAGCGACGATGGCACGCTCAAAATCTGGAATATTAACGATCTGACACAGCGACCTCAGAGCTTCGAGCTGCCCAGGGGTACGAGGCAGGATATCCGCTCGGCGTTATTTACAAACGACGGGGTGAGTGTCCTGGCCGGTTCGGACCAGGGCGCGATCTTCCAATGGCGCTACCAGATCGGTAATGCATTGCCCGAAACCATCCGCGCGCACAAGGCCCCCATTCACACGCTTGCCTACGCCGGCAAGGGGCTGATATCGGTTAGTGCCGACGGGGTGATCCGGACCTGGAAGATCACCGAACGTTCACTGGATTCCCTGGAACATATCCGTTCTGGACTGCCGATCCTTTCCGCGAAAGCCAGTCCGGATAACAAAGTACTCATGTGCGGTTCCACCAACGGCCGGTTACTGGCCTTCGATCTTGATAACCTCAAAAAAGCGCCTGTCATCTATACCTTTGCCGAACTTGGGACTCAGGTAGGGGCTCTGGCATTCAGTCCCGACGGTAAGCGGCTGATTACAAGCAATAATTTCGGCTCACTGCACGCATGGAACCTCGTTCATAATGCGATCAGCGGGAGGGGATATGCCATTACCGGGCGCCATACTTCCACGGTCAACAGCATTATCTTCTCTCCCAACGGAAAACAGATGGCCAGCGCGAGCTTCGACGGATCTGTGCATTTGTGGAATTATAAGGACATTCTTTTACAACAACAGCCCATTGTCATACATGACTACGACAACTGGGTAATGGGACTGTGCTTTACCGCCGACAGCAACCGGCTGATCTCCTGCGGCGCGGACAAATCGGTTCGTGTCTGGGACATTAATCCCGACCAGCTGTATGCCAGGATCATCCAGAATGTAAAACGGAATTTCACAACCGATGAATGGAACACCTACATCGGCAAGGACGTGAGCTATCAGAAAATAATACCATAGGCAGTTATCCGGCTAGTATGAAAAGATACGTGTACATATTGTTGTTTTCGGTTGCCTGCCTTCCTCAGCGCCTTTGTGCACAGGATTGCGGGGCGTTCAAGATCGGGGAGGCACAGAAGCGGTATGGAAACGGTAATTTTACGGACGTCTTCACTTTGCTCAACCCTTGTATCGAAAACGGCTTTTCCAATAATGAAAAGGCGGTGGCCTACAAGCTCATAGCGCAGACTTACCTCGCCATGGACTCGCTCGAAAGCGGTACCAGGGCGATCAGGGAAATGCTCTTGCTGAACCCGTCGTATGAGGCAGAGGGAGACCTGTCGGTTTCTACCAAATTTGCCCGCATTGTAAACCTCCTCAAAAATGCCACCGACCGCGTTATTCAGGTAAGTTCGGTGTCCAAAAAACTGGAAGACATCAACAAAGCTCCGGCGACCGTACTGGTGCTGACCGGCGAAGAGATCGCGCAGCGGGGCTACATCGATCTGGAAGCGCTTTTCAATGACCTCCCCGGTTTTGATGTTTCCCGTACTTATGGTTCTACTTATTCCAACATTTACCAGCGCGGCTACCGGTCCGGCAACACCGACCGGACGCTCTTTATGGTAAACGGCATCGAGGAGAATGACTTCTGGGGCAATTTTGTCTATTGGAACCGGCAGTTTCCGGTCACCAATGTAAGCCGGATCGAAATCGTGTATGGCCCGGCGTCGACCATGTACGGGGCTAATGCATTTCTCGGCGTTGTGAATGTCATTACCAAGCAACCCTACGAGGTGATCAAAAACAACAGGAATTTCGGTCTGCGTGCCGATATGGGCTATGGCAGCTACCAAACCCGGTACGCCGATCTTACCACCGCCGCGCGGATGAAGAACGTGCTGTTTTCGCTCACCGGTCGCGCCTACTATTCCAAAGAACAGGACCTGTCCAAATACCAGGAATACGATTTTGACCCGGCCGACTACGATGCGATCGATTACAGTAAACTGATGAGTTATTCCGGAGCCGCTGCCGCCAGTTTTGTAAACAATAACCAGATCGGGAATGGCAATGCCCTGTACAACGTCGTAAAAGATGCCGGCGGGACGGTTACTGCCGCTAATCTGACCGATCAGGGCGCTGCCAAGGCACGTGAGCTGGACAAAGGGGCTTTGAAGGGCAATCTCAACGGCAGCCCCATCGGCTACTCCAACCGTTTGGAACAATATTATATCAAAGGAAGCCTGAAAGTAAGCGACTTTACGCTGGGTTTCCAGAACTGGCAGAGCGTGCAGGGTTCCATTACCTACGCGAACGACAATATCCGTGCAGGGGCCGATAACGGGAACATCTGGCAGCCAAGGCAGTCGTTGTACTACGCCATTTATGAAAAGGAAATCATCCAGGACAAGCTGGCCATAATCAACACCGCCCAGTTCCGTACCACGCAGATCAACGACCAGTCCCGGATCGTTACTGTTCGTAATTATTCCAATAAAGCGCTGACAGGCAGTGACCTGATCAAAAGCAGGGCGCCTTTCTGGCGGACCCAGTTCTACTACCAGGAGTCCCAGCAGTTTCGGGATGAACTCAAAATTCTCTACACACCATCCACAAGACTGGACATCGTAGGAGGTCTCGAAGTTCGTAACAGCCTGATCCAGGGGGACTATAAAAAGATCACCATCGACTCGACGCTCGTTGACGATTACTATGTAAGCGCGACCGAGAACGGAAGGAGTGATTTCGACAATGTACCCGGCGGCAACCTGTTCGAGCATTACAACATCGGTGCGTATGCGCAGGGCACTTATGTCGCCAGTGAGGCATTGCGTTTTACACTGGGTGGCCGCTTCGACCATAATCGCATTCGTACTACCGGTGGATACGGCAACCAGTTCAATCCGCGGGTAGCGATCGTGTACGCGCCGGGGAAGTTTGTCGTGAAGGCCATTTATGCGCAGGCATTCCAGGACGCTTCCAGCCGGGACCGTTATTCCACTTCGGCCCCCACACGCCTGGTAGCTAATCCCGGTTTGAAACCGGAGCAGGTGAATAATTACGAACTGTCGTTCAATTTCTCACCCGTGAAAGGAGCGCGGCTGGACGTGAGCGGGTACTACGCGATCTACAAAGGCATTATCGAGGAAATAGCGGTGCCCTACAATAACACCACCACTTTGCAGAAGAACAACACGGGCAAATCGTACGTAGGTGGTGTGCAGGCCGTGCTGGATTACAAAATTACCCGGACACTGAGCATTTGGAGCAATTATACATTTACCAACGCCAAAAAGGATTCTATCGCCGGTACCATTACTTCCGACGTGGTGACGAATAAAAAGCTCATTGTCGGAGACATTGCGCGTCACCATTTCAATGTTGGGCTGAACGGGGTTTTTCTGAAAAATGAGAAGCTCAATGTAAACCTCCGGTTCAATTATGTGGGGAGCAGGCGGGTCGGACCCGGAACTTCGGTGCCGCAGAATCCCCAACCGGGCGGTGTTTTTCCATCCTACAAACTGGTGAATGCGGCCATCACCTACAAAATCAACAATGCATTCCAATTACAGGCAATCCTCAATAACATCCTGAACGAACAGTATTCCGATCCCGGCATCCGCAGCGCGAATGGGGCCGATCAGGCTTACCGTACGCCGCAAAAAGGCTTCAACGCCATGTTACGCTTAATGATTAACCTATGATCCCCATGGTAAACCCGATAATAATGAAAAACTCCTACGATGACAGAGTGATACGGTACGAGACCGTGACGAATTTTAGTGACGAAATGTTCGATGAACTGGTCAAACTCGTTGAGCCGAAGGACGGGCAACGTATTCTTGACTGCGGTGCAGGATATGGTCCTGTTACCCAGGCGCTGATTAGCCGGCATCCCACGCTGGATGTGGCATATTACCTGCTCGAATACAGCGCCATCCAGCTGGACCGCGCACGGGCGGAGGTAGGCCAGCTGCTGCAATTGCTTGGAGAAACGCATTTCACCGACTTCCGGCAAAACTCGGCCGCAGCCATGGATTATCCTGATAACCATTTCGATACGATCGTTACAAAGATGGTATTGCACGAACTCCCGCCGTCGGATCAGGTCAGGATGATCAATGAGATTTACCGGATACTGAAACCGGGAGGCACATTCCTGCTCTGGCAGACGATCCTGGACGACAGTACCGTGCAGTTCTACCGCAACATGTTCAGGAAAAAGGATCGGCTGGCGGGCTACGAATCGCTGGTCGCCAACCGGAATTTCATTACCCAGGAGGCCTTCTTTTACCTGCTGGAAAATGCCCGTTTCGAGAACTTCCGGCTTGCGAGGGCGTTTACCTACAATTTCAACAGCAAGTATCGGCTCTATTCGGAATTACAGGGAGACTGGGCCAAGCTGCGTGAATTGAACGCCTACCTGATCGACCTCATCGGCGACCAGGAGAATGGCTTTTCGGAAAAGACCGGGTTCACTTTTGAAGACGATAATGTCAGCCTTTTTTTCAAACAAGGCGTTTATCTCGCCAGGAAACCATTGAGCAACGACTGATATGCTAACGAGACAGTCCGTTTACGCCGCATTACACGTAAAAGCAGACGAGGAAAAACCCGTGCTGCTGATGCTCTGCTATTCCTTTTTCAGCGGCGTGTCGATTTACGTGTTCTACATTGTGGCCAATGCGCTGTTTCTTGTCAATTATGCCAAATCGATGCTGCCGGTTGCCTACATCGGCGGAGGGCTGCTGCTTTTTCTGATCGGTAAGATCAACGTAGGATTGCAGCGGCATTTCGATTTTTCCCGCTTATGCATCGCATTGATCGTCTTTCAGTTCATTTCCGTGGGGCTCATGCTTTTCGCTTATGAAATCACCGAATGGAAGGGCGTTGCATTGACGATGTTTATCTGGAACCGGATTTCGGTTTATGTCAACAATGTCACATTCTGGAATTCTTCGGCCAAGATTTTCAACCTCGAACAGGCGAAGCGTATTTTCAGCCTCATTGCGACCGGCGACGTGGTTGCATCCATTGCCAGCTACCTGGTGGTGAATGTGCTACTGGGCTTTAAGGCCATGGAAACGGAAGAGCTGCTGTACCTCAGTATGGCCTCGCTTCTGATTTCGCTGGGTTTTATGGTAGCCATTATCCGTAATTATCGGGAACAACTGGCCGTTCGCCAACACAGGGACGCCGACCTTGCAGGGGAGGATAGCCAGGAAGAGGGACGTTATTTTAAAAACAACTACCATCAGCTCGTGCTGTTGCTGGGTATGCTGCCGGTTCTGGGCGTCTACTTTGGTGAATTCATTTTTTCGGTGGAAGTGAAGCGCCAGTTTCCCATGAAAGAGCAGCTCACGCTTTTTCTGGGGCAATTTTTCCTGGTTTCTTCGATTATCGAATTGCTGGTAAAAGTTTTTTTCTACCGTTTCGCGATCCGCACTTTCGGCCTGGTGTCCGGAATTATCATTCTACCGGTAGCGCTCATCCTGGTGCTCGGGCTGGCCATTCTATTTATTTCGTTGAAATACTCCGTGTTTTTTTACATACTCCTGAGCCGTTTTCTCTGTATTTCAGTTAAAAAATCTTTCAGTGACACATCCTTTCAGATCTTGTACCAGCCATTGGAAAGAGGAGAAAGTCAGGAACTTCAGAATCGGGTCGAGATCTACGCGAAACCCGCGGGCTACATCCTCGCAGGGGTGATCCTGCTTGCGCTCATGTATGCAGGCCTGGGTGAACCACTCGAAATCATGATCGTATTTGTGGCGATCCTGATCGGCTGGACCTACGCATCGTTCCGGATGCAGGCAGAATACCAGACGACGTTGGGTAACCTGTTTACCAATCTCGGAAATGTGTTCACGACAATCCTGCCCACCAAGCCGACGGCAGGAGCACCGGAGGCAAACGATAAACCTCTGAAACCGCTCTCATTTGACGAGATCGTTGCCAAAGCAGGCAGTGATCTTCCCACAGAACGTTTGGAAGCCATCGACATGCTGGGGCAGTCGAAGCGGTTCCTCGCATTCAGGTACCTGATCCCGTTTCTGCAGGGAAAGGATGCGGCCCAGAAGAATGCCGCGCTGCGTGCGTCGGGAATGAATGGAAACCCGGAGCTTTGGCCCTATCTCTTTGAAAACCTGAGTCAGCCGGATTACCAAACTGCTGCGGCCGAAGCGATCCGGAATATAGGCGAACGTGTCCTGCCTGCATTGAATGACCATTTTGATAAGTCGGGCGGCAGGGAAGACGTTCAGATCGCCATTGTCGGATTAGTAATGCAAATGGAAGGTGACGAGTCGCTCCGGATGTTGAGACAGAAACTCAATCATCCGGACCTGGCAGTGAGACACCAGGTTTTCAGGGCGCTGGCCGCGCGCGGATACGGCGCCCGGTTGAACGAAAGACCGGCCATTGTCCAGGAAGCGGTACTGCAAATCCGGTTCATGACCTGGCTTCTGGCCTCGCAACGCGATTTGTCCCGAAGTCATAAGCTCTACAATTCGCAGCTTGCCGACGAGCTAACGGAAGAGTACCGGGCAGCAATGGCCGGGCTGATCAATATGCTCACGATCCTGATCCAGGATAAGCGTTTATACTACATTCAGGGCACCATGCAGGCGAAGAGCGAGAACAGCCGCAGCTACCTGCTCGAAATACTGAACATGGCAATTCCTGCCGAGCATAAAAAACAGGTTATTCCGCTTTTTGAAGACATTTCAGGATCGGATAAACTCGAAAGACTGCACCATGCTTTTCCGCAGGAGCGGCTTTCCGTGGAAGACCGGTTGCACGATGTGATTAATAAGGATTTTGCGAGGCTTGGCTTTAAGACGAAAATGCTGGCGATCAGTGCTCTGGAAGACTATCCTTCGGAAGCAACCACATTCATTCTGCTCGCGAATGCAACTTCACCGGTCGAGGCTCTCGCCGAAGCTGCATTGCGAACGCTCTATCACCTTGATCGCGATAGTTTCAGTGCGCTTTACCGTACGATGCAATGGAGCGAGGACGATTTCCATTGTGGGGTGTGTGAGCAGGTCGAAAGCTCGGAAAAGGCAGTTGAACTACTCAAAACGGCTGACGCATGAGATATTTACGATATATATGGTTATCTGCTCTATGCTTCGCATACCATGTGCAGGCGCAGCGTCTGGTCGATAATACGCGCCTGGCTGCGTCCGGTCTGCGGCTGTATTCCGCCCGCGATTATAAGGCGCACAGTCAGAATTTCGCAGTGACCGCCAACTCCCAGGGCGTATTGTATTTTGGCAATTTTGCGGGCGTACTGGAATACGACGGAGTTTTTTGGAAAACCATTCCTACCGCGAAAATCAGTAAGGTGTCGGCATTGCACGCGGACCGTTCCGATCGTATCCTGGTAGGAGGAAAGGACGAGTTTGGTTATCTGGCCAAAGACAGGACAGGCAAACTCGTGTTCAGGTCCATTAGTCGCCAGATTTCAGGGTTCGGCGCGATCAATACGATCCTGGAAACCACCGAGGGTATCTACTTTGTGGCAAGCCGGCAGATTTTTCTCTGGAACGGAAAGCGGCTCCGGAAATGGGACTCTCCCCGGCCCATTACAGCAGCTTTCAATGTGCACGGCAATGTATATCTTTTCAGGCAGGGGGCCGGACTTTGCACCTTCAACGAGGGTATTTTTAGTCCGATTTTTCCTGCTGATGGGCCACAGGGGCTTCCCGATGTGACCTCCTTGTTCCCGGTAGGAGAAGAAATGATCGTGTTGACGGGCAGCAAAGGTATTTTCCGGCTGGAAGGCAGCCGGCTGACACGGTTTTCCGAGGAGGCCAATCGCATTGTGGCCAACAAGGAACTTTATGGGGCCCGGATACTGGCCGACGGTACCATGGCCCTGATGGTGGAGGATGGCCAGATCGTGTTTGTGTATCCGCAGAGCGGCACGGTAGCCCGCGTGATCAGTGAAAATTACCGGCTGACGGACGAGCGTGTCAACGCCTGGATCCAGGACAAAGCAGGGAACATATGGCTGGCTATGAACAACGGGATTGCGCAACTCGACATCGCCTCGCCGATCACCGAATATGACGAGGATAATAACCTGCGCGGCCAGATCAACGATGTGATCCGGTTTGACGGGCGCATTTACTGCGGGACGAGCAATGGACTGTACGTACTGGATGGAGAGATCTTTAATCCGGTCAGGGCTGTGCGGCTGGCGGTATGGTCGATGACCGTTCTTAACGGGGCGCTTTACGTGGCTACCAGCAAAGGGGTTTTCCAGGTCGACAAGTCGGTTTCGCAGCTATCATCGGAATTTGCATTGGCGGTATGTGCTTCCGGAGTGAAGCCGGATGTCCTGTATGCCGGACTGGAAAACGGTTTGGAGATCCTGGACCTGCGCTCCCGGCATATCCGGCGCGTGAAGGGGATCACCGGGCAAATAGAGCGGATCATCGAGGATGCCCAGGGGAATGCCTGGCTCGAAACGCCGGCGGCAGGTGTCATCAGGCTCGCTGCCGACGGCATTACGGTGAAGCGCTACACGCAGGCGCATGGCCTGCCGACGCCTTTGCTCAACCACATTGTTCAAACCGGCGACGGGATACTTACCAGTAATCCGGATGGAATTTTCCGGTACAATGCCGCTACCGACCGTTTTGAGCCCTATAAGAACCTGGCGGGTAACGATACCGCCTCGGTATGGAGAGGTGAACTCGTGGCCGACGCGGCGGGTAACATCTGGACCACCAACGGCGATTCGAGGTTCATTACCTGGTTTGAAAAAGCTGGCGAGGGAAAGTTCCGGCAGGTGATCAAGCCCTTCCTGCCGCTTTCGGACCGGGATATCAATGTGATCTACCCGGACGCCGGTCAGGTGATGTGGTTTGGTGGAAGCGACGGACTGATACGCTATGACCTCAAACTGCGTAAGGACGATGCCCGGGCTTTTCCTGCATTTATCCGCCGGGTCGCCGCGAAGGGTGATACGGTATTGGCCGATGGTTTCATCGGTTCGGCGAATGCGGATAGCGTCGCGGCCGGCGATCCGGTGAGGCTTGCATACCAGTTCAACGACATGAGCTTCGAGTTTTCGGCGGCAAGTATGCTCCCTCAGGACAATCTGGAATACCAGGTCTATCTCGAAAATTTTGACAAGACGTGGAGCTCGTGGTCGCCCAAGAATCAGAAAGAATACACGAACATTCCGCCGGGAGATTACCGTTTCCGGGTAAGGGCCAGGAACATTTACTACAACCAAAGCTCCGAAGCCTCATTCGCATTTACCGTGATCCCGCCACTATACCAGCGCTGGTGGGCCTATTTACTGTATGCATTGCTGATTCCGGCGGGTATCTTTTTTCTGAACAAACAACGGAGGAGTTTTTTGCTGAAAAGAACCCGGAACCTGGAAAACCTCATCCACGAACGAACCGAGGAAGTAGTGAGCCAGAAGGAAGAGCTGGAACAGCAGTCGGAACAACTGGCGGCCACGAACGACCAGCTCGAACGGATCGATGATTTTGTGAAGGCTATTAACAGCGAAGTCAATACCCGGAAACTGTTTCAGCTCGTGCTCGAACGGCTGTGTCTTTTCCAGAACGTCGACAGCGCTTCCGCTTTGATCCACAACCGTGCAACAGGGAACTATCAGTTTATCGCCATTACGGGCGGGATCGACATCGACGAGCTGGAAGGGGTTACGATGAGCTATGACCAGGCCGAGCAGCGGTATATGGAAAACGGGACGGAGATTTTTGAAGATATATTTCTTAAAAACAATTTCCGCTACGAAAACCTGAACAGCACCATTAATGATGCCTATTCGCCAAAGTCACTGATCACCATTATTATACGGGTAGAGGGCGAAGCCAAGAGCTTTATCACGCTGGAAAATACGGACCATGAGAACGCATTTGTCGAGCGGGATTTTATCATGGTACGCAACCTTAAAGAGCATTTGATTGCGGCCTATATCAAGACGGATATTCTTGAAAATCTGGAAAATACGCTGACGAACCTTAAATCGGCCCAGGAGGAACTGATCCGTCAGGAACGGCTGGCATCGGTGGGTAGCCTCACCAAAGGCATTGTCGACCGCATTCTGAACCCGCTCAATTATATCAACAACTTCTCGCAGTCGTCGGGCAAGCTGCTGACGGAGATCACCGAAGTGACGGACAAGCATACCGAAACACTTAGCGAAGACGAAAGGGACGACCTGGAAAGCGGACTGGATATGCTGCGTAAAAACCTCGAAAAGATCTATGAGCATGGCAACAGTACCACGCGGATCGTGAAAGATATGCAGAAGCTGCTGAAAGGGAAGTCGACGGAATTTTTCACCACGGAGCTCAACCCGTTCCTGGAATCGAAAGCGCGGTCCGCTTTACAGGAGATACTGAATGAATACAAGGGAAGCAATGTGGATATGACGTTTTCGCTCAATCCGGCCGGGGTGAAAGTGAGCCTGCTGCCATTCGAGTTTGCCCAGGTATTAACCAACCTGATCAGCAATGCCTGCTACGCATTGATAGAAAAGGCCAGGACCGACCCGACCTTCGAACCCCGGCTGAATGTAAGCAGCTGGCTGCTGGAAGGGGGCGTTTGTATACGTATCAGGGATAATGGAAAGGGAATACCACCCAAAGAAGTTGAGCAGCTCTTCAATCCTTTTTTTACTACCAAACCCACATCCAAGGGAACCGGACTGGGCCTTTATATGAGCAAAGATATCATTGAATACCATAAAGGGCGGATCAGCATGCACTCGAAAGAAGGCGAGTTTACCGAAGTGGAAATCGTCCTCCCTGTCGTAACCGAATCTGCTAAAATCGCTATATAACCTTAAACAGCCGTGCATATGGGGCCAGAAACTACCGATAAGGACATTGAAGTCTACCAGCAGAAGATCATCGAACTCAACCGGCTTGCGGAGATTGGCCAGCTGAGTGCAGGGATTCTGCATGAGATCAAAAACCCTGTCAGCTTTGTCAACAACTTCTCGCGCCTCTCGCAGGGCCTGATCGATGAAATGAAGGAGATCGTAGAGAAAGAGCTGGGAGAGCTGAATGAGGATGATATAGCCGACGAAAAGGAACTGCTCGATACACTTGCTCAGAACCTGTTGAAAATCAATGAAAATGGCAAGCGGATCGAGCGGATCATCCAGGGAATGCTTTCGCAAAGTCGCGCCGATGGTATCGTCATGGAGCCCGTGGAACTCAACCTGCTGCTCGAAGAATACAGCAAACTTGCCTATCAGAGCGTGCGGGCGGAGGACAAGGAGTTTAATGTAACACTGGCCTATCACCTGGACCCGGCTGTGGGCGAAGTATCCATTGCAAAAGGCGAATTCGGCAGGGTAGTCGTAAACCTGGTCAATAATGCCTGCTATGCGGTAAACGAGCGGCGAAAGCGGGGCGACCTGGCCTACGAACCGGTGATCGAAGTAACCACGCATCGGGAAGCGAATGAGGTGGAAATACGGATCAGCGACAATGGAATAGGGATACCGGAAGATATCGTTTCCAAACTTTTCCTGCCTTTTTTTACTACCAAGCCGCAAGGCAAAGGCACGGGACTGGGCCTCTCGCTTACCTATTCCAGCATTGTGGAGACGCACAAAGGGCAGATCGGCGTCACTTCTGTTCCCGGCGAACGCACGGAGTTCCGGATCGTGATCCCGGCTTAGGCTTTTATCAAAGAATTTGAAAAATCATTCAATCATATCATAATGGCAATCAAGATTTTAAGCGTGGACGATGAGCAGGACATGGAAATGCTCATTTCCCAGTTATTCAGAAAACAGATCAGGGATAAAAAGTACGAGTTCGTTTTTGCGAACAACGGTACCGAGGCGTTGGCTAAACTGGAGGAAGCTGAGGATATAGCGCTTATCCTTTCGGATATCAATATGCCGGGCATGGATGGGCTGACTTTCTTGTCTAAGATCAATGAGAAGCAAAACCCGCTGCTGAAAGCGATCATGGTGTCGGCTTACGGGGATATGGACAACATCCGTACGGCTATGAACCGCGGTGCATTCGATTTTGTGACGAAGCCCGTGAACTTCGAGGATCTGGAAATTACGATCAGTAAAACGGTCGAACACATTGAAATGCTGGCCAATCTGGAAAAAGGCAGGCAACAGCTCATCGCGATCCAGAACGACCTCAGCGTGGCGAAGGAGATCCAAAGTTCAATGCTGCCCAAGACGGTTCCGGCAAACATTGCGAAAGCCGGGGTAGATCTCCATGCATTCATTCACCCCGCCAAAGTAGTAGGTGGTGATTTGTATGATTATTTTATGATGGATTCCGAGCGGCTGTTCTTCATGATCGGCGATGTTTCCGACAAGGGCATCCCGGCCGCGCTGTTCATGGCTATTTGTAAAGCTATTTTCAAAAGTCAGTTCTCCAACCGGAATGACGACACGATCTGCGATAAAGTGAAGATCATCAACGAATTTTTGAGCGAGGATAACACCTCATTTATGTTCGTTACCGCCTTTGTGTGTATCCTGAATGTCAAAACCGGGGTGGTGGAGTATGTAGATGCCGGACATGAGCCGCCGCTCGTTATCAGGGCCAACGGGGATGTGGAGCTGATTAAAAAGCAAGGCGGTATGGCACTGTGCTTCGACAGTACATTCGTGTATGAATCGCACAGTTTCCAGTTAAACCCGGGTGACAAATTTGTACTTTATACAGACGGTGTGACCGATGCGAACAACCTCACCGGTGCGCGTTACGGGCTGAACTATCTGATCGACTTTTTCAAAACCGGGGACGGATCTACCAAAGTTGCCGCTAAGGAAATGAATGAAGCGACCCTGGCGAGCCTGATCGATTTCATAGGTGCCGCCAATCAGTTTGACGACATCACCATGCTGTCGATGCGGTACTTGCCCGGTGAGGTATGATTAGCGGTTGACGGCGTTAAATTTTTATGTCATGCGAACCTGCCCAGGCGGCAATATCCTGTTTGCTCAATGCGGTGGCCATGAGGTCGGGGAACTGATCGGGCGAACAGGCGAAAACGGGTATGCCCAGGCTGGCGAAGAAGGCTGCATTCTGATGGTCGTAAAAAGGCGCTCCTTCGTTGTTCAGGGCCAGCAAGGTGATAACCTGGACGCCGGAGTCGGCCAGCTGAGCTGCTTTTTTTCGCATTTCCACCTCGTTACCTCCCTCGTAGAGGTCACTGATGAGCACGAGCACGGTGTCGAGGGGTCGGGTAACCAACTGCTGGCAATAAGTCAGCGCCTTATGAATGTCGGTTCCGCCGCCGAGCTGTACACCGAACAGCAGGTCTACCGGGTCGGTCAGTTCCTCGGTAAGATCCGCGACGGCGGTGTCGAAAACGACCATTTTGGTGCGTACCGCGGGCATCGATGCCATTACCGAACCGAAAATACCTGAGTAAATGACGGACGTACCCATCGAGCCGCTCTGATCGATGCACAGGATCACGTCCTTCAATGCCCTGCGCTTTTTGCCATAGCCGATCCTCGTCTCCGGGATAATGGTCTGATAATCGGGCTGGTAATGTTTGAGATTTTTGCGAATGGTTTCGGGCCAGTTGATCTCGTTATGCTTGGGTCGCGCATTGCGTGCAGCACGGTTGAGGCTGCCGGTAATGGCCTGCTGGGTCGGGCCGGAAAGTTTTTGTATCAGTTGGTCCACTACCTTACGTATCACTTCACGGGCGGTGGATTTGGTTTTTTCGGGAATGAGTTTACCCAGCGTCATCAGATTCGCTACCAGCTGGATATCCGGCACAATGGTTTCCAACATTTCCGGCTCGGTAAGCATGGACGTGAGTTTGAGGCGTTTCAATGCATCCTGCTGCATGACCTTTACGACCGACGTCGGGAAATACTCACGGATGTCGCCCAGCCAGCGTGATACATTGGGCGAGGAAGCGCCCAGGCCGCCTTTGCGTTCGGAGTTATAGAGTGCCTCCAATGTACGGTCGATACCCGCCTCTTCTTTGGTGAGCGTATATTCCAGCTCGTCCTGCGTTTCCTTGCCCAGTACGAGACGCCATCTTTTTACGGCATTGTTTTCCATTCGGTTCTACTTTAAAAGCCCATCAGCATTTGCAGCATCGGCAGCACCTTTGCCGCCCTTTCGTGATCTATATCCAGTTTCTGAGCGACGGAAACTCCGGCTTTGCCCTGTTTAGCACGCCCGGCGATCTTGTTTTTTTCTACATTACTGAAAGTGGCGAAGGTGCGTCGCAGCAATGGCACTACTTGCAGGAACATGTCGTCTTCCAGCGATTGCAGCCATTCATTTACCACATTCCAGATCACATCATCCAGTATCAGCACCGTGGCGGCATCTTTCAGAAAACCTTCCAGCCAGTTGGCGGAAGCGGACGGCTCGTTGTTGACTGATAATGCTCTGGAGAATGCATTAAATGTCGCTTCCATATCCAATACCCGGCTGTCGTACAGCGCCTTACAGCAGTAGCCTTGTATCAGCGGCGCACTCCGGTCGGACTTGAAAACCAGGTACATCGTCTCGGTCCAGGCTTCCCTCAGCGCCGGATTTTCGAGCATTTGCACCGATCGGTTAACTTCACGGATCTTATCGGTCATGACAGTGGCCTGGTCGTCGTCGATTCCTGTGCAGCCAGCCGGTAGGCCGGCCGTGATCCGGTAGAAAATGGTGGTCATGATCAATTCGATCGTGTCCCGGTCCGTCTTCCTGACGTTGCCGTACCGGCTTACCTGCGCGAGGGGACTGAAGGCGTCCATCAGCATGGAAATGTCGGAAGTGCTGGCGGCCAGTTCGTCCATTTTACGCATTGCGGCGGCGAGGGCCGACTGTAAATCCGCAGGGATCGCGCTTTGAACCAGTGGCGTAATCTCGTCCAGCCTTGTGCATTGGCGTGCTTTGCTTTCCAGGTACTTCCCCGCGGCCTCTTCGATCGTATTCCCCCAGGGAGCTTTTTCAAGCAGGTTGATCGTCAGCTCAGGATACCAGCGCAGCGTCCATTCTTCCTTGAATGTCCCTTTGCCGGTTGTGATCTCGATTGTGCCCCAGTCGACGTTCAATAGCTGTAACCTGTGCAGAAGAATGCTTTTTTGCAAATCGTTTTCTTCCCGGAGGTCTAGTTTCAGCAACTTTTCCTCCGGCTGTATTTTCATTCTGAATTTTTTCGCCAACTGATCCAGGTTCCGTTGCAGGGGTACCTGCGGCGTCCCGTCCGGTATCTGGCCGAAGGCCTTCCCGACGATCAGCTCGCGGTAGATGAGCTTCATGAATACAGCGTCACCCATGCACATCACCGCAACGGTCGCTTCATTGAATTCTTTCAGGCCCGGCCTCGAGAGCTGGCGCAGTCCGGCCAAAGCGCCTGCAAGCCGCACGGCCTCGATGATGTGTGCCGAGGAAATATCCATGCGGTTTTCGCGGAAAACCCGGGCCGTATGGGTAAGCCAAAGCGTGCCCTGGTCGTCGGGATGGAGCCAGTGGTGCCGGTACCAGCCGGGCGATTCCACACCGGCGCCATAACCGCTTTCAAAAGACATCCGGTCGTTGGTCCAGGGGATCCAGGTCGTTTCTACTTTGCTTTTCGGCAGATTTTTAAGGAGCGCGTCGTCTTCCTTTTGCTTGGGAAGTGTGGTCAATGCGGGTACATGCCACGCACCGCATACGACCGCAATGCGCTCGAAGCGCTCCTTTTGTGCGACGCGGATGGCCTTCCGCATGAATGCCTCGCGTAGCTCCTCGCGGTGGTCCGGGCGGGGTGGAAGGGCCTGTCGAAGCGCAGTCATGCTTTCCGCAACGGCTTCAAATACTTCGCCGGGTTGTTGGGCTATTTCAAAACGGTGCTCCCACCATTCCTCAGGATCGTCGAAGCCCGCGATTTCTGCGAGGTAGGAGATTGGATTTCTGCGGATCGTTTCGTCGGGATGTACGGATAGGTCTTTTTCGGGTGCCTTCTGCGCCCCGATCGCAAAACTGTGCGCAAGCGGCATGTCTATAAAACGTACCGGCACGCCGTTATTCAGGGCGTACAGGATCGCGTTCCATTCGGGACTGTGAATGGTAAATGGGTAGAATACAGCTTGTTGTGGATTGTCGGGGACGTAGGCCAGCAAGGCCACCGGTGGTTGCATGTCGGTATGCATGGTCCACGACAGCATGGCTTCACCTTCCGGCGGTCCTTCTATCAGCACAATGTCGGGCCGGATTGTTTCCAGCGCATTCAGGACGTGGCGGGACGAGCCCGGACCATGGTGCCTGATCCCTAAAAGGTGAACGGACATGTAATTTTATTAGCAAAAGGGGTTGATGAACAGACGGGATAGCTCAGATGATCTCTCTGCATGCCCGGTAAATATCTTTCCAACCGTCGCGCTGTTTCAGTACCGTTTCCATATATTCCTGGAAAACAATCTTGTCCTGCACGGGATCTTTGATAACCGCCCCGATGAGACCACTCGCGAGGTCGTCCGCTTTCAGGCTCGCGTCTCCGAAATGATATGCCAGCGATAAGCCGCTGTTCATCACCGAAATGGCCTCAGCGGTGCTCAGCGTACCGGAGGGCGATTTGAGCTTGGTTTTACCATCGGCAGAAACACCATTGCGCAGCTCACGGAATATCGTCACGATCCGGCTGATCTCTTCCAGAATGGGTTTTTCAATGGGGAGGTCGATGGCCTGACTGAAACTGGCGACCCGCTGCTGCACTATTTCCACTTCTTCTTCCATTGTTTCCGGCACGGGGAGGATCACTGTGTTGAAGCGCCGCTTTAATGCGCTGGAAAGGTCATTGACACCCTTATCGCGGTTGTTGGCCGTCGCGATGATGTTGAAGCCGCGCACCGCCATCACCTTGGTATTGAGCTCCGGGATCGGCAGCATTTTTTCGGAGAGGATGGTGATCAGGCTGTCCTGCACGTCGGAGCCAATGCGCGTAAGCTCTTCCACCCGCACGATCTTTCCTTCTTTCATCCCTCTCATCACCGGAGTTTCCACAATAGCCTCCGGAACCGGGCCAGCGGATAACAATTGTGCGTAATTCCATCCATATCGCACCGAATCTTCACCAGTACCTGCCGTTCCCTGAATCACCAGACCGGAATCGCCTGAGACGGCAGCGCTGATATGTTCGGAAACCCACGATTTGGCCGTTCCGGGCAAACCGTAGAGCAGCAATGCACGATCTGTGGTGAGCGTCGCCACAGCGATTTCCATCAGGCGGCGATTGCCGATGTACTTGGGTTCGACGATGAATCCATTGGCAAGCGTTCCGCCCATCAGGTAGGTCACCACGGCGTGAGGGGAAAGGAGCCAGTTTTCGGGACGGGTGTGCCTGTCCTGCTTCTTTATTTCTTCAATTTCTTGGGCAAACTGTGTCTCGGCAGCTTGTCTCAACATGTTTTGTGACATATTAGGCTATGTTTTTTCTTAGTTCCAGCAACCGCATCATTTCGGATGCCTGATTCTTGAAGTATCTCAATTGGTAATCCTGCCGGGGATCTTCGGCATATTTTTTCAAAACCGGCATGATCTGTGCAGGTAAATGCAATGCAAGCCGCTGGTAAACCGGTTGTGTGATATGGTACGGGAATTTTGAAAGATGATCGAGCAATTGCTCGGCCAGCCTGGCAGGTAACACGGCATAAGTGTCGTCGAGCAGGTAGGAAAACAGGTTCTGCGCATTGCCATTCAGGAACTGAAGGTAAAAAGGCAGCCGCTCGTTGGGCTCCAATGCATCGAGCAATCGCATATCCCGCGCGTCCCCGCGATGGAGCAGCGCCAGTGCCCAGGCTTTGTTCCGGAATTCGGCAGCGGAAGTGGTCAGGAAGGGGAGTAATGCATTCGCGGCCGGGTGTTGAAGGAACAGGGAGATCAGTTCCTGGTCGCTTACACCGAGCCGGGTCGCAACGATCGCCGGATCCATGAAAGACAACAACTGGCCTGCTACGAAAACGTGGTCCTGCACGCCCTTTTCCTTGCTTACCTTTTCAATACCGGTCTTGAAAACATTTTCCTCGGGCATTACATTGTCCGCAATCGCTAGTACCTTCTTCTTTGTAACAAGTAAATGTCGCTCCTCCCGGACCTGCACCATGCGCAACAGCCATTCGAGGTAAAGCCGATTGAGGGCCGAACCTTGTATTTTCCGAAGCATGCCGGTGGCTGTTTCCTTTACTTTCTGACTCTTATCGGTGAGTAGCTTTTGCAAAAACGGCTCGTCGGAAAGGGAGGACCTATCTTGCAGCAACAGCAGGAACGCCAGCCGGTTCCCTGCATTTTCTTCACTCAGAGTGCTTTCCAGAAGTGTGACGGCGGCTTTGGGATCTGTGCTGCGAAGGCTTGCAAGGAATGTTTTCCGTCGCTCGACGTCGCCCGTTTCCCAGACGTTTTCCTCGCCGTCGTCAGCCATAGCGAGCGGCTTCCATTTCGGGTTCAGATTACACAGCCATTGGCCCGTTATCCCGCAGATAGCCAGCAGTCTTTGCTTATCCTTTTTGGCTTCCAGCGCTTTGTCGAGGACGGTTGGTATGAGTTGCGGCGATATCACTTCATTCTTTTGGGTTATTTTAAATGCCAGAAACCCGAACAGCACCTCATTCTGATCTGCAAGTGCCGTCTGCGTCAGTGCTGCAAGCGGCCCCATGATCACCGGACGTGTCTCCGGCGGGCATTCCACCGGATGCGCGTCAATAGTAAGCGGCTTAGCCCCGGCTTCTTCGTAGAGGATCGAGGTGAAAGCCATTTTAAGAAAACGGTCTTCCTTGCTCGTCGGCATCGCAGCGATCTTCGGATAGATAGCCGGAGCGTCCGTGGGAAGCTCGGGTACGTATCTGTCGGTGCCGAGCAGGGCTGCTTTCAGTATCTCTGCGTTCATGATTTGATAAAAATGGCTTGGTCGGAGGTCCAGATATAATGCAGTTCGAACCTGCCCTGCTCATAGACCCCGAAGGCCGAGAACAGTCGCCCGCCTGAGAATGCCAGCATGTTCCAGCAATCTCCTTCCGGGTTGGCCAGGGGTACGCTTTGCCCGAGGCGGTCGGTCATGTACCATTGTTCGCCGAATAGTACATTGCGGATTCCCTCGATCATAAACGGGATCTGCTCCATGAAGGTGTTCTGCGACAGAGTTGCAGTGATGTCGGCGTAAACATCCGTCAGCGAGTCTGGCAGGTGTATTTTTGCCAGTGGAGCCGCAGGAGGTTGTTGTGACCGGATCAGCGCTCTCATCGGTACCGAAGCCGGATAATACACGATGTCGGCCTCAATTTGCATTCCGGGGAAAAGCAGCGTCTGGTATGGCTGGTTTCCGGCATAGAAGTTCAGGAGCAATGCATACCGGCTGGTTTTAGAGCCGTACAGCCATATTTTTTCGGTGGTAATGTTGCTTTCTTCCGAGGTTGTGAGCGACAGAACGATCCAATGGTCGGTAACGGGCTCGCTTTGCAAAACCTCTTCCCTGGGGATAGTCCAGCCAATGATTGTAGCGAGATCACGGACAACTGCGGGTGGTAATGTCTCCCGGTTGAGATAACCTTCTGTAATCATATACAGACCCGACAGCCGTTTGAGCAATGGTTGTTGCCAGCCATCACGGAAGAAATTGAGCTGATTGATCTGCCTGAGTTGATTGGCCAGTCCGCCTGCCTGTGCGTCGACCATCCTGGCTGTAATGTTGCTTTGAAACTGATAAGCTTGCTGGGGCACATGCATGATGCCCGTGCGGATGATATCACTGAGCCAGGCCCTTAGTTCCTCAATGCCGCCATTGACCTTCTTTTCCCGGGACTCGGCGCGTTTCGTTCGTGCCGCCTCATCAACGGGTTTCTCCTCCTTTGGCTCCCGTGCTGCGTCACGGATCTGTCGCTTTTCGAGCCAATCGGCAACATGCGCGGGTGGTTCCGTAGGAGTTTCAAAGGATCCAGGATCTTCGGCATAGAGCAGGAACAGGCCCAAACCGTGCTTGCAAGGAAATTTCCGGCTCGGACAACTGCATTTAAATGCAATGTTGGTCAGGTCGATGATCGTTTGATAAGGCATTTTACCGCTGCCCTGGCAATCTCCCCACAAGGCTTTGGCACTGGCACCGGTTGTAATCCATTTGGAGCGGCTCGCCAGTTGCCTGCCCGCTTTCGCCGAAGCATCGTCAGGTGCGAGTTGAAGAATTTGTTCCCGGCTGTACTGCATTCAAGGGTAATTGGTCTGATCGGAAACGTCAAAAATAGGGATTAAGGTTTACAAATCGGAAGTAAATGTTTAACCGACGCGAAGGTGCTGCCGTGAGGCTAGTACAAACCGGCGATCGGTTGGTAGCGCATCAATGCGAGCCGGTAATTTTCACGGTAACGCCTTTCCAGCTCAACCCAGCATAGCGAATCCACGACCAGCTTGGGGAGGCTGGCCCTGGGGATGTAATGCTCTTCCGAGAACGTACGGACAAAGGCGTTGAGGAGTTGGGTGAGCTCTGTAATGGCTTCTTCGTCAGTTTGTTCGCTGCGGGAAAGCAGTTTGAGCTCACGAGGCTCGTTGCCTGATGAAACTTCCTGCATATAGCGCCCGAAACCTGTCAGGTCACTGGTTACGACCGGTGTGCCGTGCATCACGGTTTCCATCGGCGCATAGCCCCAGGGTTCATAGAGTGAAGGAAAAATGCCCATATGACAGCCTCTTACAAATTCAAGGTAATCCAGGGAGAAAAGGGAGGTGGCCCGTTCGATAAAATCCGGATGGTAGATGACTTTGACCCGGTCGTCTTCGCTGTTGTTTAATCCGGCTTCCCTGCAAAACTCCGTAATGCCGTCCGCTTCGTGCAAATGGTGTGTCGTAACAGGGGGCAAGCCGTCCCGCTTGAACTGTGCTATTGCCTGTCGCCAGGTAATCTGCAACTCATCATCGATCAGCCCGTTGAGGTCCGGCACCTGGGGAGCGCCCGACCCGGTGACGTGCGAGTACATGCGCGGCCCCAGCCTGGAACCGATCATTTTGCAGATCTGGTGAAGGTTTTGAAAACGCTGGCGCGCTTCGAGTACATCGGGCTTGATACTATGGAATGGCTGTTTGGAAATAATGAATAATACGACGGTAATATCCGAGTTGATCCGCGCCAGCTCCTTGTTCAAACGCGCCATGGCTTCCAGGGTGATGTCGAAGCCCTTGTTACGGTATTCGTACCGGCCGGAAGTGAAAAAGTAGAGCGTCTTGTCTGATCTCAAATGGTAACTTGGTGAGAACAATGCCCTTACAAATGCGTCGATCTTCGACCGGTTCTGCAAATGCAGTTCAAACACCTCATGACCAACGCCTGGTTTCTGATGGATCCCATTTCGTATAATGCTGTCCGGTGCCCGGTTGAAATAGGTCTCGCACTCACGTGCAATTGCGTCGCTGCAGGTAACGAGCACATGTGCGTGCCGGGCTGCTGCCCGTTCAATCGACACCCTGCCTTCGATTCCGTATTGCCGCGCTTTTTCCTGCCATTGATAGCCGGTGAAATGCTGATGGTACCGCGCCTCGTTGGGAGCCAGGTACCGGCCGAGCAATGTTCCGTGGCTGGTGTAGAGCGTCGCGAGCCTGGTTTTTTCAAATGCGAGGTCCGGTAGGCTGGCGGCCGACATCCAATCGTGGTAATGTGCAACAACATCCCGTTGCACCGGGATCGATTCAATAAACCGCGTCAGAAAAAGCCGGGTAACTTCCCCGAAAGCAATCACCTCGTCGGTCAGGGCGTCGGGTGCGACGGTTGAAATACCATGTCGGTGCCACGCTCTTGCTTTGATATCGTTCAGTTCGTCTGCCGAAAAAGCCGGTTTGATCAGCAGTACTTTGGGACGGGCGTCTTCGAGTAGCCAGAACCCATAGTGAATTTCATGGCCCAGGCTCCGTATGTAGTCGATCGTTCGTGAAAAGGGGCATTCGGGTAAGTCGCGGATCGGCTTGAAATCCAGTTTGGCCTGGTCCGCATTGTAAGGCCCTATGAGGATGTAATTGTCTTCATAGGTGTCCACCATCGTTGGAACTTTGGATTTAATGTACGTAAAAATCCCGCCGATCTGATTACAGACCTCCCAGGCGATTTCAAACAAAAAAGTATCCGGTTTCAAGACGAAGGTTTGGAAGAAAAGGTTTTATAACGTCAAGCCTGCGGGTGTGCTCCTGTAATGCAGGATATTTCAATTAAAAATAAGCACGAAAACAAGCCAGGGGAGGATAGATTGTATTAGGCGGAAAAAACGGGAAGTGAAACCGACAAAAGCGGCAGTGAGCACTTTGTAACCGCTGAGCGGGCGGAAAAGGAAAAACCACTATATTAGGTCTTCCTAAACCTAATTTTACTGATGAATCAAGTTAAATTCCCCTCGCTCCGTCTGGACTCGATCGATGTGTTCCGGGCTATTACCATGTTCCTCATGATTTTTGTGAACGACCTCTGGTCGCTCGAAGACGTTCCCGACTGGCTCAAACACAGTAAGGCGGCTGAGGATGCCATGGGGCTGTCGGATGTCGTTTTTCCGGGCTTCCTGTTTATCGTCGGGCTGTCCATTCCCTTTGCGATCGCCAGCAGGCGGCAGAAGGGAGATAGCGACGGGACGATTCTCCGGCACATTGCCGAAAGGACATTCGCATTGCTGCTGATGGGTATTTTCATCGTAAACTATGAAAACATTGCTGGTTCGGCGATGGTGGTCAGCAAATATGTATGGGAGATCGGGATGGTAATCGCATTTTTCCTTATCTGGAATGTGTACCCGGCCAATCCAAAAAAGAGCGGCTTGTATACTGCGATGAAAGTGGCCGGCTACCTGCTGCTGGCGGTACTCGCCTGGGTGTACAAGGGAGGCGATCCGGAGAACCCTTCGTGGATGGAAACGCATTGGTACGGTATTCTGGGATTGATCGGCTGGTCTTACCTGCTCGGGGCGGTTACGTTCCTGTTCACCCGGGAGCGATTGGCCTGGGTGATTGCCGGGTGGTTATTTTTTGCTCTCTTCAACCTGGCCGATTTTGCCGGTATGCTGGCATTTCTGGAACCTGTTCAAAAATATGTCTGGATTGTAGGTAGCGGTTCAATGCCCGCATTTGTCATGGCCGGTGTGACAGGTTCGGCGATTTACAGGAGTTATGCCAAGGAGAATGCGGCTGGAAGCAGGTTCCTTTGGGTGTTACTGGCACTCGGGGCCGTGAGTTTACTTTATGGTTTTGGTACAAGGCCATTCTGGGGAATTTCCAAGATCAGGGCTACACCGGCCTGGGTTGGCATTTGTTCGGGCATCAGCTTCATCGCGTTCGCATTCTTTTTCTGGCTGGTTGATCTGAAAAAGCAAAAGGATTGGGCTAATGTGCTGAGGCCCGCCGGTACCGCCACTTTAACCTGCTATCTTATTCCTTATATATGGTACGCGGTGATCACGCTGCTCGGCATCAGCCTGCCTTTGTTTCTTCGAACCGGAGTGATAGGACTGATCAAGTCGCTCTGTTTCTCCTTACTGGTCATTCTGCTGACGGGACTGATCAACCGGGTCGGAATAAAACTTAAGATTTAGGGATAGGTGGTAAATTCGCGCGTCCTCGTCTTTATAGAAGTAACGAATCAACATTAATTGTAAAGGAATGAATTCAAGAAGAACATTCGTCAAAAAGGGCATCGCCGGTCTGGTAGCCGGAAGTATGATAGCATTGCCTGAAAACAGCCAGGCTGGAAAGGCCGAGGCCAAAAAAGAAGATACTTTCAAACTTGGCATGGCCGGTTACAGCTTTGTGCATTTCAAACTGGACGAAGCCCTTGAAATGATGAAGAAAACAGATGTTCATTATCTATGCATCAAGGATTTCCATTTGCCTTACAAGAGTACTGCCGAGGAGATTACCGCATTCCACCAGAAACTGAAAGACGCCGGCGTTACGGGTTACGCCGTGGGCCCGATTTACACCAAAAACCACCAGGAGATCGATAATGCATTTGATTATGCCAAACGGGTAGGGGTGGATCTGATCGTGGGGATACCGAACCACGACGATCTGAAATATGTGGAGCAAAAGGTGAAGGAGTATAACATCCGTTATGCGATCCACAATCACGGGCCGGAAGACAAACTCTATCCGAATGCCGCCTCGGTGTACAACCTGGTGAAGGACCTCGATCCGCGCGTGGGGCTTTGTTTCGACATGGGCCATAACCGCCGCGATAACCAGGACTCAGTCGCAGATCTGGGCAAGTATGCGAAGCGGATTTTCGACATTCACCTTAAAAACGTGACGGCAGCGACCAAAGAGGGGAAAACCTGTGAACTCGGAAGAGGAATTATTGATATTCCTGCATTTGTGAAGATGCTCAGGAAAGTGAAGTACCCGGGTTCATGCAGCCTTGAATATGAGAAAGATATGAAAGAACCACTGGCTGGTATAGCCGAGTCGGTAGGGTATTTCCGAGGCGTTTGCCAGGCGAGTTGATAAGGAAAAAACGTATTAAGTGCCGTAAAATCATATTTTTGCAGGATCAAGGTTGATTTTTTACCATAACGCCCAAAGAAATGCTCTCGAACGTCCCCTTTGATAAGTTGGCAGCGTATAAAAAGCTGAAAACCCATCACAAAACCATTTCACAAAAGCACTTAAAGACCCTATTCGAGGAAGACGCCGATCGTCATAAAAAATTCTCCATCCGCTTTGGGGATATATTACTGGACTACTCCAAAAACCGGATCAGCTCGCGTACGCGCTCGTACCTCGTGCAGCTTGCAGAAGAGGCCGGGCTGGCAGAGGCGATCGAGCAGATGTTTACAGGAGGGAAGATCAATGCGACGGAAGGCCGCGCTGTTTTACATACTGCCCTGCGCAATCGTTCCAACGAACCCGTTCTGGTGGACGGCAAGGATGTAATGCCCGATGTGAACGAAGTCCTTGCCAAAATGAAGGACTTCTCGACCCGCGTGCGGTCCGGCGCATGGAAGGGTTATACCGGAAAAGAAATTACCGACCTGGTCAACATCGGTATCGGTGGGAGTGACCTGGGACCGGTAATGGTGACCGAGGCATTGAAAGCTTACGGCAAAGCCGGGCTTAATGTACATTTCGTGTCGAATGTGGATGGAACCCACATTGCCGAAACCGTGAAATCGCTGAACCCCGAGACCACGCTGTTCATGATCGCGTCCAAAACCTTCACGACGCAGGAGACGATGGCTAATGCCCACAGCGCGAGAAGCTGGTTCCTGGAAAAAGCTTCGGACGAGGAATTTGTGAAAAAGCATTTCGTAGCGATTTCGACTAACCAGAAAGAAGTTGAAAAATTCGGGATCGACCCTGAAAACATGTTTGGGTTTTGGGATTGGGTAGGAGGCCGTTATTCACTCTGGTCAGCGATCGGATTGTCGATTGCCTGCTTCATCGGTTTCCAGAATTTCGAACAACTGCTTGCCGGTGCGCACGATATGGATAAGCATTTCAGGACGACCAAGCTGGAACGCAACATTCCGGTAATTCTGGCGCTGCTCGGAATCTGGTACAACGATTTCTTTGATGCGCAAACGCAGGCTATTCTGCCATATGATCAGTACATGCACCGCTTTGCGGCATACTTTCAGCAGGGAGATATGGAAAGCAACGGGAAGAGCACGGGTCGTGACGGACAGCCGGTTGGTTATCAGACTGGTCCGGTGATCTGGGGTGAGCCCGGCACCAATGGGCAGCACGCATTTTACCAACTCATCCACCAGGGTACGAAGCTAATCCCCTGCGACTTCATTGCACCGGCAGTGAGTCATAATCCGCTGGGCGATCACCACAAAATGCTGTTATCCAATTTCTTCGCGCAAACCGAAGCATTGATGAACGGTAAAACGGACGAAGAAGTAAGAGCTGAGTTAAAAGCAGCGGGTAAGAGCGATGCGGAGATCGAGGAGATCGCACCCTTCAAGGTTTTCTCCGGAAACCGTCCTACCAACTCGATCCTGGTGAAGAAAATAACACCCAAAGTTCTGGGTAGCCTGATCGCCATGTACGAGCACAAAATTTTCGTGCAAGGTATCATCTGGAATATTTACAGCTTCGATCAATGGGGTGTTGAGCTTGGAAAGCAGCTTGCCAACAAGATTTATCCCGAGTTGCAAAATGACTGGCCGGTGGCTAATCACGACAGCTCTACCAATGGATTAATCAATCAATACAAGCGCTGGAGATAATTTTTAAGCGCTAGTTTAATAAAAGCATATCCCAATACTACACCAACAGCATCTGCCACGGCATCCCACCAGTCAAAAGTGCGGTCGAATGGCAGAAGCTGTTGGTAAAATTCCAGCCCCAGGCCATAAGCCATCCCTAATCCTACCACTAACCGGCTTTTTTCAGGGTAAATGATCAGCGCGAGAATTGCCCATACCGTAAACAGGCCCGAGTGGACGATTTTATCAAAACCTAAGACGGGTGCAGCAGGCAGATCTTTCCCCGGCCAAGTGCACGCAACCAAGATCAGGAAACTCCACAGCCATATAAGCCACTGACGTTGAGCGATAAATCGAACGGAGGATTGTAATAAATCTGAGATCATTATTCGGATATTGTGTGCCGAAAGTTACGGCTCATTTTTTGAATTTCAGCTCCATAGCCCTTAAAAGTCCCATTTTAGCGCTTATTACGGCTCTGCGCGGCATATATTTTTATATTATTAAATATTGAGCGACTATTTAATGATATTTTTTATTAAGTTTAGTTTTTGTCTGATCACTAAACCACTTTCAATGAAAAGAATTTTTGCGACACTCTCACTACTATTTATTTTTTCTCAAAGCGAAGCGCAATCCGTGTATCATTTTGAGGAGGGGCTTGCGGTGGGACCTTGTCATCAATACGGGCGGGAGGCTTTGTACACCGACCAGCTCGCTTACCAACTTTACAAAGGTGTACTCAAACCACAAGAAGGTAGTGTCCTGCTGACCGACCCGAAGGCGGGGGAAGTGAAATGGAAGAAGGTTAAGGCTGATTCGACCCACCGCTTTCGCGGCGATGCATTCTCGAATGGATACGTTTATTTGACCTATCATTCGGCGAAGGAGCAAACCGCCCTGTTGACCATTACCGGTCAGGACATGATTTTCCTGAATGGAGTACCGCGCGGCGGGGACATGTACCGTTATGGCTGGATGCATTTACCTGTTCAATTGAAAAAGGGTAAGAATGAAATTTATGCGCGGGTGGCGCGGTTTGGCCGGTTTGGTGGTATCGCCGCGAATCTGACCTTTCCGGCAAAGCAGGTTTCTATCCTTACCGAAGACCTGACGATCGCGGACGTGGTGCCGGGCTTAAAAAACGACTCGCTCTGGACCGGTGTCGTTATTTCCAATTCCACAAAGAAGCCGCTGAGCGGGCTGGAAATGAAAACGGTCGTGGCTG
>NZ_CAMLSE010000027.1 GCF_946482605.1 uncultured Dyadobacter sp. | reverse complement strand
CGGTTTCTGTTTTGGGTTTAGCAAAGAGGGGCAATAAATGTCTTTTCCAGGTAAGGCTGGCTAATGTCGTGCCTGTTACCAGCATGGCTAGTAGCAGTTTGAGGTAGGTGTGTTTCATCGTGATCGTAGTTTGGGATTGAAAGAGAAATTGGAAAGAGGCGGGTATAGCCGTCCCAAACTTCGTGATCGTATCGCCCTGAAACGTAATCCAGTGAGCAGCGAACAGGAACTGCTTAGTAGACGGTCGATTCAAAAAATAACCTGCCAATGAGGATAAGCTCGCTGGCAGGTTGTATGACTTGCAGATGTACTTTTTGCGTACTAATGGATAAGAACTTTTTTCGAAGTCTGCGATTCGTCAAAATGGCTGATGATTAAAATGTATGAGCCGGGCGTCAATCCTTTTACATCAATCTTTGAAGTCGGGCTGTGCGACTCGACGACCGCTTTTCCAGCTAGATTGAATATTTTTACGCTCTTTATCAGGTCGGGATGGTCATGCTGGATATGAATTTCGTCTGTCGCCGGGTTGGGAAAGACGCTGATGTCAGCCTGCCATTTTTCAGTTACTGAACCTGTGACTTTCGGTCTGATTGTTTCGGACATTGCTTCTTGGGGTACCGGCGCATTGTTGTAGCCCGCAAGTTGTGCCTGCACGTACCGCCATGGGCCGTACATTTGACCTGTTATGGCCAGCACAGGCGAGTAACGCACACGTACGCGGACCTTGGTGCTGATGCCGTTTTTGAGAAGAACATTTCCTAAAAAATGGCTGACGCCGGACATGGTTGTGAAGCTGGCAGAGGCTCCCGTAAACTGAGTGCTGGTCGTGATAGGATAAATGCCCACTTTCGAAAAAGGTGTTCCGGCGCTTCTAGTTTCCCAAACCAGTTTGCCTTTGTTCTTTCCAATAAATGATTTTGAAAATAAACCTGCCACAAAATTGGGCTGGCTGAATTGATTGTGATTAATTGGCGGGCTAGCAAAACCGGTGTTGAGCAGCCGCACATTGTTTCTGAGGCCTTTGTTATTGTTGCCATAGAATACTGAGGCACTACCTACGTCGAGTGACAGACCGTTGTCGGCATGCGGTGTGCCAACTACGATATCACTGTATCCATCGCCATTTACATCGCCCACGCCGGAGACGGCATATCCGAGATTGGCTCCGTCCTTACTTCCCGCGATACTAAATGAATGGGAAGTTTTGATGCTACTACGGGAACCATGATAAACGAGCACCTTACCTTTGCTCGTATTGGCATTTGGTCCATCGAAATCACCAGCCCCCACAACGAGGTCAGCGTACCCATCCCCGTTCACATCTCCTGCGTTTTTGACAGCGTATCCGAAGTGCTGGTTTGCAATATCTTGTTCGAGTATGGTTGGGGCGGGGCTAACTTCACTGACTCCATTAACAGTACCGTAATAAATCGTGACGATGCCCTCATCCAATTGACCTTTGTCATAGCTTGGAGCTCCGACGACTACGTCACTGTATCCATCTCCGTTGACGTCGCCTACACCGGAAACAGACGCGCCCATATTTGCGTCTGCCTGGTTGCTTTGGAGGATTTTGGGGTTAGCGGCAACAACACCCTGGGCAGAGCCATGGAATATAAATGCCGCACCTTCCATATTCTGACCAACACTGTAATAAGGTGCCCCGACTATAATATCGCCATAGCCATCTCCATTGACATCTCCCGCAGATGATACCGCGATGCCAAAGTGAACGAATGCGAGGTTTGACTCAATGGTAGCGGACTTGACGGGACCATTTGCAGAGCCAAGATAGATAAAAACCGCACCCTCGTAAGACTGTCCGACCATAACTGTATATCCGTCGTCTCCGATGACGAAGTCTGCATACCCATCACGATTGACGTCGCCGGCGCCTGCTACTGCACCGCCAAAACTCGAATTGGCAATGTTATTGTCCAAAAGTAAATTCATTGCCGGATCAACGCCTGAGCTGGAACCGTAGTAGACAAACACGACCCCTTCATTCAGCTGACCGTTATCATAATCGCTGGCTCCAACAATCACATCGTCATAGCCGTCGCCATTGATATCCCCGGCCCCTGCGACTGATCCGCCAAAGTAACTGCCAAACTGGTTCTTGCTTAAAAACACTTTATTGGCTGCACTGATCCCGGTAAGCGAACCATAATATATCAAAGCAATTCCCCCGGTGACGGCACCGAAATCGAATTGTGGCGCCCCAACGATCACATCATCGTAACCATCGCCATTTACGTCCCCCGCGCTTGCAACTGAATAGCCAATCAATGCCCCGGTATCGCTGCCTGACAATGCCACGGACCCATTAGTGCCAATCCCCTCAGCCCCGCCATGGTAAAGAAACACATGACCCTCATCAATTTCTCCATTATCATAGGAGTAACTACCCACCAGGACATCGCTGTATCCGTCGCCATTCACATCTCCGGCGCTGGCAACGGCAGACCCAAACCCACCTTCTATTTGATTGCTTTCGATAATTGAAGCGGGAGTGTCCGAGATGCCGGAATTTGTCCCATGATGGATGAAAACGGCTCCTTCGTTGTTTAGGCCATTGTCAAAATACTGAGCGCCAAGCATAATGTCGGCGTAGCCATCACCGTTTACGTCTCCTGCGCAAGCTATGGATGTACCCAATTGGGCGTCGGTCTGATCTCCCTCAAAGATTTTTAAAGGAACAACATTGACTCCCGCTTGTGACCCCAGATGTAAGTACACTCTCCCCTCATTTAAGAGTTGGTTGTCATATAAATAGGCGCTCACAAGGATGTCACTGTATCCGTCGCCGTTCACATCGCCCGCGGAGCTTACTTTGTGTCCCATGCGCGCGTCCAATTGATTGCTTTCCAACATCACCGGGGTATTAGAAAGCAGGCCGTTAGCACTTCCCTTGTAAATAAACGCCGCACCTTCATCTTCCTGGCCCACGCCATTATCATATAACCTTGCGCCTACTATTACATCGCTGAATCCGTCCGCATTGATGTCGCCGGCGGATGCGACTGAGAACCCGAACATGGCGTCAGCCTGATCAACTTGAAGGTTTTGGACTGTCTTATAGTTGACAGGGGCTCCATAAAATACCATAGCGGTCCCCTCATTGATCTGACCCTGGTCATATTGATGAGCTCCTATGATAACATCGCTGTATCCGTCCGCATCGATGTCGCCAGCAGTGGCAACTGATACGCCGAAGTTGTCGCCGGGATTGCCTGAAAGAAAATCCTGCGGCGTAGAATTTGCGGTGATTCCCTGCACAGATCCAAAGTATAACTTTGTTATACCATCGTCGTTCCCATTCATATCATAGAAAGGTATCCCTACTAAAACATCACTAAACCCATCCCCGTTAAAGTCACCCGCGCTGGTCACCGAATATCCCATTTGTGCGGCATCCTGGTTGCATTCCAACGTTACTGCGCTTAAACTCAGTCCATTCGCTGATCCGGGGTAAATAAATGCAGCTCCTTCGTCGGTCTGTCCCTTGTCATATTGCGGCGCACCCACGATTATATCACTGTAACCATCTCCATTGACATCTCCTGCGCTGGATACCGAAAATCCGAGCCACATATTGCTTTGATTGAGCTCTATGAACTTGTCAGCATTTTGTGGATTGCCATTAGTGACAATAGGGTCGATTGTGATGGGATAAGCCGCATCGGTAACATCTACAGTCATTTCTATGCGGTCATTTATGTAAGTAAGCGTTGCATTCAGCAGTTGTTTGTTTGCATCCCAGCATTTGAGGTCATTGTAAACGAGCTTGTTATCTATTTCTCCCTTTTCGTTTTCAGTATAGAAATGGAGTTGATTTGCCGCTTCGTTCCGGACTTTGAGCCCTTTCGCTGCGAGTCGGACCTGCAACTGCTTTGTGCCTTCCGGCGCTTGATCAATGATAAAGTTCTGTCGGACGCCTTCTTCACTGTTGATAAATTCCTCCGTGAATGCATTGTGACTTATCCGAATCTGGTTCTCATTGTAATGGGCCTTTGCGCCCATTTTGGGAGTGTACAGCAGCTTCCCGTCGGCGAAAATGCCTTCGTTTTTAAGTTCCAGTTTGAAACGGTTCCCTGTCGTGTCGACACGCGTCTGAATAGTGAACTTGCCCGGTTCGTAGTAAGCCCGTATGTTGTGTTTCCGGTTGGGGCTTTGTAGTAGCTTTTTCTTTTCGTCAAAAGATATCTGGTACTCCTGTTTTTTCAGCATCGAGCGAATGTCGGATAATGTAGCCTCGGATACTTCTGCAGGCAATGGCGAAGCTGAGGTTGCCGATGTGTGCTTTGGGTGTTGGCGCCCCGGCTTGTCGATGCTGGGTAAGCTCAAAAAGAAAGCAGAAAGTGCAGTTGTCAAAACCATTCCGATGCACAGAATGGACATGTAACGATTCTTCATAGTGTTAAACTTTTAAGTTGAACAATGAATTATAGCAATTGCTGCTATAAGCTTACACGAGGGTTGAGTTTTCATGTAAACCCTTTAACTATCGGATAGTGGAATGATCAGAAGGCAAGGCAGGGTGCTTCCAATGCCTTTTTGTAGGCAGACATCGCTAGCGGCTAATGACTGATTGCCAGCGTCGTTCGCCCGGGCAATACGGATAGCGACCGACAGGTAATTGTCCTGAGGGGAAGATGTGCTAGATCAATGTCTTTCTAGCGTATACCTTGTGGGTTTCTGTTTTTTTGATTAGGACAAATCCCTTTGACTCCGGATGCCTTAGAAAGTTGTGATAGGTGGAGTCTTTGGCAAAATAGTGGTCCATTTTGTCGTTGATAATAACGCAATTGATTTTAAAGTCAGCCAGGCAGCCGGCCAGATTTTGGGGTCTTATGATGTCATAATAATAGAAGGTCCAGTCCTGATCGACATAGCGATCGTATGAAAAAGGGGCATCGCCTCCAAGCGCAGAAACAGGTCCATCGAGACGGCAGTTTCTTAGCATCAAAGCAAATTCTTTCAAAGGTAACGGCTTGTTCTGGGCATTCTCCCTGTATTTAGGGATGTAGAGGAGTATGATAAAAAACAAGTTCAGGCCTGCCAGCAAATATGCTGGCTCAACGGCCATGCTGGAAGGGAGTCTTTTAAAAGTAATACAGTTACAGAGCAATGCAAGTAAGTACAAATAGAGAAAGAAGTGATAAAGTATATAGTGTGTACGGGGGTAAATGAAAAAATTGGATATGTAAGTGGGGGCAAGGATGACCAGAAAAACGAGCAGAAACGGTAGCTTCTTCTTGAAAGCCTGAATGACATTCGCCCAGCTTCCACGGTAATCTATCCGAAGCAACACCAGCAGCCCCATTATTGAAAGCACGTATTTGCGAAAAGGAAACTGTATACTGTCGAAAATGATATTCTTGAAATGAAGCGGTAATGCAGTGAAGTAGCGAGTGATATTCAGCTTGATGTGCCAGAATACCAGTTGAGGGTCGGTGACGATGGCGTCTTTGATAGATACCAGCTTGTGACCAAAAGCACTGGTAGTAATCTGATTGAAATGATTCCACGGGGATAAATTCAATTGCGGGTGAGTGTCGATGTAATTGATTGAAAAATGATGCTTGAATGTCCAGAAGCTCCGGTCCCTTGCTCCGATGGGCGTTCCAAGTATATATCCGCAAGCCAGCGTAACCGCTATGATCACGAGTATGTAGCCAAATTTCTTTCACGAAAACAGATGAAGCTGGTTACCACAGAAAGTATAAAATAAGCGATGTAAAGTTCAGGCCTAACATACGACGCAAGGAAGATGCATAAGCTGCAAAAAAAGAATTTCCGAGGCTGTCCTTCAGCGTAGTTAAAGGCAAGAAGGGCTAGCAGCACAAAAGTAATGGCATAGTGTGTCAGCTTGGGTGTCAGCGGGTAATTGAGGCTGGAAAACATAAACATAAGCGAAATCCATACAGCCAGCCAGGGATTAATTTTATGCGCTCTCAGTAAAAAGTAAAACAGTATCAGCGGTACGGATGTTGTGAAGATATAGTTGATGTAGAAGGTTCGGATGGCGTCATGGGTTATGAGTTGCAGCAACAACTGAAAAACGTAGTACAAAGGCCCGTCATCAGCTCCTCTGTATTTTCCTTTCAAGAGCATCATGCCGAAAGAGAAGTACAGATCATCGTCATCCGAAATGATGTCCAGACGATTGGGATAATTGTAATTGATCAGGATGGCTCCTATTGCTACGAGCAAAAACGCGAGCGTTTTTGAAGGCATACTTTTAATGTTCATAGTGTGTGGTATCAAATGCGTTTGAGTATGGACCGGAAATTATTCATCCTAACTTCGTCACATCGTTATACCGATACTTAATCCGTTGAGCTGAGGGGCATAATCGTTTAGCTGCCGGTCATTTTGGGAAGATGTAATCTGCCAATGGTGATCAAGCCATCGGCAGATTACAGATACTTTCAACAGATGCTAGCGGATGACAATTCTTTCTGAGGCCAGCGAGCCGTCCGCATAATGAATAATAAGGATGTAGGAACCGGACATTATTCCTTTTACATTCATTTTGAAAGCGTCTCCCGATGATTCGATCATTACTTGCCCATTGGCGGCCAGTAATTTCATGCTACGGACCAATTTTGATTGACTATGACGGATATGAAGCTCATCCGTTGTTGGGTTGGGAAATACGCTGATACCCGTCTTCCATTTTTCAATCTCCGATGATTTTGCCCTGTTACTGATCGTTTCTGCCAAGTCGTGTGCTACTTCCTCCGGCACCGGCGCAGCACCATTCCCGAGCAGATAAGCCGACAAATAACGCCATGGTCCATACGTTTGCCCCGTCAGTGCCAGCACCGGATCATATTTGACGCGGACCCGGACCTGGGTGGATGCTCCTTCTTTCAGAACAAGATTTTTTAATTCAGAGCCTGACAAGCCAAGTGTGGCGTAATATTTCTGCATGGCGGTGCATTGTGTACTGTTGGTGATCAGGTCATTGGCCGCCTTTGAAAACCCCATTCCATTCGCTTTGGTCTCCCACACGAGCTTTCCCTTATTTCCTCCCAGAAAAGATTTGGCGTACAGGCCCACGCCAAAGTCACTTTTGGTTTTCTGGCTTTGATCGAGAAGCGACGAAAGATCGGAATTGTAGAGGCGGAGATTGTTTTGGAGACCGGCGCCGGTATTGCCGTAGTAAACGTGAGCCGCGTCCGCGTCTATTTGGGAGGAATTGAAATTAGGTGAACCCACCATGATGTCGCTGTAACCATCGGCATTGATGTCCCCGGCGCCCGATACCGACCATCCAAAAAAATCATAGGTATCATTCGCATTGCCTGCAAGGACTTCCGGACTACTTTGAATGCCCGATTCGGAGCCTGTGAAAAGCAAGACCTGGCCCGTAGGCACGGAAGTCTGTTCATTCACAAACCAGGGCGCACCAATGACTATGTCCGAATAGCCATCGCCGTTGGTATCACCGGCACCGGATACCGAAGTGCCCATTCCCGCCCCCATTCCCGGGTTGTGGGAGAACAAGCTTGTGAAATTGATGATATCGATTCCCGTCGCCGAGCCGTAGTACACAAACGCTGCTCCATCGCCACTGTCATAGCTCTGGCTGCCGATCACGATATCGCCATATCCATCCGCATTGATATCACCTGCGCCCGACACATCCCATCCTATTTGAGCATAGGGTTGTGTGCCTTTGATTGCTAATGCGGCATTGTTAACCAGTCCCGAGGCGCCACCATGATAAACGAATGCAGCACCCCGATCATCGTCTTCGAATGCATAGGCTCCCGCCACGATATCACCATAGCCATCACCATTTACATCACCTGCATTGGCGACCGAATTACCCAGACGGGCGTTGGTCTGGTCGCTTTCAACGATTTTCATTCCCGCCTGACTCGGGCCGGCCGGCGAGCCAGGATAAATGTAGAGCGCACCTTCTTCGGACTCACCATTGCTGTAATTCATCGCGCCCACTATGATATCCCCAAATCCGTCGCTGTCGAGATCTCCGGCAGCAGAAACCGCGCTGCCCATCCAGGAACCGGTTTTGTCGCTTTCCAGAATGGCAACCGGTACCGTATTCACACCGGAAGCCGAGCCTAAATAGATAAACGCAGCGCCTTCTTCATCCTGACCGTTATCGAAATGCATGGCGCCGACTATAACGTCTATGAACCCGTCACCATTGACGTCGCCCGCACCTGCAACAGCGCCGCCGAATTCAGCCTCCGGCTGACCCAACCCGAGCATTGCGGCAAAGTTCTTACTGATGCCGTGGCCGGTGCCGAGGTAAATGAATGCAGCCCCCTCCGCCGTCTGTCCGTTATCATAATGCGGTGCACCGACGATCACGTCGTCGTAGCCATCGCCATTGAGATCCCCGGCGGCCGCGATCGCATAGCCGTACCGGCTCATAGCCTGGCTGCTGGTCAGGGACGAAGGCTGCCCGGTTGCCAGTTTTCCCGCAGCACCATGGTATACCGATATGATTCCTTCATTCTTTTGCCCCTTATCGAACAGATAAGCACCGGTCACGATGTCGCTGTACCCGTCGCCGTTCACGTCACCCGCACTGGCTAGTGCGCTGCCCATATGCGATTGGAGCTGCGTGCCTTTGATGACGACATCCGGTTTTGATTTCAGACCTGGTGACGCTCCGTGGTAGATCAATGTTGCTCCTTCGTCGAGTTGCCCCTTTCCCCAATACCTGGTTCCGACCAGGAGATCCGCATACCCATCGCCATTGACATCTCCGGCGCTACTCACCGATGTGCCCAGTTCAGCATCCATCAGGTCGCTTTCAAGTACGAGGGAAGCGTTGGTTTGGATACCGGTTGCTGAGCCATAATGCACCAATACAGCACCTTCGTCGGATTGGCCATTATCAAAATACGATGCTGCAAGCGCTACATCCGAGTAGCCATCTCCATTCACATCCCCGGCACCAGCAACTGCCTTGCCTAGCCGGGCATGGGTTTGGTTGCTTTCGATTACTACGGGGTTCGTGGTGTTGAGTCCGGTGATCGAACCGTAGCAAAGGAATGCCGCACCTTCCCCTGTCTGGCCATTTCCATACAAGATTGCCCCGGCGACTATGTCGCTGAATCCATCTCCGTTCACGTCGCCGGCACCGGCGACGGATGAGCCTAGCCTGGCACCTGTTACATTGCTTTCCAGCACGGAGAATGCATTAGACGAAATGCCGTTTACTCCTCCGTAATATAGCAATGCGGCCCCTTCGTTCATTTGCCCCTGGTGAAAATATTTGGCCCCGGCGATGATATCGCTATATCCATCGGCATTGATATCTCCGGCCAGGGCAACGGCGGTGCCCAGTTGCGCATCTTCCTGGTGCTGCTCTAATACGGCGGCAGGGTTGGGTTTGATACCTTTTGCGGAACCCAGATAGACGAATACAGCCCCTTCATCGGTTTGGCCGTTGTCGTAATTTGGCGCACCTATGGCGATGTCGCTGAAACCGTCCTTGTTGATGTCGCCTGCGCTGGAAACGGCGAACCCCATTTGTGCATTGGTCTGGTTGCATTCCAGGATTGTCGGCACGGTGGTTGTGCCATTTGCCGACCCGTAAAACAGGAATGCAGCGCCCTCATCGCTTTGTCCATTGTCAAACAAGGGAGCACCTGCAATGATTTCACTGTAACCGTCCCCATTCACATCTCCGGCAGAGGCTACCGAAAACCCGAACCAGGCATCCGCCTGATTGGCTTCCAAAGTCTGAGCCGCATTGGCCGGATTGATGAATAGTGGGTCAATGGTGACGGGAAATGTGGCCTTTTCTACATTCACATGGATCCTGACCTGTTGATCGACACAGGTCAGGGTTGCGACCAAAGGTTGGTTGCGGGCATCCCAGCAACGAAGGTCGCGGTAGATGAGCCGCGGTTCCTGAGGCTGGTGATCTGTGAAAAAAAGCAGTTCATTGGCTCCTCCGTTTTTGACGATCAGCCCCTTGCAATCCAGTCTTACTTCCAATTTCCTGGTTTGCTGAGGTGCCTTGCGAACAATGAAGTTCTGACGTATGCCGCTTTCATCATTGATAAATTCTTCGCTGAATGCGTCATGCAGGATCCCGACCCTGTTTTGGTCGGGTTTGACATCTGCCGCAAGATCGGTTCTTCCAATGGGTTGCCCATCCGCAAAAATGCCCCTGTTGATCAATCTAAGCCGGAAGTTGTTTCCCGTGGAATCCATGCGGTTTTGGATCGTCAATTTGCCGGGCCGGTAATAGGCACGCAGGTTGTGCCTGCGGTTGGGGCTTTGGTACGATTTTTCGGTTTCGTCCCAGCTAATGCGGTATTCATGCGACGCAATGGACCGGAAAAGTGCCGCTTGACCGGTGCTGGTATCGGCTAATGCTGTCGGGACGGTGGTCGCCGATTCTGGTGCGTGTGCATGCCGTTCTTGGGGCTGGTTGAAGTAAACGAGAATGGATACCAATGCGACAACCGCCGCGATAGCCGGAGGGAGCGCTTTAAAAGCGTGTTTCATGGGATAAAATTTAGGATTATGAGAAGTGTAAACCGGGTCGGCCGACCGTGCCTTCAATATTGTATTAATCGTAAATTCTTCCTGAAACCAATGATCCGGTGGGGCAGCGATTATCAGACGGTAAAAACAGGTTTTCCAAAAAAATAGCCCCGGAATTAGTTTCCGGGGCTCGTATGAATAATTGTAAGTGATTTAATGCTGCTTGCAGGCCTGTGAGGCTATTTTTGTACCAGCGCTTCGAGCATTTTTTCTGCCAGGAACTGGTTGCCAGCCTCGGTCAAATGGACGCGGTCGGAGGTAAGGACACCCTTCTCTTTGTTTTCGGGGTTGTTGCTGCTCAGGTAGTCGAGGAATTGTTTGCGCAGATCCAGCAATTGCAGGCCGTTGCGTGTTGCGATCTCGCGGATCAGTTTGGAATATTGATTCAGATCACCATCCTGCGGATTTGAAGCGTCATTGCGCTCGCCAATTACAGTGGGCGTACAAACGATCACGCGGATATTCTGTGCCTTCATTTTTTTGATCAATGCTTCGTAGAACTTGACATATTTGTCGGGATCAGTTCCGGTTCCAGACGAGGTTTTGTGCCAAACATCATTGATACCCACATAAATAAAAACTACATCCGGCTTTTTTGCCAGTACATCATCTTCCAGCCTCAGGTACAGGTCATAAACCTTGTTTCCGCCTATGCCCGCACCGATCAGTTCATACTGAGCATCCTGGCCTTTGGCTTTGAGCATTTCACCTACTTTGGTGATATAGCCGGTAGGCCCTACACCAGCCTGGGTAATGGAATCGCCGAAAAATACGACGCGTAGTGGCTTGTCCTGGCGCATTGCCAGCAGTGGGAGCACGAAAAAGGCAACCTGAAGTAGTTTGGAAAGGATCCGCATATGGAGTTAATAAAATGTTTCTGAAAAAAAGACGATGTGTTTGAAAAGTTACCCTACTGTTTGCAGGGGCAGTTTATGGATCTATCATGCGTATGCCAGCGGGATCGGGTGTGTAATGCAGGGTAAATCTTCCACCCGGCCGTAGTTGCGGTTCGAGATGTGGCGGTAATGTCAGTTTCCGGACGCGGTTTTCGACCCAGGCCGTTATATGTAACATGCCGTCGCGGCGTTCGCAGGTCAGTACCTCGCCATAGACGATAATGCCGTCGGCGGGCATGGGCTCTTTGAGGTACACTTCTGCGGGAGTGCCGGAGCGAACGAGCTTGCCTTGTTCCATGACGGCTACCTGATCGGCCAGCCTGAAAATTTCCCCTATATCGTGGGTTATCAGGATCACCGAAAAGGGATTTTTGCGATGCAATGCCAGCAGCAGGTCCTGCAATTGTTGCTGCATTTCAGGGTCGAGAGCGGCGAAAGGTTCGTCCATCAGCAGCAACCTGGGTTGCCGGACCAGCGCGCGGGCTAATGCAACACGTTGCTGCTGCCCCCCGGAAAGCTGGTGTGGCCTGCGGCTGGCCAGTTGAGCAAGCCCGGTCATATCCAGCAACTGTTCGATCACCTGAGGATTGTCGTTCCTGGTCAGGGCAAAAGACAGGTTCTGCCGGACCGTCATGTTGGGAAATAAGGCGTAATCCTGAAAAACAAATCCGATATGTCGTTGCTGAACAGGTAAATGCACATTGGCTGAGCTGTCGAGCCATTGTACAGGGCCAAAGGCAATGCGTCCCGTCTCGGGAAGGGTCAGGCCTGCAATTTGCCTCAGAAGTGTGGTTTTGCCGGCACCCGACGGGCCGGTGAGCGCCATAATGCTTTTTCCGGGCAGCGTGAAATCCACCTCCATCGGTAAAACCCCGTGTGCGGTGTGCAAAGTATGCCGGATATGGACGTCAAGCAGATTGTCGGACACGGAGGAAGCGATTGTTGATCGAATAGACAAGCAGCAAAATAACGAATGTGATCGCAAAAAGCACCATCGCGTACTGGTTAGCGGCTTTGTAGTTCAATGCTTCCACTTCATTGTAGATGGCTACGGACGCTACTTTGGTGACGCCGGGGATGTTTCCCCCGATCATGAGTACGACCCCGAATTCACCGACGGTGTGTGCGAAAGTGAGGACGAATGCGGTGAGTATCGCAGGTTTGCAATTGGGTAAAAGCACTTGTAGGAACGTCTGCCATTCGCTTTTTCCGAGTGTGTAGGAGGCCTCCCGCAGCGATGCCGGCAACGATTGAAGCCCGGCGCGGATCGGGTACACCATAAATGGCAGACTATACAAAATGGACGCAATCACCAATCCGGGAAAGGAAAAAACCAATCTCAACCCAAACATTTCCTCGATCCAGGCACCAAACCAGTGAGATGGGCTAAATGCAAGCAGGAGATAAAAACCGATCACAGACGGCGGTAGTACCAGCGGCATCCCGAGCAATGCTTCCACCACGCCCCGTCCCTTGAATTTCCCGAACACCAGCCAGTACGCAATCGGCAAGGCGATTACGAGCAGCAGGATGGAGGTGATGCCGGCGAGTTTTAAGGTTAGGAAGATGGGTTGTAGGTTCACTTTTAATTTTGAATGAGCCGCCGTGGAACGGGGAATGAGTGAATGAGTGGATGAGTGGATGAGTGGATGAGTGAATGAACGGTGCGATGAGTGAATTCAGATTATTTGTAACCGTATTTCTTGAAGATGGCCTTTGCTTTGGCTGAATACAGAAACTGATAAAACTGCTCGCTCGACGCTTTTTTTGGCGAATCTCCGCTGTGTTTTAATAGGATCGCCGCTTGTTGAATTGGTTTATAGAGGCTTGAATCTACGATGACATAATGCCCTTTGCCTTTCATTTCGGGAGATAGGACAATGGATAATGCATTGAAACCGGCTTCTGCGGAACCGGTGGTGATGTATTGGGCCGTTTGGGCGATGCTTTCACCGTAAACCAGCTTCTTCTCTGTTTGCTCGTATAGTTTCAATGCATGCAATACCTGCACGGCAGCTTCGCCATAAGGGGCTGTTTCGGGATTTGCGATGGCTATCTTTTTAACCCTGGCGGATGTCAGTATTTCCGGTTTGAGCTCGGCCTCGGGAATATCTTTGGACCATAGGACCAATGAACCCGTGGCGTAAATTTCCGGTTTACGGTCAGAGCCTCCGTTTTTGAAAATCTCCTCGGGGTATTTGGTGTCGGCAGACACAAAAACATCGAAAGGAGCGCCTTCGCGTATCTGGGTGGTGAGTTTCCCGGAAGAAGCCACCACGATCTCGATCTTTTTACCTGATTCCTTTTCGAATTCCTGCTGAATTTCCTTCATGACATACTGCACGTTGGCAGCCGTGGCGATGACGATTTTGTCCGACGGTTTGGAACAGCCGGTAAGCAATGCAGCAAAAAGGGCCAGGATATAGAATTTGTTCATGTCGCAATTTAGGGAAAAATGGATGCAAGATTTGTAAAATGGCGCTTGCACGACGCAGTTTCCCGGCCCCGGCGGGGCCTCCTGTGCCTGTGGTTCCGTCCGGGAATACGCCGCGAATCTCCGTCTTTCAATGCGCTTTAAAACGTCCCCTCGCAAAATTGTCGTAAATTGCGCGCCGTTTCGCCGGGCTGTTCCGGACGGACGTTTTAACCGCTGATGGCCAATGGCTAAAAGCACAATTTAATTATAATAATGATCATAGAAACTGCACAGCGCACCAGGCAGACATCGGAATATTACTTTTCGGTGAAGCTGGCCGAAGTGCGCAAACTGATTGCCGAAGGGCATGACGTCATTAATCTGGGTATCGGAAACCCGGACATGATGCCCTCAGTAGACACTCTGAAAGCATTGACCGATGCTGCCTATCAACCACAGGCGCATGGTTATCAGCCTTATACAGGCACCCCCGCTTTCAGAAAATCAGTTGCAGATTTTTATTATCGTACCTACGGCGTAACACTCGATCCGAATACTGAAATATTGCCGCTCATTGGCTCCAAAGAGGGCATTACCCACATATCGCTGACGTTCCTCGATCCGGGTGACGAGGTACTGGTGCCTGAGCTGGGTTACCCGGCCTATCGTGCCGTGAGCCAGATGGTGGGTGCGGTCGTGAAAGAGTATCCGCTGCGCGAAGATTTTGGCTGGCAGCCCGACTGGAATGCCATGGAAAGTCTCGTGACCCCCAAAACGAAGATCATGTGGCTCAATTACCCGCATATGCCTACCGGTGCCCCAGCGACGCGTGAGTTGTTCGAAGAGGCAGTTGCGTTTGCTAAAAAACATCGCATTTTGCTTTGTCATGATAACCCATACAGCCTCATCCTGAACAAGAAAGCGCCTATTAGCCTGCTTTCCGTAGAAGGAGCTAAAGAGGTGGCGATCGAGCTGAATTCCATGAGCAAGTCGCACAATATGGCTGGCTGGCGAATGGGATGGCTTTCTGGGGCGAAGGAATACATCAGTGCGGTGCTGACGATCAAAAGTAACGTCGATTCAGGCATGTTCTGGGCGATGCAGGAAGCGGGTGCAACGGCATTGGGCAACTCCGCCGAATGGCACGCGGAGCGTAATGCAGTGTATCAGGGCCGTCTGGAAGCTTCCGAAGCGCTTTTGAAGACTTTGGGCTGCACCTGGGACGACAAGCAGGAAGGTATGTTCCTCTGGGGCAAGCTGCCCGATTCCACGGAGTCGGCGGAAGCACTCGTGAACAGCCTGCTGGTTGAAAAGCACGTATTCATCGCGCCCGGCTTCATTTTTGGTCCCAAAGGTCAGCGTTACATTCGCTTATCGTTGTGCCTGCCCAAGGAAAGGATCTGGCAGGCTGTGGAGCGGATCAAAGGGTAATAGTGGTTGATATTTTAAATTCAAAATAATGATAATCAGTATCATAGGGGTCGGCTTGCTGGGCGGGTCGTTTGCCCTGGGACTGCGCGAGAGATACCCGCACGTGAAATTCGTGGGGGTGGATAACTCAGCAGTCAATCAGAAAATAGCATTGGCGAAAGGGATCGTCGACGAGATCCTGACACTCGACGAGGCATTGCAGGTATCCGAGCTGAATGTGCTCGCGACGCCCGTGGATGCCATTACCAAGTTGCTGCCCTACATGCTCGATCACCTGCCCGAGGGCCGGACGATCATGGATCTGGGTTCAACCAAGGAATTGATCTGCAAACTCGCCGACAAGCATCCCAAACGCGGACAGTTCGTAGCGGCGCATCCGATGGCCGGTACCGAAAACTCGGGTCCGGGAGCCGCATTCAGGGAGTTGCTGATCGATAAGAACGTGATCATATGCGACAGGGAAAAGAGCAATCCTGATGCGTGGGGCCTGGTGGAAACGTTCCTGCGCGATGTTGGGATGAAAATCCATTATATGAAGCCTGTGGAACATGATCTGCATCTGGCCTATGTGTCCCATTTGAGCCACATCAGTTCTTTTGCATTGGGCATGACCGTGCTGGACAAGGAACGCGACGAGCGCGCGATCTTCGATATGGCGAGTACCGGTTTTTCGTCCACAGTGCGCTTGGCCAAGAGCTCCCCGCAAATGTGGGCACCTATTTTTGACCAGAACAAAAAGAACGTGTCGAAGGCGCTGGGCGATTACATCGAGTTGCTCAAAAAGTTTAAGGAAGCGATCGACGGCCGTGATCTCAATTCAAGCCTCAGTTATATGACCCGGGCAAATGATATCGGAAGGGTTTTGGCGGGGATTGAGAAGAAATGAATGAGTCAATGAGTGAATGATTGAATGAGTGAATGGGGCGGTGGTGAGTTGGTGGTTAGGAATTATTGAGTATAAGTCATTGATTATTAGAATATTGCAAATGGTTCTGGGATTTTTCGGAACCATTTGCGTTTTCTGGCCTGTTACGTTGGAGTTGTTTGAAGTACCTCTTCTTGATTGATTTGAATCGGATTTTTCAACAAAACAATAAGAAATGACAAAGGCGCAAGTGGTTTTGGTGGCGGTAATGATGGCATTAGGCATTTCCCTGGTTGGTCACAAGATATACTCATTTTCAGATTCTTCTACTTCTTCCCGGTTAACGGTCGTTAAAAAGGATTCGGTTGCGACGATGCCGGAATGGGCTTCGTTATACGATTCGCTCGATCTGAAAAACCAGGGATTGTCGGAACGGGCATTTTACTGTGCCTGGTTTGGGTTTCAAAAGGTTAAGCTGAGTAACCCTATCATGGCCATTGCTGACTTTACCCAGTCATCGCGCAATAAGCGGTTGTATGTGATCGATTTCCTGAAAAAGAAGGTGCTCTTCCATACTTATGTAGCGCATGGCCGAAATTCCGGTCAGGAGTTCGCCGAGCGTTTTTCCAATGCCAATTCTTCTTTTCAGTCAAGCCTTGGTTTTTACAAAACCCTGGGCACCTACCAGGGTAAGCACGGTTTATCGCTGCGGCTCGAAGGCCTCGAAAAGGGGATCAACGACCGTGCTCTCGAACGTGCGATTGTGATGCATGGTGCTGATTACGTGAGCGAAGCGTTCATTAAAAACACCGGAAGGCTTGGTCGGAGCCTGGGCTGCCCGGCGGTTTCCATTGCCGATTCTAAAAAACTGATCAGCCTGCTCTACAATGGCGCGGGGCTGTTTATCTACTCAGGCGATCAGCATTATATCAAAAGCTCTTCCTTGCTTGCCGGACTGGACGTGGCTCCCGACTTTCAGGTGTTAGGCGCTTCCCGTTTGTAAACATCCGGGAAGAACATCAGGTCACCTTTGGCATTACAATCGGCCGGGAGGTACAGCAGGAATACCGGCACCCTTGCTTTTAGTTTGTGCCATTTGGGAGGATGCGAAACCGAATCGGGCTCGGTCATGAAATCGCTGTCCAACAATTTGGTACCAGCCATGTAGTTGGCCAGATCGGTCGGATGTTGCACGCGCACGCACCCGTGACTGCGCCAGCGCTGATTGCTGGTGAAAAGGTACCTGGCATTGGTATCGTGCAGGTAAATGGCCAGCGGATTTTTGATCTCTACCTTCAAAAGACCCAGCGAATTATCTTCGCCGGTTTCCTGCCGGAAACGGTACGGGAACTTATCGGCCGTCAGGTTCTCCCATTCCAACTCTTCCGGATTGATCGCCTGCCCGTCTTTGCCGATTACCTGAATGCGGTTTTTGGCCAGATATTCGGGATTAGCGGCGGCTTTGGGGAAAATCTCCTTGATTGCGATGCTTTTGGGAACATTCCAGTATGGGTGTGTGACAATGCTTGTTGCATAGGTGTCGATCGTGGGTGTGGGCGTATCGCGCTTGCCTACGACGGTGCGCATGGTAAGTACATTCTGGCCTGCGGAATCCATGGCGGTCAGGTAGGCGCCCCGGATATTGACCATCACAAAACGCGGCGCACCCCGGATTTGCCTGTGAATCCAGCGGTAGGCATTCAATGTTTGGGCAACATAGGCTGCGCTATCCTTTTTGCCGGCCTTTATCAACCGGTCGTAATGTATTTTCAGATTATGATAAACCGGGAAAACGGGTTCCAGCTTTTCGAGTACACTCTCCACAGACTGTCCTTTGACCAGTTCTTCGGCCGCATCGCGGATCAATGCGGTGTCGGCTTTTATTTTTTTCTGCGTGAACCGAATGGTAGGTTTGTGGCCGAATGCGACCTCTTCCAGCAATCCGAAAACGGGCGCATTGCCGCTTTTTGCCTGGAATTTAGTAGGATCGATCCCGGCTTTGCCCGCCTGCGAAAGGAGTTCCTGGTAAATATCCTTGCTGCCGATCGCTTCGGCCAGTTCCTCGTCCGTCATTTCCTTCGGATTTTTCCGGCAGGACTGCATGATGGCAAGGGTAAACAGAATAAGGAGGGGGACATACCGGGCTTTGCCCAGACCGGACAGCATTTGCATTATGAACAGTGATTTGGTGCTGCAAGGTACTATGCAATTGTTATGCTAACCGTAAATGTCCTCTGAATCAATACCCGCTATTTAAAAAGATGGGGAATTAAAGTGGCATTACTGCACTTTAATTCCCTCCATGCCTTACTCATTCCGAAGGCTGCGGACCGGATCCGCCGTGGCAGCGCGGACAGCCTGAAAACTCACCGTCCCGATCGTCACGATTAATGCAGCCAGGCCTGTCACCGCGAATACCCACCAGTGGATCGTCGTCCGGTAGGGGTAACTTTCCAGCCACTTTTGCAGCGCAAACCAGGCCAGCGGCGAAGCTACCAAGATCGCGATCAGTACCAGTTTGACAAAATCCTTTGAAATCAATCCCACAATACCCGCCACCGACGCACCCAGCACCTTTCGGATGCCCACCTCCTTGGCACGCTGCTCTGCCGCCTGCACCACCAGCCCGAATATGCCTAATGCCGACAGGAACATCGTAAGCCCGCTGAAAAAGAGGAACAGTTCGTGGAGCTTGGATTCGGCTTCGTATTGTTTTGCGAGCTTCTCCTCAATGTTGTGAATGCGGAGCAGTTTGTCGGGAAAGAACTGTTTCCAGAGTTTGCGCACGCCATCGACGACCACGGCCTCGGTATTGGGCTGAATGCGAATGAGCATGCAGCCGTAGTCAAGCGATTTCTGGGCCAGTATCAATGTCGGTTTCATTTTTTCATAAAGCGATTCGTTGTGGAAATCGCCAATTACACCCACTGGTACGGAATAGGTGATCTCTGCCTGCTGACCGAGTTTTTTGACACCCAGCATTCGAGCCGCGGAGGCGGTTATCAATGAACGCTCATGGTTTCTTGCGTATTCGGCGGCTTCGGGATCAAGTTTGTCGAGCGAGTCGGAATCCTGACCATCGGAAAGACGGTCGCTGAACAATCGTCCATTCATCAGCTTGAATCCCATCGTAGCCGGAAAATCCGTATCGCCGACAATATACCAAACGTTTAGCCGCCGGTTGGCGTGAAGCGGGTCTGGAACCTGGCGTGTCATATTACCGCCGTCATCCCCGGGCTCCCAGCTGGAAAGGCTGGTGCCGGTAACTCCCGGTATGCTCAACAGCTCGCTTTTGAAAGTTTTGCCCTTCTTTTCCCAGGAAACATGTTGAATACTGAGCAGGTTGGTTTTGCGATAGCCGAGCTCTTTGTTCTTCATCAGGTCCAGTTGCTGCCATACTACGATGGTAGCCAGCAATACGATGATGGAAATGGAGAATTGCGCGACCACGAGCATTTTGCGAAGCCCATTCTGCCCCATCGAGGGAGTGAGTATCCCCCGCAATGTATTGGCCGGCTTGAATCCCGAAATGATCCAGGCGGGATAGAGGCCTGTCAGCAAGGCGGTCAATGCGAATAAGAGGATCGCGGCACCGGCCATCGCGAGGTTTGAAGTAAAAGTTAAGACGAGCCGATGTCCGAGGAAGTTTTCGACCGATTGAAGTGTGAATAGGTAAGCAAAAGTGGCAATGCACACGGAAATGCCAAAAAGCAGTAGTGTTTCTGTCAAAAGCTGCATTACGAGCTGCGAACGTGATCCGCTGAGGATTTTCCTTACTCCCGCTTCTTTCACCCGGGCAAAAGCCTTTGCGGTGCTGAGATTGACAAAATTGACACAGGCAATAAATAAAAGCAGGAGGGCGACCCCCGTAAAAGTGTAGATCGTATTTGCATTAGCCTGGACGCTTTGTCCGCGCGCGAAATCGGAATGCAGATAAATGTCCTGTAAAGGCTGAAAATCAAATCGGTAGTCATCCGTTTTCATAAAACGGGCGTACCATGCATTGACTTTCTCCCTGAAAACACCGATGTCGGTGCCGCGTCTCAGCAAGACGTAGTTAATGCCGTGCGAAACAACTCCGTTGGATGTGAGCGGTTCCAGGTACGTTCGTTTCAAACGCAGCACGTCCGCACGGAGATGGCTGTTATACGGAAGATCCTCGATCAACCCGGTAACCTCGTAGGGAATGGAGTCTGAGCTCACCGTTGGAACTTCGTGGATAATCTTGCCGATCGGGTCTTGTCCGGGAAACATTTTAGCAGCATAGGAACGTGTGACGAGCAATGTCCACCGGTCCCGGGTCGAACGAGCGAGACTGCCAGCTACCAGTTTAACATCCAGCATACTGCTTACGGTGGTATCAGCGGTCAGCATACGGGTTTCGACACCTTCGGTATCCCCGGTCCGGATTCTGAACTGCAGTTGTTCGAGTGCAAAGGAACACCAGGTTTCCACTTCGGGGTACGACTTCTGCAATTCGGGAGGCAAACCTACCGGGGACGTAACTTCGCGGTTGAATAAATTGACGCCCATCTTATTCACACTCACTACCCTGTAAATATCATCCTTCCGGCTCCACTGCCTGTCGTACGAAAGGCTGTCGATTACGACAGTCGCCACCATCATGCAAGCCCAGAGCCCGATGGAGAGGCCGGTTAAGTGAATCAGCGAATAGTTGCTGTTTTTGAGTAAAACCCGCGAACCGATCTTGAAATAGTTACGGAGCATATCCGGGCTGAATGCCGATGGCGACCCATATGGGGACGGCTTCCGTTTCATAATGGACGGCCGGAGCAATGCCGCCACCTCACGGATAAAAAACGAGTTTGCTCTGCGTGCGCCTGTGCGGCGGTGGCGCAATGCGTAACGTTCGTGCAGATCGCCAAGCAGTTCCTCGCGGAGGTGCGGAGCGCAGATGCGGGTGGCCAGCTTGTCCAGCCAGCGGGGAGGGAGTGGTTGCATGGTTCAGCTGTTTGAAAAATCGAGGCCCATTTTTGACAGTTCCGCAGGGGTAATGCGGTTCCAGAGGTTGTTCCTGACATTGCGTGCATCGCTCAGGACTTTTCCACCATGGTTGGTGAGGGTAAAAAGTCGCTTTCTCCTCCCGCCGCGCTCGTGTGTGGCTTCACCCAGCGCGGAGCTCAGGTACCCTTTTTGTTCGAGGCGCTGCAATGCGGCGTGTACGGCGCCGGTGCTTACTGCCTGCCCGGTTTCCTTTTCCAGCTCTTCGGCGATCATCACCGAGTAGGCCCCGGGCGATAGCGCCGCGACTGCCAGCAGGACGATTTCTTCAAATTCACCCAAATCACTTCGTCTCATGGATATTCACTTCAATTTTATTTCATCTATTTCCGTATGTAAAATATCTTGCCAGTACTGCCAAACTGCCTCAGCATTGAATTTATGCATATTTAAAAGAAAAGCCCCGTTCAAAAGCGGACAGCGGACGTCCGCCCTTGTACAGGGCACTATCAGGGAATGCAGCTTTCGGCCCGTCCCTGAAATCCTACTTCTTGCCGAAAAGCCGCTGCTTCGGGCTTTTCTTCTGCGTATATTCCTTCACAGCTTCTGCGGCTTCAATGGGTAAGTCCGATTCGAGAATGGATGCGCCATCCCGGGCAATGGCCAGGTAGGCGGCCTTTCGCTCTTCCGGTGTTTTTAGCTTGTCGTAGGAGGAAGCAGCTGAGATCATGCACATCGTGCCCCTTTTGTTCAGCAATGCATACAATTCCTTGTTCTCGGGTTTTACATGCGGACCTATGTAGGCGATCATCTGATTGAATGGCACACCCGCCTTTTGATAGTCCTCATACTCCTTCATGTTCCGTACAAATGCCGAAAATGTGTGGTTTTTGTTTTGGGATAAATAATACTGCATTTCGGCAGCACTGTGAACGGTAAGCATCACGAAGGCGTCTGCCTTGTGTTTTTTGATCAACGCGGCTGTCATTGCCAGGGGCACGTCTTTATGGTCGAGGTTAAGGACGGTTTTGCCGCGCGCCCATTCGATCACCTCCGAGAGCGTTGGGATCGGGAAGCTGGTTACGCTGCCTTCTGCGTCTTTCAGACGGAACTTTTTCAGCTCCTCATAGGTATATTCTGATAGTTTGCCCTTGCCGGTGGTGGTGCGGTCGAGCGTGGCGTCGTGCATGAGTACCATCACACTGTCCTTCGTCAGCCGCGGATCGATTTCGAAGAATGCAGGAGTGTGTTTCAATGTATTTTCAAATGTGGCAATGGAGTTTTCGGGAAACCCTTTGACCATTCCGCCGCGATGGCCGGCTATGAGCATCATGTCGTTATCGGCGTATTTAAAGAGCGCATGCAGGTCTTTGGCTGACTTGATTTTCAGTACATTCATTTTTTCCTGCGCCCAGGCAGGGATCATGATGGAAACCGCAAGAAAGCCGGAGCAGATAAGTGGTTTGAGAAAGTTCTTTTTCATGTCAATGGATTGAAATCAGGAACGGCAGTTGAGTTTGAGCAAACTGAATTCACCCTGCTCATCCAGGCTGAATAATGTAATGGAAGAATTTTCCTGGACGATCTGCCGGTAGTTTTTGAGCGGCATACCTAATTTCCAGGCCATATAAAAACGGTTGACGGCATTATGCGCCACCACAAGCACGGTACCGTTCGGATGTTTTTGTAATGTGTTTTTGAAAAAATCATCCACCCGTGTGACGATCTCCAGGGCAGTTTCACCTGTGCCGCCCGCACGGGCATGGTCGGGTTCCTGTGCCCAGGCATTCCAGAGATCAGGATTTTCGGCGATAAACTCCGCCCGTGTCTTCCCTTCCCATTCACCGAATGACGCTTCGATAAGCCGCTGGTCGACGGTAATCTGCGGGTTTTTGCCCGAGGCGATCGTGGCAGTATGGTGCGCGCGTTGAAGCGGCGAGGTATAAACCGCATCGAAGTGAATGCCTTGGAGCAATGTTGCAGCCGAGTGTGCCTGTGCAAGGCCCTTTTCGGTTAGTCCGATGTCGGTGATGCCGCAGTAGCGGTTGCCGTCGGCATTCCAGAATGTTTCTCCGTGACGGAGCAGATACACATGAAGCATGATCAATGGGTTATTGTGATTTCGCCGGAAATAAATCCTTTTTCTGTCAAAGTTTGGATGAAATTCCGGTATTGCTGCTCGTAGGCGGCCGAAAGGTCCGGGTTGGGCAGGATTGTTTTTTCGATGCGGGTCATGGCAGCGGAGGCGTGGGCGAGCGTGGCGAAATGTGTACCTGCGGCCGCGATGATGGCCGCTCCCGCTGCGCCGGTCACATTGCCGCATTTGTGGACGGGCCGGTTGAGGACGTTGGCGCGGATCGTCAGCCACACATCGCTGTTACTGCCGCCGCCAGCTGTGTAAACGGCGTTTACCTGCTCGCCTGAAAGTCTTTCGATCATTTCGTAAGCATAGCGCTCCACAAAGGCGACGCTCTCCATATTGGCGGCGAATGTTACCTCCCGGCTCGCGTTTTCGGGCGCGAAACCGCGGGCTTGCGGTGCGATGAAGGGAAAACGTTCACCTTGCTGCAACAATGGATAGGCGATCAGGCCGGTTGGGATCAGGCGGGAGGCTGCCTCGGTTAATGCAGAAAGATCGTCGGCGAAGCCTGCGGAAACCCAGTCGGCGCCGATATTGGCAGCTCCGCCGGGCATCCAGTAACCTTCGGGGTGGCGGTGGCTGTAAAGCCGTCCTTCCGGATCGTGCACTTCGCGGACGGTTACCCCTTTGACGACCAGCGTGGTGCCGATCGTCGTGTTCCAATCACCCGGTTTGACGGCCCCCGACGCTACCTGGGAAGCGCAGCCGTCGGTCAGGCCGGCAATGACCGGTATTTCGGACAAGCTCAGTTGCCGGGCGATGTCGGGCAGCAAGGTGCCGATCCTCGTTCCTGACGGTACGACGGTTTGGAGCCATTCTTGTTGCAACGGCAAGTGCTTCGTCAGATAAGCAGGCCATTCGCCGGTGCCGACGTCGAAGCCTGATTTCAATACATTGGTATAATCAGTGACCGAATAGTTGCCGCAAAGTTTGCCGATGATGAAATCGGTCGCGTGAATCCAGGTTTTGATCCTGGCCGCCTGTTCGGGAAAATGGCTGACGTACCACACCATTTTGGAAAGACCGCTCGATGCATTGAAGCCGGTGTAGCCGTCGGGGTGATATCGCTCCGCGGCTTCGCGGCAAAGTTTTCCTTCTGCCGCAGGGCGGGCGTCACTGTACATCAATGCGTTGTGTAATGGCTCATTGTTTTCGTCGAGCGGGATCACAGTGCCGGACGTGGAGGTGACCGAAACCGCTTTGATGTGATTCTTATCAATGCTTTTCCGGGCGCGGCCGAGCAGGTCTTGCAGGCATTCCGATGCCGATTGCCACCACAGCGCCGGCGATTGTTCCTCGCGCGAATGCGACGTGAGCGGGAATGTTTTCTCGCAGCTGCCCACCGTATTGCCCGTATCATCAAGCATTACCACACGCACACCCTGCGTCCCGACGTCGATTCCTATGAAATATGAATGCATTTATATGGCCAATGTTTTGATTAACAATAAATTATTTCCGTTCCTACAAATATTACGGTGCGCTGCACCTGACGTGGATGTTGTTTGATGATCCGTATCGCCAGGTGCAGCGCACCCAAATATTTGTAGTAACGTTTCCCGTCATTGACATTAATTTTCCCCAAATGATTTGAATGCATTTCGGGCGTATTTCCATTCATGATACCATTCCAAATGGGTATTGTTTCCATCCGGTTCGGTGATTTCGAGTGTTTCCGGCGCATAGTTTGGAATGCCTAGTGCATTGTTGCAGATCAGCACGCCGCCTGAGACGGAGGCCTGGCGGTAATTGGTCCGTATCATCACTTTTTTACCCAACAAATTAGCGATAAACTGCCTTAGCAACCTGCTTTGCACACCGCCGCCGCACATCCATACGTAGTCCTGCTCATGGCGGGCTACTTCGCGGAGCACCTGGTAGTTTTCAGAAATGCTGCACGCAATGTCCCAGAGCGTTGCCCATACGAAATGCGCCCGGCTGAGCTGGTGTGATACGGGGGTGTTGAAGATAAACCCGCCCCGGGTCAGGGGTGACTTTTCGCCCGCGAGCAATGAGCCCAGTGCGCCCACGCAATGGGTGTCACGGATGGCGGCTACTTCGGTTTCAATCAGCTCGTAAGGTTCGTTGGGATAGAAAATCTCTTTTAAACGCTGGTAATTCAGGCCGGTGACGCCCGCGTTGGCTTCGAGGAGGAAATTCGCAGCGTCGGTATGGCGGTTGGTCCAGGTGCGTTCGTGTGTGTCGGTGATGTAATGGCCGGCTATTTTAATGATGGGCGTAGTAGTGCCGGAGGCGATCACAATGTCCTCGACTGATGGTTCAATGCTCATGATCGCGAGCTGCGTGTCCGATCCGCCGACTATGACATCGGTCGTTTCGGGAATGCCCAGTTCGCGGGCTATTTCCGGCAGTACTTTCCCCAAAATGGTTCCGGAGCGAACCAGCGGGGGGAGTAGGGAAGTGTCAAGCCCGTATTTTGCACAAAGGCTTTTTGACCATTCGCCGTTGGCAACATCATACAGCAACGTTTCCGAAGCTTGCGAATGCTCGTAGCCCTGCACGCCGCTGAACATATATTGCGCCCAGTCGCTGATGCTTAAAAATGTATCGACCTGCTGCCAAACCTCCGGGCGGCGCTGGCGGATCCCCACCAATTTCAATGCGGAGAAAAGCGAAGTAGGGTAGCGGCCGGTGAGCATGTAAACCTCGTGTTTATCAGGTGCAATGTCCTCCCATTCACGACCGCGATGATCGATGTTCGGCATGCCAATGAGCGAGAGGCCGGTCTTGTCAATGGCTACAATGCCTTCGCGCTGGCTGGTGGCGGTGAGGGCCGTGATGGTTACCGCTCCGGCTTGTGTCAATGCAGTTTTGGCGAGACTTTTTATTTGTTCCCAAAGTGCGGCAGGATCGAAAAATATGGATTCTGGGTAATGTCCGTCTTTTTGGTAGCGCATATCGCCGCTCGCTACGCCGAGAATCGTGCCGGTAGTGTCGGTAACGGCGACGCGCACGTTGCCTGTACCGATGTCGGCCACGAGGTATGCCTGTTTCAATGTCATTGTTTTCGGATTAATGGGTTGTGGCAGACAGTACTTCGCGGTTCACCAATTGGCGGACATGCTGGTTGCCTTCCATGTAAAAGCCACGCAGGGCCTTATTCATAATGTCGGCATGGTGATCTTCCACCTCGAAAGTGGCCCCGGCAATGTGCGGTGTGGCGAGTACATGCTTATGATGGATGAGGCGATAGTCCAGTTCGTCGGGTGGCTCGTGGTCAAAAACATCGAGGATAGCACCGCGGATCGCATTGTTTTCGATGGCCGAAAGCAATGCTTCGCGTTTCACTACCACCGCACGCGCCGTATTCACGAAAATGGCATCCTTTTTCATGAGCCCGATCAGCGCTTCGCCGATCATACCTTCAGTCTCCTTATTCACAGGTAAATGGATCGATACCACGTCGCTAAGGCGGAAAACATCTTCCAGGCTTACCTTTTTGTAGTCGGCATCCTCGGATGTGTAAAAAGGGTCATAATACAGTATTTCGGCGGGGAAATGTCTCACGAGGTTTGCAATGGTTTGTCCCACAGCCCCAAAACCGACCATGCCGATCGTCTTTCCAGCAATTTCATTCCCTTTGAACTGCAAATAGGAGGTGTGCGCTCCGGCCTCCCAATGCTCGCCTTCCAGCCATGCGACGCCTTCAAATGTGTTGCGCAGGAGATTGATGAGGTTGGCAATAAACATTTCCGCCACCGCCTGCGCGTTGCGAGCGGGCGTGTTGAACACGGGAATGCCTTTGGCGGTAGCGGTGGCAATGGCCACGTTCGAAGGTGTTCCCCGGCACACACCGATGAAGCGCAGGTCGGGGAATGCTTCGATAACGGCGGACGTCACATGGTCGTGCTCCGTGATGAGCGCCTCTGCGCCGGTTTCGCGCAGTAATGTAATGAGCTCACCTTCATTGTAGGCGCGCTCCTGCAATTTCCATGGCTTATAGATGATCTCTCCGAATTGTTCTTTTAAAATCTGCTGCGCCTTTTCGTAATAGGGTGCTGTGATGAGAATTTTCATACTTGGTGTCGTTTTGGCTTTCGGTAGCCGCTTTGTAATGAAATTGGATTGATATTAATGACGGTCGTTCACGGCCAGCGCCGGGGTTTCTTTTTCCATGGGTAATGAGATGAATTTGGTCAGGATTGCGCTGATGAAATAGAGGATGGCGAGTATCCATGCAACACCTTCGCTGCCAATGACGCCGATAAAGATCCCTACAATGGCAGGGCCGATAAACACAGGCAGCCCGGCGCCCAGATTCAGAATGGCCATCGCGGCACCCTTTTCTTCCTTGACCAACGAAGGCACCAATGCCGATAAAGGCACGTATCCGGCCAGCAGTCCGCCCCAGAGAATGCCGGGAATGAGGATCAGCCAGAAGTTGCCATCGAAAAGGGCCGGCGAATAGTAAAAAAGCAGGGTAGTGACACCGCAGCCGAACCCGCCGAACCACATAATGGTGTTCTGCCAACCCAGCCTGTCGCCTACGAACCCGAATATGAGGTTGAAAATGATGTTACTCGTAAAGATCGTTCCCCAGATCCAGAGCCATTCCTGCGTCGAAAGCCCATGTTCAGCCATGTAGGTGGGCAGGAACACGGGGAATGCAAACTGGGCGGTGGTGTTGATGATCCGGACAATGCCGCCGATCAGTACCTTAGGTTCCTCCCGGATAATGGTGAGCCCTTTCAGCAGTTCCTTGGCTTTGCCTGCCGCTTCACCCGCTGAATGGAACTGGTCCTTATTCAATACCAATGCGATGAATGCGCCCAGGCACACCCAGAAAATCGAACTCCAGAGCGTGTTCTGGTAGCCAATGCGTTCGATGGCCCAGCTCGAATAGTAAGCGCCGAAGACGTTGAGTCCTCCTGTGAAAACAAACCAGAACCAGCCTACTGCACGCCCCAATGCGTTTTCGGGGGTACGATACGTGATCCAGACCAGGAACGAATAGGCAAACAAAGGATACCCGAACCCTCTGATCGCATAAGTAAGCAGCATCACCGGGAAATTCAGCGATTCCATGCCCAGCCCCACAAACCCGATCGTGCCGATCACATACAGCAGGATGCCCATAAGCATCGCTTTGCGGGGGCCGTAGCCTTCCGCCAGTACGCCCGAGAACCAGGACGAAATGGCAATGGTAATGCCGTAGACTGTGAATAGCGAAGCGGATTGCTGAATGGTCATGCCGCGGTCGAGGAGGTAGGGGCTGAGCCAGCCTTGTTCTACACCGTCGCCCATCATGAAAATCAGAATGCCCAGATATCCCCAGGCAAGATGCCTGGGTAATCCGATGCGGTCAAAGGGTGTCGTTGGTGTCATGTTTGGTTTGGGGTTAGGAAAATAAAAGGTCAGTTGAACGAATATCTCACACCCAGCTGAATCCGCCAGGGCGTACCGCCGATGGGCCGCGTAGCGATGTTCTGAACGGAGTAACCATATTGTTGCTTCGCCTGGTCGAATCCGGTAATGTTCAGGAGGTTGGTGTTGCCACGGTTGTAGTTGCGGCCCCATTCCTTGTTCAGAATGTTCAGGAAGTTGAATGCATCGGCGGAAAATTCAAGGTTGTGTCCCTTGACGATCTGGAACGATTTCGTCAAACGAAGGTCCACAGTCGTGTAGAATGGGTTTTCGCCTCCATTCCGTTTCGCTATCTGTCCGATGTTCGAGTTAATGTAGTCCTTCACACTCTGGTCTGTCTCCGGATTACTCAGCAGGTCGCTGATGCCCTTGCGGATGTTTTCGGGTGTACCGGGATCGTTCGGATTGAAGACGTAGGCGAGGTCGTTGTTCAGTACGAAATCACCGTTCAGGCTTGTGTTGCCGCCTACGAGGAAGCTGTACCGGCTGCCGCCGATGCCGATCAACGTCGCACCGAGTTGAAAGCCTTTCCAGGAAGGAGCTGCACCGTTGATGACGAGCTTGTTGCGGAATTGCTGGTCGGAATAGCCGTAGTTCAGGTTACGCGGGTCGTCTTTCACAGGCAGGAACGTCGAAGTGTTGGCCACACAGCAGTTGTAGGAAGAATTGTCCTTGGCAGAGTTAATGGTATAACTTGCATTGACATACCCATCCTTGCCAATGCGTACACTCGCATCCGCCACGAAAGTCAGTTGGTTGGAAACGCCGGTCGAGATCAGTTCGAGCACCCGGCCTACATCACCGGTTTTGCGGGACTTGAGCCAGTCGGTAACCCCTTTGGCAGAAATCGTTGACGCGGGTACAAACACACCACGGTTGTCCTCGTTAGCCAGTCGGAATGCGGGGTTATCGGCCAGGTTGCGGTCTACGTACACATAGTTGTTGGTCGTTCGGCCTACGATTGCGTTCAGCCCTACGCGGATGCGGTCGCCGAAGAAGTGATTATAATTGATATTTGCTTTATATGTGGTGGGTACCTGGAAATCCTTGTTGACCGCATTGATGGTCGAAATATAGCTTACACCCTGCGGAATGCCGGGGATGGTGGAAGGATCGTTGCGATAGGCGTTGAAATCGGGTTTGGGGACCGCAGAGCCGGTTACGTCGATCGCTCCGACCATCGATCCGCTGTTCTGGATGTTATTGACCTGCGCGTAGTAATGCGGCTGAGAGGAGAACATTCCGCCACCGATTTTCAGGATATCCTTTTTCCGGCCACCCATATCCCAGGTTACCTGGAAGCGCGGCTGGATGTTGTTCCAATCCTGCGGCTTGATGTCCGTGCGGACACCCAGGGTTTTGTCGACATTGGCATTGTATTCGCCATTGGTGAGGAACGCGGTTGCGTCATAACGCAGCCCTACTACCAGATTCAGGTCCCGGTGCGGATTGTATTCGGCTTGTGCGAATGCTGAAATGTCGAGTACGGTTTGTTCTACGATCGGCGCGCCTTTGAGTGGCACCTCGCGTGCATACCGGTATGGATTCAGGTTAGCAAGGTCGTTGAGGCTGTTAAAGAAAAACCGGCCATTCTGTTCGCTGGAAAGGTAAGTTTCCATGTAAGTGAGCATATTGTCCGTTCCGAACGTGAAGTTGATCTTGTCGGTGTTCAGGTAGGTGGTATTGCTGAGGTGGACCTGTTTCATCCGGTTCGACTCGGGGCTGAAACGCTGACCTCCGAACTGTACCGACTTCGTCTGCGTCGCGCTGGGGTTTGCCTCCGTTGGGAAGGGCGATGTTACATTCACGATCGCGCGGGGGATGTTCTGAAACGGCAGGTAGCTCTGGGGCGTCTTGGGCTTGTAGGAATACATATATTGTACCTTGAACTCGTTGGTCAGCCTTGGATTGAGTGACGAGCGCAGAGCGGCCATGGCCGTGGTCGAAACGTCCTTGAAATCGTTGTAGGATTCCAGTAGGTTGATATTCGAATTATCACCTTCATTGAATGGAGAAACGTACCGCGTTGTGTTGCTGCGAAGCGTTAGTTTGTGTTTCTGGTTAATCTGCCAATCGAGGCGGACGAATGCGGTGTTAGTGGTCGTTTTGCGGGGAAACTGACCATATTGTTTGCCCTTCAATCCATATAATTCCGAGGCAATGCGGATCAGTTTATCCAGCGTGTCTTTGCGGATTCCGTAACGTTGTTCGTCGTCCGCATTCTTAATGTCGGCGATCACCAGCGGCTGGCTTGCGTCCTGGCGGTCGTAGGCGACAAAGAAATGCAGTTTGTCCTTGATCAATGGTCCGCCGAGGCTGAAACCCGACTGGTAATTGTTGAAGTCCTGCTCCCGTTTCACCCCGCGGATATCATAACCGCTGGACAATGTATTGTTGCGGAAATAAAGGAATGCGGAGCCTTCGAGCTTATTCGTACCGCTTTTGGTCACGGCGCTGATTGCACCGCCCGACTGCCGTCCCTGTGTTACATCGTAATCATTGGTAATAACCTTGTATTCGCGGATTGCTTCCAGGGAAATGGCGTACGGGCCTTCTGCAACCGTACCGTTAGTCCATTGGTTCTTGGCGTTCATTCCGTCGATGGTCACATTGGCTCCAGTGGCGCGTTGGCCGCCGAAGCTGAAATTGTCGCCGCCCTGAAGAGGTGAAAGATTGTTCAGCCTGGTGAAATTACGCCCTTCATTCGGCAGGTTTTTGATCTGCGCTGCCGTGATGGACGTGGAAGCGCCCGCCTGCTGAACCTCCTTGGCAAAGCCTTTTTCCGATATGATTACTTCTTTCAGGGCTGTTTCTGAGGAGGATAGTGCCAAATCCACCCTCAGCTTATCGCCGTAATTGAGCGAATAGCCTGTTTGTTTCACCGTTTGTAAGCCTACAAACGAAGCACTGATGGAGTAAGGCTTGCCCAGGGGAAGCTGGTGCAGCACGTATTCGCCTTTGGCGTTGGTGATGGTATGTGTTTCAAAACCGGTAGCGTCGTTCCGGATCAGGATCGTCGCACCTGGCAGGAGTTCATTGTTCGTGGCGTCCCTGACTGTGCCGGTAATCGAAGCGTCGGTTGCCTGGGCTTGTCCGCGGTGCGCCGCTCCGAGGAGGATCAGTATCCAAAGCAGGTTTGTCAGATGGGTGAAAATGGGTTTCATAGGAATTGAGTAGATGTAAATTTTACATTTTTGGTAATGTTGTATTAAAATTTATTTCACTTTCCCGGCAGTCTCCGGCGCCTTGGAGCTTGCTAGGGCATTGTTTTGCACAATTGCAATATAATAAAGCAATTATCGGGGCTATTAGACCATGCAAACAAAGTGAAATTAAATTATTTAAACAAAATTAAAGTTTATTAAACTAATTGAAACAAGTGAGTTTTATAAATAACAATATGATAATATGCAGGCATAGCTAGTATTTTGGTTACTATGCGGGCTTTTAATTGTATTTTTTATATTAAAAAAATAAATATATCTGGTCTGGTATCACGGACTTTGCGAGTGGTCTTCCCGATTCCGGAAACTATTGTTATACTTGCTTTCAAAGTGTATCGAAATGACAATTACGGAGAGGCATCAATTCATTTTACAGGAGCTGAAACGCGCCGGCACGGTAAGTATCGTTCAGCTTTCGGAGCAAATGCAGGTTTCTGGCGTGACGATCCGGAAGGATCTGAAATTGCTGGAAGACAAAAACCTGCTGTTCAGGACGCACGGAGGAGGATCGCTGAACAATCCTTATGCCGTAGAGCGGCCGATCAATGAAAAGGAGTTTATTAATTCCGATGAAAAGCAGGGCATTGCCAGGGAAGCGCTTACGCTGATCCGGCAGACGGACTCGATCATGATCGGCTCCGGAACGACGGTATTCGAGCTCGCGCGCTGCCTGCACCCTTCGAAACATATTACGGTGATTACACCTGCCGTGAAAGTTACATTAGAGCTCAGTAACCGTCCCAATGTGGAAGTGCTGCAATTGGGTGGACTGATTCGCCAGAACTCGTCGTCCGTGGCCGGCTCTTATGCCGAATACATTCTGGACCACATTTCCTGTGGCGTTCTTTTTATAGGCGTCGACGGCATCGATTTTGATTTCGGGCTGTCGATCAGCAACCTCACCGAGGCGGGGCTGAATCAGAAAATGATCAGCACGGCGCAAATCGTGGTGGTACTGGCCGATCATACGAAATTCGGGAAGCGGGGGATTGGCAAGATCTGCGATTTGGACCAGGTGCAATACATCGTGACGGATTCGGAAGTATCACCCGAGTCGGTGCAGGCCCTGGAAGACCGCGGCGTGAAGGTGCTGGTGGCTGGGAGGTAAGGGTTTTTCGTTTCTAAGTTGCAGCCGTTCAAGCTTTTGAACGGCTTTTTGTTTTGTAATGGACTATCTGATTAATTACTAGGTAGTTACATTTTATTTGCTTCCGTTGGTTTATTGTTCTCCACCTAAGATTCATCAGAATAGGCTTTGTCATCTGAATAGGATCATCTTTGGCTTTACAAAAGCAATAATCACATTACACACGTAAAACAGAGAGCCTATGCATAGAGGAAAGCCGATTTTGATTAAAGTAAAACAATAAAGCTTATGCTGCACACACACATAATTATGATGCAGCGCTGTTGAATTTCAACTCATTTAGCGCACAAGACTTATGAAAAAACTGATTTTAACACTAACAATATTTTTTACAGGACTATTTAGTCTATATGCTCACGAGATTCCTTTTGCGAACGGTGCCGCATCACGCTTTGGTCGCCTTCGCGCCGGTTGGATATCTGTGACAAATTCCCCCAAGGTATCCGATACCGATCATATGGTCATGATTCAGCAGGGTAATTTTGAAAGCTGTCTTGCGGGAACCAAGCAGGTATTGCTGAGTAGTAATACGATTTCGATTGTCTACCCGTCTACCACAGTTAACCTGAATGCTCTTGTTACGTCTTTAAAACCTGCCGGGACCGAATACAGATGGTTTAGCAGCGCGGATCGTTCCGGAAACTTTGCCGCAGACCCGACTGCGGTTGCTGCTCCCGGCAGCTACTACGCATTTATTTATGACTATACCAACAACTGTTATAATACTGCAGCATCAAACGCGCTGGTTACTGTTACCGTCGAATGTCCTGCTATTGGTCAGGTTCCTTTGAAACCGAACAAAGAGTTTTACTGCCAGCAAGGAGAACCGACTATTGTCTTGAACGACTATGTGGATGGTACGCCCCCGACAGGTTATTCGGTTGAATGGTATTTGGACGAAACGCACTCAGGGCAACCGGTAACAATCGGGAATGTGAATGGGGGTAACCACTATGCCTTTTTTCACAACAGCACGACAGGCTGCTTTAATACAACATTCTCTGCAAAGTCATTCATCACTGCCCAGGTTCCAATACTCTGCTCGGAAGACGGATGTCTGTTATCCACAGGGTGCCCTCCCGGCGCTGTAAATCTGAATAGCTTATACAACCAGACGCCGCCGGATGGAACTGTGCTGCAATGGTTCGATAATACGACGCATTCCGGCTTGCCGATCCAGGATCCTACTTCAATTACTCAGGCCGGAGATTACTATGCTTTTTTCTACCACGCAGGTAATAACTGTTACAATAAAAGCGGCTTGCAGAATGGAGGCACTGATCAGGCCAATAAAAAGGTTACGATTGTTAACGAAATCTGTCCGGTCGTAAGACTCAACGTGAAGGTTGCGCTGCAAGGTGCCATGTCATCGTCGGGTACAGTGATGCGTAACGATTTGCAAGTATCTAAAAGCGGAGGATTATTGCCGACTGCCGATCCGTATCATTCCGGAAAGGTTCATCCGGATATAAATGATGTCAATGCCGTCGCAGGTGCGATTGTAGATTGGATTCAGGTCGAAATCCGCGACGCTGCTAATTCTGCGACGGTACTTGAAAGTAAAAGCCTTCTGGTCAAAACCAATGGGTCGATTGTAGATATCGACGGCTCTGTTCCTTCATTTAAGCCTCAGAGCGGAAGTGTCAGGGTTATTCTGAAACATCGCAATCATCTGGCGATCGCGAGCAGAGTTCTGACGAAATTCAGCGACGGGCAGGTTGACTACGACTTTACCACGGCCTTCGCACAGGCATACAACGATGGTACCGTGCCTGCGCAAATGAGACTGGTGAATGGGATTTGGTGCATGCAAAATGGTGACGTAGTTCAAAACTACATTGTGAACAACCAGGATATCACGCAGACCAGAAATGCATTTAACCAGGGGATGTTTAATGTCTATTCATCGCGGGACCTGAATATGAACGGCCTCATTGACAACACCGACATTACCACGCAACGGAACAGATTCAATGCAGGGCTGTTTTCGATCCTTATCAAGAAGTTCTAAACACAAACACAATGAAAACTATGACACACTTTTTGAAGCCCTTCGCGACATTACTGCTTTTTCTTGGTTCCATATGTCTCGATGTTTGCGCCCAGGACATTGTCCTTTCTTTTACAAACAAAACGTTGAGTGCCGATATGACAAAATGGACGTTCGATTTGGAAGCGAAAGGAGGAACAAACTATGGAGGTCCAGAAAATGGCCAGTGGATAGCTGCAAATATCAGGCTGGACTTAACACTTCCTAATGGGGTGACGGTAGTAAATGGTTCGGGAGTTGGTGACCCGACTTACGCTTCCGCCAGTATCGGAGTGCAGGCCCTTGTTCCAGGTGATCCGCCACCGGGTATGCATGGTCTCGGTTTGACGATCGAACGGGCAGACGCCAATCAGGACCTGAATACGAGTACGTTTGTGAAACTAGGCTCCTATACGATTAACTTTTCAGGGGCGGCTACCACGCTCATCGCTAAGCCACGAACGATTAATGATGAGTTTGGTAGCTCCTGGTCCAACTATGCAGGTGAGAACGTTTATCGCGCCTTTGTTTTTGCTGATGATGAAATTGCTCTTCCAGTCAAACTGATAAGGTTTGAAGCCAAACGTGAAGGCAATGTAGTTCAATCGGTTTGGTCGACATCGGAGGAGGCCAACAGTGCGCATTTCGAGCTGGAACGGAGCCGTGATGGTAGAGTTTGGTCCAAGGTGGCCGAGGTTCCGGCAAAAGGCGAGAGCAATGGTCTGGTACACTATTCCGCTACGGATAAAGCTCCTATGAATGGTAAAAATCTTTACCGGTTAAAAATGGTAGACCTGGATGGGAGCAGTGCTCATAGTCGTATTCAGATCGTAGATTTTGAAAACAGAAGTGCTTTTTTTCCTAATCCGGCGAGTGACGAATTGATTATTAATGCTGAAAGCTGGGTTGATGTAAAGCAGGTGTCGATCCGCGACTTAAAAGGAGTGGAAGTATATAGGTCAGCGTTAGTCCCTGAGAAGCGCATTAACCTGAGGGGAATCCGCAGCGGAGCCTATGTAGTACAGCTTTTAATGGACAATTCACAGGTGGAGAGCCATCCTATTGTGATAGCAAGATAAGAGTACAGGTGGTTTGATGAAGCAAAAGAGGCTACCAAAAATCCGGTAGCCTCTGCGCTTTTTTCACGGCTGATTAGTCCATTCGTTCAACCAGCAGGCTATCCGGTTTCAGTTGTTTCCGGGTTGATGCTGTCAATTCGCGTTTAGCTAATGCATGACATTCATAGGTCGCGTCCGCAAACATCATCTGCTGAGGGGGTGTTTTTTGTGTCGCGGCGGAAGGTCCCCTCAGTGCACCTACCAACCCCATTTCACGTGCCACGTACACATAGCGGACCGCGTCGATTACCACCCCTGCCGAGTTGGGCGAATCCTGCACCGATAGTTGTGCGTCCAGGGTTACCGGTGAGCCCATAAATCCTTCCAGTTCAAGGCGGAAGTTAGCCACTTTGTTGTCGCCATAGAAAGCAATGTATTCCGACGGGCCTGCGTGCAGGAAGCTGTCGGCCGTCGAAATGCCACGAATTTCGTTTTGGGCACGGATCACATTTTCCTTTGATATTTTTTTCGACTTCAACCGGTTTTTGTCCTCCATATTTAGGAAGTCGGTGTTGCCGCCCACGTTGCGCTGAATATGGGCCTTTACATGGTGACCGCGTTCAAATGCCAATTCCTGCAACATTTGCGAAAGGATACTCGCTCCAAATTGGCTGCGCATGTCGTCACCGATGATCGGGATGCCTGCGTCGATAAACTTCTGCTCCCATTCCGGATCGGAGGCGATAAATACCGGTATACAGTTTACCAGCGAAATGCCTAGTTCGAGGCAAATTTCGGCGTAAAATTCGGTTGCCAGCTGAGAGCCGACGGGTAGGTAGTTGATCAGTATTTCGGCTTCGTGCTCCTTTAAACGGGCTGTGATCTCCTCCCGTATCGCCAGCGTCATTGCCGGATCGTAGTTTTCGCTGTCCGCCAGCGTGTCAGTTGCTTTAAGTTCGTGCTGAATGACAAAGCGATTGTCGGCGGGATAGGCGAGCATCTGAGGTGAAACGCCGTCGAGTACGGGGGAACGATACACCGGCGCATCGGTAGTAATGTCGGTGTAAAGTTCGATGGCGCAGTTGGGTTTTGAGAAAATGGCTTTGCGAAGCGGCAAGCCTATTTTACGCTCGTCGATGTCGAAGCCGCATACAAATTCGATGTGTTCCGCCCGGTAACCGCCGATGTGGTCGGCCATTAGGCCGGAGGTTTTTTCAGAGAAACGGGTGTAGTACTCCACACCCTGCACCAGTGAACTGGCACAATTTCCAACGCCCACGATGGCAACCTTTATCTTTTTTTCAGTATTTGACATTTCCAATAGTTTGAGCTTTTGAATAAATAGTTATTATTAAAATAATTTATTAAATAATAAACATTGATTTTAGCTCAAAATAAATCATTATAGTTGGTGATGTCAATACTAATTGAATATTTATGCAAACGTTTGCATTGATGCATTTAGATTTGATTTTTTTAATAATTTGAAGGGTACGAAGATACAAATCGGCATAGTGCATTCGTGCCGATTGCGTCTTCGTGACCTTGAAATCTACTCAGAGATATTTTTTCATATAACCGACAAAGAGCTGCCAGTCCTCGGGAAGCACCGTGTGACCGCCTTCGTGCATGTAATAGCCAAGGTGGTTCATCAGGAGAGAAGTATCGCCGGCGGCGGGCATGGTGGTTACGGCAGGGGCGGTTTCGCCGAAGAGCTGATAAACCGGGGCCGCGGCGACTGCGGAGAGAAATTCGCCCTTGGGATCCGACCAGTAGTCGGTACTGCCTGTTTGCAATAAAAGCGGGCGTGGGGCCATGAGTGCCACGAGCATGTGCGCGTCGATTGGCATGGAATTCACTTTGTCGGCGTAACTGTGGTAGTTGGCGGCAAACTGGTAAAGATACCGCGAGGGGTCTGAAATGTGGCGGATCGTTTCTCCATAATTCCTGCGGGCTAATGCGGCCCCTCCTTCACCGGAGATGCTCGCAATGACCATCTTGAAGCGTGTATCATGTATACCTGCCCACAGGACGGTTTTTCCCAGGCGCGACGCGCCCTGCAATGCGACCCGCCTGCTGTCAATCTGACGGTCGGTTTCAAAATAATCCATGGCGCGGCTCAACCCCCATGCCCAGGCAGCGATAGCGCCCCATTCATCCGGAGCAGGTTCGGTTTGCCCCGGTTTCAGGTAGGTTTTGCGAATACCATAAGGCAAACCATCCTTGAAGTCGGGCTCGATATCACCGTAATAGACCGTCGCGAAGCCGATACCTGCATCAAGGAATTGCTCCACATTCAGTTTCCCGAACGGGGTCGGTTTGTCGGCCTTTACCTTTTTGCCCTCTTTGTTCCATATTTCTCCCACCCGCAAACCGGGGTCGTCGATGATCTGGTTGTATGCGGCAAACGAAATGTTCATCAATAACGGCACAGGCTTGGTCGCACCGGCGGGCAGGTAGATCAGCAAATTCATTTTGTGATCCGATGTGTCTTTGGCGAAATATACCGTCACCTGCTTTCTAACCGCCTTGCCATTGAATACCGGCGTGCCTTTGTCGAAAGCACGGAAAGTCATATCCTTTGGCCGGGGCGGGGTCTTGCCGAATTGGGTTTGTTCTGCCAGGCGCAGCAGTTCGGGACGTCGTTTGGAGGTCCATTGACTGCTGGTGGTAACCGGCTTGCCGTCATTGGTCCGGAGCAGTTCAGGGAGCGTGTAGGTGCCGACGGAATCTTCCTGATAATTGACGGGAAAGCCTGCCACAACGGTGGGGCGGTTGGCTGCCTGCTGGGCCACAGAAATCGTGACCGATGCGGCAACGCAAAAAAGTAAATAGATTATTTTCATCGGTTTAGGCGCTTTGGTGTTGCGTTTTGAAAGCGTCCTAATAAGTCGGGGAGAACGTAAGAATACTGACTTTGTTTTTTGAGAGTTACAGAATTAGCCGTTCGGATCCGGGATGGGCTAGAATCCCTTCTGCAATCTCGGCAAGAGCTCTTCCTCTGCCAGTTTCGAGATAATTGCGGGCATTGCCTGGTATCCGTTGAAGGCATTGGCCGCTCTCTTCGCGACGCTGGTGCGGTATACCTCCGTATCTGATTTTGAATCAACAACCTTGATATAGGCCTCAAATTTGTGATTTCTGCGGTTCTGCTGGTAATGGTAAGACACGGTGAACTGGGAGTCCTCCTTTTTCGCGACAGTCTTAAACCCGGCAAACCCGATCCTTTCGATGATTTCTTTCTCAAAGCCTTTTTCGGTAGGCTCCACATAGAATGCCTGGCTGAACGCGGCGGACGACAGCAGCAGGAAAAAGCATAGAATTCTGATCATTGCAGAGGTGTTTATGTTAACGCAATAATATAAATTCTTTAAAAAATATAAAAACCGAAAATGCTTGATCATTTTCGGCATCGGGTCTCTGTGGTAGGCGTTTTGGATAAGATCAGCGCATTCTGGTACGAGAAAAGCCAGGCAATGATGCCTGGCTTCGTGGCGGCGACGAACAGATACTTTTTTGCTGATTCAATGGAAATGGTTTATTTTTTTGCAAATCGCTGATTTTGAGTCGGTATTTCAGTCGTCAAATGGATGTACTATACGTCGTGAACGTATAGTGACGGCTGCGAGCAACCGGATTTTTAAAAGAAAATAAATATTTGCTGACGTTGATCTTAAGCTGTGCAGGCGGCGTACGTCTTCCCAAAACTCATTCAAAATGAAAGGGAAACAAGCTCATTAACCTTTACTTACTAAGATCATGCACACAAATTCGAAGTACAGTTCAAACAACACAGAGGACGAAGGGGCCTCACTTGTCAACAGACGTCTGTTCCTGCGCTCGGCTGGATTAACCACCGCAATGGGAACGGTTGTAATTGCGGCGGCTTGCACGAAAGAAGACCATCCGATCCCCGGAACAGGGGACGCTGTCGATCTTGGCTCGGGGGATATCGGCGTGCTGAATTACGCTTATGCTTTGGAGCAGCTCGAAGCAGCCTTTTACATCAAGGTGGTAGACTCTCCATATGCCGGAATAACGGATGCCGAAAAGACGATCCTGACAGACATCCGTGATCACGAGATCGTACATCGTGAATTCTTTAAGGCCGCGTTAGGCGACAAGGCCATCAAAGGACTGACTCCGAATTTCGATGGCATCGACTTCACAAGCAAAGCGGCTGTACTTGGTGCAGCCAAATTATTCGAAGACACCGGTGTAGCAGCCTACAACGGCGCCGGAAAACTGATCAAAGACCCGAACTACCTATTGCTCGCCGGAAAAATCGTTTCGGTCGAAGCACGCCATGCTGCGGTTATCCGTGACCTGATCAACCCAAAATCGGCAGATTTTGCCGGTGACGACATTATCGACATTAATGGAATGGATAAGGCCGTTTCGCCTGCGGATATTCTTTCGGCTGTCAAAGGCTTCGTAAAGGACACTATCAACGGCACCAACGTAGGTAAATAATCATTCACACAAACCGGATCAGACACAATGGATATTTTCAAAATTATAGATCAGTTTCAGCAAATTGACGGTGATGCCGTGGGTCGACTAGAATATGCGTCGCGCCGTCATTTCATGAACAAAGTGGCAAGTAGGCTTTCTGCGGCGGCCATCCCAACCGCATTCGCGGCTATCGTAAACAAGGCGTTCGCTCAATCGGCGGCGGCTATCGATGTGCTCAATTATGCATTGACGCTCGAATACCTGGAAGATGAATTCTACAAAGGCGGTATCGCGGCAGCGAATCTGATCCCTGCGTCCGATAAATCGATTTTTTTACAGATCGGCAAGCACGAATCGCAGCACGTGGCATTCCTGGTGAAAGCCCTGGGAGCTAAGGCGATTCCGAAGCCGATGTTCGATTTTACTTACAAAGGAGGGTTTGCCGATGTGTTCAGCAATTATAAAACGTTCGTAACCGTTTCGAGCGCATTGGAAGATACAGGTGTGCGTGCGTACAAAGGGCAGGCCGGGGTATTGATCACCGATCCGCAAATTCTTGAATATGCATTGCAGGTACATTCGGTGGAAGCACGCCACGCGGCCGTAGCAAGAAGGCTTGCGGCTACATTGTTGGGTGCTCCGACGATGAAAGGCTGGATCACCGGTAAAGAGGGGGCAGTGGCGGCCATTTATGCTGGCGAAGACAATATGACTCAGGGTGGCGTAAACATCAAGGGGTTGGCCTCTAAATCTGACGCCGCAGTTACCGAAGCTTTCGACGAGCCATTGACCAAAGAAGCCGTACTGGCCATTGCCGGACCATTCATAAAGGGTTAATTGAGTTTATGTAGTAAACTTCTTCGCTCAGAAGGTTCTTGTTGCGTGTGGAAGAGTTTAATGTATTTAAAAAACCGTCAACGTTCGCTGACGGTTTTTTGCTCTGAATGTAATGCCTTCAAAAGATTCGTTAGTCTTATCGGTCTGCCCGTAGGATTAAATAGGTTTTGAGCAAAACAATTAGAGTAAATGTCATTGCTCGAAATAGTAATGTTGTCTTGTGCATTCACCTCCGATCACTGTAAGGGTGCCTCGTATGACTGGCCGGGCTGCGGTTCTAACGTTTATGATTTCATAGCTGTGTGTTCCTTCTGTCAATTTGTACGCGGTAGGAGCGCCATCCAAACCACATCTGGGCGGAATGACACGAAAGGCACCCGCCGTAGTTCCGATTTTGACGCCATCAACGAAAACGTCGGATGGGCTCCCCATGGCATCGTATGTATAAAATACCGCCGATCCTGTAATATTGGTAACAGAAATTTCCTTTTTTTCTGAGGCGTCACCTTCATTTCCAGATGCGATAACAGTCACTGCGTACTTCCCGTTACGCTTATACGTGTGAGTGGGCGATTTTTCAGTAGAACTTTCCCCATCTCCAAAATTCCACAAATAGGAATGGGTATTTGAAGATGTAAGATTAAAGGCGACTTTTCCTTCACTTTCTAGCAGGACAGTAAAACTAGCGGTCGGCTTAGGAGAATGATCATCTTGTGTACACGATTGGCAGAAGACAATGATCACAAGATAAAAAAGTAAATGTTGAATGGCTTTCATAGGATTAGGATATAAAGCTGGTAACTAACAGTGGCGTAAGGATCCGATTTGGGCGTTTGGCCGCTCGGCAATTCCAGTCATAATAGGATACTTTCCGGGTTCTGTTTTGATAGCATTCTTACTATTCGCTTGTGGGTTCATCCGCCACGAATTCTTACATTGCTATTTTGGACTGATGTGCTCAACTATATTCACAATCCATTTTCTGTCTTTGAATCTGAATTGAATTAAGTCAGTAGGTTATTGGCAATTGAATTAAGAGTGGTTTTAACCCGGTAGAGGTGATTAAGTCACCGTAATAATAATAATTCTTTGAAAAATATAAAAGCGGGAATAACGGATTGTTCTGGCGGCAGGTTGTTTGGTTGCATGACGTCCTTGCAGGTGCCTTGTGAAACTACTTTTTAATGGAGTTGCTATATCCGCGCTGGTGGGTCAGGTCAATAAATCCGTCCGATCCCATGATGGCGTAAAAAACGACCTGATCATCGGCCAGCTCCAAATACCCGAATTCACTCAGTGGGACAGATTTGATGGCAAGAGGTACCATTTTAGCAGATTTTTTTCCGGCAATCATTCCGTAAATCCGGTTGGAGGCAGGCTCTCTGGCGTATTGGTCCCGGTGCGATGCCTTACTTTTCAGAAATTCCGTGACCTGCCTATTCATTCCATCATACCCCACCTGGTCAGTGCCCACCTGGTACCCACTATAATGCCTGAAGGTAGAGTCTCTGAACACCGGGCGTACAGCCCTGATATTCTTCGGGATCAAATGATGCCGCCTTCCGCAGGCAACGAGCATGATTGACAGGAATAGTAGTATTTGGAACTTCATTGGCATTGTGGGGATTTGGGTTGGGTATTGTAAAGCCGGCGCGTGTAGGAACTGGCCTGAGGACCATACTTCGTTATTAACCCGCACTGAAATAACGGTCGGCTGCTGAAAGTCTGTAACATTCCCATGAAGTAAACTGATAAATGCATTGAAATGTGAGAATGCGTAAAAATGAAAAGCGCCTGACATTGCTGCAAGGCGCTTTTTTGAGGATGTATAACGATGTGAAGTTATACTTTCGTGACCGCGACGGGAATCGAACCCATATCTAGAGTTTAGGAAACTCCTATTCTATCCGTTGAACTACGCAGTCTATTCTTTGACCAATGTGACTTCTATCGTTTGTGACCGCGGCGGGAATCGGTCGATCGCGACCCCGGACCCATATCTAGAGTTTAGTTGGAGTCGCATTCGACAAACTCCTATTCTATCCGTTGAACTACGCAGTCGATCCGTGTTCCCAAGTAAGGGAATCGGGGTGCAAAACTGGAAAAAAATCATTTGAATTACAAATGATTATTCCTCTGTTTCTACCGGAGTGTAACCGAGATCAAGCCAATTCGGATAAATGGAGAAGTGTTTTTCCTTCACCAGCGAGAATAATGTGCGTTTCAACTCGTCGATATTCTCCTTCTGCTGGGCTGAAATGAAAACTACATGATCTGCTTTTTCGGCAATGTAGCTGCGTTTTAGCTGCGGCAGGATGCTTTGAGTAGACACACTTTCTTCTTCCGGCTCGTCTTCGTCGTTGTACGATGGTTTGTAAAGATCTATTTTGTTGAATACCAGAATAGATGGTTTATTGGCCGCGCCTATTTCTTCGAGCGTTTTGTTGACCACATCCAGGTGTTCCTCAAAGGATGGATGCGAAATGTCGACCACATGCATCAGAATGTCCGCCTCACGTACCTCGTCCAATGTCGATTTAAATGATTCGATCAGGGTCGTTGGGAGTTTACGGATGAAGCCGACAGTATCAGTCAGAAGGAACGGAATATTCTCCATATTGACTTTCCTTACGGTAGAGTCGACGGTTGCAAACAGCTTATTTTCCGCAAAAACATCGGCTTTCGACAAGTTGCGCATCAAGGTCGATTTGCCCACGTTGGTGTAGCCCACAATGGCGACGCGTACGAGCCTGTCCCGTTCTTTGCGACGGGTTACGCTCTGGCGGTCGACCTTTTCCAGCTTTTCTTTCAGGAATGCAATGCGGTCTTTCACAATCCGGCGGTCGGTTTCGAGTTCCGTTTCACCGGGTCCGCGCATCCCTACACCAGCGCCCGACTGGCGGCTAAGGTGCGTCCACATGCGCGTCAGCCGTGGGTACATGTACTGGTATTGCGCAAGTTCGACCTGCAATTTCGACTGGGCGGTTTGTGCCCGCATTGCGAAAATGGCCAGGATGAGCAGGCTTCGGTCAATTACCTTAATGTCTTTGAAGACCGCTTCGAGGTTACGTACCTGCGACGGGGTAAGGTCGTCGTCATAAATGATCATGTCTACCGGATTAGCGGTCACATAGATCATGATTTCTTCCAGCTTCCCTTTTCCTGTGTAAGTCCGGATATCGGCCCTTTCCAGGTTTTGTGTAAAGGTTTGCACGGTTTCCACACCGAGCGTTGTCGCCAGGAACGCCAGTTCTTCCAGGTATTCCTTTGTTTTTTCGACCGGTTGTTTTTGAGTACTTACAGCGACCAGTACGGCAGTTTCCTTGTGGGCAGCTGTGGAATATAATTTTTTCTTATCAATCATGCAGTAGTATTTTATGGCTGTTTTTTCCGGCAGAAATCCTCTTTGAACACACCCCGCACGCCGGAAAAGGGGTAGGGTTGGAACGGTTTGGTGAATGCAAAAGTTCACGACCGGACTGTGTGAAATTACATTTACCATTTAACAAATCCTTTTTTTCGCTTGATTATTCAAAAAAGACTTTTGTATCTTTGCCCAAATTCATAAAGCCTATGTTGGTGCTCATCTTTGGTTAATTACTAACCACCCGTCATTCTCCGCCTTTTAACAGGCACTTTTTTACGGCCTTACTGGCCGTGCAATTTCTATTTTATTCATTATTGCAAATTTTTATTATCCATGAAAAAGTGGTTTCAACTGCTTCGTCAGGCTATTCGTGGCTCCGAAGAAAGTTTCACCGAAGGGAGCATCAACCGCGCTATATTTCTATTGTCAGTACCTATGATCCTTGAAATGGTCATGGAGTCGCTCTTCGCGGTGGTTGACATTTTCTTCGTTTCCAAAGTCAGTACGGAGGCCGTTGCTACGGTGGGGCTTACCGAATCGGTTATTACATTGGTTTACTCTGTCGCAATTGGTTTGAGCACAGCCGCTACGGCCACTATCGCCCGTCGGACCGGTGAAGGTAATCTGGCGCAGGCGCGTCATGCAGTGGGGCAGGTCATATTTATTTCGCTGTCTATTTCCTCAGTGATTGCGGTATTAGGCTTTTGGCTCGCGGGCGATATTCTTCGCATGATGGGCGCAGATCAAAAGGTGATCGAAACCGGGACGAACTTTGCGCGGATACAGTTCCTGAGCAGTCCGGTGGTCGTGTTGCTTTACTCCCTCAGCGGTGCATTGCGCGGTGCCGGTGCTGCGGCGACGGCCATGCGTTCACTGATCATCGCCAATGGGTTCAATATGCTTCTGGGACCGATCCTGATTTTCGGTATCGGGCCTTTTCCCGAGTTGGGCGTTACCGGGGCCGCATTGGCGACGGCGACAGGCCGCTCGATCGGCGTTGCCTATCAGCTGTTTTCCCTGGCAAAAGGAAAAAGGGCGCTGGGCTTGCGCATGGAGGACCTGCGCCCTGATATGGAGACGATTACAGCGATCATCAAAGTCGCGACCGGCGGCACCGTGCAGTTCCTGATCGGCTCGGCGAGCTGGATTTTCCTGACCCGTATCCTGTCCGAATTCGGTAGCGATGTCGTTGCCGGTTATACCATCGCCATACGGGTGATCATGTTTACACTGCTGCCAGCCTGGGGATTGGCTAATGCCGCGGCTACATTGGTCGGGCAGAACCTGGGGGCCGGTAAGCCGGATCGTGCAGAGGCATCTGTCTGGAAATGTGCTTCTTATAACCTGATATTCCTGCTTGTATTGTCGGTATTCATGTTTGTGGGTGCGGAAAGCATTGTCAGTCTGTTCAGCACGGATCAGGATGTGGTGCAGACGGGGAAAATGGCGCTTCGTGTATTGTGTATGGGATATGGGTTTTATGCCTACGGAATGGTGGTGATCCAGTCGCTGAATGGCGCCGGCGATACTAAAACACCAACGGTTCTGAATCTCATTGCATTCTGGGCCATTGAAATCCCTGTTGCGTATATAATGGCCGTTATCCTGGGATTGGGACCGGTCGGAGTTTTTGCTTCGGTACCCATTGCGGAGTCTATCCTGGCTATGCTGGGCATTTGGCGGTTCCGTCTTGGGGGATGGAAGGCCGTAAAAGTATAATATGCCCGGAATTATAAAAGGGAGTCATGTATTGATTGCATTCGCGAGGTCGTGCCTGGTGGTGGTACGCTATTGCCTTTCCGTGTTGGGACGGAGGTAGGTCGAAACAAAAACACGACCTTTGGGGTTTTAGCAATGATACATTTCGTCATATCCGCATGAAAATAGAACAGATATATACCGGATGCCTTGCCCAGGGGGCTTATTTCATAGTTTCAAACGGCGAGGTCGCCGTGATTGACCCGCTGCGGGAAGTGGCGCCCTATATTCAGAAAGCTGAAAAGATTGGGGCCAACATACGGTATGTGTTTGAAACCCATTTTCATGCGGATTTCGTGTCCGGTCATCTGGATCTGGCTGAGAAAACAGGAGCGGAGATCGTGTACGGGCCAGGGGCTCAAACCGGATTCAAAGCACATATCGCGGCAGACGGGGAGGAGTTCAGGTTAGGAGATGTGACGATCACGGCGTTGCATACGCCCGGGCACACGATGGAATCCACCAGCTATCTCCTCACGGACGAGTCGGGTAAGCCGGTGGCGTTGTTCAGCGGCGACACCTTATTTATCGGCGATGTGGGCCGCCCCGATCTAGCGCAAAAAGGGGAACTGACAATGGAAGACCTCGCAGGTATACTTTACGACAGCCTGCGGTCGAAGATCATGCCATTACCCGATGACGTGATCGTGTACCCGGCGCACGGGGCGGGATCGGCGTGCGGGAAGAATATGAGTAAGGAAACGTCCGATACGCTGGGTAATCAGAAACGGTTCAACTATGCGCTGCGCGCGGACATGACTAAGGACGAGTTTATAGAGGAAGTGACTGCCGGGCTCACCGAACCCCCGCAGTATTTTCCCGAAAACGTGCGGATGAACCGCGACGGTTACGAGCGCATCGACGACGTACTAGAGCGGGGGCATCAGGCCTTATCGCCGGAAGCATTCGAGGCAAAAGCCAATAACACGGGCGCATTGATCCTCGATACCCGGAGTCCGGAAGCATTTGCCAAAGGTTTTATTCCCAATTCTATCAATATCGGCATTGACGGCAGTTTTGCACCCTGGGTAGGGGCCCTAATTCCCGATCTGAAGCAGCTGCTCCTGATCGTTACCGAGCCGGGCAGAGAGGAGGAAGCCGTGACACGGCTTGCACGTGTGGGATACGATTACACCATTGGCTACCTGAATGGCGGATTCGAGAGCTGGAAAAATGCCGGAAAGGAAACAGACTGGGTACAGTCGGTTACTGCGGAGGAATTTGCGGAACGATTCGTGAGCGATGAACTGGAAGTAATCGATGTGCGTAAGCCCGATGAATTTGCGACAGGCCATATTGAAGGTGCCAGAAACCTTCCACTGGATTATATTAACGACCTGATGCAGGAGTTTCCGAAAGACAAACAGCTTCACATTCATTGCGCGGGCGGGTACCGTTCGATGGTAGCAGCCTCTATTCTCAAATCCAGGGGTATTAGTGACGTCGTCAATATCGAAGGCGGATATGGGGCTGTGGTGAAGACCGGAGTGCCGGTTTTAACAGGAGTTTGAATAAGTAGTTGACAAACGGCTGCGACTGGATCGCAGATATTCATTTTATTGTTTAATATATTAATCCGATATAATTAATATGGAAATTATTGAAATAATCCGAAGACCATGGCCCTGGTATGTGGCCGGCCCGCTGATCGGGCTTACGGTCCCGATCCTACTGCTGCTTGGAAACAAATCCTTCGGCATTTCTTCATCGCTCAGGCACATTTGCGCGGCAGTGATACCGGCCAATATTCCTTTTTTCAAGTACAATTGGAAGAAAGAGGCCTGGAACCTGTTTTTCGTTGCAGGTATTGTGATAGGTGGTCTGGTTGGAAACTTTGCATTAGGAAACCCCGACGCTTTTGTGGTTTCTGATAACACCCGGAAAGCGTTGTCGGCACTCGGCATTACTGATTTTTCGGGATTGATGCCTTCGGATATCTTCTCGCTCGCTCATGTTTTTAGTCTTAAGGGACTTGTTTTTTTAGTGTTGGGGGGCTTTCTCGTGGGTTTCGGGACGCGCTATGCAGGAGGCTGCACGTCCGGGCACGCCATTATGGGGCTGTCCAATCTGCAGTGGCCGTCGCTCGTCGCTACCGTCAGTTTCATGATCGGCGGGTTCGCATGCACGCATTTGCTGCTTCCGGTCGTGCTCGATCTGGTCAGATAATTGGCTGGCGACTTTTATATTTTACTTATTAATACAATACTCAACAATGGAAAAAATACATCAACCTACCCCTATTGCGGATCATCAGCCCGACCCCATCCAAATGGACGGTTGCGATGGTGCAAACCGTCAGGAAAGTGCCGAAGGTTTCGGAGCGAACCTCAAATATCTGATTGTAGGCGTTGTGTTCGGGATTGTTTTCGTGAAAGCGGAAATCGTATCATGGTTTCGGATACAGGAAATGTTCCGCTTGGACTCTTTCCACATGTATGGCGTCATCGGCTCCGCTGTGGCAGTGGGCCTGCTTTCGGTTTGGCTGATCAGAAAATTTGATATCAGGACCTTGTCCGGCGAGCACGTCAGCATTGCCGACAAAGTTTTTGACAAAGGACAGATTTACGGCGGCCTCATGTTCGGCGTCGGATGGGCCATTACGGGTGCTTGCCCTGGGCCGCTGTTCGCGCAGATCGGTGCCGGTTACACTGCGGTAGCTGTGACATTGCTGAGCGCCATTGCCGGTACCTGGGTTTACGGACTAATCCGCGCCCGGCTCCCGCATTGAGTCAATCTTTCCGAGCCACCAGGTAAAGTTGCTCGTCGCCCAGCATAAACGGGTCGGCTTCGAGGTTGCTGAATGTGCCTACGACTGTCAGCCCCGCGCTTTCGAACATAGAAGTAAGCTCTCCCAATGTGTAAATATGCTGGCGGACGCTGTGCGTCACTTTTTCAGTACCCGAAATAAATGTCTGTTCGGCTTCGATATAGCCACCAGCGGCGTTGTATTCATTTTCAGCCAGATACACGATATCTTCTTTCACAGGCATCCAGTTCCGCGACTGGTAGTTAGGCAGGATACTTTCGGCCAGGTTTTCGGTATGAATAGCCGCGTGCGCGCCAGGCTTCAGTGCCGACGCGATCTGACTAATGAGTTGCTGCGTTTCGGCCCGTGGAAAAAAGCTGAAACTGTTTCCGAAACAATAAGCTGCATCAAAACTCTCTTCCGGCAGGTTTACTTCAAGTACATCGGCACAAACGACTTTGACGGGTAGTTGCTGCTCGTCCGCGATGCCGCGCAATTCATCGCAGTACTCGGTAGAAATGTCGATACAGGTCATGGCAACGCCCTGCTCCGCGAGCGGTAATGCGTGCCGTCCGTAGCCGGCGAGCATGTCCAACACCTGGCTGTCACCATTTATTTCAAGCACATCCCGCAGGAAATCGACTTCATAATCAGTATATTCTTCATCCTGGTGCAGTTTCCAGGCACGCTGCGGGAGTCCTTTGAAATAGGTATGGTACCAGGCCACGGCAATATTTTGGTTTATATTAAAACGCAAAACTACTAAAAAAGCCCGCTCACATACGCATGAGCGCGGGGGTAATGCGCAGGTACACCTGCCCGGAAAGCGGTGTTTTACCATAAATGCTTTCCAGCAGGCGGTCCGGTTTGTAAAGGCTGATCTGCGCTCCGGCTTGTAGGAGTGTGTTACTGAAAGCGGCGATCTGCCGGTTCAAGCCGAGTGAAAACATGGAAACAGGAAGCCGGTTCAGGAGGGGATCGTAATCATAGGCTATCAGTCCCAGCTCACCGCCGCTTTTCTGAACCCATTCATAGCGGCCGTAAATGGCCCATTTGTCGAGTTGCAGATTTGATTCGGCCAGCACAGAATGTTCCTTGTGGTGCTCGCCCGCATCATTCAATCCCCATACGAGTGTCGACGAAATCCATTTGTTTTTTCCACCCAGACTACCCGAATGCTGTACGGAAGCGGTCGTACGGTTGACATCTTCATCCGGCTCCCTTGGTTCCGGGCTTTTGATTAAACCTCTCGAAGCCTGTAATGCCCAGTTGGCAGAAGGATTGAACAACAACCGGTAACTGTATGAATTGAAGCGTGGCTTGTCGAAATCGAAGCGGTTCTCGTCCGGTTCGCGGCCGGTGAACGAAGATCCTTCCAGTTTGAATTTACCATATCGGATACCTGCCGTCACCACGCCGAATGTAATGTGTGTGGCATCCTGCCAATGGTGGCCGAGCACGGCATCGGGATTGTTGAATGCCGACATCCGGTGCATGAACGCCGTAGGGCCAAGCGCCGGCTCGCCGGGGTAACCCGCGTAAATGGTCAAATCGACCTTGTCATTGATCCGCTGTGTGTAACCTACTGAAAGCTCCGAAATGAGGTCGTGCGGATGCTGGCGGTCGATAAGCGGCTGGCCTTTCCAGCTTTCGCCGGATTGAAAAAGCAGCGGGTAACCTGCACCCCCATCGACGATGCGATCGAGGGAAACCATGGCCCGAAGGTTAAGCAAGCCGTTTTTGCCTACTTGGCGCTGGGCCATTCCCATGAACCAGTTAGGCGCGCTGAACTTGGAATCGGAGCCTCTTTTACCGTCGTTGTTGAAATTTTGTGCGGTGTAACGCAGGTAAATGCTTCCGTGCAGCATGTAGTTCCATTTGCTGCCATGCTTCATGTAGGCGTACATGGGCGTGGCGTCGGGCTGCCACCCTGTGCCCGAGCCATTGCGGGTCATCGGCAGACTCAATGAAAAGCCATGCGTCATATGCGAGGCACCATGCTGCATTTGAGTATGGTCCATTTGCTCATGATCCATACTTTTCATGTCGTGCATTTCGTGGCTAACGGTGTCTTTGGCTGGCTCGTGGCGGTGTTCGTGCTGCGCAAATGCGGGGGATATGACAGCCCCCATTCCGGCGGCTGTCATCAGGATCAGTTTGTTGAGAAGCATGATGAAGTAGTTTCGTGATCAATGCGCTGCGGCAGTTTTCCGGCAGCAGCTTGGCAGTTTGTCGTGCGATTTCTGGTTGGCGGGCAGCTCATCGGCGTCGTACCCGGTGTTGATAATGGTGGCTTTGATAGCCTCCGGAGTAGTTTTATTCGGATTGTATTTCACCGTTACAACCTTGTTGCCTAAGTCGAGGTTCGACTCTTTCACTCCCTTGGAGAGGCCCAGGTTACGCTCAATACGCGCCTTGCACATTTCACAAATGGCTGAGGTCTTGATTTTTACCTCCTTTTGCCCGTCGGCGATAGCGACGTTCAGGCCCAGAACCAGGGCAGTCAGAATGCTGAGAATGGTCGTTTTCATATTTTCTTAAAGTTTTGAAATGATTAATGCTGATGGGTGCTCGAATCGGTTTCGGCCATCGCTACTTCCTGCAGATCCATTTTACAAACCGGGCATTTGCCTGCCTCGGCGTAGGTCTTTTCGCCTTCGCATTTCATCGGGCAGGCATATTTTTTTTCGCTCGCCGCTTGTGTCTCAGTATCCGAAGCCGTCTTTTCTGACTTTTCGCTGTTCCCTGCACAAGCGGTGAAAAGAAATACCAGTGATGCAAAAATGACTTGTTTCATACAGTTGAAGTTTTGAATTAATACTTGAAAAATAGGTTATTGATGTGGGTCACTGGCCTACCTGATCCAGTGCGGTTCTTTGTAAAGTACTTTTCTTGAACTCACCCGGCGTCATGCCGGTCACTTTTTTGAACTGATTACTGAGATGCGCCGTGCTGCTGTAAGAAAGTCGCCAGGCTATTTCGCTCAATGTGAGCTCATTATATGATAGCCATTCTTTTACCTTCTCCACCTTTTGGGCAATAATATACTGCTCGATGGTTTGCCCGGTTTCGGAGGAGAACAGGTTGCTCAGATAGGAGTACTCATATCCGATCTTTTCCGAGAGATAGTCCGAAAAATTCATCTGCGTGGGTTTGTTGCCTTTCAGGTTTTGTACCTCGTCGATCACCAGCGTTTTGATATGCTCTACCAATGCAAGCCGGCGATCATCGAGCAGCTCAAAACCATTGGCTTCCAGTACTGTTTTTACCTCTTTCAGTTGATCGCCGTCTACCTCTGCCACCGTTTCGACCTCACCGAGCTCTATGAAGTTGAGGTCAATTCCAAGCCGGTTCAGTTCTTCCCGAACTACCCGCTTGCAGCGGTCACAGACCATATTTTTAATATATAATTTCATAATATAAAGCTGTCAATGTCTTTCTCCCTTTCCTTCTTTTTTCCTCTACCGAACAATCTTATAACGCATTCCGGCATAAATCATTCGTCCTACGACCGGCCCCCAGGCCATTCCCGCATCGAAATGCTGCCCGAAAGGTTCCGAGGCTCCCATAATCGGGTCTTTCTGACGGAAATTAGCGAGATTTTCGCCACCCAGATAGATGTCCCATTTGGGAAATGTTCGCGTGATCTGGGCATTCAGGTTATAGAATGAGGGAGACATGGTCGCTGTCAGGTCGGTCGGAACGTGGTGGTCGGGAACGTGACCCATGTAAGGAATCCGCCGTTTGCCATTCCATTGTACCGTAGCGTCAAACTTCCATTTGTCATAAGGCAAGGCATAGCCCGCATTGAACAGCACCCGGTCGCGGCTGACCATCATCCTGGGTTGCAGCGTATTGGCATCGTACACATTCCGGATGGTTTGTTTCACATCAAAGAGGCGATAAGCGAGTTTGAGCTCAAAGCGTTTGATGGGTGTCAAATTCGCTTCTGCCTGGAAGCTGTTGGCATAAGCCTTGCCTTCGAGGTTGTAGAAACGTATGTACCGCGGATCTTCCATGTCTGCTACCAACTGGTTTTCAAAATCGGTGCGGTAAAAATCCATGATAAAGTTACCATTCATTTCCCCGATTTTGAATTCCTGGGTCAGGCTGGCTCCATAGTTCCAGGACACTTCCGGGCGGATACTTTCGCGGAAGATCACGGCCCGGGAGCTCACCAGGTTACCATAGTACTCGGCCAGCGGGTTTGATACCCGGAAGCCTCGTCCTGCCGAAGCCCGAAGTGTGGTCTGATCGGTCAGATTGTACTTCAAATGCAGGCGTGGCGTCCATTGTGTACCATACAGGTTATGAAAATCGACGCGTCCACCGGCCACCATCACAAATTTGTCGAGATGGTTGTAAGTATATTCGAAGAATGCGCCCGGTACTGACTCGTTTCTTTTCAGGCTGATGTCTTTATAAAGTTCATCATAGTCATCGAGCAGATAGCTGACCCCGGTTTTATAGGAATGATTCGTATTCCCGATAATGGACTGGTAAATGAGGTTTCCGTAGAGCGTTTTTTGCCGGCCGTCGTAATTATTCAGGCCAAAATAGGATTTGGAGTCGTGTAAGGAAGCATTGACGATCAGGCCAAGTCCTTTGTAGGGCTGTTCGGGAAACAGGCGCGCAATCTTTGAGAAAAACTCGTAACGGTTTACCCGTGCACCAAACCCGTAAGCCTGTGCGGTTCCCTTCATTTCCCGCTCAAAACCTTTTTGTCCGCCAAGTCGATCCTCGTAGAGCGCTTTCACACCAAACTGGGCCATCATCTTGGTTCCCTGGTATTTCCATCGGTTAATTGCATTGTACTGCGTGTACAGCGGCAGATCGAGAAAGCCATCACCGTTTTTGTCGACGCGGTTGCGGAGCGTGCTGCCATGCGTGAGCAGTCCGGTGCTCCACTTTTCGGTCAGCTTATGGGCAAGGTTCAGATTCACCTCGGCGCGACCGAAGTTATTCACATAGGTGTTCAGGTACAGTTTTTCGTCCGTATCCGGCTTTTGCAGCTCCACGTTGATCTGGCCCGTCATGGATTCATACCCATTCACGACGGAACCCGCTCCTTTACCGACATCGATCGACTGGATCCAGGTGCCCGGCACGAAATTAAGTCCGAAAGTAGATGCAAGTCCGCGTATGGACGGGATGTTTTCCACATTGGTTTGAATGTAGGTGCCGTTCAGGCCGAGCATCTGGATCTGTTTGGAGCCCGTTACTGCGTCGGCATATGAAACCGATACCGATGCATTCGTTTCGAAACTTTCGGAAAGGTTGCAGCAGGCTGCTTTGGCGAGTGCACGTGTTGTGATGATTTCGGTTTGATGCGGAGAAAGACGGTCAATGGATGTATTGCCGGCACGTACCACCACTTCATCCAGCGTCTGATCGCTTTGCAGAACTACCTGCAGTTCGCTTTCCTGCCCTATTTTGATGGTATCGTTTCGGAACCCGACAAAGCTGACCACCAGCATTGCCGATTGGGCAGATCGCGGAATGCTGAATTTTCCATTCAGGTCCGTAGCAGTGGCCTGGGTTGTTCCGGACCAATACACATTGGCTCCGATGATGGGTTTCAGGCTTTTGGTTTGAGCATCTTGCTCATTCACTGAGCCGGTTATACGCTGTGCGTAAATGGAGGAGGTAATCAGTAAAAGCAGCCCTCCCAGCAGGTGTTTGTTCATGATTGCATGGATTCATTGGAATAAGAGATTCTTTGTCAAATCCGACGCTGTTGGGCGTAGATTTACATTAAATGGCTGTTATTCAATGATCAAATCAGGAAGGACTGGATAAATGCGAGCATACTTCTCCCATGAAGACGGGAAGAGAAGGATAGGTCGGGAGAGAGCCGGGGGGCATGGATTACCCATTCGGCCTGGATAAAACGGAAGCGGGTTACTTCCCATACGACGCCGGTCGCTGCCGATTTGAGCAGTTTGGCAACCAGGTGTGAATCCAGGGAAACAATTTCAAGTTTCTTGAATTGCTGGCTTTCCCGGCAGCAGTCGGTTTTTTTTAGAAAAGTGCCTTTGGCCATTTTCAACTCCGCACTTTTGGCACAGCAGGAAGAAACGACTTTTGGTTTACAGGAACTTTCTTTGGAATTGCTCGCGAACTGCGCCGACTTGCTGTCCATCATCGTGCACAAGCGCTCCGTAATAGCGAAACCGGTGCTGCTCAGCAGAACCAGGAATGCCATCAGGATGGTGATCGATCGGTGCAGTTTGTTTTTCATTGCGTTGCTGTCGGCGGTAGACTTGGGGCTATTTAATTTGGCCCGAAACCTGAACTCCGGGCCAAAAATACTAATTATCAGGCGATTTCTTCGGCTACATATCCGGCCTTTTTAATCAACTGACTGATTTCTTCCGGAGAATGGGTCGTTTCTACTTTCAGTACGCGGTCGGCACTTTCGAGATCGACGGTCCAGTTTTGAACATTTTCGTCACCATTGAGGAAAGGTGTAACGCCGGCGACACATCCGCCGCATTTGATATTGGTTTTGAATTGCAAGGTTTCCATGGTTGTTAATGGTCGGGGCAACGCCCCATTTACTTCGTGATTAATTGTTTTACAAATATCGGCAGCGACGGGCGGAAGAATGTTACAGAATTGTGGGAATGCGTTACAGAGTTTTTGGTTTGAGATATTAGCTTAAAAAGTTGTGTTCATCGTGTTACCATTTGGGACATTGGACGTATTTAATATCAGTGCATTGATATTAAATTGGATAAATCACTTAGACATCAACTTTTTATGGAATTCGGAGAAATAGAAAAGCAGGGCGAGATCATTCTTTATGAAACAGAAGACGGAAAAACGTCTCTTGAGGTCCGGCTTCGGAATGAAACCGTTTGGCTCACACAAGCGCAAATGGCAGAGTTGTTCGGGAAGGAGAGGTCAGTCATTACAAAACACATTTCTAATATATTCAAGGAAAAAGAATTGGAAAGAGAAAGCAATGTGCATTTTATGCACATTGCTTTCTCTGATAAACCTGTTTCGGTTTATAGCTTGGACACAATCATCTCTGTCGGCTACCGCGTCAAATCCAGGCAAGGCACTCAATTCAGGATATGGGCCAACAGGATTTTGAAAGACTTTTTGATCAAGGGTTTCGCGGTGCAGGAGAAGGTAAAACTCGACCAGCTGGAAAATCTGAGAAAGACGGTTGGCCTGCTTGCGAATGTGATACAATCCAAAGAATTGACAGCGGGAGAGGCGACGGGATTGATCCAGGTCGTTACCAATTTTGCATACGCGCTGGATATTCTGGATAAATATGATCACCAGGCTCTTGCAATGGAGGATGTTTCGGAACGGCAGATCTTCGTCATCACCTACGACGAGGCGATTTCGGCTATCCGTGGTTTAAGGAGCAAGTTTGGGAACCATCATCTTTTCGGCAATGAAAAGGACGACTCTTTCAAAGGGTCGATTAGTACCATTTACCAGACTTTCGATGGGATAGAACTTTATCCAAGCATTGAAGAGAAGGCGGCCCATTTGCTGTATTTCATAGTCAAGAACCATTCGTTCAGTGATGGAAACAAGCGAATAGCCGCGTTGATTTTTGTGTGGTTCCTGGAAAGAAATAAAATCCTTTACAGGCCGGACGGTTCGAAACGTATCGCGGACAACGCTCTGGTAGCGCTTACATTAATGATCGCCGAAAGCAGTCCGACGGAAAAAGAAATGATGGTAAAAGTAGTGGTAAGCCTTATCAATCAGAACAATTAAAACTTACCACATACGGATTATAACCGAGCGCTTTTCAACCTCAAACTATTCATTACCACCGAAACCGAGCTCAGCGCCATCGCGCCGCCCGCGATCATCGGATCCAGCAGGAAACCGTTGAAGGGATAGAGGATCCCGGCGGCGACCGGAATGCCGATCACATTATAAATAAATGCCCAAAACAGATTTTGCTTGATCGTTACCACGGTTTTGTGCGACAACTTCAATGCCTTGGGCAATGCCAGGAGGTCGGAGGTAATGAGCGTCATTTTGGCGACGTCCATGGCAATATCCGAACCTTTACCCATTGCAACACTCACATCCGCCTGCGCAAGGGCTTGTGAGTCGTTGATGCCGTCGCCTACCATCGCAACCGTCTTGCCCGCTTCCTGTAATTTTTTTACGAACTGCATTTTATCGTCGGGTTTTACTTCCGCCTGATAACTGTCGATTCCGACCTGCCGGGCCACTGCGGCAGCCGTTTGGGCATTATCACCGGTCAGCATATGTACTTCAATTCCCTGTGCATGCAGCTTTGCAACGGCCTCCCGTGAGGTCGCTTTCAATTGATCGGCGATGGCCGCAAGTCCGGCGTGCCGACCGTCGATCGCTATACCGATTACCGTTTTGGCTTGTGCGGTGAGCACTTGATATTCGGCCTGTAACGCGGCATCGAGTACAATGCCTTCCTTTTCAAGGAACCTGAATGTTCCGATCAGATATCGGCTGCCGTTGACGGTACCCTGGACGCCATTGCCAGTGTGGGACTGAAAATCGGTCACATGGGCTTTTGCTCCATCTTCAATAAAATCGACAATGGCCTGTGCGAGCGGATGTTCGGATCGGGATTCGAGCGCTTTGACTGCCGCCAGGTGCGCCGGTTGGTTTTCCAGGGAGCCGATCCACTGCCAGTCGGTCACTTTGGGGCGACCTTCGGTGAGGGTACCGGTTTTGTCAAGAATCACCGCATCGACCTTGTAAGCTTTTTCGAGGCTTTCTGCATCGCGGATCAGGATATTGTTTTCCGCGCCTTTACCGACCCCGACCATCATAGCCGTGGGCGTCGCGAGGCCGAGTGCGCAGGGGCACGCGATCACCAGTACCGAAACGGCTGCCAGCATGGCATGTGTCAGGGCATTTTCGGTTCCCAAAACCATCCATGCTGCAAATGTGAGTAGGGCAATACCGATCACGATCGGAACGAATATGCCTGCAATACGGTCAACTAGTCGCTGAACAGGCGCTTTGCTGCCCTGAGCAGCCTGCACGGTTTTGATGATCTGGGCCAGCACGGTTTGCTTTCCGATTTTTTCGGCCGAGAAGGTGAAACTACCGGTCTGATTGATCGTTCCTGCAAAAACAGCGTCGCCTGTCTTCTTCTCGGCAGGAAGCGGTTCGCCGGTCATCAGGCTTTCGTCGACATACGAATTGCCGCTCAGTACTTTGCCGTCGACCGGAATTTTTTCACCGGCGCGGATCACGATTTCATCACCCAAGAGTACGTCTTTCACGCCAATCTCCATTTCGGCCCCGTCGCGGTACACGCGTACCGTCTTGGGTTGGAGACCAATCAGCTTTTTTAATGCATCCGAAGTGTTCGATTTGGCGCGTTCTTCCATCAGTTTACCCAACAGAATGAAAAATATTATCACCGCCGCGGCTTCGAAATAGACATGTGGATGTAGACCACGTTCATGCCAGAATTCCGGGTAGAATGTATTGAAAGTACTGAAAAGGAATGCCACGCCGGTACTTAATGCCACGAGCGTGTCCATATTGGCTTTGCGGTGGCTGGCCTGCTTCCATGCGTTGACGAAGAAATCCTTTCCGAATACCAGCAGGACCGGAATCGTGAGCGCGAACATGATATAATTGGCATTAGGCCAATCCATGAAGAACATACCCAGGGCCACAATGGGCGCTGTCAGAATGCCGGTGTAAATGGCATTGTTTTTGAGCTTTCGATAGCGTTCCTGCTGTATTTTCTCCTGTTCAGCTATGGCTTCGTCCTCATCGTCTTCGATGATCAGTCCGTAACCGATGCTTTGCAGCACCTGGTCCATGCCGGGCAGATCCACCAGGTCGGGATCATATGCGACGGAGACCGATTGATTGGCATAGTTCACCCCCGCATTGATCACTCCTTTCGTATGGCTCAGCATCGATTCGACGCTTACAGCGCAGGCGGCACAAGACATGCCGGTCACTGGTAGCGTTACTTTTTTTATATCTGTTGTCGTTTCCATTAGTCTTTCAGAATTGGTATACAAAGATAAAATCCGGCGCTCGCGGAGTCGTTACACAATTCTGGCTGTGGTTTGCAAGATTTAGGGAAGCGGCATGTCAGGCCAGGCGCGTGCCATTCGGGACGGGGAAGTCGGGGCTGGTCAGGATCACTTCCCCATTGGCGAGAACGAAGCCGGTGGTAAGGACCTCGGACCGGAAATCGGCGATTTGTTTCGGCGGAAAGTTGACGACGCAAAGGACCTGCTTACCGAGCAGCTGCTCCTTGGTGTAGCGGGCGGTAATCTGTGCGGAGCTAGCTTTGATACCGATTTCAGGCCCCAGGTCAATGCGCAACTTGAATGCAGGTTTCCTCGCTTTCGGAAAATCGTCAACCTGAATGATCGTTCCGGCCCTCAGATCAACTTGCTCAAAATCCTGCCAGGTAATCGTGTCCATATGACTCTCAGTTTAATATTAGCAATACTTATCTGGCAAATTAACATTAAAAAAGCCTTTTGCCGACCTTTCCCTTGCATTGACAGGATTCATTTAAAACATGACATATGAGAAAACTGATCGTTTCCATCATGCTGCTTTCGGCCGGATTACTGGCTTTTTCTTCTCAGGACAGAACCATTACGTTCTATGTTGGCACACAGGATAAGGGGGCCAATTCTTCCATCACACGGTGTGAGCTTAATCTGTCGTCCGGCCAGATCACCCTGGTCGACACCATCAATAAATGCCTCGCGCCGGGCTATCTGGCGATTTCACCCAATAAAAAGAACCTCTACGCGATCTCTTCCGACAATAAGGTGTCTGCCTTTGCCATCGGTGCGGACCGGAAGCTGGCCTATCTGAACAGCGAACCCTCGGAAGGTACCGGACCTTGCCACGTTTCAGTGCATTCCACGGGAAAAATGGCTTTTGTTTCCAACTATGGCGGCGGAAGTTTTTCGGCTTACAATATCGGTACCGACGGGAAGCTGAGCGCGCCGGTGTATAAAGAGCAATATACCGGAACGGGGCCGAATGCGAAACGGCAGGACAAAGCGCATGCGCACTTCGCGACAGCCAGCCCGGACGGCAGATATGTGTATGTGACGGACCTGGGAAGTGACAAGATCATGAATTACACGGTAGACGTCAATTCGGGGAAACTGGCACCGAACGAAGCGCAGCCGTTTTTCTCGGGAAAGGCTGGCGCGGGCCCCCGCCATTTGATCATTCATCCTTCCGGAAAAAAGTTGTTTCTGCTCAACGAACTGGATGCGACAGTGACCGCCTGTAACATAGGGAAAAAGGGCGTGATCACGGCCATTAAAACGTATCCCACAATTCCTGCCGATTATTCAGGGCCGGCCAATACGAGCGCCGCGATCCATTTGCACCCGAACGGGAAGTTCGTTTATGTTTCCAACCGGGGCCACAATTCGATCAGCGCATTCAGGATACTGGGCAATGGGGAATTGGAAATGGTTGACCAGCAAACCAAGTCTATCGCCACACCTCGGGACTTCAATATCGATCCTACCGGTAAGTTCCTGATTGTGGCCAACCAGTCGTCGGATAACCTGGTGGTATATGACGTGGACGCCACAACGGGCAAATTCACATTCAAGCACGAAAGCATTGGTGTGAAAACGCCCATCTGCGTGACATTCCTGTAAACGAAATGGTCAGAGTTTTCTGGCCATTTTGTTTTGGTAGTAGTTCAGGAAGTCCTCGATCTGCTCCACGGGCATTTTGCGGGCAATGATCTTTTTGTTTTTGTCGAGGATGTAAACCGTCGGGGTCGTTACGACGTCGAACTTCCTGTTGAAGTCGATCTGCTGAAGCGCGTCGAACCCGTTGATCAATTCATCCAGGTGGTATGTTTTGACGAATGATTTCCATTCTTCGGCGTTATGCTCCGTCGAAATAGCCATTACCTTGATTCCGTTCGCTTTATTCTTATCGTAGAATGCCCGCAACACCGGGGAAGCTTCCTTGCAATGCCCGCAGCTGGGGGCGAAGAAAAACAGTACGGTATAATTGGCCTGAATAGTCTGAACGCTCACTTTCTTGCCCGTGAGGTCAGTTAACGTCAGTGCAGGGAAAGTTTTATTGACCAGGAGGTCTTTTAATGTAGCTACCTTTTCGGCAATGCGCTTTTTGGTATCCTCGGCAACACCCATTTCGCCCGACAGATAATATTTGTTGGCCATATGTACCCAAACGGCCTCTGTTCCCACCGTCTTGGGGTTTTCGTACTGGTTGGTGATGTAAAAAACAGTCCAGGCTTTGAGGTCCTTGTTGACCGAAACCTTCTTCACAATCATATCAGCATCTTTGATGATCGAATCAGGCACCTGTACGACCAGGTTTTTGAAATAGCGTTCCAGCTTGGGTTCCAGAAATGGCGTGTTCACGATCCGGGGATCCGAAAAATCGAATGCATCCCAGTAATGTGCCTTATAATAGTTGAAAACCCAGGTTGAGTCGGTTTTGCCGTTGGCTAGCTTGGGTGCGGCAGGTATTTCGGGGTCCGCCGACATTTTCAGCAGCTTTGCGGTGAAGCTGTCGGCATTTTCGGTCAATAACCTTTTGCGGTAGGTTCCGAAGCCGTCCTGAATCGTTTTCAGCCGGGCGCGTGCTTCCGGAGTCGCTTGTTTGCTCAGCGCCTCCATTTCCCTGCTGCCGTTGTTTAGTTCTTTTCGATAGTTGTTGAAAAGCTCGTTCTCCTTGGAACCGGTTACTTTCATGGAACCGATCATGTCCGTCGTGTCCACTTCAATGGCGAAGCTGGTCTCCTTGCCGGAATAGATGAGCTCGATCATTTTCTGGTTACCGGGAAAAAGGATTACGTATAAGCCTCCCGGAAGGGCTGTCTGACCTTCGAAGACGATTTTGCCATTCGCGTCTGCTTTGGCAGTGTCCTTGGGAACAAACTGAGTGGCATTACGATTGTAATGCCCGATGACAAAGGAAGAGTCCCGCATGCCCTTCACCGTCGCCTCGATACGATAGCCTTGTGAAAAAGCGTTGCAGAAAAAAGTCAGAAGGAGCAGCAATGTGAAAACCGAAGCGCGGGTATAAACTGTCATCAGGATATGGAAAGTTTGCTTTTGAGCTGTTTATTGGATTATTTCAAATCCGGATCATTGTAAAATTAACTTCAAAACGACAACTTTTGTCGAGTTCTTATCCAAATGTTTTTTTTTCTCTCCAAAGCCATCGATTTCCTGGTCATGCCCCTGAGCATCATTTTCATATTGCTCCTGTATGCATTCACGACCAGGAATGCAAAGAAACGAAAACGGATCGTGGGCCTGGCGATTGTTCTGTTGTTTGCGATGTCGAACACCTTCCTGGTCAGAAAGGCCATGAACTGGTACGAGGCGCCTCTGGTCAATCTGAACGACATCCAAGGAACATACGATGTAGGGATACTGCTCTCGGGCGGTTTGATCTATACCGATATGCCGGGGCAGGACCATATAGCAATGGGCCATCACGGGGACCGTGTTTTACAGACTTTCGAGCTTTATAAAAGCGGAAAAATCAAAAAGATCCTGATCACCGGCAAGAGCAGCAACGAAGTAATGGCCGACGGGAGAGGGGAAACCAAAAGAGCTGCATTGCTACTGACGGAATGGGGAGTCCCGGGTCGCGATATCGTCTTCGAAGAAAATGCGAAGAACACACGCGAAAATGCGCTTTACTCCGCACGGATACTCAACAAAATGTTCCCCTCGGGACGGTACATCCTGATTACTTCCGCATTCCACATGCGCCGGTCGGTCGGGTGTTTTGAAAAAGCGGGTATCAAAACAATGCCCTTCCCGGCCGACTTTTACGGAGGATATAGTCAATTAGGTATTCGCGAAATCGTCCCTGAACCAGCAGTTCTTGCTGATTGCAATGTGCTATGGCACGAGGTGGTCGGATTCGTGATTTACAAAATCATGGGTTACTGCTGAGTGGCAACCTGGCGCATTAAACGCTCAGGATCTTTACCATTCTCAGCAGGTCTTCATTGATAGGCTTTGGCAAGCGGATCGTATCTTCGAACGGTGTGTACACCAGTTCGTTGTTGATGATCCCTGCCATAACGTTCTTCTGTCCGGCGATGAGACCTTCCAGTGCGCCCAATCCCAAACGACTCGCCAGAATACGGTCATAGGCTGACGGCGTCCCTCCGCGTTGGGTGTGCCCCAGCGTAGTTACCCGGATATCCGCATTTTCGTCTACCTGAACTTTGATCTTATCAGCCACTTCCTGTGCGCTTCCTTCCTCGTCGCCTTCGGCCACGATGATAATGGAAGATGATTTGGAGCGGCTCCATCCCTGCTTGAGTGTTTCGACGACCTGGGAGATCGGCGTAAGTACTTCCGGGACCATCACAAGTTCCGCACCACCTGCGATACCCGACTGGATAGCGATATAGCCGGAGTCACGCCCCATTACTTCGATGAAGAAGATCCGGTCGTGTGAGCTGGCGGTGTCGCGGATACGGTCGATGGCGTCCAATGCCGTGTTCACCGCGGTATCGAAGCCAATGGTATAGTCTGTTCCGTACAGGTCGTTATCGATCGTTCCGGGAGCTCCCACTGTGGGGATACCGTATTCGTTGCCGAAAATCATAGCTCCGGTGAAAGTACCGTTACCACCGATGGCGATCAGCCCCTCGATTCCCAGCGCTTGCAGGTTATCGTGTGCTTTCCTGCGGCCTTCGGGTGTCATGAACTCTTTGCTTCTTGCCGATTTGAGGATCGTACCTCCCCGTTGTACTATATTGCTAACCGAATGGGACTCCATCTTGTAGACATCCCCGGCGATCATTCCGCTATATCCTCTTCTGATTCCAAAAACTTCAATACCGTGATAGCATGCTCCGCGTACTACCGCCCGGATGCAGGCGTTCATACCCGGGGCATCTCCTCCTGAGGTAAATACTCCAATTCTTTTCATTTAATAATTTCGGGTTACTTCTAATCTTTCTATGTACAGCACCAGTTGAACCTTAAAGGCACAATTTCCGCAAATTTATCCGGTATTTTCTTAAAATAGATGCCTTGATTCTTAATTATGTTAAAAAAATGCGCGAACAAGAATCATTTTTTACATCTCAAACATATACCAATACTCATATATTTGCGCCGGTTAATAGAAATTTAATATCCCTTGACCGGCGCCTGTTGCTACTATTACTGTTTGAAAAGTCATATTTGTGGCGGATCGTTTACGATACCGTCTCAGCCTGAAACCAACCCGTAGCTTAATATTATTAAAATGAAAAATCTGTTTTCCTGGCCGCGCATCTGGCCTCACCTGGTGGCCGTCATCGGTTTTGTGATCTTGTCCATCGCGTACGTTTCACCTGTGTTGCAGGGTAAAAAACTCAGTGCTCAGGATGAGATCCAGGCCAAAGGTGCTGCGCGGGAGGTACTCGATTACCACAAGCAAACCGGGGAATGGTCGGCATGGACCAACGGAATGTTCGGAGGGATGCCAGCTTACCTGGTGGCTGCGGACTATCCGACGAGCGTTTCCACCAAAATCGGTCAGGGGATCAACAGAATTCTGCCGGCACCAGCCAATTACTTTCTGATCGGGTTAGTCAGTGCCTACATCCTTTTTATCGTCCTGGGCGCCGGAGGGTGGCTTGCGGCGATCGGAGCGGTGGCTTTTTCATTTTCGTGTTTCAACGTAATAAACCTGGAAGCAGGGCATGTTTCGCAGGTAATTGCGATCATGTATGCACCCGGCGTGCTGGCGGGTGTGATCCTGGCCTTCCGCAAGAACTGGCTGGCTGGATCGGCACTCACCGGACTGTTCCTCTCACTGGAATTGTATGGCAACCACGTCCAGATCACTTACTACCTCGGTATCGGCGTGGTGATTCTGGTTGTGATGGAGAGCATTGCCTATTTCAGGAATGGCAAGGTTAAAGAGCTTACATTCATTCTGGGGGGACTTGCACTCTCGGCGGTGCTCGCGGTTGGTACGCACACCACCAGGCTCTGGAATGCGTATGATTATACCAAAGAGACCATACGCGGGAAGTCTGAACTAACCGCCGGTGCCAATCAGGCAACCGCAAAAAAAGGCAGCGGATTGGATAAGGAATATGCATTTACATACAGTTACGGGGTGGGAGAGTTGCTGACGTTGGTTATCCCCAATGCATACGGCGGTACTTCCATAGGCCCTTTGCCGAATACATCGGAGACGTACAAGCTGCTCACCGGGCGGGGCGTCGATCCTGCTACTGCAATAAGCCAGCAATGGCCGCTTTACTGGGGTGGCCAGCCCATTATGGGCGGTCCTAATTACATCGGAGCTATTGTGTTCTTTCTGTTCGTGCTAGGGTTGTTCATTGTGAAAAACCCTTTAAAGCATTGGGCGACGGGCGTGATTGTGCTCTATGTGATTTGGGCATTGGGTAAAAGTTTTGCCGGGATCAACTATCTTTTCTTCGATTACTTCCCGATGTTCAACAAGTTCCGGGCAATGACGATGGTCATCTCGCTGGCGCAATTGCTGATGGTGCTGGTGGGCGTACTCGCATTATCCGCAATCGCTCAAAAGAAGATATCCGCTAAGGAATTCCAGAAACCTTTCCTGATTTCGGCCGGAATTACCGGTGGACTGATGCTCCTGATGGCGCTCCTTCCCGGCTTGTTTTTCAGCTTCAAGTCGGCGAACGACGCACAGTTTATAGAGCAGATCATGCAGGACAAGGCATTCGGTCAGCAGATTATTAATGCCATCGTGCAGGACCGCGAGGGCATGATGAAGGCGGATGCCATCAGGAGCCTGATTTTTATAGCCCTCGCTGCCGGTCTGGTTTGGTTTTATGTGCAGGAAAAAGTCAAACCCGTGCTGTTTGCAGGCGTATTGCTCGTGCTGATTATCTTTGATTTATTCGGAATTGATAAAAGATACCTGAACAGCGAAGACTTTGTGAGCAGCTATGTGGCACAGGGAGTAACTACTCCTTCCCCAGCCGACGAGCAAATTCTTCGTGATACAGATCCGGATTACCGTGTTTTCGACCAATCGTCCCGTCAGGGGCCGTTCAATAGCGCCGATGCTTCCTACTTCCATAAGTCCCTCGGGGGATACCACGCTGCCAAGCTGCGTCGCTATCAGGAGCTGTTCGAGCATCAGCTCATGACCGAAAAGCCCAATATCGAGATCATCAACATGCTGAATGCGAAATACTTTATTTCGGCGGATCAGCAGGGTAATAAAATAGCGCAGCCCAATCCGATGGCATACGGCCACGCGTGGTTTGTGAAGTCCTACAAAATAGTGCCGGATGCCGATGGGGAAATGGCTGCATTAAACACAGTGAACCTGAAAGAGGAGGCCGTGATCGACCAGCGTTTCGCTTCGAAACTGAATGGCTTGAAAATCCAGCCCGACTCAACAGCTAAAATCAGCCTGATCTCTTACAAACCCAATGAACTGGTTTACGAGACGAGCTCGAATGCGGATGGGCTGGCGGTGTTCTCGGAAATTTACTACAATGTGCGTGACGAATGGAAAGTTACGATCGACGACAAGCCGGTTGATCTCCTGCGTGCAAACTATGTGTTGAGGGCACTACGTGTTCCGGCGGGTAAGCACACCATCAAGTTCCGTTTTGAACCGATTTCGGTGGCTACGGGAAGCAAGGTGGACCTGGTGAGCTCTTTGCTGCTCATCGGACTGATAGCCGGAGCTGTATGGATGGAAGCCAAAAGAACAAAAAGCGCTTAGCGATGACAGACCGGAAATTTCCCATTGGCAAGCTCGTTTTACAGGATTCCTATTCAAAGCAAGAAATCGGGCAGCTGATCGATGTGATCGCTTCCATTCCAGCCGAATACCGCCGGCGCGTAGCCGACCTGTCGGATGAAGATCTGGCGAAGACCTACCGGGAAGGAAGCTGGAACATCCGGCAGCTCGTGCACCACGTTGCAGACCTGCAATTTGTGCATTACCTGAGGATGAAAAAGGCAATCACCGAACCGGATTACAAAGAAGTTACGCTGATTGACATGAATGCCTGGGCCGGTACCCCGGATTCCCTCCATATGCCCGTAGCGCCGTCACTGGCGTTGTTTGAAGGGACGCACGCACGCTACGCTTACGTGGCAGGCACGCTGAGCGAGGAGCAACTGGCGATTCAATATTACCATGCCCCGCGCAAGTTTTGGTTCAATCAGGCGCAAGCGTTGGCGATGTCTGTCTGGCATACACAGCACCATCTGGCACATATCGATCTCGCATTGGGAAACATAGGCTAGCGAATGTCGCAGACCACAGGCAAATATCTCATTGTAATCGGACTGGCGGTGGTGCTGATCGGCATCACCGTCTACTTCCTGAGTGACAAGCTGCATTGGCTGGGCAGATTGCCCGGCGATATCCGGGTTGAGAAAGAAAATTTCCGGTTTTACTTTCCCATCACCACCATGTTGCTGCTCAGTGGCCTCATTAACGTCATCATCTGGCTCGTCAGGAGGTTTCTCTCCTGAGAATTGGCCACTTCCGGCCGGTATTTTCTCCCCATGCCCTTTTTATGTATCCTGATGCCTGAGAAAAGGCGGCAGGTTTTACATGTTTTTCTTAGTGGAAAGACGGTAGTATTTTTCTTTCGGAGCTTTTTGTTGATGCTTTATTTTACTCAATTGTGATGAATGCGGTCGTCAGTATTGCATTCCAATACAAAATTTAAATTTCTGATCGCCCCATGAAGGTTAAGCTGCTACTATTCTCTGCCCTCTGCTTTTTAACACAAAGCCTTTCTGCACAAACCCGGCTCAGCATTGTCTTCATTGGCAACAGCATCACCCAGGGGAAAGGCGGTGACAACGGTTTTCCGCCGCCGACACACGCGGTGAATTATCTCAAAGCGCAAAAAGGGGTTGAAGATGTGTTGTATGCCAATGCAGGCAGAAGCGGCTCCACCACTGTCGACTGGCTGCCGGGGAGCGGCAAGTATTTTGCGCTGGCGACGGCGGCTGCGGATAGCCTCTATCTTCGCAAAGACCATCAACTGCTGTTTTCAATGAAGCTGGGAACCAACGATAGCGCCATTCAGGGGCCCAACGGCTCGCCGGTTTCGAAGGAGGACTACAAAAAGAATATGCAGACCATCATTTCTGATTTATTGAAAAGATATCCGGGAAGCAAAGTGATCGTCCATCATCCGATCTGGTACAGCACGAATACCTACAACCGCTCGAAGTACCTGGCAGAAGGTTTGGAAAGGCTGCAAACCTACGTTCCCGAGCTGGATGCGATGATTTCGGAATACAGAACCACGGAGCCCGGCCGCGTTTTCAAAGGGGACACAAAAGCATTCAAATACTTCAAAAAGCACCACATAAAGCTTTTTAAACCCGAAAATGGCCAGCAGGGAGTGTTTTACCTGCATCCCAATGTGGAAGGAGTAGCCGTGCTGGGCGAATTCTGGGGGAAAGCGATCAGGAAAAAGGTGCTTTAAGGATGGCCACTCCGCAAACGATCGAAGAACTCAGGCAATGGCTGGAAGACCATTGTTACAGCGATCACCATTATGCGATCGGTGACCGGTTCGTTCATGAAGGTTGCGGACTGCGACAGGTGGAAGAGCACTTCATATGGTACTATACAGAACGCGGAAGGGAAGATATCCTCAAAACTTTTGACTCCGAGCCGGAAGCGGTCGCTTATGCCTGGCAAGCCATCAAAGGCGACCCTTTTGCTTCCAGTCACCTGGTCGGCATAGCTGGAAATGCGGTCGAAGAGGAGGTAATAATACGCGAACTGGCGATCCGGAATATCACTTTCTGGAAGGACAGCATTCCTTATGGTGGGCCTGGCGACCGTCGTACCAGGATCTTTGTGCGGGGTTGCGATATCCGGAAAGTCATGGATTTGCGGGCGAAGTACGGTTTGACAGACTAGTTCGCCGGTTGTGCACCTTCTACGCAAGGTTTATCCCACCTAACGATAGCAGCCTGAACTTAAGATCCTTTTCTGACGGGTTTGAATCCGCTGATGCCCCGTAATCCGATGGCCGGGCTTTGCAAGGGTATTGAGAGTAGCCTTTCTTCTGTTTCCGGTTCGCTATACTCCCGGTAACCTGCCAGGTATCGCGCGGTGATGAATTCCTCTTCGCGCTCGAACTGCACCGATGGCTGGCCGATGAATGCGGAGATGTTGTAGAGCTTTTTGTGCCATATCGCCTTGTTCAGGTTGCCGTCGAAATGATAGTGGTTTTCAAAGCCCCGATCGAATTTAAAGACGATGGGTTTGCCTGCATTGGCAAGCAGGCTCTCGGGCGTGCCGGTCAAGGTAATGGGGATGTAGGTTTTTTTATCATAAATAAATCCGCCATGCGCCTCTTTGATGTATTCTCGCATGGACCGGGGAGCGTCGCCCACCAGGAGCACGTCTACCAGCAGGATATGTTCTGCAGCATAAAATTGGCCGGGGTTCTGGATCAGAGGGAGTTGGGATATTACGATCATAAGTAGTGCTTTCCTGGATTCAAGAAGTAAAATTAAGAAACATTCACCAGCCCGTAATCATCCCCATTCCGCGGCCGGGAGAAGGCAACAATTTTTCGGAAATCATTTGTAGCAGTAGATCCTCAGCGATATATTGAGCATAAATACATTGTCACCATGGTAAAAACATACAGATTTATAGCCCTTCTCGGCGACGGCCGCGAACGGTACAGCGACAAAGAGCTCAATGCTGAATGGCCCACAGAACCGATCGTCATCGACGCATTCGGTTTCTCAGACGTTTACAGGTATTCGGGAGTAGTTTTTCTGAATGAAGAATGGTATACCAAATACAGCAAAAACTGGGGGAACGATACGACGACTATCGACGCCCTGCTCGTAAACCTCATCAAATACTCCGCCAAGGATGCGCATTCCGAAAATCTGACCAAAATTAAGGATTACCTGGCTTCTCCACCCGAGACGGTTGCGGAAGCAGTGGAGCTTTGGAAGAGTTTTTATGATCCTGCGCTGAAGGTGATCTAGAGAGCGGTCTCTCGCTTCGGTACTCCCCGACGCTCCCGCGTCCCAGTACCCCCGGATTGAAATCCGGGGTTGGGGGTAGGTGGGGTGTTCGCACTGCCTGCACCCCGGATGTTCGCGGTGTAGACGCGTTCCGGTGCCTTGGTGTCTTCGCATCACTGTGTCCGGGCGTCCCGGTGCACCCTGACGTTTCCGCGTCCCAGTGTTCCGGTGCCCCCGGATTGAAATCCGGGGTTGGGAGGGGTGGGGTGCCTGCGCCTCTGCTATCATGAGGCGCAGGCAGGTGCTGTGTTAGTTGTATCCCGGATTTTGTTTCAGCATTGCTGCGCCATTGACAACACTCATATCGATCTGGTACTGTGGGATCGGGAAGTAGTTGTTTTTACCTTCCAGGTATTTGCCGCCGGCAAGGTCGGTGGTGATTTTGGATTCGTACCCGAAATAGCCATTGACGGTAGTTTCGGCTTTTCCCCAACGCACGAGATCGAAGAAACGGTGACCTTCCATCGCCAGCTCGATCCCTCTTTCATAATAAATAGCGTTCAGCACGCCTTCTTTACCCTTTGCAGCCAGTGTGCCTGCGGGATAGGGCTTAATCACGTAGTTCGCCGCAGGTGTGGCCGAAAAGCCGCCCAGCGGATTGGAATCGGTGATGTACTTGTAAAGCCAGCCCGTTTTGTCCGCCGCTCTCGTACGTACCCGGTTGACATATTCTTCGGCTTTGGCCAGACTTCCGCCGTTAGCCTCGGCTTCTGCGGCCAGAAGCAGCACATCGGCAAAACGGATCACCAGCACATTGATCGCGTTGCCGGGTGCCCAGGAGCTCAGGTCGGCGTACAGGTCCTGCGTTTTCTGGCGGTGAATGTTCTTTTTGGGCGCATACGGGCCGCCATAGGGTTGGTCGCGGACCCAGTTCATGCCAGGGTAAATGCCCCAGTCGTGGTAGGGAATACCGCGGCGACCTACTGTCCAGTCAAGCCGTGGATCGAGGTTCCCGGCATCCGGCGTGAATGCCGCTGCGGAGGCAATACCCATGTCGTTTTTTACATTGTGGCTGTTGTAATCCGTGAGGAAAGGCAGGCCGCCCGCATCGGTGCGGTACATGTTGACGAGCATTTGCGTAGGTTGAAAAAAGCCGCAGCAGCTGAAAGGTGCGCCGGTTCCGTACGGGAAGTTAAGCATGCCGCCCTGGTTGGCGTTGGTAATGTCCAGGGTGCCGTCATTGGCGACCATCTGGATCGCGAATACCGACTCTGCGTTGTTCTTGGTCGCGGCGTCGAAGTTGTCCTTGAAAGAGACCAGGTCGTATTTCAAACCGTTGGTAGTCACACCGCTGCCGATCACCTCCGTGAAAACCTTGACTGCGTCGGTGTATTTCTTCTCGTACAGGTAGGTTTTGGCCAGATAAGCACCTGCGGCCCATTTATTGGCTCTCCCGACGAGTGACTGGGTAGCGGGCAGCTTTTCATAGGCCGCTTTAAAATCGGCTTCGATCATCGGCCAGATGTCCTTGTCGTTGGGCTGGTTAAAATCTGTGGTCGTTTCGTCGATCCACGGTACCATGTTCCACATTTTTTTCAGCTCAAAATAATAATGCGCCCGGAGGAAGCGCGCCTGGCCCTCGATGTTTGCTTTTTCCGCGTCCGGCATGCCTTCCAGCAATGCCAGTACTTTCAGCACCGTGTTGGAGCGGGAAACCCCTTCGTACAATGCTTTCCATTTACTGTTGAAAAAGCCATTGTCGGCACCGCTGCTGAATGTGGCAATGGCGCTGATGGGGGTCTGGTCACCACCGTCGCTGCCTTTGTGCGCGTCTCCGCCCGGAATGGCGCCGTACACCCAGTTGTCCGGTGGGGATTCCCACCCGCTGCCGCCGGTGAAATCACCCTGGCCGTCGAGTGCGGCATATGCGCCCGTGAGCAGGCCATCGATACCTTTGGCATTGGCCAGCACGTCGTCGCCCAATGCGCCTTGCACGGGTTTATCTAAAAAATCATCCTGGCATCCTTGCAGGCATATGAAACCTGCCGTCAGGCAAAGAACGGCCATATATTGGAGGAACTTCTTCATGTCGCGTCGCTTTGAGAATGTTAAAAAGTAAGGTTAAGGCCCACCGTGTATTGTCTCGACGAGGGGTACGAGCCTTCGTCAATGCCGAAAACGGTAGGATTGCCACTCGCATTCCGGCTCACTTCCGGATCCAGGCCGGAGTAGCCGGTGAGCGTAAAGAGGTTGGTTGCCTGCAGGTATACACGGAACTGCTGTGCCCTGATCTTCTTCATCAAAGGAGCAGGGAAGGTGTAACCGATTTGCAGGTTCTTTGCCCGCAGGTACGAGCCGTCTTCCACGAAATAAGAATTCGGTACATTGATGGTACTGAACGAGCTGGCGTTTTCCTGAATGGGTGCTTTGGCATTGTGGTTTTCAGGCGTCCAGGAATTGTACAGCGCTGTTTTGCTCTTCGCACCCGAACGGGAGGAATTGAAGTCGCTCCACCATAAGGTCTGGTTCCAGAGCTGGTTGCCCTGCACCCCGTAAAGGAAGAGGCTGAAATCGAAATGTTTATAGCTTAAACCAATGTTCAGGCCATAGCTGAAATCGGGGTTAGGGTTGCCGAGCATCTGACGGTCGGCAGCGGTAATCTGACTGTCGTCATTGATGTTCTCATACCGGAAACGGCCCACCGATGCACCATCCTGAAAAACGGCATTGGGGTCGCCGGTTTGTTTCACCGCCTCTGCGTTGGCCGTGGCGATTTCTTCCTGTGAGTTCCAGAAGCCGATTACTTTATAGCCGAAAAACTGCCCGATGGAGCTTCCTACCTGGTTGCGGACGATCGAAGCACCATCGAAACCTCGGCCTTCCAGATCGAAATAATTGGTGCTGTTGGTGACCTTTTTGATCTTGTTGTTGTAGGTGGTGAAGGTCAGCGTTGTATTCAGTTTCAGGTCTGGTGTGAGGTCAAACTTTCCGTCGATTTGCAGGTCGATACCCCGGTTTTTCATCTGGCCGATATTCACAAACGGCACCGAACCGCCTCCCGCGGTGCCTATCAGTGCAGGATTGAAAAGCAGGTCCTTGATTTCCTTGATATAATAATCAGCAATTACATCCAGCCTTCCTTTGAAGAATGTGGCGTCGATACCGATGTTGGTACTGATGTTTTTTTCCCAAACCGCATTGGGGTTTCCGATCTGGCTTTTTTCGAATCCTTCCAAAGCACCGGAGCCGCTGGTACCGCCGAGGTCGTAGTACGAACTACGACGGTTGGAACTGTAAGTCGTGAATGCATTGCCGGAAGTCACGTTGATCTGGTTACCCATGATCCCGTAATTTGCGCGGAGCTTCAGGTCGTCGATCCAGGTTGCGCCACGCATGAAATCCTCACGCGAAATCCGCCATCCCGCGCTCACAGCCGGGAAAAAGCCGTAACGCTCGTTGATAAATTTGGATGAACCGTCGCGACGGATAATCGCACCGAAGAGGTATCTGTCGTTGTAAATGTAATCCAGCCGGCCCAGCAGCGAATACAATGCATCTGCAGAGCGGCTGCTCGAATTGGTACGCGTACCGGAGCCGGTGCCCAAGTTCATATAATTAGGGTCGAAGGAGAAGTAGCCTTGCGTACTGCCTCCGAGCTCGTAATACTTCCCGCTGTAAGCTTCGGTACCTGCCGCCACGGTCAGGTCGTGTTTTCCCATGGTTTTGTGGAAAGTCAGCAAATTGGTCCAGGTCCAGTTGAAGCCGGAATAGGAACCTTCCGAATAGGTGTTGGTATTGCTGTTCTCCTTGTTTTCGTAGGACGGGAATGCAAACGAGTTCCATCTTCCGGAATAGTTCTCGCCGCCCATACTGGTGCGGAATGTAAAGTATTTGAAAAGATCGACTTCGGCGAAGATATTACCGAAAAGGCGGTTGTCCAGCCCTTTGTCATAGCGGGTCCGGTCGCGCATAGCCACGGGGTTGAAGGCGTCGCCCATACCCGAGGCGCGGCTGCCCGCGTAGTTGCCCATGATGTCGTGCACGGGAACGATGGGCTGCATACGGAAGGAGAATGCGATGGCCGAACCGCCGTCCGAGAGGGCGCTTTTAGGATTGTCCGAGATGGAATAGGCCAGGTTCTCGCCAATGCGGACGTGTTTGCCGATGTTGTACTGGCTGTTGGAACGCAGGGTGTATCGTTTGAGATAGGTGTTGGTCAATGCGCCCTGCTGGTTGAAATAATTCAGCGAGAACAGGTAATTACCCTGGTCGCTGCCGCCGCTCAGCGAAATGTTGTGACTGGTGGATGGAGCCGCCTTGAAGATTTCATGGAACCAGTCGGTGCCGGTCTTGTTGGCTTTCACGATCTGGTTGAATGTATTGTAATCATCCACCGAAGTGTAGTTCGGATTCACATAGTAAAGGTCCGGATTGGTCGCCGGATCGCCCTCTTTGGCACCGGTAGGCAGAATATAGTCGGGGATCACGGGCGTAGTGCCAAAGCCATACTGGTCGTCACCGACGGTGAGCCCCGAGTTTTTCTGCACCTGGAATTTCAGCTGCCCCTGTTCCATAGGGTTCAGTGTGTTCCACACATTGCCGCCCGGAGGTGTTTGAACGCCGAACCACGCATTGTAATTGATCTTGACCTTGTCCTTACCCTTTTTGGTGGTGATGATAATGACCCCGTTTGCCGCACGCGATCCGTAAATCGAAGCCGAACCAGCGTCTTTCAGTACCTGCATCGATGCGATGTCGTTGGTATTGAGGTCACTGATGGAGGTTGTCGGTACACCGTCCACCACATACAATGGCGAGTTATTGCCGAATGTGTTCAATCCGCGTATGCGCACCTGCGGCGTTTCGCCGGGCTGCCCTGAGCTGAGAATGGTAACCCCTGAGGCCCGGCCCTGCAACTGATTGGCGACTTGTCCATCGGGAGTTTGCTTTAATTGCTCCACATCCACCACCGAAACCGCGCCGATCAGGTCCTTCTTGCGTTGCGCTCCGTAACCTGTAACCACAAGTTCGGTCAGGGTGGAAACATCCGGTTTCAGTGCCACATCCACGGTGGTCCGTGCGCCTACCATTACTTCCTGGGCCGTAAAGCCGATGAAGCTGAATATCAGGATCGATTCATCGCCGGCCACGTCGATCGTGTAATTGCCGTCTATGTCGGTCATGGTTCCTTCGTTGGTGCCCTTGAGCCGGATCGCCACCGACGGAAGCGCCTCACCTTTATCATCGGTCACCTTGCCTTTGACGGGCTTCGCGAGCACTTGCGACACCGGCAATACCGCCCGCATGATTTCCGTTTTGGGACGCTCCGTAATGCCGATCATGTTGCCTACCTGCCTGAATTCCAGGGCGGTCTGCTGCTCAATCATTTTGAGGATCGAAGGCACCGGCAGGCCGAGCGCGTAGATGGTGATCTCGGGTGCTTTACGCACGAGCTTTTCGTCGAATGCAAAAGTGAGACCGGTTTGTTGTTCAATCTGCCTGAGAACCGTTTTGACACGACTTTGCCTCACATCCATGCTGATATGCTGGGCCTCCGTAGGCCCGGCCATCAGCAGAGCGGTTGTCAGAACATTAATACCCAGTATAAGCGTAGAAATGCGCATACATTTTTTGAATAAGGGGAGCCCCTTATGGTAATAATTCACCATATTTGTCTGATGTTTAATGGTTAAGCTGTTAAACCGAGTCCACCCGCCATTCATGGTTCCAAGCATTGCCTGGCAGGGGACATCCGATACCGGGGACATTCGCCGTGTTCCCGGTATTCACCAGACCAGCCTTCCTGGAAAGCCAGCCCGCTTCTTTCGTTGATCCTTATCTGATGACTATCGTACTGTCGTTTAATTGTGAATAATTGAAGTTTTTGGAAAAGCCCAGGACTTTCAGCACATCCGCCATGGGCTGGTTATCAAGGGTAAGTGATATTTTTTCGGCAGCAAGTCCCGGTTTTTCGACGACAATGTGCTGATTGTATTTTCGTTCCAAAGCGTGGAGCACTTCCACCAGCAGCTCATCCTCGAACACCATGCGGTTGTCCTTCCAGGGCGCTATGGCCGGTTTGCTGACATCGTTGATATGGATTTGCTCCGTTTTTTCGGGGACAACCGCCTGTTCGGCCGGGAGGAGCATCAATGCAGGCTGATCCGGTTTGTCGCGGACTTGTACGCCTACCTTGCCTGTTTTGACGGTAACCTTGATGTTCTGATCGTTCTTATAGGCTTTCACGTCAAATGAAGTGCCCAGCACGGTAATATCGAGTGTTTTGGCATGCACAACGAAAGGTTTGGTCGTGTCGTGAACAATATCGAAGAAAGCCTGTCCCTCCCGGAGCACCACTTCCCTGGTTTTGCCGGCAAAAGCGTGTGGGTAACTCAGCGTCGAGCCCGCATTGAGCCAGATGTGCGAACCGTCGGGGAGGTTTACCTTCATGGTTTTTCCCAAAGGCGCCTGAACGACGTGGACTTCCGGCGATGCGGTTTTGTGTTCATTGGTCCAGAGCATAAAACCGATCACGATCACCGCCGCGGCCGCCGATGACCAGGTCGCAAATCGCCGGACCCAACCGAAATTCCGGGCCGGATCCTGCCTTTCCTGTAAAGTTCTGAGATTGGCATGCATTCTGTCGCGAATCTCCGGGGAGCTTTCAGGGGTAGCCGTCACGACGGTTTCGGGTGCTCCGGCATCGTCATTGAGCCGGTCATACCACTCATGCAATATCTTTTTTTCCTCCTCCGAAGCGGTTCCCTCGAAGAATTTCCTGGCCAGCAGTCTGATGTATTCCTGTGTCATCGCAAAGCGGATTATCCCTTTGCAGCACATAGAGGAGATTGGAGGAGAATAACCCTTAGTGGGGGGAGGAAAAACTTCGGCAGTCGGCAATCGGCTTTCGGCAGTTTATCAAGGCAGTTTTATTGCCGGCGCAGATAAGTCGAGCCATGCGTCACATAAAGAACCGAAAGTCGGCAGCCAAAGTTTGATAGCCGACAGCCGACAGCCGACAGCCGACAGCCGACAGCCGATGGCCGAAAGCCGACCGCCGACCGCCGCTACAACAACATCTGCACCACTGCGCTTAAACTGGCTCTTACGATTTTTAATGCTTTTGTGAGATGCGCTTCGGCGGTTTTGGGGGATATCTGTAGTTCTTCGCAGATGTCGGGTAAGGAGCGGTCCTGTAATTTATTGTATTGAAAAACAAGCCGGCATTTTTCGGGCAGGCGATTGGTAAGGTTGGTGATGATTTCCAGTAACAGCCGATTTTCGATCTCCTGTTCCATCGATACCGACGGCGTGGTTTCATGCCGGATCGATTCTTCCATTTCGTGAGCCTGTTTCGATTTGGCGAGATACCGGTACACCTCATACCGAAGCATGGCCGCCAGGTAAGGTTTCAATGCCTGAATTTCCAGCTGCCCGCGCTTGATCCAAAAAAGCATGAAGGTGTCCTGCGTAATTTCCTCCGCTACCGCCGCCGATTTCACCATGCGGTGAGCGGTATAGTAGAGTTTGTCCCAGTAACGGTGATAGATCTCATCGAATGCACCTTCCTCTCCTTCCTTCATCAAAGCGGTCAGCTCATCATCGGAAACGTGGCGGAAGTGGTTCATCAGGTAGTCAGGCTGGTTTAGGAACAAGGTATTCTGTTACCAAATATAAAATAATTTACCAACCGTCTGATTGTGATTTCGTGAAAATGCAATATTAAAAACTGTACTTTTTTGTACTTGGTTGATTATTTGATATAAATGAGAGGAATTTCAATATTTTATTTTGATCAACGTCTTGCCGGCGGGTGGCCGGCAAGACGGATGCTCCTCAATGGTTCACCATTTTCATAGCGCCTTCGCTGTAACGTTCGCCGGTATTGGGGTAACGTTTCACCAGCTCATCGATGGTTTGAAGTGTCCCGGCCGAGAGGCTGACGGTAGTGGCGCCTGCATTTTCATCCAGGTACTTCCGCTTTTTGGTGCCCGGGATCGGGATAATGTCTTCGCCTTGTGCAAGCACCCATGCCAGTGCGAGCTGGGCGGGTGTGCATTGATGGTCCGCAGCGATATCGGCAAATCCTTGTACCAGTTTTGCATTGTTATCCGCAAATTCCTGCTGATACCTTGGTAATGTCCGGCGGAAGTCGCTTTCGGCTAATGCCTGCGTGTCCAAAGTATTGGTGACCAGGCCTCTGGCCAACGGCGAATAGGGAATCAATGAAATACCGAGCTCACGGGCGGTGCCGAGTATGCCGTTTTCCACATCACGTGTAATGACCGAGTATTCGCTTTGCAGTGCTGCAATGGGGTGCACTGCCTGTGCTTTGCGGATGGATGCGGCCGAAGCTTCGCTCAGGCCGAGGTAGCGGACCTTTCCTTCTTTTACCAGCTCCGCCATGGCTCCTACCATTTCTTCTACGGGCACATTCGGGTCCACGCGGTGGGCATAGTACAGGTCGATGGTGTCGATCTGAAGCCTTTTCAGGCTGTCCTCAACGGCAGTTCTCATCCAGGCAGGAGAACCGTCGAACCAGGCACCGGCCGAGTTGCGTGGCGCGTGGTTGGACTCACCATAGCGGAATCCGAATTTTGTCGCGATGAATACCTTGTCCCGGTTCGGAACGAGCACTTTGGCGATCAGTTTTTCATTCTCCCCATTGGCATACATATCGGCAGTATCCCAGAAATTGATCCCCAGGTCGAGTGCGCGGTGCAGGGTGGCAATGCTTTCGGCATCATCGGTTGGGCCGTACGCAAAGCTCATACCCATGCAGCCTAATCCAATGGCTGATAATTTTTCATCTGTTTTTCCAAGGCTTCTGTATTGCATGTCTTTTTTTGGCTGTATGCTTTAAGCCATAGGCATTAAAGCAAGGGTGATGATTAATCCTGTCAACTGACATTACAAATGTACCGGGAAGGGTATTCCGGGATTTTATAATTTTCAAACAGATCTTTATAAAAATCACACAGCCCTGCCGCGCACGTGGCCCGGGGTGAGGCCAGTCTGTTTTTTAAAGAAAATATTGAAATAGGCGGGGTATTCAAAGCCCAGACTGTAAGCGATTTCGGACACATTCCAGTTCGTATGGTTAAGCAATGCCTGCGCTTCGCGGGTAATGCGGGCCGAAATGTGTTCCGTGGTGGTCTTGCCCGTCACTTCCTTCACAGAGCGGTTCAGGTGGTTGGCATGAACGGAAAGGCTTTGAGCGTAATCATTGGCAGTTCTTAGTTTCAATGCGTTCTCGGGCGTGTCGATCGGAAATTGCCGTTCGAGCAGTTCGATGAACAGTGAGGTAATGCGACTGGACGCATTGGTCTGCCTTTCAAATGTTTCGGCCGGCTGTATTTTCATGGCCTCATGGATGATCAGGTGCAGGTAATTCCGCAGCATATCGTACTTATGCGGATAGTCCGACTCGATTTCAATCATCATCTTTCCGAAAATGACGGCCAATTCTTTCTGTTGCTGATCATTGAGGAAAAATACGGGATTGCCTCCTATTTTGAACAGCGGAGAATCCTGCAAAAAATCCTTGCGCTCAGCCGGATGTACGAAGGTTTCGGTGAACAATGCGAACCAGCCCAGCTGCGAATCAGAAACCGCTTCCCACGAATAGGGCACCATCGGATTGGAAAAGAGCAGGGCGGGGCGGTCAATTTCAATCCATTTGTCAGCATAATGCAGCCTGCCGGTGCCTATGATAAAGGACACTTTGTAGAAGTCGCGGCGGCTATACGGCGTCTTTTTATAGCACGAGTTTCTTTCAAAAACATTGAAATGTCCGATGCCGGCGTTGTTGAGCGAAAGACCGGTCGCATTGGCCTGTGGTATGCGGCGGTAAAATTCCTGTATAGATTCGGTCTGATTCATGTTGCAATATTATAAAATTCAAATAACAGAAGTCGCTGCAAAAGTTTCTGTAACGATGGAATTAATCACTTTTTAATTTCGAAGTACGTCCTGTCAATCCGCGTAATTGGACTATCCAAAACGTTTGAAAATGGATCACGCAAGTAGCCGGTGGTGGATTTAATTTTGAGTGAGCGAATCCACCCATTGACCCATTCACCCATTAAAAATTGATCATGTCCCACCGCAAACCAACCAGTGAAATCTCGCCGCAGGCATTTGCTGCCGTCCGCGAACTTGAAAAGTACGTTTCCTCGACGGGTCTCGACAAAGTGCATTATAAGCTGATCAAGATCCGTGCTTCCCAGATCAACGGCTGCGGCTTTTGTCTGGATATGCATGCCCGCCAGGCTCGCGAGTTGGGCGTGAGCGAGCAACGCATATATATGTTAAGCGCCTGGCGTGAGGCAAATATTTACAGCGAGGAAGAAAAGGCCATTCTGGCGCTTACCGAGGAGGTGACGCTGATCGCTGATCATGGGGTGAGCGACGCTGTTTATAGCCGCGCGGTGGAGCTGTTGGGGGAAGAGTATACCAAGGCTGTGGTAATGGGCGTGGTCGCGATCAGCGCCTGGAACCGCATTCTGATCACCGACCAGGTTGCCGTTAACGAATCGCCCGCTCATGTTCAATAGTCGCCCTATCCGGATGAGCACACAGTCGGAAAAGGCCGATTTGCTCAAAAAACTACACCATAGCGGTCAAATGCTGATACTTCCCAATATCTGGGACGCTGCGGGTGCATTGATGCTGGAAGATTTGGGTTACCCTGCCGTAGCTACTGCGAGTGCAGCCATTGCGCGGGCGCATGGGTACGAGGATGGAGAACATATTCCCTTTGAATTCCTGCTCACGATCGTCTCTCAAATCGTGAAATCGGTGAGTGTACCGGTTACCGTGGATATTGAAACCGGCTATGCTGCCGACCGTGAGACATTCAAAGCCAATATCCGCCGCCTGATTGCCGCGGGAGTTGCCGGGATCAATTTCGAAGACAGTGACGTTCGTTCGCGGGAGCTGGTGCCGGTTGAGGAGCAGGTGGAGCAAATAAAGCTGATCGTCAAAACGGCGGAGCGTGAAAACACGAGACTTTTTATCAATGCCAGGACAGACGTATTTCTGGTATCGACGGATCTCCCGGAATCGCAGAAGCTTGCGCTGGCGATCGAGCGCGGGCGCGCATATGTGGAGGCGGGCGCCGATTCGGTATATCCTATCTTCGTCCGGGAGGAGGAGTCGATCTCGACCCTGGTGGCCGCATTGAAGGTGCCGGTAAACATTCTTGCACGTGCAGGGGCGCCTGATCTCGACGTACTTCAGCGCCTGGGCGTGTCGCGCGTAAGTTTTGGACCGAATGTACAAAAGGCCGCCTATCTGAAGATGGAAGACATTTTGAAAGGGGTAAGGGACGGTCTGAGTCATTATCCTGTGACAGGGCATCCTGCCTGACGCCGTTACACATTCTATTCCTGATCATTGTATTCTTATTTATTTTAAATCTCCCGGCAGCCGCAACCGGGAGATTTTATATTGTGGGATCAAAATTAGGATTTACTTTGTAGCTGGATTCAAACGAACGGTAGCCGCCATTTTACTGTCAAGAACATGCAGGAAGACATTCTTTTCCAGATCAGCAACAAATTAAAGGAAATCAGAAAAGGTAAGGGAGTCACCCTTCAGGAAATCGCCGACGAAGCCGGGGTGACTAAAAGCCTGGTGTCGCAGATCGAAAACAGCCGGACCATCCCCTCGTTGCCGGTGATGCTCGGGCTGATCAAGGCGTTGGATATCGACCTCAATGTGTTTTTCAAGGACATCATTTCCACCGCACCCGGTGAGAATGTGCTCATCCGCAGAAAGGAAGAGTATCAGCCATTTACAAAGGAGAATGCGAAAGGGTTTTTCTATCACCGGATATTCAGCAAGCAGTTTAAGGACAATCATATCGATGTCGTGCTGCTCAGGTTGGAAAAGGACGCCCGCAGGCCGATGGTCCGTACCAATGCTTTTGAATTCAAGTATGTCCTGGATGGGGCTGTGGAATATACGGTCGGGAAGAACAAATATGTCCTTAACCAGGGTGATTCAATGTTTTTTGATGCCAACGAACTGCATAATCTCAAATGCAGCGATTGTGACGAGGCGTTGCTTCTGGTCATTTACTTCTTCAACGAGGCGCAGTAGTCCCATTCTTGTGGATTCTTCAAGTTAAATATTAATTAACATTAGCTTAACTTTTAACAGGAGTTTACGCGCTACTTTTGTAGCGGTAGATACTTTTGTGTCCATGAATTTAAATATAAGTTAACTTTTATTTGTGACTTCACTGATTTGTCAATATTTTTAAGCTGTAAATCAAAAGCAGATTTATTGATAAACAACCTGAATGTTTAATTTGGCTTAACAAATTTGAACCAGCAAGCTGGCGTGGCATTGGGTTAGGAGTTCAGTATTAGTTCACCAATTTTATAAGTGTAAGATGTCGATAGAACTGGTTGTTTTCGATATGGCGGGTACGACTGTCCGTGACAAAAATTTTGTGGGAATCGCTTTTCAGCAAGCCATGCGGTCAGAAGGGTATGATATCGCCATTGAGGATGTGAATCCTCTAATGGGGTATGAGAAGCCCCTGGCCATTAAAATGATGCTGGAAGTGTTCGAGGCTGATCCATCCAAGATCACCCCGGAGCTGGTGGCGAAGATTCACACGCATTTCGTAAGCGGTATGATCGCTTTTTACCAAACGACCACCGAGATTGCCCCATTGCCGAATGTGGAGGAGACTTTTGCTGCACTTCGTGCGGATCATGTCAAAATTGCATTGAATACCGGTTTTTCACGCGACATTGCGGATGTGATTGTCGGTCGTTTGGGCTGGGAAGATAAGATCGATTACCTCGTGGCGAGTGATGAGGTGCCTCATGGGCGCCCCTATCCGGATATGATCAGGAAGATCATGGCCGCATTGGGTATAGCTTCCGGCGACGTGATTGCGAAAGTGGGCGACACCGAGGTGGATATCAATGAAGGGATTAATGCAGGATGTAAATATGTAATCGGTGTTACAACCGGGGCATTTACCCGCGAAGAGCTGTTGCCATACAAACCCACGCACGTCATCGATAACATTGCTGAGGTGATCGGTATTCTTTCGGGCAGTCAGGTGATGGCTGTAAAGGGTTAATCCAATATTTACATTATTTGACTGACAGCATGAGTAAATCTGCGATAGTGATCGGTGCCGGGATCGTCGGGTTGGCAACTGCACGGGCTTTGGCTACACGTGGTTATAAGGTTACGGTGGTGGAGCGTTCGTCGAAGGCTATCGGAGCTTCGATCCGTAATTTTGGGATGGTATGGCCGATCGGTCAGCCGGAAGGAAAGTTATATGAGCGTGCATTGCATGCCAAAAGTATCTGGAAAGAGGTGTTGGCGGGAGCCAAATGCTGGTCGCATGAAGGGGGAAGCCTGCATATGGCTTATCATCAGGACGAGCTGGAAGTGATCCGGCAGTTTGTGGATACGAGCCCATATAGGCCGGTAAGTTTCCTGAATGCATTGGAAACGCTGGAAAAGTCGCCGGCGGTGAATGCGGATGGTTTGCTGGGTTCATTGTATTCCGCTGACGAAATGATCGTGGATCCTCGCGAGGCTATTGCTGCCATTCCAGGCTACCTCGAAGCCACATTAGGAGTTGAATTTATCTGGAATACAGCTATTTCGAAGGTGGAATACCCTGCGGTATATTCGGGGACCCAAAGCTGGTCGGCGGACGAGATATTCGTATGCAGCGGGCAGGATTTCGAAACTTTGTATCCTTCGGAGTTCGCTGCGGCCCCATTAACCAAATGCAAACTTCAGATGCTGCGTCTCGAAGCGCAGCCCGATAACTGGAAGATCGGTCCGGCATTGTGCGGCGGCCTTTCGCTGATCCACTACCACGGTTTTCAGGCAGCGCCATCATTGCCAGGCCTGAAAGCGAGGTATGAACGGGATTATACCGAACATCTGAAATGGGGCATTCACGTAATGGCGTCGCAAAATGGCCTGGGGGAAATAACAGTGGGAGATTCGCACGAATACGCGCTGACATTCGATCCCTTCGACCGGGAATTTATTAATACCATGATCCTCGATTACCTGGGTACGTTTGCCCGGTTCAAATCGCCGAAGGTGTTTCAGACCTGGCACGGGATATACCCCAAGATGACAAACGGGAGGACAGAGATCGTCATCAAGCCGGAAAGTGGCGTTACGATCATCAATGGACTTGGTGGTAATGGTATGACCCTTTCGTTCGGCCTGTGTGATGAAGTGGTTGGCGGGACTTACCAGTCATAATGCTATGCGTATATTGATTATACGTTAGTTGCTCAGGTGATTTGCTAGCCTGATGCGGCCAGACGGCCGATTGTGTCAGGCGGCTGTTTGGCAGTCAAGACTATATGGAATTCTAATTTGAGATATATATGCTTGCAAGAATTACCTGCGTGTTGTCGGCGGCTTCGTGGCTTCTGACGGCCTTTCATCCTCAGTCAGACGAGAAGCCTGCGGGCGTCCGGCACGTGATCGTGATCGGTGTCGACGGGCTGAGTCCTGATGGTATCCAAAAAGCCGAAACGCCTGTCATCGATCAGATGGTGGCGAATGGTGCCGTTAAATGGAACGTGCGGACGGTACTGACCTCGGCCAGCAGCCAGAACTGGGCGTCGATGATCATGGGTGCCGGTCCGGAGCAGCATGGGATCATCAACAACGACTGGGAAATGGACGACCACACCCTGCCGCCCATTGCGCAGGAGGCAGATGGGCGTTTCCCTACGATTTTCAGCATCTTACACAAGGCTCAGCCCAATGCGGAGATCGGCGCAGTGTACCATTGGGGCGGATTCGGTCGACTTTTTCAAAAGAATGCGGTGAATTACGACAAGCATTTCTCAACCGAAGATTCCACCGCCACCGATTTTATAAGATATATCAAAAGCAAAAAGCCGGTACTCGGTTTTGTGCATTTCGATCACGTGGATCATGCCGGACACCATGGAGGTCACGGTTCTCCGGAGTATTACAAGTCGGTGGCCAAAACCGATTCGCTGATCGGACAGGTTCTGGCGGGCATTAAGGAAGCCGGCATGGCCGAAAATACGCTGGTGATCCTTTGGGCCGATCATGGCGGGCTGGGTTACGGGCATGGTGGCGCAACGCCGCAGGAAGCGGAGATCGCCGGGGTGTTTTATGGTGCGGATGTGAAAAAAGGATATCAGATCAAACAGCAGGTGTATACTTATGACCTGGCTTCCACGATTGCATTTGCATTGGGCCTGAAACAACCGTATGCCTGGATCGGTCGCCCGGTGAAACCTGTTTTCAATGGTTTTGAAGAGCCTGAAAATCTCTGGCTCGGTGAGAAGAGCGTGGCTATGCCGGTTGTTTATCCCGAGCGAAAGCTGTATCAGCAGGCCGGGGGGCTGTATGTGGATAGGTCGGCGACGGTGCGTATCGAAACCAAAGCGGAAAACGGCGTTACCCGCTACACGACCAATGGGTCGGATCCCGATGCGAATGCTCCGGTTTATAAGGAGCCTTTTGCGGTCGATAAAACAACCGTTGTGAAAGCCAGGACTTTTGATGATAAGGGTAACCCGAGTTTGCTTTCAACTGCGTATTTTAGGTTGGTGAAATCCGGCCGGGGGAATGGCCTTATGGCGACCTTCTATTCGGGTAAAGAAATGAACAAGGTCCCGGATTTTGCGCAATTGAAAAAGGGTAAAACCTGGGTGGCACCGGAGTTTGGAATGGTGAAGGAGGATATAGAGGCAATGGCAGGCAAGGAAGGGGCGGGTTTTGCGGTGCAGTTTGAAGGTTTTATCCAAATCGATCAGGAGGGTAAATACCAGTTTGCAACCCAATCCGATGATGGCAGCAAGCTGTTTGTGGATGGTAAGGAAGTGGTGAACAATGACGGGAACCATGGCGTAGAGGAAAAAACGGGTTCCATCGAGCTGAAAGCAGGCAAACACCCCATCAGGATACAGTATTATAACAATGGCGGCGGTTTTTGGCTCGATGCATTCTATCGCGGCCCGGGTATTCCCAAGCAGCTGATTCCGGCAGACAAGCTTTTTGTCAAATAACATTCAAACCTGCGTATGGCAGAGGTACACAACAGAACTGAAGGCGACATTAATTTATCATCTGCGCGTCACGACTGGTATGCGGTGATCAGCGATCCCGAAACTTCGGGCTACCTGCATGAAGACGCGGAGTATTTTTTACACCAATCGCTTTCCACGCCTTGCCTGGATGTACTGGCATCGTGCGAGGGCATTTACCTGACCGACGTGCAGGGAAAGCGTTACATGGATTTTCACGGCAACAATGTCCACCAGCTGGGTTACCGGCATCCGTATATCATTGAAAAACTGAAAGAACAGCTGGATATCCTGCCGTTTTCCCCGCGCAGGTATACCAATGTGCCGGCGATCGAACTGGCCAAAAAACTGGGCAGTCTGATGCCCGGCGACCTGAACCGGGTGCTGTTTGCCCCGGGCGGTACATCGGCTATCAGTATGGCGCTGAAACTCGCCCGGATTGTGACGGGCAGGCATAAAGTTGTGTCGCTTTGGGATTCGTTCCATGGTGCGTCGCTGGACGCTATTTCAGCAGGAGGCGAGCTGGACTTCCGGAAAGACATGGGGCCACTGATGCCCGGCGTAGAGCGCATTCCGCCTCCGATGACCTACCGGGGGCCTTTTACGGCTGCCGGCAATGGTGACCTGCCCTATGCCGACTACCTCGAATACGTCATCGAAAAGGAAGGGGATATCGGTGCTTTTGTGATCGAAACCATCCGGAATACCGATGTGCAAATTCCTTCACAAGCCTACTGGGACCGCGTGAGAGCGATTTGTACCAAACATCAAGTGCTGCTCATCCTGGACGAGATCCCTATTGCGTTCGGCCGTACGGGCAAAATGTTCGCTTTTGAGCACTATGGAATCGAACCTGATATTGTATGCCTGGGTAAGGGGCTGGGCGGAGGCGTAATGCCGATGGCCGCTATTGTCGCCCGCGATCGGTACAATGTGGCGCAGAGTGTTTCACTGGGGCATTTTACGCATGAGAAAAGCCCGTTGGGCAGTGTGGCCGCGCTGGCAATGCTGGACTTTATCGAACAAAACGATGTACTGGACAAAGTGAATGCGGATGCTGCATTCATGCGCGAAGAGCTTACCAGCCTGCAAGACAAGTTTCCATTGATCGGCGAAGTAAGGGGTATCGGATTGCTGTGGGGTGTGGAACTGGTGAAGGACCGTGTAACGAAAGAAAAAGCCGTTCAGGAAGCGGAAGCCGTGATGTACGAGTGTCTTAAAAACGGCCTGAGCTTTAAGGTGTCGCAGGGCAATGTGATCCAGCTTTCGCCGCCCCTTATCATCACCCGCGAGCAGCTGACAGCAGCATTGCAGATTTTAGAAAAAGCCATCGAAACGGCCTCAGTTTTGGTATAAAACTCAACATTTGACGATATGCGCCTGAAAGAAGCACTTGCAAGATCGAATACGTTCTTTATTTCCTGGGCCATTATTGCTTCGTTTGGGGCTTATTTTTGTATGTATGCGTTCCGGAAGCCCTTCAATGCCGGATTGTACCAGGGGTTGGAGCTGGGTGAGGTGAGCTACAAGGCTGTTCTGATCATTGCGCAGGTTGCCGGCTATACGCTGTCGAAATTTGCGGGGATCAAGGTGATTTCGGAATTAAAACATGGGGCGCGCGTGCGGCTGGTCGTCGGGCTGATCCTCGTCGCGGAGCTCGCGCTGCTGTTTTTTGGGCTTTGTCCTTATCCTTACAACTTTGTTTTTCTTTTCATGAACGGCTTGCCGCTCGGGATGGTTTACGGCGTTGTTTTCAGCTTTCTCGAAGGCCGCCGGTTTACTGAAATGCTGGCAATGGGGTTGAACATCAGCGTGGTGGTGGCGTCGGGCATTCTTAAAACCACTTATATTGAGGTGCATGGCATTTTTCCGGGTATTTCAGAGTTCTGGATGCCGGCATTTATGGGTGTGCTTTTCCTTCCTTTGTTCCTGTTGTTTGTGTGGATGTTGTCGGTGATCCCGAAGCCGACGGCCGAGGATGTGGCTTTGCGTACGGAGCGCGTACCTATGACACGGGAGGATAAGCGGCTCGTGATGCAGCAATTCGGTTTTCCGATCGTCTGCCTGGTTATATTCTACGCGACGCTCGTGGTGGTGCGCGATTTTCGTGACAATTTCACGATAGAGATCTGGAATGAGATCGATTCACATTGGGGGAGCAGCGTGCTTACGACGACCGAAATGATCACAGGTATCGCGGTGCTCGTCATCATCGGGGCGCTGGCTTTTGTTCGCGATAACCTGACGGGCTTCCGGCTGACCTATCTCATTCTTTTCGCGGGTATTATCCTGATCGGCGTCGGGACATTGCTTTTTGAAAAGGCCGTCATCAATGGTTTTTGCTGGATGCTCATGATAGGATTGGGCTTATTTTTGGCCTACACAGTGTTGCAAACGGTGGTATTCGAGCGGATGATCGCTTTGTACCGTATCAAGGCCAATGCCGGATTTTTTGTGTATATCTGCGAAAGCATTGGTTATTTGGGCAGCGTGGGGTTGTTGCTTTACAAAGAGTTTTTTATGAAAGACCTGAGCTGGTCGCGGGTGCTGATGCAATTTTCTTATCTGCAGTTCTGCCTCGGATTGCTTTTGCTTGCCATCAGCAACATTTATTTCGATAAGTATCGCGCCGGGCGGCCGGCCGGAAGTACTTCAACGCTGGCTGCGATCTAACCGGCGGATTTGGACATAAAAAAAGGAGGTGCAAGTGCCCTCCTTTTTAAGATCTCAATTTCACCTTTCAATTTTTCCTAAAACCTATTTTGCTACTTTAAGCTCTACGATAGCAGCTTTCTGAGCAGGTGTGTGCTGATTATATTGGTTAGCTGCCTTTGCTTTCGGTGGAGCTGGTGTTTCCACAGCGGGGGTAGAAGCGGGCAATGTATTGTGGATAGTAACTGCTTTATTGTCGTCTGCGAATGCAACAGAGCTGGTCAATGCGATAACGCTAACGAAGGTTGTGATCAAAGTTTTCATAGCTTTTGTTTATTTAGAATTCTTGTCTTTGTCTTATTTGATGTCACAAATATAAATGGGATTTTGCAGTTCCGGATATATTTATTCAATGAGTGATCAAACGGTCATATGAAAGGTTTTAATTGGTGATGAGTGATTTATATAAATTTAAGGAAGGTGTATCTTTTGAAATATTCAAATATGGCCTTGCTTGTTAATGAGCTGGTTTTTATTGAAAAAGTGCAATTTTTGTTCGCTTTGTAGTTTGACGGCTTTTGTTAACTTGCCGGTATGGCCCAACTGATCAACCTCAAACCTTTCAAAGAATTCATACAATCGGAATCCCTGGGTGGGGCTATTCTGATTATTTGTGTGATCGTCTCGCTCTGTATCGCCAATTCTCCGTTGGGCAGTGCGTTTGAAGATTTTCTCTCCATCGAAATTGGCGTGCATACGGAAAACATCCATTTGCGTTATCCGGTGCTCCTCTGGATCAACGACGGACTGATGGCGATTTTCTTTTTGCTGGTAGGACTTGAGATTAAGCGGGAACTGGTGGAGGGCGAGCTGTCGTCTTTCAAAAAGGCCGCATTGCCGATATTCGCGGCATTAGGCGGGGTACTGGCACCGGCGGGAATCTATTTTTTGCTGAATAAAGGGACGCACACCGCAACGGGCTGGGGTATCCCCATGGCGACAGACATTGCATTTGCGATTGCGATCATCACCATGCTGGGTAGTAAAGTACCCTCATCGCTGAAAATATTTCTGGCCGCGCTGGCGATCGTCGACGATCTGATGGCGATCCTGGTTATTGCAATCTTTTATTCCTCGGAGCTGCATTATGCGTACCTGCTGTACGCAGGTGCTATTTTTGCGGCGCTGATCGTGATGAACCGTGCTGGTGTGAAAAATCTGGCGGCTTACCTGATCCCCGGTCTGTTCATCTGGTATTTTATTCATCACTCGGGCGTACATGCGACCATCGCGGGTGTGCTAACGGCGTTCGCGATACCCACCACGCCCGGTGCGCAGGAGTCGCCGCTGGAGAGGTTGGAACATATCCTGGTGAGACCCGTCAACTACCTGATCATGCCGCTTTTTGCATTGTCGAATACCAATATCATGTTCGAAGAAGGCATGCTGGATGGGCTTACTACCCCGCTGGGAATGGGGATTATCCTGGGGTTGGTGATCGGGAAGCCGCTCGGCATCACGATCATGTCGTGGGTTACGGTGAAGCTTGGTATCAGCAGTATGCCCACCCGGGCAGGGTGGGCGCACATCGTGGGCGTGGGAATGCTGGGCGGCATTGGTTTCACGATGTCAGTTTTTATCGCATTGCTTTCATTTCCTGGTGAACAGCTGATCCTGTCCGAAGCCAAATTTTCAATCCTGGCTGGATCGGTTTTGTCCGGTGTGCTGGGATATGTAATGCTTAGTCAGGTAAGCAGGAGGACAAGAAGTTAAGCTCAATCACTCCGTCTTGCATTTGACGAGGATGTAATCAACCTGGCCTTTGGCTGAGAACGCCGCGATCTGGCTGTATTTTTCATAGTTCACCCACCTTTTAACCCCGTTCTCATCTATTTTTGGTGGGATGTTTTCTTTCAGATTGAGCAGGCCGAGAATGATGCGGTCTTCAAAGTCGAAGTCGTCGAGATGGTTTAGCTGGATCTGATCGGCTATCTCGTTGATATAGATAATCTGGACTTTACCGTCGCGGTAGGCTACTTTCGGGCATTTTTCACAACCTGCCTGCTCGTCTTTGTAGTAACTTTCGATTTTGCCTTTGCCCAAAATAGCTTCCACCTCCTGCTGATTCCGCAATGCAACCTGGGGCAGGTCGAGTTCGACGGTCACCGGCGCATTCTCGTCATGATCGTCGAGTACGTAGAACTTTACAAAAATGGCAATGAGTATCACGACGAAGGAGATAAATTTCCAGTTCGCCCATTTGCGCCTGACGGAGGTGTGTTCCATGAAAAGTGGCTTGGTTTTTGAATGAAAAGCAAATTATTGAGGTATAATCAAGAAATATCATGCCAGACTCCCTGAACCACGCCATGCCCACACCTGAAATGAATTATGATCAGCTCACCATAAGCGAAGCCACCTTGATCCAGCATGATCTTCGTAAGCACTTGATCCTGGATTCTTTGCAGAGGGAGGTCCGGACGATCGCCGGCGCCGATATTTCTCTCGAACTTTACAGCGAGACGGTCTATGCCGGGCTTGTTGTACTAAGCTATCCGGAGTTACGGCCGGTTTCATACTCTCTGGTGAAAAGCAGCACCACATTTCCCTATGTGCCTGGTTTTCTCGCCTTTCGTGAAATTCCCGCCATATTGAAAGCATATGAACAAATGCCCGTCAAGCCCGATGTGGTGATGTTTGATGGTAATGGTATTTTGCATGCCAGGAGAATGGGCATTGCTTCGCATTTCGGCGTACTTACAGACGCGGTAACGATGGGCTGTGCAAAAAAGAAACTGGCCGGGCAGTATATCGATCCCGGGCCGGAGAAGGGTGCATATACGCCTGTTGTGGACAAAGGCGAGGAGATCGGATACGCGTTGCGAAGCAAAGACAAGGTCAAGCCGGTATTCATATCGCCGGGTCATCTGATGAGCTTGCAGGACAGCCTCGGCCTTGCCATGAAATGTTTGGTCAGGCACCGTCTTCCCGAGCCGACGCGCCGGGCGCATGAGTATGTGAACCGTTTCAGGACCGGCGAGCTCAAAGAGGGGTATCATGAGGTCGGGCAGTGGGAGCTGTTTCCGTGAGAGTGCTGTGGGTACTGCCGCAGCACTCTCCGCGGCACTCCTGCTGTGGCCCTGCTGTGGGGCACTGCGGTACTGCTGCGATCCTGATGTGGTGCACTGCGGTACTGCGGTCGGTCCTGATGTGGGGCACTGCGGTACTGCGGTCGGTCCCCGGGTTTAAACCCGGGGTTGGGGGTGTGCGTGGCAGACAGATGTAGCTACTTTAGGGATTTGTCGATGGCGTTGAGGAGGTACTTCTTCGGGTCGGAGTCGTACTCCCAGAACATCACGCCGCCGAGCTTGTTGGCCAAAACATATTTGCATTTTTCGCGGACCGATTCTTCGTCGTCGTAGCTGAGGACGTCGCCCGTCCGTGCATTCAGCAGATAAGGTGCCTTTGCCACAGTATCGCGGTATTCCTTGTAGCCTTTCTTATTGACGAGGCTGTCTTTAATGTAGGTATAGCCATCGATATATTGCTGTTTGATCTGCTTTTGTCCCAATCCTTTCTGCATTTTGGCTACCGTAAACATCCGGCCATAGAACGGGAGGCCCACCACCAGTTTCTCCATCGGTACGCCCGCTGCGTGGAACCCTTTTACCGCATTATCCACTGATTTGGCTGTTTTGTAGGTGCTTGAAGGGTATAGACTGGCGTGATGAACCGCGGTGTCACCCTGGAAAAGGTCATAGGTCATCAGGTTCACATAGTCCAGATACTGCTGGGCTTTGCCCATTTCGGTTGTTTTCAGGAACTCCACAAAACCGGCGACAGCCGTGGTCAGGAGTTTTTTCTTACCGGTTTCCTCTTCCAGTGTATTGAGCTCGTTGCGAATTGCATGGAACATTTCGGTGTAATTCTGCTTATCCTCCGGCCGGAAAACGTTGCCTTCCTCGCCAGGCATACCAGGGTATTCCCAGTCGATGTCGACACCATCCAGATTGTACTTTTTAATGATGCCTACACTGCTCTTTGCAAATACCTTCCGGGAAGAATCGGTAAGGACGGCGTCGGAGAAGTTTTCGCTCCACGCCCAGCCGCCGATGGAGATCAGGATTTTGAGATTAGGGTTCTGCGCTTTGAGCAGGTTGAGTTTCCGGAAGTTGGTCGAGTCGGTTTTCTCGTTGCTTAGAAATGCCTCGCCTTTTTTAATGTCGACAAACGCATAGTTGATATGCGTGAGCTTGTTAGCCTCTATGTTATCGACGTCGAGCAAGCCATGGAAGCCGCCGACATAGCCGATAACCACCGGGCGTTTTTCGGTTTCGGAAGCTGCTTCTTCTTTTTTTTCGGACTGACAGCCATTGAGCGACAGCGCCGAAACTGCGGCGAGAGCGAACAGCAGTGCTGCTGCAATACTTTTTTGGATAGGGATTAGGCGCATGATAATAGAGTTGATTGAAGCATTAAAATAAACACAGCTTCAAATCATCTCCTAATCTTCCTGTCGACCGGCCAGGGATCGACACCTGTTAATTTGAATTTTCGCAGTACAACGATCAGGACCCGGCAACCGGCGTGGACAATTTTTGTAACGCCTTATGCAGGTCGATGCCCTTGCTCAACACGCCTTTGAAGAGGTCGCCTTTCACTTCGATGCGTTGCAATATATTTTTGATGGTAAAATCCTGTGGCGTCAGTCCGTGTTTCACTTCGCTCCATTCGAGGGGTGTGGAAACGGTCGCTCCGGGCTTCGGGCGGGCGCTGTATGCACATGCGAGCGTTTGGCCAATGCGGTTCTGGAGGTAGTCGACGTAGATCTGATTGTTTTTTCTTTTGGAGAGCGATCGTTCCAGCGTCGTCAGTCCAGGAAGCCTTTCCACGACAAGGTGGGCAAGAATTTCAGCAAAATCCTTGGCTTCGTCGAATGTATATTTTTTGTTGAATGGGATATACACATGCATACCGCTGGCGCCCGAGGTTTTGCAATAGCCCTCCACACCCGCCTCGTCCAGGAGGTCTCTAATGGTTAGCGCGATGTCGATGACCTCGTCGAACTTATTTTTTTCAGACGGGTCGATATCCAACACGATGTAATCGGGGTAGTCGAGTTTGGCGATGGTCGAATTCCAGGGATTCATTTCAATGCTGCCGAGGTTGGCGATGTAAATCAGGCTTTCCACATCATTACAAACATGATAATTCACCATTTTTCCCGTTGATTCGGCTAGTATTTCAATGGTTTTCATCCACGCTGGTACCGAATCTCCGGCATCCTTTTGAAAAAAACCTTCGTCTTTAATGCCGTTCGGCTGGCGGCGGAGCGAGAGGGGCCGGTTTTTCAGATACGGTAGAATGTAAGGTGCAACCGAGCGGTAGTAATCTATGAGCTCACCTTTAGTTATATGCTCATCCGGCCAGTAAACTTTCTCCGGATGGGTGACTTCGGCTTTCTTTTTCATGATGCTTTTCGTTTGGGCGCGCTCAGGCTTTCTTTCAACTGGGCCATCAGGTCACGGCTTTTGGAATGTACGATTTTCATTTTGGGGGAAGCAGGCTTCTTGCCTTTGGCTTTGGCCATGATCAGCTTCAGCAATTTCTCATTGTAGGTATCTTTGTAGCGCGATATATCAAAGTCGGTCGTAAGCTGCTCGATCAGTTGCACAGCCATATTCATTTCTGCGGGTTTGATTTTTACATCGGGAACAACCAGGTCTTCGGTATCGCGGATTTCCTCGGCGAAGCGAATTTTGTTGAGTATCAATAGTTCACCCTTTGGTTTGATGAGCACCAGACTTTCACGGTTACGGAGCACATAAGTTCCCAGGCCGCATTTGCCGGTTTTCTTCAATGCGTCGCGAAGTAATGCGTAGGGTTTGGCACCCGATTTTTCGGGCTGGAGATAGTACGGTGTTTCGTAGTAGATACTGTCGATTTCCTTTTCTTCGACAAACTCCGCGATCTCGATGATCTTCGACTTTTCGGGACTGGCTTTTTCAAAATCACTTTCGTCAAGCACCACATAATTGTCGTCCACCTTGTAGCCCCGGACGATATTCTCCCATTTGACTTCGCGGCCCGTATTGGCGTTGACGCGCTGGAAATGGATGTTGGCGTGATCTTTCTTGTCCAGCATATCGAGGTCGAGCTCGCTGCCCTGGGTAGCGCTGAACAGTTTAACGGGGATATTGACGAGGCCGAACCCGATCGCCCCGGACCATATTGCTCTCATATATTATTCGTTTGAAAATAAGTGCAGAGCAAAATCTGTGCCTTTTATTTGCCGCGAGGATTTAATGCAAGAAAGCATTAGTGTAAATGCGAGCATTCGTGGCGTTACAAATCACTGCCCGAGCCACTCCTTAAAAGCCCCCATTCTCTCCCGGCTGATCAAAATATCATGGTCAGCGCAGTTTTCAAGATGGATTTTCAACCGGCTGTTGGAGTAAGTAAAAACATCCCTGATCGCGGTAATGGAGCTGATGTACTTCCTGTTGAGCCTGAAAAATGTATCCGGCGAGAGCATATCGTCGACCTCGTCCAGCGTGTAATCGATAATGTATTTTTTCCCGGCTTTGGTTTGAAGGAAAGTAACCTTGTCTTCGCTGAAAAAGAATGCAATATCTGCTACATCCACTGTCTGAATGCGTTCCCCGATTTTGACGAGGAACCTGTTCTTATAGGTTTTTGCCGCTGGCTGCATGAGGCTGCGGATCTGTTCCACTGAAATGACGGGAGTAGTGCGTCCCGACCGGAACTTGTTCAATGCATGTTCCAGTTCGTCCGGATCGATGGGTTTGAGCAAGTAATCGATGCTGTTCAGCTTGAATGCCCTGACCGCATACTGGTCGAAAGCCGTGCAGAAAATGATGGGGGCTGTCACTCTAACCTGCCCGAATATTTCAAAACTGATCCCGTCGGCAAGCTGAATGTCGAGGAAAATCAGGTCCGGCTCCGGATGCGTTTGCAGCCATTGCACCGCAGATGAAATGGTATCCAGGTTGCCGTGGATTTTGGTGCCGGGCAGTTTTTCTTTGAGCAGCTGCGTCAGTCGGCGCGCCGAGGGACCTTCGTCTTCGATGATCAGGACGTTCATTTTTTAATGAGTGAATGAGTGAATTTTGAATGACTGAATGACTGAATGAGTGAATGAGTCGCCGTGGAATGGGGAATGAGTTATGAGTTAATGAGTTATGAGTTAATGAGTTATGAGTTAATGAGTTATGAATTAATGGGTGAATGATTGACCGGGTCGCCGGAGCGATGGGCGGCCGTGGAATGGGGAATGTGAGGGGTAGCAAATCGCGTAGCGATGCGACATTGGTAGAAAAGCCAAAGGTTAGACGTTTTCAAATCCCGTTAGGGATGTAACAGCAAGTGAAATTGCCGATCCAAAGTCCTGCTTTTACATGCCCAAGGACATTTTCAAACAGCCAGCTACGGAGAAGCTCCCTGCTTATAGCGCGATGCCAGTGAATAGAGGCGTCGGGCTCCATCGGAGCCTCCTGATTTCTCCGAGGCCCATCGCTCCTGAGTCCCGGTCACTCATCGCTCCGGCGACCCGGTCACTCATCCACTCATTCCCCGTTCCACGACGGCTCATTCGTACACTCACTCATTCACTCATTCCCCTTTCCACGGCGGCTCATCGCTCCGGCGACCCGGTCAATCATTCACCCACTAAAACCGGAAGCCTCACCACAAACCGGCCATCTCCATTCAAAACTGTTACTTCCTTTTCGCTCAGCAATTCATATCGCTTGCTGATGTTCACAAGACCGATGCCTGCCGATTCTTCGGGGATACCCGACTTCGGCTGGAGGCTATTTTGTACGACCAACGCATTGCTTTCGATCTTGATTTCGATGTGCAGCGGATTTTGCCTCGAAGCGACATTGTGCTTGATCGCGTTTTCGAGCAACAGTTGAAGTGATAGCGGCGGCAGGCTTCCTTTGATGTCTTCGTTTACATGGATATCATATTGCAAACCTTCTTCAAACCGGATCTTCTGCAAAGCAAGATAGTTTCCCGCAAAATCCAGCTCCTTTTGCAATGGCACCAGCTCTTCGTGCTGCACATCGAGCACGTACCGGTAAATGCGCGAGAGTTGGCGGATGAACCGAGCGGACGCGTCGGGGCTTTCATAGACGAGATTGCTCAGTACGTTCAGTGAATTAAAAAGGAAATGCGGGTTGAGCTGGTCTTTGAGCGACTGGTATTGCTGTGCAAAACGCTCGGTTTTCAATTGCTCCGCTTCAATTGCCGCCTTTCTCCACTCCATCAGGAACGAACGGCTGATAAAAATGAAAGAAATGACAAAGGAAACCCGCATTGGGAATTTCGTCCATTGCACCAACTCTTTCCAGGGGATATTTTCCAGCGTGAAGGATTGGCGGACAAGCAGCGAATACACAAAGATAATGGTGAAGCTAATGGCAAATACGTATATCAGGTAGCAAGTGCATTCGAGCAGAAGCCGTTTGACGGGATATTGTATCCACGAAATGCGCTGATCAAAGTAATCTTCTATCAAATATCCCCCGTAGCTCAAACTTGTCGAGAGCACGAAGGAAATCAGGAAGTCGTCAGCTAATTCACTGATGATTTTACCTTGGACCAAACAGGAGGGACAAATGGACAATGTAATGAGCAGCGCAATCACCGCGTTGCCTGCGAGGAATCCCGGTGAAAAATTCCAGAATTCCCTCGGTCCCTTAGAAGTATATCTGGCGCCCATCGATGCCGAATGATTGTTATTTAAATAGAATACTAAACACGCCTCTTTGCCGCTGACTACTTCCGGTCACAGTTCTGGGTCAACCCTTGCGCCTGACCTTTTCCCCACGCAGGTAACATGGCAGCTTTCAGCGCTTCCTGGTCCTGCCCGTTAAATATAGCCAAACTTTGCTTCGCCAGTCCGCATGCTTTCTCAGTAGATGATCCGAAGAACTGTGCCATTCCATACTCCATTTGAGCCATCAGGACCAGCGTTCGCGGATTTTTGTTGTCGATGGCCAGCGACTTCCCAAAAGTCTGCAACACCACGCCCGACAGGCTGCGCCCGCGGCTTGCCGGATCCGCATTGAGTTTGGCCATGAGCACGAAGCCTTGCAGCGTCACGATTTCCGGATTATTGGGAGAAATGGCATCTGCTTTTTGAGCGAGTTCCTCCGCCTTTGCGAGCACTTCGTCTTTCTTGCCGGTGTCCAATGCTTTGTGGAGGCCCTGGTAGGTGAAGGCCAAAGCGTGGTAGTAAACGGGCAGCCATTCCGTGGGGTTTAGCTCCGTGATACGGGCAAATGCATTGGCGGATTGTTGCAGCTGTGGGAGAGAGTCTGCTTCAAGTAGCCTGGCGATTTCCTTTTTCATGACTTTCTGATAGGGATTGTCCTGCGCAAGGAGTTGCAGTGAAAATGCCAGTAATATGCTGAGTATGATGGCGATCTTTTTCATGATTTGTAATGATGAGTTTGAGATTATAGATTGTTTAACTGGTTGGCATTCTTGTCTTTGGAAAGGGTAATGAACAGTCCGATGAATGCGAATCGTTTCGCGCCCTGGCCGATGGGGAGGTTGGCGTAAGCGCCGGTTTCGTCAGGCTGAGAGGCATACCGGTATCCGAATACATTGTTCCGGCCGAGCACATTGGAGCAGGCGGCGTGGATGATGATGTTGGGTTTGGGTAAATAACTCCAACTGAGGCTCATGTCACTGTAAGCTGCGGTTTTGCGCTGCATTTCACCAGGAAGGTTCGGGTCGTTGTAGGAGTAGCCGCTGTTCCAGGACCACGACAGTCCTAATTGTGACTTTAATGTGGACACGAAATGTTTCGCGACGACCGACCCATTATGTTTGGGTGCAAAGGAAGGTTGAATGCGTGTTTCAAAAGCGGCGTACCGGCGCTCGCTGTCGATGAAGCTGTATGTAATCCAGAAGTCGGTTCCTTTGACCGTCTTTTTATCCCGGTAAAATACATCAAAACCGCGTGCGTATCCCGAGCCGTTTTGCGCAATTTTCGATGGCATTGTGGCGTCTCCCTGCCAGGTAACGAGGTCGTTATAATTTTTGTAAAAAGCTTCGGCACGCAGCGTCCGGTTGTTTTTTACAATAAAATAGTTTAGAATGTAATGTGTAGCAGCGGTGTTTTTGAGGTCGGTGTTGTGGATACGGGTTTTTTCTTCCGGCAGCTGATGGAATCCTCCCGCGGCGAAGGAAAACTGGCCCTCGTTATCCAGTTTATAGGCGATGGAAAACCGCGGATCGAGCCAGACCTCGTTGGCCAGCGTGCTATATCCCGTGCGCAGGCCGCCGACGAGTACCAGTCGGTTGTTGAAATAGTAGGTACCCTCTAAGAAATGGTTCAGTTGGTGGTCCCTGAAATCCCGCTTCCTGTTTTCGCCGGTCAATGCCTCCGAATAGGTTTTGATATACCATTCCAAACCACTCTTCAAGGAGAATTGCGGTGAGAAATCCCGTACAGCGACGATCTTGGTGTGCGTAAGAGCGGTAACCTGCCGGACGGGGTCGAGGTTCAGCTTCAATGCGTCCCGGTTGTGGGAATAGGCCATCCCGCCATAAAACAGCCACCCGTTTCCATTGGAATGCCTGAACGACAGGTTGCCGTATGCATACCGGTTGGCGAGTTGCACACGGTCGCCACGGCTGTCGTTGCCCGGGATCTTTTGCCATATCGTCATCCGGTTGCCCTCGGCATGGAAATAGGCTTTCAGCATCCCGGAGCGGCTTTTGGAGGCATTGCCCCATTTCTGCCGGAGCGAAATCTCCGAATCCCAGCTGGTCGGGGCTTGTTCCCAATCGAAGTTCTGGGGGATCAGCGATTGATAAGGCGCGAGGTTGTAGTAGTTGGCGGAGGCTGTCAGGGCGTTCTGCCTGCCCACGAGCGTTTGGGTGTACCCGCCGCCCAGCGCCATCATACTGAGGTCGCCCTGGTTGCGCAGCGGCAGGTCCAGGGTGTTTAACGCAAGTGCTGACGATAATGCCTGTCCGTATTCCGCCGAGTAGCCGCCAGTACTGAAAAACGATCCTTTGAAAAGGTTAGGACTGAACCTCGTGCGGGTAGGCACATTGGACGTCGTGCTGCCGAATGCATTGCCGACTTGCATGCCGTCGATGAAAATGGAGGTCTCGGAAGCATCTCCTCCGCGTACAAACAGCCGCCCGTCGTTCCCGACCGTGGATGTGCCAGGCAAGGTGAGGAGGGCGGCGGTAATGTCGCCCATCGCACCGGAAGTCGTCACAATGTCGAGCGGTTTCAGCACGACCGATTTCTTTTCGTCGCTTGCTTCCATTGCGCCGGCCGTAATCGTTACGGCGGTGAGGAGATTGATGCTTTCCGTAAGCACGACCTGCACCGCGACGGGCTTTCCGATGCATTCGATTCCGATCTCCTGGGTTTTGAAACCGACCGCCTGCACCACCAGCGTTTGCCGGGCTGTTTCGTCGGTCGAAAACCGGAAGTTTCCCTGTGTATCCGACGAAGTACCATCGTAAGTGCCTTTCACGTAAGCATTGGCTCCGGGGACTGCATTGCCTTTCTGGTCGGTAATCTGACCGGACAGAAGGGTTTGTCCGGTCGCCGGAAGTGTAGTAAGTAGTAGCAGGAGAAATGCAAAGATGTTGTTCATAAATCATTCTGGATTTGGGCTAAAATTGGCCAGAATGCGGAACGGGCGGAAATGAAGTCAACCGAAGTTGAGAATCAGCAGGATGAAATGCAGAAGCTGCGGAGCGAAGCGTTTGGGCGGTGTGACCGGAATGATAGGCATTCCTCAAAATGGCATCCGGGAGTACGGAGCAATTGAATTATTTGAGCAGCAGCTATGAAATTTTTATTAATTATTGCAAAATGCTTGTAATCAGTTATTTGAATTTATATATTCCTCCCTCATTACCACGTAAGCCTCCCTGAAATATCCTTATACGTTAGCTATTGCCCCCGATCTGGCATGTTTCTTTAACATACGGCTCCCAAAGGCAATTTCACAACAAAGACTAACTCTTAAATCGGATATAATATGGTAGCTACATTTGGTAACAACCCAACGAGAAGCTTGAAACCCGGCGCAGTGCTTACCGTATCAGGCGCAGGATCTGAATCGGAAGCCCAGAGAGAAGTGGCTGATTTTCTACAATTGTGTAACCGGACTGACCTGGGCTATTTTTTGATTTCAAAAGATTATTTTTTGCTCTACACGAAATCAGGAGATTCTTTAAGCGGAATTGCCTAAGCATCAACATTTTTCTTTTTAAAGCGACATGGTACAGTCAGGTACATTTAAATTACTGGGGCAGAAGCTCATCAATATTATCATTCACAGAGACGACGTAGTCAAAATAGCACCTATTAAGAAAGGACGCGGATGTATTATTTATCTCAAAAACAAGGTCCCATACGCAGTCAGCGAGAGCGAAAGGGAAGTATATAAAAAGCTGAAATGGATTGCAGCATGATCTTCGGTATGTTGCCATGAAAATAAAAGCGGGCTCCGGTGGATAATCGGGGCCTTTTTTTGTGGCCTGGGATATCAGAACTCAGACGCCATACCGCGGGAATTTTAATTCGTCGTTGGCGAACCCCGTTTTGTGGATCTGTGTTGTTTTTTTCAGAATGCTCCACACCACAAAATTCCCATGTCCAAAAAGACTTACTTTTTTCTGATCCTCATTCTGGGGAGCCTGACCGCTTTGGGTCCTTTCTCGATCGATATGTATCTGCCCGGTTTCCCGGCCATTGCGCGGGATCTCAACACCACCGCCGCGAAAGTTTCGCAATCGCTGTCCGGCTTTTTTGTCGGAATTTCCCTGGGACAACTGCTTTACGGCCCTTTGCTCGACAAGTTTGGTCGTAAGAAGCCGCTCTTCATCGGGCTGTGCGTTTACATTCTCGCCTCGGCGGGCTGCGCCGTTGCCACGAGCATCGAGCAGCTGATCATCCTCCGGGTGATCCAGGCAATCGGCAGTTGTGCGGCTACCGTGGCTTCGGTAGCAATGGTGCGCGACCTTTTCCCGGTCAGCGAGAATGCCAAAGTGTTTTCGCTCCTGCTGCTCGTCGTAGGTTTCTCCCCAATGATCGCTCCCACGGCCGGCGGTTATGTAACCGATGCATTCGGTTGGCATGCGGTATTCATTATTCTGACCATCATGGGCATTGCGATCCTCGGAGCGACGGTATTGTGGCTGCCCGACACCTATGAGCCGGACAGGAATATGTCGCTGAAACCGAGGCCGATCATCGCGAATTTTCTTGAAGTATTGCGCGAACCGCAGTTTTATACCTACTCCATTACCGGCGCCGTTGCATTTGCGGGCTTGTTTGCCTACGTATCCGGCTCGCCCATTGTGTTCATGGAAGTGTTTCATATAGAAGGAAAAGTGTATGGCTGGATCTTCGCTTTCCTGTCGATCGGGTTCATCGGTTCGGGGCAGGTGAATACGCTGATGCTGCGGAAGTTTACCAGCGAGCAGATCGTGAACATAGCCCTGATATGCCAGGCCGTGATCGGCCTGACGTTCCTGGCGGCCGCATTGAACGACTTGCTTACCCTTCCGTCGACGCTCGCGTTTTTATTCCTTTTTCTCTGCTGTGTCGGTTACACATTTCCCAATGCGGCGGCACTTTCGCTCGCACCATTCACGCGTAATGCGGGGAGCGCTTCGGCACTGATGGGCGCATTCCAGATGGGGATGGGCACGCTGATCTCCATTGCGATCAGCCTTTTCGAAGAGCCGTCGATTATCCCGATGGTAGCGGCGATGGCAGGATCCGCCTCATTGGCATTGATCGTACTGATCGTGGGGCGACGCTTCATTACCAACAAAGTGGAAGTGCAGCAAGGAGCGGATGCCGGCGTCATGCATTGAGCGCCGGGTTTATTTTATTTGTAAATGAATTATTTCAAACGACTACTTGAATTACTGAAAATAGAAAGGGAGGAGGACAGGCAATCGTATATGCGGTTGATCGAAAAATCTTCCGTTTCTGATCGCCGGGCGAATGGACTGGCCTGGTATCCCATCGCCATCCGCGGCTCCGAAATGGGCCGGGGCGATTACCTCACCGTTGAAGTGGAACGAACGACGCATCAGGACCTGCCGCACCAATTGCGGTTCGGGATGCCGGCCGTTTTGTTCAGCAATCATGAGCCCCAAAAGGACCGTGTCGAAGGGGTGATCTCCCATCAGGGCGGTAATCGTTTGAAAATCACATTACGCACCGACGAGCTACCCGAATGGTCACGCGACGGCAAGCTGGGCATCGATCTGCTGTTTGACGACAACAGCTACGATGAAATGCAGAACGCATTGAAAGCGGCCGAAATACAGGCAGCCTCGGACAAGGACGGGCATCTCATCCGCGTTTTGACGGGAGAAAAAACACCTTTCTTTGATCCGGGCAGCTACCCGGTCGCCATTCCCAGGCTTAATGAATCCCAGCAGCGCGCGGTACAGCAGATACTCGCCGCGCAGGACCTCGCGATCGTGCATGGGCCTCCGGGAACAGGCAAGACGACGACTTTGGTCCAGGCCATTAAATTACTCGTGAAAAAGGCCGGCAAACCGATACTCGTAGTTGCACCCAGCAATACTGCGGTGGATCTTTTGAGCGAAAAACTCAGTGAAGAAGGATTAAATGTGCTGCGGGTAGGTAACCCGGTACGTGTGTCAGAAAGGCTTTCATCCCTGACGCTCGACAGCAAAATGAGCGCTCACGCGGGTGTGAAGGACATCAAAGCGTTGAAAAAGCAGGCCAACGAGTACAAGAATATGGCGCACAAATACAAGCGCCAGTTCGGGAAAGCCGAACGCGACCAGCGGAAAGCGCTGTTCGACGAGGCGCACCGCATTATGAAGGATGTGGCGAACATGGAGCAATATGTGATCGACGATTTGCTTGCCAAAACACAGGTGGTTGCGGCTACACTGGTAGGGGCTAACCATTTCACGGTCCGTAATATGAAGTACCATACCGTCGTAATCGACGAGGCAGGACAAGCATTGGAACCGGCTTGCTGGATACCCATTCTGAAAGCGGATAAGGTGGTGCTGGCAGGGGACCATTTGCAATTGCCGCCTACGATCAAATCGGCTGAGGCGGCCAGAGAAGGGCTTAGTACCACACTTTTGGAAAAATGCGTGGCATTACATCCCGAAGCCGTGGTGCTGCTGGAAGAGCAATACCGGATGAATGAGGCCATTATGGGCTATTCCTCGAAAGTATTCTATCAGAACAAACTGAAAGCGCACGAGTCGGTAGCTTCCCGTGTGCTGTTCCCGGGCGAAGCACCCCTGGGATTTATTGACACCGCGGGCTGTGGTTTTGATGAAAAACTGGAAGGAACGAGTTCCACCAATCCCGAAGAGGCTGCATTCCTGTTCAAACACCTCTCACAACTCGCTGTCGAATTTACCCGCGTAAATCCTAAAACGGAGGATTTTCCGACGATTGCCATTATATCGCCTTACAAAGAGCAGATCAATATCCTGAAAGGCCAGCTCGCACATGCACCTGACCTGCAACCCTTCCTGGAAAAAATAGCTGTCAACACGATCGACAGTTTCCAGGGACAGGAGCGCGATGTGGTGTACATCAGCATGACCCGCAGTAACAGCGAAGGGCAGATCGGGTTCCTCGCGGATATCCGGCGCATGAACGTCGCGATGACGCGGGCGCGCAAAAAACTCGTTGTCATCGGTGATAGCGCTACGTTGTCTCAACTGCCTTTTTATGCGGACTTTATCTCCTATGCCGAGGAGTTGAATGCTTATCAGAGCGCCTGGGAGTTTGCGGACCTTTAACTATTTTTTGAGTTGATTTAATTTTCAGCGCAACCGGATTATCTTTAAAAGCATCTTGCATTGAAATAAGATTCACTCATCGGACCGGCTGAAAACCCTATGCTCAAACAATACTTCACGGCCTTTTGCCTGATCTTTCTCACATGTAGCGCGTCGCTGGCGCAAAACACACCCGCCAGCGGCATCCGGGGCGTGATCAAAACGACCAAGGGACAACCGCTTCCATTTGCAGCCATTATTGTAAAAGGAACGAGCATCAGCACGATATCGAACGAGGAAGGCCGTTATCAGCTGGATCTCAAACCTGGTTTTTACGAAGTTATTTTCCAGTACCTGGGGTTCAAGACCGGGCAAAAGGGCTTTACAGTAGAAAGCGGCATGCAGACCTTCGACCTGACGATGGAAGAACAGGCACTGAACCTGGGCGAGGTGCGTATCGGGAGCAAAGACGAAGATCCGGCCTATACCATCATGCGGCGGGCCATTGCCAAGAGCCGGTACCATTTTCTGCAGGTGGACAGCTACACGGCCAAAGCTTACTCCAAATCGTCGTTTGTAATTACCGATCTTCCCCTGGAATTTCTTTATAAAAAGGAATTGAAAGAAATGGAGAAGGAGACCAATTTTAAAAAGGGTGTCCCGATGCTGAATGAAACGGTGACTGAGGTTACATTCCGGCAGCCGAATGTCTACAAACAGCGCGTGATCGCTACACGGAGCAGTCAGGATAAGAACATGGCCGACCCGAATATGTACCTTCTGGCGAGTTTTTACCAGCCGGAGGTCGTGAAGGCAGTGTCGCCGCTCTCACCGCGCGCATTTGCCTACTACAAATTCGAATACCTGGGCGCATTCCGCGAAAACGGGATCGAAGTCAACAAAATCAAAGTGACGCCCCGCTCCTGGGGTGAGGGCGTGTACAGAGGAACAATCCACATTATCGAGGGTGAGTGGAGCATTTACAGTCTCGACTTGCAGACGGTCAACACGGGTTTTCGTATCGATATCAAACAGGTGTATAGCCCGGTGCAGGGCGTATGGATGCCGGTCAATCAGCAATTTCACGTCGAGGGAGGCATTTACGGACTCAAAGGCAAAGGTGATTTCGTGATCTCGCAGTCATTTTCGAATATCAAAATCAATCCGTCATTCAAGCCTGATATCGTGGTTGTGGATGATAAGAAGGACCGGGAAGAAGCTAAGAAGGTTAAATTGACAGGACGGGAGATCAAAACACAGAAATTGGAAGAGGTTGTTGGGAAACAGAAGGAGTTTTCTGCTAAAAACCTGCGGAAACTGATGAAGGAGTATGAAAAACAGGATCTGAAGGAAAAAGAAAAGAAGGGCGAGGACATCGATCTCAATTTCAGCAGGCAGGATTCGACCCGGGTGGATTCGCTGGCCACCATGCGCACTACGGCATTCTGGGATTCGATCCGGACCGTTCCGCTTACGACCGCAGAGGTGAAAAGCTACACCCGCCTCGATAGCCTGGTGATCGTTCATGAAGGGACTAAGCAACAACGGGATAGTCTGAAAACTTCAAAAAGTGATACTACGAAATCGAAGAAGGGCAGCAAATTCCCATTCGGGGATATTTTCACCGGGCACCATTTCAGTTTGGGTAAAAAGAGCCCGTGGTCGCTGGAATATGTAGGTCCATTGCCAGGTGTGCAGGTGAATACGGTGGAGGGGCTTGTGCTGAATGGAGGAGGCTTTAAGCTGCGTTATAATGGCAGTAATCCTGGTGACAATAAAGAAAGTGTACAATTGGGGAAAGACGGCTTGAAACGGATATCGGTCCGAAGCAGACAGGAGTGGTCGTTCGACGGCCTCACGCGTTATGCTTTCGGGCGGAACAAATTGCTGGCGACGGGTGGAGTGAATTATGGATGGGCGCGCAACCTGCTGAGCGTTTCGGGCGGACGGGGAATTTCCCAGTTCAACAGCGAGAGCCCGATGCATCCATTGCTCAATACGGTCACCACCCTGTTTCTCGAACAGAATTTTATCAAGGAATACCAAAAGGATTTCGTTCGTGCGGAATTCAAAACCAGCCAGGAGCAGCAGCATTTTGAATTGAGCGCAAATATCGAATACGCGGATCGCAGCGCGTTACCGAACCTTGAAAAAACGTCGCCTTACCGCTGGATCGACTGGAAACGACGTGAGTTTACTTCCAATATCCCGCATAATGCGGAGCTTGCGGATGAAACCGGGTCGGTGACACCGGAAATGCAGCGACACCAGGCGCTGATTGTCGGTATTGCGGCTTCTTACAAACCTTGGCAGAAGTACAAAACCCGGAACGGCAAGACGTCTTATTACGACGATGACTCGCCCCAATTCTCATTTACTTATCGCAAAGGGATACGAAATGCATTCGGCAGCGATGTGGACTTCGATTTTGTGAGGGTCGGCGTAAGGCATGGCTTCGAAACCGGCGTGCGGAGCAAGCTGCGGTACGTGCTTGCTGCCGGAAAGTTTCTGAACAACAATTCGGTGCAATTTCCTGATTTTCAGCATTTTACTGGCAATCGATTTTTCTTTCAGCTCGGCGACCCGGTGAGTACATTCCGGATGCTGGATTACTACAAATACAATACTGCAAAAGAGTTCTTCGAAGCGCATGTATTGAGTGAGTTCCGTCAGTTTCTGCTGACCCAGATCACCTGGTTCCGGGTGTTGGGAGTTAAGGAAAACTTTTTCCTGCATTACCTGGCTACGCCGGCATCGGATCACTACGCCGAACTTGGGTATGGCCTCGACATCGGCATCCGTTTCCCTTTACGGATCGAAGTCGCCAACAGTTTCGAGGGTTTTAAGTACAAGCATACGGTGTTCCGGGTAGGGACGACGATGAATATTAATATTGGGAAGAATTAGAGGAGGACGGGATTCCGTTGAAGAGCTCGGAAACGCCGCTGAAAAATTATTTTCAACTTTTTGGGAATGGCATTATTAAAAGAAGCCTCCAATTTTAGCCGCGATTTCCTCTTCGCTTGGGAGGAGCTGCCTGTATTTCTCAGGAAGTCGGTTAGTGGTATTGTAGGTCGCGACTCCAATGTCTTTCCTGGCTCCGTTTGCACTTGGCTAAAATGACCAGATGCTTACTCCAGCTAATTTCTCCAACCAGTGGTTGGAGATTTATATCTGATTGATAGTCAGTGTAAAATTGAACCATATACCAGATATTGGTGGCTGAAAATCCGCTCGATTTCGGGAACTCGGCTTGCAGCTCTTTTGGACAGCGATATCACAATTGATTTTCCCCAGCTCTCATTCTGTTTTTCAGCAATGGATTTGCCGATTTCCCAGTACAGCTGAATGAGCCTGACGTTAACGGTCTTCAAAGCCTCATACTGGGCGGAGCGGACCTTTTCTTTTATTTCGGTTATAAACTGACTTTGATAGATCTCCGGATTCATGATTTTGTTGGCTACATCTAAGACATTAGACGTAACGACAACCTTTTGGTAACGCATTTTTACAAGTTTCTTTTGAAAGATCGGGCAGGTTGCTACCTTTACCGCATTCAAATCTCCTGATAAAACACCGTTTTCGCACGCAGAATTGAGCCAGGCTCTTCTGCAAATTCCGGGGCACTTCAACCCGGATGTTTTGCTATAACTAAATTTTTATCAGAAAGAAATGGAAACATCTCATAGAATCGCCTTGATTGGTGGCGGTGGCCGTACAGGTCAATATCTGGTCGATCAACTCATTGAAAAAGGGTACCGGCTCAAATTGCTGCTTCGGCATCCGGAAAATTTCACCACCAAAAGTCCGTTGATTGAAATCGTTCGGGGCGACGTGCTGGATCAGAATGCCGTTGATGTGTTGGTTCAGGGCTGTGATGCTGTTTTGAGCACCGTCGGGCAGCGGAAGGACGAGCCTTTGGTGGCGAGCCAGGCCAGTATCCATATTTTGAACGCCATTGGAGACCGACCGGTACGATACGTGCTGCTTGCTGGTTTGAATGTCGATACACCATCGGACCGCAAGGGTCCCGAAACGCGAAAAGCGACCGAGTGGATGCGCTCCACATTCCCGGTTATTCACGAGGATCGTCAGAAATCGTATGCGGTTCTGGCCGGCAGCGATGCCGACTGGATCATGGTGCGGGTTCCGTACATTGAATTCAACGGGAACCGAAGTGAGGTGAAGGTGAGTGAGACCGATTCGCCGGGCAGTAAGATTGACGCCGCGGATATCGCTGCGTTCATGATCGACCAGCTCGATAACGGCACCTGGCTGCGGAAAGCGCCTTTTATTTCAAATTAAAAGAAAGGCCGGCGAGTCGTTAGTGGCTCGCCGGCCTCGTTCATAATTTAAACCAATGCATTCCACAAAATCTCGGCGGGGTGCAGGGCCTTGCGTCCTGTGCCATCGTGGATCTGGTGGCGGCAGCTGGTGCCCGGGGCGGCGATGATGACCTCTTCCGGTTGCTGGCGGACGGCCGGGAACAGTACCAATTCGCCGATCTGCATGGAAATGTCAAAATGCTCTTTTTCATAGCCGAATGAGCCCGCCATGCCGCAGCACCCCGAGGGGATCAGCTGGACAGTGTAGTTTTCAGGCAATGAAAGCATCTTTTTAGTAGGAATCACGCTGGAAATGGCCTTTTGCTGGCAATGTCCGTGCAGTTTGATCAACCGCTTTTCCTTGGTAAACTGGTTCTTCGAGATATTCTTCAATTCGATTTCACGCGCGATGAACTCATCGAACTGCAATGCATTCTGTGCGATCATTTTAGCATCTTCCAGCAGTGCGTCACTCACAAGATCGGGATATTCGTCGCGGAAAGTAAGAATTGCCGACGGTTCGATGCCCACGAGCGGCGTGTCGTACGAAATAATGTCTTTCAACAAACGGATATTTTCTTCGGCGATTTTCTTAGCATCCCTTAGCAGGCCTTTGGAAAGCTGCGGCCGTCCGGATGGGCCGTGATTTGGAATAATCACCTCATAACCCAGCTTTTCCAGCGCGAGAATGGCCGTTTTGCCGATCTCCACATCGTTATAATTGGTAAACTCGTCGCAGAACAGATATACTTTCTTCCCTGCTTTCGGTGCGTTTTTCTTCCGCTGATCATACCATTTTTTCAATGTAGTACTGTGCAGCAGCGGCATGGTGCGTTCGGGGTGGAAACCCACCACGGTATTTGCGATTTTCCGGAGCGGTGCATTCTTGAAAATCAGGTTGTAAGCCCAGGGAACGTAGCTCGCGAGGCCTGTCATTTTGGAGAAATTACCAATGAGCCACGAGCGCACGGGAATACCGTTTGCGTCGTGATACTGCTGCAAAAACTCCATTTTCAGCTTAGCGACGTCCACATTCGACGGGCATTCACCCTTGCAACCCTTGCACGCCAGGCACAGGTCGTACACTTCCTTGATCTCCTTGTTGTCGAATCGGTTTTCCTTGGGCGAACGGGTGAGCATTTCGCGCAGAATATTCGCACGGGCGCGGGTGGTGTCTTTTTCGTTCCGGGTCGCCATAAAGCTCGGACACATGGTGCCGCCGCTCAGCTGCGTTTTCCGGCAATCTCCCGAGCCGTTGCATTGCTCGGCATGTTGCAGGATGTTCTGGTCCTGAAAGCGAAAATGCGTTTTGAATTCG